>CAZCKU010000001.1:0-58230 GCA_964499365.1 uncultured Thermodesulfovibrio sp.
TGGCCGTGTGTCTTGACCCTTACTTCCCTCTTCCCTCCTGTCGTCAACGATCAGTAGTGTCCATGAAAATAAATTGGACGAACCCATGAAAATGGGTTGACAAATGAATACGGTTTCATGGTATACTAGTCTTTCTGGAAATTAAGGTTTCCGGTGGTATTGCAGGAGGAGTCACACCCGTTCCCATCCCGAACACGGAAGTTAAGCCCTCCATGGCCGATGATACTTGGATCGTGAGGTCCTGGGAAAGTAGGTTGCTGCCGGATTTAAATGAGAAGGCCCGGATTATTCTTTCGAATAGCCCGGGCCTTTTTGCGTCATAGTTTTCGATAAGCCGGCTGTTTGTGGTCTGTTCTGATAGCGAATGTGACGACGCCAATCATTAATTATGAACGTGTATCTTGTGGTCGCTGCGTATTCTTTGAATCAGACCGGCCATTTGTTGTACAATGTAACCCTCAAATCATTCAGTGCCTGAAGGGAGATGTACTATGGAATCGAAGAAAAATGACGGCTGGACATCAGGTGTTGCAGGTCTGTTCTGTTTCCTGGGAAGCATTGCTGCCGGGACGAGTCTCACGCAGGTCGTAAGCAATTTTAACGGGTGGCAGGCGGCGGGCTATGCTGTTATCGCTGGCATATTTATCGCCTGCTATACGGTTATCATTAAGACGATGCTCCAGACGCTGGCCGAAGAGTAATTGTCCAAAAAAAGGCAGGCCCCCTGCATCAATGCAGAGAGCCTGCGGGAGTGGGGAGATGTTACAGGTTCAGCTGGAAGGGGATGCGTCCGTCCAGCATAAGTTCACCGAGATAGGAACTTGCCTTGACCTCGGCATTCCTGATCAGGTCATCCTTGCTGATGCTGAAGGCCGACATAAAGGCATGGCAGACGAAGAACCTGATATTGAAATCTTCTATGAGGGTATTGAGCATTTCACCGACAACAACCTTCTGCCCCTCCATTTCCATCGAGATGGTGTCGGCGACGCCTTTTTTTGCAAGCTGAACACCTTCGCCGATCAGAAAGAAATCGAGCTCGATGCTGTCGTCGAAGGCCTTCATGTTCATGGCTATTTTCATCAGGCCAATTGCCTCAATCGGGTTGCTCGTCGAGTGTGAGAGCACAAAGATATACTTTTTCTTCTCCATAGATCCTCCGTGGTAGTTTAATTGCACAGTCTATTGATTGCGCAACTATATGATACTACAAGGCACAAATTGATGTCAACATCATTCCCGGCATGGTGGCCGGAATGTTCGAATAAGATGTCGGAATCAGGGGGTAGGTGATATCAGCAGGTAAAGCGCCGCCGTACACCCTTTATCAGCTGCGGGCGAGGACTCCGGCTGGCCACTCGTACATTCTTCAGATGAAGCTCCCTCCATGCGCGGGTAAGGCAGATTAAAGGCAGATCAGATTATCCGGCAGGTCGGTAAGTCTCTCGCACCCGGAAGCAGTGACTGCAAACGTGTTTTCTATGCCAATCGCCCCGGTGCCGGGGAAGATAAATTTTGGTTCAATGGCAATTGTCTGACCCGCCAGTAGAGGAGTTTTGAATTTCTGCGCAAGGACCGGATATTCATCCAGTTCAAGGCCAACGCCATGGCCGACGAACCTGGCCTGTTCACCAGGATGCCCCATGAAATGATTCTTCAGCCCCGCCGACTCCGCAATACCGAACGCCCCGGTATAGAGGTCTTCGCAGATAGTACCCGGACGTATATTTTCGACCAGCCAGGCCTGGATATCGAGCGAGACCTTAAAAGCCCTTTTCATTTCCGGATCAAGATCGCCCAGGGAAAACATACGGCTCATATCAACGATATAGCCATTAAAGACCCCGGGATAATCGATCAATACCGGCAGATGCTCCGGAATCAACGCATCGGACGGTCCATAGGGAGAGGCATACGAGAGTCCCCTCCCGGTGACAGGTCCGTCGAAGCAGCCCGGTGCAGCCGCGCCCGCGCCGGCAACCGCAAGGCCGGTAATCTCCTGGTTAAAGGCCCGCATGCGCAGATTACCCTCGCTCCAGCGCGAACGCAACCGGTACTCGATCTCCGCCGCCAGCTCACGTTCGCGCATGCCGCGCCGCAGAAACGTCGGAATCTCCCTGAAGACCTCGCTAAGCCTTCTGCCGCTCTCACGCATCTGTTCAAGCTCCCAGGCCGACTTGACCGAGCGCATTTGGCGGTTAAGCAGGGAAAGGTCGACCAATTCCCTGCTGCCAAGAAGTTTTGTATAGTACTGATACTGTGATACCGGGAGCACATCATACGCAAGACCGATTCTCCGCACCTTCCTGTCGAAGAAGTCTTCAAGCTCGCGAGTCGCAGGATAGGGCCGGACGTCGGACAGGGTACTCTCCTCCATGGCGCGGATCAGGCTCTTCCTGACAAACAGAGTCGGTTCTCCGGAAGCAGGCACCCAGAGAAGGGCATTTTGGCGTGTGCCGGCAAAGTAGCAGACATCAATCGGATACATAAAGAGAGCTCCGTCAATCTCATCTTCTCCGAGTGTCTGTTGAAGCAGCCTTATTCTTCCATCACTCTCCGCCTTCGGTACCATGGACCATTCCTCCGCCTTCTCAATATGACAGCGTATTGATAATGATACAAAAAAATATGCTGCGGTTGCATTTCAATTCCTCATTGCCCCGACGGTGGTGTTAGAATAGCAACAGTTAAGCCATGAAAACCTATCCTGTCGACAACATCCTGGATCTGCTGATGGATTCCCTGCTCAGAAACAATTCGATCGTCCTTCAGGCTCCCCCCGGGGCAGGCAAGACAACACGAGTGCCTCTTGCGCTCCTCGATGTCATACCAGAGGAGGCGGGACGGATAGTCATGCTTGAGCCGCGCAGGATCGCTGCCACCTCTGCAGCCCGCTGGATGGCAGCAACCCTCGGGGAGGAGGTAGGAGGTACGGTCGGCTATTCCATCAGGTTTGACCGCAGGGTTTCGCAGTCCACCCGTATCGAGGTCGTGACCGAAGGGATTCTGACCCGCCGCATCCAGTCAGACCCTGGTCTTGAAGGCATCGCCATGATCATCTTTGATGAGTTCCACGAACGCAGCCTTCAAGCAGACCTCTCTCTCGCCCTCTGTCTGGATATACAACGCGGCCTCAGGAATGACCTGAAGCTGCTCATTATGTCTGCGACGCTGGATCCGGCTCCGGTGGCGCGGTTGCTGGGGGATGCACCGGTTGTGACAACAGAGGGGAGGACCTATCCTGTTGAAGAACGCTACCTGCCAGATGACAGGGAGCACCACAGACTGGCAGATCGCACATCCCATGCCGTCGCGAGGGCTCTGAAGGAGACGCGGGGCGATATTCTCGTATTTCTCCCCGGGGCAGGAGAAATACGCGCCTGTGCCGATCTGCTGCGGCAGTCAGTCAGCGCCCACCACATAACCTTCCATCCTCTCTATGGCGACCTCTCCTTTGAGGAACAGGAGCGGGCAATAATGCCCTCGGAGATGAGAAAAATCGTTCTTGCCACAAATATTGCGGAGACAAGTCTCACGATTGAAGGGGTTCAGGTCGTCGTCGACAGCGGACTGGCGCGGAGACTTCAGTATGATCCATCGAGCGGGATGAACAGGCTGGTCACCGTGCCAATATCAAAGGCTTCGGCCGAACAGCGGAAAGGACGGGCCGGGAGGACCGCTCCGGGGGTCTGCTACCGTCTCTACAGCAGATACGCGCTCGAGACGATGGTACCGTATGCCCCTCCCGAGATATCAGTTTCCGATCTCTCTTCTGTTGTCCTCGAACTGGCTGTCTGGGGGGTGAAAGACCCTTCGAAGCTGGCATGGCTGGATGTCCCACCTGCAGCATCCTGGGAGTCAGCGCGTGCACTCCTCACCGCCCTCGGGGCTCTTGACCGGCATGGCTCGGTAACTGCCGCGGGAAGGAAGATGGCCGGATTGCCGCTCCATCCTCGTCTCGGGAGATTATTGGTGAGGGCGGATGAACTGGGTGCCCCGAGATTGGGTGCCGACCTGGCCGCATTGCTTTCCGAAAGAGACATCCTCCGCAGAAACGTGCCGGGGATGGACGAAGAACCGGATGTCTCGGATAGACTCGAAATACTCCGACGCTGGCGAAGGGATGGGGTCGTTCCGTCCGTGGCCGACGCCTGGGCCTTGCGCGTCGTTGATAAGACCGCACGACATCTGCTTCGGGAGATACGGAGGGCCGACAGCGGGAATACTGACGAGGCCGGTGGCAACGAACTGATTTCCCGGCTTCTTCTGGATGCCTTTCCCGACCGAATTGCAAAGCTGCGGGAGGACGGCGAAGGGAGATACGTCCTGTCACAGGGGAGGGGCGTCAGGTTTATCAGGCCGGGCACCATGGCGGGAAACCGGTTCATTGTGGCCCTGAACGTCGACGCCGGAGAAAAGGCTGAAGGTGTCGTACATCTGGCTGCGTCCCTTACGGAAGAACTCATCCGGAGTGAATGTGGCGGTCTTATCGAAAAAAGGCGCAGAGTTGATTGGGACAGCAGGGAGGGCAGAATTGTCTCTTCAGTCGAAGAGCGGCTGGGGGCTGTTTCGCTGTCTCAAAGGCCATTCAGGCCGTCGGATGAAGAGACCGTGCCGGTTCTCTGCGCGGCAATACGCTCTGATCACTCGCTGGTCGTCTTTCGTCCGGCCTGCCGTCAATTCCTGTCGCGTGTCTGCCTGATGAAGAGGACGTTCCCTGAGGAGGACTGGCCGGATCTTTCGGAAGACCGTCTTGCGGCTTCGCCCGAAGAATGGCTCCTGCCGTGGCTCAAGGGCATTCGCAATGCCAAAGACCTGGCCGCGCTGGATATCCTCGCTGCGCTGAGGGCACGCCTGACGTGGGCCCAGCTGCGCCTTCTCGAGCAGGAGGCCCCGACACACCTTGCCGTCCCGAGCGGTTCACGGGTAGCACTGGATTATTCCTCCGGAGACCTCCCGGTCCTGGCAGTCAAACTCCAGGAGATGTTCGGTCTTGCCGACACCCCCACCGTTGCGGGCGGAAGGGTAAAGGTACTCCTGCATCTTCTGTCTCCGGCCCGCAGACCTGTTCAGATTACGCAGGACCTTCGGGGTTTCTGGAACAGCGGCTATCTGCAGGTCAAAAAAGAACTGAAAGGCCGCTATCCGAAGCACCCCTGGCCGGATGATCCCTGGAACGCACCTCCGACGAGGAGGCTGAAACCAAAGGGGACATAGCAGTTACGGCCTGTCCTGACGACGCCCTTTTCCCCTTCCCGAAAGTTCGCTGTTGCACCGCTCCCCCCTGATGGCATACAATTCTGTATATGAGTCGCCACCGCGCCCAGGGGAATGAATAATGCGTAGTCAAGGCCAGGAAGGGATCTCCCCGGAAAGCCAGCGGTATATAGGCTATGACAGGATCATGGGCAATATTGCCTGGCTCCTGATCGCGATTGTCACCCTGGATATCAAGCTTCTGCCGCGTGGTGATGCAAACAACTTCCCCCTGGCCGTTATCTGCGTGCTGCTCTTTATCTATAACGTAATCGCGCGGTATGTGTTGCGCCAGGGGTACCAGGGCAGATTCAAGACGTTTGTTGACCTTATCGTGTTCATGTCTTTTGCCGTAGCCGTGAGCTGGTATACGGGCAAGACATCCAGCCCCTTTGTTTCCCTGCTCTATCTCGGCCTGATGGCGACCGCACTCACGCAGGGAAAAAGGATTACCTATTTCATGGCAGGCCTCGCCGTCACTTCCTATACCTATCTCGCGGTTCAGGAGAATATCGATTTTCTTGCCAGAAGCAGGGCGCTCGAAAGTCTGCTCCAGATCTTTCCGTTCATGCTCATCGCGCATCTCGGTGCGATGCTGGCCGGCGAGACGGAACATGCGCGGCAGGAGGTTGAAAGACTTTCCCTGACCGACGAGATAACCGGGTTCAACAACATGAGGAACTTTGCGCATCTGGCAAGGACGCAGGAGGCGCTTGCGAAAAGGAACAACAGGGAGTTCTCGATATGCATGCTGGATGCGGACAACCTCAAGAAGATCAACGATATTCACGGCCACCTGGCCGGGACCGAACTGATACGGCATATAGGCAGCATCATCGGCCGCTGTGTGCGTGCCTCGGATATCATTGCCCGGTATGGCGGGGATGAATTCATCATCCTCTTCGCCGATACGCCGGCCGACAAGGCCCTTGCAGCGGTGGATAGGATCATCAAGACCTTTGCTGCGACGCCGTTTGCATTCGATGACAAGGAGCTCTCTTCAACACTATCGGCCGGCCTTGCATCATTCCCGGGTGACGGCGAGGATATCCGCACCGTAACGGCCAGGGCCGATGAGGCCCTCTACGTGAGCAAAACGTCCGGAAAAAACCGCGTGACGGTCAGCGGTGGAGTGAGGCACGGGGCGTGAAGGCCTTAGGGAAGCGGTTATTTTCATGCATGCCCCCCATTTGAGACCGGATTAGCCCTGGCGCAGCGGCTCAGTATGTGTAGTGCCGGTCGGTCAATTATGTGGGTCCGCTCCTGCCTCTTCCTGCGCAATAACCGGGGAGGGTTGATACGTCTCACGCAAAAATAAATAGGGACACATCCCATTTATCTCCGTTGCCTCTGTTTTTTCTCAAGTTGAGCTTATCAACTTGCACAGGTCCGTTGATACTCGCTTTGATTGCTAAGTCGGGGTGTCCCCTTTTATGGGCAGGTGATATTTTTTGCAGCACGCTCAGGCTGCTACTTTTTCTTTCTCTTGTTCAGGTACATTTTTTTGTCGGCCTCACTCAGGACCTCGATGATATCTTTCCCCGCTTCCCACACGGAGCAGCCGATGCTCAGTGACAGCCGGTAATCAAAGGTTGCATAGGCCTTGTTCCATTCCCCGACGCTTTCTTCAATCCGTGCATAGAGGGGCCCGTTCCCCTCGCAGGTAGATATGGGGGTGACGATCACGAACTCATCTCCGCCGTATCTGCAGAGAAAATCGGATTTTCTGACGGCGTTCTTCAATATGCGTGCGCACTCCCTCAGGACCCCGTCTCCATGCAGGTGGCCATAGGTGTCGTTGATATCCTTGAAGTTGTCGATATCGATGATAATGATCGAAAGACTCTCGTGCTGCCTTTCTGCCTTGCGGATGTCCCGGACGATCGTCTCGTTGAAGAAGTTCCGGTTGTAGAGCCCGGTGAGCAGGTCTCGGGTGGCAAGCTTCCGCAGCCGCTCCTGGGAGGCCTTCAGGTTCTTGACGAGCATGCCGAGGTGGTCGTATATCTCGCAGATCAGCGCACGGTAAATGACATCGGTATCTCTTTGTCCCTCACCGGCACCGCGGCATTCTTCGTCAGCGATCTCCTTCTTCACGGTCTCGATCATCTGCTCCCAGGACTCGTCCGTCTCGCTCCGGGAGAGGTCGATAAGGGCCCTGATGTCACCGGAGAGCTTTTTTAAGGCATCGTGGAGCTGACTATGGTCTGTCATGGCCCGCTGCCTTGTCTGTCCGCACCCGTAAATACAGGGATTTCTTCATGGTTCCATGCATGGTCAGTTACGATATATGAAATAAGGCGTTCTGTCAAGCCGGCAACAGGGCCGGCAGCGGGGCCGCTGAGGTGGCGCCGGGGTGGCAAGGGGCGCCTGCGCAATGTCTTGCTCAGTCGCCAAGCATCGCCTTGATGTTTGCGAAGAACTTCTCTGCATAGGCCTTTTCTTCTTCAGGGCCGAGTTCCTCGAACCGGTCGAGCTTTTTTATCACCGCTGCGGGAATCTCATCGATAAACCGTGAGGGGAACGCCGCAGTCTCTTTTCCGTATTTGGTCCGGTGGTCGGCATAGGTTATGTAGAGCTCGTTTTTTGCCCTTGTAATGCCGACGTAAAAGAGCCGTCGCTCCTCCTCGAGCCCTTCTTCAGTATCAGCCGACTTCCGGTGCGGGAGGATATCTTCTTCAGCCCCGACGATAAAGACCACCGGGAACTCAAGGCCTTTCGACGAGTGGAAGGAAATCAGGGTAACGCCCCTGCTTATCTTTTCATCCTTTGCCTCCAGCAGGTCAGTAAGGGCCATGGCCTCAAGAAAGCCGTGCAGAGAAGGAGGCTGCTCCGCTATCTCGTAGCGGCCGAGGGATTCGACAAATCCGTCCAGGTTTTCTATCTTCCTGAAGGCGGTCTCGGGTGTCTTGTACAGCTCGGTGATATAGTTGTTATAGCTGATCTCCTCGATAAGGGCCTTGAGGGTATTCCCCATGTCTCTTCCCCTGGTGAACCTCTCGCGATATTGACCGATAAGCCCGTGCAGCGACACGGCGGAGGAGGCAGCCTTGGGGCTCAGACCGGCTATTTCCGGGGCCCTTCCGAAGGCCTCAAGGAGACTGATGGAACTGGCCCGGCTGAATTCCGACAGCGTGCCGAGGGCCGAGGTCCCGAGCCCCCTCTTCGGGGCGTTGGCTGCCCTGAGCAGACTGAGATCGTCAGACGGGTTGGCGATGATCTTCAGGTATGCCGCGATGTCCTTGATCTCCTTGTTCTCAAAATAACTGGTGCCGCCGATGACAGTATAGGGTATCCTCTGCCTCCGCAGTGCCTCCTCAAAGGGCTTTGAAAATATATTCGCACGATAGATCACCGCGAAGTCTTCATACGGGTTGTTCCGTTCGAAGCGGATCGACGCGATTCTCTTTGCCAGCCAGTCGGCCTCGTCTTCCGTGTCCCGTGCCTTCAGGACCCTCACCCTCAGGCCGTCTCCCCGTTCGGTCCAGAGGGATTTTTCCATCCGTTTCCTGTTGTTCGTGATAACGCCGTTTGCAGCCTTCAGTATGTTCCCGAAGGACCGGTAGTTCTGTTCGAGCCGGACAATGACCGTGCCCGGGAAATCCCTTTCGAAGTCAAGGATATTGCCGAGGTTTGCGCCCCGCCAGCCGTATATCGACTGGTCGTCGTCCCCCACGACGCAGAGGTTTCTGCGCTCACCCGCGAGGAGCCTGATGAAATCATACTGCACCCGGTTCGTGTCCTGATACTCGTCAACCATGAGATACCTGAACCTCTCCCGGTATTTCCCGAGGACCGCCGGGTGCTCCCGGAAGAGTTTGAGGGTCAGGAGCAGCAGGTCGTCGAAGTCAAGCGCGTTCAGGGATTTTAACGCTGACAAATATTTCGGATAGACCATCGCAGAGGCCTCCTCAAGCGGCACGTCGGAGGCTGCCGGCTCAACCGTGGTGAAATCGTTTTTTGTCCGGCTGATCCGTTCGAGAATAGATTCTGCCTTGAAGCTCTTGTCGTAGAACTTGATGTCGGAGAGGATGTTCCTCAGGAGCGATACCTGCTCGGAGGTGTCGTAGATCGTGAAGTCCTTCCGGTACCCCAGGTGCTCTATTTCACGTCTCAGAATCTTCAGGCAGAGGGAATGGAAGGTCGAGATGACCGGCGATCCGCTCCCGCCGCCGACCATCGACTGGACGCGTTCCTTCATTTCCCTTGCAGCCTTGTTCGTAAAGGTGACCGCCAGGATTGACCGTGCCGCAACACCGGTGCTCATCAGATATGCGGTGCGCAGGGTGATGACCCTTGTCTTTCCCGAACCGGCGCCGGCAAGGATAAGGAGTGGTCCTTCCATATGCATGACGGCTTCCTTCTGCCGGGGGTTGAGGCGAGAGACAGCTGTGTATATATCCATTGACGTATATGTCCTTTGATTGTTATTCCCGTGCAGATAAAAGCTACAGGGCAGGCGTATCTGCATGCGGAGCGGGATTATGGTCCAGGCCTGTCAGGACTTCGCCGGGTCAGTCTGTGTCAACCATGCCCGTGCTGTTCTGAAACGCAGACAGCAGGTGTTACTGCTCTGTTGCGGCCTTTCTGGGTCTGCCCCGTTTCTTCACGGGAGGAATGCTGTCCCAGAAGGATGCCGCCGGAGCCTTTTTCCCTGTCAGGGTCTCGAACCACTGCGAGGAGGGTTTGTCCTGGGTCCGCTTATAGGCACTGAGGGCAGCATAGCGGACCTGATAACGGTAGAGCGACGGTTTTTTGTAATGCGGGTAGAGTTCCTTGAAATTCGGCAGGGCCCTTAACCGTTCACCCCACGCCATGATCAGCTCTGTGGCCTGCTCGACCGGTATCCCGGACTCCCGGCTGATGAGCCCGACGGTGTACGCGATGTTGTGGATGCCCTTTTCCGACTTCGGCAAAATATTCATCAGAATCTCGAGTGCGTCCTGTGCTGCCCTTGCCTCTTTTTTGGTTCTCTCTGCCATATATACTCCAGTTATGTAATAAAACTGCGATTATTATTGATAGCGGGTCTGTCTTTCTAAACTATAACAAACCATGCAAATGTTTCAACCGGAAAGGTGATGGTTCGTTTGAATTACCAAGGTGTTCATAAATATGAAGACATTAAACGGAAAATCCCTCCTCACCTCCCTTTGCCAAAGGGAGGTATCATGCCCCTCTTTGGCAAAGAGGGGTGAGGGGAGATTTTTGAATGTGTCAGCATACATATAAACTTATTAATTAAGCCGGCTTTACCAAAGAGCAGATGCAGAGGGGTGTCCCGACCGTTCGGTCAGATGGATCGCCCCGACAGGGCAGGCACTGCGGCAGGCCCCGCAGCCAAAGCAATTTTTCGGAACAACTGCTGACCGTTGAAGCCGGTCAGAGTATTCGATCGCGCTGAACTGGCAACGGGGGATGCACTCCCGGCAGCCGGTGCATTGTTCGGCATCGATCGCAGCTATCTTTTCGGCCCTGAACATCGAGGGCATGCCGAGGCCGACGGTGCTCCTCATTGCCAGGCAGGACTTCAGGTCGCAGTTGCAGAGAGCTCCGATAAAGGGGGTCTGAAACGTCCAGATACTGTGGACCATTCCCTCCCTGCCCAGGTCACGTATGGCAGCAGAGGCCTGCTCGTGGTCAAGATGGTCAAACCGGGCTATGTCCGGTGACCCGAAGTAGTCCGTATCGAGCTCCTGAAACCAGCCGGTTGTCCCAAAGCTTATGCCGAAACAAACACGTTTTTCCTCCCTGCCCGAGGCCCAGCGGCAGCCACAGGGGAGCCGCACCACCGTATTGCACAGGGTGAGAACCTTTTCGACATCCTCCAGAGGCAGCACCTGTCCGAAATGGACCGCCTTCATCTCTGACGTATACGCATCCCTGATCTTGTCAAGCAGCCGGGGGTTGCGCTGGTGCATCTTCTCCATCCTGCCAAGGGTGTTGTTGCCGCGGTCGACCATCTCGCGGTAAAAGTTTCTGATCATCGCGATGCGCTGCGGGTCATGCAAAAGGTCTTCTGAATAGTTTTTGACGTTCAGGTACCATTCTTTGCCCTCGCCGTGCGTTGTGCAGAACTCACACATCTATTTGCCTCCCCTATAGTCCGGAACCATGAATTATGATAGGGAAAAACAGCGCGAAATCGCAACCGCTTCCGCATCGGTGGCAAGCCATCCAGACGTCCTGATCTTCGTATATCTTGACAGGACATGCCCAAAGCTGTTAGGGTAACTTATCACAGAACTGCTGTACCCGGAAACTAGTCGATGAATGCCACGTCTTTCTCAGCCCCGGAATACACCGGGGGTTTTTCCCCGAACGCAGAAAAAAAGGAGTCTTAATGGAATTCAGTAACTTCAATCTTCACCCCACCGTTGCAGCCGGAGTTGTGGCTGCAGGGTACAGTACACCCACGCCGATCCAGGAACAGGCGATTCCGCCGGTCCTGAAGGGGCGTGACGTCATGGGCCTAGCCCAGACAGGGACAGGCAAGACCGCCGCTTTCGTGCTGCCTATCCTTAACCGTTTGATGAGCGGCGACCGGAGGAAGGTCCGGGCATTGGTTATTGCCCCCACCCGGGAACTGGCGGAGCAGATCCATGAGTCAATCGGGAGTCTCGGCCATCAGACCCGTCTCAAGAGCGTTACCGTCTACGGCGGCGTCGGCGTCAGTCCGCAGATCGAAAAGCTGAGGCGCGGTGCCGAGATCGTCGTCGCCTGCCCCGGCAGGCTTCTCGACCATATAGGCCAGGGGACTATCGACCTTTCCCAGCTTGAGGTGCTCGTCCTTGACGAGGCCGACCATATGTTTGACATGGGCTTTCTCCCTGATATAAAGAAGATCCTGAAGCATATCCCCCAGAAGCGTCAGACCCTCCTCTTTTCGGCCACCATGCCGAAGGAGATACGCCATCTGGCGAATGACGTCCTGAAGGATCCGGTTACCCTCGATGTCGGTGCTACGCTGCCGGCGGTTACCGTGAGCCATGCACTCTATCCGGTGGCCCAGCACCTCAAGACACCTCTTCTCCTGGATCTGCTGCACCGGACGGATACCGAGTCTGTCCTGATATTCACCCGCACAAAGCACCGCGCCAAGCGCCTGGGAGAGCAGTTGGCCAAGGCAGGCTACAAGACGGCCTCGCTGCAGGGGAACCTTTCACAGCAGAGGAGACAGGCTGCCATGAACGGGTTCAGGGACGGCACGTTCCAGATCCTTGTTGCGACCGATATTGCGGCGCGGGGTATCGACGTTACCCAGATTTCCCACGTCGTCAACTATGACATACCCAATACCACTGATGCCTATATACACCGGATCGGCAGAACAGGCCGCGCTGCGCGGAGCGGGGATGCCTATACCCTCGTTACCGGCGAGGACAACGATATGGTGCGCTCGATCGAAAGGGTCCTCGGCGGACCGATTGAACGCCGCACGATCGAAGGTTTTGATTACAAGGCAGCAGCTGCGCATAGGGATACCGAGTTCGCCCGTCCTCCCAGGCAGGCCGTGCCGGCCCGCAAACCCGGTGCTGCAAAGAATGCCGGAAGAAGGTGGGGGACAACCCAGAAGCCCAAGTCCTCAGGCTCCATAAAGACCTCGGGTACGCGCTGGTAAGCAGATCCCGGAAATAAAAGCTGCTTTTTTCAGGGAAGCGGGCTGATCACCGTGCGAATCCGGGTGGTCAGCCCGCTTTCTGTTTCATGAGGGCCTCGACCGGCCTGAGGCCGTAAGGGCTTCCCTCCTCAATGGCGGTGAGGACCGTGCCGCCGCCGGTGAAGAAGTAATAATTCGCATTGTCCATCACCGAGAGGTAGAGACCGGGGCAGAGGTCCTTGAACTCCTGGAGCGTGTCGCCGCCCCCATACATTTTCATGGCGTCCCTGTTGCTGTCGATCGTGTTGTCAAGCGCCTGGGAGCCTGCGGTGAAGTGGGGGGTGTACCCCATGACCGCGTTGACGAATATGGTCTTCGCCGTCCCTATTGTCTCGGCAACAGCAGGGTCGTCGAATGAACGGGGATCGATATCGAGGATATAGCCATAGGCCTTGCCGGGGCTGAAGTCCCTGACCGATATGGTCCTGTATCTTCCTTCGAGCCTGCCTTCCATCACGTCAGATTCAACGATATAGGGGAGTTCGACGATCTTTTTCTGTGTCCTGTCTTTTTCGACGAGGTCCTGCGCGAGCCTGATATCCTCTTCCGAGATACCCTTGATCCTGATGTCATACTTCGCGCAGAGGAAGGTGTTGTAGATGACCCCGCCGAGGATCAGCCGGTCGACCTTTTCATAGATGGCATAGAGAGGTTTGATCTTGGTGTCGTACTTTGAGCCGGCAACCGCAGCGACGAACGGCCGTACAGGGTTGATGACCCTGCTGAGATTAAGGATCTCCTGCTGCATCAGGAATCCTGCGTAGGAAGGCAGAAAGCTCGTAATGTCACAGGTTGAGGCGTGGGGCTGCCACGATCCAAAGGCGTCGTTGACATAGATATCGGCAAGCCCGGCAAGCTGAAGGGCGAACTGTTTGCTCAACTCCCCGCCGGCCTCCTCGCCCTGGAACCAGCGCGTGTTGGGGAGATATATCCCCCCGATCTTCCGATCCCTGAGGTCCCTGATGGCATGGTTTATCGACGTGTCGATACCGAGGATGCCCCTGTCCGGATCAGGTGTGAAGGAGGGGACATGAAACCTGGCATGCAGTTTCTGCTCGAGATAGGTGACGATAGCTTCGACCGACTCATCGGGCCGGCACTGTATCCTGCCGCTTTTTTTGTCCTTTGGCCTGCCCACGTGGGTCATGAGTACCGGCCTGCCGCCGCGCTCGACGATGTTGAAGAGCGTTCCTATGGTGCGGTCTATCCTGAAGGGGTCCCGTATCTCCCCTGCCTTGACAACATTGTGGTCGAACCTGACAAGGACGATCTTGTTGTTGAGGTCCGCGTCCTGAATGAGCGGCAGTTTGTCGTGCAGCTGATTGCCTTCCATCGCATCCTCCATTGCTCTTCCGTGATTGTGTGAAGCCGTGCTGTCATTGTACCCCATCTTACGGTGTTCTGCCAGCCCCGCTGCGGGGCCATTGTCGGTCCCTGAATCGGCCCCTGCATCGGACTGGTGCGGGCCCGGGGACGGGAGGTGAGGGGGTGCGGCTGCGGCATAACTATTAAAAATTATTATGGAGATATTAGTCTTGCATATGTTACATTTATCCAGCTATCGGTTACAATAGATTCTTCAATCTGATGCGGGAAACGGATACGAAATCGCATGAGCGATGAGATACCCTATACACGAGGAGCGATCAATGTCAGCAGGATCAGCAACAGAGAATAAGGGAACCCATTCCCAGCGGGCGGCAGCGCTGAAGGAGACGAGACCCTACTCGCCGTGCCGGGCGGCCTGCCCTGTCAATACGGACGTGCAGGCCTATGTGGGATATACGGCCCAGGGACGCTACAGTGAGGCCTTTGAGGTCATCAGGTCAGTGAACCCGATTGCCTCGGTCTGCTCGATGATCTGCCACCACCCCTGTGAGCAGGCCTGCAGGCGCTGTGCGGTGGATGAACCACTGGCCGTCCGCCCCCTGAAGAGGTTTGTCCTGGAAAAGGCAACGGCTTACCGCAGGAACAAACGCAAACTTATCCAGAAGACGAAAAACAAGAGGATCGCCATAATTGGCTCGGGTCCTTCCGGGCTCACGGCGGCCAATGACCTGGCAGACCTCGGCTACCAGATAACGATCTACGAGCGCCATCCGGTTCTTGGCGGCATGCTTGCCTCCGCGATCCCGCCCTACCGGCTCCCGAGGGAGACCCTGAAAGAAGATATCGATGATGTTGTCGCCAAAGGGGTCGAGGTCAGGACGAACTGCGAGATCGGCAGGGACATAGGCATCAGGGACATTATTGCCGGACACGATGCGGTGCTGCTGGCCCTAGGCTTGTCCCAGAGCCGTTCGCTGAACATTCCCGGTGTCGAGGGACCAGGCGTACTGCTCGCCATCCCGTTCCTTGAGGACGTGGCCTTCGACCGCAGACCCGACCTGGGAAAGAAGGTCCTGGTCATCGGCGGCGGCAACGTCGCCATGGACGTTGCCCGGTCTGCCAGAAGGCTCGGGGTCGCCGATGTCGAGATGGTCTGCCTTGAGAGCGCCGAGGAGATGCCTGCGTGGAAGTGGGAGGTAGATGAGGCGGTTGAAGAGGGTATCACCATTTCTCACCGGTGGGGGCCGAAGGCTGTCAGTCGTGAGGGCGATAAGGTCAAAGGGCTGGAGGTCGTCAGGGTGACGCAGGTCTTTGACGCAAATGGCCGCTTCAGCCCGACCTTCAATAATGACGAAACAAAACGTATAGAGGCCGATACGATCATTATCACGATCGGCCAGATGGCGAATGTCTCTTTCCTCAGGGACAGCCCGATACAGGTTGACGACCGCGGCCGCGTGGTCTGGGACCCCAAGACCCAGATGAGCAGTGCCAGAGGGGTCTTCGTCTCAGGAGAGGTTGTGACCGGTCCCGGCTCTGCCATTGCAGCAGCAGCGAGCGGCCACCGGTCTGCCATGGCGATCCACCTGTATCTTCAGGGGGAGCAGATAGAGGGTCATCTTCCGTCCTATGACAAAGAGAAGATCGAACAGCTCCCTGCAGCGGTTATCGAAAAGATCAACCGGGAGCCGCGGATGCAGCTGAAACATCTGCCACCCGAGACCCGCTGCAACTCCTTTGCCTCCTTTGAATTCAGTTACGACGAGGAGACTGCGCTGAAAGAGGCCGGCCGGTGCCGCGGATGCGGAGGCGGTGCTGTGGTGGACACCAATAAGTGCATGGCCTGTCTCACCTGCCAGAGGGTCTGCCCCTACGGGGCCCCGGTTGTGACCTCGGTCTCCGAGATCCGACCCGAATTCTGCCAGGCCTGCGGCCTCTGCGCCCCGGAATGTCCGGCACAGGCGATCAGCATGGTGGCCTATGATGTCAGGGAGATCCGGGATACCATGCCAGCGATCATAGGGGCTGTTGATCCGAAGCGCCAGGCGCCGGTAATCGCTGCCTTCCTCTGTTCTCATCATGCCGGTGTTCTGGGTTTCCAGCTGCCGGAGAATATACGCCGGATCGCCGTGCATTGCACGAGCCGGGTGGATGTCAACGATCTTCTGAAGGCACTTGAATGCGGAGCCGACGGGGTGGCGGTGGTGCGGTGTTCTGGCGAGTCCTGCAAATATAAGGGTGTCGGATTCAGGGTGCATGCCCGGGTGGAGAGGGCCAGGCAGCTCGCCGGGCTGCTCGGTATCGAACCCGGACGCCTTGAGATCCTTACGGTTGATGCCGGAGAGGGTGCGTCGTATGCGTCTGTCTGCAATGACTTCTCGGGCAGGGTCCGGGAGATGGGGTTCAGGGGCGTGAACGTTCGCGAGTAAGGCTTCCTAGAGGACATTCCCTGCAAGCGGGAATGTCCTCTGGGGGAAATATACAAGAAACCGATACAAAGGAGCATTGACTATGATCATTGGATCACAAAAACCTATCGATGAAATCTGGGGTATGGTCAAGGACTTTAAGAAAGTCCTGGTCTTCGGCTGCAATACCTGTGTTGCCATCTGTCATGCAGGCGGCGAGAAGGAGGCCGAAACCATCGCAACGCTTATACGGATGCGGGCATCCCAGGAGGGCAGTCCGATGGAGGTAGCCTTTACCTCGGTGATGCGCCACTGCGAGCCGGAGTATTTCGTTCCGGTGATGGATGAGCTGAAGAAGTATGACCTCATCCTCTCGACCGCCTGCGGTGTCGGGGTCAATTTCCTCTCCGACAGGACAGGGAGCATCCCGGTCTACCCCGGGATAAACACCTCTTTTTACGGGGCGGTAGAGTCGCCCGGCAATTTTGTCGAACTCTGCGCAGGCTGCGGCAACTGCATCCTGCACCTGACCGGGGGTATCTGTCCCATCGCCCGCTGCTCCAAGACGCTCATGAACGGGCCCTGCGGAGGTACGAACAAGGGCAAGTGTGAGGTCAGCATGGATATCGACTGCGCATGGTTCCTTATCGTGGAGCGGATGAAGAAGCTCGGGACGCTTGAAAAACTTGCAGAGATACAGCCCGCCCGTAACTGGTCGACCTCGAGGGACGGCGGACCGCGCCGTGTCTCTCTCGAACATATCCGGGCCTTTGAGGAGCAGGAAGAGAAGAAGTCTGAGACAGCGGGAGGTAAAAAATAATGAAATGCGGAAGCAATCTTGAACGGGTAATACTGAGCGGTCAGCCTGCGGTCACCGCAGAACTCGGGCCACCGATGAGCGCCGACCCCCATGAGGTGATAAAGAAGGCGAACATCCTGAAGGGTTTCTGCGATGCGGCGAACATTACGGACTGCCAGACGGCGGTTGTCCGTATCTCCAGCATTGCTGCCGCCGCCCTGGCTCTCAGGGAGGGGCTTGAACCGGTCATGCAGATGACCTGCCGGGACCGGAACCGTATCGCGATGCAGGCGGATCTGCTCGGCGCTGCGGCTCTGGGGCTGAAGAACTGTCTCTGCCTCGCCGGCGATCATCAGAAGTTCAGCGCTGCCGGAAGGCTCAAGGGCCATCCCGGAGCAAAGAACGTCTATGACGTGGACACCTGTCAGCTCGTCGGAATTCTCAAAAAAATGCGGGATGAGGGAAAGCAGGAGGGGGGAGACCCTCTTGAAGTCGCCCCGAAATTCTTTATCGGCGCGTCTTGGACCCCGATGGGAGATCCGATCGATATCAGGCCGATGAATCTTATGAAGAAGATCAATGCAGGAGCAGATTTCATACAGACACAGGGCATCTATGACATCGAACTCTTCAGGGCCCAGATGGAGAAGATCCGGAATATGGGGCTCCATGAGCGGACGGCGATTCTCGGCGGCGTTATCGTCCCGAAATCAGCCATGATGCTCAAATATATGGATTCGTCCGTTGCCGGTGTGTCGGTACCAAAGGCGCTGATCGACAGGATGAACAAGGCCAAAGAGGCTGCAGGTGACGACAAGAAAAAGGCCAGGGAGCTGCAGGAGGCCGAGGGCATCAAGCTGGCTGTTGAACTGGTCCAGCAGGTCCTGGAAACTCCTGGGGTGAAAGGAGTCCATATCCAGGCGATTGAGTGGGAGACTGCTATCGAAGGGATTGTGAAGGCTGCGGGGCTGTATCCGAGGCCTGTATTCCCGTCCGAGTAACTGTTGCCCTGCCGGCGGTATTCAGGAAAAGGGGCCTTGCCGGCCCCTGTTCCTGACTTCGGTCCTGAGGGGGGGGGGTCGGAGGTTACGTTTCCTGATATTCGATGACGGCCTCATAGTCAATGCTTGCGTGGCTTGAGGGAAGGGCATCGATATTGCCGTGACACTTGAGCGAACCCCTGGATGCCTTCTTTCCGCTCTTCACCATATTCAAGACGACCGGGGTCAGGTCAAACCCGCCGTCGCTGCAGCCTTTGACCATGCAGTCCATCTTGAAGTAGGCATACGTGTCAGGGACCATGTTGACGGTTCGTACCATCAGAAGAGGAATGACCGCCTTGCGGTAATAGGTCATATGGATGACGATGGTTGATACGGTCGGGAACCTTTCGGAGACCAGCCCGGCTTCGACGTTCTTCAGCCTTTTTTCTTCCATCTGCAAGGCATGCTTATGTCTGTGTACCATTTTACCCCCAAAAAAAAATCCCCCTGTGCTTTCGCCGCAGGGGGACAGTGTCTGCCGACTAAAGCTTTGCTACGTTGATAGCCTTGGGACCCTTCGGTCCCTTTTCAGTATCAAAGCTGACCGAATCACCCTCAGCAAGGGATTTAAACCCATTGCCCTGGATGGACGTGTGGTGGACAAAAACATCGCCGCCGTCTTCGCTCGTAATAAAGCCAAAACCCTTTGAATCGTTGAACCACTTAACTGTTCCGTTCGTCATTTTTCTACCTCCTTTTTAAAAAACTGAAATCTCAGAAGGCCTCAACAAATAAAAAAGGCCACAAAGTCAAAAGTCTTTGTAGCCTCATAAACGGCAAAAACCTCTAAAATTCTATTTATAGAATAGCATAATTTCAGCGGCCTCGTCAATGACAAAGATGCATGGGACCAGGGAAGGGCGGCGACACGTTATAAAGTCCTTGAAACGTGAGCAGAATTTCATTACTATGGAGTACAGGTGTCATGACCGAAAATACACTCTATGACTGCATCATCATCGGCGCCGGCCCCGGAGGACTGCAGGCCGCGATATACCTGGGCAGGTACAACCGCAGCGTGCTCCTGATCGACCGGGGCGGGGGACGGACGTCTCATGCACGGCATATCGAAAACTTTTTGACGCAGAAGGCGATCTCCGGCAGGGAACTTATCTCCCTGGGCCTTGAGCAGGCAAAGGGCTTCAATGTCGCCATTGAAAAAGGGCTGGTCACCAGGGTCCTGAAGCATGAGCATTTTGATGTCTATGCCGGGGAGAGAAAGTATCAGTCAAAGTTTGTGATCGTTTCTTCGGGGGCCACGGAGAACCTCCCGCCTATCGAAAATATCCCGAAGTTTTTCGGCGACAGTTTTTTTACCTGTATCGACTGTGACGGGTACAGGACGAGCGGGAAGAAGCTGGTGGTCATCGGGAATTCTCTGCACACGGTCCATCTTGCCCTTGCCATGAAGGAGATGTACACCGCAGATATCACCCTGATGCTCTATACCCTTGCGGTTCCGCCTGTGTATATCGAGGAGCTTGAGGAAAATGGCATACGCCTGATAAACTGCCGGCCGGCAAGGCTGACCGGGGAGGGACGGCTCGAAGGAATCGAACTCGAGGACGGCAGGACCATTGCATGCGAAGTCATCATGTCGAATTTCGGGTATAAGCTGAATGCCGCCTTTCTTGACGAACTCAATCTCCGGAAGGATGCCGACAACTTTAAATTCGAAACGAACAGACATTTCGAGTCTTCCTGCGACGGGCTTTATATCGTCGGACCGCTTACCGGGAATGATCAGGCGATCATCGCCGCCGGAGAAGGTGCGCTTGTCGCCATAGAATTGAAGAAGCGGCTCCTGGAGCAGTAGATACCCTTGCTGCTTTGCTATACCACGCAAAATACCGCGAGAGAAGCTGATGTGAACAACTGATCAGGCTGTGCCGGTTTTTACTGCCTTGTAGAAATCACATTCTTTGCAGGACTTGAGCTTCAGCGCATGATCGCAGGAGACATGCCCCCCGGAAAGGGTGCCTGCGACGAGCCAGCATTTTCTTCCGGCGTTCTGGAGCGCCGCAGGGCAGGAGGTTGCCTTTGCGGCCCCGCATTTAATGATATCCCAGCAGTTCGCTGTCGGCATTTCCTGTCCCTCCTTTATAAAAAAAGGCATCGGATCTTTACTGCTTCCAAGCATATCTGCAAGAGAGGTGCCATGAATGACCTCTCCTGATGCCCTTGAAATGAAAGAGATATATTGCGGCTGTTCATGTCTTCCGGCTGATCGTTGCGCAAAACTTTGGATAGGACTAGCAAGTTTTTGCAGGGTGGTCCTGTTCTGCAGGGGACTCCTGTTGTTGGCTCGCTGCATTTCTGATAATATGAAGCAAGAGCCTGAATGAATGAATAAGATTTTTTTGCTTTTAGCCTTCTTTAATCTCTTTACCTCTGTTGCAGCCTGTTCTCAGGTTGTCGGCGAACGGCCACAGGCTGTCCGGGACATCCTGCTGCCTGATGGGCCTGTTGACGGCGGCGGGGTGAGGGTCGAGGCCTGGGTCGAGGGGCTTGATATTCCATGGTCTCTGGTCTTCCTGCCAGACGGAAGGGCACTGGTCAGTGAAAGACCCGGGACAATCCGTCTCATAAAACACGGCAGGCTTCAGGAAAAGGCGTATACCCGGATCCCGTCAGCGCAGGTCGGTGAGGCCGGGCTTATGGGACTTGCCCTGCACCCGGATTTTTCGAGACAGCCTTTTGTGTATGCGATGCATACCTATGAACAGGATGGGAGCCTTTACAACCGCGTAATCCGGCTCAAGGACGAGGGAGAGACGGCGACGTTCGAGCGCACGGTTATCGACGGGATCCCTGGCGGGCGGTTTCATGACGGCGGACGTATCGCCTTCGGCCCGGACCGTATGCTCTATATTACGACAGGCGAGACCTTTAACGCTGATCTTGCACAGGACCGTTCCTCTCTCGGAGGCAAGATCCTCCGGGTGACGGCCGAAGGGGGCATTCCCTCCGATAACCCGTTCGAAAATTCGCCTGTCTATGCCCTCGGCAACAGAAACCCGCAGGGCATCACGTGGCAGCCGGGATCCGGAAGGCTTTTTGAGTCCGAGCATGGCCCCTCCGGTGAGACAGCCCGTTTCGCAAACGACGAAATCAACGTGATCGTAAAGGGAGGAAATTACGGCTGGCCGAAGGTGATAGGAGCCCCTTCTCTGAAACCGTTTGTAGACCCCATCGTTGTCTGGAAGGAGACCACCCCGCCATCGGGCATGACGTTTTATACCGGCACCCTGATGCCTTTCCTGAAAGGAGACCTCTTCGTGGCGACTCTCAAAAGCCGGGCGCTGATCAGGGTCGTTTTTGACAGCAGCGGAGAAAAGCCGTCAAGGATCGAGAGATGGTTTGCGCGGGGCAGGGGCGACGGAAAGTACGGACGTCTGAGGGATGTGGTTGAAGGTCCTGACGGTGCACTCTACTTTTTGACGAATAACAGGGACGGAAGAGGTGAGCCCGGCCCCGGGGATGACAGGATCTACCGGATCGTGCCAGCGGTTGGCGGACAATAGCAGCGGCCGGTTATCAGGCTGGTGCGGCGAGGGGGATCTACCGGACGAAGGGTATGCGCTTATCACGGTCCCCCGCGGGCTTGAACTTGCCGGGCGGGGCCTTTCATGCCTGTACGGCTGATCGCCGGGGCAGGGCTATCCGGTCTTCGCCCTGCCCTCGATAATCACGGTCTCCTCGAGGTTCTTGACGCGGAGGCTTCCGAACCCCGCAGCTGCGAGCCACTGTTTTATCTCGCGGGGAGAGTAGCAGCGGCCGCTTTTTGTGCCGACCAGCATGTTGATCGAGAAGACAGCGCTCCGGGCCGGGGCGGTCAACGCCTCGTTAATAGGGAATTCCTGGACCACAACCCTGCCGTTGTGATTAAGTGCCTTATTGCATGTACGCAGGAGTGCCGTATTTTCTTCAGCGGAGTACGCATGGAATATCTGGCTGAGCAGGATGAGGTCATATCCTGAGCCGATATCGTCATGCTGAAAATCACCGGAAAGGAATCTCAGGCCCTTTGCACCCTCACGCCGGGCGACCTTCTTTGCGATCGCAATCGTTGGCTGCCGGTCGAATATGGTTGCCTTGATACCTTCTTTTGCCATTGCTATGGCATTCGTGCCAGGGCCGCCGCCGAGGTCGAGCATGGCCCTGACGCCCTTGAGGCCTATCGCCTTTATGAGCTCCTTTGAGCGGAGCACAGTCAGGTTATGCATACCCATGATAAAGGCCTCGTGGTCGCCGCTGCGGGGGGCAGGGGCCCCGGTTTTAACAACGGTATCCAGGGTAGCGAATCTGTCCCACATTGATGAGGCGTGTCTGACTATATCCCCCTGGTAGAGGGAAGAACCCTTGACAAGATACCGGGTGCTTACGGCTGCGTTATGGTATTTGCCGTCCTTGTCTTTGACCACCAGCCCAAGGCCTGAAAGTGCATCCAGCAAAAGCCCGGTCGCACGCTCATCCGTCTTCAGTTTCTTTGCCACGGCTGACGCTGGCACTGATTTTTTCAGACAGTCGAAGATACCGAGGTTGTTTGCCGTAAGCACGACCCTCGCCGCCATAAACCCGGAATAAAGTTTTCTCAGTTCTGTCAGATCTTCAGGCACCATAAGAGACCTCCTCTTCCTGCATGATCTTTATTATAGTCGATCTGAATTGCGTCTTCGTCATGCCCCGCAGAGACAGGAATCCGGATTGGATGTTATTGCCGATATGGGGTTTGGGGTGAAGGCCCATGTGAAGAAATCTTACTCTATACTGATGCCATCCATCGCGATTGTCCCGCCGGCTATAGTGACCGTTCCGCTGATGCTTGAAATGCCGGCAATCCCCGAGTAATCGCAAAGGTAGCCGCCCTGCATGGTGACCGATATGTCCTTGCTGAAGACAGGGCTTTCAACGATAACAACGGCCTGAGACTGGATCAGGTCCCCTTCTGAGGACAGGTCATATGCATGGTGAAGATCAGAATAGTATGAGCCCGAACTCCTTACCGGAAGAGTAGCGCACGGCGTGAAATCTGCGGTGATATCCCTTGCTGAGTTCATGCTCACATTGCAGATAAGACCAGTGCTGTCATCACACCCGACCCAGCCATTGAAGGCCGAGCCCACCGCCGTGGCGGCGGTGAGGGTTACTGTCGCTCCATCCGCGAAATCATTCGAACATGTATCTCCGCAGTTTATACCGGCAGGAGAACTGGTTATCGTACCACTTCCATTCCCTGATTTCTGAAGAGTCAGGGGCCAGGAAGGTTGCCTGGCCTCGGCGGAATTTTCCTGAATCATAATCCCGGAGGCATCCACTGCCTCGAAGTCCGAACCCCTGACCTGGCTGAACCCACTCACCAGCATATCATTATCCCATCGCGGGTCAGGCATGCCGGATATGTACCACGCTGACCCATTGTCGGCGAGGATGATTCCGTAGCGCTGCATTGCGCGGAATATGGTCTGCAGTTCAGGAGAATACGGCGAGATATCAAAGCCCGCTTTCAGCCTGAAGCGCTGTCCCATCGGCGGATAGTTGCTGCCGGTCCGGTCCGAGGCATAGTGTCGCGCTGGCCATACAAAGGTATTTCGGGTCTGCGGTGCTGTAAATCTTATGGCATGTCTGATCTCGCCGGAGGCCACCTCGTCATAACGGACCAGCCCGGGAAGCACCGGAAGGCCTGCAGCATCGGCAGAAGTCCAGCCGTAGGGGCGAAGAGTATTTGACTGCAGATCAAAGATCGCCCCTGAGCCTGCGTGCCAGCTTCCGTCAGGCTGCTTATATGATGACCAGGTCTCGTACAGCATGCAGTTGTCTCTGTCGAGTACCAGAACATGCCGGTCCCCGCCTGACTGGCTGCCGCCCTCGATCAGTGCATCAGGAGGGATTGGATAAGGCCCCGGGTTGCTTTCACCAGCATAGCCAAAGGCAATTGCAACCTTCTGCTGGGTTCCGGATACGATATTAAACGGGATGCCGATAGGCCCGCCATCCCACGTTCCGGACCCGAAATCAGGGTGGAGGCCTTCTGTCGGACCGATCGTCGCAATATAGGCTGATGAGTTTGCATCCAGGGGAAGATGGTCAATCGGGGTGTTCCAGGCGTTATTGGCGGGGAAGATGGGACACCCGTCGATCATCGGAGCTTGCTTTGCAGACATGGATACTGATACGGTGCTGAATAAAAAGAACAGGATAATGCCCACGGCATATAGCCTTATTCCACCCGTTCTGCCAGGATATCGTGGGCTTTCCATATTTCTCTTTCCTGAATGCAGATAGCAATTTCAGGACCATCAGCAAAAAGATGTCTTCGGGTCCGGTCCTCCCGAATATGCCGGATATATTGAGGGCCGGATACCTGAAAAACCGGATACATAACCGGACCGACCTGTGAAAGGTGACATTTAATATTCACTGTGACAAAAAGAGGCAGTTCTATTACATCGATTGACAGCGTAGATCAATTGTTTTACGATAATCGTATCGATAAGCAATTTGGAGGACATATGGCAACAATGACTATTTCTCCGAAGTTCCAGGTGGTGATCCCGAAGGAGGTGAGGGAAAAACTGCATCTCAAGGCCGGACAGAAGATGAATGTTGTGACAAAAGGGGGTGTCATCTACTTTATCCCGGAGAAGCCGCTTGCAGCGTTCAGGGGGTTTCTAAAGGGGATTGATAGCGGAAACATCAGGGAGGACGAAGAGCGATAATGCAGCTCATTGACTCTTCGGGCTGGATCGAATTCTTTACCGCTGGTCCTCTGGCAGATGAATATGCACGGCATCTGAGAGACCTGGAGCGTGTTGTCACCCCGACGATTGTCCTGTACGAGGTTTATAAAAATATTAAACGTGACAGGACAGAGGACGAGGCACTTTTGGCTGTTTCTCTCATGAACCGCACAAAGGTGGTCGATCTCACCGAAAGCACCGCTCTCTTTGCAGCTGACCTGAGCATCAAACACTCTCTGCCTATGGCAGATGCAATCGTTTATGCTACCGCACTTGAAACGGATTCTACGGTCGTAACCAATGACGGGCATTTCAGGGAATTGGAAAGGGTACTGTTTATCGGCTAGCTGCGATGGTCGCGCCTTGTGATGCAGGGGGAAAAGAGGATTGATCTGTTCCTGCGTTCGTCATTCCCGCGGAGGCGGGAATCCAGATCGGATGTTATTGCCAATAATGGGGTTTCACCCCATGCCCCAGTCACCTTTCTTGAGTGCGCAAGAAAGGTGACGCCCAAGAACGCACCCCGCGATAATATAACCCTTCGGGCAGGACTGCTTGGTTAGCCTCGCTGAATTTTGGGAACTCGCCCCGGAGATACCGGACTCAGACAGCCCAAAATTCTTAACGTGCGACTTCGGTTGCAGCGCTGATATTTTCGAAGGGGAAACAGTGGTTTTGCCCAGAACACAAATTGAAATTTTCTTTATTCCCATGATATACCCAAGGCCAAATTAGAGCCCGTTGATTTCATTGGCTTTTTATCTACCCAAGATTTGTTGCCTATGCTATTATCATATTCATTATGGGGAAGAACATCTGCCACGTATAGTAATTGTTAAGCAAGATATAGGTGGACAAAATACATGATAATACTCGACGATAAAAAATTAATCGAAACAAAATTCATCAATGAGCAAGAAGTGGAAGACCTCGTCATTGCGAACTCTGAACACTTTTTTGGTCCATCGTCACTTCTCGTTCCCAAAAAGAAAATTAAAACAAAAGACGGATTCGGAACTATACCTGATGGCTTTGCAATCGATCTGTCGGGTCGTGTTTGGTATATTGTTGAAGCGGAGCTTTCTTACCACAATGTATGGACTCACATAGCACCTCAGGTTACAAAGCAACTGTTGGCAGCAGGCCGTGCAGAAACACGCCAGCTTCTCACCGAAATATTAGTGCAAATGGTAACTGACGATCCAAGTACGAAAGAGAAATTTGATGATGAAGAAATTAAGGAAATTGACATTAGAAAGGTGCTCGGAGAAATACTAGAAAAAGCGCCTATCATTGGTATACCGATAGACGCCGTTACAAACGACCTGCGGGACTGGGCCGAAACTCTAAAAAACGATGTTAAACTGTGGATTGTTCGAAAATATGTTGAGTTTGGAAACCCGAAAAATATAGCATATGAAATTCCAGAAGAATATCGGCCAGTTTTCGACACAACGGACAGAGAAACTCAAACGCAATCTGGCATAACAACCTACGATGTTTCCATCGCTGATCTTATAGTCGAGGGTTTCCTTTCGACCGGCGTAGAACTGACTATGAGTTACAGACCAAGAGGCGGGCAACAG
This sequence comes from uncultured Thermodesulfovibrio sp., assembly GCA_964499365.1. Lineage (GTDB taxonomy): Bacteria > Nitrospirota > Thermodesulfovibrionia > Thermodesulfovibrionales > UBA6898 > PALSA-1316. Next base: position 26,819 of record CAZCKU010000001.1, read on the forward strand.
CAGACTTTCACGGCCAAACTCGAAGAGGATGGTTCGTTGAGCGTATTAGATGAGAAATTCCCAAGCCCGTCGTATGCAGCCATATACTGCATACAAAAGGCAGGCAGCGAGAGGACAACTGTAAATGGCTGGACAAGCTGGAAAACCCGCGATGGTAGATTGCTTGCCCAGTTAAGATCAGAGTATCTTCTCAAGAAAGAAAAAGATGCAGAACAGGCAAATCAACTCGACGCAGAATAGCGTAGGCGTGTTTTCAGAGTTGGATATCTGCGCGGGTTATCTTTTCGTTCTACTCGTTTTTTTCGGGAGTCAACGCTGCAACCGAAATGCCTGTGACGCGGAGTTGTCGGTGTAATCCACTGGAAACACTGAGAGTGCTCCGGTATTATTAAAGAATAATATGCCGTATGTGTTTCGGACGGCATCCTTCTTTTTTTTATCCCCTTTGAAAATATCAGGTATGTGACCGAGTGCGCGCGTTAGAAATTTGGGACTGCCCCGAGTCCGGGTATGAGCCACGGTACCTCCGGGGCGAGTTTCCCAAATTCAGCGCGGGCGCCAAATTCAATACGGACAATTATGCAGACCGTGCAGAGATTTTCGTTGGGGTGGCCTTCTTTCGGTTCACTTGCCTGGCCATCAAGAAAGGTGACTGGGGTTTGGGGTGAAAGCCCATATGGGAAAAAAAGAATCTTCTGTATTCAAGTTGAAAACAGTCTGGATCCCCGGGTCAAGCCCGAGGATGACAAGCCAAAATCGCAGGTTTTGTGCGCCATTCCGTCAGGGATAGTGAAGGCCATTACGGTTTGTAGTACATAAGGCTTCGCGCATGCGGAGCAATCACATCCCTCATCCCATCCATTTCGTCCTTTGTCATGGCCTCGAACGAAGAGGCAAAACGCACATTTTCTTCCAGCTGCCGGATGCTGTCGCAGCCGATGACCGCTGTTGATATCGGGTGGGAGAGCGCAAAACGGTAAAAGGCTTCCAGATCCCGAAACCCCGGCAATTGCGCTGCCAGGCCGCGGAAATAGGTCTTCATCGCTACAATGCCCATCTCCCTTTCCCGGGCAGCCGGGATGACTGATTCGATAAAACTGTTATATACATGCTCCGCAGGGTTTACCGGGATGAGTACCGTATCAAAATCAAACAGTTCGAGGCATTTTCTTGTAATCAGCGGATTGTGATGACCGGTGACACCGATGAACCTTGTCATCCCCTTTTCACGTGCTTCACTAAACGCTTCGATGGCCCCTCCGCTGCCGAAAATCTCCTCAATCTCGTCCTCCTCCCTGACATCATGAACCTGCCAGAGGTCGAGATGGTCGGTCTTCATAGTGGCCAGGGTTTCATGCAGTTGAGCCAGAGCGCCTTTCCTGTCGCGGGCGTGCGACTTGCTCGCGAGAAAGATATCTTTTCTTCTTTCCCTGAGTGCCGATCCGTAGTAAGCCTCGCTGCCTGAATAAGCCCGTGCTGATTCAAAATAGGTAATACCGAGGTCTATTGCCCTGTTGATCAGGGTTGTGGCCTCTTTTTCATGCCCGAAAGTCCGCAGGATCCCTTCACCCCCGAGTCCGAGGATTGATACGTCGGATCCTGTTTTCCCGAGTTTTCTGGTTGGGAGTGCCATGACAAATTATATCACGTCAGGAGCAGTACCCTGTAAGATTGTACTGTCCGGTATGATTCAGGGGGTTCACGTTCTGCACCTTCACAAACACTTTACCCGTGCTGTCCGCTAACGTTATACTGATATTGAAGACCATGAAAAGAGTTATAATCGCAGAAGATATCTATGCAGTTCTCAGGAAAGAGCATAATTTCCTCTCACGATCGAATATCAGCATTGCGGCTGCGGATTCCAACGCCAGGGCCCTTGCGCTGCATAAGCAGCAGCAGGCGGACCTGATTATCGCAAGACTCGATGACCGGGAACTGACCGGAGAGAAACTCTGCAGTCTGATACGGAAGGACAGTAAGCTGCGGCATGTCTCGATACTGATCGTCTGCTCAGGGGATGCTTCGGATCTGAAGCGGTGCGTAAAATGCAGTGCAAACGCTTTTGTCTCCAGTCCTCTGAATACCGTCATCCTCCTGCAGGAGGCATATCAGCTGTTGAACATCGCCCGGAGGAAGTCGTACCGGATAGACTTGAGGGTGAAATGCGAGGGGACCACGAAGGGCAGGCCGTTTGCCGGTCATACCGAAAATATCAGCACGGCCGGGATGCTTCTGAGTTCCCGGGCGGTTCTTCTGGAAGGGGACATCATCAACTGTTCGTTCTCTCTGCCCGACTCCCGAAGGCTGACCGCTGCTGCAGAGGTCGTGCGTGTGATCGCAAATAAACAGGGCAGGGAAACCACCTACGGTGTATGCTTTACTGATATCAGCCCCGAAGCCTTCGCTGCCATAGACGACCTCGCAGGCGACTGAGGCAGGGCGTCCGGTGCCGGGGAGAAATCCCTTCTGTCAGGATTTCAGGATGAAGGGGGCAGCTTCATCAACAGCTGGCGGTGGTGAAGACGGCTGAGTGTGACGAGAGCCACGAGCGCCCCAGCCAGGGCGAAGGCCATGTCCGATTGTGTGTCCCAAATATAGCCCTGTGTCCCGAGAAATGCCTCGGCTGCGGTGCCGGTGGCTGCAGCAACCCACCATTCGATTAATTCATAGAACGCGCTTATTGCCAGGCATACGCAGACGACGAGAAACGAAAGCATCTTCCCCGGCGTTAACGCAGACCTGCGCAGCAATATTTCCCTCGTGATAATAGCGGGTATGAACCCCTGGGCAAAGTGCCCCACCTTGTCATAATTATTCCTGTCCATGGCTCCTGCGTCTCTCAGCCAGTTGAAAAAAGGGACCTCTGCATACGTATAATGGCCTCCGATCATCAGGATGATGGCATGGACCAGTATCAGCCAGTACGCAAGAGGGGTCAGCTCGAAGGACTTTCTCGTTATGACGATGATAATCAGGCCGACCAGGGCGGGTGCGACCTCAAGAAACCAGGTGAAATAATCGTGGGGTCGTATTGCGGACCACGCAAGGACGGACAGGAACAGCGTCATCCAGATATACGGGGAATATTTCGCGGGACTGGGCATGCCAGGGGACCTCATCCCGGACGGCAGAAACGCGACTCGGCAGCAGGTCCGCAGAGGGGCATCCTGTCAGGCCCTGAAGATGAAATAGACCGCACCCATAAGACAGCCGCCCGCCCAGATATAGTCCAGCTTGACCGGCTGGTTCATATAAAGGACAGCGAAAGGGACAAAGACAGAGAGCGTGATCACCTCCTGCAGGATCTTGAGCTGCGGAAGGGATAGGGCGGTGTATCCTATCCGGTTTGCAGGCACCTGAAAAAGATATTCTATCGAGGCTATGCTCCAGCTTGCCAGCGCAGCAAAGTACCATGTCCGGTTATTGAGGTCGCGCAGGTGTGCGTACCACGCGAAGGTCATAAAGACATTTGAGAGCAGGAGCAACAGGGTTGTTTTAAGTATAACGGGCACGGCTTACCTCGCAGAAGATCAGTATGGAACGCATTCCTTCTTCCTATTTTACAAAATTCTGTTCAGACTTCGCTCGCCTGTGGGGTGACGCAGCCCCCTGGTCACAGAGAGACGACGGTATCTCCCCCGGCCTCCTTGGCCTGCCGGAGCGCAGCGTCGACCGTCTTTATTAGCCCGTCCTTGTAGACGGCGTCTGCCGGGAAACTGGCGACCCCGATACTGAACGTGATCTTTCCGCCGGGCTGGCTCTCTGCCTCTCCCTCGAACCGGAGCTGTCCCAGTACCTTCTGCAGCCGGCTGGCCGCAAAGACAGCCCTTTCCTTGTCTATGCCGGGGAGTATGAGTATGAATTCCTCACCGCTGTACCGGTAGAGCTTGTCGCACATCCGGATGCTGTAGGCCAGCGTGTCGGCGACCTTCCTGAGTATATCGTCTCCCCTGAACCTTCCGTTTGAATCGTTATACAGCTTCAGGAAATCGATGTCGATTTTCAGCAGCGAAAGGGGTTTGCCGTATCTTTCAGCGCAGGGGATGTCGATCTCGATATCCTCCCTGAATTTCTTCAGGTTGAAACAGCCGGTCAGGGCGTCTCTGATCGTCAGCTCTTCAACGTCAGAGCCGAGTGAGGCGAGTGTCATCAGGGCTGCAATTTCACCGGCCACGAGCTCAAGGAGCTGGAGATCATCCCGGTGAAAGGCGGCTTCCCGGGGAGAGGCAAGATAGACAAACCCCCTGACGGTTTCCGTTATCAGAACGGGGCTGCAGATAACGGCCGCAGAACCATCCTCGAGCATGAAGGTCTGATCCAGCGGATTGCCCTGACTGCTTCGGACTGATATGCCTGAATGTGTCAGGCCAAGATGCTTCATAAGGGGCATGTCTGCGGCGTATACAGCCTGACGGCCTGACTCGCGAAACCCCTGTTCCGCCAGATTGTTTGTTCCGTCTCCGTCGATCAGAAAGACCGAGCAGCATGCCGGCTCAAAACACGCGGCCAGTTCGCGCGCAAAGATGCCTGCGAGGTCCTCTGCCTTTGCCTTGAGTCCGGAATTCTTACGGGTGGAAGCTATCGCTGTCGCTATCCTGAGCCACTTGTCTGTCTCTGTTTCGGGCATGCAATCTCCGTTGGTTATTGGAATAGTATTGGCTCGCGGACAAGTCCCCTGACGGCAAGACCCTTTACCGGAGTGTCTTTTTTTACAGAAATGATATGTTTCATATAGACCGCACCGGCCTTTTTGTCAATGCAGGCGCCCTGTTTGTGGATGGTCTTTTTCCAGCCGGACAATGCCCCTGGATCATTCAGCGGCATTGCAGCCCCCCGCTCGTCAAGAAACGAGATGTTATTCTCGGGAGAGGCGATAAAGTCAGCAGGGATACAGCCCCCGGAACTTCGTATCTCCAACAGCGCGAACGTATTATGCATGAGGCCGGTCTCCGGTATTATGTCAGAAAACCCGAGGACCTGGACCGCCTCTTTGTTAAGAAAGGTGACGGTTATCTCGTAGGGCCCGTTCTTTGTCTGTTTGGTGCCGGTTTCCCAGAGCGGCGGTTTCATCTCCGTGGTGAGGAGTCCTCTCTCTGCGAGTGCGCGGTAAATATCCTGCCTGAAAAAGATGGCTGACGTGATCACGAGCAGCAGGATTGCGATGGCAGCGGCGAGCTGTCTGCCCCGACCGGCCTGCCGGATCCTCTCCGGGGCCTGAGGAACAGCAGTGTAGACTGCCGGCAGGTCTTCCCTCCGCTGTGCTTCTGAGCCTTCCCCGGGCCTCTTTGCAGGCTGCAACCCGGCGGTGATGGCCTGTTCAAGTCTTTCGGCGCTTTCTGCGATCATGGTGAATGATTTGTCAATATCATTCTTCAGCGCTGCCCGATCTGCCATGTCTTCATTTTTCAATAAATCCATCTTCTCTGAAAGCCTCTGTATTTCGAGGGCAACCGACGCACGTATGTCCTCCAATGTCGCTGCCTTTTGCAGCACCTCGGCCAGCCTGGCAGAGAGCGACTCGTTCTCTTCTCTGAGCCTGCTGATTTCCCCGCTTGGCGGAGGAGTTTCGTCCGCATGATCGATGAGGGCCTTCTGCTGCGCCAGTGTCCCGGCAGCATCTCTGAGTTCCGCCTCAAGCGCATCATTCCGGCGGGTGAGTTCCCCGAGTTCCCGGTCCCTGAGGCGTACGCTCTCCCGCAGCGCCGAGATCTCCTCTCCGGAGGTCCTGGCAAGGAGCTGATGGTCTTCCTGGAGGCGGGCGTTTGCTTCGGTCAGTTCTTCAGCCTCGCGGACCTTAGCGTCGGCAATGGCCTGCTGCGCGGCGATCTGCTCGGACAGGGCCTCGATCTCCTTCCGGTCGCGGTCGCTGCCGGCCTCCAGATCCCTGATCTTCTCTTCTGCTCGCTGCGCCTTCTCCTGCGCCTCCGCAGCGTCGGCCTGCAGCCTGGCAGAGAGCGACTCGTTCTCTTCTCTGAGCCTGCTGATTTCCCCGCTCGGCGGAGGAGTTTCGTCCGCACGATCGATAAAGGCCTTCTGCTGCTCCAGCGCCCCGGTGGCATCTCCGAGTTCAGCCTCAAGTGCATCATTCCGGCGGGTGAGTTCCCCGAGTTCCCGGTCCCTGAGGCGTACGCTCTCCCGCAGCGCCGAGATCTCCTCTCCGGAGGTCCTGGCAAGGAGCTGATGGTCTTCCTGGAGGCGGGCGTTTGCTTCGGTCAGTTCTTCAGCCTCGCGGACCTTAGCGTCGGCAATGGCCTGCTGCGCGGCGATCTGCTCGGACAGGGCCTCGATCTCCTTCCGGTCGCGGTCGCTGCCGGCCTCCAGAACCCTGATCTTCTCTTCCGCGCGCTGCGCCTTCTCCTGCGCCTCCGCAGCGTCGGCCTTCAGTTTTTCCGTGTCGGAGACAAAATGCTCATGCAGTTCCTGGAGTATCATGTCCTTCCGCTGCATGGTATCTTCGAGGTCTGCCCGCATTGTCCGTTCCCGGGCGAGGGCTGTTTCGAGATGTTCTATCCTGTTCGCATCATGGTCCCGTGCGGCCTGCAGCTCCTGTTCTGCTGTGGAGTTGCCCTGACTGCCCTGCTCAAGGCGCTGCAGCAGCCCGCTGATGGTCTCGTCTTTGTCCCGCAGCGATGTGAGCAGTTCCGACATTTCAGATATCAATATCTCGCATTCCTGTTCCTTTTCCCTCAAGGCCTCCCGAAGCGACTGGTGGTCGTGATAGTCGCTCAATGAAAAAACGCCTTTGCGGGCCTCCTCGTCGGTCGCTCTCAGTGCTTCAAGCAGCGACCGGTGGTATTCCCTGAGTGAGAAGATCTCCCGCTGGGCATCGTCCAGTTTCACAAGGATTTCCTCTTTTTCGGTCACCCCGATTTCCGAGGCCCGGGAGATCCTCTGCTCGAGACCTGTCAATGAATGCTCCATTTCGAGCAGCTTATGTTCAAGCGGCCCGTGAATATCCGGCGTATCTGTCTGTTCTTTTGCGATTCCGGCTGTTTCGGATGTAAGGACCGTGTTCTGTTCCTTCAGTTTTTCCATGTTGCGGTGGAGGGTCTCTATTTCAAGGTCCTTCTGCCCCAGGGTTTCTTCGAATTCCCTCCGGATATCCTCAATGAGTCTGTTGCCCTGTCCCGTCCGGTCTCCGCTCAACGTGCCTTCGTCGATCTTCTCCGAAGCTGTCCTGTTGCCGTATATCCCTGCGTACTGAGCTTCCAGGCTTGAGCACTGCCTTTCTAGGTTCTTTATCCGGTCGGTAGCCGTGCTCAGATACGAGCTTGTCTCGTTGATCATGAGCTGCTTTATTTCCATCTGCCGCAAAAGTTCCTGTATCCTGTGGTCTTTTGCGGTATAGTCCTCGAGGAGGAATTCGTTCTCCTTGGTAAGTTCGTCACGTTCTCTTTCGAGAGACTCGATAGCCTTTTTCAGCTCTACCGCCTCGATATTCATGCTGATATCCAGCTCGGCAAGCCGGTCGTGGAGTGCCTTGTTCTCCTCCAGGATTTCGGCCAGTTTCCGTGCGAGCGCCGCACCCCCGTCTTCCGGAGTCTGCCCCCCCTGTCCCTGGCCGGGATATTCAGTATGCATGTCTCTCAAGCCTCATTGAAGTGACAGCAGGCCTTCCTGTGCCCGTCTGTTCGCCTTGTTGATCTGGAGCGCCTTGATAAAACTGGTTTTTGCCCTCAGGAGCATCCCGAGACTGATATAGAGATGGCCGAGCTCGGCGTTATACTCATCATTGTCAGGGGCAATCTTGCACGCCCTGCAGAGGGCCCTTTCAGCGTCCTTGAGTCTGTTGCTGTCTCTCAGCGCGAGGCCGTGAAAAAAATGATATTCGGCCTTTGTATTGTCAAAGGAGGCCGCTTCCCTGAAATCTCTTGCCGCCTCATCGAGATTTCCGCTGCCATAATGGGCATGCCCCTCGTTGAATTTCTTATGTGCGAGCTCAGTCCTTGACATGCCGGGCGGCTTCCCGGAAAGCGTTCGGTCGTACCCCGTTCTTTTTTCCCTGCTGCTCAGGACGCTGTAGGCCTTTATGAGGTGCGCATAGATGGAATGGAGCTTTCCCTTGATGTCTTCATCAAGATAAAAGTGCCTGTCCGGATGGTATTCTTTTGCAATACGATAGAAGGCGTTTCTCAGTTCGTCATCGGTTGCTGAATCGGCAACGCCGAGAATCGAGTAATAATCCAGCCCCGGGAATTTGTTGTGAAGCTCCTCGATGCTGTCGAGCAGCCCGGGGGGCGGTTCAGACCTGCTGATAATATACTCGAACGGCGCCGCTCCCGCCGCTATCTGCCTGTCCACGGGCTCTATGATTGCCGTGTTCATCAGGGCCGAGAGCGACCTCCGGACGGTTGAGTCATCGAGCCCGGTGATGGCCGCTATGTCCTGTATAGTCCTCTTGCCGTCGATGCATGAAAGTATCTGTTTGTCCTCTTCATCAAAGGATATGTCCTGAAAAAGGTCGAGCGGATTTTCGGAGAAGGCGATGATGGTCCCGGGCGGAAGATCGATATAATCCTTGAGCTGCTCCAGGCATTCCGTTCTCTTCAGCCCCCGGTAGATTATCTGTCCGCTCGGCAGTTTGAGGCGTATGATCTTCTCCGCCGGCAGCAGATCCTCGTGGAATTCGAAGGTGCCGTCGGACAGCGTAAAGAGGTCCAGGAGTATCTCCTCGACCTGGTGCTGTACTGCCCAGGCAAGGTCCTTTGGTTCCAGGGCCTTTATTTCGACAAGGAGCGCCCCCTGCTTCTTGCCCGTCATCGAGATGAGCTTTGCCGTAATGTCGTACGCAGTCTGCGTGATCCGCCCCTCGCGCAGCAGGATATCACCCAGCCGCTCCTCCTTCTGGTTCGACCGCGCGAATATGATGTCGCCGTTTCTCAGGTATATATTTTTTTCGACAGGACCGCTTGTTACCCTGAGAGTCCCGTTCCTGAGCGAGCGCTGCAGTCCGATGAGGATATCGGCAAGCCTGAAATTGGCCAGGGAGCCGCTGAGAGGCGCCAGCTTGTGAAGGCCAAGCCTGAGGCCCGAAGGGGTTACCGAGGCCCATTCCACCTCGCAGTTTCCGTGGATCGCAAGATCGTTGTTGTCGACATTCAGGACATCCCCTTTGCTGATCTGGACATTGCTCCTGAGCATGACGCCTATGCCGTCAAGGGAATAGTCGACGATTTCAACGGTATGCGCGTTCTTCCCGTCCGAGACTTTTGCGGAAAGTTTCTTCCTGTATCTTCTGAAGTACCTGTTTTCCCTTGTTTTTTTTCCCACGGTTTGAATTATATTTTAATAATGACTAAATATCAATGCCTTTTCCCTTATCAGGACGGCAGGTGCATGCCTGCAGGTGTCAGTTTGTCTGCGGAAAAAGGCTGGAAAGAGGATAGGGATACAGGCAACCGGGAGAGTTGCCCCGTGCCTATGGCAGGTTGTTTTTTTCGATCAGCTGTGTGCCGGCCATATAAATGCCGCCGATATTTTTGATCCACATGACGACGCCCTGGCTCCGCTGGAGCAACTGGCTCTTGAATTCGAGTACGTACCCAGATTTCAGGGGATAGCGCGTGATAAAACAGAGACCGGTCTTTGACTTGTTGATAACCTTCCCGGTGAGGTTGAGGAATTTCAGCTTCCCGTCTTTCAGGGTCACAACGGTATATTCCACGAATTCGTGGCAGGCGCTCCTGTCTGAGTCTCTCTCGGCAGACATGTCACCTCCAAAATACTCCGGTTCACGGGTTCTGCAGCAGCCTTGCATACGTCAGGCATCACTTATATTATACCCGCTGAATGCAGCCGCATCTACTTAAATATTCTTAATAAACCGGGGAGTTATAGACTTCGCCCCTTGAGGATATCCGGCTTCACCCGGCAGGATAGGACCGCCTGTCTTACTCCAACGATTCCGGCATGAAGACCCTCAGTCTAACTGTGCGCAGCCCGAATGCTCTCCCTGTCCCCCCAGGCGGCAATGGACGCCATCGATGTATCTGTCCTGTTTATGAGGCATTCAGGTAAACTAGGGGTGTGGGTGTTCAATGACAAAAGATCGTCGGTATCCTGACCCTTCAGGGGAAGACCGCATCGCGGATGAAAATACCGCAGGCAAGAAGGCCGAAACAGTGCCAGGAGATGCGTGCCGCTGCAAGGAGGTCGCGCGAAAAACCCCCGCTGAATTGCTGAAACTTGCCCTGGACGACCTGGCCTTCTGGAAGAAACGGGGGCACCATAACCGGTGATTGCTCTATGAGACTGCCGGGAGAGGTGACAGTGCCTCAGCGGGAGGTGACCGTTTTTGCGGTCTGCCCTGTTCAACGGTGCGGGTCGGCGGGTCGGCCATGATCCCCTGGGAGCTGGTCGACACTGCCCTGGTGCCTGGTGATGGCAAGGAGCTCCGTTTGTACCGGCGGGGCAGGGAGTTCTCGATCCGGATTGACCGCCAGGAGCTCATGAACAGCTCTGTGCACGGGTCGGAGGATGCGCTGGCCGAACTTGCCTGCGGCCGGATTGCGCACAGGCCCGGCCCCCGGGTGCTGATAGGGGGGCTCGGCATGGGATATACCGTTGCGGCAACCCTCCGCCAGGTCGGAACGGAGGGTCAGGTGGTTGTGGCTGAACTGGTGCCTGCAGTTGTGGCATGGAACCGGGGAGTTCTCGGTGTCCTGGCAGGACATCCCCTGCGGGATGGCAGGGTTAGCGTGCGTGAGGCTGATGTTGCCGAGATTCTTCAGTCTGCGCAGCAGGCGTATGAGGCCATTCTCCTTGATGTTGACAATGGTCCGGAGGGTCTGAGCCGGAAGGCCAACGACTGGCTTTACTCAGCAGAAGGATTGAAGGCCTCTTTCTCGGCGCTCAGGCCTGGGGGAGTCCTTGCCGTCTGGTCTGCCGCTCCTGACCGGGGCTTTACCCGGCGTCTGCGAGCGGCCGGCTTTGCAACTGAAATAATGCAGGTACGGGCCAGAGGCCCGAGAAAAGGCGGGCACCATACGATATGGCTCGCAAGCCGAACCTTATGAGGAGGCAGGCGGGGATGACGATGATTCCTGAAGAGCGGGGAGATGATGAAGGCACCAGCTAAAGCCGGGAGATTGACCTATATCACCCCTGAGGGGCAGAGGCGTTTAAGTGAAGAACTGTCGTATCTCTGGAAGGTGAAGCGGCCCCAGGTGACGCAGGCGGTTGCCGAGGCTGCTGCGATGGGGGACCGGTCCGAAAACGCCGAGTATATCTACGGCAAGAAGCAGCTCAGACAGATAGATGCAAGGCTGCGTTTCCTGACAAAGAGACTGGAAGCACTGACCGTCGTGGACAGGAAACCGGCGGATACGTCCCGGGTATATTTCGGAGCATGGGTCGAGGTCGAGGATATGGAGGGAAATGCCTGCGAATACCGGATCGTCGGCCCCGATGAAACAGATGCCGAGAAGAATTTCATCAGCATCGACTCCCCGATGGCAAAGGCCCTGCTTCGCAGGGAAGAGGGAGATGAGGTTGAGGTGATCAGGCCCAACGGGACCGCGACCTTTGTTATAGTCTCGATCCGCTATGCATAGATCCTGCCCTGTTGTTGTGTTGACCCTCTGTCAGGCAATGACCGCGTTTCTGAGCTTCGCGGCAGCGTCCTCCGGAGATATCGTATTGACATAAAGGCCTGATCCCAGCTCAAATCCCGTCGGGATACTCGTGCGGGGGCATATCTCAATATGCCAGTGATATGCAGGGAGGCTGTCCTCATATCCGGGTCCGTGCGGCAGGGAATGGATGAAGAAGTTGTATTGCACGCCTCCGAGAACTGCATTGAGCCGAGACATGGTCCTTCTGAAGATCTCTGCCAGGTCGGCGAGGTCTGCCGCGCTGATGTCCAGATAATCGGCCTGGTGAGCCAGCGGCAGGATATGGACCTCCCATTCATAACGGCTGGCAAAGGGCTTCACCGCGATAAACCGTTTGCTCTGTTCGATGACATACTGACCCACACTGATCTTCCTGCGGACCTGCCCTGAGGTCCTGTCATACAGGGTCGCCTCAAAGGTGAGCGCCTCGTCGATCAGGCTGCAGAATATGCATTGGCGGCGGGACTCATAGTGCGCGGTGCTGCTCCTGACCTCGGCCTGCACATTGTCCGGGACCACCGGCAGCGCGATTATCTGGCTGTGTGTATGGCCGATGCTGGCGCCTGCTGCAGGCCCGAAGTTCTTGAACACGAGGACATATCTCAGGCGGCTGTCATGGTGATACAGCTGTTCCATCCTGTCTCGGTAGGTTGCCAATACAAGCGCAAGGTGTCCGGCCGTCATCTCGTGTATCCTGATGCCGTGCGATGCGTGATCGATGATAACCTCGTGGCGTCCGTAGCCGTCGATCGCCTGCTGCAGGCCGAAGGTGAAGTCAGGGGCCCCGTGGTCATTCCCCAGTACCGGGTAAAGGTTTTCGACGATGCGGAGCTGCCAGTCCTCCCCTGCAGGTATCTCAGCGATTGGCGCCGGCGTCTTCGACTCGTTCCCGCGGCAGAAGGGGCAGGTCTCAACATGGGGCCGGCTGTCGTGCGGTGCCGGTGGTTCCTCTTTTTTGGGCCTCATGCTGCGTGCGGTGGCCACGAGTACGGATTCGCTCGGCACGATCGGGTTGATGCGGATTTCACGAACAACTGCTGGTGTTGCCGGGTGGGGGTGCCTGTCCGGTTCCTGACTCATCGCTCTTTCTCTCCCCTTAATGGTATATATTTCGCCGCCTGATGGGACTATACGGACAGCAGCGGCATTATACTATGCCGCCGGGGAAGATTGCCAGAAACGGTGAAGATTGTGCGGGGAAGATTGCTCTGCCGGCATGACGAAATTCTGCGCCAGCAGTTATAATTTATGGCGCGGCGAATACAGCGTATGCACGATGCCCTGAACGGGGCACCGTATCCAGAGGAATAAACATGTCAGACATCAGAATGTATGCCGTCTATGCGGTGTTTTACGAACTCAACAGGCGTGAACTCAGGAAAAAGCTCGACCGGTATCCGGCGGAGATGCACTATTCCGTTGTCCTGGCGAACAGCATCATCGGTTCGGAAAATGCGAAACGGGTGAAGGAGACCCCTGAGGCCGCTGTGCGGGAAGGGAATGAATTTGTGGCAAGGATGCTTGAGGTGGCCGGTCCTGGTTCTGATTCCGGTCCGGGGCAGGATGAGGGCTTTGCGGAGGTCCTCGAAACGCACCTGATCGAAACGATACAGGACGAACTCAGGTGCTGTTGTCCCAACTGCGTGAACTTCACCACGTGTCTTGCTCTGGAAGATCTGACCCTGGGAAGGCTGTTTCAGCGGCGTGTCCTGGGCGAAGAGACCGCTGAAATCAAAAAAGAGATAGCCCTTGAAACCGAAAAGACGCTCGGACGTACGCCGTATATAGATGTGGACAATGCCCCGGACCTTTGCAGAGACTTCAGGCACCAGTATGCTGTCTCCGGCATAGGGGAGGTCTTCAGCCGCTATGCCGATATAGCCCAGGGGCTTCGGGAGGCCTTCGGGCTTGATTACCGGAGGGTCCAGCAGGCGATGATTCTGATCAATATGGAGTTCGCACGGAAGAACAGCGGGGCTGAAGGTGATGCCTCTGCAGCGGGCTGAAATAGTAAGCAGCCAGGACATTCTGAATAACCAGGGGAGAGGTGCATAGTGGCGTTAGTGAGTCTGCAGGGCGTCAGCCTTGCATTTGGCGGACCGGAGGTGATCGATGGTGTCAGCCTCCAGATTGACCCCGGAGAGCGGGTCTGCCTGGTAGGCAGAAACGGAGAGGGTAAGTCGACACTTCTGAAGATTATCAGCGGCGAGATGAGCCCCGATGCCGGTGAGGTGGTGCGGTCGCAGGGTGTGAAGATCGCTGCGCTGCCGCAGGAGGTGCCTCAGGGCCTGACCGGAACGGTGTTCGAGGTTGTCTCCGGTGGGCTTGGCAGCGTGGTCGGCCTGCTTACCGGATATCATGAGGTGAGCCATCGCCTTGCCCATACAGCCGATCCGGGGCTGATGGCTGAGCTGCAGCGCATACAGCACGAAATAGAGTCTGCTGGTGGATGGCAGCTTCAGCAGCGGGTCGAGACGGTTCTCTCCCGCCTGAGGCTCGACCCCGACGCCTCTGTTGCGGACCTCTCAGGAGGCTATAAACGACGGGTCCTGATTGCACGGGCGGTGGTGAACGAACCTGACCTCTTACTCCTTGACGAGCCGACAAACCATCTGGACCTCGAATCCATAGGATGGCTGGAAGACTTCCTCAGGGAGTTCAGCGGATCGCTCCTCTTTATAACCCACGACCGCCGGTTTCTCCAGACCCTGGCGACCCGTATCATCGAGATCGACCGCGGCCGGATCACCGACTGGCCGGGTGATTATGCCACCTATCTGGCCAGGAGGCAGGCTGAACTCGACGCCGAGGCAACGCAGAACGCCCTTTTTGACAAAAAGCTCAGCCAGGAGGAGGCGTGGATCCGGCAGGGCATCAAGGCCAGGAGGACCCGCAATGAGGGCAGGGTGAGGGCGCTGAAGGCATTAAGAAACGAGCGCCAGGCGCGGCGCGAGAAGACCGGGAGCGCTGATATGCGGTTGAATGAGGCCGAGAGGTCGGGGAGGCTGGTGCTTGAGGTCCGGGGAATTTCTCATGCCTATGAAGGGCGTGCCCTGATACGCGATTTTTCTACGGTTATCATGCGGGGGGACAAGATCGGCATTATCGGTCCGAACGGGTCAGGAAAGACCACCCTTCTCAGGATCCTCCTGGGCTCGATGGAACCGCAGCAGGGTTCTGTCCGACAGGGGACACGGCTTGAGGTCGCATATTTCGACCAGCACCGCGCACAACTGGACGATGAAAAATCGGTCATGCATAATGTGGCCGACGGTTACGAACATGTGACGGTCAATGGCAGGACGCGGCACATTATCGGGTATCTCGGGGATTTTCTTTTTTCTCCGGACCGAGCCCGTTCTCCGGTAAAGGTCCTCTCCGGAGGGGAGCGAAACCGTGCCCTTCTGGCGAAACTCTTTACGAAGCCCTCGAACGTACTGGTAATGGATGAACCGACGAATGATCTCGACACCGACACCCTCGAACTGCTCGAGGAGATGCTTATGGAATATGAGGGTACCGTCCTTCTGGTGAGCCATGACAGGGAGTTCCTCAACAACATTGTGACGAGTACGATCGTATTCGAAGGCGGAGGAAGGCTTGTTGAATATGTCGGCGGCTACGATGACTGGCTGCGGCAGCGCAGTCCCGCGCAGGCGGGGGAGACAGGGAAGCCGGAGAAAAAGGAGCGGGAGCCGAAACCAAGGCCGCGGCCCAGGCCTGAGCGTCCCCGGACCCTGACGTTTAAGGAGGGCCGTGAACTGGAAACACTCCCTGCCCTGATCGAGTCCCTTGAAAACGAACGCGACGGGCTTTACGCACTGCTCGCCGACCCTGAGTTTTACCGGACAGAGGGCAGCAGGATCCCGGAGACACAGGCCAGGATCGCAGAGACTGAGGCCAGGATTGCCGGCGCATACGCGCGCTGGGAGGCCCTTGAGTCGATCCGCGAGGGTGCTGCATAAGACGGGCCCGGCGCGCTCCAGCCAGGGGGTCGGCACCCTCGAAAAAACTATCTTGACGAACCCCCAGGGAACGTGCTATTGTACGAATAGAATTTTAGAAGTTTTTACGAGTACACAAGGCCACCAGGACTGTTACTCTGTGGCCTTTCTTCTTGAGGCCTTCTGAGATTTAGTTTATAGAGAAGGAGGTAAAAGAAATGGCACAAGGAACTGTTAAGTGGTTTAACGACAGCAAAGGCTTTGGCTTTATCGCAAGTGAAGACGGAACTGATGTATTTGTTCACCATACGTCTATTCAGGGCGATGGCTTTAAATCCCTTGCCGAGGGAGACAAGGTCAGCTTTGATACTGAAAAGGGCCCAAAAGGCCCCAAGGCAATCAACGTAGTTAAACTGTAGTATTTTTCGGAAAGGCCTCCTTCTCAGGAAGGGGGCCTTTTTTTGTTGCTGCCCCACCCTTTTTCCCTCCGGCTGTTCAGGGTCTTCTTGACAAAGAAACTGCTATTGGGTAATCTCTTGATATAACAAGTACTGCGGAGGTTTGAGCCCTGTGGACCCCATAAAAGTTGTCGTGCGGTATGCCGATGGCAGGATCATCAAGGGCAGTACCAATGATTTCTTTCCCAATAAGCCGGTATTTCATCTGCATCCGCTTGAGGCCGAGGCAGCGGACAAGGGGGTGGAGATCAACGTCAGGGAGCTCAAGGCGATCTTTTTTGTGAAGGATTTCACCGGGAACGCGGCGTATAACGAACGCAGGCATTTTGCAGACGGGGAGAAGCCTTCAGGCAGAAAGATAGAAGTGACGTTTCGTGATGGTGAGCTGCTGGTCGGCGCCACCATGGGATATGATGCGAGCCGACCGGGATTTTTTGTCGTCCCGACCGACCCTCAGTCGAATAATCTCAGGATCTTTGTTGTTACCGCGGCAGTGAAAGGAACCCGTTACCTTTAGCTGATCCTGCGTCTGCCGGGCCGGGCAGCCGAGTGTCAGGCCTCTCCTGCCTCACGTCTCCTCAGAAGGTATGCCCTCGTAATTCTGGCTTCCTCAAAGCTGACCGTTCCGCTGAAATGCTCTACCGCCTCGTTGAGACTCCAATCGTTTTTCATGCGGAAAAAGTCCTCGATCAGCCCTCTCTTCGACGGGTCCACAAGCCGGTCGAGGTCGAGCTCGCAGCCGTCCCGGATCAGGCGTTCAATATGCGAGGCTATGGTTGAAGGCGAGAGGCCCCTCAGCTTGGCGACATCGTCCAGGGACATTCCTCCCCTGAAGAAAGCATAGGTTTCCTCTACCGTCTCACCCTTTTTCTTTTTCTGTTTTGTCTCAGCAGGCAGAGGTTCCTCAGCGCACTCAGGGGCCGGGATTCCGGGGTTTTCATCAAGATATCTCCTGATCTCGCTGGTGAAGGCTTCCCCGTACCGCTCAAGTTTCGCGTCGCCCACCCCGCTGATCCTTCTCATGGCAGACAGTGTCGACGGGTACGCCCTGCAGATCTCATGCAGCGTCCTGTCTGAAAATATGATATAGGGTGGCACCTGCTGGACCTCGGCGATCTGTTTTCTGACAGAGCGCATCCTGGCGAAAAGAGCTTCATCGTACCCTGAAGCCGCGGCCTGACTTCTCCCTGCCTTCGGCTTTGCCTCCTCTTTCTTGAGGGCGGTTATCTCTTCCCTGCCGAAGAGGATATCAGAGCCCTTTGTCGTGATATGCAGCACGGGATACGGTTCGCCTTCCTGCAGAAGGGCGCCCTGGGCGATCAGCTCATCAACAACCGACCGCCAGTATTTCTTGTCCCTGTCTTTGCCTGCACCATACGTCTTGATCTCGTGATGTCTGAGCTCGCGGATCCGTTTGGTATCAGCCCCGCTTACGATATCGATGATATGGCCTATGCCAAACCGCTGGCCTGTTCTTGATACCGCGGACAGGAAAATCTGCGCGTCGGTGGTCATGTCGACCTGCGCGGCCGAACCGCAGCAGATATCGCAGCTGCCGCAATTGTCCTCAGGGTAGACTTCGCCGAAAAAACCGAGCAGCTGTCTTCTCCTGCATACGTTGTGCGAGGCGAACCCCACGGTCTGGTTCAGCTTTTCAATCGCCATGAACCGTTCCCGCTCGTCGGTCATTGCGTTGATGAAATAGCGGATCTTCGGAATATCGCCCCTCCCGAAAAAAAGCAGGCAGGCAGCCGGCTCGCCGTCCCTTCCCGCCCGTCCTGTTTCCTGATAGTACCCTTCAATATTTTTCGGGAGATCGGCATGGATAACGAAACGTACATTTGATTTGTCGATTCCCATGCCAAAGGCTATGGTAGCAACGATTACGGGGGCCTCGTCCCGGTTGAACGCCACCTGGTTGCGGCTGCGTTCTTCTGCGGACAGCCCGGCATGGTATGGCAGGGCCCCGATACCTTTTGCCTGCAGGAATTCGGCCGTTTCGGTTACCGCGTCCCTCGTTGTGCGGTAGATGATACCGGATTCTCCGGGATGGTCTCTGAGAAACTCAAGTATCTGGGATTCGACCTTTGACTTTGCCCTGACCTGATAGAAGAGGTTCGGGCGGTTAAACGATGCCCGTACGATTTTCGGATTTCTCAGGCCTATCCTGGCAATGATATCCTCCTGGACCTTCGGGGTCGCCGTGGCTGTGAAGGCAGCTACCGGGATGCGGGGAAAGACCTGCGGAATGCGGGAAAGGCCGAGGTAATCAGGCCGGAAATCATGGCCCCACTCGGACACGCAGTGGGCCTCGTCGATTGCGAAAAAGGAGATATCGGCCGACCTGAGTCTATCGAGAAAATGCGGCATGGCAAAGCGTTCGGGCGCGATATAAAGGAGGCGAATCTTGTTGTATTTCAGCAGGCGATAGGCGTCGGCGACCTCGGCTGCATCCATCGAACTGTTTATGAACGCCGCGGGGATTCCGTTTGCGGTCGCCGCGTCGACCTGGTCCTTCATCAGGGCAATGAGAGGGCTGATGACGACAGCGGTGCCCGGCATCAGCATTGCCGGCAGCTGGTAGCACAGGGACTTCCCTCCCCCTGTGGGCATAACGGCAAAGACGTCGCGGCGGTCGAGGATGCTCCTGACTATGGATTCCTGGTTCGGACGAAAGCTCTGAAAGCCGAAGACCGTTTTCAGGATATCGGGAATTGCAGGGCTGTTGTTGTCTTTTCGGGGCATGCTGTTTATGGTAACACGAATACTGACAGGGCCGCTTCTGCGCTGTTTCATCCCGGGATATGCGACAAGCCGTTCATGGTACAATGAACTATGCATGACAGGAAATCCAGGCTGGTCTATTCCACGGACCAGAACGTGCCGCGCCGCGAGAAGCCTGAAGGGAAAGTCTGCCCGGCGTCCCCGTCGCCGGGGCAGGCGAGGGTGATCGTCCGGCTTGACCGCAAGGCCAGGGGCGGCAAATCGGTCACGGTGATCGAAGGCCTGCCGCTGCCGCAGAAGGAGCGGGAAGCGCTGCTGAAGCAGCTTAAGACCAGGTTCGGCACCGGCGGTACCATCAATGAATCAGCTGCCCTCGAAATCCAGGGCGACCACCGCGATCCGATTATATCGGTTCTTGAGGGCCTGGGATATAAACCGAAACGCTCAGGCGGATGATCCGGCTTTCTTTTGTCTGCGGGCATCCGTTCATGGTAATGTATAAGGCCTTTATTTGAGAAAAGAGATGATTTGATGAAAAAGACCGATTATCTGATATGGCTTGGAATTGTTGCAGCTGCGGGAACTGCCGCCGGCATGCTTTCAGACCGAAAGAATCCGGCCCAGGGCGGGCTCATCGGTGCTGCCGCCAGCCTCGTTGCAGGATCAATCACGGCCGGTGTTTACCATTATATGACCGAAGAGAAGGTCCCGTATTATTCTACGTCGTCGCCGCTTTATGAGGAGGTTGATCCGGTTTAGTTTTGGCGCAGCAGGCGGCGCCACTGCATTTCAGGTCAGGTCTTCTTCAGGCCTTTTCCTGCTGGTCTTGACGGTCTCCGGCTTCCTGCTCCCCGGGATTTATCGCTGCCGCTTCTGCCGGATGACGGCCTGCTGCCGGACCCGGACCGCTGTCCCGGTTTTTTTCCGTAAGGTCCTGATTCCCTGCTGCGGTATCTCGTGGAGACATGTTTGTAGTCGGTGACGATCATCTCGTCCGTAACGGGGATAACCGGTATTTTCTGCTTGATGTATGCTTCTATCTCGGGGAAGGAAAGAACGTAGTCTTCGCAGGCGAGGCTTATCGCCTTGCCTTCCGCACCAGCCCTGGCAGTCCTGCCGATGCGATGCACATAATCCTCGGCGTCCTGGGGCAGGTCGTAGTTGATGACATGGGTTACCCCGTCGATATGCAGGCCGCGGCTTGCCACATCAGTAGCCACGAGCACCGACAGGCTGCCGTCCTTGAACTGGGCAAGGATCTTCATCCGTTTTTTCTGGTCGATATCGCCGGTCAGGGCAGCACTGTTAAACCCGTTTGCGTTCAGCAGGGCCATCAGTCTTTCTGCGGTGGATTTCATATTGCAGAAGATAATGAAATGCCCGTCAGGATTACGCCTGAGGATGCCCAGGAGCATCCCGAACTTTTCCTCTTTTCCGACGTGGTACAGTTCCTGCTCAACGATGTCGACGGTCATCTGCTCAGGGGTTACCCTGAAGAGTTCGGGATGGTTCATATGCTCGTAGCACAGTTCAAGGACGCGATGAGACAGGGTCGCGGAGAAAAGCATGGACTGCCGCTTGTCATAGGGGGACATCCTTCTCAGCAGGAAGCGCAGGTCAGCAATAAAGCCCATGTCAAACATGCGGTCTGCCTCGTCAATAACAAGGAACTGGGTTTTGCTCAGACTGTACACTTTTTGTTTCAGGTAGTCGATCAGGCGGCCGGGAGTTCCGACCAGCATGTCCACTCCTTTAGAGAGGTCCGACCGCTGTTTCTCGTAATCAATGCCGCCGAAGACCGGCAGTATTTTGAAGCCGGCAGGACCGCCAAGGAGTTTTGCCTCGGCATCAATCTGGACCACCAGCTCCCGTGTCGGCGCAATTACCAGCGCCCGGGGCGAAGGGCCTTGCCCGGCGGCGGGCACCTCAAGCATCCGGGAGAAGACCGCGATCAGAAAGGCAGCGGTCTTGCCGGTTCCTGTCTGGGCCTGGGCAGTGATATCTTTTCCCTGAAGGGCAGCCGGCACGGTCATCGCCTGAACGGGGGTGCACTCGGCAAAACCGGCGGCACGTATTCCTTCCAGGACCGGTTCGGGGATATTCAGTTCGTCAAAACGCATATGCCTTATACTCTAACTGATTTTCAGCAGGGAATGCACAAAAAATGTTTATTTGGAAAACAGAGCGGTCCGGGACTGCCCGGACCGCTCTCTGCAGCGTATGTTTTTTCCGAAGGGAACCAGGCTAGGCAGCGGCCCCGATATCCTGGCAGCAGTCTTCTCCGAGTATCGTCCTGAGGTCCTCCTCCGGCGTGGCGGCGATCGGCTTGATATCGAAGTTTTTCACCAGCACATCCAGTACGTTCGGCGTGATGAAGGCCGGAAGTGTCGGCCCGAGGCGGATATCCTTGATGCCCAGATGCAGCAGTGAAAGGAGAATCGCGACTGCCTTCTGCTCATACCACGAAAGGACCAGAGAGAGCGGCAATTCGTTCACCCCGACATTGAAGGCCTTTGAAAGGGCCACGGCTATCTGGACGGCCGAATATGCGTCGTTGCACTGGCCGATGTCAAGCAGCCTCGGGATGCCCCCGATGTCTCCGAGTTCCTTGTCAAAGAACCTGAACTTGCCGCAGGCGAGTGTCAGGATGACCGTGTCCTTCGGTGCCATTTCGACAAATCTCGTGTAGTAGTTCCGTCCCGTCTTGGCCCCGTCGCAGCCGCCGACGAGAAAGAAGTGGCGGATCTGCTTGTTCTTGACAGCCTCGATCACCTTGTCGGCAACGCCGAGTACGGCATTTCTCGCAAAACCGGCCATCACTTCCTTCCCGGGCAGGTCCTGGCTGAACCCGGGCATCGCAAGGGCCTTTTCGATGACCGGGGTGAAGTCCCCGTCTGCTATGTGCTCTACATCCGGCCAGCCCACAAGGCCGCAGGTGAAGAGGTTGTCCTTGTATGTTGCCAGCGGCTTCTGGATGCAGTTGGTCGTCATCACGATCGCGCCGGGGAAGTGTGCGAACTCCTTATGCTGGTTCTGCCAGGCTGTGCCGTAGTGGCCGTAGAAGTGAGGATATTTCTTCAGGCCGGGATAGCCATGGGCCGGCAGCATCTCCCCGTGGGTATAGACATTGATGCCCCTGCCCTCGCTCTGCTTCAGGATCGCCTCGAGGTCCTTGAGGTCGTGGCCCGAGACGAGGATCGCCTTGCCGGCCTTTGCACCCAAGGGGACCCTGGTCGGCACCGGATGCCCGTAGGTCCCTGTATTTCCGGAATCGAGGATCTCCATTGCCTTGAGGTTGATCTCGCCGCATTTCAGGACAAGCGCGACCCAGTCGTTCAACCCGAGGTCTGTCCTGGTGGTGGCCGCAAGCGCCTCATGCATGAAGGCGTAGACCGAGTCGTCTGTCCTGCCGAGGATCTGGGCGTGGTCGGCATAGGCCGCAACTCCCTTCAGGCCGAAGATCAGGATGTCCTGGAGAGACTGTATGTCGTGGTCGATCAGAATATCGGTCACCCGTTCCACGACCTGCCGGCCCTGTTTCGCGAGCCCTTCGACCGAGGCCTCGGGTTTGAACGATGCGCTGCCGTGCGTAAAGTCCGTCTTCCCCCCTGCTGCCTTCACCTTTGCCTTCAGACTGTCACGGAGTTCAATACTCTTCTGTATAAGTGACACGAACCGTTTCGGGTCGAAGTCTACATTCGTCAACGTCGAAAAGAGTGCCTTGGTCGTGAATATGTTGAGGTCCTGATCCACGATACCGGCCTTCCTTGCCTCGACCGCCTGGAGCGAGAGCCCCTTCAGCGAATAGATGAGGAGATCCTGAAGCGCCGATAACTCCGGATCCTTCCCGCATACACCGATCTTGGTGCATGCCTTGCCGTTTGATGCCTGCTCGCACTGATAACAAAACATGTACAACCTCCTGAGAGTGATTTTTTTGAAGATGCCGTCAATCCATGACTTGAATTAAGTATATAATCATGGCTTCAGGATAAATATGATCAAGGTCATACTGGTGAAATTTTATCCCTTGACCGCAGAACCGGCTATGATTTAACGTATCCCGGGATAATTATATGAGAATACTCTCCAGGACAGCATGTCTGCTTATCGGGCTCTTTCTCCTGCTTGTCTGGGCTGCGCCGGCACCTGCCGGCAGCAGCCTTGAGGAGATCAGGAAACGCGGGTATATCCTCTGGGGCTCTGATGCCGAAGGCGGGGCGCCCTACGTCTTCCCAGATCCGAAGGACCCGTCGCGACTGGTGGGGTTCGAGGTCGACCTTGCCGCTGCGATCGCCCGTGAACTCGGGGTGACGGCACGGCAGTCACAGAATGCCTGGGACAGTCTCATCCCGGCGTTGCAGCGGGGGGATTTCGACATCGCGATGAACGGTCTGGAGATTACCCCTCAGCGGGAGGCAACGGTCCTTTTTTCGGTCCCCTATTTTATATATACCGAGCAGCTGGTCGTCCGGAAAGAGGAGCAGTCCATCAGCTCGGTCGCAGACCTCAAAGGCAGGAAAGTCGGGACTCTTTCCGGGACGGTTGCCCAGGACATCCTGATGAAGACCGCAGGAGTCGACGTCAGGGTATACGCAGGACAGGTTGAGCCGTATGAAGACCTGGCAATAGGCCGTATCGATGCGGTCCTGCTCGACCTGCCGATTGCGGCATATTACGGCAAGACCAATCCGAAATTGAAATATGCCGGAGATCCTGTGGGGGAGGGTCTTTACGGAATCGCAATCCGCAAGGCCGACACTGAACTCAAGCACCGGATAGACCAGGTCCTCGTGAAGCTGTCAGACTCGGGGGAGCTCAGAAAGATCTATGAGAAATGGGGCCTCTGGGACGCGACGCAGCAGCAGCTTGCCGCCAGGATAAAACCTGAGCAGGGATATATCGGCATCGAAGAGAGCAGGAAGGCCCCGCTCTATACCTTCTTCCCGATGCTGCTGAAGGGCGCCGCGATTACGGTTGCCATATCCACGACCGCGATGCTGCTGGCGATCACCCTCGGCCTGGGTCTTACCCTTGCGCGCCTGTATGGCACACCCCTTGTGAGCGGTGCGGCAACCGCGTATATAGAGATTTACCGGGGGACCCCTCTGCTGATACAACTCTATATCCTTTATTACGGGCTGCCGAATATCGGCCTTTCCCTCAGCCCGCTCCTGGCCGCCTTCCTCGGTCTCGGCATGAACTACGCTGCCTACGAGTCGGAGCTCTACCGGGCTGGAATCGGGGCTGTACCGAAAGGGCAGATGGAGGCAGCGCTCTCCCTGGGGATGACGAAGACCCTGGCCGTACGGAGGATCATACTCCCCCAGGCCTTCAGGATTGCCCTGCCCGGGGTGACGAATGATTTTATAGCCCTGTTCAAGGACTCGTCTCTCGTCTCGATCATAGCCATGGTCGAACTCACCAAGACCTACAGTATCCTGGCCGCATCGACCCTCAGGTTCTTTGAACTCGGGCTGGTAGCCGCACTTCTCTATTTCCTGATGAGCTATCCCCTGTCACGGCTCGCCCGCAGACTTGAGGCCAGGATGAAGCAGGGAATGCGATGATTTCGGTCAGGGGCCTGCACAAGCAGTATGGTGAGCATGCACTCTTCAGGGGCGTCAGCCTTGAGGTCCGAAAAGGCAAGGCGGTGGTCCTGATCGGGCCGTCGGGAAGCGGCAAGAGCACGCTCCTGAGATGCATCAATGGCCTTGAGAATTTTCAGCAGGGTTCGATCATCGTTGACGGCATCGAAATCGGCCCTTCGGGTGCCGGCGGTCATGACCGGCTGTGCGACGGTCATATCAGGGATGTGCGGCGCAGGGTCGGGAT
Source organism: uncultured Thermodesulfovibrio sp. (assembly GCA_964499365.1). Lineage (GTDB taxonomy): Bacteria > Nitrospirota > Thermodesulfovibrionia > Thermodesulfovibrionales > UBA6898 > PALSA-1316. The sequence goes on from CAZCKU010000001.1 coordinate 51,395, forward strand.
GGTATTTCAGCAGTTCAACCTCTTTCCTCACAAGACCGTGCTCGAAAATATAATCGAGGCGCCCGTGCATGTGCTGGGCCAGCAGCGTGAGAGCGCGGTCGAGGAGGCCAGGCTCCTGCTGAAGAGGATCAACCTCGACCACAAGACCGCCAGCTATCCGGAGCGGCTCTCCGGAGGTGAACAGCAGCGGGTTGCTATTGTCCGGGCCCTTGCGATGAAGCCCCAGGCAATGCTGTTTGATGAGCCGACTTCGTCGCTTGACCCTGAGACGGTCGGAGAGGTGCTTGCCGTTATCCGCGATCTTGTCACCGGGGGCATGACGACCGTGATCGCAACACATGAAATGGATTTTGCCCGGGATGTCGCCGACCGTATCGCGGTCTTCGACCAGGGCGAGATCATCGAGACCGGGACCCCTAAGGAGATCTTCACGGACCCGCGCACTGAAAGAACACGCCTTTTTCTCAGCAGGATACGGCGATGAGCTCTCTTTTCCTGCTCCCTGTCAGCCGCAGTTTTTCGAGTCGAGCTGGCAGCTTGCCTCCTGTCTTTTCTCAGCCAGACGTGCTTCCTTCCTGAGCGTTGCCTCGCGGTTGCGGCGTTTTTCATCGTCAGTCTCCAGGATCAGCGGCGGGACGGGTGTCGGTCTGCCGTCCTTGTCAAGCGCGACAAACGTGAGGTATGCCGAAGCGGTATGCCTTACCTCTCCGGTCACATAATTTTCAGCCTCGACCCTCACCCCGACTTCCATGGATGTCCTGCCGGCCATATTGATGCCTGCCCTGAAAAAAAGCAGGTCGCCGACATAGACCGGGTGATGAAAGTCGAGCCGGTCTATCGATGCCGTGACCGCGTTGGAGCGGGCATGCCTGCTGGCGACGACGGCTGCCGTTGTATCGATCAGCTTCATGATGACACCCCCGTGAATATTACCCGCAGGATTGGCGTCCTGGGGGAGCATGACCTGCGCTATGATGACACTGCTGTCCTGGATTCTTTTCCCTTCCATCACGCCTCCTTGTTGTGGTGAAGTGCCTCTGCTATTCTTTCTGCAAGCGGTTGCCAGTCGGTCGTTTTCAGGTTCCTGACCCGTGCATGGATGACCCTGTTCTTAATGGCCGCCTTCCGGTCTTTCTCCGGGGTAATGCCGTAAAAAGGCAGCATGAGATAGAAGGCCCTGTCCGCAAAATCCTGCAGCGGTGTCAGGACATCGCCCCTGCGCGTATGAAAGGGGTCTTCCCCGTCGCCGCAGGGCCTGCTGAAAACGATGAATTGCCTGCAGGCGACCGGCCGCACGGGGTAAACCGTGCACCGGTCCTCCGAGAGGAAAGGGCAGGGGGCTGCACCCGTGGCGGGGGCGGAGCGCCCTGCGAGCCTTGTCATCAGGCCGGAGCGCAGCCCCGGTTCCATCTTTTCGAGGACATACCAGTAGATGCCGACCATCTCCAGCGGGTAGATCGGGATATCGCTGTGAGTTCCGCAGCAGCCTCCGCAGCCCGCCTTGCATACCGGCCTTCGTCCGGTCTTTCTCTTTTCCCTCTGAAGGGCAAGAAAGATACCGCGGTCAATCACCGCATAGGCGTCAAGCAGCATCGGAAGCCAGTCAAGCCGGCCTTCGTCCTCAGGAAAACGGCACCGGAATGAATCAGCCGCTTTCCCACCCGGGTTATTGCAGGTCTGGTCCATTGTTCCGTGTCCGTTCGAAGTTAAGATATTCTTTAATAAAGAACAGGGGGCGGGCCTTCACCTCTTTGTAGATCTTGCCTGTATATTCCCCGATCAGTCCGAGAAAAAGTATGTTCAGTCCGCCGATCAGAAACATCGGGATGACGGTCGAGGCCCAGCCTGGAATGGCGCTGCCGGTCAACTTGACCATAAAGGCCCAGGCCATCAAAACAAAGGAGCTCAGGGAAATAACAAGTCCCGTAAATGAGGCCAGTCTGAGCGGCACGGTGCTGAAGGAGGTGATCCCATCCCATGCGAACGCGACCATCTTTCCCAGGGGATATTTGGTTTCCCCGGCAAAGCGTTCCTGTCGGTCATAGTGGACGATGGCGCTTTTATACCCCATATAGGGGAAGATGCCCCGCAGAAAAAGGTTAACCTCACGGATCTCCCTGAATTGTTCTATGACCCTGCCGGAGATGAGGCGGTAGTCGGCATGATCGAAAATAATATCGACGCCCATGAGCCGCATGGCCCGGTAGAAGATGCGAGCCGTTGCACGCTTGAAGGCTGTATCGGTATCGCGCTGCCGTCTGACGGCATAGACAATATCATGGCCCTCGCGGTGTTTTTCAAGCATCTGTTCGATCAGCTCAGGAGGGTCCTGGAGGTCGGCGTCAAGGCTGACGACGGCATCTCCTGAGGCATGGAGGAGCCCCGCTGCCAGGGCGGGCTGGTGGCCGAAGTTCCTGCTGAACGAGATGACCCTGATATGCCTGTCTTCGCGCGACAGCTTCCGCAGGATCTCAAGCGATCCGTCCTTTGACCCATCATCAACAAAAATAAGTTCATGGTCATTGAACAGCTTTTTGTCCGCCAGCCCGGCGAGGAGTTCCGCGAGCCGGGTGTTCGTAGCCCCGATGACCGCTTCTTCGTTGTACACCGGAATCACGACGCTCAGTTTTACAGGATTATTCATTTCCCCTTTTCATCATACAGGTGTGCTGCGCCCGTGTGTCGCTGCACTCTTCCTGCGCCGATCCCAGATCTTCTGGTATTTTGCTGTGTTATTATACCCCGTGAGAGGAGCTTCTGACCAGTCCGATGCACGGGGAGGCGGGGCTTACAGGGAGCTGCCCGCGGTATGAATACCGGCAGGGCCCGCGGAGGATAACAGGCATGGCCGGACGATTTCAGAGACACGGAGACACCCTTCTGGCATTGGTACTTGTTGCGGTATTTACCGTGTTCCTTGTTGTGCTCGGGACGAAGGCAGACCCGAGCTTTGACGCCTCATACAACCTGCTCTCGTATCAGAATCTGCTCAACGGGAAAGGCTTTATCTACGATTATGACGGCAGGTCGGTCCCGTTCGATCCGACAATCAGCACCGGTCCCGAGCTTTATCTCCCCGTGTTCCTGATATGGAAAGTGCTCGGGGTGTCTGACTATTATGTTGCCGTCTACGTCCTGGCAGCCTATTATGCCCTGTTCCTTTGCTTTCTGCTGTTTGTGGTCTTCAGAGAGGGGAAGGGCAGGGTTATGGCTGTCCTCGTGTTCATGGCACTCTTTCTCTGCAACCAGAAACTGTTTCAGCACCTTGTGTTTGTTCCCCTCGGAGAACTCGTCGTCTGTTTCTTCATCTTTGCCGGCCTGTATTTCCTGAGCAGAAGACAAATGGTATGGGGCGGACTCCTGCTGGGACTCGCATTGGATCTCAAGACGAATATTGCCGTAGGCCTGCTTCCTGCGATCGGGCTTTTCCTGGCGAAGGATTTCTTGATGCCGGCAATAAAGGCGAGGTCTCCCCGGGCGGTTGCCGCAGAAATCCTTCATTCTGCAATCGTCCTTGCACTCGTCATTACCCCCTATCTTATTCATACGAAAATGGTGCCCATGCTTGTGTTGAGTCCCCAGAAATATTCAGAGTTGAGCGTGGCCCAGAAGGAGCGGTCAGTCCTGATGCAGGAGAGGGGCTTTGGCCAGCTCATCGATCTACGGAAAAATTTCAACCGGGAAGGCCTCCAGAGGTTTGGTGGCAGGATCATCGAAAAAGCTTCGACGTTGCAAGGGTGGTTTATAGCGCCGTGGCTGCCTGTGGTAGCAGCCCTGCTGCTTGTGGTTCTCCTGCCCCTGTCCTATCGTGAAGGACATTATTCCTTTTACCTGTTTGTGTATTCAGCGGTCACCGTTCTGTGGTGGTTTGCCGGGCCTGTCGATGCCTGGTACCGGTATCTCTACCCTGCGGAGTGGTCAATGGCGCTGGGCATCGTCGCCCTGATCCCTCTGTTTCTCAGGAGGAGCCGTATGGCCGTGGTCCCCGGCCTCCTGACAACGCTGCTGTTTCTTCCTCAGTTTTCTGCGGCGCAGATTGCGCACAGTCTCACCGACACGGGGAAGCAGTCTGTCCTGGCTTTAGTCCGGGAGATTCGGGGGATTGATGAGCAGAACCTTTTTGCCCTCGGGTGGTTCCAGTCTCCGCAGGTGATGCTGCTGAGCAATAAACGTTTTCAGGATTATACGAACACGCAGAAGCTGATGAAGGCAAAGGAGGAAAAAAGGGAGATTTACCTCGTCACCACGAACGAGAGTTTTCTTCTCAAAGATGAGATCGGCAAGATTCTTCAGTCGTGCGAAGTGGCAAAGACCTATGGGAAGAACGGTCTTTACCGGATCATCTACTGAGCCCTGCCGCCCATCACATCCCGGTACACCTGTTCATAATCCCGGACCATCTTCTGCGGGTCAAACTTCCTGGCGGCATCCGGTACCCGCCTGAGATGTGCAGCATAGAAGTCCTTGTCCGTGGCATACTCTGCGATAAGCTCTGCGATCTGTTTTACCGGGAGCTTCCAGTTATCGAGAGGGAATACGCTGCCGGCCGGGCCGGATTCGGTCTCCAGCATCCTGGCTGTCTCCCCGATATCGCTTGCCAGTACCGGGCGATTTGCATGCAGGCACTCGATGACGACCAGCGGATAGCTTTCTCCGCGGAATCGGGACGGAAGAAACCCCAGATCAGAGGCTGCAAAGTAATCGCGGACATTCTCCCGAAACCCCAGGAAACGGATGAAAGGGGCCTTGCCGCGTTTTTTCAAACGCTCATATTCGGGTCCGTCGCCGATCAGCAGCAGGCATATTTCTTTTCCGCTGATCTTCCGCGCCAGCTCTACCGCCGCAATGCCTTCCTTCCAGCCCTTTTCCGGTATGGCCCGGCTGACCATGCAGAGGACAAATTCCTCTTTCCTGATGCCGAGGTTCTCCCTCGGGACAGGCGTAATCGGCACTGTTTCGAGCGCATTGCCTATTTTGACAAAGCGACGGTTGTCAACAATGTCAAAGTCGAAGCCGCCGAGGTTTTTGTCAGCGATATAGACAAACCTGTCTACCCGCTTCCTCAGCAGCTGATTGACCCTGAGTATCTCCGCGCGCGGCATCATTTCGTACATGCCATGGGTTGTTACGATGACCCCGCAATTCAGGTTGTCTTCCAGGAGCGCGCAGACCGTCACATCGACCCAGGCATGGTGGGAATGCACGATTTCAATGCCCATATCATCGACCACTGCGCTGAGCTTGTCCCATCTGTCCAGTTCCAGCAGGGGTATGTCCTCACGCAGCATCCTGCGGACCCCCTTCTGTGTTGGCACCCGATGGAAATTCAGCAGGGTCACGCAGTTGCCCGTGGCCTTCAGGAGGTTTGAGAGTCTGACCGCGAAGGTCTCTCCCCCGCCGCTTGCCATCGCAAATGCGACAATCAGCACATTCGGTTTGCGGTTCCCGGCGAGGTGCCTGATGCGTTCAGTATCGAAGCACCTCAGGAAATCACTCTCGGTATAATCGCTGCGGTGAATACGCCAATGCCCTTCCAGGGCACGCTGCAGCCTTTCGAGGACACCGTCCTGCAGCCGATAGAGTTTCACCAGCTCTTCTGCCACCTTTTCATGCTCGCGGTAATAGATGTCCTGCGTAAAGGTATTCACGGAAGTGTTCTTCTGATGCATCCGGTAGTAATTGGTCGGTACGGGAGAGTAGGCAACCAACCCGCCGCGGATAACATGCAGATAGAAGATCCAATCGCCGCATATCCTCATGCTCTGCCAGGCTTCATCTGCCAGCAGTTCCGGTCTGCCGCTCTTCCTGAATATCGCACTGCTGACATTGGGAACGATATTCCTGATTCCCCACATTGTGTTTACCAGGTGGTGTGATGATTTAATAAACGGCTGCTGCCACACTGCAGGCTCGGCGACATCAGACAGATATTCCTCGAGACTCCAGGTCTGCTGTCCTGTTTCGCCATCAACGAAGACCGACCTGCCAAAGGCAAGCATGACTGCCTCATGAGCAAACGAGGGGACCAGCTCCTCCAGGAAATTTTCCGAACAGTAATCGTCGCTTTCCGCAATCCAGACAAGTTCTCCCCGGGCCAGCTCTAGGCCGTGTTTCCATTGGCAAAAAGCACTTCCTGAATTTTTGTCGTTAAAGCTGCATCGTGTAATCTCAGGATACCGCAGCCGGTATTCCTCCAGGATCTGTCTGCTCCCGTCAATAGAGCAGTCATCAAGCAGAATCACCTCGATATTCTTATAGGTCTGGGCGTAAACAGAATCGAGCCTCTGCTTCAAATAACGGGCATGGTTGAAATTGGGGACGATGACAGACACTTTCGGAGAGGACTCCGCCCCTGTCAGCATTGGCAACGAATACAGTTCCGCCTGCAGGGAGGCGCCCGCGCCACTGCTTCCGGTCAGCCATCTTTTCTTCAGGTACAGCTTGAAATCCACAAAAAGTTTATCGTGCAGTGTCGGGAACCACGGGCGCACATAGTGATGTGAAAACCCGTTTGCCGCGGTAAAACTGCGCCGGAGAAATGAATGTGACGAGTAGACTGATACCAATGTCTGTGCAAGACGGTTTTCAGATGCAGCGATGAAGCTTTTCTGCCCGTCCTTTCCGCTGTTGGCGCGCGGATTCAGGAGGTTCCAGATAAATTGTGCTGCCTTCCGACCCATGCTGTCCGGGCGAAATATCCTGTCTCTCACCTTGTAGTAAAGCAGAAGGGCCCTCCACCCATGGGATTGGTATATATGATTCAGGGTGGCATCCTTTTCTCTGACCGTGGCCTCAAGATTCTCCGCCTGCGCAGCCTTCTCCCTGACAACGGCCTC
>CAZCKU010000001.1:58330-482121 GCA_964499365.1 uncultured Thermodesulfovibrio sp.
AAGGTTCTCCACCCGAGCAATGTTCTCCTGAACTGCTGCCTGAAGGTTCTCCGCCTGCGCAGCCTTCTCCCTGACAACGGCCTCAAGGTTCTCCACCCGAGCAATGTTCTCCTGAACTGCTGCCTGAAGGTTCTCCGCCAGTGCAGCCTTCTCCCTGACCGTCGCCTCAAGACTCACAATCTGTGCGGCCTTCTCCCTGACAGACGCCTCAAGATGCCCTGTCTGAGAGTCCTTTTCATGGAATACCGCCTTGAGATGAGCTATGTCGGCTTCTTTTTGCTGCATCAGTGAATCTGCGATATCTACGAGATACGGGTTCCCCAGTTCTTCGCCGTTTGCCACCACCTGTTTTGCAAGAATCCACTCGATCGCATACTGGCCTTTCACGCTCTTCTCATCGGTGGCAAGGTGGGAATATCTCCTGTGGATGATGCGTGCCGTCTCAAGAAATGCCTTCCGGTTATTGCTGGTTATGGTCGTCCCGTCTGTCCGCATGCTGAACTCGGCGGTTACCTTGCTGATATGCAGAAAATCGCTGTGCTGGGAGAGCCGCAGCCACAGGTCCCAGTCTTCGTGGGCTTCAAGTTCTTCATCGAATAAGCCCGCCCTGTCGACCAGGTCCCTGCTGAACAGGACGTTAATCATCGGGATGTAATTGGCTACCAGCAACCGCTCCCGGTCAAAATCCTCATTGTAGAGGACTTTTCTGCTGACGGTCACGTATTCGTTCCCCACCCGTTCCTGGGACGCACAGGTTGAGTCAGTATACGCAACCTTGCTGTCGCTCTGCAGGAGGGAGGCCATGAGCGTTTCCACATGCTCGGGATAAAACTGATCGTCATCATCAAGAAGACCGAGGTACAGACCCCTGGCATTCCTTATCCCTGCATTCCCTGCAGATGACCGGCCCTTGTTCTCTTCGAGTCGTATATAGTTCAGGGGGATATCGCCAAGGGTCTGCTGCAGATCGGCGATATCCAGCTCGCACCCGCCGTCATTCACCAGGACGACCTCAAGCGGCCGGTATGTCTGTCCGGCGACGCTCTGGAGGGCAATTTTCAGAAGTGCGGGTCTGTCTTTTGTTCGGACGATAATAGAGACGAGGGGACTGTTTTCCATTGTGTGAATTATTATATTTTATCTTGCGCTAATAATTCTATCCGGGACGGGGGCAGGACCCTGTTCCTGCTTCAGAAATCGAACAGGTTCAGAAGGCCCCCTCCCTCATGATCACGATCCTGATCGTCTTGAGGATGATGACGATATCGAGCCAGAGGTTCCAGTTCCTCACATACCACGAATCAAGGCCTACCCGGTATGCGTAGCTGATGTTGTTCCTGCCCGAGACCTGCCACAGACCGGTGATGCCGGGAGGGACGCTGAAGCAGAGCTCGGCCAGGTCCCGGTAGTGCACCTCAATCTCTTCGCCGGTTACCGGCCGGGGGCCGACAAGGCTCATCTCGCCCTTCAGCACATTGAAAATCTGCGGCAATTCATCGAGAGACGTGGTCCTGAGAAACCTTCCCACGCGGGTTATGCGGGGGTCGTCGTCCAGCTTCCAGTACTGCTCCCACCGGTCACGCAGGTCAGGACGTTCGGCCAGGATTCCGGCCAGCATGCTGTCGGCATTTTCATACATTGTCCTGAACTTGTAGCAGCGGAAAGGCCGGCCCTTCTTCCCGACCCGCTCCTGCGAAAAGATTGCGGGTCCTGTTGAGTCGAGCCTTATCATGAGGGAGATCACCCCCATCGGGATAAGCAGGAAGGGGATGGCCAGGACGCTGACGATCCCGTCAAAGCACCATTTGATAAAGATATTGACCGGGTTGGAGAGGTTGTTCTTCATCTCGAGGGCAAAGGCCTCCTCGGTCGAAAAATGCTGGAGGTTCGTCCCCAGCACGGCGATGCCGAAGATGTCCGGGACGAAGAGTATCCGTTCGACCTTGTGCTGCAGGTGATTGATGAGGCCCTGGAGTCTTTCCTTGCCGGCGCCCGGCATGGCGATGAAGATATCTTCGATGTCGGCCCTGTTGATATAGCTGAGTGCCTTGTCTATTCCACGGTGGATTTTGACACCCTCAATCTTTTCCCCGCATTTCAGCGGGTCGTCGTCGACGAAACCGATCACCTCGTACCCGAAGTTCGGTTCGCGCCTGAGTGCCCGGAGTATGAGCTCGCCGGTCTTTCCTGCCCCGAGGATGAGCACCCGTCGTTTCAGAAAACCGATCTGCCTGAGGATCTTCTTTGCGAGCATATGGGCAGGCGGCAGGAGTATGAACGATAATACCCCCATGAGGAGGATGACCATCCGCGATACATCCGCGCTCAGCTTGCCGATCGATACGATGACGAAGACCCCTGCGGTCGAGAGCAGCGAAACCTTGCAGAGGGCCCGTATCTCGTCCCAGAACGAGGCCCGCATGGTATAGAGTCCCTCATAAAAGAAGAAAAAGATCCAGACGGAAATGATCCACCAGGCGTCAGAGGCACTTCCCTGGGGAAAGCCTGTGTAGAACCGGGGAAGGACATGCAGCCGGATCAGTACGGAAAGGTTGAATATGCCGAGGACGAGGAGCGCGTCGATGCAGAAGAGGAGGATATTCTCAGCCTGGTTTTTCAGTTTTTTTGCGCGTCGACGCAGCATGTCAGATGTCAGTCCGTCTCATATACGATGTGGTTAAAGAACCTCAGATAATTGGTTTTGTTCACCGCCGTATCCCATTATAGCTGAGGCGGTGTTGATATAGAAAGATATACGGAGTTCCTGCAGCAGGCGGATGGAGCTGGGGGGGATGGCGGCATTGCAATCACCTGCCGGTTTTGCTAGGCTAACAGATTATGGTACTGCCTAACGGCGCTGCGGCATGAACGGTACTGGTGATTTGGTTGCGGGTTTGGGTTATACCCCCGATGCTGCCTGGGCATGGCTGAATTATAAACGCTCCCTGGAGACCCTCATCGTCAGAAATGGTGCGGTGAGGGTGCTCGAGGTCGGGGGCGGGCGCTCGCCGCTTTTTTCTGACGGCGATGTCAGCAGGCTGGGGTTGCAGTATACCATCAACGACCTTGACCAGCGGGAACTGGACCGGGGGCCCGATTATGCTTCAAAGGCATGTTTTGACATTTCGGGGCAGGATATACCTGACGGTGCAGCCTATGACCTGATCTTTTCGCAGATGGTCCTCGAACATGTTCCCGATTCACAGGCCGCGTACCGCAACATATTCAGCCTGCTCAGGGACGGCGGGCTTTCGATCGCCTTTTATCCGACGCTCTACAGTCCTCCCTTTGTGATCAACAAACTTCTTCCTGAGCGACTCTCGTCTTCCCTGGTCCGCTTCTTCTTCAGGGAAAGAAATGACGGCCAGATCCCCAAACTGCCGGCGCACTATTCGTGGTGCTTCGGGAGCAGCGGCAGGATGTCGGCGATGCTGCAGGCAGTCGGGTATCGCGATGTGGCTGTCCTTCCGTTCTACGGGCATGACTATTTTCAGGGTTTCCCGGTGCTCGGGACCCTTGACCGCTGGCTGTCGCAGACCGCCCGCGCACGAGGGTGGAGCCTGTTCAGTTCTTATGCATACTGCATTGCCCGCAAATAGATCGTGCCAGCCGGATGTATGGGCCGGCGACGACTTCAGAATATCATGACGTTTTTGGTATAGTAGAAGCATGTTAATTATACCAGCGATTGATCTGAAGGACGGCCAGTGTGTCCGGTTGCAGCAGGGGAAGAAGGAAGCGGTTACGGTCTATTCCCGCGATCCGGTGACCACGGCCCGGAAATGGGAATCGTATGGTGCAAAGGTCCTCCATATCGTAGACCTTGACGGGGCCTTTACCGGGACCCAGAAAAACCTTGCGAGCATACTCGAGGTCAGGAAGCATTTGAAGATAACCATTCAGGTAGGCGGCGGCATCCGGGATATCATGACCGTCGATAAGCTCGTCTCGGCAGGGATTGACCGTGTGATCCTCGGCACCTCGGCTATCGAGGACCCCGGTTTTGTGGTTGAGGCCTGCAACAAATTTCCCGGCAGGATTTTCGTGGGCATCGACGCCAAAGACGGCAAGGTGGCTGTCAGAGGGTGGGAGGAAGTCAGCGCGATCGAGGCGAAAGAGCTTGCACGGAGGATCGAGACCGTCGGAGTGTCCGGCATCATCTATACGGATATTGCGCGGGACGGCATGCTGACCGGTCCCAACCTTCCGGCGCTCCAGGAGATGATAAAGACCGTGAAGATACCGGTCATTGCCTCGGGAGGGATCGCAACGATCGATGATGTGCGAAACCTTCTGACAATCCCGAATGTATGGGGAGCGATAACCGGCAAGGCTATCTACTCGGGGTCTCTCGATCTGAAAGAGGCCATAAGCGTCGCGGCTGCTGCAGAACATGCTCGCTAAAAGGATCATCCCCTGTCTCGACGTCAAGGACGGCCGCGTGGTCAAGGGTGTCAGTTTTGTCAATCTGCGCGATGCAGGTGACCCGGTCGAAAATGCGAAGTTCTATGATGAGCAGGGAGCGGACGAACTCATCTTCCTTGACATCACCGCCTCTCATGAAAAAAGGAAGATCATCCTGGACATTGTCGAGAAGACGGCCGAGGATGTCTTTATGCCCCTGACCGTCGGCGGCGGCATCAAGAGCCTTGACGATATCCGGGACCTGCTTAATGCGGGGTGCGATAAGGTCTCGATCAACACGACTGCAGTGAAAGACCCCTATTTCATCAGCAGGGCAGCAGAACGGTTTGGAAGCCAGTGTATTGTGGTGGCGATCGATGCAAAAAGGGTCGCCGGCAATATGGACGAGGCTACCGGTGAGGGCTGGGCAGATGATCCCGGCATGCGGGAGGTGCTCCTCGGCCTGCCGGTTGATGAGCTGACCTGGGCGATTTCAACGCATGGCGGCCGGAAGATGAAGCTGATCAATGCAGTGCGGTGGGCAAAAAAGATGGAGGAACTCGGAGCCGGCGAGTTCATGCTGACGAGCATGGACAAGGACGGCACGAAGGACGGGTATGACATCGAGCTGACCCGGGCCATATCTGAGTCGGTGTCCATCCCGGTGATCGCCTCGGGCGGGGCCGGCACCCTTGAGCACCTCTATCAGGGGCTGGCTCTCGGCAAGGCCGACGCGGTGCTTGCAGCCTCTATCTTTCATTTCAGGGAGTATACGGTCAGGGAGGCAAAGGAGTATCTCCGGGACCGGCAGATCCCTGTCAGGATCTGACCTCTTCTCCTTGTTGTCGTTCCGGCCTGCCCGGAATCTTTCTTCTGTTCACGACGATTCCTGTTATTCCAGCCGCGCAAGGCCCGCCACGCAAACACCCGGATTGCTTATTCCCCCGGTGTCAGCGGGTCCGTTTCTTTCATCGAGCGTATCTTCCTGATCCGCTCCGTCACCGGCGGGTGCGAGTAATTGAATGCCGCATACCACGGATGGGGGTGCAGGTTCGAAAGGTTGTCCCTGGACAGTTTGATCAGTGATGTTGCCAGGCTTTCGGGGTCCTTTGTCAGCCCGGAGGCGAAGCGGTCCGCCGCCTCCTCGTGTTGTCGCGAAATATAGTTCGACAGGGCGGTAAACGGGAAGATGACGATCCCGGCGATGAAGCTGAGCATGACCGCCTGCGAATAGAATGTCGCCCCCTTCAGCCCGAACAAAGAGGGCAGAAGGTCGGTCTGCAGCAGCCTGAATGAGCAATACATGCCCACCAGGGCCAGGGCCTGGATTGTGATGATGCGCTTGAGGATATGCCGCTTTTTCCAGTGTCCTATCTCGTGGGCCAGGATTGCGACTATTTCCCTGTCGTCCATTTTTGCAAGCAGGGTGTCATACATGACGATCCTCTTCACCTTGCCGATGCCGGTAAAATAGGCGTTGGTATGGTGGCTTCTCTTCGAGGAGTCTATCTTCAGGACTTTTTGTATCTGAATCCCCGCCTTTGCCATAGTCTGCCTGATCCTTTCTGTCAGCGCATCTCCCTCAAGCGGGGTGAACGTGTTGAAGAGCGGTTCGATCACATACGGCGAGATATACATCAGGAAAAGGCTGAAGGCGAGGAAGAAGGCCCAGGCATAGAGCCACCAGTGCTCCGGGCTCGACTGAACGATCCAGAGGCCTGCTCCCAGGACTGCGCAGAGCAGGACCGTCGACAGGAGGGTGGACTTCAGAAGGTCCGAGGCCCAGAGTTTCGCGGACATCGTGTTGAAGCCGTACCTGTTTTCCAGTCTGAACGTATTATACAGGCTGAAGGGGACCGACACTATTGTGCTGATGAGCTGCAATACCAGGAAGAAGATTATCCCAGAAGCGATGAACGGCAGATCCAGGGAGCTGACCCATGCGTCATAGCGGCCGATGAGACCGCCGAAGAGAAAAAGGAGAAGCAGCGCGCTGCCGATGACCGCTTCGACCATGCCGAACCGCATCCGGTCGAGCGCATAGGCGACTGCCTTGCCGAGGGTCTCAGCGTCAAGGTATTTTTCGAATCCCGCGGGTATTGTCAGGCCATGCTGTTTCATATGCCTGAGGTTCAGAAGTTCAAGCCAGAAGTCGGCCCCCTGGACCAGGAGGTAGGCCGCCAGGAGTCCGATCCGGTATTGCTGCAGGTCGTCCATTGAATGGTATTATACTACCGGTGGTTATGATTTGACATGAAGATACTCCAGCTTATCTACGAAAGTCCCGGCAGCCCTTTCGGATTCGGCGGCGCAGGGGTCAGGGCCTGTGAGATCTACCAGCGGCTGGCCTGCCGCCATGAAATAACCCTCCTCTGCATGAAATATCCCGGGGCAAGGGACACTGAGGTCCGGGGTATACGCTATATCTTTGCCGGCACCGGGAGTCCTGACCTTGCGCGGAGTGTCCTTTCCTACACGGTGGCTGCTGCGGACTTCGTCCGCAGGTACGGGGATGCCTTTGATGTGATCGTTGAGAATTTCCTGCCGTCAACCCCGTTCTGTTCCGGCCTCTTTACCAGGACGCCGGTGGTCCTTCAGGTGCAGGGTATCATGGAACAGCAGGCCCTGAAAAAATTCCCCCTGTACTACGGTCTTCCCATGTTCCTTGTCGAGAGGTTCTACCCGTCATGGTACCACCGGTTTGTTTTTGTTTCGCCGGTTACGAAGGAAAAGGTCATGCGTCGGGTGAGGGGCAGGGTGGAGTATGCTGCCGTGATCCCCAACGGAGTTGATGCCGGTCTTCTTGATGCGGTACCTGTTGACGGGGATTATGTTCTTTTTTTTAGCAGAATTGACAGTCACACGAAAGGCCTCGATCTCCTGATTTCGGCCTTTACCTCGCTTGCCGGCCGATACCCTGACCTCAGGCTGGTTATGGCGGGGTATGAATTCAACCGGTTCTCATCGCTGGTTGCAGACGTTCCCTCTCATATAAGGGGCCGGATCAGCTACGCGGGGTTTGTGTCAGGAGTGGAAAAGACAGCCCTGCTCTCGGGTGCGAGGGTTGTTGTGCTGCCTTCCCGCCACGAGTCCCAGCCGGTCAGCCTGATCGAGGCGGCTGCCTGTGCAAAGCCGGTCGTGGTGAGTGATATCCCGGAACTTGCGTTTGTGTCTGAAAACGGTTTCGGGCTCAGCTTCCCGTCCGGTTCGGACACGGGGCTTGGGAAGGTGCTGGCGAATGTCCTTGACAATAAGGATTTGAGGCGGCAACTCGGCGCTTCCGGTCGTGTCTATGCGCGCAAGTTCCTCTGGGATGACCTTGCGCGGCAATTTGAAAATACTTTACAATTGACGGCCCATGGGAAAACAGAAAAATAGAGCTGTTCAGCTGCCTCAGCCTGGCCAGGAAGTGGTCTCCCCTATAACCCTCAGGGGGCACCTGTTTTTTCTTGCAGGTCTCGCCGCAGCCGTTTTTCTGGCGTATGCGAACTCGCTCACCGGAACGTGGGCGCTGGATGATTCGGCGATCGGACAATTTGCGAGCATTGAAAAGAGTCTTGACCTGAGGCTCGGATACCGGAAGCTGGCCTATGTATCGTTCCTCATCAATAAATGGATCAACCCCCTCGACCCTGTCAATTACCGCATCATGAACATAGCAATCCATGTACTCAATGCAGCGCTTGTCTACTGGCTCGCCTTCCTGACCCTGCGCCTTCCAGGGATGCGCGAACGGTTCAGCCGGTATGCCTTTCCGGTTGCAGCCTTGAGCAGTGTGGTCTTTGCCCTGCACCCGATCAACATTAATGCCGTCTCGTACATAGTCCAGCGCATGGCCTCCCTGGCCGCCCTGTTCAGTCTCCTTGCCCTGATCAGCTATATCTATGGGAGGAGGCCTGCAGCTTCCGGCACCTCAGCGGCCTTTTTTTATATGCTTTCTGCTGTTTTTGTCTTTATGGGAATATTCTCAAAGGAAAACGCCATCATGGCTATGCCGCTCATTGTACTATATGACTATTTCTTTATAGCCAGATTCGAAGAGCACGGAGCGGGCAGGAAGACGGTCTTTGTGGTACTCGGCGGCTTGCTGCTGCTCGGGGCCGTCACCGTGTTTCTGGACCTGCACAAGGTGGTCGGGGAGATGGCCGGTGTCCTGCTCGGGATGAACCGGGTGGTGCCTGAAAAACCGTGGACAGCGGTGGATGTATACTGGACCCCGCTTCAGCATATCCTGACTGAGTTCAGGGTCATCTGCAGGTATCTTTCTCTGATTGCGCTTCCCCTCCCCGGGCGGATGGTGTTCGACTATTGGGGCTTTGTCCCTTCGACCGGCATCAGCACTCCTTCGTCGACACTGTTTTCACTGATGGCTGTTGCAGGTCTCATTGCGTTCAGCATCATCAGGAGGAGGACGCTCCCGTTCATTTCCTTCGGCATCCTCTGGTACGTTATCGCCATCTCTCTCGAGAGCTTTCTTGCGGTCGGTTCAGACCTGTATTTTGAGCACAGGAACTACCTCCCGGTGGCAGGTCTTTTTTTTGGTATTGCTGCCCAGGCCGCTGTTTCTTTCCGGGAGAGTTTTTTCTCTCAGAAGACCTTCTGGGCCATTCTCCTGGTCCTGACGGCAGTCCTCGGGGGTATGACCTTCCGGAGAAATTTTGTCTGGAAGGATTCGATTACTCTCTGGACCGATACGGTCAACAAGGCACCGCAGAACCTGCGTGCAACCATGGCCCTGGGGAATGCCCATCTCAAGGCCGCAGACCTTGCGTCTGCGGGGAAGCTCTATACGGAGGCACTGAAGCAGGCATCGGCAGACAAGAGGCCGAAATATTTTCACGACGCTGCCTACAGCCTCGGCATGGTGCACCTGTTTCTGGGTAACCTTCCCGAGGCGAAAAAGGTCATCGGCCTGATGGAGACGCGGCTTGAGGGGGATCCCTCAACCGGTGTGCTGCGGGGCTTCTACAGCTCTATGGCAGGGGATACGGCAGGTGCCATACAGCAGCTGAACCAGAGCCTCTCCGCGGTCACCGGGCTTGATACGGTTATCGTCCATACGCTGCTCGGCGACACCTATCGCCGGACAGGTCAACAGGACAAGGCGCTCGAAAGTTACCGGAAGGCGCTGGAGCAGGACCCCTCTTTTGCCGCTGCCCATTATGGTATGGGGAACGCCTATTTTCTGGCAAAGGAGATCGACAAGGCAGAGACGGCAACGGCCAGGGCACTGGCCCTTGACCCTCTCAACCCTCTGGCCCTTGCACAGATGGCGGATATCATCCTCATCAGGAAGGGCCCTCCTGAAAAGGCACGGCAGTTCGCAGAGAGGTCGGTCGCGTCCTCCCCGCCTTTTTACCAGCCCTATGCCTCGATGGGTACGGTGATGGTTCTGCTGGGGAAGGAGGCGGATGCGGATGCCTATTTTCAGAAGGCGGCCGAGCGGGGCCTGCGAGGATACCTGCTCCCCTATACCCGGGCCCGTGCCTGTTTTATGAAGGGGGACAAGGAAAAGGCCTCTGAATACCTCCGGGAGATCCTCACGATGGATGATGCCCCCGAACAGCTGAAGCATGTGATCAGAAAGGACCTGGGCCGGCTTTAGTCCGTACCGGTCTGTCCCGGCCTTTTCTCCCCTGAGGCCTTTCTTTCCATCTCGAATTCCATAATTGCTATCTTCTGGCTCAGTTCCTTCAGCTTCCCTTTGAGGTCGGAGATGACCGCAGAGAAATAGAGCAGGGCTATGATCAGGCAGAAGATGATCCAGGCAAAGACCAGCGCGGGAGGATACCCGATGCCGATCTTTTTTGCGAAGGGGTCGATGATAACGTCTGCCACGGAACTGGCAAGCAGGAGCAGGCTGACCCCGAACCATGCGATCGAGAGTTCTTCCCTGAACCTGTTCCGGCGCACCAGTTCAAATATGATCAGAAAAAGGGTGATCCCCAGTCCGAAGAGCATCAGCCGCATACCGAAGGACATGTTACCTCCCCGTCCTTTTCATCAGCACCATGATGATCGCAAGGAACATTTTAATAATATAGATTAACGGCTTCATGCCGCTGTGCATTGATTTTCCTGTCCGGTTTTCGGTCATCATGACCGGGGCCTCTGCTATCTTGAAGTTCTTCTTGTGCAGGGCCATGATGATATTGACGTCGGGGTAGTCCAGTGGATAATTATCACCCTCGGCCAGATATTCGAAGGCATTTCTGTTCAGGAGCTGGAACCCTGACGTGGGGTCCGTGATCCTGACGCCGGTATACGCCCTGGCTATGCCTGAGAAAAGAAGGCTGCCGATCTTCCTTGCCAGGTCCATCTGGTAGTCACCTTCAAGGAAACGAGAGCCGATTACTACGTCGGCGCTGTTCTCCTGCATGACCTCGATGAGCTTTTCGACTGAGGCCGGTGTGTGCTGGCCGTCAGCGTCCATCATGACGATGAAATCATACCCGTTTCTCACCCCGAATCTGAACCCGGTCTGCAGGGCGGCCCCATATCCGAGGTTGAACGGGTGGTTGATCACCATGGCAGTATGTTTTGCTGCGGTCCTGCCGGTTGCATCAGCAGACCCGTCATTGACGACCAGGACATCGGCAAAGGGAACGTCGGCCGCGACCTCCGCAAGGACGGATCCGATCGATTGCTCTTCATTGAAGGCAGGCAGCACAACAAGATATTTCGACATAGTACGTCTGTGATTATATCTTATTTTCTGTTGTCGTGTGCAACTGCATCATGGAGAATGGCCTCGAACTCCGAGGCGACGGCGTTCCAGGTGAAGTTTCTGACCCATGTTCTGCCCTTCTGCCCCATCTCATGGAGGTCTCTGTGCGAGGCAAGCCGGGTGATGGCCTCAGCCAGGGAACCGGCATCCCCCTGTCTGAAGGAAACGCCTCCCCCACAGGAGGGGACATACCCCAGTTCCGGGATATCGCTGACAACGACTGCCTTGCCGCAGGCCATCGCCTCAAGGGCGACAATCCCCTGGGTCTCATACCGTGAAGGCATGACGACCATCAGCGCATCTTTCAGGAGGGAGGTCTTTTCCTCTCCGGCAACCCACCCGCGCAACTCGATCTTTTCTCTGGCATCTTCGGGGAGCTTGCCGATCAGCTGCAGGAAACTCTCCTGGTCCCTTCCGCTGCCGGCGATCACCAGTCTGGTGCCCGGGGATTCCCGGTTAAAGGCGTTGAAGGCCGTCAGGAGAATATCAAGGCCTTTGTGATGGACATCAATCCTCCCGAGGTAAAGGAGGTAGTCTGTTTCAGAAGGTATGCACTGAAACAGATCGTCAGGTGCACCGTTTGACAGGACCTCAACGCGTGCCCCGGCCCCGCGAGTGTACTTCTCCAGAGTCTGCTGAGAGACGGTGATGATCCTGCGGTAGCCGCGGGGTCTGAAGCGTTCGAAGCAGTAGAGGACCAGTGCGAAAAGGGGATTGTATTTCTCGAAATACTTGCGCCCGGTATAGCCCTGGATCTGGAGGATTACCGGTCTCTTTCTGTAGAGGTCGAGGAAGGTCGGGATTGCCGGCGAGAACTCCTCGATGATGACATCATACTCGTCCCCGTGTTTTCTGACATACTGCGCAGCCCTGAAGGCGTAGGAGAGCAGGGTGGTGGTAAGCCGTCTGCTTTCCGTGCCGACGAATATGTGGCTCAGTCCTTCGATCGACCTGTCCCGCGCCCCGGGGTATTTCTTGCTCAGGATCGTGATATCATGCCGCTCCTTCAGGCGGCTGTATATCTGGTATGCCCTCTCGCCGACCCCGCCTATCCCAAAATAATCCCCCTTGCTCTCATAGAGAAGGTGGAGGACCCTGAGTCTGGATTTGTGCTGACTGTCCATGGCGTCTGCAATTTTAACATACAGGACCTGATCGGTTCCGTCATCACCTTTAATGCCGGACAGGGCAGAACAACACGTTGCCTGAACAGACGATATGCCGCGTTGCGGGGGCAATGAGCGGGCTGCTAACAAAATATGGCAGGATAATGATAAAATACATATAAAAGACTTTATTTATTGTGAGGCGGCTGCTCGAAACAGTATCTGATAAACAATTACAGGTCAGGCATGGTATATGCTTTTTTTATTATTGAGGCATGCCGCTCTGGCAGAACAAGAGGTGATAATGCGTTCGTCAAGACAAGATCTTTTGCGGTTGTTCCTGTCCCGGTTTGTGCGGACCGCGGCTGCCCTGGTCTTTGTTTTCAGCTTCAGCTCTGAGCCCTTTGCCCTGGATGCCTTTCCGGTTTCTGCGCCACGAAACCCGGCCTTTGTGCGATATCAGCAGGGCCTTGACCCGGGGACAAGCCTGAGCCCGCTGCTCCAGAAGGGTCTGCCTGCTGCTCCGGAAGGCGGATTCATTCCCTCACCCGTGGACCGGTCTCACCTGAGAGACCGGTCTGTTGCACGGCAGACGCTGAACAGGGAACTGCTTGCCCCCATGGTTCTGCCTGCCGCGTACGACCTCAGGACAGACAACAGGGTAACGTCAGTCAGGGACCAGGATGTCTGCAATGCCGGCTGGGCGTTTGCCGCGTTCGGTTCGCTGGAGTCACCCCTCATGCCTGCGGAGACCTGGGATTTTTCAGAGAACAACCTCCTGAATATGCACGGTTTTGATTTTGGCCATTGCGAAGGCGGCAACGGCGACGGCCGCACCGGAGGCAATGGTGACAGGGCAACCGCCTATCTTGCACGCTGGGCAGGGCCGGTCCTTGAGACGGCCGATCCGTATGATCCTGCCCCGAATGTTTCACCCGGAGGGCTTGCAGCTCAGAAACATATCCGGGAAGCGCTGGTCCTGCCCGGAAGGCTGGATGCGCTGGACAACGACACAATCAAGCAGGCGATCCTCGACTATGGTGGTGTTATGGCGAGCTATTACACCGCGGACCGTACGACGGATTACACAGCCCGGTGCTTGTTGGACCCCCTTGATCCAAACCCCTGTGCCTATTACTATAACGCCAGTGCAACCTGCGGCTTTGACTGTCCTCTTCCCAATCATTTTGTGACGCTCGTCGGCTGGGATGATACGTATTCCCTGTTCAGCTCTTCACCTTCCGGGCCCGGGGCTTTCCTGGCAAAGAACAGCTGGGGCGTCGGATGGGGCGAGGCCGGCTACTTCTATATCTCCTATTACGATGCGGTCCTGGCCTTCTATGAGAGCTATGCCTTTAGCGGGGCAGAACCGCTGACAGTCAATAGCGAAATGTACGACTATGATCCGCTCGGTATGACCGGGAACATCGGATATGGGACTGATACCGCATGGTTTGCCAATGTGTTTACCGCAACTCCTTCCGGCAAGCCGATCACTGCGGTGAGTTTTCATACTTCGGCGCTGAATTCAGCATACAGCCTGAATATATATACCTGGAACACGGGGGAGGCTGGTCCTGTCGTCGGTAGTACCCCTGTTTTTTCCGCGCCGGTCTCCGGCGTTTTCGCTCTTCCGGGATATCATACAGTCGTCCTTCCGGATGCGGTTACGCCGGCTGCAGGCTCGAAATTCTCTGCTGTGGTGGAGTTGACCACCCCTGGCTATTTTTGGCCGGTCCCGGTCGAAAGCCCCATTCCCACGTATAGCTCAGGCGCAACCGCGAATCCCGGTGAGAGTTTTATCAGCTCTGATGGGACATTGGCAAGCTGGGGGGACGTGACGGATACTCTTACGGGCACCAATGTCTGTCTTAAGGCCTTTGCAGGGGAGACCATACCAATATCCCTGGCATCCTTTGCCGGAGCCTCGATAATCGTCGATTCAGTGCCTTTTGCGATGCCTCAGACTTTGAACTGGGCCGCCGGCTCCGTCCATGCGGTTGATGTCGTCTCTCCCCAGAACGACGAGGGAGGGACCCCGTACCTCTTTATCTCCTGGAGCGACGGGGGTGCCCAGAGCCATGCGGTAACAGCACCAGCCGGACCACTCAGCCTTACCGCTGATTTCCTGCCGTGCACCGACCGGCCTGCAAAGAACATGCGGAGCGGCCTGCTCTATCCCTCTGCGTCCCTGCAGAGCGCTTATGACAACACAGGTGAAACGCTCAATGATGATACCCTTCTGCTTTATGCCCTGAGCCCTGCCCAGGTGCTCGATCTTGGCCGCGATATTTCGGTTGTGCTCAAAGGTGGGTACAGCTGCGGATTTGGAGCCCTGGCTGGGGCCCCGTATACGTCTCTCCAGGGGCTTACCGTTAGTGCAGGTACGGTCACGGTGGAGAATATCGTCATACTCTGATCAGAGTCTGTGTGTAAACTGCCATTTTGTTTTTGGCTGTCATTCTCGCGAAGGCGGGAATCCAGTGTTTTCAATATGTTCTGGATCCCCGGGTCAGGCCCGAGGATGACAAACCCTACTTTATACACAGGCACGAATCAGAAACGATAGTGGAAAGAGGCGAGAGGTGAATGGTCATGCATAAGTTGATTTGTACTCTGGTCATCAGTATTGCTGCTGTATTCCTTCCTGTTGCCACATATGCAGCTGATCAGTCGGGGGGGCGGATGGAGCCGACAGCCCCTGCACCCCTTGTCGCCTTGCCCTATGACGATCCCTTCAGGATAGAACCGCCGCAGATCATCTCGACCCTCGGGTTGATGGATGCAACGGCAGCTTCCATAACCGTTGATTATGTTCCAGGCGGAGGAGCAAACACATGGGGAGATACCTGTGAAGCATGGCCTGCTGCTGCCCAGGCCGCTTTTAACTACGCCGTGAGCATATGGGCAACACAGATAAGCTCGGCTGTCCCGATCGTGATCGAGGCCTGCTGGGCATCGAACTTTACCGGAACTATCCTTGGACATGGGGGTGCGACCGGCAATTATTACGGTAGTGGCATAGGCATGCCGACGACAAACACCTTTTACCCGATTGCCCTGATCAATGCCGTAAACGGAGACGACTCGCTGAACGGGTCCGAGGCAGAGATTGCCGTTGCCTTTAATATGAATTATTCCTGGTATTATGGCACTGATGGTAACACGCCATCAGGCAAGATCGATTTTGTGAGCGTTGTGCTTCATGAGATCGGCCACGGACTCGGCTTTCTCGGGAATATGAGAGTTAATACCGGGTCGGGCAGTTGGGGGTGGGGAGTTTCTATCCCTACGATATACGATCGTTTTAACGAAAACGGTGCGGGTCAGAGCCTTATCAACACGGCCTTGTTCCCGAATCCCTCGGCCGCACTTGCGGGACAGCTGACAGGCGGGAGTATTTATTTCGACGGTCCGAATGCGAATGCCGCAAATACAGCCAATGGCCAGGGGCGTGTCAGGCTTTACGCCCCCGCGACGTGGAGCTCAGGTTCGAGCTATGCACATCTGGATTACGATACGTTCCGAAACACTGAAAATGCCCTTATGGTGTATGCCATCCCATCCCAGACCGCCCGCCACAGTCCCGGGCCGGTGATGCTCTGCCTGCTGAAGGACATAGGCTGGACAGTGCCTGCAGTGTGTGATACGGTCGCCCTGAGCAGTTATGCCCAGGCCGTTGCCGCCTCTGGCGCCACCGGGTCGGTCAATGTGATCAACGGTCGCTGCTGCGACTGGACCGCGGTCAGCAATAACGCTTCCTGGCTCCATATAACCTCTTCACCCTCGGGAAAAGGGAACGGAACAGTCGGTTATTCAGCAGATGTGAATCCCGGGGCGCAGCGGACCGGCACGTTGACGATCGCGGGCCAGACCTTTACCGTTACGCAGGACGGTGTGCCGCCGGTTGCCGGTTTTGATTTTTCGCCCGTTGCCGCGGGGAGCGCCCCCCATAACGTGATTTTTTCGGATACGTCAACCAATGCAACCTCCTGGGCCTGGGATTTTGGCGATGGCACCTTCAGTACGCTCCAAAACCCGTTCCATACGTACCAGTCAGCCGGGACAGGGTCCTATACCGTTACTCTTACAATAAATGGAGGGGCAGACTCGGTCTCCCACAATGTCACGGTTTCGCTGCCTGCCTGTCCGAACCCCGTTGCCAGGCTTGTAATCAAGAGCGCATCTGACAGCTCACTCCTGAACGCCTACGGGCAGGTAGTGAACGATGGGGAGACCATCCGGGTACAGGCGGTGGAGCAGACCGGGCCGTTTGAGTTCTCGGGAGACAGGCCGGTCAGGGTCGAAGGCGGGTACGACTGTGAGTATTCGGCCAGCCGGCTCTATACCATACTTCAGGGAGCGGCGACCATATCCGGAAGCGGCTCTATCACATTCGACAATCTGATCATCGAATGACGCCAGAGGAGATGTGGTGGACGGTCAAAATTCCCGATAGACAACATTCATGAGTTGTGATATAAGGGTAGTAAGAGGTCCGGTCCCGGATTCGGGCTGAGCGGCAATGACATTTGTTGATAAGATGTTACTATTAAACAAAAATAATAGTAAAATACGACAGGTTTCAGTATAATATTTTAAGGAAGTAGACTATTATACTAGTATTCGTTGTTCGGTTTGAAGGCATAGCGGTTCAGGACATATGGTTATTTCTGTAGGACAAAACTTACAGCCCAGGCCGGAAAAACTTACAAGCCGGGAAGTTCCCGACTTATGTGCCTTATATGTTTTATGTGGTAACATACGAGCATGCTGTTGAAATTTGTCGATAAAAATGAAGAGGCGTTGCCTCTGAAGAAAAACATAGATAAAGTCGAGAGGAGGTATCTCAGAACAGGGGACCTAAGTTTTTTTTGGGATGTGATATCTTTAAATTAACGTATTTTCCGATTAAGGAAAGGAGAAAAGTATGAAAAAGTTATTTGTAGTGATGTTGTCGGCAGTAGCAATAATGGGGTTGATGGTAGTTCCGTCGTTTGGTGCTGACAAGCTGATTGTCAAGGATACTGCAGCTAATAATATACTCAGAGTTGAGGCAGATCCGGCTATGGTAAATGTCACGAGTGGCGGCGTGGCTAAATCATCGCTTCATTTTTCACTTGCCGGAGCTGATTCTGGAGGATATATATCATCACTTGCTGATAATAACTTCTTTGTTTCGTCCGGTGCTGCTTATGACGGTGGTGTATGGGTTCAGAAGTCATCAGACGGAAAGGCTGTCATTGCAGGTTCAGGAGGACTCGGGTATAGAATATTTACGACTTCGGGAGGCACTGTCGGTAATCCGATAACCCTTTCCACAAGGATGATGATTGACTATAGTGGTAACGTCGGTTTCGGAATTACACCTACTTTCCCTCTGCATATGGCTAGTGGAGCACATGTCACAGTTGGTGGTGTGTGGACGAATGCATCGAGCAGAGCATACAAAGAGAATATTCAGGAACTGAGCGCTGAAAAAGCTATTGAAACCGTAAAGAATCTTAGCCCGGTTGTATATAACTACAAGTCTGAGCCCGATCATACCTATGTTGGGTTTATTGCCGAAGATGTTCCTGGTCTTGTTGCGATGCAGGACAGAAAAAGCTTAAGCCCAATGGATGTAGTCGCTGTCCTGACTAAAGTGGTTCAGGAACAGACAAAGACCATCGAGGCATTGTCTGCCAAGATTGACAAGCTCGAAAATTCTGCCAAGTAACTAGCTGTTTTTTTACCATAAAAGTCTGCTGTCTGGTAAGCTACAGACAGCAGACTTTTTTTTGTCAAAGCTCTGGTTGTTGTACTTTAAGTGAAGGATATTCCGAAAAATGCAAAAGAACGTGATCTGGCATCAGGGGGCGGTAACAAGAGGCGACAGGAACGCCCTGAACGGCCACCAAAGCGGACTCATCTGGTTTACCGGCCTTTCAGCCTCCGGCAAGTCTACCATAGCCCATGCTGTCGAAAAAGAACTGTTCGACAGAGGGATTCGAGTGTACGTCCTGGATGGCGACAATGTGCGGCATGGTTTGAATTCCAACCTTGGGTTCAGCCCGGAAGACAGGAAAGAGAATATTCGACGCATCGCAGAAGTTTCGAGACTGATGATTGACGCTGGCATTCTCGTTCTTGCTGCGTTTATATCTCCGTTCCGTGAAGACAGAGCCCGAGTGCGGGAGATATTCCAGAAAGATTTATTTGCTGAAATCTACATTAAATGCAGCCTTGAAGAATGTGAAAAACGCGATCCAAAGGGGCAGTATCAGAAGGCAAGAAATGGTATTATAAAATATTATACCGGCGTTTCGTCTCCTTATGAGGAACCAGAGGCGCCCCAACTGGTTATTGATACGGAAAATATGGGATTGGAAGAGTCTGTTGAAGCTGTTGTTAAATTGCTTGACGAGAATGGATGGCTTCTGAAATGATCAGCTTTGTCTTCCCGTCCATATCCTCTGCAAAGAGTCAACATTTTGCTTGTCCTCTTCTTTGCAAGGGAATGACCACAGGAGTTTTGCTTCTGCCATGCTGAGTAATTTTAATCTTCTGTTCAGAGGCTTCATTAATTTTATTGGTATTTTGTATCAGCGTCGGACCCTGATATATGAGATGGCCAAGAGGGACATCGCGACACACCATACGGGATCCTTTCTAGGTTTTTTTTGGACCTTTATCAATCCCCTGATTATGATATCCATTTTATGGTTTGTTTTTTCATATGGCTTTAGAACTGCTCCTAAGGATAATGTGCCATATGTCATCTGGCTTACGGCTGGGATGGCCATTTGGAATTCGTTTACCGAGATTGTCAGTGGCTCTACCGGGAGTATCTTGAGTAATTCTCACTTAGTAAAAAAAGTGGTTTTTCCTCTAAGCATCCTTCCCGTTGTAAAACTGGTTGGTGCGCTTATGACCCACTCCATTTTTATCGGAATTCTTGTTGTCCTACTCACAGTATATGGCCTGCCATTTAATTTGTTTTGGCTGCAGGCCGGATATTATTTTTTTGCAATGGGTATTCTGGCACTTGGGATTGGCTGGCTCACTTCATCGATAAATGTATTTGCCCGGGACACTGCACAGATCGTTGGAGTGATACTTCAGTTTGGTTTTTGGGCAACACCTATTTTTTGGGATCTGACCATGCTGCCTACTAAAATTCAGTCAGTTATTAAGCTCAATCCCATGTATTATATTGTCCAAGGTTATCGTGATTCTTTCATCAATTTTGTTCCTTTTTGGATCCACTGGCAGTTGACGTTATACTACTGGGGAGTGACAGGAATAATTTTCCTTCTGGGTGCTATAATATTTTTGAGATTGCGACCACATTTTGCCGATGTCCTTTGAAACGATAATTATAAAGTGAAGCCCAGAGCATTACACTCCAATATATGTCATAGAATTTTGGAATATTGCCCTTTGTTTGCTGTTAGTCTTTTCGTTATTGCAGGGAAATTTAAATGATGAGCGATGCAGCTATCAGTGTAGTCAATCTTAGCAAAAAATACCACCTCTACGACAGCCCCAAACATCGGCTTAAGGAGGCACTGCATCCTTTTCGAAAAAAATATCATCGCGATTTTTGGGCGCTTCATAATGTTTCTTTCGAGGTGAAAAAAGGCGAAAGTCTTGGGATAATCGGGAAAAACGGAAGCGGTAAATCGACGCTTCTCCAGTTAATTTGCGGTATATTGCATCCTACGACAGGAGATGTTCGCGTAAATGGCAAAATAGCGGCTTTGCTTGAGCTCGGTGCGGGCTTTAACCCCGAGCTTACTGGAAGGGAAAATGTTCATATTAACAGCGCGCTGATGGGTTATTCGCGTGAAGAAATTGAGTTGCGGCTCCGCACGATTGAGGAGTTTGCGGACATTGGAGAGTTTATTGAACAGCCCGTCAAGACATATTCCAGCGGTATGTTTGTGAGGCTTGCTTTTGCCTCTGCTGCCAGCCTCGATCCTGACATCTTAGTTATTGATGAGGCTTTGGCAGTTGGGGATGTCTTCTTTCGGCAAAAGTGCTATCAGCGTTTTGAGGATCTCCGAGCGAAGGGGGTAACTATAATTCTTGTGTCGCACGCTATGACCGAAGTTGCTGAATTTTGCGACCGGGTATTGCTTTTTGACCGAGGTTCTCTGAATTTTGCGGGCAATGCGTCGGAAGCAGTAAAACGTTATTATTTGATAGAGCAACAGTTACGCAAGATCGGGTTTTCGGGTAGGGAGAACATTGCTAAGTCTGACAACCGCACCGATAATATCACTCAGTTCGAGAATGCTTGCGATAGCCTGACCCACCCCCCGCTGGAGTCATTTATCGATATTTCTAATATTGCTGCCGTTTCAAATGGATGGGCAAGATGTACTGGAGTTGCCCTATGTAATGAAAGGGGTGAACCATGCTATATCTTCGAACAGGGTGAGCGAGCCTTCTTTTATTTTGAGTTTGTGTTGCTTCATGACATAGAAGTGCCGATGGCCGGAGTTGTTATTAAAAACGAAAAGAATATCATTGTGCATGGGAAAAGCAGTCTTGAGTATGGTTCTTCGGTTCCCTCGCATATCAGAAGCGGTAACAGAGTCTGCTTCCTTCAGGAAATAGAACTCCGGGTGGCTGCTGGCGAATATACCTTTGACGTTGGTCTTTCAATCATGCCTGAAGAAGCTTATGCTAATCGCTCGATGTTTCATTACGCAGCCCTTAGAACAAGGTTTCTACGGATATGCAGTTTGTCGAATGTCGGAAGTTTTACTGTCATATTGCGGAGTACTTATGAAGATGTTCAATTGATGCATCACGGATTATGCGATTTGCCCGGGCGATGTTCGGTGTCTTTGAAATCGGACAATGCAATTGATGAGTTTGTGGAGCAAAAGGAGCCCTGCAGATCGTCTGCCATTCGTGCTGGTGTGTCCCCGGCCGTTTTTCATATTACTCACTGGAAAGCAGGTTCGCAATGGATTTATGCAATATTATCTGGCTGCGCTCCGGAACTGATAGTCACACCCCGAATAGGTTCAGCGCATTTCACTGATGAACCCCTGCGTGAGGGATTTGTTTATCCGACTCTTTACTTGACGAAGGAGCAGTTTTACAGTGTTGAACTACCTGCATCCTGGAAATGTTTTATAGTGATGCGAGATTTGAGGGATACGCTGATTTCTGCATATTTTAGCATGTTATATAGTCATGCAGTCATTTCACCTGTGATAAGCCAGTCCCGGTGCCGTCTTCAAGGTCTGAGTCTAACCGAGGGCCTGATCTACATGATTGATGAATGGCTGCCGCAATGTGCCCTGATACAGCAATCGTGGCTGAAAAGCGGTGAATTGATTGTGAGGTATGAGGACCTGCTTTCCGATGATCTTAAACTGTTGGAGCACATTTTGATCGACTGCTGCAGACTCCCTGTGTCAGTGGAACGACTGAAGGAAGTAGTCCTTGCGAACCGATTTGAGTCGGTAACCGGGGGGAGACAAAGGGGTATTGAGGATCAGTCAGCACATGAACGCAAGGGGATTGCAGGCGATTGGCGTGAACATTTCACTGCTCCGGTGAAAAAATCTTTTAAACTCCGTTTTGGGGATTTACTGATTGCAGCCGGGTATGAGCGAGATAACTCGTGGTAATGGAGAAGATAGAGTGAGGATTGTTGTTGCAGAATTTCCTAAATCCGGAGGATCGTGGCTTGTCAGCATGCTTGCTAAGTCATTGTCAGTACAAGCGCGTGATATATATGTAGATGACGGGTTTAAACTGTTTGACATAACTAACCACCCATGGTACAAAGGCTCCGATTCCTATGGATTGACTGAATCGTGTGTCATTAAAAGCCATGAATTGCCGGATTCTGCATTGCATAACTTTCCGGCTCAATATATACACTTGATGCGTGACGGACGCGATGTCATAGTTTCAAAGTTTTTTTTTGAAAAAGAGTTTTGTGTGAATAATGGAATATTGCCAAGTTTTGACATGACTTTTGATGAGTATGTAGAGAAAACGTCATTAGAGTGGGGTAATTATGTAGCAAAATGGCTGAAAGAGTCAGCCATCATTTGCAAGTATGAAGATTTATTGGAGGATCCTCTTTTAACTCTTGGACAATTATGCTCGTCGGTGGGTATACAAGTTTCAACAGATTTGCTGGAAGATTGTATTAAAGCCTACTCGAGGGAGAATTTTAGAAAAGTGTTGAATGATACCTTTAAGTACAACACCTTTGTTCGTAAAGGTATTAAAGGAGACTGGAAGAATCATTTCAGTGAAAGGCACAAAGAGGTAGTCAAGAAAAATGCTGGTGACGTGCTAATAATGGCCGGGTATGAAGAAAATCATGATTGGTAAATCACCGAAAATTCAAGCGCAGAGATATCTCTAATGAATTGTCAATATTCGCATGTAAAAAAGCAGAAATTCATATTGAAGAAAAGTGGTGGAATGTTGTCATTGTGGCAGGAGTGAATCGGATGATAGATCGAATTCAAGAACGACGAATACCTGTAAAAACAATATCTGCTGCGGAAGTCATGACCGCCTATCGGATTTTGGCTGGGTTCTATCCGCATATACCATCCATGATAATTTGGCGGGCTTGGGAATATGCTGCCTATAAGGGATATACATTGGCTGAGCCGGTGCTGGATTTGGGATGTGGCGACGGTCGCTTTTTCAGGTTGTTGTGGCCGGGAATCTCTGATGTGGTTGGGATAGATGCAGACCCGTTTGTGGTCGAGCAGGCAAAAGGGGCCGGGCTGTATAAGGCGGTCCACCTTTGCAGCGCAGACAAGCTTCCCGTGCAGCCCGCGTCTTTTTCAACCGTATTTGCTAATTGTTCGCTTGAGCATATGAACAATATAGGTGACGTAATTGGTGAAGTCTCAAGATGCCTGCGTCCCGACGGAGCTTTTGTGCTCAGTGTTGTGACAAATTACTGGAGCGAAATGGACATTCTTTCCGACCTGATAAGCTTGGGAGGTGCAACCGAGCTTGCTGATTCGTTGCGTCGTCGATATATTGAGTATCACAATCTCGTTAATCCTTTTTCTATTGATAAGTGGATAGCAATACTCGAGGCGGATGGTTTTGCCGTGACCGAATATTGTCCGATAGTTCCCAAAATGACAGGAAAGTTTTTCATGTTTCTTGATCACCTCTGGCATGTTCAGTCTTCTGGTGGAGAATTTGGTTCTGTGCTTTATAAAGAATTGAGGAGCATGGAAAAGTTTAACGAGCAATTCTGCGCGGTGCTCGATGCCGTATTAGGCATGGAGGATAATTCAGATATGTATTTGGGTGTTGTCATTCATGCGGTGCGACAGTGAATGGAAAATGGCCAATGAACCAACAAGTTGTTGCGGCGATTCCGGGAGTAGCACGAGAAGTTCTCTTCTGGAGGGTTTTTGCCGGGGTGAATCGGATTGGCATAATGGACCGGTTGAGAACAACTTGCTTTAGACCATGACGACTCCGGAACACATAACGAGAATATGTTGGTGTGGGGCATTGCCACGCGAACAATACTCTGATCGGTATTTTGTCTGTGAAAACTGTGGCACACTGGTTTCAATAGTCCCCCCCCCGTGCGATATTGAGAAGGTCAATGATGAAGAGAAGGACTTTTACGGTAAAAACTACCATTTAAAGTATACGGTAGAAAAATATGGGTTTCCCACAATAGAATCGCGCGCCCGGGCTGAGTTGCCTGAGCGGTGTCTTTACTGGCTTCGAACTTTGTTGAGATATAAGCTACCTCCTGCCAGAGTATTAGAGCTTGGCAGCTCACATGGCGGATTCACTGCTATGATGCGATGGGCAGGATATGATGCAACCGGCCTTGAGCTCAGCCGCTGGATGGCAAATTTTGCGGAAGAGGTATTTGGCGTTTCAATGCTTGTCGGACCGGTAGAGAATCAGGGCTTAGAACCGGGGACATTCGATATCATTGTAATGATGGATGTGCTGGAGCATTTAGCTGATCCACTAAAGACTTTACAATTATGCCGTGACCTTCTGCGAAGTGACGGACTGTTGCTTATTCAAACGCCGTGTTACCCTGAGAATACTTCATATGATCAACTTGTGCAGGGATGCCACGCTTTTCAAAAAATGTTGATTGATGAACATTTCTATTTGTTCAGTGAACGATCCGTGCATAGATTAATGAACACCGTGGGTATGACTGATGTGAGATTTGAGAAGGCTATCTTTTCCGAATATGATATGTTCATCGTGGCAGGCAAAACTGCGTTAGCTGTTCGAGAGTCAACAGAAATATCGGGTGCCCTGTCATCCAATCCTGGAAGTAGATTGATTTTGGCGATGCTAGACCTTGATGACTCCCGGAGAACGCTGGCGGAGGCGCTTAATGATTGTGAGGGTGACCGAGCGGCACGCCTGGAGGTTATTCACCGGCAGGAGCAGACATTTTCGGAACGCCTTCGTGCAAGCGAGGCAGATAGGGCTGCCCGTCTTGAAGTGATCAGACAGCAGGGCGAAGTGATCAGTCAGATGGAAATGATGCAGCGTGACCTTGTCAGGGAATTGGACGAAATAAAGAACTCGAAGGCCTGGAAGATGACCGAGCCCCTCAGACAGCTTGGACGCCGCGTTAGTGACAGTGATGAAAAGTCCGGTGAGGATATACAATGACGTTTTCGCTGACGATGGTTTGATAGTTTGGGGAAGAAAGTGAGAAAGAAGGTCGCATTCATTGATCACTCGTTCCACCAGAAGTCTACGGCTACTTTTTTTCTGATGGACATGCTCAGGGAAGAACATGATGTCGAGATCTTCTGGGACGAATCATGGAGAAACGGCCGGCGCGTTGACATCTCGCGCCTGGGACTCAGGGGTTTCGATACGCTTATTCTCTTTCAGTTGATTGATAGATATTCGCCTGCAGAATTGAAACACAGCGGATGCAGGAATATAGTCCTCATTCCCATGTATGATCACAGTGGCGGATGGTCGGACCGGTATTGGTTGCGGTACCGTGATTTTAAGGTGGTCAATTTTTCCAGGACAATCCATGAACAGCTGCAGCGGCTGGAGATGCAGACGAAATATTTTCAATACTATCTGCGTCCGGAGCAAAAGGCCTCTGCCCGTGACAGTATGAACGATGGGCTTCATGGTTTCTTCTGGCAGAGAACGGATGGCATAACCTGGGAACATATTCGTATGTTAATCGAGGGGGCTGACTTCAGATCATTTCACCTCCATCTCGCCGTCGATCCGCCGGGGTACAAAAGAGTCATGCCGACAGATGAAGAAATCAGGAGGTATAACATTACCGTCTCAGAATGGTTTGATGCCCGCGAGGACTATTTCCGTGCAGCATCCCGGGCGAATGTTTTCTTTGCCCCGAGGCTGTACGAAGGGATCGGCATGTCCTTTGTCGAAGCCATGGCGCTCGGGAAGTTTGTTGTGGCTCCGGATCATCCTACCATGAATGAGTATATTGTGCGTGGGATAAACGGGCTTCTTTACAATCCCACTGACCTGCGTCCGCTGGCATTCCCTCCGGCAGAGGCCATGTCGGCAGCTGTGTGGCAATATGCGGCTGACGGATACAGTCGCTGGCTTGCCCAGTGTGCTGAACTCCTTGATTATATTTTTTCTGACATGCCGGGCAAAAGTCGCTGGACCTCTTGGTCGACTGTTGCCGCAGCGGCCCTGAGCCGCACGGCTGCAAGGTTGAAGGTCAATTCGAAATGAGCGGAATACAGGACTGATGGCATACACCTATAAGCCTGACAATCTGGGGAATGATTTCCAGCAGTGTTTAAGCATACTGCAGGGGCAGTACAACGTGGTGAGCGGGTTTGTAAACCACATAGACGCTGCAAGTGTTGCGGTCGTGAAGCGCAGGATCCGTCACTATGCGACGCTTGAGGAAGTAACGGTCTCTCCTCAGCAATATCAGGAGTACAGAATTGCGGCCGGCTATGAGACCTCCTATCCGGACTATTATTCATCTAATCTGTACGAAAAAAGCTTTGAGCACTACATTGCCTTTCGTTTCCTCAATCTGCGGAAAGGGGATGTCTTTATCGACATTGCCAGTGAAGGGAGCCCTATCCCGGACATTTTCTCCTCGCTTTCCGGTTGTCTCAGCTATCGGCAGGATATCATGTATCCCGAGGGAATTTCAGGTAATCAGATCGGGGGGGATGCTACGCGTATGCCCGTGGCCGACAACTTTGCCGACAAGATTGCATTGACCTGTTCGCTCGAACACTTTGAAGGAACCGGAGATATTGACGTGTTTCGTGAAATCGGCAGGGTTCTGAAAAAAGGTGGTGTAGTAAGTGTTGTACCGCTCTACATGTATGAAATTCCCGCGAACCAGACTGACCCATTGATAAGCGCGTGTAATAATGTTGTCTTTGACGATCAGGCAACGGTGTATTGCACTGAGGGATGGGCGAACAGATTTGCGAGATTTTATAGTGCCGAAAGTCTTTACTTCAGAATACTGAAACCGTACGAAGACATGTTTACCTTCAGAATACTTTATTTTACGAATGTTTCTGCAATTCATGATAGTGTGTATGCGCGCTTTGCCCTCCTGGCGATGCGCAAATAGCGATGGTGCCGGCAAACGCATGAAGATCACCGTGGTGACCCCATCGTTCAATCAGGGCAAATATATCGAGGAAACCATCAGAAGTGTTCTTTCTCAGAAGGGCGACTTTCTGATCGATTATATTATAATGGATGGAGGGTCGACCGATGAATCCAGGGAAATCATCTCCCGATATGACCGGATGCTGGAATCCGGTGAATGGGAGATTCGCTGCGGAGGTATTGAGTACCGCTGGGTCAGCCGGAAAGATAAGGGGCAGGTTGATGCCATTATACAAGGGTTTGCCATGGCCCGCGGGGATATCCTGTGCTGGCTTAACTCCGACGACATCTACTACAGCAACGACGTGTTTTCGAAAGTGGTGTCCTTATTCGGGGAAAACGAAACTCTGGATATGCTGACTGCTGATGGATATTTTATAGATGAACAGGGGGGTAAGCTCGGGCTCCACCACGTTGACCGGCTCAATATCAAGGAATTGCTTTTTCTCGATTATCATATATTGCAACCGGCCACGTTTATTCGGTCGCGCATCTACAATGCGGAGCTTCTCGATATGGCATACGTGTGCGCGTTTGATGCGGACTTTTTTATCGGGGTTCTCAGTTCGGGGGTCCTCTGCCATAAGACCGATGATGTGTTCGCCTGCTTCAGAATTTATCCGGGAATCAAGACGAACAGCCTCGCGGCTCTTCGGTACAGAGAGCAGATGCAGATTGCCTGGAAGTACTCAAAAAACATAGCTTATTTCCTGATTTCAGCATGGTACCGGTATGTTGAAATTATCCTTCGCAAGAAATACGGAGGTCGCCGGTTCTATGCGTCTCTGTATAGAATTTCTTATAAAATATCCTACCGGCTGATAGCCGGGAAATCTTCGTATCGTCTATTCGGCAATAACACATGAAACAACAACCCGATCACGCCCGTTCGGTGCTTTCTGGCGGGGACTCAAAAAGGATTTTGATCGTGTATCCGCATAATTGTACCCTGCGGAACAGTGGTATTAATGCACGATACTATGAGTTGGCGAAGTATTTCACCAGGAGAGGGTTCCTCGTCGACCAGCTCGGACTGCAGGGTTTTGTTGATGAGTGGCCCGCCAGCAGGAATATCAACAATCGGGATATCCAGCTGGAGGAGCTTTTTCTCTACGATTTCCAGAAGGGTCTCAGGGAATTGTCCCTGACGGCCGGTCATTGGAAGAAAGTTATTTCCCGCTTTTTTTTTAAACGTCCCGGCCTCAAACATTGCGAACTGCCGGATTTTGCATTTAAGGGGATGAGGGAATATTTCGATATGATCGTAGGTAAACGACACTATGACTATATCCTGATCAGCTATGCGTATTGGGCAAATCTCATCGAGGACCGATCTTATCCGAATACGACGCTTGTGCTGGAAATCAGCGATTTTCTTACCCTGAATCTGTTTGATGCGGAAGATGGCCACGTTGATGTGGGGGCACTACTGAACGAGGAGCTTCGCAGAATTGATCTCTTTGACAGGGTTTTTTGTATCAATGAAGAGGAACTTCGTTTTTTTTCCCGTCTCTCAAAAAAACCAAAATACTTCTATGTGCCACATTTTATGGCTCAACCTGAAATTGACCGGAAAGAATTTGCCTATGATGTTTGTATTGTGGCCTCGGATAATCAGCATAATATAAAAGGCATCAGGTGGTTCTATGATGAGATCATGCCGTTGCTATCTCCTCAGCTTCGTTATCTCGTCGTCGGCAAGATAAGCGCGCACTTGCCGCGGGCACTCGACAATGTGACCGTGATGCCGTATGCCGATGACCTGCGGAATGTGTATAATACATCCAGAATAGCCATCTGCCCTCTTCTGGGCGGGACGGGTATGAAGATTAAGGTGGTCGAGGCCCTCGCCCACGGAGTTCCGGTAGTTTGTACCAGCTTAGGGGTCATTGGGTTTGCTGACAGGCAGCTTTCGGGATGCAGCGTTGCGGACGAGGCCGCTGCTTTTGCGGGGCTTATTCTCAGGCTTACTGAAGACGGAGACTACTATCGCGAGCAGAGCGCCCTTGCCCGCAGGTGTTTCATGAGCAACTTTGAGCTTTCCCATGTACATGAAGTGCTCGACAAGGTCTTTGATTAGCCTTGCAGCTGGAAAAGCGGATCCTTTTCAACTTTCTCCTTGTCCCATTTGACTTTCTATCTATTGGGGGGCTTTGTCGGGATAGCATTGCGTGTAAACTTTGCCTTCTGCCTTTAGGACTTATTAAGCAGTTGTCCCTATGATGTATAATAGACTAGCTTGTGATAGCACTTAGGGCAGAAATAAGTAATTTTGCTTATAATAAAATTCCGCGGACAAACTGGGAATGAACTGGACAGATAAAAGAATATTGGTTACGGGAGCTGGTGGGTTCATCGGAAGCCATCTTTGTGAGAGACTGCTTCAACTGGGGGCTCAGGTGACTGCTCTTGTCCGGTACACATCGCGCAGTGACTGGGGGAATCTTGAGTATCTTTCACCAGAAATGAAGGCGTCTCTCAAGGTTGTCTTTGGCAATATTGAGGATAGCAGTTTTGTCGATAACTGCGTCAAGGGTAAAGATATCATTTTTCATCTTGCGGCTCTCATCGGCATCCCATATTCATATGTTGCCCCCCTGAGTTATGTTCGTACGAATATAGAGGGAACCCTGAACATACTGGAAGCCGGCAGAAAATTTTCTGTCAGCAGGATACTGCACACCTCAACTTCCGAAACCTACGGGACTGCCCAATATACACCGATAGATGAAAAACATCCCTTGCAGGGCCAATCCCCCTATTCCGCTTCTAAGATCAGTGCCGACAAGCTGGCCGAAAGTTATTTCCTTTCCTTTGATCTGCCCGTGGTCACGGTACGCCCCTTCAACACATACGGACCCCGCCAGTCTGCGCGTGCGGTCATCCCGACGATTATCTCACAGGCTTTAACCCTGTCCGAGATTAGGCTCGGATCCCTTGATCCTGTCCGTGACCTTCTTTTTGTGAGCGATACTGTGGATGGGTTTGTTCGTGCAGCTGAAACAGACAGAGCTCTTGGCGAGACGATTAATATAGGTTTTGGCGAAGGGATTACTATCGGAGACCTTGCCAGCTTGATACTTCACCTCATGCACCTTGCTAAACCGATTGTCCTTGATAATGAGCGGGTGAGGCCGCAGAATAGTGAGGTTTTTACCCTTATCTGCAATAATCGCAAGGCACGCGAACTGATCGGCTGGGCCCCTCAATATTCACTGAAAGAGGGGCTTCTCTCGGTTATTAAATTTATTTCTGAAAACCCGCATCTTTATAAGCCGAACATCTATATGTTATAGGCGACCATGCAAGCGCTGATATTAGCAGGAGGCAGAGGAACCAGACTTCGTCCATATACGACCGTTTTGCCTAAACCGCTGATGCCAGTAGGGGATTATCCCATTCTTGAGATTATTCTGATGCAACTGAAAAATGCTGGCGTTAAGGATGTTATTTTGGCTGTGGGCCATATGAGTCAATTATTTCAGGCTTTTTTTCAGGATGGGAAAAAACACGGAATTAATATCCGCTATTCATTCGAGGAGAAAGCGCTTGGAACCGCGGGCCCCATCTCTTTAGCGCTTGATCTTCTTGAGGATGACTTCCTTGTCATGAACGGCGACCTGCTGACCACCCTCAATTACAGCGATCTCTTTGCCTTTCACCGGAAGATGGGGGCTGCAGCTACGATCGGGATATACCGGCGTGAAGTGAAAATAGACTTTGGTGTTATCGAAAAAGACGAAGAAGGCATGCTTACTCGGTATATAGAAAAACCAACGTACGACTTTCATGTAAGTATGGGGGTGAATGTGCTCAATAAGGCCAGTGTTTCTCGGTATCTTGGAGACGGGGCATATCTCGATATCCCGGATCTCATGATGAGACTGAAAAATGACGGGCATCTGGTGAGTTGTTACTCAGAGCCATGCTACTGGCTTGATATCGGACGGGTAGATGACTACCAGCTTGCTTCTGAGATATTTGAAGCGAGACGGAGTGAATTTATTCCGGGGTTGTTATGAAGGCGCTGCTAACCGGTGCCGGAGGTTTCTGCGGAAGATACCTGACCGCATACCTTGAATGCGAAGGAGTCCAGGTCTACAGCGCCGGATACAGAGCAACGGGCGCAGCACGCCATTATCATGTCCCGGACATGACTGATGTCAGCAGATGGGTTTCAGTTCTGCGGGATATTCTCCCCGACTATATATTCCATATTGCAGGTGCTGTTCATGCCCAAGATTCCCGTCTTTATTACCAGGTAAACACGGCGATTGCCATTGCGCTGTTTGATGCTCTAGGTGCAAGCGCTCCACTTCGGTGCCCGATCCTTGTTGTCGGGACAGCGGCTGAATACGGTCAGATAGTAGAGGGGGATCTTCCGATACGTGAGAGCATGCCAGCCCGGCCTTACAACCACTATGGAATCAGTAAACTCGCCCAAACGTTTGAAGCACTTGCGGCTTTCAGAAATGGCATTCCTGTCGTTGTTGTCCGGCCTTTTAATATCATCGGCGCTGGGATGCCCGATTATCTCGTTGTCCAGAGTTTTGCTTCCCAGATAAAAAAAATATCGATGGGCCGGCAGGCTCCGTGCATAGAAGTAGGGAATATTGAATCATCTCGTGATTTCATTGCTGTGAACGATGTCGTCAAGATATATTGGAAATTGATACAGACCCCAGACGCCTATGGAGAGATAATCAATGTATGCTCTGGGGTGCCGGTGTCGGTCAGGGAGGTGCTCATGCGGCTGATTGCGATCTCCGGACTACATGATATTGAAATTAGATGTGACAGTTCACGACTAAAGTCTGTTGATGTTCCCGTGCATTTTGGGAGCGTGGAGAAATTGCACCGATACGCCGGAACGATTAGTTTTAACAGGCTTGACGAGACATTGAAGGATATTCTATGCGGAGCAGAAGCATGAAAACGCTGACAGTCATCTGCCCCGTATACAACGAAGAGGAGGTTATTGAGTCATTTTATCGCGAGCTTAAAAAAGTGCTCTCTGGTATTTCAGAACGATATTCGTCCAGAATATTGTTTGTCGTTGACCCCGGCACTGATGAATCGGTAACTATCCTCAAGCAGATTGCCACCCAGGATTCTGCCGTCCAAATTATTGTCCTTTCATCCAGATTTGGTCATCAGCTTTCGCTTCTGGCGGGCATTGATCATGCCGAGTCTGATGCCGTGCTGATGATGGACTCCGACCTGCAGCATCCCCCAGCGCTGATTCCGGCGATGCTGGCTGAACAGGAAAAAGGTTATGACATTGTTTATACGATAAGGGCTGACTCGCCGGATGCGGGTTTTTTCAAAAGGGGTTCCTCAAGACTTTTCTATCGGATGGTCAATGCGATATCCCCGGTCAGAATTCATGAGAGCGCGGCCGATTTTCGACTGATTTCACGCCGGGTAGCCGGGATTTTCCAAAAGGATATCAGGGAACGAAACCTTTTTCTGCGTGGGCTATTTAGTTGGGTGGGGTTCAGGAGCATCGGCGTCCCCTTTGAGGCAAGAGGGCGCTTTGCCGGTCAGAGCAAATACTCCCTGGGCCGCATGGTAAGCTTTGGTTTGCAGGGGGTGATTTCTTTTAGTAAAAAACCGCTGCAAGCCGCTATTTACTTCGGTTTCCTTTTTGCTTTTTTCGGTTTAGCGATAGGAATACTAACGGTGATACAGTATTTTGTTTCTGACTCGCTTCCTTCCGGATGGGCGACATTGGCAGTCCTTATCTCTATGTTCAGCGGGGCGCAGCTAATTTTCCTCGGAATAATAGGCGAATACATAGGGGCAATTTTTGACGAAGTAAAAGGGAGGCCGCATTATATTGTGGATGAACTGATTAACATAGCCTCCCCCTGGGATAGACAATCTTGAATTTAGGATATAATCCAATGACGCGTGGGTGGGCTATAGGTTTTCTTGTGATTGCGGTTGCCGAAGGCCGTAAAAGACAGTGGGCTCGTGGATGTTGATGGCAACTTGCATTGTTTGTAAGAGTGAGACTGTTGGGTCATTATATTCAGGACTTTTGCAATGCAGCAGATGTGGGCATGTTTTTGCTGACTTGTGTATGGATAAGGATGCCTTATTCAAGCTCTACAAGAAAAGTTATTTCGCGGGAGAAGAATATAAGGACTATGTTGCCGATAGAGAAGTCTTGAGAAAGAATTTCGCCCTTCGTTACAGGACGTTATGCAAATATCTGAATCCTGCGAGACACCGGAACCTGCTTGAGATTGGGAGTGCCTATGGGTTCTTCCTGGAACTTGTTAAAAAAGATTTTTTGACTGCGACAGGAATCGATGTCACGGAAGAGGGAGTTCAGTACGCACGAGATCAGTTGCAGCTGGATGTGGTACAGGGTGATTTTCTCGATGTAGACTTTGCTGGAAGGATATTTGACGTAGTGTGCATGTGGGACACTATCGAACATCTTTGCGATCCGCATTTGTACCTTGAAAAAATAAAAAAGCTTACAGCCACGGGGGCTATACTGGCATTAACTACGGGGGACATTGCGAGCATTACGGCAAAAATGAGGCAGGATAAGTGGAGACTTATTCATCCGCCTACGCATGTACATTATTTTTCCGGAGAAACGATAACTAAATTGTTGAACGATTGTGGGTTTGATGTTTTGTATAACAAGTATTGCGGCTTTTATCGCACGAACGATAATGTTTTGCATAATATTCTTGTGTTGCGACAGAAGAAACTCTGGTTGTATGATTTTTTTAAGAAAATGGGAATAACCCGGTTTGCTTTTTATCTGAATCTCTTTGATATCATGTACGTGATAGCGCGTAAACGCTGATGATGAGATCACTCATGCCTGAGAGCTCGCCTGATTCTGTCAATTCCCCCAACGTATTGTCGATAAAGGAATCGATTATAGCATTAACAGCTATTATGGGATTGTTCCTTTTTCTTTTGGGGCCATCTCTTCTGGCTAAATTTTATATTGTTGAGGACCATCATTTAGTCCAGGGAGCATCATGGGGCTTATCAGACTGGCTGGGGCGTATAGCGCTTGATGTCCAGAACTTCCAGAGGTTTAGACCGGCTTATTGGGTGTATATTGCCTTAGGGTGCAAATTGTTCGGAACAAACCCGCATCTTTGGCACGCCGCCGTGATGCTGTGGGGTGTTCTGACATGCTATTTGCTTTATAGTGCAATGCGCCGAATCGGGGCCGACACGCGTTCAACTTTGGTTTTTGTCGTTCTACTTGTGGCCAGCGGAAATCAGAACTGGATCTGGCTTAATCTTATTCCTCAGGAAACAATGGGGACACTGCTGGTGGCAATAGCGGTTTCGGCTATTGTATCAGCGTCGCAGGTGCGCAACCCGCGCAAATGGGATGTTTTGTCTTTGGTGGCCATAACCCTGGCTGGTCTGGTTAAAGAGAGCTTTGTCCTTCTTCTCCCTGCACTGATTGTATTGCGCTGGACATTACAAAAATACTTCAGTGACGATTCCTGGGAAAAATCTCTATCACAGCTTCGCCCTGTCCTCATAGCATGGGGGATTGTTTTTGTTGTTGAGATTTCGATTGTTATGGCTGTTTTCCTATCAAAATCAAACGGGTACAGTGCAAAAGTTAGTGGACTGTCAGCAACAAGCTTTAACCCACTGCAGTGGGTTGCCGTAATTTCAAAATTGGGATTAGGCATGCAACTCATGTTAGTTGTGCCAATCCTGGTATGGTCCGGGCTCATTTATAAAAAAAATGATCGCGCGCTTCTTTTGGCAACTGCCTCGATATTTGCGCTATGGTTGTTTCCCCAAATTATTCTGTATACAAATGGAATTAACGAACGTTATTTATTTCCATCAATAATTATTCTTGCAGCTGCTGTTGCTTTGGGGCTATCCGTCCTTTGGATTCGACAGATGCGATTTCTGTGGGTGCTGGGAATATTGTCATTGTTGCCGGCACTCATTGGCGGTGTTAGCTCAACGAATAGAATAGCGGGAATGATAACAGCGGAAACCGTGG
Source organism: uncultured Thermodesulfovibrio sp. (assembly GCA_964499365.1). Classification (GTDB taxonomy): domain Bacteria; phylum Nitrospirota; class Thermodesulfovibrionia; order Thermodesulfovibrionales; family UBA6898; genus PALSA-1316. The sequence goes on from CAZCKU010000001.1 coordinate 93,216, forward strand.
CATCCAATCGTATGGTGGAATTCCTAGCACAAAACATTCCTAACAATAAAGTGATTCTCCTGGCGGGCGACCCCGGAACAGCATATGGTTTTGAAGCAAATCGTTCGTTGCCGCTCTATTTGAAGCTGGCTGGAGCTCATTCTCAGACTTATATGTGGCCACTTGTTGCAAAAGGTGCTCGCAGCAATATGCATATAGCATCTTCAGCCAATAATCCGGCGTTTCGTTCCCCTGCAACTTTGATCCCTGGAGACGTAGGGGCTATCATTATTGTTGATACATACACACCCGGGCTTTCTATGGGGCCGCTCCGGGAATGGCTTGGCAATACCGAATGGAGAGAGCTCAATTTCAAAGAGCCATATTATTCTTTTGCGATTTCAAAATTCAAGTTTTTAAAGATTGGCGAGTCAAATCATCGAATACTGCTATCACCCACGGCGGGAGGCGTCCCCGGGACTGAACCACTAATTAAGATCGACTCTTCATTGATCGGGCTTGTCAGCGTGAGTCCATTCCTGGATACCCCTCCATGGGGGCTGGAGCGAGACTACGCTGGGCCAGGCTCAATCGTTTGGCTTGGACAGGGGGCTGCCGAGGGCCTCGGGTGGATTTTGCGATCAACCGGCGAACAGCCTGTGAATATCATAGTCGAACTGGTCCCGGGACCAAGCAGGGTCGATCATCTGCGGACAGTTGAATTAAACATTGAAAATAGTTCAGGAAGGCAGACGCAACGCCACGCATATGAAGGTGGTAAATGGGAGTGTACTGTAAGGGTGTCCCCTGGTCTCAATAATTTTCGCTTGGATATTCTGGATAAGGCTACGATATCTATTCAGCCTAACGGCGATACCCGAAAACTGTTAGCACTCCTTCGTAGTTTAACCATTACGACTCATGATAAAACAGTTAATCCGTAGCCTGGGTGTACCGTTTCATAATCTTGCGGAGAGGGATTGAGTTATCTACAATGAATAAAATACGATTGGTGGCCGGAGCAAATATTTATGACCAATGAAAAAGCCCTTATCTGCGGCATTTCGGGGCAGGACGGCGCATATCTTGCGGAACTCCTGCTGAAGAAAGGCTATGAGGTGTATGGGACGTCGAGAGACGCCCAGATATCCTCATTTTCCACCCTGAAAAGTTTGGGGATACGGGACAGGGTGATGGTGGAATCAATGGCAGTCAATGATTTCCGCAGCGTTCTGCAGGTGCTGGCTAAGGTTCGGCCGGATGAGATCTACAACCTTGCGGGGCAGAGCTCTGTCAGTCTTTCCTTCCAGCAGCCGGTTGAAACCCTCGAAAGCATTACCGCCGGCACCCTGAACCTTCTTGAGGCAATTCGCTTTATTGACAGCCCAATAAAATTTTACAATGCCGGCTCCAGCGAGTGTTTTGGTGATACGGGCGGACAGCCTGCTGATGAACTCACTCCCTTTCGCCCACGGAGCCCGTATGCAGTTGCAAAGGCAGCGGCCTTCTGGGAGGTTGCCAACTACCGGGAGGCTTACGGATTATTTGCCTGTTCAGGCATACTTTTCAATCATGAATCTCCCCTGCGGCCTGAGCGCTTTGTCACGAAAAAGATTGTTGCGGCAGCATGCCGGATAGCCGCGGGAAGCAAGGAGAAGCTTCATCTTGGCAATATATCAATATCACGCGACTGGGGATGGGCGCCGGAATACGTCGAGGCAATGTGGCTTATGCTCCAGCAGAGAGAAGCGGAGGATTTTGTCATCGCGACCGGGGAGACGCATTCGCTTGAAGAATTTGTCGAACATGCGTTCAGAAATGTCGGGATGGACTGGCATGACCATGTATTGTCGGACCCTTCGTTGTTGAGGCCTACGGAAATAACCGTTGGGCGGGGGAACCCTTCAAAGGCTGACAAACAACTGGGATGGCGGGCCAAATCTAAAATGTCGGATGTTGTGAGAATGATGTCAGACGCGGAGAGCCGAAAATAATTCGAATCGAAGCCGGGCAGCCAGGTATGCCCGGCTGATGAACATGGAGTGTATGCTTAAGGAGACATTATGGAACTTTGGGGTTAAATATGCCGGCCTTCTTAAGCGCGTCCCTCTCGTAAGGTCCGTGGCAGAATGGTGTTATTTCCGTTTTGCACAAATACGGATCAACGAAGTCTTTTCTCCTCAATATCTGGAAAAGTTCAGAGAGAGTGTCAGGGCTACCCCGCTGAGTCTCCCGCATGGCAACACTGCGCCTGGCTTCAATATTTCCGGCTTTATAGAGACGGAAAACGGGGTTGGGGAAGCGGTTCGTTCGAACATTCGTTCGATATCCACACTTTCATTTCCCTATGTACTGAATAATCTTGAAACGACCGTTCGGCATCAGGACCGGACCTTTGGTCTGTTCAAAAAGGATAACCCCTATCCATTTAATCTGATTCATGTAAATGCCGATCAATTTCCTCAGTTCCTCAGGGAGAAAGGATTTGAGTATTTCAACGGGAAATATAACATAGGTTCCTGGGTTTGGGAATTGCCGGAAATTCCGGCAAAGTGGGGAATTCTCAGGAAATATTTTGACGAAATATGGACGCCCAGCACGTTCTGTTCAAAGGCCATATCCTCGGATAGCGAGGTCGTGGTAACAACGGTTCCGTATTCGGTATCCGTAGATGCTATACGACCGGTCGACCGATCTCATTTTGGCCTGAAGGATGACACGTTTATTTTTCTCTTTATGTTTGATATGCTCAGTTTCTTCGAGAGAAAGAATCCGCTTGCCACGGTCGAGGCCTTTCGTTCAGCTTTCCGGGCAGGAGATAACGCAATGCTCGTATTAAAAATAGTGAATTCTGACAGTAATCCGGAAGCCGTTACGCGCATAGCCCGTGCCGTTCGGGGACTGAAGGTAACGGTGATTGATAAATATATTGATAAGGATGAGGTCCATGCGCTCATGTCGCTGTGTGATTGTTATGTTTCTCTGCACCGCTCAGAGGGCTTTGGATTTACGATGGCCGAGTCCATGTATCTGAAGAAACCCGTGATAGCAACCGCCTATTCGGGAAATATGGATTTTATGACCGACGAGAACAGTTTCCCCGTCCGCTACGACCTGATCAAACTTAAGGAGGATTTCGGACCCTATAAACAAGGGGCTGAATGGGCGGACCCTGATATTTCTCATGCAGCCGAATTGATGCGCCATGTCTATGAGAACAGGGAGCAGGCACTGAAAACAGGCGAGCAGGCAGCTCGACATATTCGCAATCATCTGAGCCCCGTTGCGGTAGGGTCGATAATAGCAAAGCGTGTTAGAGCTATTATGAGTGAACGTGATCCCATGTTCCGACGGGGCAACAGATAGCTAACGTGCAAACACATTCTATATCTTCCCGGATGCTTCATTGATGAGCTCAGTATATAATGCGGGGTCTCTTCTCTCTCTCATCATCATATCCTTCAACACGAAGGAACTGCTCCTGCAGTGTCTTGCCGCGGCGAGGGAGGAAATTCAGCCGCTGCCCGCCGAGATTATTGTGGTGGACAATGCCTCCGCTGACGGAAGTGCAGAGGCGGCTACGGCATTGAAGGACGACCGGATAACGGTCCTTGCCAATGGGGTGAATATAGGTTTTGCCGCTGCAAATAATCAGGCATTCAGGGCAGCACGGGGCAGGTATCTGCTGCTCCTGAACAGCGACGCCTTTCTGCAGCCTGGGTCGCTCAAGGCGCTGGTGGCATTCATGGATGAACACCCGGAGGCCGCGGCAGTCGGGCCGAAGATACTCAATGCCGACGGTACGCTGCAGAACAAGGGTTTCTGCTTTCCGTCAGTTGGCGGGGCCCTGCTGGTCCTCTCGGGACTCGAAAAGTGTGCCGGTCCTGATACCCTCCACCGCCTGTTCCCGCGGCTCTGCTGGGACGAAGACCGGACGGTTGAGGTCGATTTCCTTCATGGCTGCTGCATGCTGGTGCGCCGGGAGGCCGTTGAGGCAATCGGAGGCTTCTCCGAAGACTATTTCATGTATTTTGAAGAACAGGACTGGTGTTATCGGGCAAGAAAATCCGGCTGCCAGATCTGGTATCATCCTGCTGCCCGTGTTATCCATCATGGCGCAGCGTCTCCCATGGACAACAGGTCGGCTGTCTTTGACCGGAGCATGCTCATCTTCTACCGGCGGCATATCGGGACCGTCCGGGGACTGGTTATTGCCTCCCTCCAGATCGCTGCGGCCTGTGTTGCCCTGGTGCGGGCCACGGTTGCCCCCCGCGGCAGGAAAGATCTCGATGCGGTGCGCAGCTATCTGTCCCAGAGGGTCGGGCTGCTCCGCGGGCTTATCGGAGGGGGGAAGCCCCGGTCATGATACCCTCCGGCCCCAGGCCTTTTTTCTCGGTTGTAATCAATACCTATAACTACGGCTGTTACATAGAAGAGGCGATCGACAGCGTCCTTGCCCAGACATTCCCTCAGGAACAGATCGAGATTGTCGTGGTCGATGACGGCTCGACCGACGATACGGCTGAGCGGATAAAAAAATACGGGGACAGGATTTTGTATCTCTATAAAAAGAACGGTGGGCAGTCGTCTGCCTTTAATGCCGGGGTTGCGGCTGCACACGGAGAGATTGTTGCATTCCTCGACTCGGACGATTACTGGGCACCTGCAAAGCTGCAGGAAGTGGCGAATGAGTTCAGCCGGTCCTCCACCGTCGATTTCGTCTATCACTACCTGGATGGAGTGGATAACGACCGCCATCTCCTCGACCGGTACGTCTATCCGGAGCCGGTGCGGGAGCATTACCTCGAGGCGTATCTTGGGGGGACACTGCCGTGGTTTTCCTCAACCTCCGGGATGGCGGTCAGAAAAGACTGCCTGCTGAAGGTGATGCCTCTGCCGGAAGAGTTCAGCATTGCGGCAGATATCCAGCTTCATTATCTTCTTCCGTTTTATATGCGCGAACTCACCCTGATAAAAAAATCCCTGGGATTTTGCCGGCTGCATGGCGGCAATCTGTCCGGGGGCAATCTGCCGGCAGCAGAGAAGCTGCAGAGAGAGCGCAGGATCATGCTTTCTATCCGGGACGGTGTCCAGAGACTTTCGCGGGAGCGCGGCTATGACAGCCATTTACTGACAAAGCGGCTGACAGCGCTGGCGGCAATCTACGATATCTACATCCTGAGTGTCGGAGGGCAAATGCTGAGAGCCTTGACCCGGGCGCTTTTATACGATGATTTCCTGCCTGACGATACGTTCCTGCGGAGGCTCGTGCGGAGGTTGACCCTTGGTATTGCCGTTCTGGTTCCGGCGAAGATGAACCTCTGGCTGCAGAGGAAATACAGAAGAATCTGGTATTATTTCAACAGACAATGGACACCATAGCGGCTCGGATAGAGGCATATACAGCAGAGGTCCTTGGGTACCTCAGGGAGAACGCCTCCCTCGTGGCTTTTCTGGCCTCACTGGCGGTTGCGGCTTACGGGTTTGAGCTTTTTAACATGAACCTGACGATCGACGAAGAGGTCCAGGCCTTTTTGCCGTATGGCCGCCACTATATATCCCACGGACGGTGGGGGCTTTTCCTGCTGAATACATTCCTGCTGCCCTTTCCCATTATCCCCTTCGTACCCCTGTTTGTGGCACTGGTCTTTCATATTGCCGCGGTCCTGATGCTCCTGCACTGCTGGGACGTTGAAGCAAAGCTCGACCGCTTTGTCGCAGGTGCACTCGGCGTTGCATACCCCGGCATGGCTTATTTCTATATGTTCAGCATTTCGAATTATGCGATCGGCATCGGGCTGTTCTGTTCGGCCCTCAGCCTGTATCTTTTTGCGGGGGCGACGGGCCGCAGACGCTTTTTCTCGGTAATCCCGGCAGTCCTGGCGCTTTCCATCTACCAGGCCTTTGCCGTGGTCCTTGCTGCCGTCTTCCTTGTCTGGCTCCTGGCTTCAGCAATCCGCAGCGGACGTAAGGATATTGTTCTGCGGGACATGGCCGAAGTCGTGTTCGTCGGGGGCGCTGCATTCGCCATGTATTATCTGATAAACAGGGGGTTCCTCGCGGTCTCAGGAACGGCGACGAGCTATGTAAACCAGATTTTTGATTTCGGCTATCTCCGTGAACATGCGACTGCGGTCCTTGCCGGAATTGCCGGGATGCTCCGCGACGTCTATGGGGGCAGCAAGAATATCTACGCGACAGAGGTGCGGATTTTCGGCGCTGTCGTTGCCCTCTCCCTGTTTGGATTTCTTGCAGCCGTGCTGCGTTCATCGCTGAAGACATCGCAGCGGTTGATCATATTCCTGCTGGCGGTTCTGTTGCTGCTCCTGCCGTTTGTGGTCGGTCTGTTTACCCGGGGGCATATTCCGGTCAGATTCATGGTGGCTCTGCCGGTGGTCATATCGGGGCTGGTCGCGCTCGGCCTGCGTGCCGGGAACCGCTCCTTCAGAGTCCTGCTGGGGCTGGCTGTTGTCTATTGCATCTTTCAGTTTGTCGTGTCGATCAATTACCTCAACGCGTCCTCGCACCTGGCGCTGCAGGCGGACCGCATGCTGGCGTCCCATGTCATCAGCAGAATAGAAGATGCCAGGGCTGCTGCAGGGTTGCAGGTGTTGAAGTATCTTGAGATCGTCGGGTACCGGGAAAGGCCTGTCTCTCAGCTCATGCCGAAGGCGGATACGTTCGGCGCATCATTTTTTGAATGGGATCAGGGACATGCCTGGAGAGTTATCTTTTTTCTCAGGACGCTCGGGTATTACCCCGATGTCGGGGCGATGCCTGCGGAGAGGCGAAGCCGGCTGTTCGAGACGGTCAGCGCCATGCCCCGGTGGCCTGCCCCGGGAAGTGTGAAGGTTGACGGAGATTCCGTCATTATTAAATTCAGTGACTATTCCCCTTTCCAGAAAAAAGAGATATGCGATGCAACGCAGAATCCGGTATTCTGTAAGTAGGGAGCACTGCTTCGCGAGCATATGCCTGGCATTGCCTTTCTTGACATAGATGCATAAATAAATTATCGTAATGAACGTTGTGTGAATGAGGGATTGAGGTATATTTAATGCATAAACGGGCAGTACTAGCCATGACACTCTGTGCCTGCTTAATAAGTCTGTTCCTGCTGAATGCCGGAATCCCCGGAGGATTTCCGGTCCCCGCGGCCGAGGCAGCTGACACTGCGGCAGAGCCCCGGCAGAAGAGAGGCGGACTGCAGCCGGCCACGCCGCCCTCATCTGCGTTTAACCGCCTTTTTGCGCCATCCTCGGTCTCAGCCACGCCGAAGTCCGGACAAAACCAGCCTGCCACCGGGATTGTACCGGCAGGGACGACGGGAGCCCCATTGCTGGAGACGCAGCCGGCCCCTGCGGCAATTCAGCCTCAGGCAGTGCCGGATAATTATTTCGTTCCCACAGGGATTGCGACACACGCAGATGCGCAGCCTTCTGCCGCTCCGGCAGCCGTGCCGGCTGCACATACCCCTGCTGACAACTATTTTGTGCCGTCGGCTGCAACCACGCATGCCGGACCCGCTCCGAAAGCTGCCCCGCTGACACAGAGCCAGCCTAAGCCGCAGCCGCCGGCGAGCCGGCCGCAGCCTGTTGCGGCAAAGAGGGCTGGGGTGAAGGGAGGAGATGTCAGCTTCAACTTTGACGATGCAGATGTCTTTTCCGTTATCCAGACGATTTTCGGAGACGTGCTGAAGGTGAACTATATTGTCGACCCGAACGTCAAGGGCCGTGTTAATTTCAGGTCGGTCGCCCCCGTTGCAAAGGATGACGTGATGCCTCTGATGGAGGTCATTCTGAGGTTGAACGGCATCGGTATTGTGGAAGAGGGGGGACTGTACCGGATCATACCGATAGCAGACCTCTCGAAAGAGCCGGCGCCGGTCTCGATAGGCAGGGAGGCGGAGAAGGTCAAGATTACCGGAAAGGCGCTGGTGCAGGTAGTGCCGGTGCTCTACAGTCAGTCGGGTGAGCTGACACGGGTGCTGACGCCGTTTCTCTCGAAGAGCGCGGTCATCATCGATGTTCCCAAGAGCAACTACCTGATTATTGTCGATACTGATGCGAACGTGAAGAGGCTGCTCCAGCTGGTAGAGATCTTTGACAGTGAACAGCTCAAGCAGGTTACTCCCCAGGTGTTTGTCTACCCGGTTCAGAACAGCAAGGCGAAGGACGTTGCAGCCATCCTCCAGCAGATATTCCTTGGCGCGCGGCCCTCGACTCCTGCAGCAAGGCCGGCCGCGCAGAGACCCGGTACCCCGGCGCAGCCCGCAGCACAGGCGGCTGGGCAGCAGCCGCAGGTCGTAACAGGGCAGGCGGCCGGAGGGGAACTCCTGGTTGCGGAGAACACCAAGATCATTCCGGATGAGATCACCAATTCAGTGATCGTCCTTTCGACCCCCGATGACTATCTCGTGATACATGATACGCTCCAGAAGATCGACATCGTCCCTCGCCAGGTGATGATCGAGGCGCTCATCGCCGAGGTGACGCTCACCGACACCATGAATTTTGGCATGCAGTGGTCAATACAGAATGATCTGACACTGAAGAACCTCGACCCGTTCAAGCGGGAAGTTAATCTTGACGGTACCTTTAATCTGAAGACGCCGATTGCATCGCCTAATTTCACCTTTACGGCCCTTGATGCGGCTGGAAATATCAAGCTCCAGCTTCAGTCGCTGGCAGGCCAGAACAAGGTGAAGATACTGTCTTCGCCGCACATACTGGTATCCGACAACCGCGAGGCAAGGATACAGGTGGGTGACCAGGTCCCGATTGCGACCTCTACGACAACAACAACCGCCCAGTCAGGGATACAGCCGTCGATCACGAGCACAATCCAGTATAAGGACACCGGCACGATTCTCAAGGTGAAACCCCAGGTGAATGACAGCGGACTCATTGCGCTTGAGGTTACCCAGGAGGTCTCCGATTTTTCAACGCAGTCCCTTTTCGGTTCTGATCAAATCGTGATAAGCAAACGCGAGGCGACCTCGAACCTTGTCGCCCAGGACGGACAGACGATTGTTATCGGCGGGCTCATAAAAGAAAAGATGACTAAGGGCAGGTCAGGACTGCCGCTGCTCAGCAAGATCCCTGTCCTCGGCTATCTCTTTGGAAGTACGACAGACACCAATGACAGGACAGAGCTGATTATCCTGCTGACGCCGCATGTCATACGGCACGAGGTGGATGCGCGGGATGTCACCTCCGGATATATAAAGAGGCTCCAGGGTATCAAGGACATTGATATCAAGCGGAATGAAGTTATCCGGGAGAAGGGCGGAAAATAGACCAGTTGTATGCACGAATTTGTCAGGGTGTAGTAAATAAAATACACTCTCTGTATAAAGTTGGACACAACGGAAATGGTGCAGGAGCAGGTAACATACTGAAAAACATATGGAAACAGGCATTAATTCCATGTGAGAGGATCAGAATATCGTTGGCCTGTTTTTTGCTTGTTATTAACGCAGAGTATTTCTATCGTGGAGTTGAAACAGTTGAAAAAGATAGTAGTTTCGGGCAGGTTACTGGGCATAGCGACGGCTATTTTATGCTTGATAATTTTGGTGGGATGTGCTAAAAAAGATGCTATTAAATCAATGTCCGATGAGGAGGCCCTGAGGGAGCGGGTGCAGTTATATTGGAGCCATGTGATAAAAGAGGCATTTGATAAGAGTTATGAGCTGGAGCATCCCCTGTACAGAAAGACCGTGCCGATGGTCGAGTACATCAGGGGCGTAAACGTAAATGTCAAGTGGACCAGGGTTGAGATAAAAAATGTTACGATCGGGGATGAAGCTGCGGATGTTGAGCTGGTTATGGACACAAAGCTCACGCGGATTCCGGCCTACAAGAAAGACCCCGGCGACGTCAGCATGGTTGGCAATAAAAGGAAGGAAAAATGGGCGAAGGTCGACGGAATTTGGTACCACGTGCCCAAGAAATTTCGTGCTGCCGATTAATATGCTATATGTGGAGGTGATAGGCATATAAGGGATTAAGTGTTGACACGATAAAAAAAAATTGAAAAAAATGGAAACATTTGGTAATATTGGCAGCAGACGATTACGGATAATGTATCAAAATTACATAGTAATGGATGAAGTAAAATTTAACGCTAAGGAGGTGATGGCAGCAAACCATAGATGACCGCAGCAATATTCAAAGCATAATTTGTAAATCTCTCATAGAGAGAAACATTGAAAAGGAGGAAAGAAATGACAAAAAGAGGCTTAATAGTTATTTTAATGGCCTTGTTTGTGGTCGCAAGTTTTGGATCTGCATTTGCAGTCCAGACCGGTGGCATGACTTCAAACAATGGCCTGGTGGGCACTCAGGCTCCCCGCCTGCCGCAGGCTGCTACAAATGGAATCGGCAATGATTTCGCTAACGGTTTCACCACGGGCTTGGATGTACATGTTAATCCCGATGGTCTTGGTGACGTTCTGATCTACAACTACTTCAATGCAAGAGAAGGCATGGGTACATATTTCAGCGTTGTCAACACCAGCGACGTCAGCTACATCAGGGCAAGAGTCAGGTTCCATGAAGGTGCCGACATTACTGAGACAAGCTGTGACATGGGCAGCTGGGAAATTCTTGACTTTGATATCTGCCTTACCCCTGACGATGTTTGGACAGCATGGATAGTTGAGGGCAACGGCGGCGTAGGAACAATCTGCTCTGCTGATACCCACACCCTTATCTGGGACGGCGTAACCTCTCAGACCTTTGTGCAGGCCGGCAACGGCGGCGTTAACAGCGGAATCGGTTGCGTTGCTTTCAAGACTGATGCAGAAGGCGCACAGACCGGTATCGATGCTCATGAGACCCTTGAAGGTTACTGGACGATCATCGGTGAGGCTACTCAGTGGAATGCTGCTGATACCGCACCTATGACCGCGAACACCTACACCTGCGATCCTAACGATTCAACAGACCATGGCGACGTTCCGAACGTTCTCTTCGGCAGCGCATTTATCGCTGACCTTGCAGATCCGACAAACTCTCCGTTCTATGCATACAATGCAACGGCACTTGCTGATTTCGAGAGCCAGGCCATTGCAGGCCAGTTTGGTGCAGGAACTGAATACCCGACCCTTGCAGACGGCGGCGATGTTCTGAGAGGCGTTAACTACATTCTGACAAAAGAGCATGCTTATGCAACCTATCTTCTTGACGGCGACTGGCAGACCGAGTACGTCCTGACCTTCCCGACCAAGAGATACAGCCAGCAGACGTATGGCTGCACAAGCACAGTTGTTCCGAACAACAACCCGTTCTATGATGATACAGTCCGTATCACCAAGTGGGACCTCGATGAGAACCCTGAGCTTCCTACCGGCTGCTCATTCTCACCGTGCAAGACCAATCCTGAGGATCACATTCCTTACGAGCTGAACGTTATCACTGTCAGCAAGAAGAATGCTGCCATCAACAGGATTATGCCTTCCGAGCTGAACGTCGCCGGCATCATCGTGACGCCGTTTGACAGAGGCTGGATCGACATCAACTTCAATGACAGCGCAGCAGTTGCAGGCAACCACAGAACTGTTGCGAATGAAAGCACGTTTGTAAATGTTGATTCATCAACATTTACAACATGGGGCTGGCCGATGCTGACCCTTCAGCTTCAGAACAACAAGAACTACAGTGCAGCGACACCGATGCAGTTGCTGACCAACGTAGAGAAGGTTGTAAACGCTGCTCCTTAAGTAGTTTTGCAGCATTAGTATCAGGGGAGGCCTCGGCCTCCCCTTTTTTTTGTCAAAAAACTACCTCCAATTGACAATAATTGTCATGCTGATATGCAGTAAATCGTCTCTCAATCCCAAAAAACCATCAAGGGAATACAGAATATCGGTCTAATCCTGCTGCACGGGAAGACGCTTCTTGCGCTGCTGGAGCAAAAGGGGTCCTTTGGGGCATGAATACGTCTTTATCGCAATAGGATACGATTTTGGCCCTTCCGGGTGGTCTATAGTGTCAAATGAGCCATTGCGTAACGGGAAAAGCCTCAATTGGTATACCTGAGCAGAATCCATTCTCCGCTAACCTTCGTTCTGACAGGCCAATTAAACTAAATCCAGCAATATGCCGATAAGATATCTAGGAGCATGAACTAGGGGTAAACACATGACTATTCATGTAAACACATGTCATACAGTCATCGAGCGAAAGATCCGCCGTTCCGTTTCAAATCATGAAAGAATATTAATAATATTATGGCAGGATATGTGCTGTAATATTCTCGTGAGCAGTCATATGCTGGACGTATGAAATTATTTTAATTATTAATTTCAATAGGTTCTATGCTAAAATATAATGTCAAGGTTTTAAAAACGCAGGAGGTGCGCCATGTCAGGATTCAACAGAAAGACTGCCGGTAACACTGTCGGAATACTCTCGGGCTGGATGTTGGCGTTGGTGGCCTTTGCTGCCGCAGTTGTCGGAGTCAGCTTTTCACCGGCAGATGCGGTTGATATCGTCATCAACGGACAGCCTTACCAGCTCGACCAGGGGGGTCTCAGATTCGGTGCTGACGGCAGCATCACGGTCAACATGTCGAACCAGACCTATACCGGTAAGATCAGCGGCAAGGTTGATGTCCCGGGGGCAGAGGTGTTCCTCAAGTCTCCGGCCATTGAGACGGGCGTGGCCAAATACACCCGGGTGGACCGCTTCGGGAATTTTGTGTTTGATAACCTCCCTGACGGAACCTTCGACATCCTGCCTGTGCTGGATGGTTATACCTTCACCCACCCCATTGCCCAGGCAGACCAGCATGTTATTACCGGCGGATCGACCATTGCCAATCTGATTTTTTACGGGGTGAGCAATGCCGGAGACGGGACAGTCCCCTCCGCTCCGACGGCACCAAGCGGACTGACCTGCACAGCGGTGAGCCAGACGCAGATCAACCTCGGGTGGACAGACAGCTCGAACAACGAAACCCAGTTCCGCATTTACCGGAACACGACAAATTCAAAGCCAGGCACCACCACGGGGACCACAAGTCCGAACGTAACCGGCTATAGTTCGACCGGACTTTCCGCCGGCACGACCTATTACTTCTGGGTCGAGGCATATAACAATTACGGTGCAAGCACGGCAATGACCTGCAGCGCAGCGACACCGGCAACCGGCGGAAATCCTCCTGCAGCCCCGAGCGGCCTTGTCTGCACAGCGCTGAGTACCTCTCAGATCAGCCTGAGCTGGACAGACAACTCGGCAGACGAGACGCAGTTCCGTATCTTCAGGAGCACAACCAATTCGAAGCCCGCCAGCGCCTCGGCCAGCACAAACGCCAATGTGGCCTACTACACGTCGACAGGTCTTGCCACCGGTACTACCTACTACCATTGGGTGGAGTCCTACAATGGGTATGGCTCGAGCAATGCCATAACCTGCAGCGCTGCGACGCAGTCGACCGTCCCCGGAGGCAATGGAAGCGGCCTGACAGCGGCCGACCCCAAGACCGTTACGCTTGGCACGCCGGTTATGTACGAGAGCCTCAATCCCGGGGCATCCAAGTACTACAAGTTTACGATTGATACGGCACGCCAGAATCTTAATATCGGCATGGCTTCAATAAACCAGTCTGCCTCAGCCGACTGCAACATGCTCCTTTCGACAACCAGTGCTGACATTGACACGAAATATGCCTCCGTGCTCTCCCTGTATACAAACTCCAATGCGTGGGGCGGCAATTACTCGTCCGGAAATCCTGCCACAACCATAGCGCGATTTTCACATTTAACATCGGGCGAGAGTTTAACGACCAAATCTCCCTACGCTACGACGGTGTACTATATCAAGATCAAGAACGAGGGAACCACTCAGGAGTTGTATAATCTCAGTGTGACCCAGCAGTAGGATAATCGAGTGATCTGACACGAGACGTCTGAAGCAGCAGCTCATGAAAGGGGAGCCTGGCTCCCCTTATCTTATTAACAGAGGTTAGCGGATTCGATGAGAAAGACAGTTTTGATTGCCGGGATGATGGTCACCCTGCTCACAGCGCAGGCAAGTGCGGACGATGTCATTGCAAAGATTGGCGAGAAGAAGATAACAGACCAGGAATTCACAAAGTTCGTAAATTCCTTTCCGCCCGACAGAAAGAAGTTTCTCGACGAGAATCTGGTGAGCAGGAAGACGATATTCGAGCGGATGGTACAGGTTGAGGTGGTTTCCGAGATCGCCAGAAAACAGGGGCTGGACAAGGAGCCGAAGGTCAGGGCCCAGCTGGACAACATACTGAAGGAGTATCTTGCCCAGGAGCTGCTCAAACGCGTCGGTGATGTGGAGCCGACAGAGGAGGATATCAGGCAGTACTATAAGGCGCATCCTGAGGAGTTTAAGACACCCGAGATGGTCAGGGCGCGCCATATACTTCTGAAAATACCAAAGACCTCCTCCAGTGCAGAGACGATTATCGAGCGCGCAAAGATGAAGGATAAGATCGAGTCCCTCCTGGCAAGACTCAAGGCAGGAGAGGACTTTGCGAAGCTTGCTTCCGAGAATTCCGACGACGCTGCCTCCAAACCGAAGGGGGGCGATCTCGGCTTCTTTCCGAAGGGAAAGATGGCCGCGCAGTTCGAGGCCAAGGCCTTTTCGATGAAGATCGGCGAGATGAGCGACGTGGTCGAGACGAATTACGGCTTTCATATTATCAGGGTCGAGGGCAGAAAAGAGGCCGGTGCCGAGCCGCTCGAGGCTATAAAAGACAAAGCAAAAGAGAAGGTGAAGTCCTTTGTGAAGAAGAGCAAGACGTCTGAATTCATGAACCAGGCGTATAAGGATGCAGGAGTAGAGTTCTACATGGACAATATGAAACTGCCGCCGAAAGACGAGAAGAAATAACACGATGATACCCCTGCCGTCTCGAACGGCAGGGGTTTATTCTCCTTCACTACCGTTCAGGATCAATAATCAGACGACCACCGCGAGTTGCTAAGGTGTTCATGAGTATAAAGACATTAAACGGAAAATCCCTCCTATCCTCCCTTTGCCAAAGGGAGGTATCATGCCCCTCTTTGGCAAAGAGGGGTGAGGGGAGATTTTTGAAAGTGTCAGCTTGCTTATGTACATATTAGTATGACAACCCCTGAATCACCATTAACCATCCGCGCTGCCTCAGAGGGAGACGGCCCTGCCATTACCGGACTCTTCAGTCAGGTGTTTCATAAGGAGATGTCCCCTGAGCAATGGGCCTGGAAATACCGGATGCCGCTGCACCACCAAGTTTTTGCTGCAGTTGCCACAGACGGGGAAGGCGGTATTATCGGCCATGTGGGTGCCGTACCCCTTATCGGCGTTCGCCGCGGACAGGATATGCCTGCATGGCAGCTCGTTGATGCCATGGTTGCCTCCGGCTTCAGAGGGAAGGACATCTTCAGGGGCCTTCTCCGCCACGTGGGACGTTCGATAGAATCTATCAGCAGCCAGGCTGTTATCTATGCCTTTGCAGGGCCGGATTCCACGAAGATCGGACTCAAGAAGGGGATTTTGGCTGACAAGGCCCGGGTAAGCTGTTATCTCCTGAAGACCCCGGCAGTCACATCCCCCGGATTCGGCTGGTCGCTGGAGCCCGTCTCTTTTGTCGATAGCCGTCTGGCAACCCTCTGGAGGAGGCGGGCAGGTGATTTGACAGCGTTTACGCAGAGAGATGGCGACTATCTGACCTGGCGCTATGCCCTGAACCCCTTTCACCGCTACAGCGTCGCGGTTGTCAGGCATCTGTACCGGTCTGTCGGCTGGCTGATCTGGAGGCAGGACGACGACGGAATCAAGCTTGTCGATTACTGCGTCAAGGCCTCTCATTTCGGCCCTGCCGTCGCTCTGCTTGCACGATACGCCGCACCTGAGCAGATACGCTTTTGGGGGCCGGACCCCCTCATAGCCGCTGCCAGGCTGCCGCTGACGGTCGAGGAGACACCGGTCTGTCTGATGCTGCTCAACACAGGGGATGAGAAGCAGATTCCCCGCGGTATGGGAGAGGATTATCTGTATACCATGGGAGACGCTGACATTTATTGAACTCAGCCCCGCGGGGCCCGGGGAGCGCAGGAGTTCCGGTCTTCAGGGGGTAAGGTTCTTTCCCCTGACATAGGAATATTGCCACGCAGTCTTCCGCACGGTGCAGTCAAGCCCTTCATCATACGTGATCACCGGAATTGCGTTATACCATGAGTTGCAGTCGCCGCAGAGGGGTATTTCAGCCTGACGGTTTGCTGCATCGAGAGCGCGGTACGAAATGAATTTATCTCCGTTCCATATCTCCTGCAATGAGGAATTCACGGCATTTCCCATCCGGCCGTCATTAAACCAGTCTTCGCAGCAGAGCCCCACGTCGCCGTTCCAGAAGACCACCATCATCGATGTCAGCATATAGCAGGGCACACGGCTGATGGCAGGCATTTCCCTGGCCAGGGCATTGTCTCTGCTGCCAACCGGCCTCATCGGAGAAACCATGACTTCGTCGACCTTGTCTACCCAGAATTTCACAAAGTCAGGGACATCGGGTATCATTTCATCCTGCATCGTCATATTCACCATGGTCCTGACCCTCTGCTGCTTCCTCTGAGTTTCTTCAAGAAAGTTAAGCACATTGCCGACCACACGGTCATAGTCAGCGCCGCAACGGTATTTGTTGAACGCATCCCTGTTGGTACCATCGATGCTGAAGCCGATCCAGGATATGCCGGCATCGAGGATCCGGGGTGTCATCTGGCGGTCCAGGAGCACCCCATTGGTCAGGAATCCTATATCGAGACCCCGGGAGGCCCCCTGCGCAAGTATCGACGGGAGGTCCCTGTGCAGAAGCGGCTCCCCGGCTCCATGCAGTGCTACCCAGGGTCTGTGCGTATTGAGCTCGGCTATTTCATCCAGCAGCCGCACGGCAAGGGATGTCTGCATATAACCCTTTTCGCGGCGCCGCTGGACCAGCGGGCTATGGAAATTACACATGGAGCAGCGCAGGTTGCAATGGTTGGTGAGCTCCAGAAAGAAGGTCCGCGGCGCGGGGATCTGCATGACGCCGCTGACCCCTGCGGTAAGCTCAGGCGAGCCGCTGCCTCGGGACCTGCCTGTTGAAAGCATTCTTCTTATTCTATTGACCAGCGTCATATTTTTCGACAAATGACCTCAGTTTTTTAAGGATGGGTGCCCTTCGGCCCAGCTTGAGAAGAACGGTGTCGCTGCTGTTCAGAACCCCCTTTTTGTATGCAATGTCCCTGTTCGCCTTCCACAATTCAGCATTTCCCGCCTCCAGCGCAATGCCGGCAAGCAGCACAAGAAAGTTCTCATTATCGGGCCGGAGCGAAGCCGCTTTTTCAGCATGAAAAATACCGTATTCCGGGGGGGCTCCGAGGAGAAAAATATTCTTTGCAAAATGGAAATGAGACAGGGCAGCATGGTCCGGGTTCATATAATCAAAATTATTGTCGGCGGACCTGACGACACGAAAGGTGAAGCTGTCTTCCCAATAATATTGCACACAGGAGACATTAAGAAAAGTGCGGAGGGCGCTCGCCTCAAGCCTTTTCGATCTCCAGACGGCATGCAGCAGGGCATTCAGATAGGGTGATTCGATGAACTGCCGTCTCTCAAAGACCAGTTCGCCGCCGGCATCGTCGATAAGCCACTGGTGGGACGGGTAGCCTGCAAAAAACTCTGACCACTTCCTGGGTGTCTCGATAAAACCCCTCCTGCCGACACGCATCAATTCCCGGCAAGCAGTCTCAGGGTCCAGGACGTGCTCAAGAACGTGTGAACAGTAGATGAAGTCGATGGATTTATCAGCGAAGGGCAGGCAGTGGATGTCCGCAGGCACATAGCGGTCTCTCAGTTCCGGAGGTATGGGCTGCCCGCCGCGGTGCACGCCGTCGGTCAGATCAGAATCGACGATGAAGTCGGCCCGGGCAAGAGGGTTGTGGCCTCCTCCGATATCAAGGACCTTGTCGCCCGGACGAATGCCGAAGGCCTCAATAAGCGCCGCGTGATCATACGTCGGATAGACCCTCCCGAAGAAATTGGAAAGCCTGTCAGTCATGCAGCGATGGCCCGTCTGTTCATGTATGTATTATAAATAACGGATTGCCTTTATATCATGTCCTTGAGGAGGAACCATCCGAACCAGGACCCGGGGGCCCTGCACACGACTGCCTCCAGTTCAGAGGCCCACTGCTGCAGGTCAAGGGGATCAGGAAAGCGGACGACCGGTGATACGGAAACACGGTATGGCGTGTCGATTTCCTCTGCATACGAAAAGACAAAGGCTGCAGGGGCTGCTGCCTCCTGCCGGATTTTCAGTGCCCCGGCCGGCACCCAGAACTCTTCATTGAACATCCTGACCCGCTGTCCGCGTCCCTGGTACCCAGGGATGTCAGCCAGCATAAGTACGGTATAACCATTCTTTATCAGTTCGACGGCTTTGCCGACGGTGCCGCCCTCGTTGGTAAAAACGACGGGCATCACCGCAGATAGGGCATCCGCGCTCCGGATAACGCTTCCCTGCATGACCGCGTTTTTTCGCTTGTCCGACCGCGGATCAACCATCATGAAGGCCGTCTTCTGCCCGGAAAGGTGCAGCGCCCAGAGTATCATGAAATAGTACGTTGTATGGCCGGAGATCAGGAGCATCGGACCGTTTTCCTGAATCATAGCCGAGATCCGCCGTATCGGTTCCTGGTCGATGATCTGGTGTATGGCCTGCCCCTGTTTTCGGGACAGCCAGGTGTTTTCAAGTTCGAGGCGCGTTTCAAGCCTGAAAAAATCGTTGATGACAGTCGCCGCCTGCGGTCGTTCAAGCTGCAGGTATCTCATCGCCGCGTCAATGCCTGAGGGTGCAGCCGGGAAGTCGAACAGGTACGAGGTATGCCGGTCCAGGGGCTTTCCCAGCGTTCCGGTTCTCCTGAGCAGGGCATAGGCTTTTTCGGGGGGAAGCAGGCTGATCAGCGGTGTCAGTATGCGGTAGTTGGCAAGAAGACAGCCCTTGTACAGCAAGGATGCAGACGGGTCGTTTCGTCTGTCCGTCAGATCTCCCACGTGTGTTCCATGTAGACGATGCCCAGTTCACGCCGCTGGTTCAGGACGGTTATTAAGGGAGACGTCGCTATATGATAGGGCAGAAGCCCGGTATCATCTTCAAGGGCCACCCTGAAGAAATAGAGACCGTTCAGGAGGTTGAAACTCGGGATATGGATCCTCATCTTCATGCCGTCCCTGAACTGGATAGGCTCATAGCCGTCGAAAAGGGTCATGGTCGCGTAGCAGGTCTCATCGTCGTTTCGCATGACGGCAAAGGCGAGGTGGCCGGAGACAGGCCTTTGCGCGCCAACTTCAATGTCGATGAACAGTTCCCCGAACTCCCGGATCGTGGTGACCTGCTGTCCGCTGCTGTCGACGACCGACAGTGCCCTGATCCTGAGAGGAGATTCCGGTATCTCTTCCCGCGTGTCCAGGGTCATCGCGTCTTTGCCCCGAAGATAGTTCTGGTAACCGGTCGTTACCTCCCCTGTCTTCCCGAGCATGCGCGTCGAGCCGTGATCGATCCAGAGCGTTGTCCTGCAGAGTTCCTGTATATGATAGAGGCTGTGCGAACAGAAGACGATCGTCTTTCCGTCATCCCTGAAACGGGTCATGCGGTCGATGCACTTCTTCTGGAAATGCTGGTCGCCGACCGAGAGCGCCTCATCGACGATCAGGATGTCAGGGTTGACACTGGTGGCGATCGAAAAGGCAAGCCGCACGTACATGCCCGAGGAATAGGTCTTGACCGGCCGGGAGATCGAGTCTCCAAGTTCTGAAAATTCGATGATCCGCTGTTTGCGTTCATCGATCTCCTCTTTGGTCAGGCCCATCAGGTACGCGTTCAGATAGATATTTTCGTCCCCGGTCAACTCCGGGTTGAACCCTGCCCCGAGTTCAAGCAGTGCCGCAACCCTGCCGGCCATCGCCACGCTGCCGGAGGTCGGCTTCAGCGTACGCGCCAGCAGCTTCATGAGGGTGCTCTTCCCGGCGCCGTTTTCTCCAATGATGCCGAAGGTCGTTCCCTGGGGAACCGAAAAGGACATCGTATCGAGTGCGACAAATTCGGTATGAAAAGGCCGCCTCAGGAGGATCTCCTTCAGCCGGTCCGCAGGAGCCCGGTAAATCCGGTAGACCTTCCTGACATCCCTGACGTCGATCGCGATCATAGCCAGTCCGCAAACTCTGCCTTCAGCTTGGTGAAGATGAAGGCCCCGAAGATATAGAATCCTGCTGTCCACGCAAGAGACAGCCCGGGCATATGCCAGGGTGAGATTGTGCCGCTGATGAACAGGGAGTGATACATCGAAATAAAGGGGAAGAGGGGATTGATATACATCAGGTCTGCTGCCCACGCAGGGAGCATGGAGGTCTCATAAAAAATGGGGGTTGCATACACCCAGATACTGACGATGATCTGTACGACCTGGAGGATGTCCCGGAAGAAGACCGAGAAGGCCGAACAGAGAAAGGCCAGGCCGATCGTGAAGAATATCTGCAGGAGCAGGATGAAGGGCAGTATAAGCAGGATCTGCCAGAGCCCCTCCGTGAAGATCCTGAACGCTGCCAGCAGGAGCAGGGCCAGACCGAAATTGATAAACGGCGCCAGCACTGCCTTTGCGGTCAGGATCTCGGTTGGGAAGTAGGTCTTCTGGATAAGGTTCGCGTTTTCGATCAGGGCGGACGTGCCCCGTGATAAACCGTCAGCCAGTATGATCCACGGAAAGATGCCTGCCATGATGTAGACGGCAGAGGCCCCCGTGCCTTGTCCGGTGCCTACCCGGAGTTTGAATATGTACACAAAGACGACCAGATAGATGAAGACCATCAGGATCGGATGGATAAAATGCCAGAACAGTCCGCCGACAGATCCTGCAAACCTTCCCTTGACCTCTCGCAGGACCATCTGATGCAGAATGTTCCGGTACTGGTAGAGATTCTTCAGGACTTCCCAGGGGGATTCGGTGATTTCTCTAAGATAGCGCATGCTTATGAGGGTTTTCTTCGCATAGGATCAGCCATATTTTATGCCATGTTTTGAGGAATTGTAAACACGGTGACGCTCAGAGACTCAGGCTGTTCGTCAGCGGGACGCTGTACCTGCCCGGAGATACCCTGTATTTCTCCAGGAGCATCAGGGCTGGAGTCCTGTCGGCAAAGGCCTTTTCGGGCATGATCTCCAGGGTCAGGGCCAGCCTGCTGTCAGCGATGTCTCCTTTAACGCGGGCGAAGATACCGGGGCCTTCCATGGTAAACGAGTTCACCTTTGCCTGCCCCCCGCGTATCTCGAGGGCCCCCTGCGCAGACCGGAAATAATTCAGGGGGACCGGGATGCCACCGAACATACCGCTTGCGAGCTGCAGCTCCCTGAGGTCAAACCTGATATCTCCCTGGTTGTCCTTCAGGAGCATCCGGCCGGAGAGAAGGCCCCTGCCTTTTATGCGGGCGAACTCAAAAAAGGGAATCGCCGCAATATCCGCATCCGTGACGGTCATCGAGACCTCATGGCTCTTCCGGAGAAGTTCCGCAGAGCCCTGCAGGCTGCCGTTTCCCACGCTGCCGGAGAAGTTGCACGGCAGCTTCAGTCCCATGACTGCCAGGGGATTGATCCGCCCGGCGATGTGCTCAACCGCAATAAGAAGCCGGTCATCTTTTTTGAGAGAGATTTTATCCGCGCTGAAGCCGAAAAAAAGGCTTTTTCTGAATCCATCACATTCGACCTGCAGCGCACTGCTTCCGAGGGAGTTTCCGATCATCGCCACGATGGTCTCCTCGGGGACTGCGATCATCCAGGTGCCGATGACAAGTAGTACTAGGAATGCCAGAGACGCGAGGATATATTTCACCGGGCCTCCACGGAGGATTATTCGTCGGACTCGCTGGAGCGTCTGTTCCTTCCCCTCGGGACTGGTCTGGTCACGGGTGCTGCCTGTGTTTCTGCCTTCGGGGCAGATGACAGAGATCCGGCCTGCGCTCCGGCAGTGGGGACGGCTTTCGGGGAATCGGCCACGGGTGCAGGCGGTGATCCGGCCTGGGCTGACCCCGCCTGCGGCTTCACCAGGGTGACGATGCAGGAGATATTCAGCAGCGACGGGTTGTCGAAGGATGTCTTGACCGTGGTCTTTTTGAGCGCAAGGACCATCGGCGCATTTTCTATCCTGAAGAAGAGATTCACCATCTCATTCATGCTGAGTCTTTCGAGCTGCAGCTCTGCCTCTTCTTCAACCGCATATTGCCTGTCCCGGCTGCCAAGAGATTTTACCGATTTGACCTTCTGGCTGATACCCAGTGATTTGACGATCTCGTCGATGGCCTGGACAACCCCCGCGACCCTGGTGAGAGATTTGCGCGCCTCGGATGCATCGACCCTGCCCTTGAGGGCCAGTGTCTCGTCTTTTAACGCGGCCAGCTCTTTCTTCTTGGCCTTGAGTGCGTTATTTTCCGTCTTGAGCGAGCGCGTCACTCCGGCCATGATAAGACAGAGGCAGAAGGCCGCCACAATGCCGGCAGCGATGACTATCCTCCTGTCGGTCCTGAGATTCATGATTTCCTTCCCTTCGCCGTCATGGTGAACTGGGTTCTGCCCTGGGCAGCGGACGGCTTTGTCTCGGAGATATTGACCTCAAGCAGCAAGGGATCGAGATCAGCCTTGATCTTTTGCACATCTCCCAGGGAAGGGCACTCCCCCTTCAGCACGATCAGGGTGCTCTCCACGGTCACCTCACTGAAGGCGATTCCGGGCCTCACAACCTTCGAGAGGTCGAGCATGACCTGAAGTGGCGACGTACCGATAAAGGAGACCTCCTTCTCCTTCAGTTCCTTCAGGTGGGCCTTCATCTGGTAGACTTCGTCAGTGATTTTTTTGTCGCCGGGAAAGACCTCCTGGTAGGTCTTCCTGAGCCCGTCTCTGAGAGACTGATTATCGCGTTTCAACGATAGTGAGACAAACGCCATGTCAGCCAGGAATACAACGGCAATGAGGGCAAGAAGGATCGCGGCGGTACGGATCAGTTTATTCTGTTTGCGGTCATCGACGGTATAGGCGAACTCGTCCCGCCTGAAATTAAAGGTCGGCTGTGCGATTTCCCTCAGCGCTGTTTCTACAAGCGCAGACTCTGACAGGGCAGGTGACTCCTGCAGCAGTCCGGAGATATCCTCGCCCCTGTTTCGCTGGAGCAGGTCTGCCAGTTCCAGAGATACGGCAAACCGGGGGTCTGCGTTATATTTTTTCAGCTGTCCAAGGATCTCCCTGAGTATATCCCTGCTGATATAGGCCACGAGTACCTGGTATTTGCCGTCCTGACCGCCAAGGACAACGGCATCGAAGACAACCGACGATACGCCTGACATGATAAGGCCCTCAAGCTCGAACGGCAGGAGTTCTCTCAATTTCCTGAGGTCCGCAAACGGCATCTCGATAATCCTGAAGTTCAGGAGACGTAACGGTAGACTCAGGCAGCATTCATCCGTCTCCTGAAGCCGTGTGGTGATTTCAGCAGGGAGGTGTCCGCTGCCTGCTATAGGGCCGGATAGTGCGACAGTCTCTTTGTTGAGGACCATCTTGCGGTCCCGGTCAAGCGTGTAGACCGAGAGAGAGTCCTGCCCCAGGTCAAATAGAATAACCGGTCTCATACTCCTAGTATTCCCTCCAGTACCTGACTGTTCTCGATGATCCCGAGACATGCACAACGCTCTCGATTATCCGTTTTATATCTCCTGACGTCGCTGTTGCCACGATGCGGAAGGTGTTGCTGTTGACGAGGTAGTAGCCCCGCATCGAAGTTTTTATACTATCCGGTATCATCGCTAATGCATTAATCTCGTCTTCCCTCTGAAATGGAGACAGGTCCCTGTACTGTACGATATGTTCTGCCATGCTTTTGTCGAGGTCCCCGGGAAGAGACCTGAGGACCGGGACGCTTGCCGTATTAAGATTGATCTTGCCACTGCCGTATATTGTAACATAAGGCCTGAGGAGGTCGAACGTCTCCTGATCGATTCCGGGAATGTTGAGAAGTTCGTCTATGCTGTCGAGGGGAGCATTCTTTGCACCTGTCTCTACCGCTGCCGTGCCCGGTTTACGGGGGATGCTGTCAGCATCGACCCAATCGACAATGCGATCTGCTATCTCGGGATTCAGATTCAATGCCCCCAGTAATTTGAGGAAGAGATCGTAAGCAGTCTTCCCCGTCGGGCCCGGATTGATCACGGTAACGCCAAGGGTGTTGATATTGAAGCGCGCGTTTTCGTCTTCTATATGAATATCTATGGTGCCCTCTATCTCCTCAAACGGTATCTTCTGAGAGGTATCGAATACCCCGGGATATGTGTAGTTTGGCGTGAGGGTCTTCTTTTCGACAATAAGACGGCTGGCCAGCTGGGTTGCCGAGCGGGCGGCAAGCGAGAGCTGCTGCGAGGTCTTCCAGTTGTGAAGGGCGTTGGTGCTGACATAGACGCCATAGGCAAACTCGACCACCATCGCCGTGATCAGCGTGACGACCATCAGTGTCAGCACCAGCGCCATACCCCGATTATTTGCCAGAAAATCCCTCCTGTCCCTGCCTACCGGACAGGCAGGCTCCCTTTGCCAAAGGGAGGTGGCATGCCCCTCTTTTTCTCCTCGGCGAACCCGCCTGTGTGCGGGGGTAAAGAGGGGTGAGGGCAGATTTTTGAAATAAGTCATCTTGCCAATGGAGTTATAATTCACCATGTTCATATCGGTTTGTCTATCTTCGGTTTGATTGTCTCGTAAATGGTCACCGGCCTGTCCTTGATCTTGAAGACGAGCGTAACGCGCACCTCTTCCGGCATCCTTCGCGTCTCTTCAGTGTCCCAGGTCCGCACCCAGTTTGTACCTTCTTTTGCCTCGACCGTAAACGATTCGAGCCCTTCTATCAGCTCTGTCGGCTGATGAGGGCCTGGCCTGTCTGCCCCGGCTGCGGGGGGTCCCTTTTCAAGACCTTCCCTGTAGGGATCCTCCATTGTTTTATAGAGGACCAGGATCTTGTCCTGTTCTTCCACCTGATACGTGACGCGTGACAGCCCGGGTCTGCGCGGTGAGAGCGTGGTGAAGGTGAAGCGCGAGGTCTGTCTGCCGTAGATATCGCGGTCCTCGATCTTGCAGAGTGACTTGCTCTTGCCCTGGGAATAGACCGCTGCGTCGACCTCCCTGCTGAGTGTATCGAGGAGGGCCCTCCCTTCCTGCAGCCTCAGCAGGGAATCGTCGATCCCGGTGACCGCCTTCTGGGCGAGGAAAAAGGTGCTGTAGACCGCTCCGAGGACGATGGTGAGCAGCAGCAGGGCCAGCAGAACCTCGAGGAGCGTGAACCCCCTCCTGTTGCGGGTAAGGCCGCTCATTTCCTTGCCTCGACCAGTCTCGAAAGACGGATTTCCTGATTCTCCCGTTTGACGGTGACCGAGAGCTGGGATATGCCTGCAAAGGAATATTTCTTCACCTCAGCGGTGAAATGATAATCAGCATGCGGTTCAGGGAAAGTCCCCTCAGCGTTCACCGGCGTTGTTTCAAGCTCAAGGAGCCTGTTTTTGGCCAGTACGGAAGCTATGGTGACGAACTCATGTTTTTCGGCGATGCCGAGATTGTAATTCAGCGTGTATATCAGCGTGACGAGGAGCCCGCCGACAATAGCCAGGGCGATCATGATCTCAAGAAGGGTAAAGCCTTTATCTGATCTAATCATTGCCTGAAATCTTCACCCTTCCGCTCAGCGCATTCATGCTGACCCTTGCCTCATGCTCCCTTTTGTTCAGGGTGATCTCGATATTTTCCCCGAGCCCCAGGGGGCCGAAAAAAACGATCACCTGTCCCTCGCGCACCACGCCTTTTGACGGCAGGGTCACTGCTGTTATACTTCCCAGTTCCCGGGATTTTTCACCGTCAGGCCCGTTCCACGATACTCTCTTTTCCCGGAAGTCAAAGCTGAGCTGAAATTCTTTTTTGGTATAAATCGAGCTGTCGTTAAGGTCCCTCAGCAGCGAGGCAAGTTTATTCGCGTCGTTTTTCAGCCCCGCAGAACCGAGGTTCGAAAACGACGGCAGGGCGAATGCCGTGAACAATGAAACGATGAAGACAACGAGGATTATCTCGAGAAGGGTGAACCCACAGTTCCGGCTTAGGCCCCGGCTTAATCTCCCGTCCGCACTACTGCATATCCCAGCTGGTGATATCAGCATCCTTTCCGCTGCCGCCCTCCTTGCCGTCTGCCCCGAGGCTGATAAGGTCGTAGTCGCCATGGATGCCCGGCGAGACATAGATATAGGCGTTTCCCCACGGGTCGAGCGGTATCTTCTTCTGTTCCAGATATCCCCCCTCCCGGTATTTGGCGGGCACCCTGCCGGTTTCAGGTTTTACTGTCAGCGACTCAAGGCCCTGCTGCGTGTCCGGGTAGAAGCCGCTGTCCATCTTGAAGAGCTTTAGGGCGGTCTCGATATTCCGGATCTGGACCTTTGCAGCATCGATCTTGGCATCATCGGTCCTGCCGATGATCTTCGGGGCAACGATGGCCGCAAGAAGACTCAGAATAAATACGACGACAATGATCTCAAGCAGGGTAAAGCCTGCGTTCCTCTTATGATGGTCTGACATTCTGCCTCCCGACATGTAACGGTTAGTACGTGTATCCAGCCTCTTCTTTCTTCTTCTCGCTATAATTGTACCAAAAGCCGGTGCGCTGATGATAAACAATATACCTGACATGGCATACGGATGCCGCACGCCGTATACGACCGGGTAGAGGGCGATGCGTGCTGCAGTCCTCAGCCCTTCATGCCTGCCGATGAAATCAGCTGCATCCGGGGACAACCGGTAATAGAGGCTGACGAAGGCCCTGCCCGCAGGATTGGTCAGCAGGTGTTCGTCCCTGAACCTCCTGAGTGTATCAACCTCAGGGGCCAGGGGACTGCCATAGGCGGCTGTTGCGATGAAGCAGCCGCCACCGCCACCCCCGCTGCTGCCGCCGGAGGGGGGCGGGGCCGGAGTCTCGTTCGTCACCTCAAGGGAAATGGGCTGATTGTCCGATGCAGGGTCGTTATTCATGATGATGAGCGTTGCACGCCTGTATGCGCCGCTTGTACCGAAATCGCTGACCGTTCTGACGACAACGGCACCGTCAAGCGGAATGTCGATACGGTCATAGCTGCCGTCATTTTTTTTCAGGAGCAGCAGGGCCGAAAGAGCGCCTGCATTCATGCCGGTAAATCTGAACGTCAGCGGTTTTGCCGCTGCCTCAGGTTTGAAGTCATAGTACCGGGCGGCAAGATGGTTCAGACTCCCGGTGACTGTCTGGGGGAGGGTGCTGAAACTGGCCTCCTGCTTTGCAGGCGGGTAGTGTTCCTTGTCCGAGAACTCACGCAGCAGGACCTTCTGCCTGAAGTTTTTCAGTTCAGCGGCGAGAGAACTGTTCAGCGCGCTGAGCTGCTCCGAGATCGCCCTGATGGCAGGGGAGTTGTTGCCGGTCCTGGACCAGATATTCCTCACGATGTCACGGCCGCGGCTCTCGGAGAGAAATTTTACCAGGATGATATTCCCGTATTCATAACTGCCGTTGTAGGTATCGAGAGATGTCTCAGGCTTGTCAAACCATCTGTCGACCCGTCCCGCTGTCCCGGCACTGTTCCCGAAGATCGTGTAATAGGTCTCTCCCAGGTCCCACTTCCCGTTATCATTGGCATCGTCGTACCGCGCCCCGGTATAGTTGAGATAATCTTTGACCTCGGGGTATATCTCGTCTTCCATCCAGGTGGACGAGGACTCCATCCACCAGCCGTTATTGCTGATGTCCGTTGACATCTGGAAATGGAAGGCATGGAAGAGCTCGTGGGCCGCCGTCACCTTGATATCGCCCATCTGTCTTCCCGCAGGGTCGAGATTTGACGGCTTTCCGGCGAAGGTGCTGTCAAAGACGATATAGGCATCTGCAGGTGTCTGTTCGAACGAGGTGTAGCCATAGCTGCCGGGCAGGCGGACGAGGTAGACGTCGAGCCTGCTGTTTCCTCCGCGGCCGTTGTCGCCCGGCAGGTCGGGATATCCCAGGCCCCGCATATGACTGTAGGAATGTTCGAGGGCATTGCCTGCATCGACAACAAACTGGGGAATAGTTGCAGGATTGCCGTCGGAGCCGGAGACCGCATCCCCCTGCGTATTGTCTTCGGTATAGTGCAGCCTTATATGGCCGCCGGGCGTGTCATAGGTCAGTATGATTATTCCGGTCCCGTAAAAATCCGCGTCGTTGCTGTCAACAGGCCGGCGCAGAATGAATCTGTTTTCCTGGGTCAGGTATTCGGGAAACAGCTTCGCAAAGAGGGCTAGGGGGGTGCCGGATTTGTAAATCGCCTGCGGTGTCTCAGCCGCCCCCTGCCGCGAGAGGGTGTCCCGGCCGAAAAGTGCCCTGATATTCTGATTGATCGAGGCCCGGTCTATCTCTGCCCCGGATAAGCCCCCGGGCATGAGGAGGGAGAGTGCTGCCAGCAGCAGAAGTAGTCGTTTCAGTCGGGGCATATCAATCCTTATGTTGCGGCTGTTCGCAATGTTTATTTTATCAGCTGGTTCAGCTGGAACATCGGGAGGAGGACCGCCAGGACGATCGCCCCCACGATGACACCCATCAGCAGGATCATCATCGGTTCGAGAAGGGAGAGGGCCTTCTGGACCCTTCGCTCGAATTCAGCCTCATAGCTGTCCGCTGCCCTGCCGAGCACCTCGGCGAGTGTCCCGCTTTTTTCCCCTGTCGCGATCAGCTGGACCAGCACCGACGGAAATCCCGACAGTGCGGTAGAAAGACGCGACCCTTCGGCAACCATCTTGGCTGCGTCCACGATCCTGCTCTGAAGCACACTGTTGCCGAGTGACTTTGCCGAGAGCTCCAGCGCCCGCAGCAGCGGCAGGCCGCCCTCGATGAGAAAGCCCGTTGTCCGCGCGAAGCGTCCGTAGTAGAGGCTCTGAAGCAGATTGCCCGGGAGCCTCAGCTTTATCCTGTCGAGCGTCTGCTGATGGCCCTTCCGGTACCTGTTGAAGCCGAAGACGAGCGCGGCAGCCAGCATGAGGAGCAGCCACCAGTAGCCGACGAAGACCTGGCTTATGGCGATCAGGACCCGCGTAATCAGCGGCAGTGCACTCTTGGTGTTTTCGAAGATACGGACGATCTTCGGAAGCACAAAGGTGAAGAGGAACGAGAGGACCACAAAGCCTATGGCAGTCATAAAGAGCGGGTAGATCAGTGCGGTGCGGATCTTTGAACGCATCGCGTCCTGCTTCTCAAGGAAGACGGCCAGGTTCTCCAGCACGACCCCGATCCTGCCGCTCTGCTCACCGGCGGCAACCATATTCACATAAAAATCAGGAAAGATATTCTTCTCGGCATCGAGGGCCCGCGAAAGGCTGGAGCCGGCAGAGACATTTTCACGGATATTGACGAGCATGGTCTTCCAGAAACCGGTGTTTTCATCCGACAGGGACTTGAGGGCCTCGAGAAGCGGGACCCCGGCGGAAAGCAGGGTCGAGAGCTGGCGGGTCATGACCGGGAGCAGGGCGGCCTCATTCCGGCGGCGCTGCCAGGTCTTCCTGTCCGTGTGCGGCCTGATATCCCTGGGGTAGATGCCGAGGGCCCTGATTTCGGAGGCTGCGTCCTGGACCCCGTCGGCCTCGATCACCCCGGTGGTCCCCGACCCGTCGGACTTGTATCCCGTATAGTTAAAAAGCGGCATTCAGCGGGAGTCCTGATTCATTGCGGAGTCAGGTTCAGGATTCGACAACATCTTTTTGCGTGACCCGCAGGACTTCCTCGATCGTGGTGATCCCCTGCAGTACCTTTTCAAAGCCGTCTGACCTGAGTGTCTGCATTCCCCTGGCGACCGCCGCGCTCTTGAGCTTCTGGGCGTCCGGCCGCTCGGTGATCAACAGCCGCGCAGCGTCATCGACCTGGAGGAGTTCGAAGATGCCGGTGCGGCCAAGGTATCCCTTGCCCCCGCACTTATCGCACCCCGTCCCCCTGTAGAGCTTCAGCGGGCCCGGATTTTTCGCGAGTACGGCACGGTCAAAATAGGAACGTTCGATGTCCGACGCTTCATACGCCTGCCTGCAGTCAGGACAGATGACCCTGACGAGCCTCTGGGCAAGGACGCCGACCAGCGAGGAGGCCACGAGAAAGGGTTCGACTCCCATATCGATCAGCCTGATGATGGCCGAGGGCGCGTCATTCGTGTGGAGGGTACTCAGGACAAGGTGTCCGGTGAGAGAGGCCTGGATCGCAATCTCTGCGGTCTCGACATCGCGTATCTCACCGACCATGATGATG
The DNA here is from genome assembly GCA_964499365.1 of uncultured Thermodesulfovibrio sp. GTDB lineage: Bacteria > Nitrospirota > Thermodesulfovibrionia > Thermodesulfovibrionales > UBA6898 > PALSA-1316. Next base: position 123,544 of record CAZCKU010000001.1, read on the forward strand.
TCAGGGTCCTGCCTCAGGATCGACCGGAGGCCCGAGGCAAAGGTCAGCCCTATTTTCGGGTTGACATGGATCTGCCCGATCCCCTTCAGCTGGTATTCGACCGGGTCTTCGACCGTGATGATATTCTTTTCCTCGGTATGGACCCTGTTGAGGGCGGCATACAGGGTTGTTGTCTTGCCGCTGCCGGTCGGCCCGGTGACGAGGATGATGCCGCTCGTCCTCTTCAGCAGCTGCTCCATGAGGGCTTCATCTTCCCTGTCGAGTCCGACTTCCCACAGGCCGATAAGCCCCTGTTTTCTGTCGAGCAGTCTCAGGACTGCCCGCTCTCCGTGAGATGTCGGCAGGACGGAAACCCTGATATCAACATCCCGCCCCCCGATCAGGAGCCGTATGCGGCCGTCCTGGGGAAGTCTTTTTTCAGCGATGTCGAGGTTCGACATGATCTTGATCCTGCTGATCAGTGCGTCCTGGATAATCTTCGGCGGCGTCAGTACGCGGTGCAGCATGCCGTCGACGCGCATCCGGATGTCCAGTTCCTTTTCATAGGGTTCGATATGGATGTCGCTCGCCCGCTCCTTGACCGCCTGCTGCAGTATCGCATTCAGCAAGCGGATGATCGGCGCCTCTTCAGTCAGTTCGAGGATGTCCTTCGGCTTTTCGAATTCGGTCGCGACTGAGGTGAGGTCCTCGCCGGTGATATTGTCCATCACCTCCTCGGCCGAGCCGACCTGGCCATAGAACCGGTTGACCGCGTCGATGACAACCCCCGGTGCGGTATGGACAGCCGAGGGTTTGAGGCCGAAATGGGCAGAAAGTTCACGCAGGGCAAGCACCCCTTTATCGTCGGCAACAGCCGCCCTGAGATACCCGTTTTCCCTTTTCAGCGGCATAATCATATTGCCCTTTGCAAAGGCAAGCGGGACATCCTTTATCAGAGCGTGTTCAACGTCTTCGTCTGTGATTGTTTCGAGGGTCTCCATCGGAGATTATTTTATCAGGTTGGTGTCGTAGACAGGTTCTGCGGATTCGACTTCAGGGATTGCCCTGAAATCGGCAAGCGCCTCGTCAACCGTCTGTTTTGCCCTCAGTTTGATCCGGTAGGCAAGGCGATGATGGGCCCGTGCGGTGACCGATGCTTCCCGGGAGGCAATAATCGCCTCGGCAGTGTCATTGCTGATCTCGTGTCTGAAGGTGACCAGCAGTTCCCCTTCGACATACCGGTTCTGGCTGACCGCGAACTCCCGCTGTTTGCCGGCCGTTATCGCCGCGAGGCCGCCTGCCTCCTTGACGATATGGGGGGTCAGAAACACCAGCAGGTTCGTCTTTGTCTTGCCGGTCGATTTCTGCTTGAAAAGGTATCCAAGGACAGGGACATCTCCAAGGACGGGGATCTTTGTCACATTTACGTCGTCCTTTTCCTGCATGAGTCCGCCGATGACGACGGTATTGTTGTCCTTGACGACAACAGAGGTCTTGGTGGAGCGCTTCGTGGTGGTCGGCCCGATCGAGGTCAGGATCGTCTCCGAATCCTGTTTCAGGGAGGAAATCTCCTGGAAGATGTCGAGCTTGACATAATCACCCTCGGTAATCTGGGGCGTGATGCGCAGGGTTATGCCGACGTCCTTTCGTTCGATCGAACTGAGGACTGTGCTCGAGGTGGTGAGGTCACGCTCCCTTTTCCCGATGAACGGGACGTTTTCGCCGACAACGATCTCGGCCTCCTTATTGTCCGAGGTCAGTATCTGGGGGGTCGAGAGCACATTGATCGAGTCCTTGAATTCACTCAGGCTGAACAGGGCCGCAAACCCGGGAACATTCAGATTCGATGTGGTGGCCTGACCGTTGGCGATTGTCGTCAGCGGTATATTCATGAAACTCCCCATGCCGCCCAGGGTGAATCCGGCAAGCCCTGATATAACGGACTGAAGCGCCGAGGAGTCTATCTGTCCGACCCCGCCGATAAGCACCGGCTCGCCGTTATGTTTGGCCGTGGCCCGCCATTTTGCCCCTATATCAAGCAGCTTGTCTATCGTGGCTTCTATGATCATGGCCTCGACATAGACCTGTTTCCTTCTCTTGTCAAGCTGCTTCAATATCTGCGAGAGGTTCTGGAAGTCTGCGGGAGACGCGGCGATAATGATCGAGTTCGTTGACTTGTCAGGGGTTATGGTTATACCGCCCGCTGCCTCAAAAGGAGATACCGGCGTTGCGACGGCTCCGGGGACACCCTGACGCACGGTCTGCATGCCCCTGATCATCCCCTCAAGGACCTTTGCCAGTTCAGTGGCGTCCGCATTCTCGAGGAAATAGACATTTATCCTCCCCTGCGCCTCGGGAGACGGGGTGTCGATCAGTCTGATCAGGGACTTCATCGCATCCCTGCCTGTCCGTTCCCCGAAGAGGATGACCGCATTCAGACGCTGGTCGCTGACAGCCATTGCAGCGTCGGCCGCGGCCTGCTGGCCGGGTGCACGCAGCCTTGCCCTTCCGAGTCCGTCGTTCAGGGTCTTGGTGACAGAATCAGAGTTTGAGTATTTCAGAGGCACCACCTCCGGCATATCTGTCAGGGAAGGCTTGTCGATCAGTTCCATCAGCGACAGGGCCTTCTCAACATTCAGTCCGGAGTCGATTATCAGCAGCAGGTTCCCCGGACCAAATACAGCGATATGTCCGTCTTTCGAGACCAGCGGCTGGAAAAATTTGAGGACGTCCTCTGCTGATATGTATTTCGGTGATATAAGGCGGGCGATGTATCCTTCGTTTGTCGGAGTGCCTTCAGTTGAGATCTCCAGCCCCCGCTGTTTCGCCTCGATCGAGGGTATAATCTTGAATGCGTCGACCCCCGCGGGGACGACCGTGAACCCTTTGACTTCAAGCACTGCTGTGAAGAGCGTGTAGGCATCGTCGGCAGAAAGCTTTGAAGGCGCAATGATTGTTATCTTGCCCTTCACCCGGTCATCGAAGATGAAGTTCTTGCCGGTAATCTCGCTGATGAATTTGGCAACCGCCGGGAGGTCAACATCGACAAAATTAAAAGTGACCTTGTTGGACTTTTTGGCTTCAGAGGCGGTCGCCGGCTCTGCTGCAACGGAATGCGGGAGATAAAGCAGGATCGTCGAGATCAGCAGGAACAGGCATACGATGAAACGACTTTCAGTGCCGGGGTGAAATCTCATATTTTTCATGTTGTTAGTATATTAAGTATAGTCCGTCAGGTCAATATATTTTCAGGGATCGACGTGACAGGTGCTGGCATTGGAGAGTTTATGAGGGTCCCTGATAACACTACCGTATCTGGTAGGTCATGGTCATTTTTGATCCGTTTCTGATGACATCGAGCTGGGCACGGTCTATCCCCCGCAGTGCCGTGAATGCCTGGAGGGCGGTCTCGGGGTTTGAAATGGTGAATTCATTGATCCTTATGAGGATGTCACCGTTCTGGAGGCCGAGGCTGCTGTATATGCCGGCAGGCTTCACCTCCCGCAGCACAAACCCCTGCTGTTTTCCATCGACGATATGGGGGACAAATCTGGCGTCGGTCATGATCTGGTCAGGTTTTTCTATCGCCTGCTGTACACGCTGCTGGTCGATCTGGTAGGTCGAGTCGCCAACCCTTTTGCCGAACGAGGCCGGCGCGGGGCCTGCCGGCGGTTTTATTTCCCTGATATCGGTAATATCCTTCAGCGGTATCTCGATCTCCCGGCCCTTGCTTCCGATAAAGACTCTTGTCATTTCGACCCTCAGGAGTTTCCCCAGCCCGAAGACCGGTGAGCCGATCCTGAATACGTCCTGCTGACCTGTTTTGTCCGCAAGGATGGCGTAGCTGACGTCCTTCCTTCCGGCAACCGTGCCGATCAGGGTGAGGTCGGTCTGGGATACTGCCGGCCCTGCCGCTTCAGTAGTGATCGCATGCAACTCGCCGGCAGGGAACCCAAAGGGGTTGCTCGAAAGGATGGGGGCATAGTCTGTCAGGCCGCGGTTCAGGGCTGCGGACGGTTTTGATGTCCCCTTTGCCGCCTTCTCCCGGGGGGCCGCAGAGATTGATATGATATCCCTCACCAGGAAGAGCACTGCAAAGGCCAGGAGCAGTCCGAGGCAGAGAATAAGCACCTGCACTGTTTTCTGATTGTTGAAACGCCTGAGAATGTTCGTGAGTTCCATGGTTCTGTCAGTCAACATACCAGAGATCCGGCACGATGTCAATATTCATGGTCAGCTATAATATCCTTTTGACTCTATTGTAATTTATTTATAATAAAAAAGATCAAAATCCCGTGGACAGTAATTATGGCATCAGCATGAAGGACCGGAAAGAAGGCACTGCAGGAGAAGACCGTTGGAGCGGCCTTCTCCTGCAGTGGCTGAAGGATATGAGGCTGTGGCTCTTCTGCTTCTTCTTCCTGGCCGCCTTCAGGGTCCTCTTTATCTGGTATTTCAGTGCAAAGATCGCCCCTTCCAGCGGACCGAAGGATCTTTTTGCCGTGCTCATGAACGGAGCCCGCTTCGATGCAAAGATAGCTGCGTACTGGATGCTGGTTCCTTTCATCTGCAGTGCTGTCCTTGGCTGGCGCGGCAGGGGAGTTATCGCTGACCGTGTCCGGCTGATTGTCGCAGGGCTTTATGCGGCCGTTACGACAGTGCTTTGCGGAGTGACCCTCTCATATTTCAGGGAATTTGACAGTCAGTTCGACCATTTCTTCATGAATGCCTTCTATGACGATCCCGGTGCGATCTTCGGCACGATTGTGGCCGAGTACCATGTCGGGGTGAACCTTGCGGCCTTCTGCGTGGTTGCCATAGCCGGCATGCTTGCCGCCAGGCGGCTTATGAAATGGCCGGGTTCTGATCGCATGCGCGCATATGTCACCGCATCGTCGGGCATTGCAAAGGCCGCAGCCTTGTTCCTGCTGCTCTGTTTCGTCATAATCTCCCTGCGAGGTTCTGCCGGCCGGCGGCCGGTGCAGATGAAAGATGCCGCGGTCACGCAGGACGGCTTTTTGAACCAGGCGGTCATCAACCCCTATACTGCGCTCTACAATGCAGTATCCGCCCATCGGGGCCTGTCACGCGGAGACGGGCTGAGGACATTCCTGCCCGACGGAGACCTGGCAAAGGCGGTCGAGACATTCTTTGGCCGACCGGCGGCTGTCCGGGACCTCGACCTCCTTATGGAAAGAACCGCTGCCGGACCGAAGGGAGTGCCGCCGAGGCATGTCTTTCTCATTGTGATGGAAAGCCTGGATGCCTGGCCGCTGATGGAGGCCTATGCGTCTCTCGGGCTGACCGACGAGGTGAAGCGGCTTGCGCGGGAAGGGATCTCTGTCCAGCGCTTTCTCCCTGCTTCATGGGGGACGATGACCTCGCTTGCTGCGATCATGACAGGACTTCCCGACTCGGGGGTGATGACGAATTATCAGCCGCTCTCCCGGTCGGCATATCCGTCGTCCATAGCCGGCATGTTCAGGAAGCTGGGGTATAGGACACGATTCTACTACGGCGGATATCTGAGCTGGCAGGGGGTCGGAGCCTTTGCCCGGGCACAGGGCTTTGAGGAGATCTTCGGCGCCCCTCATATGGGTTCATGGGCCTCGACCAATGAATGGGGAGTGGACGACAAGACACTGTTCGATTTTCTGCTGGGCCGCCTGGACGATCAGGTCCCGAGTTTCAACCTGATCATGACGACGGGATACCATCCGCCGTATAACCGGGATATCTATGAAAAGGGGTTCCCCCTGCGGAGCATGCCGGCGCAGCTTGCGGCCACCGCCGACGGTTCAGTCAGCCTGAAGACCCTCGGCCACCTGTGGTATGCGGACAGGGCCCTTGGAAGCTTTGTTGCCGGTGCGGAGAAGAAACTTACCGCACCAGTCTTTGCCATAACCGGAGATCATTTCTCGCGGCGTTTTATTCATGCCTCTCCAACCTTCTATGAAAGGTCGGCGGTCCCGCTGGTCCTGTATGGCCGGAAGGTCCTGAGGGGGATAACCCTCCCGCAGGACGCTGCCGGGAGCCACATTGACATCGGGGCAACGCTCTTCGAGCTTGCTGCACCCAAAGGGACTGCGTACCACGCCCTGGGCAGGGATATTCTCGCTCCGGGCGCCCCGGCTGTTGGTGTCGGCAGATATAAGGTCATAGGCCCCGGGTATATGCTGGACCTCTCGGGGAGGCCTGCCCTTCATGCCCTGCCGGGTCAACCGGTTTCCGATAACCAACCCCCTGCTGCCGGCGTCAAGGCAAAACATGATGCCCTCCATGGCATCGGGTGGTGGAGGATTATGCGCGGCTCCCGCTGGTGACCTCTGCAGGTCTGTTCGTGAACGTTTTTCCTTACCTCATACCGATCGCTTTTTCGATGCTGGCACGACTGATGCGATAGTCATAGAGCGCCCCGATATGCTCGGTCTTTGCGTTGCTCAGTGATACTTCCGCGTCGGTCACCTCAATGGGATTGCCGACGCCGGCCGCGTACCTGCCGTTTGCGATCTCAAGATTTTCGGTCGCCTGCCTGACGGTCAATTCGGCGTTCGCAATCCGCTCTTCGGCCTCGGCCAGTCCGAGATAGGCCTGCTTTACCTCGAGCAGAATGTTCTGCCTCAGGGATTCCTCGTTCGCCCTGATTGCGTTGAGGTTCGCCCGTGCCTCCTCAACCAGGTTCTTCGTCAGAAACCCGCTGAAGATCGGGAAGGAGAGTGTAGCGCCGACGCTCCAGCCGTTATTGAGAGGGAAACTCTCACCGCTTCTCGTATATGCTGCACTGCCGGTCAGGAAGGGGAAATAGCCCTTCTCTGCCAGGACGACCGCTTTTTCCGCAGCCAGCTTCCTGGCATGCAGGGCGGTCATGTCCGGTCTGCTCTTATAGGCCTTCTCGAGCGCCTCGTCATAGGATATTGCATACTTCTGAAATGACAGGTTGTCCTCAATGAGGTATTCAGGGGCATCAGGGATGCCGAGCGCATTGTTCAGGGAAACGAGTGCCACCCGCCGTGCATTCTCGGCCCTGATGAGATTCAGCTTCGCCGTGCTCAGGTCGACCTCTGCCTTGGTCACATCGAACTTCGGTTTGGTGCCGACCTCGAAGAACCCTTTTGCCTGGTCGAGATGTCTGACAAACTGGCTGACCGTCTCCTCGGCGACATCCCGGGTCCTTTTTGCCTTCAGGACGGAGAAGTACGACTGTTTGACATTAAAGACAACAACGTCGGTGATCCCGCTGAGATCGTCGCGTGTTGCGTCGAGATTGTACCCCTCGATAGCGACCTGGGTCTTTGTCTTGCCGAAATCAAAGAGGTTCTGCTTCAGGGCGATACTTCCCGAATACTGGTCGAAGGAACTGCCTGATGAGCCGAAGGTCGTGTCCGTGCCCTGGGCTTGCGAACCGGAAGAGGTGGCAGGCTTGATCCTGCTGTAGCCTGCGGTCATGTCGATCTGGGGATAGTATCCCGCCTTTGCCTGTCCGACCCTGCTCTGTGCCGCATCAACAGAGCTGCGGGCAGCGCTGATATTCGGATGCCGCTCCGAGGCTATGGCAACCGCCCGCTCAAGGGTCAGCAGTTCCCCCTTTCTGATAATCTCTTCTGCCCCCGCCCCGCAGGGAAGCATCAGTGCCGCCAGCAATATGCCCAGTGCAGTTTTATTCATTCTCAACCTCCTTGATTCACGCTTATCGATTATACCCGCTGCGGTCCCTGCCGCAGGATATTTTACTACGGCGCAGTTATATCTTAGCACTCTTCTCCTTCATCCGTTCCCCCGGCGTCATCATCAGGACCAGTCCCTGGATCCTGTCCATATAATAATAAACCACGGGGGTTATATACAGCGTCAGGAGCTGGGATACGAGGAGTCCTCCCACGACCGCAAGGCCCAACGCGCGGCGAGAGTCTGCCCCGGCCCCGAATCCGATTGCTATCGGCAGGGTGCCCATCAGGGCCGCCATCGAGGTCATCATGATCGGCCTGAAACGGACAAGCGCTCCTTCATGGATCGCATCAAGCGGCGACTTCCCTTCCCTGCGCTGCGCTTCGAGGGCAAAGTCGATCATCATAATGGCGTTCTTCTTGACGATGCCGACCAGCATGATTATTCCAACAAAGGCATAGAGGTTCAGGTCTTTGCCGAAGATCATGAGGGTGATAAGTGCCCCGAAGCCGGCGGACGGCAGACCCGACAGAATCGTCAGGGGATGTATATAGCTTTCATAGAGTATGCCGAGCACGATATAGATGACGACGATTGCGAGAATCAGCAGGAGGGCCAGCCCCCGGGTGGAGGCCTGATAGACCTGTGCCGTCCCCTGGAACCCGGTGGTGATTGCGGAGGGAAGGTTGCGGGCCTCTCTTTCGATTGCAGCAACCGCACTGCCCAGCGGCGTTCCGGGCTTGAGGTTGAAGGAGACCGTAACAGCCGTGATCTGTCCCTTGTGGTTAACCGAGAGGGGGCCGAGCCCCTTTGTCAGGGTTGCCAGTGTTGAGAGCGGCACCAGCTGCCCGGTGTTTGCGCGGACATAGAGCAGGCCGAGCGCCGCGGGTTCGAGCTGGTACTCAGGCTTGAGGTTCATGATGACCCGGTACTGGTTTGTGGGCGAGTAGATGGTTGATACCTGCCGGTCGCCGTATGCCGAGTAGAGTGCGTCTTCGATCTGTTGGGCAGTGATCCCGAGCGCGGCGGCCCGGTCCCGGTCTATATCCAGGTTGACCTGGGGGTTTTTCATCTGGAGGTCGCTTGTCACGTCCTGTAACATCGGAAAAGAACGGAGCTTTGTTTCGAAATCAGCTGCCTGCCTGTAAAGTTCGTCGGTGTCAGGGCTCTGGAGCACAAACTGGTACTGGGCCTTCGAGAGCGTCGATTCCAGGCGGATTGGCGGGGGATTCTGCATGAACATCATGATGCCCGGAACGGACATAACCCTGGGCCTGAGCTGCTGGATGACCTGATCTGCATTGAGTGTGCGCTCATGGCGCGGCTTGAGCTTGATGAACATGAATCCGCTGTTCGAGCCGACCCGTGTCCCGCTCGCACCGACCGATGACATGAATGCCTCTATATTCGGGTCCTGCATGACGATTGCTGCAAGCTTCTGCTGGTGCTGCTTCATCTCCTCAAACGAAACACCCTGCGCACCCTCGGTAAAGCAGAAGAGTGAGCCTATATCGTCCGACGGGAGAAGCCCGGTGGGTATCCTGGTGAAGAGCCAGCCTGTCAGCACCGTCATGATCAGGGTCACCGCGATGGTCGTGCGGCGGAAGCGGAGCACCTGTATCAGGGATTTTTCATAAATGTGGCGCATCCCCGCGAAGAAGCCCTCCATGAGGTTATAAAGCCGGCCGTGGCTCTGCCCGGAATGGGGTTTCAGAAAACGGCTGCAGAGCATCGGGGTGAGCGTCAGCGACACCACGCCGGATATGAGGATGGCAACGGTTATGGTTACGGCGAACTCGTGGAGCATGCGGCCGAGCATGCCGGCCATAAACAGAACGGGAATGAAGACCGCCACGAGAGAGATGGTCATCGAGATAATGGTGAACCCGATTTCCCGGGAGCCTTTCAGCGATGCCTCCATCGGCTTAGCTCCCTGCTCCAGGTGGCGGACGATATTTTCGAGCATGACAATCGCGTCGTCCACCACGAACCCGACAGACAGGGTGAGGGCCATGAGGGTGATATTGTTGACAGAAAAACCGAGGCCGTACATGGCAGCAAACGTCCCTATGATGGAAAGAGGCAGGGCAAGACTCGGGATGACGGTTGCCGACAGGTTGCGCAGAAAGAGGAAGATCACCAGGATGACCAGTCCGATCGTCAGCACCAGCGTGAATTTGACGTCTTCAACCGAGTCGCGGATCGATACGGTCCGGTCAAAGAGGGTGTTCAGGTCAACAGACTCGGGCAGCTGACTGCGGAAGTCGGGTATCTGCTTCTTGATGCTGTCCACGACCTCGATCGTGTTTGTTCCGGGCTGGCGCTGTATCGCCATGACAATCGCGCGGTTTGAGCTGCCGGCCGAGTTGTACCAGGCAGCAATCTTGTCATTCTCGACGCCATCGGTTACCGTCGCAATGTCCTGCAGCCGCACCGGAGAGCCGCCGCGATAGGCGACGATCATCGGCCGGAAGGCCTCAGCATTGTAGAGCTGGCCGGTCGCCTGGATCGTGAAGGCCTGCTGTTTGCCCTGCAGTCCGCCGGTGGGGAGGTTCACATTCCATTTGCCGAGTGCAGCAGCAACTTCGTCGATGCCTATCCTCCGGTTTGCGAGGGCATGGGGGTCAAGCTGCACGCGGACGGCATATTTCTGCGAGCCGAAGACCTGCACCTGCGCGACCCCGCTGATCATCGAAATGCGGGGTGCGATAATGGTGTCGGCATATTCATTGATGTCAGAAAGGGGAAGGGTAGGGGAACTGAGCGCGAGATAGAGGACCGGCTGGTCCGCCGGGTTTACCTTCTGATAGGAAGGCGGGCTGGGCATATCCTGCGGCAGCTGCCGCGCTGCCTTTGCGATCATCGCCTGCACGTCCTGGGCAGCTGCATCGATATCGCGCTCAAGCACGAACTTGAGGGTGATGATCGAGACCCCCTGACCATTGGTCGAGTTCATGGAGTCGAGACCTGCGATCGTCGAGAACTGGCGCTCCAGGGGGGTTGCCACGGCACTTGCCATGGTCTCGGGGCTGGCGCCCGGCAGATTGGCTGTCACCTGGATGCTGGGGAAGTCGATATTCGGCAGATCATTAACCGGGAGTATCCGGTAGGCGAAGACACCGAAGATCATGACCGACAGCATGACCAGGCTGGTCATGATCGGCCTCCTGATAAATAGTTCGGAGATGTTCATTCTGTGTTATCGCCCCTTTTGCGCAGGGGCTGCAACAGGCCCCCCTGCGGGCTTCCCGCTGGTGAGGATCTCGATCTTTGCTCCCGGCACAAGCCTCATCTGGCCGTCGGTGATGACCTGCTCGCCGGATGAGACCCCCTTTTCGATCACGGTCATGCCCTCCTGGGAAGGGCCGGTGGTTACCTGCCGGAGTTCAGCCGCTTCCCCCTTGACCACAAAGACATACTGGCCCTGCTGCCCGGTCTGGACCGCCTGCGAGGGGACCACAACTGCGTTCGGAATTTCTGCCAGAGTCAGGGTGACGTTTACGTATTGGCCCGGCCAGAGTTTCTTCTCCCTGTTTGCAAAGGACCCTTTGAGTTTGATCGTCCCGGTGGTCAGGTCTGCAGTGTTTTCGATGAAGGTCAGTTTCCCTTTCTCCGGAAAGTCCTCGCCAGCCGACAGGCCGACGGCCATACTCAGGCTTCCTGCGTGCATGCGTTTCCTGATCTCCGGCAGGGTTTTTTCAGGCACCGAGAAAGTCACATAAACAGGCTGGATCTGATTGATCACGACCATGGCGGTGTCTGCGTTCGCCTTGACGAGGTTCCCCTCATGAACGATCAGACTGCCGGTCCTTCCCGAGACCGGGGCATGGATAGAACAGTAGCCGAGCTGCAGCCGCGCGCTTTCGAGGACGGCCCTGTCGGCATTCACCGTGGCTTCAAGGGCGAGTGCGTTCGTCCTGAACTGTTCATACTGGTCCTGGGCAACATAGCCCTTCCTGACCAGCTCGCTGTAACGCCGGGCCTCTTCGCGGGCATTGTCCAGCAGGGCACTGTTTTTTGTGAGGACCGCCTCGTACTGCCTGATCTGTGCCTCAAAGGGGCGGGGGTCGATTGAGAAGAGAAGGTCGCCCCTGCTGACATCCTGTCCCTCGCGGAAATGGACCTTCGAAAGCAGGCCCCCGACCTGGGCCTTGACCGCGACGACGGTGTACGGTTCTACGGTGCCGATGGCCTTGATCAGGACAGGTACGGATCTGACGGTCGCAGCCCCTGCAGTGACCGGCACCGGCGGTTTTTTTTGTGGTTCGGGTTTTTTCTTTGTGCAGGCGGTCAAGGGGAAAAGGCAGAGAACAAGCAGGTACAGCGACAGGACAATGCGGGTTTTATGCGGCATTTCGTCTCCTTGACTGCAGAACGTTATTGCGGGAGCATAACGCCTTTGACAGGAATCAGGGGAGCGGTCATGCCCTCGCTGCACATCCCCGGCCGCCATGTTAGCGCCCACTTACATTTTAATGTACGGCAGGCCGCCGGAGTTTGTCAACAGGGCAGAAACGGACGGGCTTCCTGCAGGCCCGTCCGACAGTATATTATTGAATAGTAATCTTTTCGACCAGGACGGCCCTGCTGCCCTCGAGGGTGATTGAGCCGCCTATTGTTGAAAAATTGGGGTTGTCAGCAAACCCGCAGTCAAAACCGCCCTTGAGGGTCACGGTCCCTGTCCCTGAAAAGACGGGATTGCCGGGGAAGAGTGCAGTGTTGGTCCTTATCTCGTCTCCATCGACCGCTGAACTGGCGGCGGTCTCGATGTCGGTCTCGGGGTCAGCCCTCCCGACAATGCGCGCCTCTGCAGCAGAGCACAATGCACTGAAGGTCATGTCCTGACCATAGGCAATGCCCACGGAATTCTGCCCCCTCAGGCGGTAGTGGTAGGTCGTCCCGGCGGTAAGGCCCGCTACCGGCGCACTGACGGCAGTGGCCGTACTCCCTGCAACCGGACTGGCTGCCGGGGTTGTCGTGCTGCCGTAGTCAGTTGTGGTGCCGTAATCGAAGACGACCGGCGTGCTTGTGCCATAGGCGTTTACCGAACCGTTCAGGACCGCTCCGGAACTGGTGACCGAGGATGCCGCCCCTGTCGCTACCAGGGGGAGGGACCCCTTCACGCAGGATATCGAGACATCGTCGACTGAAAAGTTTGTCGCAACCGTCCCCGTGGTTGTGGATTGGATACTGAGGGTATGCGAACTGCCGTCTGCATAGGGTGACAGGTCAACGCCTGCCAGGACGTATCCGCCGGTGAAGAGGGGATTATTCTCCAGCGTCGAGAAAATCTCCTGCCCGTCCATCAGCACCTTCAGAAAGTCTGTTCCCGGACCGCCTGATGCACCGTTCCAGAGATAGAATTCGAGCCGCGGGGATATGCCGTTGGGAATGGTCACGTCCTGACTAAGCGTGCCGGTTTCTGTTCCGCCGTCGTATCCGCCGAACCAGGCCCACCACGCACCGGTTCGCGATCCGACCGTTCCCCCTCCTGTCCCGCATGAACCTGCGTCACACAAGGGGGTCCCGTAATTAGTCGATGTCTGGGTCCACGGACTGCTGACCGATGTCCCAAGCTCGAAGCTGCTGTCCTGGAGACTTGCGCATGGCCCGGTTGTGGCAAAGGTCATGTCACTGCCGTATGATGTTCCCCCGCTGTTAACCGCCTTTACCCTGTAGTGGTAAAAGGTATTGGGTGTAAGTCCGGTTACTGCTTTGCTTGTGGAAGTGCCGGTGCTCCCGGTGACCGTTCCGGGGACCGCTACGATGCTGCTGCCGTATGAAGACGTGGTCCCGTACTCAAAGGTGACGGTCGTGCTCGAATCATTGGCATTCACCGTCCCGTTCAGTGTTGCCCCGGTCGTGCCGATGGCCGATGCTGCCTCTGTCTGGGCATAGGGGGTTCCGCTGGTTATGAAGGTCAGGGCGTCGTTGACATTGATGCGTTTTTTTGTGACTGAAGTGCATTTGGAGTCCGTTATCGAAAGTCCCGTGGCCGCGAAGGCCGAGAGGACACTGTCGACGCTGTCCCCCGGGCTCGCCTGTTTCATCAGGGCCCATGCCCCGGCTGCGTGGGGCGCTGCCATGGAGGTGCCGTTCCAGCTCTCATACGTCCCCCCCGGTACAGAGGAATTTATGGACGATCCCGGCGCAAGCAGGCTCAGGAACGATGCGCTGTTTGAATAGCCCGAAACAGCGTCAGCATCAGTTGTTGCGCCGATGCTGACAGCAGATGAGATGCATCCGGGGGCTCCCATCGATCCGCAGTAGTAGCTGTTGCCCGAGGAGATCACGGTTGCGATGCCCGCGGCCCTCAGGTTGTCGATAGCGGTTTTTGTCGGGGCCTCACCGATGTCACAGGCCGCAGCGCTGAAATACTGGCCGCCTCCTATGCTCATATTGACCGACGAAATAGTATAGGTCGAGCGCAGGGCGTAAACCCTCTCCAGTCCCAGTATCATATCCGATGTGTACGACATGGCGCAGGGGGCCTTTCCGGTCCCGCCGCAGTCTGCATCAAGATTGAAACGCGAAAAGACCTGTATGGCTATAATGTTTGCCCCAGGGGCGACGCCCGGCCCGGGAGAACCCCCAACTGACTGCCGCCCGGCGACGATCCCCGCAACATGCGTCCCGTGATCGCACTCGCCAGCAGGACAGAGCCCTCCATAGGGCATAGCAGAGTCCGCAGCCGTGGACGACTCGACAGCGCCCGGGCATACTGATTGGACGCCCGTTGTGTTTGTTGAATAACATGCCTCAGAAACAACTGCACCGCCGAGAAAGGCATGGGTCTTGTCCACCCCGGTATCCAGCACGGCAACCGTAACGCCGGTACCATCGAAGCCCCCGGCCCAGACAGTCGGGGCGCCGATGCGGGGGACGCTGAGGTCGAGTGACGCCGGATGGGGTATGTCTTCATGCAGGGCGATTACCCTTGGCGAGGAGAGCAGGGCGTTCAGTGCCTGTCCATCGACCTCCATGAATATATAGGGAATATGCCGGTACTGGTGGACTTTGAGGGGTTTCGATGCCGTCAGCTCGGAGAGCAGGGCCTCCTGGGCGGATGCGATACGGTCGATCTGCCGTCGTGACTCAAAAGATGAGGCTTCGGCCATGGGCCGGAAGGGCGTATCGACCTGGACGATAATCCGTGCGCTTCCCCGGTCTCTGATCTTTGCAGCTATCCCTTCGTAGCCGTTTGGGGTGCGAATTTTCGCTGTTGCACCGGGATCGGGCAGTCCCATTGCCATACCGCTCAGAAAGAGGAAGAGAAACAGGGTTGCTGTAATCCTCACGCAGATTGTGTTCCATGATCTCTGAACCATTTTGACCATCCTTATTCCCGGGCTGCAGGACGCGTAGTTTTGTTTTGACCAGGACAAATATATCCATTTATTTATCGGCAAAAGGCAGCGGGTTCTTTAGCATAACCGGTAATGTCTGTCGCCGCATCAGAAAGAGGAGAATAGTATAATCTCCGAAGATGCATTGCGGCAAATGGCAACACCTGGCAAGTCCTGCAAAGAAGGCTATTAGCCCGGCAAATAGACATATGAAACTTTCTGCTTTGTCATTCCACGACTTGATCGGGGAATCCAGGTATTTCAATAGGTTCTGAATCGTCCGGTCAAGCCTGCCTGCCGGCAGGCAGGCTTGACAATGACGACATTATGATATTTGATTGCCGGGTTAATACTAAGGGGAAACTATCCGGCAGAACAAAAAAAGCAGAAGGAAACCGGATAGGGATATAATAGGGGGGACAGGCAAGAATGTTGACATACGGGTGAGAAAGCAAATGTAAGCACAATAACTGACGGGGGTGCATGGCAGACATGGCAAAGGTATATTTTGCATCAGCGCGTGCGACGAAGTGGCGGTATGAAGACAGCATGCCCGGGAAGCTTGAGCAGCTTCTGAAGGAGTCGGGGCTGATGAACTATTTCAGTCCGGATGAGTGGGTGGCAATCAAGACACATTTCGGGTCCGAGGGCGCACACCGGATCGTCAGGCCGGTTTTCCTGCGAAAGGTTGTCGATGCCCTGAAACGGATCGGTGCAAAACCATTTGTTACCGATACGGTCAGGATCAAGGGACTCGATTACCTTGAGGTTGCAAACCAGAACGGCTTGAACCACCTGTCTGTCGGCGCACCGGTGGTGATTGCCGACGGACTGTACGGCAGGGACAATATCATGGTCAAGTCAGGCGAGATCCTCGGCAGGGTCGCGATCGCCTCTCTGATCCATGACGTTCCGGCCATGGTCGTCTGTTCCCATGTGAAGGGTCATATTAATGCAGGTTATGCCGGTGCCATAAAGAACCTGGCCATGGGCGGCGTCAGCTCCTCGCACCGGACCTGCGGCTGGAAATGCGGCAGGGGCGCGATGCATACGATCGGTGAGGGAGAACTCGTCTGGGATAAGGACAAGTGCGAACTCTGCCTCCAGTGCAAGGATATCTGTCCTCTCGATGCGATCAGCTTCAGGGATGACAAGCTTGAATGGGACGGGAATATCTGCTGGCGGTGCGGACGGTGTGAGCGGGTATGCCAGAACGAATCTCTGAGGCTCCCCGGCGATGATGAACGGTTCATGAGGTCCCTGGCAGAGGCCGCCAGGGCGGTGGTGGGGACATTTGAGAAGGGGAAGATCCTCTATGTCAATTTTCTGACTGAGATCCAGCCTGAATGCGACTGCATGCCTATGGCAGACGTCCCGGTTATGCAGGACAGCGGCATCCTGGTCTCTGACGACCTGGTTGCGATCGAGCAGGCGTCTATTGATATGCTGCTGAAATCTCCTCCGCTGCCGGATTCCATGGCCAGTGAGAGGAATATCCCTGCCGGAGAAGATATACTCCTGAAGCTCCATAACAGGCCCTATATCATCCAGGTCGAGGAGGCAGAGCGCATCGGTCTCGGGGAGAGAAAATATGACCTTGTAGAGATCTGACATAATCGCAACTGAACACAAATGAAGATTACATGAAACGGGTTTGCAAAAAGCTCCGGAGCAACGGTGCGCAAGAAATGGGGAATGAGGCTTACTTTCCGGTGCGTCGCCCCAATATAGGGCAATAAAAGTTTAGAAGCGCAACGCAGCATACGGGGTTTTTACGAAGTTGTCAGAAAAAAAGTGCTGCAGCCAGTGGGCTGCAGCTTAGGGGAGGTAACGAGGCGCTTAACAATTATATAAAACCAAAAAACAGACTACTTGTCAAGTGAAAAAACAGATAGCCTCATAATTATATTTTTAGATATTCCGAAATCTTGTCCGGAACCGGACGAATGCAACGTCTTCGCTCATTCCCGGTCCGATACTCACGAAGCCCCGAATCAGCGGCGATGCTATGGTGCAACACGCCTCAGAAGCAGCTTGCCTGAGGCTTTCCCGCCCGTTCTTTTGATAGGCTGCTGTTTTTATGGCGTTTTTATTGTGTGCGTATTGCAATTTGGCTTAATTCTCATTATGATTAGCGTATGTTTGACATCAGGCAGGTCCCTATCTTTAATACCCTGACACCGGCAGATGCCCGGGAGGTTGCCCGGTACGTGTTGACGGCTAAGTACAAAAAGAAGGAAACAATATTCGCTGAGGGTGATCCATCTGAATGGTTCTATATCGTTACGAAGGGGAAGGTCAAGATCACCAAGCTCTCCCAGGAGGGCAAGGAGATTATCCTCGAGATAGTCCAGCCGATCGATTTCTTCGGCGGCATCGCCGTGGTCAGGGGGTTCCCCTACCCGGCCAATGCGGTTGCCATGGAGGATTCGGAGGTCGTCAGGCTTTCCCGTAAGCACATTCTGAGTATTATGGACCGTTTCCCGAACCTGATGTACTGCATGGCTGTCAACATCGGGGACAGGATCAAGGGATCTCATGAGACGCTCAAAAGCATTGCCCTTGAGAAGGTTGAATCGAGGATCGCCTCGCTCCTGATTAAACTCTCGGATAAGGCAGGGGAGAAGACCGCCGAGGGTGTCATGATTACGATGAAGCTGACCAAACAGGACATTGCGGAGATGGTCGGTACCACGGTCGAGACGTCCATCAGGACGATGAGCAAGCTGACCAAGGCAGGCCTCATATCTTCAAAGGCAGGGAAGATCGTCATCAAAGACCTCAACAGACTGCAGTCCCTGACCTAGCTGTTCCCTACGACAGGTACCGGTTTGACAATAAATCCCGGGCTCCACTATACTTGATCATACCCTTGGGGGAGGCGGTTAGCCTGAGAGTCTCTCGCTTGACGAGAGAGACCCCTTGAACCTGATACGGACCATTCCGGCGTAGGGAACAGGGAGACAAGGAAAGACCAGCCGTATTCCATCCGGGGTACGGCTTTTTTATTGTATGAAAATAACGATAAACGGTGAGACAGTCGATGGCATCAAGGCAGAGACGATCAGTGAGCTGCTCGATGAACTGAAGATCGTTCAGGGGCGGGTCGCGGTCGAGGTGAACCTTTCGGTCATCAAGAGGGCCGAGCATGAGACATTCCGCCTGAAGGACGGTGACATTGTCGAGATCGTCAACTTCGTCGGAGGCGGATAAAGGAGAGGAATTATGGAAGATACGTTTGCTATCAGAGGAATAGAGTTCAGCTCGCGGCTCTGGGTCGGGACCGGTAAATATAAGGACTTCGACGAGACCCGCAGGGCGATTGAGGCCTCGGGAGCAGATGTCGTGACCGTGGCGGTCCGCAGGACCAATATCACCGACAGGAAGTCCGAAAACCTGCTTGATTTCATCGACCCGAAGAAATACAAGATCCTCCCGAATACCGCCGGCTGCTATACGGTCGGAGACGCCCTGCGATATTCAAGGCTTGCGCGTGAGGCCGGTATCTCTGACCTCATCAAACTTGAGGTGATCGGCGACGAGAAGACCCTCTTTCCGGACAACATCGGTCTTCTGGAGGCCACCGAAATCCTCGCAAAGGAAGGGTTCATCGTTCTGCCGTATACCACGGACGATCCGGTCATGGCAAGGAGGCTGGTCGATGCAGGGGCCGCTGCTGTCATGCCGCTGGCCGCACCGATCGGCTCCGGCCTCGGCATACGGAATCCCTACAATCTGAAGATCATACTCGAACAGGCCACGGTGCCGATCATTGTTGATGCAGGCGTCGGGACTGCCTCGGATGTCGCAATCGCCATGGAGTTGGGCTGCGACGCCGTGCTGCTGAACACGGCCATAGCAGGGGCGAAAGATCCGGTCATGATGGCCACGGCGATGAAGCATGGCGTGATAGCAGGCAGACTGGCCTATAAGGCCGGCAGGATTGGGAAGAAACTCTATGCAACTGCCAGCAGCCCGTTTGAGGGCATGCTGTAATTACTGTGGAGGGACGAGCTGTAGGCGGCAAGCGGCTGGCGAAACAAGGCAGACCAATTGATTTCAGGGTTTATCTGATAACAGACAGAAAGCTGTTCCCCGGCGAAGAAATGATGGTTCGCGGCATCGAGCAGGCGTTGCAGGGCGGCATAAAAGCGGTACAGCTCAGAGAAAAGGATATGTCAACAAGAGACCTTCTGGCATTGGCATACAGGCTGAGAGAGCTGACAGAAAGGTATCATTCGCGGCTTTTTATAAACGACCGGGTCGACATTGCGCTGGCGGCTGGCGCTGATGGCGTGCACCTGGGCGGGACAGGGATTCCTGTTGAGGCTGCCCGCAAGGCTGCCGGAGACCGCATGCTTATCGGCAGATCGACGCATGGCATCGACGAGGCAATTGAGGCTGAGAAGGCCGGGGCTGACTTTATAACCTTCGGACCGGTTTTCGAGACGCCGTCGAAGCGGCAGTACGGAGAACCACTGGGTCCCGAGCTGCTGGGGAAGGCGGCAGGCAGGGTTTCTCTGCCGGTCTTTGCTATCGGGGGCATTAAACAGGATTCAATCAGGGATGTATTGGCAGCAGGGGCATACGGGATAGCGCTTATTTCAGGGATCCTCGCCTCGGACGATATACAATCAAGCACAGAAAACTATGTGAGGACCATATCATGACAAGAATTGAACTGGCAAAAAAAGGGATTATTACCGATGAAGTTAAGGCCGTGGCTGCCTCCGAGGGGATCGAAGCGGAGCAGCTCTCGAAGGACATTGCCGCGGGTTTCAGTACGATCCCTATCAATGACCGGCATAAGATAACGCCGATTGGCATCGGCCGGAACATGAGGACCAAGATCAACGCCAATATCGGGACGTCGAAAGACAGGATCTCGATCGATGAGGAGATGGAGAAGCTTGAGGTGCTGGTGAAATACGGCGCCGATGCTGTGATGGACCTCTCGACCGGCGGACCGATCAGGGAATTGAGAGAGATGATGCTGAGGAAATCTCCGGTTGCGGTCGGTACTGTGCCGATCTATCAGGCAGCGGTTCAGGCAGCGGCGCAGCGGGGTTCGATCTCGAAGATGACTGCCGACGACCTGTTTGAGGTGATCGAGGAGCACGGCGCCTCAGGAGTTGATTTTGTGACGGTCCATGCCGGACTGACAATGAAGGCTGTCGAGAGGCTGAGACAGCAGGGACGGATCCTCGATATCGTCAGTAGGGGAGGTTCTTTTCTGCTTGAATGGATGGTCTATAATGAACAGGACAACCCCCTGTATGTCCAGTATGACCGGCTGCTTGAAATTGCGAAGAAATACGACATGACCCTGAGCCTTGGCGACGGCATGAGACCCGGCTGTCTTGCCGATGCGACCGACCGGACCCAGCTCGAGGAGCTCCTGACGCTCGGAGAACTCCGTGATGTTGCGGTCGAAAATAATGTCCAGGTGATCATCGAAGGCCCCGGTCATGTTCCGCTGAACCAGGTGGAGCTCAATATCAGGATCCAGAAGGAGATATGCAAGGGAGCACCGTTCTATGTCCTCGGCCCGCTTGTAACCGATATCGGGATGGGTTACGACCATATAAGTGCTGCAATCGGCGGAGCGGTCGCCGCTGCAGCGGGTGCCGACTTCCTCTGCTATGTGACGCCCTCGGAGCATATCCGGCTGCCGACGATCGAGGATGTGAAGGAGGGGGTCATCGTTTCGAAGCTTGCTGCCCATGCGGCCGACATCGCCAAAGGCATCAAGGGCGCCATGGACAAGGACATTGCCATGGCAAAATGCAGGAAGGCCCTCGACTGGAACGGCCAGATCGGCCTCAGCCTGAACCCGGACAAGGTGCGTGAGTGGAGGGCCGAGGTGCCCCCGACAGAGACCGAGGTCTGCAGCATGTGCGGAGAGTTCTGCGCGATCCGGACGGTCGAGAGGGCGCTTAAGAAGAAATAGACAAGAGAGCTATCACGGAATGCGCGAGTATAGGCTGTCGTTTTCTGAAACATCCCTCCTAACCTCCCTTTGCCAAAGGGAGGGAAAATGCCCCTCTTTTCCTCCCCGGCGAACCCGCCTGTGTGCGGGGGCAAAGAGGCCTGCCTGCCGGACAGGCAGGGGTGAGGGGATATTTTCAGAATATAACCCAATCCTTTCAATCTTTTTGCTGCCTACTTCTTATGCCCATTGTTGACGCACTATTGTTGATCGGCCCGACAGGGGCAGGCAAATCCCCGCTGGGTGACCATATGGAGCAGAATGGACTTGCGGGCAGAAGGTGCCATCATTTCGACTTCGGGCAGCAGCTCAGGTCTGTTGCCGCCCGGGAAACCCCTCCCGCGGAATTTACGACGTCAGAACACCGCTTTATCCGCGACCTGCTTGAAAAGGCCCTGCTGCTCGAGAAGGAGCATTTCCTGATTGCAGAGAAGATCGTTTCGTCGTTTCTCCGGCTCAGGCACTATGCAGACGGTGACATGATCATTCTGAACGGACTGCCACGCCACGTGGAGCAGGCAAAGGATATGGCCAGGGTCGTCGCGGTCCGGACTGTCGTTGTCCTCGACTGCCCGTCGTCAGTGGTGCATAAACGTATCTCCGGCAATACCGGGGGAGACCGGGCCGGCAGGCAGGATGACGATCAACTCCTGATCGAAAAAAAACTCGGCATATTCAGGGAGAGGACAGAACCGCTGATTGAGCATTACAGGGCCGGGGGCAGTTCCGTTGTCCGGGTTGCGGTGACGGCAGAGGCCGCAGCTGCGCACGTCTACGCTGAGATTGTCTCTTCAATGCCGCAGGTTCGGCCGTATTGATCAGAAGTCGGGGAACATCTTCAGGAAGACCTGCCGGTCGCTGCTGACTGTTGCACGTGCTGAGAGAATTCCTCCTTCGATATACTGCAGCTCAAAGTCCTTGACACCCCGTGAAACGAGTTCCTTGGCATTTGCAGGACAGCCTTTCTCGCATCCTGCGATTCCCTTGATCATTCTGGGGATAAGCCCGCGTATGTCCAGTCCGGCGAGGTCAGTTCCCTTTGTTGCGGCAAACCGGCTTATCTGGCTCAGAATGCTGTCAAGGTCGGCCCGAAAAGGGTCCGCGATTGGTATTGAAACCGAATCTTTATCGATGATGACATCCAGAAGCATACTGCTCCCTCCTGTTCTGTACTGCCGTGAAAATATGTCCGCATACAGCGGCTGCACCTATTTTACTAATTCGTTGCGGGTATAGCAAAATAGCGGGAATGCATAAGCAGAAAGGCGCACCCTTTCTCTGGTATCCCCCTCCGGGGGGCGGGGAAGGTTCGAGTGTTCCCTCGTTGAGGGGAGAGTGAAACAATGTGGAGGCTGACCGATGGACGGGACAAGACGTTCTGATATCAAGGCTGGCCTGCAGGTCTCGATTGTACTGAAGAAGGACCAGCAGAGCGGAAAGCGTACCGAGGGGATTGTTCGCGATATACTGACGAAGTCGGCGACCCATACGCATGGCATAAAAGTAAGGCTCCAGAGCGGGGAAATCGGGAGGGTGAAGGAAATTCACGGGTGATCTCAGGGAGCTGTCTGCACTGCGGCCGGGAGACTTGGATTACGGGACGATCGCGTATTTGATCCCTTCACCGCTGACGAGTTTCATGAAGGCCTGCTGTATCTCCTTCAACCGGACCGTCCCGCTGATGAGCGGCTGGACATTGATCTTCCTGTCCCTCAGGAGGATTTGTGCCTTCCTGACGTCGTCCGGCGTAAAATGAAATGTACCCTTCAGGGTGATTTCATCGTAGTGAAGGCGTTCTGCATTAAACGTCACCGTTGTGTCGGCCCTGCAGCCTCCGAAGAGGACGACGGTCCCTCCCCTCCTGACATAATCGACCGACACCTCCCAAATGGCCGGCTGCCCGGTGCACTCAAAAACATAGTCCACGCCGAGCCCGCCCGAGAAATCCCTGGCAGCATCAGCTGCGTTTGCCGGATCGCAGATACGTTCCGCCCCGAGTTTCTTTGCGGTTTTCAGCCGTTCTTTCTCAAGACCGGTTATCATGACACGGGCACCCTTTGATCTGGCCAGAAGCAGGTGCAGCAGGCCGATCGGGCCAGCGCCGATGATAAATACCGTGTCGCCCTCTTTCATACAGAGGTTCTCCATGCCGTGGACCACGCAGGCGAGCGGCTCGAGGAAGGCCGCTTCCTTGTAGCTGAGACCTTCAGGTTTCCTGAAGACGTTTTGAGCAACGACATGACGCGGCAGGAGCACATACTCTGAAAAAGCGCCCAGGACCTTTGTTGCCATGATCTTTTCACAGAGGTTGAACAGCCCTTTCCTGCAATAGCCGCAGGAAAGGCAGGGTGCGCTGTGCACCGCCATGACCGAGTCCCCGATCCTGAATTTTGTTACGCCTTTTCCCTTGTCAACGATAATGCCCGAAAATTCATGGCCGAACGGTCCGGGCATCGGGATGAGTGCATGGCCGCGCACAAAGGCCTTCAGATCAGTGCCGCAGGTGAGAGCCGCCTTTACCTGGATAAGCAGCTCGCCTTCTGACGGCTCCGGGAGGATTACATCCTGGACCTCGATGGTCCCCGGTCTGGAAAGCATCGCGCTGAGCATCGTCTAAAACTCGATTTTCCCGCCGAGGATCTGGCCGGTGAGCGCCGCCATCACGAAGAGAGGTATAAAGACCAGCCCGAGATGGGAGAACGTACGGGCCAGAAATATGAAGGGTATCGGGGCATGGATGCAGAGGAACCAGAAAAGGGAATACTTCCGGGTCCTGTTTCTCAGGAATCCGAAAAGCAGGTTGATCATGGTCGTCAGTGAACAAAGACCAATGACAATCGCCAGTTTCGAGCTCGCATCCATCAGAAAAAATACCCTAAATCAAGCGGTCAGGTCAAGGGCTAATATATAGAAAGCAGGAAGATATGATCTTCAGCCCAGTCCGCAGGCAGGCCAGTTTGCGATAGGCAGGCTTGAACCCGGGATCAAGAACCTGCTGAAAACACTGGATTCTCTGAGGTGACCCGATTAAGGACTTCGGGAATGACAGATAGAAAGTGGAGTTTATACACAGACACTAACTATTTATTGCCCCTGGTGTTGCGTGCCACCACAATCCTGTTCTTGCCGCGCTCCTTTGCCTGATACATCGCCTCGTCAGCAGCCCTGATAAGCGCGTCTGCCATCACCCGGTTGTTTTTCACCCTTTTAATATGGTCGGGGAACGAGGCAACCCCCATACTGCAGGTGATGAGCCCTTTAATGTTCAGGGGTGCGTTTATCCCCGGCACTTTCTCCTTCAGGAAGGTATTGTTGACGATATTGGACCTCACGTGCTCGGCATACTGAGCTGCCTCGCTTCTGTCCATCCCGGGCAGGATGACCGAATACTCGTCTCCGCCGTAGCGGGCTGAAATGGCAGAGGTGCCATGGAATATCTCGCGAAGTATGTCGCCGATCTCTTTCAGCACCGTACTGCCCGCAAGGTGGCCGTGGGTATCGTTTATCTGCTTGAAGTGGTCCAGGTCGAAAAATATCAGGGAGATCGGCTCTTTCAGCCTCACCGCCTTTTCGATCTCGTGTTCAAGCATATGAAAGAAATACCGGTCGTTGCAGAGGCCGGTCAGATTGTCCCTGCGGGAGAGTTCCTCAAAGCTCTGCGCTATCAGCGCGTTAAGGATGAGTGTTGCCGTATATCCTGCAAAGATCTTGAGCAGGGAAAGGTCGATGTCCGTGTAGCTCTCCCCGGCCTTCCGGTTGATCAGCTCGATGACCCCTATCGTGGAGCCTTCGATGACAATAGGGGCGCAGATGATCGAGCGCGTCCTGTAGTGGATGCGGTCAGCGATCACCGGATAGTATTTTCTGTCCCGCTGTACATCCCTGCTGATATGCGGCTCTCCGGAGGAGTATGTTTCTCCTGCGATACCTGATTTCGATGAAATGGAGGTGTTCACGAGAGTTGACGACCCCTTGCCGAAGCAGGCGGCAAAATAGAGCCTGTCCTCTTTTCTCATCCCCCATTTCAATGCCGGATCGTCAAGGAGTATTGAACCGGATTCCGAAGGCACCAGCTTGTTTGCCCAGGTGAGTATCTCACCCAGCAGCATGGCAAGGTCAACGTTATAGACGCTCGCCCAGTCCCTCCGGTTCCTGTTCAGCAGCTTCGTCAGGACTGCGTTGTTTGCGGAATAGATCTTCATGCCGGGGCTTTCTTACCCGTTGTTGCGCCCTGCCCGGGCTCTGTCATACCCTTTCGCGGGCGGTTTCCGTATGCTTCTTCTGATCATGACCGCTTCTATCGCATCCATCTGAGGCTCCTTGCATGTTGAAAGTATTGATACGAAATCCTTATCTACAGGGTAAACAGAAGGCCGGTTAATGTCAATAGGAACAGACCCGGTTGTCAGCTTCAGGGGCACACCTAGCCCATGGGAGGCCTTCCGGAGCTCAGGCCATGCAGAACCCCGGTCTCCTCATGCTACAATTATATGCCCATGCACGTAGCCCGTCTCTATGCCTATAACGACATTCGTATCGAGGAGATGCCTGTCCCCGAAGTGGGGCCGGCAGAGGTGCTCGTCAGGACACGGGCCTGCGGCGTGTGCTCCGGAGATGTGATGCCGTGGTACATCGAAAAGAAGGCGCCGCTCGTCCTCGGACATGAACCTTCCGGCGAGATAGTCCGTGTCGGCAGAGAGGTCACCTCGTTTCACGAGGGCGACAGGGTATTCGTCCATCATCACGCTCCCTGCATGAAATGCCGTTTCTGCCTCCGGGGCGATCATGTGCAGTGCAGCACCTGGCGGTCCTCCCGTATCATCCCCGGCGGCGTATCGGAATATATTCTCGTGCCTGCGGTGAATCTGCAGAACGATACCCTCAGGCTTGACGACAGCATCAGCTTTGAGGCTGCGACCCTGATTGAACCTGCAGCCTGTGTGGTGAAGGGGTTGAACAGGGCAGCGATGAGGGGCGGCGACACCGTTCTTATTATCGGGCTCGGGGTGATGGGGATGATGAACCTGCTGATCGCAAGGGCGTACGGGGCAGGAAGAATCATCTGCGCCGACCGGGTCCGCTTTCGCCTCGACAGGGCTGGGGAACTCGGGGCGGATGCGGTTATCGACGTTTCTGCCGAGAGCCTTTACAGCGGGCTCAGCCGTCTTACGGGCGGTGCCATGGCTGAACTGGTTATCGTGGGGCCAAACAGTGCCGAGGCCATGCTGCTGGGCATCCAATGTGTGCGCCCGGGAGGCACGGTCCTGCTGTTTACCCCCGCGAAGCCCGGTGAAAACCTGGTGCTCGACCCGAATGTCCTCTATTTCAACGACATCAACCTCGTGACAAGCTATTCCTGCGGACCGGTCGATACTGCCGAGGCCTTCGGGCTTGTCGGAAAAGGGATTGTCAGGGCAGAGCAATTGGTGACACACCGTTTCCCGATAGACCGGACTGCCGAGGCCTTCAGACTGACCGCTGCTGCAGGGGATTCCCTGAAGGCCCTGATCGTCTTCGAGTGAATAAGGGTATGTCAGTTTGATGGCCATTCCCAGGCAGTCTCTTCCTGCCCCTCCCTTTCAGCCAGCGGGAATGTTTTTCTCCCCCTGGCAAAGGGAAGTCAGGAGTGCTTTTCCGAATACAGGTCGTTTCAGTTTTGAGAGCTTTCATAACCCATAAGCAGGAGATGTTCATGACGAAGAAAAAGAAATCTGTTTCATTCTGCGAGATCCCGCTCCCGGGAAAGCCCGGCGCTGCGGGAGCGAACAAGGACGCATTCTACCGGCATAAGGGCAACTTTGCCTGGCAGGGCGTCACGGACCAGCCGTATAAGAAGGCCGGGACCGGGTGGTCGGATGTCATGCGGCGGGTCCTGATTGGAGCCCACGGAGAATCAACACGGTTTCATGTCCGGTATTTTGAGATTGCACCCGGCGGGAGGAGCAGCCTGGAGCAGCACCGGCACGAACATGTTGTCATCTGCGTCAGGGGTGAGGGTATGATACTCCTCGGAAGAAACAGAAAGAAAATTAAATTCATGGACACTGCCTATATTGGCCCCGAGACGGTCCACCAGCTGTCAAACCCGTTTCAGGAGCCCTTCGGATTCCTCTGCATTGTCAATGCCAGGAGGGACAGGCCGAAAATAGTGGACCGCAGGAAGTCCTGATCCGTGCTCTTTCCTGGAGGCCCCCAGTCTTGTTTTGTTCGAAAAAGATAGTCTATTATAGAAAGATCATACCTGAGGAGCTTATTGCATGGAAAATGAAAAGAAACCCGTACCTCCCCCCAAAAGCCTGACAGACAGGATCTGGGGCCTTTTTGCCTCGGTCAAACTGGCCATTGTAATCTTCTCGCTCATTGCCCTGACATCGGTCGTCGGGACGATCCTTGAGCAGAATGCCGAACCTGAAAAGAATATCCAGATCCTTGTAAAGATGTTTAAGGTGAGCCACGATACGGCGCACAGTATTTACGGAGTGCTGGACCGGGTCGGTTTTACGGATATGTATCACTCGTGGTGGTTTGTCTCCTTTCTGCTTGTCTTTGCGGCGAACCTTATCATATGTTCAATCGACAGGCTTCCGCGGATATGGAAACTGTCCCGGGAACCGATTCGGCCTCTGTCTGTCGACCTGGTCGAAAAAACCTCGATACGGCGGTCTCTGGTCCTCAAGGGGAAGTCGTCACAGGCACAGGAACTTGCACAGAGCGCCCTGCGGGAGATAGGATTTACCCCTCTGGTTGCCCCTGACGGTGACCCTGCGGGTACACAGGTATATGCGGAGAAGGGTAACTATTCACGGCTCGGGGTCTATATAACGCATCTGAGCATCCTGATCATCCTGGCCGGAGCCATTATCGGCCTCTTCTTCGGGTATAACGCGTTTTTGAACCTGCCCGAAGGCGAAACGAGTTCAGTGGCGTATAAGGACCAGGGCAAGGAGATTCCGCTTGGCTTTGACCTCCGCTGCGATAACTTTGAGGTCGAATACTATAACGAGAGCGATATGCCGAAGGCTTACAAGAGCTGGCTTTCCGTCTATAAGAACGGCAAGAAGGTGAAGGAGCAGACGATTGTCGTGAATGATCCGCTGACCTATGAGGGGATCACCTTTTACCAGTCGAGCTTTGGCCTCGTCCCGAACAGCCAGGGCAGAGGCATAATCATCCTGAGGGTTAAATCCGCAGCCGGGCAGGCACAGGATATTCAGGCGAGGGTGGGAGATACCTTTTCAATCCCGGGCACCTCGGTCCAGGGCCGCGTGACGGACTTCAGCCCTGCCCTTTCTCTCGACCAGTCGGGTAAACCCTTCACCTATGACGAGCATTTGAAGAATCCCGCAGTCTTTATTGAGTTTTCAGGTTCAGGCCAGAACACGTCGGGATGGATCCTGAAAAGATATCCGCAGACATGGAACCTCCCCGGAGGAAACAGGGTGGAGTTTCTGGATTACTGGGGAGTTGAATATACCGGCATGCAGGTAAGAAAAGACCCCGGCGTCGGCATCGTCTACCTCGGCTGTATGATCATGGCGGTCGGTCTTTTCATGTCTTTCTTTATGAGCCACCGGAGAGTCTGGGTCTCGGTTTCTGAAGACAAGGGTGGGTCGAAAATAATCGTCGGTGCCTCTGCGCACAGAAATCGGGCGGCATTTGAGCACAAGATCGACAAACTTGTCGCGATTCTGTCTGCCGGCCCAAAAGGGGGTAATAAATAAATGGACAGTTCATCATTTTTCGGATGGTCGACGGTCGCCTATATTCTGGCGATGATCTCATACATAGGGTATCTCGCATTCAAGAACAAGACGGTTGGCGTGGTGGCCACCGCCTTCACGATAGGCGGTTTTGCGTCACAGACCATGGCACTCCTGCTGCGGTGGAAGGAATTTTCAGAGATAGGGAATATGGGCATTCTGCGGGGCGTGCCGCTGACCAACCTTTATGAGTCGCTCGTATTCTTCGTCTGGTGCCTTATCCTTGCGTATCTCGTCATCGAATTCAAATACAAGACAAAATCCTTTGGTGCTTTTATCACCCCGGTTGCCGGGCTCGTCCTTGCCTTTATCGATATATCAGGCATGTCAAAAAATATCCAGCCGCTGGTGCCGGCTCTCCAGAGCAACTGGCTTCTGGCACATGTCATGATGAGCTTTATTGCCTATGCGATGTTCGCCGTATCATTCAGCACCGGGCTCATGTACCTGATCGCGGCTACCGATGACCGGAAAGAGCCGGCCTATATATTCTGGACCGTTATGCTGAGCGTTTTTGTTATTGTGCTGTCGGGGATGGGGCTTGATTACCTTACCTTCAAACTCGCGATCAAGGGGCAGGAAGACCTGATCAAAAGCTATCTCTTCAGGGCCTCGTTCAGGAGCAGTTCCTTCGGGGTGGCGGCCGGGAGTTTCGCTGTTGCCGCCGCCTTTACGTTCGCGGTCTGGAGGTTCGGCGGTGTGCTGAAGAAGATCATACGCGGCTTCGATATCTCCGTGGAGATCCTCGATGAGATCACCTATAAGAGCATTGCGATGGGTTTTCCGATCTTTACGCTGGGGGGACTGATATTCGGGGCTATCTGGGCAGACCAGGCATGGGGTAAATACTGGACCTGGGACCCCAAGGAGACCTGGTCCCTGATCACCTGGTTTTTCTACGCCTTCTACCTGCACAGCCGCCTGATGAGGGGGTGGAAGGGCAAAAAGGTTGCAATGGTGGCGGTGCTTGGGTTTATCGCGGTCATCTTTACGTACCTTGGCGTCAACCTGCTGCTGTCAGGTCTGCACAGCTACGGTTCAGGATAAGGGACACAGACCGTCCAGGGCCTCCTGCAGAGCAGGGGGCCCTGTGGTCCGTACTGCATCGATGGGGTTGCATAAAAAGCTTACACTCTGCTTCACCGCAATTGCGTTTCTCACGATCGGTTTCTTCTCATGGCAGAACTTCAGTATCAACACAAAGCAGATCAGGGACAACCGCAGGGGGAAGATAGAGCTCCTCAACGAGATCATCAATAACGGCCTGAAGTCCCTCATGCTTGAGGGGCGGGGCCGCGAATTCCAGAAGTTTCTCGAGAATCTGATTGCGGAGGATATTGTGGCCATCCGGATATTTACCGAGGATGGCATAATCCTGAATTCAACCGTACCCGGAGAGATTGGCCAGAGATTCCAGCACAAGAACCTGCCGGGAAACCGGGCCCGCAATGACCTGTCCCTGTTTTCCAGCGACGGCTCCAAGGGGAGAAAGATCTTCTCGAAGATTGTCCTGATACGGAACGACCGGCTCTGCCAGCGGTGCCACGGCGGCGTCGAACATATCCGGGGGATGCTGGATGTCGAGTTTGCAAGCAGGGGGACTGATAGTGACATTGCCGAGACCGCGGGTGCTATTACCAGGACTGCCCTGATAACGCTGGCCCTCCTTTCCGGGTCGATCTGGCTGCTCAGCTTCTATCTGGTAAAGACGCCGCTTGATGAGGTCATCTCTTCGCTGGACAGGGCAGCTGCCGGCGACCTGCAGGAGCAGATTGCTACGCACCGTCTGGATGAGATTGGACGCCTCGCCTCTGATCTCAATGCGATCATGGCCGACATAAACAGGAAGAGGGAGGAGATCGACCGATGCCGGGCGGACAGGGACAGCTATGTCGAAAAAATGGCGTCGCTCGGAGAGCTGGCTGCAAGCGTTGCCCATGATATAAAAAATCCTCTTGCCGGGATCAGCGGTGCCCTGCAGGTCCTTGCGGAAGACTTTCCCGAAGACAGCCCCCGCAAGGAGATAACACGCGAAATCCTTGATGAAATCGACCGTCTCGACGGAGCGGTCAAGGACCTGCTTCTCTTTGCACGGCCTCCGGATATGCATTTGATTCCTGTCGGCATAAATGCTATTATCGAAAAGGTTATATCCCGGGTGGTCCCCAGGGCTGATGAGCTGAAGGTCGGCATTGACCTTGTTTCTGCTGAAGTGCCCCCGGTCATGGTCGATCCCGGGCAGCTGGAAAGGGCGCTTTGCAATATTGCCCTCCACAGCCTGCAGTCAATGCCCTACGGCGGCAGGTTGAAATTTTCCGTGTGTGCCGGCGGGGAAAGCGACGGGCTTGAGATAACCGTGTCAGACACCGGGGCCGGCATCCCGGAGGACAAACTGAAGGACATTTTCAAACCGTTTTTTTCATCAAAGCATTGCGGAAGCGGACTGGGACTGGCGATCACCAGAAACATCATAGAAGGTCACCGGGGCAGGATTACGGTTGAGAGCACACCCGGAAAGGGGACCCTCTATCGCATCATGCTTCCGAACACAGGATAATAATGGAAAAAGGCAAGATACTGGTCATAGACGATGAGAAGCTGCTGCGCTGGTCGCTTCAGCAGAACCTGACGAAAGAAGGGTATACTGTTGTTACGGCCGAGCGGGGAGCTGAGGGACTCGATTTCTATATAGAGGAACAGCCGGACATCGTTCTCCTGGATGTTCACCTCCCCGATATTTCAGGGATAACGATCCTGGAGAATATAAAGAAGGAGAACAAGGACGCGATCATTATTATGGTGACCGCTTTCGGCGATGTCCAGACGGCAGTCAGGACGATAAAGATGGGGGCCTATGATTTTGTCGAAAAGCCGTTCAATATGGACAAGATCAAGATCCTGATCTCCAAGGCGCTGGAGACCGTCTCCCTCCGGAAGGAAGTTTCCCAGTTCAGGTCGGAACTCTCAAAGAAATACGGGTTCAGCAATATCGTCGGGAAATCCCCGGAGATGCTCAAGATCTTTGACCTCACCCGGAAGGTTGCCAAGAGCGATGCCACCACGATTCTGCTGCAGGGTGAAAGCGGGACCGGCAAGGACCTTGTTGCCAAGGTGGTGCATTATGAGAGCAGCCGCGCTGAAAAGCCTTTCATGGATATTAACTGCACCGCCCTGCCCGAGACCCTGATCGAGAGCGAACTTTTCGGTCATGAAAAGGGGGCTTTTACCGATGCGAAGCAGCTGAAGAAGGGTCTGTTCGAGCTGTCCGAGGGAGGGACGGTATTTCTCGATGAAATTGCCGATATCAAGCTGAGCACCCAGGCAAAACTGCTGAAGGTGATCGAGAACAAGACATTTAAAAGGATCGGCGGCAACAAGGACATCAGTGTTGATCTCAGGATCATCGCCGCGACGAACAAGGTGCTGAGCGAAGAGGTGAAGAAGGGAAACTTCAGAGAGGACCTTTATTACCGGCTGAAGGTCATCCCGATCGTATTGCCGCCGCTGAGGGAGCGGAAAGACGACATCCTTCTGCTGGGTGCGCATTTCATCGAGGAGTTCAACCGGGAGTTCAAGAAACACGTGAAGCGGCTCTCTCCGGAGACCGAAAAAGCGTTTCTCGAGTATCCTTGGCCCGGAAATATCCGTGAGCTCAAAAATGTTATCGAACGTGCGATGATTCTCGAAAACCACGAATTCATTCTCCCTGAGCATCTGCCGCTTGAACTGCTTTCCTTCGATACAAAGGCGTTGAATGTTACCGGAGCATCGATCAGTATTCCGTCAGGCGGGATTGACATCGAGCAGGTCGAAAAAGAGCTGATCAGGCAGGCACTCGACCTGACGAAGGGGAACCAGACAAAAGCGGCAAAATTGCTGACGCTGACAAGGGACGCGCTGCGGTACCGGATGCAGAAGTTCGAACTGACGGAGAAACCTTGAGCTTGGCAGGGGGTATCCCGTATAATCATCGTATGGCGCATTTCTGGGCAGCCGGATGAAGATTCTCGTTGTTGACGATGAACAGCTGGTCCGATGGTTTCTGGACCGGGCATTGAAGAAAGGCGGCCATGAAGTCATTACGGCGTCAGGAATCGGCGAGGCAGGTGAACTCCTCCGGGCTGACCGGTTCGACCTGCTGTTTATTGACCTGAGAATGCCCGAGGGGAGCGGCACCGAGCTCATCAGGCAGCTTCACACCCTTTCATACCAGCTCCAGGTCATTGTCTGCTCAGCCTATATCACGACTGAACTCGAGAATGAGTTCACGAAGAACGGCATCTGTATCCTCCGGAAACCC
Organism: uncultured Thermodesulfovibrio sp.; assembly: GCA_964499365.1. Lineage (GTDB taxonomy): Bacteria > Nitrospirota > Thermodesulfovibrionia > Thermodesulfovibrionales > UBA6898 > PALSA-1316. The sequence goes on from CAZCKU010000001.1 coordinate 156,583, forward strand.
TTTAAGCTGGACGAACTCCACCAGGCGCTCGAAAGCTGTTTAGCCTCGAAGTGATTGAGGAACCCCTGCCCTCGTGAAAGCTCTGGTTACCGGGGCTGCCGGTTTTATCGGAAGCCATCTTGTCGAGGCACTGCTTCAGAGAGGATATCAGGTCACCTGCGTTGTCCGGAACTCCTCAAACCTTCGCTGGATAGAACACCTTGATCTAGACTATCTGAGGACCGATCTCGGCGCCATCGGCGACGGTGCGGTAAGACTTCGTGGATATGATTATATTTTTCATCTGGCAGGACTGACCAAGGCCGTTCGGGCCGAGGATTTCTTTACAGTCAATTATGGCTGTACACTGAACCTGCTGCAGGCGGTTGCTTCGGAAAACCCCGGCCTGAGGCGGTTCGTCCTGGTCAGCAGCCTGGCAGCCGCCGGTCCGAGTTTCGACGGAAGGCCGGTCGATGAAACGATGCTGCCGAGGCCGGTCTCTGCCTATGGACAGAGTAAACTCAAGGCCGAGGAGGCTGTTCACGCCTTTGAAGACAGAATGCCCTGTACGATCATCAGGCCCCCTGCGGTCTATGGTCCGCGTGACACCGATTTCCTGATGATGTTCAGGATGATAAGCAGGGGCATCTTCCCGAGTTGGGGTAAAAGTTCGTACTCGATGCTGTTTGCCGGGGACCTTGCCGCGGGAATTATTGCGGCAGCTGAGCATGAGGAGGCGGTCGGGAAAACATTTTTTTTATCGGATCATATGGTTTATACTAACGAGGACATAGCCCACGAGATCGGGAGGTCACTAGGCAAGCGCTTTCTCAAAGTAAGCATCCCGCGCCCGCTGCTTCCGGTCATTGGATTTGTAGGCCAAAAAATTGACAAAAAAGGTATAATTAACCGTGACAGAATTATTGATTTCAGTTATACCAACTGGACATGCGACCCCGGAAGGGCTGAGCGTGAACTTGGGGTTCGGTCAAAAACAATGTTGAGGGAAGGAATACAATGGACGGCAGACTGGTACAGGACTCATCAATGGCTCTAGATAAAACGGTGGACCTTTTTGACAAGTGTCACCGATTTACCAAGGCGAAAGAGCTGATCCATGCCAGCCTTTATCCTTATTTCCGGGTGATCGAGAGCGCCCAGGACCCGGAGGTCGTGATCGACGGGAAGAAGATGATCATGGTAGGTTCGAACAACTATCTCGGGCTGACGAATCATCCTAAGGTTAAGGAAGCTGCGATCAATGCGATAAACAAATACGGGTCGGGCTGTGCCGGGTCCCGTTTTCTTAACGGGACGCTCGATATTCATGTGCGGCTGGAGGAGAAACTCGCCCGCTTTATCCGGAAAGAGGCTGCGCTCGTTTTTTCGACCGGTTTTCAGGTGAATCTGGGGGTTATCTCTGCCCTCGCCGGCAAGGATGATATCCTGATTATCGACAAGATGGACCATGCCAGCATTATTGACGGCTGCAGGCTGTCCTATGCGGATGTGGTCAAGTTCAGGCATAACGATATGGCGGACCTTGAGCGGATCCTCAAGGAGCACAAGTCCCGCAAGAAACTGATCGTGGTAGACGGCGTCTTCAGTATGGAAGGCGATATCGTCAACCTCCCCGAGGTTGTCTCCCTGGCACAGAAGTATAACGCACGGATTATGGTCGATGATGCCCATGGCATCGGTGTGCTGGGAAAGTCGGGAAGGGGGACGGCAGAACATTTCGGGCTTGAAAAAGAGGTAGACCTCATCATGGGGACCTACAGCAAATCACTCGCCTCGATCGGCGGATTTATTGCCGGTGAAGAACCGGTGATCCATTTTATCAAGCATTTTGCCCGTGCGCTTATCTTCAGCGCCAGTCCGCCCCCGGCCTCGATTGCGGCGGTGGATGCTGCCCTTGATATTATTGACAACGAACCTGACCGTCTGGAGAGACTCTGGGTGATTACCCGGAAGATGCAGGACGGTCTGCGGGCGATTGGGTACGAGACCGGGCCGTCGGAGACTCCGATTATTCCGATTCTCGTCGGGGACGACCTCAAGGCCTTTACCATGGCGATGATGCTTCAGCAGGAGGGGATTTTCGTCAATGTTGCCGTCAGTCCTGCGGTGGCCACCGGCAAGGCACTGATACGGACGAGCTATATGGCGACGCATACCGACGAGCAGCTCGACAGGGTGCTGGCCGCCTTTGACAAGGTCGGAAAGGCCCTCGGCATTATCTGATGATTTCGGTCATTGAGGCAGTCGGGAACCTCAATGACTTCATCAAACTCCCGCTTGTTCTCCACCGCGCAGACCCTTTCTTTGTCCCGCAGCTGAACCGGGAGATGAAACTCCACTTCTCCAGAAAGAATCCTTTTTTTGAACATGCCGGGGCCAGGTACTTTCTTGCGCTGAAGGACGGCAGGCCCGCAGGCAGGATCGCCTCCATCATCGACAGGACGCATAACCGGCTGCATCATGAGAAGACCGGCTTCTTCGGTTTCTTCGATTGCATCAATGACGCAGCCGTTGCTGCCGCACTTTTTGAAAGGGCCGCAGGAGATCTGAGGGCTGCCGGCATAACGGTGATGCGGGGTCCGGTGAGTTTTTCGACCAACGACGAGTGCGGCATGCTCATCGAGGGTTTTCATGAGCGGCCGATGATCATGATGCCGTACAACCCGCCGTATTACAATGAACTTACCGAGAAGGCGGGACTGACGAAGGTCAAGGACCTGTATGCCTATATCTACGACGTTCGGGACAAACTTCCGGATAAGGTCCTGCGGGTTGCGGCTATCGTCGAAAAACGCGGGATAACCGTCAGGCCGATCAATATGCAGCAGTACCTCAGTGACATGCTGATCTTCAGGGATGTCTACCATTCAGCCTGGGAGAAAAACTGGGGGTTTGTCCCCATGACCGAAGACGAGCTTGCCTATGCTGCAGGCCGGCTGAAGCAGGTGATCGTTCCCGAGATGACGCTGATAGCCGAAGAAGACGGAAAGCCGGTAGGCTTCATGGGCATGGTTCCGGACATCAATCTCGTGCTGAAGCACATGAACGGACGCATGGATCCCTTCAGCCTGGCAAAGGCGCTGTACTACTCCAGGAAGATAAAAGACCTCAGGGTTATGCTCCTCGGCGTGAAGAAGGAATTCCGCAACAAGGGGGTCGAGGCGCTGCTATTCAGGGAAGGGTTCAAGCCGATAAAAAAGGGAAACTACCAGCGGGTCGAGTTTTCCTGGATCCTCGAAGACAACCTTCCGGTGCAGCGGACGATTGAAACCATGGACGGCAGGCTTTACAAGAAATACCGTATCTACGAAAAAGCGCTCTAGACCTGCAGGTGGAGGTGGAACGGCGCTCAGCTGCCCTGAGTGTCCAGCCCCAGATCGATTGCCACGTTTCTGATGATCGTTTCGTCAATGAGTTCGCGCTTATTGAGAAATCCCTCGAGCAGTGCATTGTCACATATGGTGTTGATCAGGCGTGGTATCCCGCGTGAATACCGGAAGATCATGCGGATGGCCTGGTCCGTAAATATTGCGTTGCTGTCGCAGCCGGCAACGTGAAGGCGATGGCGGATATATTCGCCGGTATTCTCCTCGGAGTAGGCTGTCAGCCTTATCCTGGCGGCTACCCGCTGCTTGAGTGGTTCATCGAGAGACAGGACCTCGTCGAGTTCCGGAAGGCCGAAAAAAATGAAGTTGACCATCTTGCCTTCCGAGCTTTCCATATTCAGAAGTCCCCGGAACTCTTCCATGATCTCCTTGGAATTCAGCATCTGGACTTCGTCCATCAGGACGACCGCCCGCTTTCCCTCTTCACTGATCTCGCTGAGCCGTTTGTATATCTCGCCGAGGAGTTCGAGCTTGTTTTCGCTGACATTCTTGACCCCGAGCTGCATAGCAAACTTCTTGAATAACCACTCGGAACTGACCGATGAATGGATGATCACCAGGAGCGCAGCCTCATAATGCTCTTCATCCAGCTCTTCCAGCAGCCGTCTTGCCAGGGTTGTCTTTCCGGCCCCGATATTGCCGATGACGACTGCCAGACCCTTCATGGTATCGACGGCATATTTCAGTTTGACAATGGCCTCCGACTGCTGGGGGCTGTTATAGTAGAATCTGCTGTCGACTACATTCGAAAAGGGATGCTCACCAAGCCTGTAATATTCCAGATAATCCATGATCTGCTCCGTTGTTTTAACGATTCACTGCCCCTCACCTATAATACCAGAAAAAACTTTTTCATACAGGAGGCTCAGAGGTACGAAACCCTGTCCTTCTTTTGGCGCGGTTTTTCGCCGCTGCTCCCTGCGTCGGCCCCCCCCCGCGGCGGCTCCTTCTTTTCAGAACCGATTCGGGCGCTGAGCTGGCTCATCTTCTCGGAAACACCGCGGAACTTCGCGTTCCAGCCATAGACTGACGTGTACAGGTCCAGCGCTTCCGTGAGATTATTGTTCTTTTCGTACGCCTCGGCCAGTTCATATCGCACCGGCCAGTACGAGTCATCTTTTTCAGAGCCTTCGAGCGTGACTTTTTTCAACACGTCAATGGCGAGCGAGTAAAGTCCTTTCTCCATATAACAGTCCCCGAGCATGGTGGAGGATTGGATGAAACGCTTCGGGTCATTCCTCGACGACTGAAACTCTTTGATCGCATCGTCGATCAGACCCATTTCCTTGTAGGCAATGCCCAGATTGTAATGCGTTTCAGAATCTTCGTCTCCGAGTTCTTTTGCAAGTCCTTTCTTGAACTCCTGAAAGATCTCAAGCACATCATTGTCAAGGGCAAGGTCCGGCATCTCCTGCGCCTCGTCAAGGTCCTGCTCAGTCAGCATGATATCCTCGTACTCATCTGTTTTCTGGCCCCCGGCAGCCGGCGGGGGCACGAGCCCTGGCTCCGGAGGTGCTGAGGGTTCCCCGGCCACTGCCTGTCCTTCAGGCGGTACGGTTTCTTCTGCCCTGGGCAGTTCGGTCTCCGCGGCGGATACGTCGGTCTCCGCGCCTGTGTACTCAGGGGGAGATATCCGCCCGGCATCCTCAGAAACAGACAGGTCAGGAGCTTCAAGGTCCTCCTCAGGGGCGATACCGGTGTACTCCGACGGCTGAGAAGCAGAAACGCCAAAATCTGCTGCAAAACCTGTTGGTTCGAGTTCGAAATCCGCTCCCTGCGGTTCTTCCGGCCCCGGTTCCTCCCGGGTTTCAGGAGCCACAGCCGCTCCCTCGTCGTAGAGTTCTCCGGACACTCCGGGTTCAGGTACGGGGTGAACAGCTCCGTTGCCGAAGGGTTCGGCAATCTGCCCGATGCTTTCAAGCCTCTCGGTGATGTCGGTGTTTCCGGGGAAAAGACTATGCATCTTCTCGAGGATCTTGGAGGCCTCCTGCAGAAGTCCCTGCCGGATATAAAAGTCGGCCTCGGCGAGGGCGTCCTCGTAGTCTTCAATTTCCTCTGTAGAGCCGCTCATGTCCGCCTCGGGCACCTCAGCGCTGTATGAAGTCGGCTCAAATGCAGGGGGCGGTTCACCCCTTCCGGTCAGCCGGGGGTCTTCAGGAGAAATCTCGAAGGCGTCCCTGAGTTCCTTGTCGGCATTTTCGGGGTCGCTGTTCCTTTTGTACAGCTCGTGCAGGATAAGACATTCGGTTACGGCTGCTTCCTTATCTGCTGTCTCCGCATACAGGGCCTTCAGCCGCACGTGGACATCAATATTCTGCGGTTCCCTCAGTTTGAGGCCCTCAAGCAGTTTGACCGCTTCATTGACCAGGCCATAACGGGAAAAGATGTCCGTTTCCACGAAGATTTCGTCGGCAGATTTTTCGGCACCCGATATGATGGTAATGGTGTCCTTTTCCTGCGGCACTTCCTGTTCCGGGGGTGCCGCAGGTTCGGCAGCGCGAAGACGCTGCTGTATGTCTTCGTCATACGGTTTGACATCGGCTGCATTTCTGAAACAGTTAACCGCCTCTTCCTGAAGTCCCTGCTCCTGATACAGTTCGCCGAGGGTTATCAGTTCAACGGCAAGGCGATCGTCGTCGCGGGTCTGGGTGAAGAGGTTTATAAGCTTTCTGCCGGTTTCGACCGGGTCGATCCCCCTGAAAAGCTGAAGGAGATGTTCGGCATGATCGTATTTTCCCTCTGCCATCATGTCGTCGATGACCGGCATATACTCTTCCCAGGCTTTCTTCTCCTGCCCTGCCTTCAGGTAGATATCGCCCAGATACTTTCTGGCGGTGATATTGCCGGGGTCGACTGTTTTGAGTTCGAGAAGGTTTTTTTCAACGTCGGCCCCCTGACCTGCCGCGATCGAGAGCTCTGCGTATTTGAGTACGATCTCTGCGTCCTCGGGGCAGTGTGAGACTGCGGACCTCATCTGGGTTACGGCTTCCGACAGGCTCCCTGTCTTTTCAAGAAGAACGCTGACTCCGAGGATTGCCTGCCTGTTTGACGGTTGAATATCGAGGGCCTTCCGGTAAAAGTCCAGGGCCTTCTGGACTTCGTCCTTTTCGGTATACGACTGAGCGATCGCGATATATTGGCCTGCGGCATCCGACGCGAGCCCTTCCCGTAGGAAGATCTCCGCAACCTTTATCCGGAGAAGGACGTTTGAAGGAGAAAGGGCCAGAATCTTCTGGTAGACATCAAGCAGCTCGTCTTTTCTGCCCTCTTTCGACAGGCATTCCGCAGTAGCCAGGTAATATTTTATCGAGTCGGTGACGAGCCCCTTTTCCTCGCTCAGCTGGCCGAGGGCGTTGAGGGCGTCCGTATCCGAGGGATTGATATTGAGGACCTTTTTATAGAGTGCAAGGGCCTTGAGTGAAAACCCTTCATGCCTGAAAAAGTTGGCCGACTTGTGGAGGTATTCAGCCGCCCCTTTTTTATCGCCCTTCCGGAGGTACAGATCCCCGATAATATTGTAGGTATTGCCGTCCGGAGCCTCGCGGATAAGCTTGTCCCATTCCGCGATTGCCTTGTCGATCTGGCCCTTGAGGACATACTTCTGGGCCTCTTTCATTATCGTTGTTTTATCAGCCATTTTCGTACCCTACATATTAGCGTATATGATATAGTGTGTCAATAATACAGCACGCTCTATGGTATTATGATATAAATCACAGGAGGTTTACCATATGTCCAGGAAAGAGAAGCGCTTGCCCAGTCCGCCTTCACCGGGGTCCCGGTTCAGAGAAGAGGACCGCGCCGCAGCACCGCTTATGGCAGACCAGATGGCGATGGCCGCTGCAGCCGGAAAGATCGAGCAGTTTATGGCGGAGTCCCTCCCCGACAGCGAACATGCCAGAAAACTGGCAGAGATGATGATGGGGATGACCGGGATGATGCCGCCCGGGCGGACAGGGTCTTCCCCTGCTGCTGGAGAGGACCGGCCCCAACATCAGACACAACATCAGCCACTGAATCAGGCATCTCCCGCGGCAGAGGCTGAGCAGGCTCCCGAGCCCCCCGTAACGCCGCCTAACGGGGTGTGTGAGGCTGCCAGGAATGCTGACGTCAAAGGGCTGATGAACCTGCTCAGGCAGGAGCATTCAAAACGCTCTGGCGAGGGCGCGGCCGGAGCAGACACGGATGCCTTTTCTCAGCCCCCCCCCCTTCAGCAGCAGGTGCCCCCTCCTCAGCTTCCGCCCGCGTCGATCGAAAAGATACTCATTGACAGGGTGATGGCGATCGCCTTTGAGCATGACCTCACGCCTGACTGGGTCGTGATGAGGGCCTTGAAACTCTATGTTGAGGGATACGAAAAAACAGGACGGTTGTAACACGCCCCTGCTGCGATGAAGAAGGTACTGAAGAGGCTCTTCAAAAAGCTGAAGAAAGGACTGCCGTCGTCGTTTCTGCCGAAGATCACCTACCTGGTCATGAGGATGCTCTATGCGACGCTGCGGGTGGACTTCAGGGGGATGGAGATACCGGTGTCGTTTCATCAGCAGAACAGGGGCGTCATCCTGACCTTCTGGCACAGCATGATACTGATGGCCAGTTTCCCCTACCGGGGCAACGGCATCCATGTGCTTGTCAGCAGCCACGGTGATGGGGAGCTGATCGGCCGGGTCATCCGGCAGTTCGGCTTCTTTCTGGTGCGGGGGTCCTCGTCGAAAGGCGGCAAAGAGGCCCTGCAGGAGCTGGTGTCGCTGATCCGCAGGAACCGGGACGTGGCAATAACCCCTGACGGCCCGCGCGGACCTGCCGAGGAGGTCAAGCCCGGGATTGCCCAGTTGGCCCGCCTTACCGGAGCGCCGGTGATCCCTGCAGCATTTTCAGGCTCCCGGCTCAGGATACTCAGGACCTGGGACCGGTTCCGCATCCCCCTGCCTTTTTCCCGGATCACCTATGTCTGCGGCGATCCGCTTTATTACCAGGAAGGGGAGGAGTTCGAGCACTTCAGAAAGAGGATCGAAGCAGCCCTCAGGGAAGTCACTGCCAAGGCTGATGCCTGTTACCGCTGATAGCCTGATACGCTGAGCACCCGGGCAATTACCTCTTCGCTTATTGCCCCTGGCCGTACCACGTTCACCCTTTCCCCCTGCACCTCGACAATCGTTGATGCGTTGCCTCCCGGTGTCTTCCCTCCGTCGATAACAAGATCCACCCGGTCTCCAAAATACCGCACAACGTCGCCAGGGTTGTCAGCCGCGGGCATGCCGGAGATATTCGCGCTGGTTGCCGTAATCGGAAAATCGAGAGATCTGGCGAGCTCGAGGCCGATGGAGGCCCCTGGAATTCTCACGGCAACACGCCCGGGACGGCCGGCGGTGATAAAGTCAGGGAGGCCCTGCCGCGCGTGCAGGAGCAGCGTCAGGGGGCCAGGCCAGAAATGCCGCATCAGCAGTTCCTCCAGTCCGCTTGTCCGCCCGACGATGCGGTCCAGCACCTCCCTTGACCCGACGATCAGCGGCAGAGGCTTGCTGCGGGAGCGCTGTTTGAGTGCAAAGAGCCTTTCATGGGCCCCCTGGTCATCGAACTTGACCCCCAGCCCGTAGAAGGTCTCGGTAGGAAAACAGACGATGCCCCCGGCAGCCAGGACCTCTGAGGTCTCGCGGAGTGCTTCACGCATATTTATATCATCCGGCTGGATTACCTTCATCGCGGTTAGGTCATTTTATTCCCTTGACAGAGTATCAAGATATTAGTATATTTAGGCTATTCTGTAAAGCTCTCGGGCTTACGGAAATCTCAATTCACAGGGAGGCATGATGAGTACCAGGCTTTACGTGGGGAATATTTCGTTCAAGGCAACCGAAGAGGACATGACGAAGCTTTTTTCGCAGGCAGGGCAGGTGGTTTCCGCAAAGCTTATCAAGGACGCTGCCACCGGCCGGCTGAGAGGTTTCGGGTTTGTCGAGATGTCTTCGGCCGAGGAGGCAGAGAAGGCTGTTTCGATGTTCAACGGAAAACAGTTTATGGAGAGGGCTATCGTTGTGAACGAGGCAAAGCCCCAGGAGAAAAGGGAATCCAGGGGAGGATACCGATAGCCGCGACCTGTTCGCCGCTATGACCCTGGCGACATCTCCGGTCTGAGACCCGCCAGATATCAGGAGCTTTTCAGAAGCATAGAACCGAACGGCAAGTCCAGTTCCCGCGCAACAACCTCGCATTTTGCCTGGAAAAGGAAGTGCGTCTGTTTGCGGCTGCCGTAAAGCGTTTCAAAGTTGCCCTGTCCTTTGCTGATGATGCATCCGGACCGCTCGTACTCGTCACGGAACGCCGCTGACGTCCATTCCAGGATTGTGCCGATACCGTCAGAACCGTTGTCAATGACCTCGCAGAGGCCTGTCAGGCCTGCCTGGTCCGCATCCTCCATCGTTACATCGTTCAGGACAGGCGAGCCTTTCACGACCGCCTTGACTCTTTTTCCCCTGGCGGTCAGTTCTTCGATCAATATCCGGTCAAAGACGATTTCACCGGCGTTGTCAAGGAGATAGAGGATCTCTTCAGCACCGGCCACGGCCGCGGCAAAGGACCGGTAGTCATCGACTGCGATTGAGGTCCCCAGCGCCCGGCTGACCGAGCCCCCGATGTCCACCGACGTAAAGACGCCGAAGTCTATGACGTTCCCCGCGATTGCCAGCCGGGCTGCGGTATGCAGGGGGTCGGCGCTCTGCCTGACCGTATCTTTCAGGGATGGATAGAGACCCAGCGCGATGCCGTTATATTCCTCCTTGATCCTCCTGAAGGGATCATGCCGGAGCCTCTCCCTGATAAGGCGGTGGATAAAGGTGGTCGTGTATGCAGGCGGCCTGCTGGTGTCTGCATTCTGTATCAGCGGGGCGACAGCCTTGATGACGTCCTCCTGGACCTGCGGGTCGTCTGTCTGCTGCTTCAGGGCGATAACCGTCTGCCGGAGGAAGCAGGGAAAACACTCAAGTGCGGTGCGCATCAGGCCTTTCGTTCCAGCTTGCGGGCCTTATCCTCAACCTCCTCATACATCTTTGCCCGGTGTGCAACGAGCTTCCTCGCAACAGCCTTGTCCCTGACCGCGATGATCTGTGCTGCCAGTATCCCTGCGTTCCTCGCGCCGGCCTTTCCGATCGAGACCGTGGCAACCGGGATGCCCGGAGGCATCTGCACAATACTCAGCAGCGCGTCCATCCCGTTGAGGGGAGAGGCATCGAGAGGCACGCCGATGACCGGCAGGGTCGTATAGGAGGCGATAACACCCGGGAGATGGGCTGCCATGCCTGCCCCGGCTATGAAGACAGCCACCCCTGATTTTTCAGCATCTTTCACCAGTTTTTGTGTCCTCGCGGGTGTGCGGTGCGCCGAGGCGATCGTCATGGCATACGGTATGCCGAACGATTCCAGAACCTTTGCTGCTTCTTCCATTACCGGGATGTCTGAATCACTTCCCATCAGAATAAATACCTTCGGCTTCATGCGAAATCTTCTCCTTGCTGTATCATTTGAAAGTAACCGCGAAAATCAGGTCACGTCGTCTGCCGGTTGAGCGCCCTGCTGGCTATATCTCTCCGGTAATGCATGCCGTCGAAATGGATCAGGGCGGCAGCCTCATATGCCCTGTCCCTCGCCGCGGCAATGTCGCTGCCTGTTGCCGTAACGCCGAGGACGCGGCCGCCGGACGTGACGACCTGATCGTCCATGAAGGCAGTTCCGGCATGAAAGACCTGGACCCCTTCAAGCTCGTTCGCCTCTGTTATGCCGGTTATCACGTCGCCCTTCCGGTAGGTGCCGGGATATCCCCCTGACGAGATGACAATGCAGACCGCCGGATCAGGTTTCCAGTTGACAGTGACATCGGCGAGACGCTCTTCGGCAATCGCCATGGCGATCTCCATGAGGTCGGTGTCCAGCCGGGCCATGATGGGTTGGGTCTCGGGGTCTCCCAGGCGGCAGTTGAACTCAAGGACGTTCGGGGTGCCGTTGCTGTCGATCATCAGGCCGGCGTACAGGATGCCTTTATAAATTATTCCTTCAGACCTGAGCGCCCGGATCGTCGGTTTCATCACCTTCTCCATCACGACCTTCTCGAGTTCAGGGGTGACGACCGGGGCAGGGCTGTAAGCCCCCATGCCCCCGGTATTCAGGCCCTTGTCCTCGTCAAATATCCTTTTGTGGTCCTGTGAGCTGACCATCGGGATGATCGATTTCCCGTCGGTAAAGGCCATGAACGAGGCCTCTTCCCCCTGCAGGCAGTCCTCGATCAGGACCCGGTTTCCGGCATCGCCGAAGGCCCGGTCCTTCATGATCAGCTTCAGTGCATCCATGGCCTCAGCCACCGTCGCAGCGATAAAAACTCCCTTGCCGGCAGCAAGTCCGTCGGCCTTGATGACGATCGGCGTCCCCTTCATCTTCACATACTCTTCGGCATGCAGATAGGAGGTGAAGACCTTGTAGTCAGCGGTCGGTATGCCGTGCGACCGCATCAGGTCCTTTGAAAATACCTTGCTCGATTCGAGCTGTGCCGCGGCCATGGTCGGGCCGAGTATCCTGCGGCCCTCTTTTTCGAAGAGGTCGACGATGCCCTTCGACAGGGGGTCTTCAGGGCCGACGATCGTCATGTCGATCCATTCGTATTTTACGAAATCGAGCAGGGCCTGAAAATCGTCCTGTTTGACGTTGATGCATTCGGCGATCCCGGCAATCCCGGCATTGCCCGGGCAGCAGTATATCTTGTCGACGTGCCGGCTCTGGGAGAGTTTCCATACGATCGCATGCTCCCTGCCGCCACTGCCAATGACCAGTACCTTCATCGCGCATTCACCTCATGATGTTTTTTTGGATATGTATTATACTTTATATGCCTTTTAAATATCCCTTTTCGAGCATGCTCGCATACTGTCCGTCCCCCACGATGATATGGTCCAGGACCTTTATCCCGATCAACGCCCCTGCCTCCTCAAGCCTCCCGGTGATCAGGATATCGTCGCGGCTCGGGGCAGGGTCACCGCTGGGATGGTTATGGACGAAGATGACCGAGGCAGCGGACTCGCGGATCGCCTGCAGGAAGGCCTCGCGCGGATGTATCAGAGACGACGTCAGCGTGCCTTCCGAGACCCGTACATCGCGTATTAAACGGTTCTTTACATCGAGCAGGGCACAGCAGAATACCTCTTTCTTCATGCCCGAGAGCCGCGGGTGAAAGTATTCGAAGACGTCCCCGCCGTTTGAGAAGAGCGGGCCGCGGGGCACCGCCTCCCGGAAGACCCGCTTGCCGAGTTCGAGTGCAGCCCTGAGCTGTGCGGTCTTTGCCTTGCCAAGCCCCTTGATGGCGCAGATGTCCGGGGTGGAGGCCTGCTCCAGTTTCTTCAGGCTGCCGAAGCGGCTCAGCAGTTCCATGCCGATGTCGACGGCACTCCTGCCGCTGCCTCCCGTCCTGAGTATGATTGCGATCAGGTGCGCATCGGACATATGTTCATGCCCGTGCTTCAGAAGCCGCTCCCGCGGCCTTTCGTCTTCAGGCCAGTCCTTGATGCTGGTATAACTCATCCCCGCTCCCCCCCTCTTAAGTCAAATCAGTGATTCAGTCGTCCCTGTCAGCAAATATAACGAAAGCGCTGATCCGTGTCAATAACAAATGGGCCCCATGGTTGACGGGTATCACCTCACGACAGGTTGACTATATGATAAGCCCGGATACTCGCCCCGGTCTGCACACAGACGGATTCGCTCAGGAGACCCGATTCCGCAGGAATGACGACCACCTGCCCGAAAATAGGCGGGAACTCCATGTGACACAGGCATTGACATAATTGCAGCCTGCTGATAAGCTGAGCTCAGGAGCGCCATACACGTGCGAGGTGGTTCTTGATGCAGCGGATGTCAGGCAACAAGAGAAGGGAGCAATCCGGCGGCTGCCTGGCGGCTCTTCAGTATCAGCGGGTGTTGTTTCTGCTGCTCTGGAGTTTTTTCCTTATCCGTACCGCAGATCCATCTGAAGCACTGACGACATTCCCCCTTGTCCAGAGACTTTCGCCCGGCACAACTCACGACTATCCTGATATTGCTTCAGCCTATGCCGAAGCAGCAGACGGGGATATCATCGAAATCCGGAACGCCGGGCATTCTGAAGATCTGTATTTTGACCTTCCGGTTGCGGTTACTCTCAGGAGCAGTTTTGTCATAGGGGGCGACGGGCATGGCTCGACGATTCACGGGACACTGGTCATCACGCATGGTCAGGTCGAGGTGAGCGACCTGACACTGAGCGGGGAGGGTATGCCGTCAGCCCTGACCCTTACGGTGAGAGAAACGCAGGGGGTCGGCCGCAGCGGAGAGGTGGTGCGAAGCGGGATACCTGTCCCTCTGAAGATGAACCTGTACGATACCGGCAGTCTGGTGGTAACCGATCTTTTGGGAGTCCCGGTGCCGGCCGAATTTGAGGTCTTGGCACGCCGCAATGCAGGGAAGGCTGACAGTACCGCACCGATGCAGTGGCTTCTGGTGACCTTCCCGGCCACGGTGCAGGCAAACAGCAGGACTTTTTACCGCCTGGTCACAGACGGCCCGGCAGGCTCAAACCCTCAGCCGGAAGTGGCGTTGACCCTGCAGCAGGCAGGCAACCAGGTAACGGTCAATACCGGGGCTGCCACCTTTCAGTTTGGAGGAAGTCCTGCCGCCCTCTTTGATGAGATACGGCTGCAGGACGGGACGCGGGTAGTCAACGGTGGAACAATGACCGCCGAGGTGAGCGGGACCGGCAGCAGCCACCCTGTCACCCGCACGGTGGAAGTCGAACATGCGGGTCCCCTTGCAGCAATAGTAACGGTGAAGGGTGAGTATGACATGCCCGAGGTCGGGGGAGGGAAGCTCGCATCCTTCCGGCGCTATGTCTTTACCGCAGGGTCTTCTGCAGCGATCGTGCGTCAGGCGGCGATATGGGAGGGCGCGCTCTGCAGCGATCTCACCTGCGACCCCGGGGACGGCTCCATAGTGCCGAACGGGCTGCTGATGTCCCGGATACGGAATATCCTGATACCGGACACGCAGGGCCCCCTGACGGTCACTGCCCTGGGCGGCTTCGGTTCCGGGCCAGTTCAGGCAGGTCTTTCAGCCGGACAGGAGGCCTGGATACGTCAGAAACTCAGGGCAGTGAGGACTGACCCCCTGTCGTTTGAGGTAAACATCCCGGGTACACCGGGAGCTGCCGGGACAAAGGCCGACGGAGGCATCTTCGTGCTGAGCAGTCCGGCGGGCTCGGTTGGCGTGGCATTTGACCATATGCACCGCTATGAGCCTCAGGCGCTCAGGCTTCTTTCTGACGGCAGCCTCGCGATCGACGTGCTCGATGACAAGGCCTGGATAGGTCAGCGTCAGGGCCTGCATGCAACATTTGCGGTCAGTGCTCTGCCGGGGCTGCCTTCAGCGGATCTTCTCACCCGCGGCCTTTGGGCTCCCCTGAACCACCCCCTGCGCGCATGGCCGAATCCCCGGGCCATCCTGGAGTCCGGGGCAGTGGACGAGTTCCCTGTCGGCGCACTCACGTCCGACCTTGCAGGGTATGACACCCTGGTTGGCACCGTGCTCGACACAACGGTGCAGAAGCTTGACCAGGAGGGGCTCGCCGGCGCCATGACCTTCGGCCTCTATCCGAGATACTGGGGCTATTCCTGGGGGGCAGGCGAAGTCGGCGACTGCGGCGGAAGCGACCCGACGCCGGGCGAGACGTGGGACGACGCCTACTGGTGCAGTACCTGGACCGACTATCACAACACCGCAAAGACCGGGGCCGTCCGGGCGATGAGGACCGGGGAGACTGACTGGCTCGACGAGATAACCGTTCCGGCCGCACTGCGTATGCTGCATACCCAGATCTATCAGTGTGCCCCGGGCGATACCTATTTCTACTGCGGCCAGTCTCCTGCCGGATACGGAGGCTACCGGGCCGACTTCAACAGCAGCCATGCGTATTTTGAAAACCTCTTTCTCTACTACTGGCTGACAGGGGACAGGACCGTGGTCGATACGGTGAAGAGAGGAGCATCTTCCATGCGGGAGTATCTCTGTGTCCAGCGGCCTGACGTGGCCTGCAGTGCGGTTGAACCCCCGACGAACGAGTGGGCCGGCCTTGCCGGCAGGGTGGCTTCCCAGTGGCTGCTGGCCTTCAGATTCGTCGGGCTGTCGGGAGATGACCCGGGTTATCTCGATGACTACCGTTCAGGGCTTGCCCGGGCCGTGACGCAGTATTATGTCCTGGCGGAACAGAACGGGACTCCGTACGGCTTCTGGCTGGACCGGGAGGTCAAAGGCCCCGGGACCTATCCGGCGACCCAGCTGTGGATGGGATCTTTGTATGACATGAACAACCTGTATCGCCTCCAGCTCGATACGAACGATGGGGCGACCGGATCTCCGGCGGTCACGCCCGGAAGCGTCATTGCGTCCTGGAGCCGGATGCTCAGGGACTTCGGCCCTACACTGATCGGCGACGGTTCGGCCGCCGGGCAGTGGCCGAACGAGGTAGAGTTTTCGTGGACCGGAGAACGCATCAGCGGGACGCTCACCGGGGTCGTTCAGTATCTCAGCGGGGCAGATCCGGTCCTGTGGGACACCGGCAAGTCCGCGCTGACCGCCACGATCCTAAGGGCTGCTGATCAGACAGGGGATCCGGGGCTGCGGCAGATGGGGACGGATCTCACGTATCTTGCGCTTCAGTCGGGGCTTTCGAATATGCTGCCCCTCGGCAAGGAGCAGGGGCTTTATCTCTCCCGCCTGCATTCCGCGGTTTATCGCCTGAACAACCGGCGCTGACCCGGGAAGCACGAGGCTCGAGCCTGTCAGGAGAGGACCTTCCTGAACAGGCGACTGTATTCTTCAGAGATCCTGCTGACCGAAAAGTCCTCTGCACGTGTCCTGCCCCCGGCTGAGAGAACAGACATCAACGCCTTGTCCGCAAGCACCTTCAGAATGGCACGGGTCAGAGCCTCCTCATCTCCGGGCGGGACAAGTACCCCGCTTCTGCCATCGCTGATGAGTTCACCCGGACCGGACGGGCAGTCGGTTGAGATCACCGGTGTCCCCAGTGCCATCGCCTCCACGAGGACCATCGAAAAGCCCTCATAGAGAGAGGACAGGACAAAAATCGTGGCCCTGGCCATATAGGCAAAAGGATTCGACTGGAACCCGGGGAAAGAGACATCTGCTGCAATTCCGAGATCAGAGGCAAGCCTTTCAAGACTGGCCCTGTCGGCGCCTTCCCCGAGAATGACCAGCCTGCAGGGCATTGACGACCGCACCCTGGCAAAGGAGCGCAGGAGAAAGGGGTATCCCTTCTGCTTCGTCAGGCGTCCGGCAGAGACGATCAGGGGGGTGGTTCCGATGACCGGTGGAACGAACCAGGGATGATCGAGGCCCTCTCTCCCGAGCCGTCTGACTTCGTCGAGATCAAAGGGGTTATAGATAACCGTGACCATATTTCCTCTGATCCCGAAGCTTTTCATGAGATCGTCCCTGATCCCCTGTGAGACCGCAATGATCCTGTCGGCATGGGGATAGAGACGGGCGATGACCCTTGCGGTTATGCTTCCGAAACGTTCGTTTGCAAGGTTGACCGAGGGGAAGGTATGTTCACTGGCGATCACCCTTGTCCCGGTGGCCGAGAGCCTCGCTGCGAGGATTGCTGCGGCGTTTGTGCTGCTCAGAAGGCTGAAGACAATGTCCGGCTTCTGCGTTCTGATGAGCCCGGAAAGGGCCAGGATTTTTCTGAGGAACCCGGTGGCGAGGCTGAAGACGTTCTTTCCAGCCGGGATGCCGAGGACACGGAGTTGAACATTCTCAGGCATCGGGTAATCGCAGATGCCTTCGTAGAGGACGAGGGTTATCGAGAATTCCGTCCTGCTGAGGCCCCTGAGAAGGTTGACGAGGACCCGCTCGGCCCCCCCTCCCTGCAGACCGTGGATGACGATCATGAGGCTGATGTTCTTAGACATTGGCAGTGTTGGTCATGATATGGCGCACCAGGGTTTTATTATGGGCGCGGTGCCGGCGTTAGTCAAGAATTAACCAGGGCCATGCGTGCGCAGCCCTTTTTGCAGTACAATTAAGGATATACCCAACTCAGAGGAGAAAACATGCCATGCATAGATTTATTGTCGGGTCTCTTCTTGTTCTGTTCCTGCTGCCGGTGGTCTCTGCTGCGGAGATGAGCCTGCCCCGTCATGACCTCAGGGTCAGCTTTGACCTGGACCAGCATATGCTTATCGGTACCTCGACGATAACGGTCACCGACAGGAAGGATGTCGTCATCGGCCTTGCAGGTCTGACGGTCCGGTCCGTAACCCTCGACGGCCTTCCCCTGGAGATCAGGACCGCGAACCAGGAGATCCCCCTTGGATCGTTTCATGCCGGCAAGACCGTCCGCATCGAATATACCGTCAGAGCGGTAAAGCCGCCGGAGACCGATACGTCCCGCAATGCCGGCGTGGTTTCAGGGAACCTGATCGGGCCGGAGGGTATTGTCCTGACCGAAGGCTGGTACCCTTCTGTCAACGGTTTCGCATCCTTTGCCCTCACTGCAGTCCTGCCCCGGGATTTTGAAGGGGTATCAGAGGCTGACGGGATTGCTGTCAGGGACATACCCGGCGGGCTGAAGGAATTCGAGTTCAGACACGGGCACCCCCTTGCAGGGATACATCTTGCTGCTGCCAGATATGTTGTCTCGCGGGAAACGCACAACGGTATTGATATCTATGCCTACTTTCTGCAGGAGGATGCGGGTCTGGCGCAAAACTATATTGCGTACACCAGGAAATAC
This sequence comes from uncultured Thermodesulfovibrio sp., assembly GCA_964499365.1. Classification (GTDB taxonomy): domain Bacteria; phylum Nitrospirota; class Thermodesulfovibrionia; order Thermodesulfovibrionales; family UBA6898; genus PALSA-1316. Next base: position 174,793 of record CAZCKU010000001.1, read on the forward strand.
CTCGACCTGTATGAAGGCCTTCTGGTCAAATACCCCTATAAACGTTTTTCGGTCGTCGAAAATATCCTGCCGACCGGCTATTCCATGCCGGCCTTCACACTCCTGGGACAGGATGTTGTCAGGCTTCCCTTTATCGTCGAGACCTCTCTCGGCCATGAGATCCTCCACCAGTGGTTCGGCAACGGGGTGTATGCTGATTACGGAAAGGGCAACTGGACAGAGGGGCTGGCGACGTATCTGGCCGACCACCTCTACGAGGACCGCAAAGGCACGGGGCCTGAGTACCGGCGTCAGATGCTGACCGCATTCCAGAGCGCGGTGACTCCTGAAAACGATTTTCCGCTCTCCTCTTTTTCCGGCAGGGCTGACAGGGCATCGGCAGCCGTAGGCTACAGCAAGTCAGGGATGGTCTTTCATATGCTGCGTGAACTCGTCGGGGAAGAAACGTTCCTGGCTGCACTGAGACGTTTTATTTCTGATAATCTCTTCAGGCCGGCCTCGTGGATGACCCTCCGGACCGTCTTCGAGGCAGTGTCGCATCAGAAACTCGACTGGTTCTTCAGCCAGTGGGTCGATGAAAAGGGGATGCCCGAAATCGGGGTTGGCAACGTGGTGGGGTCATACCGGGGGGCAAAGGCAGTCGTCTCCTTCGACGTGATCCAGAAAGGCAGGGTTTACCGGCTTCGCCTCCCTGTTGTCATCAGGAGCCGGGAGGGTGCTCTGCGGAAGATGATCTCGGTCGAAAAGGAGGCCGAGCATATTGAGATCGAGGTTGAGGGCTCTCCTGTTGAGCTGGTGGTCGACGGCAGTTTCGACAGTTTCAGAAGGCTCTCTGAGAGCGAGTATCCCCCGGTCCTCTCCCGGCTCATCAATAACCCCCGGAAGCTGGCGGTGATCCCGGCCGGCAGGGAAAAAGACTTTTCCGGTGCGGTCGACATCCTGAAGAAAGAGGGCTTCGGCATACGGAATGAGACAGACATGAAGCATGATGACATGAAGCAGGCGTCGCTGCTCATTATCGGATCAGACAGCCCGCTGGCCTCCCGGCTCTTTGGCAGACTGCAGAGACCGGAGGGTGAATTTTCGGTGACGGTCAGGGAGAACCCCTATTCGGCTGAGGGCGTTATCGTCCTCCTGGACTGCGACAGTCCCGCGGAGATCGGAAGATATTTCCCGCGGATCATGCACTATGGCAAATACAGTGCGGTCGCCTTCAAGAATGGCAGGAATATCCTGAAGGAGATTGCATCGAAGGATGGGGGCCTCAGGACGGAACTCTCGCCTGCGGTGCCGGGCGTCGAGATCCCCCGCCTGGTCGATCTGCCGGGCATCATCGAGAAGCTGGGCAGCAAGAAGATCATCTATGTCGGAGAGGTCCATGACCGCTTCGATCACCATCGCGCACAGTTTGAGATCATCCGCGGCCTGCACCGGAAGAACGCGAAGATCGCCATCGGCATGGAGATGTTCCAGCAGCCCTTCCAGAAGGTGCTGGACGACTATATCTCCGGAAAGATGGATGAAAAGGAATTTCTGAGAAAATCGGAATACTTCAAGCGCTGGAGCTTTGACTATAACCTCTACCGTGAGATCCTGCTGTACGCACGTGCGTATAACATTCCGGTCGTGGCACTGAATATCAGGAAGGAGCTCGTTTCGAAGGTATCGAGGTCGGGTGTGCTGGCGCTGACAGCGGAGGAGCGTGGGGAACTGCCTGCTGCGATGGACCTGTCTGACAGCGAATACCGCCTCCGCCTGCGGGAGTCTTTCCGGAGACATGCGCATAACACAGAGAGAGATTTCGATTTCTTCTTTCAGGCGCAGGTCCTCTGGGATGAGGCGATGGCGCATACCCTCGATGACTTCATCAGGAAGAATCCGGACTATCAGGTGGTGGTCCTTGCCGGCGGCGGACATATGGCGTATGGCTCGGGCATCCCCCGCCGCAGCCACCGGCTGAACGGCCTGGATTATGCGATCGTTCTGAACAGTGACGAGCCGGGGGACCATGTAGCCGACTTCATCCTGTTTTCCGAACCGGTCGCGTACCGCGAGGCCCTGCGCCTCATGGTCCAGTTCAAGGAGGAGGACAAGAAGCTCGTGATATCCGACTTCCCGAAGGAAAGCATCTCCGAAAAGGCCGGGCTTAAAAAAGGGGATGTCGTCGTGTCCCTTGACGGTGTTCCGGTGGAGGACGTCAGCGACGTGAAGATCCACCTCCTCGATAAGAAGAAGGGTGACGGGGTTGTGGTCAAGGTCCGCCGTTCCAGATTTCTCCTGGGAGACAGGGAGCTGTCCTTTACCGTGACGCTGTGACGGATGCACCGGGGGTGTCTGAATACGTGGAAATCCTGGCGACCTTCAACCCCGCTGATATCGCCATTATCAAGTCGCTGCTCGACAGTGAAGATATTGATTATTATTTCAAGGGAGAATTTTTCAACTTTGTGGAGCCCCTGATCCAGCCGGCCCGTCTCATGGTCAGACAGGATCAGGCGCAGTCAGCCCGGGAGATCCTGGCCGACCTGAGAATCGCCTACTGGATCTCGGATAAATCGGAGGGCTGATGTCTTGTCCGTGCGGCATTTTCGGAGAGGGCGGGGCCGGTCTATCCGAAGCCGGCGCTTATGCCGCAGACGAGCGGACCGCTGACCGCAGAGCGTGGTTGGTCCGTTGTTTGACATCGTGCCTTGAATTATCTATCGTTAAGAGAGGAACAAAACCTGCACAGGGAATGATACAACGCAAGGGGCAATAGACTATATGATTTTCGATATGCTGCATATCATAGATGTTCATGACCATGTCTGCATGGTTTATCAAAATCAGGATGAGCAATGTTCTGTTGTGAGCCGTTTCATGGAAATCGGCCTTGCCCGGCATGAAAAGTGCCTCTGCATTGCCGGAGAAGACAAAATTGAAGGCATCCTGAGACAGATGGTGAGAACCGGGATCAACGCTGAGCACGCTATGGATACGGGTGCCTTGAGCGTTACGGGAAACCGGGATACCTACCTTAGGCAGGGCCGCTTTGATCCGGACAGGATGATCCGTGACATCCAGAAAGCTGCCGAGGATGCCCGGTCAGACGGCTTCAGTGCGTTGAGAGTGATAGGCGACATGTCCTGGGCATTAGGGACTTATCCGGGCGTCGAAAGACTCATTGAATATGAGACCAGAGTAGACAGCCTTTTCGCAGACAGCAATATCCTGGCTGTCTGCCACTATGACGGTGCCCGTTTCAATCCTGTCCTCATAAGCAGGATGTTTGATATCCATCCCTGTTGCTGGCTGTGATCGGATAAAGCAAAAAAAAGGGCCCATTTCTGGACCCTTTTTTATAAAAAGTCTGTTGTCCTGATTACTTCTTGGGAGCTTCAGGAGCCTTAGGAGCCTCAGCCGGAGCTGCCGGTGCTGCAGGAGCAGGGGCAGGAGCAGCAGGGGCCTCAGCCTTCGGGGCCTCAGGAGCCTTGGGAGCCTCAGGCTTCTTCTCGCAACCAATTGCAAGAACCAGAGAAAGAACCATTACCACAGCGATCATCAACGCGAATAATTTCTTCATTATTGTAAACACCTCCTTTCATTTAAAAATTCAACGTAACAAAACAACCCAAATTAACAAAAATGTGTAGAAATATAATACTTTTATGCCAACTATGTCAATAGGTGATTCATGGTCGCTGGATGTGACTTCCCGCTCAAACCTGTATCAGCATTTTTAATGCCAACAAAATCTTGGTTCTTTTTAGGGATTTTTCAGACCCCCCGATTTCCATTTGAGGAAATTTCTTCTCAATTCAGGAAGCGTGTTGAATCGATTGTATCCTGATATGAGCAGAAAATCAACAGGGAAGACCCAACACAGGGAAGACCCAAAAGTTTCGGGATGCCAACTGTCGGGTCGGGGTGCCATTTGCCATCAGTTGTCCGGCCATTCTATAATTCAGCAATGAAAACAGCACTGACGATTGCCGGCTTTGATCCTTCGGGAGGGGCCGGTATTCAGGCGGACCTCAGGGTCTTCAGCGGTCTGGGTGTCTATGGACTCTCGGTCGCTGCCGCCCTGACAGCCCAGAACTCGAGCGGGGTGAAGGCGGTCAGGACTGTTGAGGCCGGATTCGTACGACGGCAACTGGCGGTACTGCTTGATGATATGCGTCCTGATGCAATGAAGACCGGCATGCTCCAGAACAGGGCGAATGTTTCTGTGGTTTCGGCCATGATAAAGAAGCACTGTCTCGGGAATGTTGTTGTCGATCCTGTCCTTCTGTCGTCGACCGGCAGACGGCTTGCAGAAAGAGGGACCGAGGGAGCGGTCAGGACGCAACTCCTGCCGGTCACGACCGTCGTGACGCCGAATATGCACGAGGCCTCTGTCCTTGCAGGCATCCCGGTACAGGACATCGATGACATGAAGAGGGCTGCGATAATTCTGCACGGCCTTGGCGCCGGGAACGTTATTATTACCGGAGGACATCTTGAGCGAACGGCGGTGGACGTGTTTTATAACGGGACGTTTACGCTGCTGAAGGCCAGAAAGATGCCGGGGGAATACCACGGGACCGGCTGCAGGTTTTCTGCTGTCATCGCAGCATTCCTGGCAGGGGGTTCAGCCCCGCTCGACGCAGCGCAGCAGGCCAAGACGTACATGCGGCTGGCCATGAAGCATACGTTCAGTACCGGGAAGGGGATGCGTTTGTTCAATGTCTAAGCCGGGATCGAAAATAAAAACCTTTTATCAGTGCCAGGCCTGCGGTTATGCCAGTCCCAAATGGCTCGGGAAGTGCCCGGACTGCGGTGGCTGGAACAGCTTTGTCGAGGAGAAGACCTCGGGCGGAGGCCGCCTCGCCTCCCTGCCCGATTCATTGGGCAGGAGCCTCCCGGTTGCACTCAGCGAGATCGGCGGGACCTCGGGGCAGCGCACGCCGACGGGGATGCAGGAGTTCGACCGTGTCCTTGGCGGCGGGATCGTCCCGGGCTCGGTCGTCCTCGTCGGAGGGGACCCCGGCATAGGAAAATCGACACTGCTGCTGCAGATCTTCTCGGGTCTTTCGCGTCAATCAGGCAAACTGCTGTATGTCTCGGGTGAAGAGTCCCCCGAGCAGATCAAGATGCGGGCTGACCGGCTCGGGGCTGCTGCAGAAGGTATCATCCTCCTGCCCGAGACCTCTCTTGAGGGGATCCTGGATGCAGCGTCGAAGCTGGCGCCAAGGGCGATGGTGGTCGATTCGATACAGACGGTCTATACCGGGGAGCTTGTCTCCGCCCCCGGCTCTGTCGGGCAGGTGCGCGAGTCAGCGGCGAGGCTGGTGCTCTTTGCCAAGCGTTCGAATATCCCGGTGTTTATCATAGGGCATGTCACCAAGGACGGCTCGATCGCCGGGCCGCGCGTGCTTGAGCATATCGTCGATACGGTCCTCTATTTCGAGGGCGACCGGGGCCACACCTACCGTATTTTGAGGACGATCAAGAACCGCTTCGGGTCGACGAACGAGATCGGGATCTTCGAGATGTCCGACGCCGGGCTGCGCGAGGTCGAAAACCCTTCGGAGCTCTTTCTCTCGGAGAGGCCGCGGAATGTCTCGGGCACCACGGTTGTCGCGAGCATCGAGGGGACGAGGCCGATCATGGTCGAGATCCAGGCGCTCGTCTCGACCACGAACTTCGGCATGCCCCGGCGGACCGCCATCGGTGTTGATTTCAACCGTGCCAACCTCCTTGTCGCGATACTCGAAAAAAGGGCCGGCCTCCACCTTGGCGGCATGGATATCTTCATCAATGTTGTCGGAGGGCTGAAGATCATCGAGCCTGCGGTGGACCTGGGGATCATCGCCACGATCGCCTCCTCGGTGCGCGAAAAACCGATCGATCCGCAGACCTGCGTCTTCGGAGAGGTCGGACTCTCGGGAGAGATTCGCGCTGTTGCGCAGGCAGAGGCGCGGCTGAAGGAGGCCGCGAAGATCGGCTTCAAAAGAGCGGTAATCCCCGCAGGCAGCGCCGCGAAGATAAAAAAGATCGACAAAATAACGATAGTAGGGGTGAAAGATGTCACGGAATGTCTTAAGGCTGTTCTGGATTAGTTTTTTCCCCCTTCTGTTTTTGTCAACGTCCTGTGCGCCGAAGAGGGCGGTGCTGCCCTCGTTCCAGGGCGGCGATATCCGCGCGGCGCTTGCTGAGAAGCGGGCGGTCACGGAGATAGAGACGACCTTCTCGATCAGCCTCGGCAGAAACGATGAGCAGGCCGCTGCAGGGATGCGGGGAGATGGCGCACTGACCATAACGAATGCCGGTGAGCTCGACCTCAGGATCTACTCGCTCGGGTTCCTGGCCATGGAAGTGACCGCCCGCGACGGCGTGGTTAACAGCAGTCCCCGGATTGAGGCCGCCAAAAGAGTGCTGCTTACCGAGGGCCTCCGCGACTGCATCTTCTGGTGGAACATGGGTGATTTTGTGATCGATGAGGAAGACGGGATGCTGGTGCTGCGCAACGGCCGCCGTACGGTCTGGGTCGACAGCAAAAGCTTCCTGCCGCTCAGACAGGTGGCGGTCCTGGAGGACGGGCGTGAATTGAACATAACCTATGAAGAGCCGGTCCGGGAGAACAACCGCTGGTATCAATCCCGTATCCGGATAGAATTCCTGCAGTACGCCGTCTCCCTCGCGGTAAAAACGCTCGACGCCAGGCCTCCTGAGGCTGTCTGCATTTACTGCTCTCTCTGAACCGGCTGCAAAGGGGGATACGGGAGACATGAACACGGCGATCAGGTTATACATAGACGCAGACGCCTGCCCGGTGAAGAACGAAGTATTCCGTGTTGCCCGGCGGTATGGGCTGAAGGTATATCTTGTGTGCAACGCATTGATGCGGATACCTCCCGATGACTTGATTGAGCTGATCATCGTACATGAAGGGTTCGATGCTGCTGATGACTGGATTGCAACGCATATCACTGAAACCGATATTGCGGTTACCGCCGACATTCCGCTTGCAGCGCGCTGCCTGAAAAAGGGCGCCCGGGTGCTCGATCCCAAGGGGCGGGTATTCAGCGAGGACTTTATCGGCGAGGCCCTGGCATCCCGCGAGTTCAACGCCTTTCTGCGGGACATGGGCACCATAACCGGCGGCCCGCCGCCCTTTGAACCGAAGGACCGCTCCCGCTTTCTCCAGCGCCTGGACGAGCTCATCAACGCAACCATGCAGGGGAAGAGATAGTATGACATCAGGCGCTGAAGTCGGGGTGCAGGACTCAACACTCCTTCCTGAACTCCTCGGCAAGAAAGCCTTTATAACCTCTGTTTGTTTGTGATGGAAATAGTCGGAAACATATCCAGGAATTTTACCGACTTGCCAAATTATGTGTTTTCTTATCCATAAAGGGGCGAAGAGACATGCGTTCGTAGATTTTCCCATAATATGCCCAAACCGTCTTTTGTCCGTAATATCAGAAAATACCCAAACTGTAAAATCTGGATGCTTGATTTATAAGGTTTATTTTCTTTTCATTGAAAGGTAAATATGCTAACATCAACCTGTAAATGGTGAAAGTACCGTTTGTGTATATTAATTGTTAGCCTGAGAAATATTGAAAAATGATATATACTAAAACATAGAAATACAGATGAAAGGAGTCATCAATGTCAAAGGTTGAAGAATTAGAAAAAGCCATTGAAGCTTTGCCTGAAGAGGAGTTCATTCAATTGAGACAATGGTTCTCCGAAAAGGATTGGCACAAATGGGATCAACAAATAGAGACAGATTCCAAGTCCGGAAAACTCGATTTCTTACTGCAAGAGGCCATTGAGGCAAAATCAAAGCATAATCTCAGGGAACTTTAATTGCACCGGACAACGGAGCGCTTCTGGAAATGCTTTGATCACCTCCCGGGACTAGTTCAAGATACAGCAAGAAATCACTTTGAATTACTGAAAACTGATTCTTCTCACCCATCTCTTCATTTCAAGAAGGTCGGCAATTTCTGGTCAGCAAGAGCTGACATCAGTCATAGAGCACTTGCTATCAAGGACGGCAATGATTACATTTGGGTTTGGATTGGAACCCATGACGAATACGAACGATTAATCCGGACAGAAGGCTAACAAGTCAATCATGCGGACTCCGCTTCGTTCCGCCGCATATCGCTAGCGTTATCTCTGTCAGTTTCTTCCGTAAATACTCAGTAGTTGCAAGTCCTGATACCTGCGGATAAGTCGGTGTAACCGGCAGCTAGCTCGTAGTCGTTACGGTATGGATTAATGCCTTTCTTCTTTCACCCCCTTTGAAAATCTCAGGTATGCGACGGAGTGCGCGCGTTTATAATTTGGGACTGTCTGAGTCCCGGTTGATTGCGGATTTTGGGCGGGGCGAGTTTCCCGAATTTAGTACGCACGCCAAATTCAATGTGGACAATTATGCAGACCGTCAAGAGATTTTCGACGGGATGCGTTCTTTGGGTTACCCTTTCTTTCCGCATACAAGAAAGGTAACTGGGGTTTGGGGTGAAACCCCAGTTGAGATAACAGGTACCTCTCCTCTTGTATCTGACCGCACAGGCCTTTATTAAGATCAGCCCCTGTCAGGGCAGCGCATTGCAGTTGATATCCAGCAGGACACCTTCCGTGTAGCAATACATGCACGCGATACTGCCGCTCCTCTTGGTGACCCCGCGCCAGATTTTGGTGCCGCCGATATATGCCGTCGTCCCGTTGCTTATCGAGACGGTTTCACCGTCGATGTCCGAGTGATCTATCCGCAATATCCCGGTCGTGTCCGTGTATACCCCTACTGCGGTCGCGGGACCCTGTGCCAGTATTTTCAGGTTCGACATGTCCGTCCATGAGCCAAGGCTGTAGATACCGTAGTTGACTGGTCCCTGCCCGCCGCTGTTCCAGACATGAATTGATACGTCGCGCATCTTGGGTTGCGCGCCGTTTACATGAATCCCGGAAATTTCCGCGGAGCCGTTTGTCGCCTGTATGTCAATATCGGACAGCACCGGCATAGCGTTGCCGTTGATATCTATCCCGCGGGCGGTCGTTCCCGCAGCGCCGCTGAAACCGGTCCGGACTGTTACATGAGAGAGTACCGGACTTGCTGAGAAGGGGGCCGCTGAGATCTCGATGCCTGTCGTGGTTGCAGAGCCGCCGTACGCATTGACCGTGACGTGGGTGATCTTCGGGGACGCGTTCTGGATATAGACCGCCTTTGCATTTGAGCCTCCTCCATAATTCAGAACGGTGAGAAAGCGCAATTCGGCATAGCTCGTGCCGTTGATCACACCTGCTGCAGCACTGTTGACATTGCCCTGGATCGTGGTAACGTTCTCACCCGAACCTTCGATATCCACATACGACTTCATGATAAGGCTGCCTGTGCCGATATCATAAATTCCGGGGCCGAGTTTCAGCAGGTACTGGTTGGTCGACGAAGCCGAAATGCCGGCAAGCGCGGCAAGGAGCGCTGTCCCGTTTGCTGATGCGGTATCAGCAGCTGCTGGTGTCAGCATGATGATTTTCCCTGCGGTGTTGGTGCCCGGGGAAATGATTAAATCAGCAGTGCAGATTCCCACTGACGCAAAGAGCAGTATGCTGCAGATGACTGAAGACCAGAAGCCGGCTGCCAATCTTGTTCTTTTCATAGATCCTCCCCCATAAAAAAGATAATTGTTCCTCGTGATTGCATCTTACACCCGCACCGATAAATAAGTAAACAGCTTGCTCGGGGTGCAGCCCTGATATGATCACAGGGGAAACAGGATAACCGCCGGGGACGCAAAGGCACTTTTTGAGTTCGCCCCAGGCCATGCACCGGAATCTTCCTCCCGGACTCCGCACGAATCTCGATTTGCCGATACGGCTTCTTCCCGTATCAAATTCCGAAAAATAGAGGGGCTCGGCAGTCGAGAAATACTTCCTGCAGGCAACAGGCCAAGCCATCACCCGAAAAGTTTTCCGGCTAACCGATCAGTTGACTTAAACAGGTCTGAAGAGAATCCAATTTATAGGGTTTGTTCAACACTGCTGCAAATCCATATGAATGATAATCTGCCATAATCGCAATATCAGCATACCCGCTGGAAACAACTGCCTTGACATGGGGGTCAATTTCCCTGATCCTGGCAATCGCCTCTTCTCCCCCCATGCCGCCCTTTACAAAAAGGTCAAGGATCACCACGTCAAACGGTCTGCCGACGCTTCGGGCATCACGAAACAATTCTATGGCCCGTTTCCCGTCTGCTGCCTCTTCGACCTCATGGCCAATGGCAATGAGCATGCTCTTTGCCACGTTTCTTACGATATCTTCGTCGTCCATCAGGAGAACCTTGAGTGACTTTGGTGATGCCGCGAGCCGGGCAGCCGGTTCAACTGTTATCTCTTCGCCCTTTGATGCAGGAAGATAGATCGTGAATGTGGAGCCCTTGCCTATTTCTGATTGCACCTCAATCAGGCCATCGTGGTTCTTGATGATAGAATACGAGGTGGCAAGCCCAAGACCGCTTCCACTTTCCTTTGTGGTAAAGTAGGGATCAAATATCCTCGGGAAGTTCTGTTCCGGGATGCCTGCCCCGGTGTCTTTTATATCTATGCGGATGAACTGTCCCCCATCAGGAAGCTTTGCATTGGTTTTTGCCGGGATATCCACATTATTAACAGCAATCGTCACTGTGCCACTTTTTGCCATAGCCTCATCCGCATTAAGCACGATGTTCTGTATTACCTGGGCGAGCTGGCCTGCATCCGCCTCTACGGGCCTAAGATCAGATGCAGTCTCCAGTTTGTAGTTTGTCCGTGAGCCTGACAGGGCAAATCTGACCGCATTTTCTATTGTTGATTCGAGCCTGATCAGCTTCTTGATCGGCTTGCCGCCCTTGGAGAAGGTCAGAAGCTGCGTTGTGAGGTTCACCGACATATGCAGGGCTTCTTCTGCCTGTTCGAGCAGGGCAAGGGTCTTTTCCTTCTGGTCAAGGGTGAGCTTTGCCAGAGAGATGTATCCAAATATTCCCTGAAGCAGATTATTGAAGTCATGGGCAATGCCGCCTGCGAGTGTGCCGATGGACTCAAGCCGCTGGTGGTCCTGCTGTATTTTTTGGGCATCCTGAAGTTCTCTTATCTGCCGGGATAGCAGCGCATCACGCTCTTTGATCGAATCAACCATTCTATTGATCGATGCGGCAAGAAGTCCCAGTTCGTCCTCACGCTGATGATCAAGGTAAACACTGAATTCGCCCTGGCTTATCTTTTCAGTCGCAGACACCGTCTGGCCAATCGGGACCGCTACCCTGCGACGCAGGATGATTGCCATGACAATCAGCTCAAGCAGAAGTGACCCTATGCCAATCGCAAAAAAACTGCGTGCCAACGAAGCAGCCTGTTTGGCAAGCAGCTTTTGCGGATAAACGGTAACAAAAAACCATCCCGGACCATTAATGCGGGAGATACCAAGGAAAACATCCATTCCGGCAGGTTCAGCAACATGAGCGGTTTTGCCGCCTGCGGTGAGCACCGCGGTTACCATTGCTGACAGTTTATCGTCTCCCAGTTTGCCTGCCTGAAGATTGCCGCCTGCTTTTGCTATCTGATCGGTCAGGTTGGGATGCGCAATGATGTTGGCCTGTTCATCAACAATGAAATTCCAACTGCCACTCTCTATCGTGTTGTCGGTCGTTCTCCTGATCAAATCGGCTATCGCCACATCCTGGCCACCCGTTACGACCCACCGCCCGTTGTAGTCGCCGGGGGTCACGCGGGAAACCATCCACTCCCTGGCTCCCGGATCATAATACACCGATGTCCAGAACGGTGTGCGTTCGGGGTTCTTCTCGACAGTCGCGCGCCAGACAGTCTCGTAAATAGTTATATCGGTATCCCGAGTAGCTGATCTTCCCCAGTCGGCAGCGGGGCAATAGTTTATTGAAAGCTGCTCCGGCATATTCATAAATCCGCTGAAAAAGCGATTGACCAGCATCGGGCCCCACTGGTCCATGAGCTGCCAGCCTACGTAAAAGCGTCTGCGCAGGTCGGGTGTAAGCTCGACATCATGACGAAGATATGCCGTTGCATGGCGCCGGTGGTCATTGATCTCAGGCCGAACCCGGATGAGGCCATCAGCCTCCCGGACGAAGATCTTGTCAAACTCGGCCTTTGGATCATAGGTGCCCATTGCCTGCAGCCGACGGAGAAATTCGTCCCGCAGCAGTGCCGACTGTCGTTCGGCCAACAGAAAGTGTTCGCTCTCGGATCTGCTGCGTTGCTCAACATAGTTCGTCAGATGTTTCATGGCTGAGGCACGAAAAGAGTTGTAAGCATACCAATAGCTGAGACCGGTGGCAATGACAATAATCAATGAAACGCGCAAAGCCATCCCTGCCAGTGCATGCCCGGCAATGGAATGTTTTGCGTATTGAAATTGCTTTACCATGATACGAGATGTTTATGAGGAACGTATTTGATCATTATGCGTTGAATGTTGCTGGAAGAGAACACGATAATTCGCCACGTATAGTGCAAAATCTCCTCCAGGAATATATATCATGGATAAACTTAACACACTATAATGTCATGAGACAAATAACATACCCGGGGTCAATGCATGGTCACCTCAATTGCGTGCGGTCGAGATAGTATACGCAGATATTGCTATTGGAGGAAGATATGACAACGCAGGGGAATGCTCCGGCGGGATTGCCGCGCGGCTGGTGTCTATAGCAAACGCTGCCATGGGGGTTGTAAAATGTCGACATGAGCTAAAGCCAGGGACGCAAAAGCACTTTTCGGGTTTCACCCCGAAATCTGTACAGGAACATTCTTTCTGACACGAACACCTTCGTAAAGTGATATAATTGTGCATATTACCGTGGAATTCTCTATTTTAGACGGACGGATAGCAATGGGGGGTTGAAATGAAGTTCATAATTATAGCTTGTTTTCTTTTGTTCGCTGGCTCAATCGAAGCGGGCACTGACAACCTCATTCCCGATCTCAGGTGTAACCAGTACGTCATTTCTCAGGGGTCCACGCAACCTGAAGTTCTGAAAAAATGTGGCAGCCCAAGCAATATTGAGGCATGGGATCAAGAGCGCATCAAAAGGGACTTCTATACAGATATCCCTGCTCAGTCGCTGGAACAGTTATCTCAAGAGCCGATGATTCTCAGAGAGTCCATAAGAGTTGAGGAGTGGGAATACAACTTCGGGTCATCCAGATTCATTTATTATCTCGGATTCGAAAATGGCAAACTCAAGAAAATCACCGTTGGTAGCTATGGATATTAAGGTGACAAGGCAGCTGCATCTTCCCTGGTTTCAGTTGAAAAACAGTCCGGATTCCCGCTATAGCGAATTCAGGTGACCTGGACCTCAGACTTTACCCGCTCGGCTTCTTTGCCATGGAAGTGACTTCGCGGGACGGTCAGGTCAGGAGCAACCCCGGGATCTGCAACCCCCAAAATCTCCGAACCGGTCTGAAGCACGGATTGGACGCGGCGTCGATTAATGATATCTTCACCTGGTCGCTCTTGTTCCTCGACGTGGAGGTTAGAGGGACCCAGTCCGCGCGACAGCAGCTGACGATGATGGCAAGCGTCGGGGGCGGAGGAGACGACAGCGTGGTGATTCCCTATAACGGCACGGCTGGGCCTTGAACACGTGAAGACACCGGGCTCCCGCTCCGCGCCCGCCCACTGCCGAGGTGCTTTATCCTATGTTGGGGTTTCACCCCAGGCCCCGGTTACCTCTCTTGCTGGCCAGGCAAGGTAACCACTTTTGCAGTCGCAGGACCTGAGCGAATATTTTCAGGTTTGACACGTCTGTTCATGCTTTAACCGTCTATGTTCTTCACAGGCTCCGACCCGTGTGCTGTCATCCTGATTTACAGTATCCGCAAATACCTGCCGGGGATAGTAATTGATATGGCATAATAAACCATGAAAGATATCATAAAACTGCTGAACAATAACAAGGAATGGGCGGGCCGTGTCGAGGCGGAGAGTCCGAACTTTTTCAAGAAGCTGGGGAAGCAGCAGAGGCCTAAATATTTATGGATCGGCTGCTCCGACAGCAGGGTTCCGGCAAACCAGATAACGGGCCTGCTCCCCGGCGAGGTGTTCGTTCACAGGAATATATCGAACCAGGTTATTAATACCGATATGAATCTGATGTGTGTTCTGCAATATGCCATTGAAATACTGAGGGTGAAGCACATTATCGTATGCGGTCATTATGGTTGCGGCGGGATAGAAGCTGTCATCGATAATAAAATTAATGGGCTTCTGGAGCACTGGCTGGAAAATGTCAAGCTGCTGATGTCGAAACAAAGAACCGTAACGCCCGATCATATGTGTGAGCTGAATGTAGTCGAGCAGGTGCGGAATCTGACGAATAACACGATAGTGCAGAAGGCCTGGCGGCAAGGAAGAAAGCTCTATATCCACGGCTGGATATATTCGATCTCAAATGGATTAATAAAGGACCTGAAGGTCATGCAGGATGGCCGTCCCGGCAAATCTCTTCAGCGAAGGCGTTGAAGCTGCGCCGCTGAACCCGATTGCACTGCAGACTTCCCCCGGAAATCCTCGGTAACCGGCATGTATCCCCTTTGAAAATCTCGGGTATGCTACCGTGTGCACGCGCTGGAAATTTGTTCCTGCCGGGATCCTTGGGTCACGCCCGGGGATGACCACCTTTGACGCTGCGGCTGGTTCTATTTTATCAGCCTCTTCCTCATCATCCTGAACGGATAGGGGGCCAGGAACGCGGTCACCACGAAGAGCCAGGCGATATCCGGAAGGACCGGCGTCATGCCTCCGGATGCGAAGGCACGGCAGATATTCACCACATGATAGAGCGGGGTGAACCAGGCGATCTGTGCGACGAGCGGGGGAAGGGTGTGCACCGGGAAGAAGATGCCGGAGAAGAGAAAGAGAGGGGTCATGAAAAGGGTGAAGAAATAATTGAAAGATTCGATGCCCGGCACCACCGCGGCAAACATCATTGATATCTCTGAAAACAGGAGACCACTGACAAAGAGGACAGGGACGATCAGTATCACCAGGGGAGATTTTACGAGCCCGAAGAGCGCTATGACCAGAATAATGATGGTGCCGTAGATCATGCTCTTGGTCGCGCCCCAGATCAGCTCGCCGGCGACGAGGTCATCGATATTCACCGGTGTGGCGAGTATCGCGTCAAAGGTCTTCTGGAAGGTCATCCTCACGAAGGTCCCGTAGGAGCATTCGTAGGCAGCGGCGAACATGGCAGATGAGGCGATGATGCCGGGTGCAATGTAGTTGACATACGGCACGCCGTCGATCTCCTTCACGTACGCGCCGAGGCCCAGACCCATTGCGGCCAGGTAAAGCACCGGCTCGACAAAGTTCAGGGCGATGCTCGACCTGTAGAGCTTGGTATAGACCTTGAGGTGCCGCTGCCAGACCCGCAGTGCGCGTTTAATCCGCAAGGGACCTCCCGGTGAGCTTCAGATAGACGTGTTCGAGCGACCCGCCGTGCATCTCCATCAGGCTGCGCGGGGAGTCGATCGTGATGATCTTTCCCGAGTCCATGATCGCGACACGGTCGCAGATCTTCTCGGCCTCTTCCATGTAGTGCGTTGTCAGGAGGAGCGTGGTTTCTTTTTCCTTCAGATGTCCCAGCTTCTCCCAGACCGCGTGGCGCGAATGCGGGTCCAGCCCGACGGTCGGTTCATCGAGGATAAGAAGCTCGGGCGTGTTGATCAGCGCGCGGGCAAGCAGCAGGCGCCTTTTCATGCCGCCGGAGAGGTCCTTGATATTGACTGCGGCCTTGTCGGTCAGCTCGACAAAGTCGAGCAGTTCTGTTGCGAGCCGTGTACCGTCTTTCTTGGGGATGTCGAAATAGCGTGCATAGACGATCAGGTTTTCGAGGACCGAGAGGTCCGGGTCAAGGTTGTCATCCTGGGGCATCACGCCGAGCCTGGCCTTTATCCCTCCCGGGTCCTCGCAGACATCGATATCAAAGACCCTGACTTCCCCTGAGGTCGGCGGCATAAAACAGTAAATGACGCTCATGACCGTGGTCTTCCCTGCCCCGTTCGGCCCGAGGAACCCGAAGCATTCGCCGCGGTGGATGTCGAAGCTGACGCCATCGACAGCGGTAAAGGTCCCGTAACATTTCGTAAGATTTTTTGCGGTTACAACCTGCATCCGTTATTATAACACCTGACCGATTCTCTTCAGCTTGTGAAAGGGGACAAAACGATGGATACCTTCAGAAAATCAGCCTGGGCGCATAAAGAGTTTTCGGGCAAGTACATCGAGAAGGCCGATATCTATATCCCGGAGCGCAGAAAGATGATCAGCCTCTTCTCTTCGTATCTCGCTGCTTTTTTCCCGGGAGCCAAAGAGATCCGAGTGCTGGACCTCGGATGCGGCGACGGCGTCCTGACCGCGGAGATTCTCTCGCAGGGAGGTCAGGGCAGGACGATAATTCCGACGCTGGTGGACGGTTCGGAAGACATGCTGCACAGGGCAGGAGAGCGGCTGGGACCGTCCGGGATCATCTCGTATGTGCATGCCAGTTTTCACGACCTGATCAAGGACCGCGCGACGCTGGGGAGCTTTGATTTCTGCATGTCTTCACACGCCATCCACCATCTCTGCATGGAAGAAAAGATCGCCCTTTTCAGGTTCATCTACCGTCACCTGGAGGAGGGAGGGTGTTTTATGAATGCCGACGTGGTGCTGCCTCCCTCGGAGGGCCTCCAGGCCTGGTACTTCACATTATGGAAAGAGGCGATGCAGCAGATGATGGACCGGGAGGGGGTGTCCGACGAGACGCCGGAAGATGTGCTCAGCAGGTACCTGGACCCTGAGAGCATGAACAGGCCCGATACCCTCGGTGAACAGCTGGCCGCCTTAAAAGAGGCCGGGTTCCGGGACGTGGACTGCTATTGCAAGGGGGGGATATTTGCCGTCTTCGGAGGAAAAAAATAACCCACGCATGTATGCTCACCCCGGAGACGGAGAGAACTTGAGTCCCTGTGGTGGAATTATACCGGAGGAACCCGAATCAGGTCACTCAAGGTTTTACTGAGTCCCTCAATGGTATAGGGCTTCCTCAGGGATGCGATAAAGCCCTGCCTGATATACTCGCCCATGGCAGCATCGTCCGAATACCCGCTCGAGACCACTGCCTTGACGTCCGGATCAATCTCCCTCAGTCTCTTCAGCGTTTCCGCTCCGTCCATGCCGCCCCGTATCGTAAGATCCAGGATGACGAGATCAAAGGGCCTGCCCGCGTCCCGTGCGGCCCGGTACCGGTCTAATGCTGCCTCGCCGTGTTCAGCGAGCTCAACCTCGTGACCAAGGGCCCTGATCAGCTCACCGACGACGTTGCGCACCACATCTTCGTCATCCATCACAAGGATCTTTCCCTTCCCCGACGTCTCTGCCGGTGCAGGTTCCTGCCTGTCCTCTGCCCCGGGTCCGTCTGCCGGCAGGTAGATGGTCATGGTGGTTCCCTTTCCTGTCTCCGATGCCACCTCGATCAGGCCGCCATGGTTTCTGATAATCGAATAGGAAGTGGCAAGCCCGAGGCCGCTGCCTTTCTCCTTTGTCGTAAAGTAAGGGTCGAAAATCTTCTGAAGGTATTCCTGCGGAATGCCGACGCCGCTGTCCCGGATCGATACGACGACATATCTGCCCTTTGCAAGCACCCCGGGGGTGCCTTCTCCGGGGACCTCCCTGTTCAACGCCGTGATCTCGATCGTGCCGCCCAGGGGCATGGCCTGGTCAGCGTTGAGTACGATGTTCTGTATAACCTGACTGATCTGCCCTTCGTCTGCCAGGACCGGCCACAGCTGCGTCGGAAGACCTGTCTGGCAGCTGCTCCGGGACCCGCTCAGTGCGAACTTGACCGCGTTTTCGATGAGCTGCGGCAGCCTGACCCGTTTCTTCACCGGTTTGCCGCCCTTGGAAAAGGTCAGGAGTTGTGCCGTGAGATTGACCGAGAGATGGAGCGCCTTTTCAGCCTGCTCAAGCATCGCAAGGGCCTTTTCCCTGTCGCTGATACTGATTCTCGCCATCGAAAGATATCCGAATATGCCCTGAAGCAGATTGTTGAAGTCATGGGCGATGCCGCCGGCAAGCGTTCCGATTGATTCGAGCTTCTGGGTCTGGCGCAGCTGCTCCTCGAGTCTCCGGTGCTCAGTGATGTCCAGCCCCAGGGAGGTGACTCCGATGACAGCTCCGCTGGCCCCGCGCATATGCGAATTCGTCCAGACGATGAGCCGCCGCTCGCCGGTCCGCGCCAGGATCTCGTTTTCATACTGCTGAACGATCTGCGGGGACCGGATGTTTTCAGCGTGGACCTCCCTGATCTCCTCGCGCAGCTCTGCGGGGATGAAAAGGTCCATCCAGTTTCTGCCGGTAATTTCCTCCAGTGTGTAGCCGGTCAGCGCGGCCAGATGCTTGTTGGCAAAGGTGATATTTCCGGCTTCGTCGAGCTGGACCGCAATCAGGTTCGCATTCTCGAGCGTCTCCCGGAAACGTCGCTCAGACTCACGCAGGGCCTCTTCGTAAGCCCTGTGCTCTGTAATGTCACGGGTAATACCCAGCACGGAAATAATCTCATTGTTCTCGTTTCTGAGAGGCACGGCGTGCGTCTCCAGCCAGAGCCGCCTCCCCTTTGCGCCGACCATTTCGAAGGCAAGGGTCCCGGATTCCCCCTGGAAGACCCGCCGGGTGAGATCCAGGAAGACATCCCGGTACTCCTCGGTGACCAGGGGGCAGACGCACTGACCCTTGACCTGTTCCATAGAATCCACCTGGATCATCTCAAGCCCTGCGCGGTTCATCATGATGAGGTTTGCGTCTCTGTCGAGGATCTTGACGCATTCCGGTTCAGTGTCGATGATCGTCTTGAGCATCCTTTCGCTCTCCTGAAACGCACGCTTCTGCTCGTCAAGGGTATGGACCATGTCATTGAAGGCCCGGGAGAGGGTGCCGATCTCGTCACGGGAATCAAGCAGCAGCATCCGGTCCTTTCCTTCCTTCCCGGGGAGTTGGGAGACGTGCCGGGTAAAGGAGGCCAGAGGTGCGGTGATGGTGTTTACCAGAAACCAGGTGATCACGAATATGATCACCGTGCCGGCGACAGACCCGATCATGAAATACCTGACCGCTGCATGCACCGGGGCAAAGGCTTCATCTGCGGGGAAGTTTGCGGCAAGGATCCATTGGTTGGTCCTGAGGCGCTTGAAGGTCGTGAGCATCTCGGTGCCGGTGTAGTTTACGGTCTCATCCGTCCCCTCGAAGCCCTCGTTGATGACCCGGTCGTACAGCCTGTTCATTCCGGGGGCGATCTTTTTGAATATCCGCTGCTTGTCAGGATGGATGACGACGGTGCGGTCGGCGGTGGTCAGGTAAAGATACCCGCTTTTACCGATCTTCCGGTACGCCAGACTCCCGAGAATGTTGTCGCGGGTAAGATCAATGCTGCCGATCAGTATCCCGGCTACGGTTCCCTTTTGGTCGAAGACCGGCGCGGTGATCACGATCGAGGGATTGTTGTGTGCCTGGGACGAAAGATAGGGCTCGGTGATGACCGGCGCCTTTGTGGTTATGGTATCCCTGATGTAGGCACGTCCCGAAAAGTCCATCCCGCGCCTCTCGGGTATGGGGGGTGACTCGGTGATCTCTCTGCCGGAAGGGGTGAACAGACCGATATGATTATCGAAGATCTCCAGCAGCTCGGCGTGGCTGTCCAGAAAGCGCTGGGCCGTCTCTGCATCGCGCAGTGCGGCGGCGGGTACCAGCTTGGCGGCTGTCATCAGCTGGTCGCGGGCAGCGGCAAGCTTGGTATCGATCTCATGGGCCAGGATCTCGATCATGGTGGTCTGGTTCCCGGCGATGATCGTCCTGAACTGCTTTTCGTAATAGGGATGGGTAAACAGGCCGAGACCGGCCACGACGGCTGCGACCAGCAACGAGACGCTGAGCGCGATCTTAGCCCTGAGCTTCATTATGGCATCCCCGGATATATCATCGTATCCTTCAGGGTGAGGCAGGGGCAGCAGCTCGTTCCCGATCTCATATCCAAAGTATATCAACCGCTGTTTTTTATTGCAAATAATACGGAAATCTGTTATCCCATAGATGATGACCGATGACAATACGATCAGTGTTTCTGCGGAATATCTGACCAAACTCGAACGGAAGGTCGAAGGCCTCTCCGCCCTCTTCGAGGTCTCCGAGATCATTTCGGCGACCCACCAGCTTGAAGAGCTCATGAACCTTGTCATGGAACGGGCGAAGAAAGAGATGCAGGCCGAGGCCTGTTCGATCCTCTTCTATAACAAACAGACCAACAAACTTGAATTCGAGGTCGCACTCTGCAGCGACGATACCACGAACGAGATCCTGAAAAAAACAGTCACCCTCGATATGGGCCAGGGCATCGCCGGGTGGGTTGCAGAGAAGCTGGAGCCTCTGGTGATCGATGATGTCAGGTCCGATAAGCGCTTCTTCGGCGGCGTTGATAAAAAGACCGGTTTCACGACCGAGAGCATGATTGCGGTACCGCTCATCGGCAGGACAGGACTTATCGGGGTGGCCGAGATCATCAACCCCAGGCGCCGCGACTACGACCGGGAGGTGTTTCAGCTCCTCTGCCGGCAGTTCGCGATAGCGATCGAAAATGCGCTCCTTTACCAGGAGTCGATAAAAAAGGAGCGGCTCAGACAGGAACTCGAGATTGCGGCGGTGCTTCAGAAGAGCTTTCTCCCTGCGCAGCCTCATTTCCAGAAGGGCAATCTCAGGTTGTCTGCCGTCACGATACCGGCGGCAAAAATAGGGGGGGACCTCTATGATTTCATCGAACCGGTTGACGGCAGGGTCGGCGTCCTGATCGGGGACGTCTCGGGCAAGGGTGTTACCGCCGCACTGTATATGGCCAAGGCCGTCAGCGACTTCAGGTATGCGGCCAGGCTCCAGGCTGCCCCCGGCAAGGTGTTTGACGAAATGACGGTCCAGTTGGCCGATTCGCCGCGCGGGATGTTTCTCACCGCGATCTATATGATTATTGATCTTGCTTCAGGGTCTGTCCGGGTGGCCTCTGCAGGGCACCCCCCTTTCCTCTGGATCAGCGGGGGCGAGGTCAGGGAGACGTCTCTCCTGTCCGGCCCTCCGCTCGGCATCCTTCCTCTGGAGTATCCCTCAACAACCATACAGCTGAGCCCGGGCGACCGCCTGCTGCTCTTTACCGACGGCCTGTTCGATGCCCGGGACCGTGACGGGGAACGACTCGGCTTCGAAAGGCTTGTGGCGTTTGTGAAGGAACATCAGCATGCCGAAAGTCTTACGGAAGGCCTCATGGAATATATCGTGAGTCTGGAACAGGGTGCGGATCGGGCCGACGATATTACGATCGTCGACATCCAATGGCACTATCCGGGGCAGGGCTGAAGGGGTGAAGGAAAGGGTCAGGCTGGTCATCCCTTCGCACCCGAAATTCCTCGGTATGGTGCGGGACCTGGTCGTCAGGACCGGACGGATGGGCAACTTGGCCGAGGACGTCATCGAGGACCTCAAGCTTGCGGTCGATGAGGCCTGCTCCAATGTGATCAGGCATGCCTACAGGGGAGACACGACGAAAAGGATTGTAGTACAATTCAGCATAGGTCCCGGGGGGCTTGAGGTGATTCTCGAAGACAACGGGCTGAAGGCCGACCCCGCCGTTATACGCGGCAGAGACCTGGATGATGTCAAGCCGGGGGGGCTCGGTGTCCATTTTATCAGGCGGACGTTCGACTGCGTCGAGTTTGATCCGAAGAAGCAGACCGGCAACAGATTGAGACTCATAAAATATTTCGAGGACAGGCATGAAGATTGAGCTGACAAGCTACAGCAGCAATACCGTTATCACGATCTCGGGTGAGATCGACATGAACTCCTCGCCTGCACTCCGGGCCCAGCTCCTTGAGCTTATCGGGAATAAACCACCGGTCCTGTTCATCGATTTTGCGAGTGTCTCCTATATCGACAGTTCGGGCATCGCCACCCTTGTCGAGGGGCTGAAGGGGATGATGCCATACGGAGGCAGACTGAAATTCGTCGGCATACCTCCGAAGATCGCCGAGATATTCGGCTTTGCAAAGCTCGACAGGGTCTTCGAGATACACGGGAGTATGGACGATGCCCTCGGGCGCTGAATCAGCCCCTGAATCAGCCCCTGAACCGGGTGCTGGTTCCCCAACGTGGGCTGAGGCAGCCCTGGGAGCCCTGGGCCGCCGGGTCCTGTCCTTGCGCGGGGATATCCATGACGCAGCAAAGATCATCAACGATACCTTCCACTGGACCTTCATCTCGCCCCTCAGGGGCAGGCCGGTCCGTTTCAGGGCGAGCATATCCGAGATGGTCAAGGCCGGCTATAACTCGGTGCCGATCGTCTCGGTCATCTCGCTCTTTGTCGGCATCATTCTGGCCCTCCAGGCCGCCTATCAGCTGAAGCGCGTGGGGGCGCTGATCTATGTGGCAAACCTCGTCGGCGTCTCCCTCACCCGGGAACTCGGGCCGATCATGACCGCGATCATCGTCTCGGGCAGGAGCGGCTCTGCCTTTGCTGCCGAGATCGGGTCGATGAAGGCGGCTGAGGAGGTTGATGCCCTGACGACCATGGGGATTAACCCGGTCCGCTACCTGGTTGTACCGAAGCTGATCGCCCTGATGGTCATGGTCCCGTCGCTCACGATAATTGCCGATCTCGTCGGCATATTCGGCGGTTTCCTCCTTGCCATTACGGCGCTCGAGATACATCCGTACAATTACTTCCAGCAGACAGTGAACGCACTGCTGATCAAGGACGTCTTTACCGGTCTGCTCAAGGCTTGGGCCTTTGGCATCGTCATAACCCTTGTCGGGGCATACCAGGGATTCAAGGTCACCGGGGGCGCCGAGGAGGTCGGCAGGCGCACCACCGCCTCGGTCGTCACCTCGATATTCCTGGTCATCATCGTCGACCTCTTTTTCACGGGGCTCTTCTATTACTTCACATGATGAGATATTCAATTAGAAAATCTCCCCTCGCCCCTGCCTGCCGGCAGGCAGGCCTCTTTGCCCCCGCACACAGGCGGGTTCGCCGGGGAGAAAAAGGGGGGATTATTCCTCCCTTTGGCAAAGGGAGGTCAGGAGGGATTTGGTGAAAAGATGAGCGAGTCCATACATATGGAACCGGCGATCGAGGTCATAGGGCTGCAGACCCATTACGGGGACAGGGAGATCCTGAAGAATGTCTGCGCCACGATCCCGCGCGGCAAGACAACGGTGATCCTCGGCGGCAGCGGCTGCGGCAAGAGCACGCTGCTGAAACACCTCATCGGGCTTCTGAAGCCGACGAAGGGACAGATCCTGGTCAACGGCAGTGACATCACCCGGATGAACGAGGACGAGCTGAATGAGGTGCGGAAGAAGATGGGGGTCCTCTTCCAGGGCGCGGCGCTCCTGAATTCTCTGACCCTGGGCGACAACGTCGCCCTGCCGATCCGGGAGCATACCCGTCTGAACGAGTCGACCATAAAGATCATGGTGCGCATGAAGCTCGACCAGGTCGGGCTTTCGGGGTTCGAGAACTTTTTCCCTGCCCAGCTTTCCGGCGGCATGAAGAAACGTGCGGGCCTTGCACGGGCCCTGGCGCTCGACCCGGAGATGATCTTTTTTGACGAACCCTCTGCGGGCCTCGACCCGGTGACAGCGGCCGGTCTTGACGAACTGATCCTGAAGCTCCGGAACGTCTTCCGGATGACCGGTATCGTTGTCACGCACGAGATTGAGAGTGTTTTCAAGATTTCGGATTATGTTATCATGCTGGACGCGGGGAATGTCCTCTACCAGGGCGATCTCGCAGGACTGAAGGCGTC
Source organism: uncultured Thermodesulfovibrio sp. (assembly GCA_964499365.1). Classification (GTDB taxonomy): domain Bacteria; phylum Nitrospirota; class Thermodesulfovibrionia; order Thermodesulfovibrionales; family UBA6898; genus PALSA-1316. The sequence goes on from CAZCKU010000001.1 coordinate 198,673, forward strand.
GGACCATCCGAGGATCAGGATGTTTCTTGAACGGCAACCCGAGCAGGAGACCTATTCTCCGGATGACTATTTCAAGATCATAGCGGGAGACTGAATGTGAAGGAAGAAATCAAGGCCGGCATTATTATCGTCGCATCGCTGCTGATCATGAGTGTCTTTGTGGTCCTGATCGGCGGCGGTCAGTTCATGAACAGGTATGACAAATATTATGTCAGGGTCCAGAATGCAGCGGGGCTCGAGACCGGGGCCCAGGTGAAACTCGGCGGTGTCAGGGTCGGAAGGGTCCTGGGCATCAGGGAGCCGGATGGGCCGGGCAGGCCGGTCACGATCGAGATAGGCGTCAGGGAGGGCACCCCGGTCTATAAGGGGACGAAGGCCCTGATAACGCAGATCGGTTTTGTCGGTGATATCTACCTCCTGCTGACAGTCGACCATACCACGGATGAACGGATAAAAACCGGCGAGGACATCCCCTCTGATCCGACCGTGGAATTCACGATGATGATGGCAAAGCTGAACACACTCGCCGAATCGGTTGACGGGCTGATCAGGGATGTTAATAAACTGTTTTCCCCCTCGAATGTGCAGAAGGTCGAGAACCTGATTGTGGATACGAACAAGGCGATCGTCTCGGGGTCGACGAGCCTCGAAAAGGTGGCAGCCGGTTTCAAATCTGCCGCAGCCAAGCTGGAGTTGGTGCTGAATGAGGTGGAGGGCCTGATAAAATCGAACAAGGGAGAGGTGTCGGAACTGATCAGGAAGGCGAGGGAAGACCTTGAAAGGGCGGGCGAGATGATCAAAAGCCTTGAGGAGACCTCCCGCTCGGTCGGCAGGACCTCGAATTCGATCGATAAGGCCGTGGTGCAGCAGTCACAGAACCTGGACGTGCTGCTGACAACGATGACCAGGACGACCGAAGAACTCCAGGAACTCCTCGGCGAAATAAAGAACAAGCCCTGGAGCATCATCTATAAAGAAGGGAAAGGGGAATAAGATGCGGAGACTCTTCATTGTTGCCTTTGCCATGCTTCTGCTCGCCGCGTGCAGCATGCCCGGGACGAAGATATACAGCCTGGCGGTCCCGGAAGAAAAAGGCGTTGCAGGCGGGCAGACGGATGCCCAGGTCAATATCACGGTCCGTTCCCCCCGCTATCTCGGGCAGTCGTATATCGCATACAGGACCTCTCCGTATCAGATCGAGATGTCCCGTTATTCCCGCTGGGACATGCCCCCGGTCGATCTCGTGAGAGACGCCTTCAGGGATGCGTTTTCTGCAGCCGGACTTTTCAGGGAGGTGAGGACGTCGGTCGTCACCCCCGGCGGTTTTTATACCCTCGATATAAACCTGAAGCGTTTCGAGCGTCTGGATGAAGGGGAGACTTCCTCCGGACATCTTCTGTTTGAGGTAAAGCTCCGTTCCCCGGAAGGCAATGAGGTCTATAAGGAGACCATCGCAAAGACGGTCAGGCTCGAGGACAAGGGGTTTCCCAATCTTGCCAGGGCGCTGAGCAGCGCATTGGCTGAAGGTATCGGGCAGATTCAGTCCGGCATCTCAAGGACAATACCAGGCATGAAGTGAAAGAAAGAGATTGGACGATAAAATCCCTCCTAACCTCCCTTTGCCAAAGGGAGGAAACATCCCCTCTTTTGCAAAGAGGGGGTAGGGGAGATTTTCCGGATGATGGCTATTCAATTATGAGAGCTTTATCACGCATCTGCAACAAATCTCTTCTCTCTGCAGTAGTTGTCCTTCTGCTTCTGGCCGGCATTTCGGCTGCGGCCGGGACCCGGGTTATCGAACTTGTTGACGGCAGCACGATAACCGGGGAGCTTCTGTCTTTGTCCGGGGGCGTCTATACGATCAGGTCTTCTGCCCTCGGGACGATAAAGATCGACGAAGCGAAGGTGGCTGCTATAAGGTCAAAGGGGCAGACGGGCAGTGCTGATACGGGCAGCCAGGTGAAGTCTCTGCAGGATAGCATGATGGGGCAGGCCGACATCATGGCCATGATCCAGACCCTGCAGAGCGATCCCGGGTTCCAGAGGGTCCTGAAAGACCCGGAGATCATGAAGGCGGTCCAGGCCGGCGACCTTGTAGCCCTCATGGCAAATCCGCGGTTCATGAGCCTGCTGAATAATCGGGCCGTCCGGGATATCAAAAGCAAGCTCGCCCCATAGGGGTTTCCCCTGCAGAATGCAGACAAACACCACAAATGCCGACTTCATGCAGAAACCCTTGTAGTTCCTCTTCCCTGTCTATGAGCAGGCTGCGTCTTATCCTTGCTCTGATCTTCCTGTGCACCGCGCTGGCGGCCGCTGCTCAAGCCGGCACTCAGGGCGCCGGGCTGCCGGCGATGGGGGATGCACGGGTTACGGTCAGCTTCGATGCCCCGCTGCGGGGTGCGGCTGCAGAGGTTCTTCGGCTATACCCGTCCGTCCGTGCTGAACTCCTGAAAGACCTGGGATGGGAAACAGCATCGGAAGGTGACGGAACGCAGATCGTCCTTCTGAAAGACCATGCCTCGTTCAGAAAGATCTCCGGCAGCGACCTTGTGACCGCTCTGGCCTTCCCCCGGCGGAACCTCATCCTCATCGACTACTCGAAGATGGGCAGTCATCCCTTTACTCTTGCGGTGACGCTGAAGCACGAGGTATGTCATCTTGAACTCCATCAGGCCATTGCTGCCGACAGACTTCCACGCTGGTTCGATGAAGGCATCTGCCAGTGGGTGACCGGCGGGTTCTCGGAGATTATCAGCGATGGAAGCCGCTCCGGCCTGAGAGAGGCCGTCCTTTCGAAACGGCCCGTCAGCATCGACAGCCTTGCCGCAAGGTTTAACGGTGACGGCAGGGAGCTCCTCCTCGCCTACGAGGCAAGCAGGAGTATCATCGACTTCATAAAAAAGAAGTACGGCGCCCCGCGGCTTCGGAAGGTGCTGGAACAGATGCGCAGCGGCGACGACCTTGAAACCGCTGTGCGCAGCGGCCTTTCAATAACACTGGAGGACCTTGAGCGCCAGTGGCGTGCGTCATTGTCCCCCGGGACCGCCTGGCTTTTCTATCTCCGCGACAACCTTTATGAGCTGCTCTTTGTGGCTGCTGCCCTTCTGACGATGTATGGTTTTTTCCGGGTGATGAAAAGAAAAAGGGAGTATAAAGATGAAGAGGCTGATGACGATGACGTCGGAGGGGGAGATGATGGAGATGAAAGGCAGGGACGCGAATAGGCCGGACAAATATTGTCAGGAGAAGGTTCGAAACCTGTCACCAGGATATTCAGCTTGCCAGCTTGCAGGCCTGTTAGCTAGCCCGCAGCAATTAAATTGCAGGCATGATATATGCTGATATGATTTGCATATATATGCTTTCAGCTTAATTCCAGGAATGACCGGAGGCCTGTGATGAAGGAACCAGGAAGTGAAACGCGAGTGCGTCTGCATGTATGTCTGCTGGCAGTTGTTTCCTTTCTCTGTTTTCTGACGCCCGGGAAGTCCTGCGGCTATGCGTCCTATGATATCGGTTCCCCGACGCTGACCGATATCTGGGTGGACCCGGTGAACGGCGATGATGCAAATGACGGCTCAATCCGGACACAGGCAGTACAGACAGTCAGCGAGGCATGGAACAGAATCCCTCAGGCAGTAACGCTTTCGTCGACCGGCTACCGGATCAGGCTCGTCAGCGGAGACTACCCTGAAGATATGCTGCCCGGGTGGATGGAGTCCCGGCTCGGCACCTACCAGTACCCGGTAATCCTGGAGGCAGCAGACGGACCTTACACCGCACGTCTCCACGGTTATTTCAATATTTATGATGTGTCATACTTCTACCTTGTCGGTATCGATTTCATCACCGACCCGGGGTACGGGGGCGGGGGGAATGTCGTACACGTTGCCTCTTCGAACCACATCCTCATACGGGGCTGCAGACTGAATGGTTTTGACGGTCTCGACCGTCAGCCTCAGGAATCCCTGAAGCTCAATCAGGTCCAGTATGCCTATGTCGAAGACTCGGATATTCAGGGGGCCTTCTGGTTCCCGCTGGATTTTGTGGGGGTGCAGTATGGTCATATCATAAACAGTACTATCCATAACTCGGGCGATGACTGCGTTGTCCTGAAGGGCGGGACCGCGTATCTGACGATAGAAGGCAACGAGGTATTCGACTGCGGCGTCGTCGGGCTGGGGGCGGGGCAGGGCACCGGCTTCGAGTTTATGGTTTCTCCCTGGCTGCATTACGAGGCCTATGACCTGAAGTTCATAAACAATGTCGTGCATGATGTCCAGAACGCGGGGATTGCTGTTCGGGGCGGGTATAACGTACTCTTCGCCTATAACACCCTCTACCGGATCGGCATCGGAGGTGCCGGGTCCGGCATGCTGCTGATCGGTCATGGCGCCAGAAGCTGTGATGGCGATGCGACCGCCTGTCAGTCCCGCAATGCAGCAGGCGGCTGGGGGCCCGCGAATCCGGGCGATGGCGGAGAGTGGATACCGAACAGGGATCTCTATATCTATAACAATATCTTTTACAATCCGGCCGGAGTCCAGACCTTATACAGCCACTTTGATATCTTTGGTCCTGCTGAACCGCCGGCCGCCACCAATATCCCTTCACCCTCTGCCACGGACACGAATCTCCGGATACGAGGCAATATTATCTGGAACGGCCCGGCTGAATTTCCCCTGGGTATAGAGGACCCGTCGCAGGGGTGCCAGTCCTCGAACCCATCCTGTAATGCAGCCCAACTGCAGGCAGATAACAGCATCAATGTTTTTGAGCCACTTATGATTGCTCCGTCGGGCAGTGATTTCCATCTCCTCAGAAACAGCAACATCCTTGGCAGCATGGCGTACAGTATTCCTTCGTTTCCCGGAGACGACAGGCCGCAGAGCCCTCTTGCCCCGCAGGGGGATCTGGTCAATACCGTGGTAGTTGACCGCGACCGGTACACGAGGGATTCAATGCATCCTGCCGGAGCCTATGCCCTCTGCCATTCCACGCCGGTAAGGATACAGGGTGCCCCCTATGAAACGATACAGGGTGCATATGATCTGCTTGATGACGGGGGCACTGTGGAGATGATCGCAGAGGGTTTTTCTGAGACTCTTCTGTTAGACCGGGACATCACGGCTGTCCTGGCTGGGGGCTATAGCTGCGGTTTTGGCCAGGCCGGCTCCTTCACAACGGTCAAGGGTTCGGTGCTCATCCAGCAGGGACATGTGGCCATATCAAGGGTAATCATTCTGTAGAAGGTATTAATTCAGGAAAGCTTGTCATCCCGCGGCTTGACTGGGGGATCCAGGCCATCGCCGGACACGTGCAGCGCGCCGGCGGATTGAGATCTATCCCGATATCCGGTAGCTGTCGTCGATCGCTGCTGTTCCGAAGTTCTGCCGGTAGAGGTTTTTCAGAAACCGTGGAAAGTCGATGCCCCATTCCCGCTGCAGCCTCTTTGCCTCAGGACGGTATAGTGCGACGTCGCGAAACAGTTCAGGGTTCTCGAACCCGAGGACAATGGCATTGTCGTGCACTTCTCCCAGGAGCAGCTTCAGGGCATGACCGTCGAACGCCGCCCGGATTGTCTCGAGCATGAGAGGGAAATTGTCCTGGAGCCGGTTCCAGAGGTTCATGGCGAATACCCCATCCGGCTTCAACCGGCCCCGGCAGGCCGACAGAAACTCGCTTCCGGTCAGGACAGAGGCAGGGCCTCCTTCATCAAAGGCGTCGATCAGGATCAGGTCATAGCGCCGGTCAGTCTCGGCCGGACGGTGCAGAAAGTCCTGGCCGGTCGCATGCAAGATCCTGAGCTGTTTATGTTCTTCCGGCAGCAAGAAGTATTCCCGCGCCAGGCTGATCACCTCTTCGCTTATCTCAACGACATCGAGGGCGGAGTCCGGGCAGGCCTGCAGCAGAAAATGGACGAGCGAGCCTCCACCCAGGCCGATCAGAAGGATCGACCCGGGCCGGGGCCTGAAGATCAGCGCTGTCATCATGGCCCTGCTGTACTCCGTCAGCAGCACGTGGGGCTGATCGAGATTCAGGCAGCTCTGCATCACCCCGTCGCCGAAATAAAGACTGCGTATCCCGTTGTGGTCGGCGATAGAGATCTCGCCGAACTGATCCCGGAGACGACAGATTATGTTTCCCTGAATGGTTATCTCATCCATTGGAGCCGGGGTTACCGTATCGTGATATTCTCGGTCGTGACCGCCGCGCCGCTGATGGTCAGCAGGGGGGATATGATTGTGTGGCGGCCTGCATTTGAGAGGAAGCCCGGATTGAATCCACCCTTCAGGAGAACCGGATTCGACTGGCTGCAGAGCAGCCCGCCGGCGAAGGTCATTTCCTTTGCCTCCAGGACATCGTCGGCAGAGGGTGCATCAGTAAATGCCTCCTGCAGGCTGTTGTAGTGTTCCACCGGGACATCGCCTGTCTTTCTTCTTACCGGAATATCGGGCGATTCATAGGCGCCGATATCAACAGCAGCCTCGAGCAGTCTTGCGGCGCCCACGATGTCAGAGACCTGCAAGGACGGGGCGCTGTTGCTTCCGGCATCGATAGCAGGAGAGGCGGGAGCAAGGTGATAATCAGCAGGTCCGGCAAAAAGCGGATCCTCGCTGATGTTGTTTCCCTGGGCGGTAAACAGGGACATGACCCCGAGCCCGGCGTCCCCGATATCGTTATTGAAGGCATGAACAGGCCCCGAAGAGAAACTGTTGACGACAATATCCCTCATGTTCCAGGCGCTGTTGCCAAAGAGGATGTTGTTGTAGACATATGCCCCTGTCGCTGCTCCGCCCAGTTCAATATAGAGACCTCCGGCGGTTCCATTCAGCGTCTCGTCAACGACATTCCCCGTAACGGTATTGTTGATGATGTCGACCCGTCCTGCAGTCGACCTGATCAGTCCTCCCCCGGCATAGGTGACCGCACGATTGCCGGTGATCAGGTTGTTCGCCAGCAGAATGTTTCCCTTGTGCGCGTTGACGGATAATCCTCCTGCCGAGAACCCGGACGACGGGTTGAGCGTGTTGTTCGATATGACCGTGTTCCTGATGGTTATGCCGGCCAGGCCCTCAACGAAAGGCCCATCGGCATGAACAGACAGACCTGCTGCACTATCCGCTGCGCCATTCTCGATTGTCAGCCCATCCAGCACGAAATCGACATAGGGCAGCGGGCTGTCGAGGGTCACCGAAAGAACGCCCCCTGCACCTGATGCAGACTGGTCCAGATGTTCTCCGTCGAGTATCGTACTGAAGGGGTCCGCGACCCATGAGCTGCAGCCTGGTGTGTAACCTCCCAGCAGCCTCAGAGACTGTGGCTTGCGGATAGCAGTATACGCAAATTTCTGGCCGCCGTTGTCAGAGAGAAGGTAGGTCCCCTGCACCAGCCTGATGATATTGTCTTTGCCGTTTCCCGCTGCGGTGTCCAGCGCGGCCTGCAGTCCGGCGGAGGTGGAAACGCAATGCACCGTTGTACAGGCGTCACCGGACCCGTCGCTGTCCGAGTCTGCCTGGCCCGGATTGGCTACAAGCGGGCAGTTGTCCTGTTCGTTCGTCAGCCCATCGCCGTCGATGTCAGCGTCGCAGAGATCTCCGATGTCATTGCCATCCATATCCGTCTGGTCACCGTTGAATACAAGGGGGCAGTTGTCAACTGCATTGAGAATGGTGTCGCCATCAATGTCGTCGTCGCAGGCATCCCCCATGCCGTCGCTGTCGGTGTCTTTTTGATCAGGGTTTGCCATGAGGGGGCAGTTGTCAGCCGCATTAAGTATGGTGTCACCGTCGATGTCAGGGTCGCAGGCATCTCCTATGCCATCGCTGTCGGTATCCTGCTGGTCAGAGTTCGGAACCAAAGAACAGTTGTCCGTGTTGTTCAGGATACCATCACCGTCATAATCACCGGTCGGATCACAGACGATATTTGACTGATCGCTGTTGGGCATATCCGCACAGGTGTCCGAGACATCCGGGAAACCGTCTCCGTCAGCATCGATATAAAAGAACCGGATCGCGAGGCCTGCGGCAAGAGACGGCGTATTATACGAATACTGAAGAGCGGTCGTTGAATCCGCCCTGTCGATGCCGACCGTTCCCGCTGCCCCCATATCATAAGCCGGATCACCGAAGCTGACATCGGCATACTGGAAGTCTATCTGTCCGGTGCCTTCATGGAGGATCGCCTGAAAGGTTGCCCTGTCAGCGGTGATGGAGCCGGAATAGTCAGAATCCTGCCATTGCACGATGAAGGTCCGGTTCGGGGCGCTGCCTTTTGTTTCATAATATATGCCGCCTCCTGCGGAGGTGGCAAGATCGAGGAACAGAGGCGCAATCATGGGCGTGGTAAGCCCCGGATACGGGAAGGAGTATGCAAGATACTCTGTGCTGCCGCTTCCAAATGTAAGGTAGCCGTTCGAGCCGAGCCACAGGTCAGTATAGGTAATGCCGTAGAATGAGAAGCCAAAACCGATCTGAACATTCAGCGTTTCATCATCACCACTGTTCCAGCGGGTACCGCTGGAGCTGATGTCGTCAAAAGAGTATGCAGGGCCACCCCCCTCGCTGCTGTCGGTGAACTGATAGCCGAACGCCGACTCGCTTCCGGTGAGGGCAGACGCTGCCACCGGAGTTGAGACGACGAGGAGGAGAGTCATGAAGGCTGCAACGATGTTCATCCCGGGACCTCCTGAGAGGAATCCTCATTGTCTGCTTCCGCCAGACGACAAAAGAAACCGTCCTGTCGAACAGCCGGAGTCATCAGAATCCTCATAGTATCTTTTATGTATACGTTCTTTATCGGCTTTCCCCCGGGAAACTTTAGCAGAATGATCTGTGTGCCGGGATAGGGAACAGGCAGACTTTTCTGCTGTGCCAGACGTTCCGGACCAGGAATATTGCTGCCGTGATATAATACGCGCAATGTATGATACATGCCGCAGCATGATGCCGGTGCAGTAAGATGACGACCCCTTTTGAGCAGTATGATGCCTGGAGGCAGATTGGAGAAGAAGAGGCGCAGGTCGCCTATGATCTGACTCTCCGTAATGAACTTTCCGGTGCCACCCCCGCAGTGCGGGACTTTGAACGCAGATGGCGGTCCTGGGTCGGGAGCAGATATGCGATGACAACCATGAACGGGTCATCGGCATTATACAGTGCCTTTTTTGGTGTCGGCATCGGGCCCGGCGACGAGGTGATCTGTCCGACCTATACATGGATAAACTCGATCGGACCGGCGCTCCTGCTCGGTGCACGTCCTGTATTCTGTGAATCTGACCCTGAAACCCTTACCCTGGATCCTGAAGATGTCAGGAGGCGGATCACCCCGAATACCAGGGCGATCGTTGCAGTGCATCTCTGGGGAAATGTCTGCAATATGGATGCATTGATGTCCCTGTCTGCCGAATTCGGGATCCCTGTCATCGAAGACTGCTCTCATGCCCACGGCGCAACCTATAATGGCAGGATGGTCGGCTCGATCGGGAGCGCGGGCTGCTGGAGCCTGCAGTCAGCCAAGCCGACCAGCGCAGGCGAGGGCGGTGTTCTGGCGACGAGCGGAGCGGAGATATTTGACCGGGCCTGCCTGGTCAGCCAGTGCTGCCGCATGGGTGCGCTTACGACAAAGCCGAATGCCGTCCTTCAGCCATGGGGGCTCGGAATGAAACTGCGGGCCCATCCCCTCGGGATCGGCATAGCAGCGGTCCAGTTGAAGCGGCTCGCTGAACTGAACCGGCGGCGCAGGGCCTATGTAGAGGCGGTCGAGGCAGGTCTCAAAGATATTCCCTGCCTGCAGCCGGTCAGGGTTTACCCCGGGGCCGTACGGGCCGGGTTCTACCGGTTTCCGGTCCTGTACGATGCCGGACAGAACTCCTCCGCAACGGCAGAGGAATTCATTGCAGCCCTGACCGCGGCAGGTATTCCTGCAACAGGGTGCGGGTACCCACTTCTTCACCTGCTGCCGCTCTTCGCCGGGGGGTTCGACCTCTTTACCCGAAACAGGGGCCCTCTCTCCGGAGATTACGCCGGTTACCGGGAGGGAGATCTTCCGAAGACTGAAGCGGCCCATCGCAATCTCATCTTTCTGCCGGTACTGAGCGATCCGGCTGACGGCGCAGCTGCTGAGCTGATCTGCAGGATCCGACAGGCAGCTGAGGCTGTTGCCGGGCACGTATGACTTTTCAGGATATTGATCTTTCGGGAATTCTCGGCCATGAAGAGTGAGATTTCACTGGTAAGGACCTCTGACCGCCGTGCAGGCATCAGGGAGGCGGTCAGCCTGCTGAAGGTCAACCCTGTCAGGGGAAAAGACGTTCTGATCAAGCCCAATTTCAACAGTGCAGACCCCTTTCCTGCCTCAACACATAACGACACGCTCGAAGCTCTGGTCTGCTGTCTTCAGGAGATGGGGGCAAAAAGCCTGGCGCTGGGTGAGAGGAGCGGGCCTGTCAAGACCTCCCGGGTCATGAAACAGAAGGGGGTCCCGGAACTTTGCGAACGGCTCGGGGTAAGGCTGATTGATTTTGAACTGCTTCCCCCTGAGGCGTGGGTGAGGATTCGACCGCCGGGGAGTTTCTGGAGAGACGGTTTTGATATAGCGCAGCCTGTCCTCGACGCTGGGGCCGTCGTCTCGACCTGTTGTCTGAAGACTCACGGCTACGGAGGCGTTTTTACCATGTCTCTCAAGCTCGCTGTCGGCATGGTCGGGAGAGGGGATATGCTTGAGCTTCATACGTCGCCCGAGGAAATAAGAAAGATGATAGCCGACATTAATCTGGCCTACAGTCCGGCCCTGATCCTCCTGGACGGTATCGAGGCCTTTGTTGATGGAGGACCGATGGAGGGATTGAAGAAGCGGGCGGATGTCATACTCGCCGGGACTGACCGGGTCGCCATCGATGCGGTGGGGCTTGCGATCCTGAAGGACCTGGGCAGCAACCGTGCGGTTATGGACCAAAAAATATTCGGGCAGGAGCAGATCGCCCGGGCGGTCGAACTCGGCATTGGTATTGCCGGCCCGGAAGAGATTGAGATTGTTTCGGCCGACGGGGAAAGCAGGGAGTATGCCGCGAAACTGGTGCGGATACTTGCAGGGGGATAACAGACGGGTGCCTGCTGCTTCTTTCCCTGCTGTTAACCCCTTTTCTTCAGCATTGTCATGATCTCCCGCATGAAGGCAGGGAGGTCGGAGGGCTGGCGTGAGGTGACCAGGTTGCCGTCCACGACGACCTCCGAGTCCTCGTAGAAGGCGCCTGCCCCCTTCATTTCCGGGGCGACGGATTTGTAACAGGTCAGATGACGGTCCTTTACCAGGCCTGCGCTGATCAGTGTCTGGCCGCCGTGGCAAATCGCAGCAACGGGCCTGTTTGTCTCGAAGAAGTACCGCGCAATATCGAGTGCGACCTTTTCCTTCCTCACCGCCTCCGGGGCCCTGCCTCCGGGGAGAATCAGGATCTCGTAGTCTTCGCGCCTCAGATCCTTCAGCGCCCTGGTGACCGCGACCTCATACCCGTGTTTGCCCCTTATGCTGCCCGTCTGCATCGAGGCGACCTCGACGTCGACGCCCTCTTCCCGGAGCCGGTAGTAGGGGACGAGGAGTTCAGTGTCCTCAAAATTGTCCGCGCTGATAATCAATGCCTTCATGTCATTCTCCTTCAGGTCTTTCAGGTCATGCCTGCGTTTCGGTGTCCGGGTCTAGTATAACAGTCATTCCGGTCATTCGACCATGCGACGGAGAATCCCTGCCCGTCAGTTATTTCTTCCACGGACTCTTCTCTGTTTCCCGTGCCTGATAATATCTTCCTGCTATTCTTGGGAATGTCCTGTTGTGAACTGGTAAAATACAGCATGAAAAAGCTGACCGGGGTTCTTGCTGTTATTGCGGCAACTCTCTTTGTTTTTTTTGCGGCTTCTTTCTCTTCAGCCGCTGATCGTACTGATATCAGGATAGGGGTCCTTGCCTATCGCGGGGCCGAACAGGCGAAGAGGATGTGGGCCCCTACCGCAGACTATCTTGCCGCGAAGATACCGGATCATACTTTTTCAGTGGTGCCCCTTGGGTTTGACCGGATCAACCAGGCCGTCAGCAGGGGGGAGGTTGATTTTATTCTCGCGAACTCTTCGATCTATGTTGAGTTGGAGTACCTTTACGGCGTCAACAGGATTGCGACGATCAAGAAGAAGGCGGATACCGGGGCGGGATACACAACCGTATTCGGGGGAGTCATTTTCACCCGGGCAGACCGGAAGGATATCCGGTCAATCGCGGATCTGAAGGGCAAGTCGTTTATTGCTGTGGACGAAACGTCGCTCGGCGGCTGGCGCGTAGCCTGGAGGGAGATGAAGGATTATGGCGTCGATCCCTACCGCGACCTTGCCCGGCTCTCGTTTGCTGTTACGCACGATGCTGCGGTCTATGCGGTCAGAGACGGCAAGGCCGCTGCCGGCACCGTCAGGACCGATATCCTGGAGTCACTGCATAACAGCGGCCTTATCGACATGAAGGAGTTTCGGGTCCTGAATCAGACCGCACATGACGCCTTTCCTTTTTTGTCGAGTACGCGGCTCTACCCCGAATGGCCATTTGCGAGGGTGAAGCATACTTCGAACGAACTTTCCCAGCGGGTCGCCGTTGCCCTTATGACACTCGGGGAAATGAGCGAAGCGGCCAGAAGCTCTCAGGTCGCAGGCTGGACAATTCCTCTTGATTACGGACCGGTCCATGACCTGTTGAAAGAGCTGCGGCTGACGCCCTACGAGAATTTCGGGAAGATAACCCTGGCGCAGGCGCTGAAGCAGTATTGGCTTGCCCTTGTCCTGACGGCAGTGCTTATCTTCGTCATGACCGGTGCGACCATCTATGTGTCCAGATTAAACGCCGGACTGAGACAGGCCAAGGCGGAGATTGAAAAGGCGCAAAGGGATCTGGAAGTCAAGGTTGAGGAACGGACAAAGGACCTCAGGACAATCAATGAGGAGCTGGAGCAGGAGATCGTCCAGCGGCGGTCGGCGGAGGAGGCCCTGAAGGAATCAGAGAGGAGATTCCGTGAGACACTGGCAAGCGCCAACCTTATTGCGGTCCAGCTGGACAGGGAGGGGACAATAATCTTTGCAAATGATTACCTGGCACAGCTGTCAGGCTGGACGCGTGAAGAAATCATCGGCCGCAACTGGTTTGACCTGTTCATCCCCGGGGGAGTGAGAAATGCCATGCGTCGGCTCCATCAGGAAAGCACCTCAGGAGAACTCGTCCAGGAATACGCCAGCGAGATAGTGACCAGGCAGGGAGATTTCCGCCTGATCTCGTGGACGAATTCGCGGATGCTCGACGCCTCGGGACACTTCGTCGGGATTACCTCTCTGGGAATGGATATTACCTATCGCCAGCAGATGGAAGAACAGATCGTCAAGACCCAGAAACTGGAGGCGGTCGGGACCCTCGCAGGGGGCATAGCCCATGACTTTAACAACCTGCTTCAGGGGATCTTCGGCTATATCTCGATGGCCAAGCTCAATCTTGTGAAGGACAGCAGGACCTCCGAGCTACTTCAGGAGGCGGAAAACGCTCTGGGGATGGCGACAGGCCTGACGCACCAGCTGCTGACCTACGCAAAAGGGGGGAAGCCGGTCAAGGCCCTCTTTATGGTCGATACGGTGATAAAGGACGCGGTAAAACTGAGCCTCAGCGGCTCGCGGGTGGGCTACGCCATGCACCTGGACGATGACCTCTGGCCGGTCGAGGCGGATGCAGGACAGCTCGGCCAGGTGATCCAGAATATTATTATCAACGCTGTCGATGCCATGCCGCAGGGCGGCACCATCACCATTTCGGCGAGAAATGTACAGCACACCATCCCCTCATCCGAGGACACGAGGTTCGTGAGGATAACCATAGAGGACAGTGGCAGCGGTATCTCCGAGAAGGATCTTAAGAGGATTTTCGACCCCTACTTCACGACCAAGACCAAGGGAAGCGGACTTGGCCTTGCAACAGCCTATTCGATCATCCGGAACCATGGCGGCATGATAGAGGTGGAGTCGGCCCCCGGAAAGGGCAGCACGTTTTTTATCTACCTGCCCGCAGCAGCAGGCAGAACCGTTCACGGGGCGGTGGCCGCGCCAGGGCCCGGCGGCGGACGCCGGGGGAAGATCCTGGTCATGGATGACGAGGAGATCCTGCGGAGGATATCCTTCGAAATGCTGACCGCCCTGGGACACGATGTTGCTTTGGCCAAGGACGGGGAGGAGGCCATTGCCCTGTACCGCGAGGCAATGGAGCGTGGCGAGTCCTTCGATATCGTAATCCTGGATCTCACGATTCGGGGCGGCATGGGCGGGGAGGAGGCAATGCAGGGACTCCTCAGACTCGATCCCGCGATAAAGGCAGTGGTCTCCAGCGGCTATGCGGACGGCACAGCGATAGCAGAGTACGAAAGGCACGGGTTCAGCGCATGTCTCCGGAAGCCGTACAGTGTTGATACCCTGAAAGAAACCCTGGAGAAGCTCCTGGGGTGAGGGCCTTTACTGTGAGTGCCCGGTCACCCAAGAGGGTCTGTCCGGGGGGCACTACGGGGCCTGCGTGAGAGGCAATCACCAACAATTGCACGAGGAAACATAATGATGAAATGGCAGAATATTACCGGTATAGTTTTTGTGCTGCTTCTTGGCATTGCCATCGGTTTTGCGGCCCGCGATGGTATGCGGAACGACAGTACCCCGAATACCTTTATCGAGCGTCGTGAAGGAGCGTTGAATCACATCAACCCGCTCCTTGAGTGCGACATAGCGGACAATGTGCTGAAAAACCGCGAGTTGCGTCCCTTCCAGGAAAAGATAGAATCCTTTCTGGAAACCCGCATGGACAAGCGCTGGACAGCCAGTGTGAGCGTATACTTTCGGGAGCTGAACGACGGGCTGTGGTTCAGCATCGGGGACACCCGGAGGTTTACACCTGCGAGTCTCCGCAAGGTGCCGCTCATGATTGCGCTCCTGAAAAAGGCTGAGTCAGGCCAGGGCGCCGACAGTCGGCTGCTCGACCGCGAAGTGGTTTTTGATTTGTCCCGGGACTATAACGCTGACCAGAACATCAAGCCGTCCCGGGTGATGGTTCACGGCCATAAGTACACCGTCAAGGACCTTATTTACCGGATGATCGTCTACTCTGACAATAACGCATTCAGGCTGCTGACCGCGGTGGTGAACCCCCTTGACCTTGACAATGTCTATGCGACGCTGAGAATCCAGAACCCGAAGGCAACGCAGGATGACGATTTCCTTTCGGTCCAGACCTATGCATCTTTTTTCCGGGTGCTCTACAACGCGACGTATCTCAGCAGGGAGGCGTCCGACTGGGCCCTGGCTATCATGGCGCAGTCTGAATTCAGGGCCGGACTGAGCGAAGGGGTGCCTCCGGGAATCGTGGTGTCTCATAAGTTCGGGGAACACTCGGATGCCGGTGACGGCATGGTGCAGCTGCACGACTGCGGGATAATCTATTATCCTGAGCATCCCTACATGCTCTGCGTCATGTCGAAGGGGCAGAATTTCCAGTTTCTCGATGACGTCATCCGGGAGGTTTCCCGCATGACCTTTTCTGAAGTTGATACGCAGCACAGGAGGCACTGAATAGAACGGACGGGCCTGCTGAGCTGTTTTCCCGGGAGCGGCCCCGGCGGAGGGTAGTCACAGAGCTTCTAGCGGTATGGCACCTGAAAATCCTCGTAGCGGATTGCCTGGTCTTTCGTGGCGAGGGTCAGCAGGGGTTTCCGGCCGACATAGCCTGCCCAGGAAGAGAAGGTGCTCGGGGGGCCGACGATATAATCACACAGCGACAAAAGGCATAAATCAACCATAACGTGGCGCTGACCGGACCAGACGGTAAGCCCGCCAAATTGTTCGCTGCAGACCGTATCGTTCGAGCAGAGAATAAAACCCACGTTTAATCCCCTGAATTGTTCCAGCTGCACGATCTGCCGCAGGACCTCAGCATAGCGGCTGTCTTCAAAATACCATATACCGTTATTGAAATATTGGTAGTCGCCTCTTCTGATGTGCACGCCGATCACCCGATCGCAGCTGCCTCTGGCGGAAGCCACGAGCGAGGAGGCTGCGCGGCTGTAGCAGGCGTTCGGCTGCCAGAACTGCACAATCCTCTGCCGGTGGACCCTGACATGCTGGTGGTCTCTCGGCAGCCATCCCCAGACAAACAGGACTTTTCCTTTTGCCTTTTCCGTGAACGAGCGGTTATTCATGTCGTAGTCCGGTATGCCGAATTCATACCCCTGGTGCAGGACCAATTCCGCCCAGATCAAATTCAGTCTCTGTATATGCAGTTTCGCAAAAAGGACCCAGGCAATATTCCCCGCCTGCTTCAGCAAGGCTTTTGCCAGCCTGTTTGTCCTGACTATCCTGAGCGGAGCCTTCGAGGTGTTCTCCCTGATACTCTCGTCAAAAAAATCATAATACTCGTCGAAACAGGGGTAATACACGGTATAGCCGTATTCAATGGCGTTCGCCAGGAAATGGCTTGTCTGCCAAAGCCGGTTGGCCAGCTGGCCGTCCCTTGACAGCACGATGACCATTTCTTACGGGGATGTCCTTCGGTGTGAATGATGGTGCTTCACGCGGCGAGCGCCCGATGCATACCTGCCGGCAGGCTCGTTCAGAGTTCGACGAGCCTCGTGCTGATCTCGATCGCGGCCTCGGCCCCCTGGCCTGCCGAAATGATCGCCTGGGAGTGGCCCTGGCGGAGCGCTCCGAGGACGAAGAGGCCGGGGACGCTCGACTCGCCCGCATTTTTTGTAACGATCTTGAATCCCTCGGTGTCGCGCTCGAGGTCGAGGTTCTCGAGATACTCGTCGCAGAGGGATATCCCCCCCCAGCCGAGGATGACCTCGCAGGGGATAATGCGGCCGTCGCTCATGCGTACCCCCTCGAGGGCCGGGTCGCCGAGCAGTTCTTCCGGTCGCCCCTCTACCAGGCCGATGCCCTCATCTTCAAGGAGCGTCCTGTAGACCGGGGCGAGAGAAAAGCCGTGCGCGAGGAAGGTCACATCTTTCGTAAACATCTGCTTCATGCCGACGCTGAGGCGTACGCCGTTGACCGTGCGGTCGATGACCAGCAGCTTCCTGCCGGTCGTGCGGTAGCCGTCGCAGATCATACAGGTGAAGTAGGAGGTGCCGAAGAAGCGGGGAAGGTTCTTGAAAGGCGCGAGACTTTCCCTGGCACCCGAGGCGGCGATGACAAAGCGGGAGCGGTAGGTCTTGCCCGCAGCCAGCACCTCAAATATCCCCTGCGTGAATTCGACGCGGTCGACCTTTGCGCGCTCGATCCCGACCCCGAAGCTCTCGACCTGGGCGAGGCCGGTTTGCAGAAGCTCCGGGCCCGATACAACACGCAGGCCGAGATAATTCTCGATATGTTTTGCGTAGCCGGTCCGGCCGCCGGGGGTGTGGAAAAGCAGGACGCGGAAGTTGTAGCGGCCGAGGTGAATGCAGGCCTGCAGACCTCCCGGGCCCGCCCCGATGACGATGCAGTCGTAGAGAGGTTCATCCTGCCTGGTTTGTGTCCCCATCTGCTGTTCCATAATCATGTACCTCGTTGCCCCGGCTTCGCGGGCCTGAATTTACGTTCTGCGTATCTGTGAAAAATAGCACGCCGGCCGATTCATGTCAATGCGACGTGTCGCCCTGGGTGTGACACGTATGGTGCAATATCGCTCAGAGCCGCCTCCTGAAGAGGGCGAAGAAGTGCTCCCTGAGCTTGTCCCAAAGCGGCCGCGTACGCCATGCGCCGAGGGTTATCTCTTCTGACTTCAGCAGGTCTTCTTCGAAAATGGCTGTCATCTGGCTGCCGAAGGCCCTGTCGGATATCCCGACATTCCCCTCGTCATTGCGGCGGAGAGACTGGAAATCGAGATTGGCCGAGCCGATGATCAGCCAGATGCTGTCAAAAACTGCGGTCTTGGCATGAAGGATCTCCCCGTTGTAGTTGAAGATCCTGACCCCGGCCTTCAGGAGCCGGGAAAAGAAGGCCCTCCCCGCATAATGGGCAGAAGAGACATCCGAGGTTCCCGGGAGGAGTAGCCGGACCTCGACCCCGCGGCCGACCGCATTGCCGAGGACCTCGATCATCCTCCTGCTCGGCGTAAAATAGGCGGTCGTCAGGCAGATGCTCGCCGAGGCATTATTGATGCTGTAATAGAGCAGCTTTCTCATCCACCGCCTCGACCGCGACGAGTGTGTGAAGATCGGCAGCACCGGGACTCCGTCCACGAACGATGTTGCCGTGCAGGCTGCCGGGATCTCGCGGCCCTTCCAGAGCAGCCAGGTGGATCTGAACCGGTTCAGGAGCATGGCGGCCACCGGCCCTTCCATGAAGATACCGGTGTCCCGCCAGCCGGTATGTTTTCTGAGCCGGTGATACCCCCGGTATTCGTTTGCTATATTCAGCCCGCCCGTAAAGGCGGTCTTCCCGTCGACGATGATCAGTTTCGTATGGTCGCGATGGATGTAATGCAGTGGCGACGCCCATTTGAATGGACGGGAGGCCCGCACCTCGACACCTGCCTGCTCAAGTCCCTTCCAGAAGCGCAGGGGAGTGGTAAGAGATCCGAAATGATCGTACAGCAGACATACCCTCACCCCTTCGGCTGCCTTCTGCTTCAGGATCTCCGCCAGTTCGGTCCCGGTCTCGTCATTCCTGAATATATAGAACTCGAGGCATATCAGTTCCCGGGCGCCCCTGATCGCATCGAATATGATGCCGAACGATTCCTTGTCCTTCCAGAGCAGGGTGACCCGGTTTCCGCCGGTAAACCCGCACCCGGAAATCCGCTCCAGCGCAGTGAGCGAAAAACGGTCTGCGCTACCGTCCCGGTCTCTGATCTGCCTTTTCTCCTGCAACGGTCTGCGCCTCGCTGTTGACGGTTTTCAGTTTTCTGATCCTGTCCCTGATTGCTGCCGCGCGTTCGAAATCGAGCTGTTTCGCGGCCTCTCTCATCTCTGCCTCAAGCCTCTGCAGCGCCTCCTCATCAGCGGCATACAGCTCCATATCTTCAGCCACGGCAGGCACTGTGTAGTAATCGGATTCATAGATCGAGCCGGCAATGTCCTTTATGGTCGACCTGATTGTCTCCGGCGTGATATGCATCCTTTCATTATACTCCGTCTGTATCTTTCTCCTGCGCTCTGTCTCGTCGATCGCTTTCTTCAGGGACCCGGTAATCACGTCGGCATAGAATATGACCTCGCCGTTGACGTTCCGGGCCGCCCGTCCGGTTGTCTGGATGAGCGACCGCTCCGAGCGGAGAAAGCCCTCCTTGTCCGCGTCCAGAATTGCTACCAGCGAGACCTCGGGTATGTCCAGTCCCTCCCGCAGGAGATTGACCCCGACCAGGACATCGAATTCCCCGAGCCTGAGGTTCCTGATGATCTCGACCCGCTTCAGGGTGTCTATGTCGGAGTGGAGATACTCCGCCCGTACGCCCAGTTCGATATAGTAGCCGGTCAGGTCCTCCGCCATCTTCTTCGTGAGGGTGGTCACCAGGACTCGTTCGCCCGCTGCCACGCGCTTGCGGATTTCGCCGAGCAGGTCGTCGACCTGTCCGGACACCGGCCGCACCGTCGGCCTTGGGTCTGTAAGCCCGGTCGGCCGGATGATCTGTTCTATTACCCTGCCCCCGGACTTGACGATTTCATATTCTGACGGGGTTGCCGAGACATAGACCGCCTGGCCCACCATCTTCTCGAATTCGTCGAACTTCAGGGGCCTGTTATCGAGGGCCGAGGGCAGCCGGAACCCGTAATTGATCAGGTTCTGCTTCCGCGACCGGTCGCCCTCATACATACCCCTGACCTGCGGGACCGTTGCATGTGATTCGTCGAGGAAGAAGACAAAGTCCTCCGGGAAATAGTGCAGCAGCGTGTAGGGCGGTTCACCCGCCTGCCTGCCGCTGAGGTGGCGGGAGTAGTTCTCGATGCCGTGGCAGTAGTTGAACTCCTTCAGCATCTCCATATCGAACCGCGTCCGCTCCTCGATCCGGCGCGCCTCGATGATCCTGCCTTCCTGCAGGAACCGCTCGACAGCCTCCTTCATCTCCTGTTCGATGCTGACGAGCGCGGTATCGAGCCGCTCCTTCGGCGTCAGCCAGTGGCTGTTCGGAAATATCGAGATGCGGTCGAGTTTCCTGATGCGGTCCCCGGTCTGCGGATCGACTTCGCTCAGGGAATCGATGTCGTCACCGAAGAATTCGACCCTGATGACCTTGTCGAAGGAAAAGGACGGGAAGATCTCGACGATGTCGCCGCGGACCCTGAAACGGCCGCGTTTGAATTCATGGTCGGACCGTTCATACTGGATCTCGATCAGCCTGCCCAGGACCTCGTCACGTTCTACATGCATGCCTTTTTCAAGGAGCAGGTGCATGTCCATATAGTCCCGGGGTGAGCCGATACCGTAGATGCAGGAGACTGACGCCACGACGATCACATCGCGCCGCTCAAGCACCGCCCTCGTGGCAGAATGCCTGAGGCGGTCGATGTCATCGTTGACCATCGAGTCCTTTTCTATGTAGGTGTCGGTCGTCGGGATGTAGGCCTCGGGCTGGTAATAGTCGTAGTAGCTGACAAAAAACTCGACCGCATTTTCAGGGAAGAGCTCCTTGAACTCTCCGTAGAGCTGGGCTGCCAGTGTCTTGTTATGGGCCATCACCAGCGCCGGCCGGTTGATCTCCGCAATGACCTGCGCCATGGTAAAGGTCTTGCCCGAGCCGGTGACGCCCAGCAGGACCTGGCCTTTTTCGCCCGAGCGAAGGCCATCGACAAGTGCAGAGATGGCGCGCGGCTGGTCACCCTTGGGGGTGAAGTCAGAGGTTATTTTGAACGGGGCCATCAGTTGTTCAGGACAGAGAGAAATGCGCAGGTGTTCCCGAGATTGTCGAAGACCCTGTCGGCCCCTGCCTTTTCGAGTGCATCGACGGTGTAGGGACCGGTGGCAACCCCTATGGAGAACGCCCCGTATGCCTTTGCGCAGTCGATGTCCCTCGGGGTGTCGCCGATGACGATGCAGTCCCGGTATTCGACCATCAGCGACCTTGTCCGGTAAAGCTTGTCAACGGCAACGGGCAGGAGTTTGTTTCGGTCTTCCTCGTCACTGCCGTAGGCCCCCACCTCAAAATAGGAGTTCAGGCCGAAGCGGGTGAGTTTGATGCCGGCCCCTCCTTCGATATTTCCGGTGAGCAGGCCGATGATATGACGTTCTTCCATCCTGAGCGTCTCAAGCGCCTCGGGTATGCCCGGCTTGATATGGCCCTGCGTATGTGGGATCTGCGACCTGAGGTGTCCGAGATACAGGCCGAAAAACTGCGCGGCGGTCTCAACGGAGTAGGGTATTTCGTGGAGCGTCATGCCTTCCCTGAGGATCTGCGGGTCGGTCTTGCCTGCCAGGCCGATCTCCCTGAAGGCATCCTGTTTTCCGAACATTTCCTCGAAGGAGATATTCAACGAGCGCACACCTGCGCCGCCCGAGTCGATCAGGGTCCCGTCGATGTCAAAGAGGAGAAGCTTCATGATTTTAAGATAGCGGCCCGGGAGGGATGAAGTCAAACAGGAAGAGCAGGCAGGCGGACCTGCCGGCCCGCCTGCCTGCCGTGGAAACTACTTCCCGGCTCTGATCTTCCTGCGTCTGAGGAACCTCTCGACCGCAATGATGAGCAGCGGTGAAAACATGATGGCTGAATCCACCAGGGCTGTTGACGTTGCAGAGCGTCCGCCGATGGAGCATCCGCCGCCGCCATCATCGTCAGAGTCTCCGCCGGCAGCGACAGGAGATGCAACCCCCACAGGGTCGGTGATAGAGCCGTTCGCAGCCCCGTCACTGTCGCCGTTGCCGCCGTCGGTCAGGGTGAGGGTAATCGTCTTCCCGGCGATGGATGCATTCGCATACTCATGGAATCCGGTTGCATTGATCTTATAGACCTTGCTGCCGGCAGGAAGATCTGCCGGGAAGGTGATCCTGACCTGTGCCGTCCCACCGGTCGCGACACCGTTGAGTTTGAAGGTGACCAGTCCGTTGTTGAAGGTAAAGCCTGTTGGTTTGCCGCTCTGGTTAATGGAACCGGCGGATGACGACACCGCGGTCACATTTGTCAGGTTGGTGCCGCCTGTCAGGGTCTCGACCGTAAGCTGTCCCGTTCCCTCGGCAGCAGTCACCGTAACGCTTGAACTTCCGGCAGGAGGCGGAACAAAGGTGCAGGCCTGGCTCAGGACAGGCGTTCCACCGGTGCAGCCTGCGGGTGAGCTTGAGGTGACCGTCCGTGTCTGGGTGTTGTTCGACTGGCAGGTGCCCCAGTCAGAATAGGTGAACGACGTGCAGGCAGTAACCGGCGGTACATAGGTGCATGCCTGGGTCAGGACCGGGGTCCCTCCGGTGCAGCCGGCAGGTGAACTGGAGATCACGGTCCGTGTCCGGGTGCCGTTCGGCTGACAATCTGAATACGCCGAATACGTGAACGACGTGCAGGTCACTGGCGCCGGTGCGGGGTGGCTTGCAGCGTCTCCGGGATAGGTCGGGGTGCTGTTGGTGATCTCAGCCTTGTTCGTGAAACCGTCGCCGTCCGAATCCAGATTTTCTATGGCTGCGAACGTGTGATTATTGTTTGCAAAGGCTATCCCATAAACATTTCGTCCTCCCGGGTTGGCGGGATTAAGATGGCAGAGCCCGCAGTTGCTGATCGATCCGGCGTTGGGATACACTGCGTTGAAGCCGGTGCCGGCTGTTGTCAAATAACCTCCGAATGCATGTGCCGAGCCGTAGCCTGCCAAAACCATACCAATTCCCAGAAATAAAAAAAGCAGTCGTTTCATAGATTCCTCCGTTTTGTTTATTTTGTGTTGATGTGCTGTTGCCATGTGTCCATCGACATTAGAGCGGCTCTTCCCCCTTTCGAAAGCAGCTTCGTTGGTTTAAGGATAAAATATCGCTCCCCGAGGGTCAAGTTAAACAAAGTTAATACTGTAATAATTAATGCAATCCGGACTGCCCAATCGCACCGGATTAATGTTTAAAACCTACACCTCCTTTTCTCTTGAGATGCAATTAGAAAAGGGAACATCTATTGTGTTGTTTGGAGGAGCAGGTTATATGCCAGGACTGTTGTTGTCAGGGCAGAAGGTTCAATTAGATTGAAAACATTGAAGTTTTGGCGAAGGCCAGGACGGAGAAATGATGAGGTGAAAGCTGTCGACTTCTGATATTTCAGGAGTCTTCTGATATTTCAGGTATTTTTTGATTTGCCAGTCCCGCCGAGTTCGAAAATCATCGAAAATAATCGACCGGGAAGGCTGAAAAAGTGCGAGCTGATTGCCGGGTCAGGTGTAAGCCTGTTCCCGCGTATAGTTGAAAATAATCTCCGGGAGCATTAATGTAATGAAGCGTTTTGCCTTTCTTGAAAATCCGGGAGGAAGAAGAGTTGCTGAATAAGAAAATATTAGTCACCGGCGCTGCCGGCTTCATCGGGTATCATCTCTCAAAGAGGCTGGTCGAAATGGGGGCCTCGGTCGTCGGCCTCGACAACCTGAACGATTATTACGACATAAACCTGAAGCTCGGGAGACTGAAGCAGATGTCTCTTGAACCGCGGTTTAAGCCGGTCAGGGTGGACCTTTCCGACCGCGCCGGGATGGAGCGGCTCTTTGCCGGGGAGAAGTTCGATACCGTCGTCAACCTCGCTGCGCAGGCGGGCGTGAGGTACTCGCTGATGAACCCGCATGCCTATATCGACAGCAACGTCAACGGGTTTCTGAACGTGCTGGAAGGCTGCCGCAATAACAATGTTCAGCATCTTGTCTTTGCCTCCTCAAGTTCGGTCTATGGCGCCAACACGAAGATCCCGTTCTCGGTCCATCATAATGTCGACCACCCGGTCTCCCTGTATGCAGCCACCAAAAAGTCGAACGAGCTGATGGCCCATACGTATGCGAACCTTTACAAAATCCCCTGCACCGGCCTGAGGTTTTTTACGGTCTATGGCCCCTGGGGCCGGCCTGACATGGCCTACTTTCTTTTTACGAAGGCCATTCTCGAAGGCCGTCCCATCGATGTCTTCAACTTCGGGAAGATGCAGAGGGACTTTACCTATATCGATGACATTGTCGAGGGGGTTGTCCGGGTGATGGACCGCATCCCTGCACCTGACCCCGGCTGGTCCGGGGCCGCCCCCGACGCAGCAACGAGCTACGCGCCCTACCGGATCTACAACATCGGCAATAACCGGCCGGTCGAGCTTATGCAGTTTATCGGGGTCCTTGAAGACTGCCTCGGCAGGAAGGCAGAGAAGAACCTGCTGCCGATCCAGCCGGGGGATGTGCCGGTCACCTACGCCGACATCGACGACCTCGTCCGCGACACAGGCTTCAAACCCTCGACGACCATCGAAGAAGGCCTGAGGAAATTTGTCGAATGGTATCGTGACTATTACGGAGGGACGTCACCGCGCAGTACCTGAAGGGACACGGGAAAGGCGGGTAGGTCTACAGAAAGCTTGTTGATGAAGAGTGTCACAAGCAGGGGATAAGTCCTGAGGAATTAAGAGGAGGGAGCAAGCGGCGCAAGGTGAGCGGGACTTGATCACGGATTGCGTTGAGGAGCAGGGATGAGCTTGGACTGCCGTAAGCAGATATAGCCCGTTACGTCGGTGTAAATACATCGAGCATTATAAGGTCCATCGAAAGAGCGGAGAGGCGCGGCGCTGATGAAAAGCATTATTAGAAACAAGGTCCCCAAAACGAAAATGTACCGGTTGACAAGCGATCTGGCAGATGGCACAATTTTACTGCGACGCGAGAGCATCTGTATGAGGGGGCTGCAATGCCAGTGAAGACAACCGAACTGACAGACAGGATAATCTTCTATTTTGTGGATCACGGGATACAGATCCTCGCTGCGATCTTCATCATGGGAATTGGGGTCCTCGTTGCCCGCTGGATCGGTAATATTATATACCGCTGGCTGAAATCAAAATCCTTTGACGAACCGGTCAGCACACTTATTGTAAGGATAATTAAACTCCTGATCGTTGTCTTTGTCGGGATTATGGCTCTCGGCCAGATGGGAGTGCAGATTACGCCGCTCATAGCCGGAATCGGGGTGGCCGGCGTCGGGGCGAGCCTCGCGATGCAGGGAATCCTCGGCAACCTCGTTGCCGGGCTGACGATCATCTTTACCAAGCCGTTTACTATCGGTGAATACATCGAAGTCCTCGGAGTTTACGGACAGGTGATCGAGATTGAATTGTTCTCGACGACGCTGCTCCATGCCGACAATTCCCGGGTCATCGTCCCCAACAGAAAGATAGTCGGCGAGATACTGCATAACTACGGCAAGATCCGGCAACTGGACCTGTCGGTCGCCATAGCATACAGGACAGACCTGTCCCTGGCGCTTTCAATAGTCAGGAAGATACTTCAGGATAACCCCGTTGTACTGAAGGAACCTGCCCCTGTTGTCGGTATAGCCTCCCTGAATGAGTCCTCTATTTCCCTGGCGGTCAGGCCATGGGTAAAGGTTGAAGATTTTGTGCTCTCACAGGCTGAGCTATACCAGAGTGTGCTGGAAGGCTTTCGGGGTAAAGATATTGAGATCCCCGCACCGCGCCGGGAAGTTCGCATAACAAACCAGCCTTCCTGATCCGGTAAAGTTTAGCGAAAGTGCAGATAAAGCACTATTATGATGTCCCCAAAATGTTTCTCACATATGAGAAAGAAATACCGTACAACACCGCAAAGACAATGGGTGACCCCCGTTTGCAAATGAAGAATACTCATGGATAAGGTAGTCGGTCTTCTTAAAAGGTGGGCTTCGGGAAAATTGGTATTGGGGCTTTTCATCTTGACGATGGCGGTCTATCTGACGATGTTGCTCTCTACCCTTCCTGCTGTCGAGAGCTTTGCCCAGGGGAAAGCGTTGTTTGATCTGTCCCCTGCCGGCTACTCATATGAAGACGCGGTCTTACTGCTTGACGTATTAGGACATGAAGGCCGGAGGATGTATCTCTACCGTCAACTGCCTATGGACTTTGTCTATCCCGGCTTATTCGCCATTTCCTATTCGTTGCTTCTGACGTGGGTGCTCATCAAAGGAAATGCGTCTGATTCCAAAATATTCTACTTTGCGGTTATCCCGTTCTTTGGCGGTCTTTTTGACTATCTGGAAAATATTTGCATCATTCAAATGATCACATCATATCCGACGGTGCCTCATGGGCTGGTTAACATATCCAGCACGTTCACTATTTTAAAAAGTGGTTTCACGACGGCCTTTTTCGTTCTGCTCCTGTTGGGGATTGTTAGGGTCATTAAGAAACGGGTAACCAATGTTGATTCTCAAGGCTAAGCTCAGCGCGGCAAGGTTGGCGAATTAGCGGACGAAAGTCCCGATCGAAACACTCGACAAGAAACGTAAAGAAAGTTCTTCAAGACTCGGGGTTGACTACAACATACAGCACGCAGACACCACCGCCTTCAGGCAAGGGCGGATTTGGCTTGGCGCGAGTTCATATAGATGGTTGCTCGCGCGGGTTAAGGCAGGGTCCATATCTGATAAAGAGGATACAATGAAATGTGATTATCCCCAGGGAAACCTGCCGGCAGGGAAGCCCAGGCCGGAGGCGCGGGGCGACGGGCAGGAACTGTCGGGCCGGTCATGCTATAATTGCTGCTGATGATGACGATGCATGACGAAGGGGAGGGGTTCAGATGAAGCTGCTGGTGACAGGCGGGGCCGGGTATATCGGCAGCCATATGGTCAGGACACTCGGGGAACACGGGCATGATATCGTTGTCTATGACAACCTCTCGTCCGGCCACCGGGACTCCCTGCTTTATGGCAGGCTGGTGGTTGCAGACCTTGCCGACCGGGAGACCCTCCGCATCCTCCTCCAGGAAGAAAAATTCGACGCCGTCATCCACTTTGCCGCGTTCATCGCTGTCGAGGAATCGGTCAAGGACCCGGTCAAATATTACCGCAACAATTTTTCAAATGCCCTGAACCTGCTTGATACCTGTGTCCGGTACGGGGTTGATAAATTCATCTTCTCATCGACCGCCGCTGTCTATGGCATGCCGGAGCAGATGCCGGTGACCGAGGAGACCCCGCTTCTGCCGATCAACCCCTATGGTTCTTCGAAGATGATGACGGAGCTGGCGCTGCGGGACATTGCGCAGGTGACCGGACTGCGGTATGCGGCCCTGCGCTACTTCAATGTCGCGGGCGCAGACCCTCAGACGCGGATCGGCCAGCGTTACCGGGATGCCACGCACCTGATCACCCTTGCGCTCCGGACCGCCCTGGGGCTGCGGGAGTCGCTGAATATCTTCGGGACCGATTATGCGACACCCGACGGCACCTGCATCCGCGACTATATACACGTGGACGACCTTATTGAGGCACATCTCCGGGCGCTGGCGTATCTGGCGGACGGCTCGGCGAGCCGGGTCTTCAACTGCGGCTACGGCAGGGGATATTCCGTTCGGGAGGTTGTTGAGATGGCAAAGAAAGTGACCGGGATCGATTTCCCGGTCAAGGAGGCAGGCCGCAGGGCAGGCGACCCGCCGGTGCTGATCGCGGACTCATCGCGCATCCGCAAAGAACTCGGATGGTCCCCGTCCCACGACGACCTTGAGTTTATTATCCGGTCTGCCTGGGACTGGGAGAAGAAGCGGCTTGCCCTAAACCTTTAGCAGCACCATCCCCGATACAGGGTCGAGTTCTCTTTTCGCATCGACACCCTCGATCTCGACGATCACGGCCTCGAGGACGAGGAAGGTCTCGGAATCTTTCCTCAGGCAGCCCATCTTGACCATGTCTTTTTTCCCGAACGTGCCGTGAAAATGCACCTTGGGTTCGTCGTCCTGCCAGAAGATCGTGCCGAAGCCCGTCACCTCATGGCTCTCTCCCAGCTGTTTCCAGACCGGTGTCGGCGGGAACTCGTCTTTTTCAGGACCGACGACGATGCCGCCCTCGCGCATGCCGCCGACGATCGAGACAGAGGCGGCCCTGATATTCTCCCTCTTTGCGATCTCCACGATGCTGCCGATGACGTCCTCCCTGTCCTCGAGCCTTGCCACGATGATCCTGCCCGGTCTGCCGATCTGATATTTCATGTTTCTCCCTTTAAAATGTAGTTATCCCCCAGCGTTCTAAATTATCACAAGCGGGGCTAAATCACAACGGACAGGCACCGCAGTCTCCGGTTTCTTTCCCTGTTGCATATTATGGTCCCGCTGTTCAGCAACTCTGTCAGCAACTCTTGACATATCCGCCATTTTCGTGATATAACCTTGTCCAATACCATGCCATATAAGAGTAGACCACTATACCCTAATCAAGGAGGTTTTATGAAGAGAGGAAGCATCAGGATTTTGTTTCATGTCTGTCTTATCCTTCTCGCCCTGGTCCTCGGCACTGCAGTCGCCTTTGCCGCTCCCCAGGATGCGAAGGCAGCCCCTGCAGCGAAGCCGGCGCTTGGCAGCGATGACTGCGTCAAGTGCCATGCAAAGCCGCCGGCCGATATCACTGCCAATGGTGGCAAACACAAGAAGGTCTCCTGCCAGGACTGCCACGTCGGCCATCCGCCGACTGTGCCGGCCAAGAGCATCATCCCGAAATGCAGCAACTGTCATACCGGCAAGCCGCATTTTGAGCTGAAGGACTGTCTGGCATGCCATTCGAACCCGCATACACCGCGGAATATCAAGATCGGCACGAATGTCACCGACCCCTGCCTGACCTGCCACACCAAGCAGATACAGCAGCTCAAGGAGATCAAGACGAAGCACTCGATGCTCTTCTGCTCCACCTGCCACAGCACCAAGCATCCGAACGTACCGGAGTGCCTGAAGTGCCACAAGCCGCACTCATCCGATATGGTGGCTGCGGACTGCAAAAAGTGCCATCAGGCGCATGCACCGAAGCCGGCAACTTATGATGATGTACCGTCGAAGTTCTGCGCAGGCTGCCACAGGCAGGCATTTGACGTCTTGTCGGCCAGCAAGGCCAAGCATAAGGACTTTGCCTGCGCCTTCTGCCACCAGGCAAAGCACAAGATGGTTCCGAAGTGCCAGGACTGCCACGGTGAGAAGCACCCTGCAGGCATCACGGCCAAGTTCACGAAGTGCGGGGACTGCCACGGCATAGCCCACGACCTGAACAACTGGAAGTCGAAGAAGGAAGAGCCGAAGAAAGAGGCTGCTCCTGCTCACAAGCCGGGCAAGAAGAAATAACTCGGTCCCTTGACGGGGCATTGAAAAGGGCGGGTCGCCTGCGACCCGCCCTTTTTTTTATCCGGAAGCCTTCCCTGCTCCCCCCGCATCACTCCCGGGTCCGGCCCGGCATCTATTCCCTGCCCTGACCAGGGGACCAGGGCAGCATCTTCATCATTTCAGGCTGCTTTGCATGAGCTGCATTATCATTTTTTTGTTCATTTTCCCGCGATTCCCCGCTCAGTCAGAAAATGGCCATATCTTGTGTCTGCGATGAACGGTTGCGCAACATATAGACGCCGGCTGTTGCCTGCCATTTTTCACTTGACACAAAAATGAATCTCCTTTATATTTAAGTGGTAAATTGTGGTAGAAAGTGGAGGATACGTGCCAGCTTTCTCTGGAAAATATTATTACACACTCGATCCCAAGGGGAGACTGATCATACCGGCTCCTTTCAGAGAGATCATTTCATCCAATTATAACCCAAAACTCTATATGGTGAACGCTGCGTTCGACAACTGCCTTCATATTTATCCGCAGGAGGAGTGGCAGAAGCTTGAGGATAAGGTGCGGCAGCTGCCGAGCATGGATGATGCGGTCAAGTTCTTCAAGAGAAAGGTGATCGCCTCGGCGCAGGAGGTCGAGCTCGACAAGCAGGGCAGGGTCCTGGTGCCGGCATCGCTCCGTGAGGACGCAGGCCTGCATTCCGATATCGCGATCGTCGGACAGATTGACCGCATAGACCTGTGGGACAGAAAAGAATGGGACCTCGTGACCGACGCGTCCAAGGTTGACAGAAAAGCAGTTGAAGCCAAGCTGACGGAATTCGGGCTGTAACCGTATGACGATTACCCATCTCCCGGTCCTTCTCAGGGAGGTGGTCGAATTGCTCTCACCCAAAGAGGGCTGGACCTGCGTGGATGCGACCATCGGACTTGGGGGACATACTGAAGTGCTCCTGGAAAAAGTAGGACAGACCGGCAGGGTATTCGGCATCGACAGGGATGACGAGGCCCTGAGAAGGACGGCCGAGCGGCTCCACGACGACCGTCTGATTCTGCGCAAGGGCAGTTTTTCGGGCATGGCGGGCCTGCTTCGCGATGAAGGCATCCAGGAGGTCGACGGGATATTGCTCGACCTCGGCGTCTCGATGATGCAGCTGCGGGACCTGCAGCGCGGCTTCAGTTTTACTGCCGCAGAGCGGCTTGATATGAGAATGGACCAGCAGCAGGATACCTCCGCCTGGGACGTTGTCAACACCTATCCGGAAAAGGAGCTTGTCCGGATATTGAGGGAATATGGTGAAGAATACCGGGCAGCCAGGATCGTGCGCTGGATCGCCGAGGCCCGCAGCAGGAAGACGATCGATACCTGCGACGAGCTTGCCGCCCTGGTGGAACGCTCGATCGGACGGAGCGGCAGGACGCACCCTGCAACGCGGACCTTCCAGGCCCTGCGCATCGAGGTGAACCGTGAGATGGATGAACTGAAGACAGGCCTGCAGGAGGCCATCGGCATCCTGAAAACAGGCGGCCGGATCTGTGTTATTTCGTATCATTCGCTGGAAGACCGGATCGTCAAGAACTTTATCCGGGACAACGCAAAAAATATGGTGCTGACCACGCTCGTGAAGAAGCCGGTAACCCCTGCCATCGAAGAGGTGAGGGCAAATCCTTCTTCCCGGAGTGCAAAACTGAGAGGAGCAGAAAAACTATGATGAGGACCAGAGCAGACGGCAATTTCGCATCTCTGTTATACAAACCGTTTTTTGTCCTGCTGATCCTCGGCGGCCTCTTCTCGCTCATATGGCTGCGTTCGAGTATCGTCTCGATGACCTACAGTCTCAGGGACCTTGAAGAGAAGACGATGGAGGCACGCAAGGACATGAAGCTGCTCCTTGCCGAGCGGTCGAGTCTCATGTCGGTCTCGAAGGTGACCGCCTCCCTGAACGATTCGTCGCACCATGCGGTGAGTGCGGCAGCCCCCCTTGAAAACGGTTATGTAACCCCTGACCGCACCAGGGTCGTGATGGTGCAGAAGAACCGCTCTGCCGGAGCCCAGAAGGCATCTCTGAGGGTGGGGGACAACCGCTGACACATGGGGTATAGGGTGGAGTCGGGGGGGCAGAAGCTCCAGCAGGATACCGGTCTGAACAGGAAGCGCGCCGTTATTCTCAATACAACCATTATTTTCGCATTCATCGCCATCTTCCTGCGTCTGACGGACCTGATGGTCTTCAATCACAAGCTCCTCTCGGAAAAGGCAAAGCTGCAGCAGGTGAAGACAGAGGATATTCATGTGATGCGCGGCAATATCTACGACCGCAGGGGCAGGGAATTTGCCGTGAACATGGAGCTTGAGTCTCTCTATTGCGATGCACGGGACGTGGTGCTGGACAGGGACCGCATCCAGAAGCTGTCCTCCGTCCTCGGCATGGAGGCCCGGGCTGTCCAGGCGAAGTTCCAGCCGGAGAAGCGGTTCACCTGGGTCAACCGCAAGCTCCCTGCGGAGAAGGTCCGGCAGGTGCGGGATGTCCTCGGCATGGACCGCAAGGTGAAAGACCCCGGCGTGCGGGGTTTTGGCTTTGTGACCGAGTCGAAGCGGTTCTACCCGAAGGGAGAGCTTGCCTCGCATATTATCGGCAACGTCGGCATGGACAACCAGCCCCTCGAGGGGATTGAGCTCCTCTACGACAAATATCTGAAGACCTCGGGCGGAAAGGTCAATTTTTCGCGGGACGCCAGCGGCAAGGTGCTTTCCTCAGGCGTGGAGATGGAGGCAAAGGGCAACGATATCCAGCTGACGATCGACGAGGGGCTCCAGTACATTGCCGAGCGGGAGCTGGCAAAGGCGATGGCAAAATGGAAGTCTGTTGCCGCAACCGCAATCATCATGGACCCGTTTACGGGTGAGATCCTGGCGCTGGCGAACCGGCCCAGTTACGACCTGAACAACCTCGGCCGTGCGAACCGGGCTGATGTCAGGAACCGGCCGATCACGGACATCTATGAGCCGGGCTCGACGTTCAAGATCGTTGTGGGCGCTGCGGCCCTTGAGGAGGGTCTCTATAACCTGAACAACACCTTTGACTGCAGCAGGGGGGCGATCGAGGTCGGCGGCAAGGTGATCCACGATGCGCACCGCCACGGGGTGCTTACCTTCAAAGAGGTCATCCAGAAATCATCAAACGTCGGATCGATAATGATCGGCATGAAGCTCGGCAAAGAGAATGTCTATAAATACGCAAAGCTCTTCGGGTACGGAGAAAAGACGGGTATCGACCTGCCGGGCGAGGTGTCGGGCTGGATCAGGAAGCCCGAGAAATGGTCCGCGACCTCGATCGGTGCCATACCGATAGGCCAGGAGGTCGCGGTGACACCGCTGCAGGTGCTGCGGGCCTACTCGGTGATCGCAAACGGCGGGTTCCTGGTGAAGCCGCATGTGGTGTCCGAGATCAGGACCCACGAGGGCCAGCAGGTATATACCTTCAAAGAGACGGAAAAGAAGAGGGTCATCTCGGAGAAGACTGCGGCAATATTCAAGGATATCCTCAAGACGGTTGTGGAAGAGGGCGGCACGGCGACCGGGGCTGCGGTTGACGGCAACCAGGTTGCCGGGAAGACCGGTACTGCGCAGCTGGTCGACCAGAGGACAAAACGCTATTCGAAGGACCGGTTTATCAGCTCCTTCGTCGGCTTCGTCCCTGCGGACAACCCGAGGCTGGCGATGATCGTCGTGGTCTACGAGCCGAAGGGTGCGATCTACGGCGGCGTGGTCGCCGGACCGGTCTTCAAGAGCATCGCAGGCCAGACGCTTTCGTACCTGAACGTACCGCGGGACGATGTCAGGGAGAAGAACCTGCTGCTGGTCGCGAAATGATACTGCGTGAGATTATGCAGGACATAAACGTGATAACGGTTGAGGGCGATGAGACGACTGATATCCGCGGCATATCGTACGACTCGCGGAAGACACAGGCCGGGGACCTTTTTGTTGCGGTCCCGGGCGGCCATGTCGACGGCCATGCCTTTATCCTCCAGGCCCTCGAAAAAGGCGCCGTGGCGGTGCTCCATCAGGGGCAAGGGGTAAGGGCCGGGCTGCAAGGGGCCGGGGCGACGTTCGTCCAGGTGCAGGACAGCCGTGAGGCGCTGGCGCGTGCGGCAAACAATTATTATGGGAGGCCGTCGCAGACCCTCCATCTCATAGGCGTGACCGGGACGAACGGCAAGACGACAACCACCTATCTCATCAAGTCAATACTGGAGCAGTGGGGAAAGAAGGCAGGGCTTATCGGGACGATACAGCATATGATCGGCCACGAGTCATACGCCTCGGTCCATACAACGCCCGAGGCCCCCGAGTTCCAGCGGCTGCTGCACGATATGCTTGCGGCCGGCTGCAGCCACGCGGTCGCCGAGGTCTCCTCTCATGCCCTTGCGCAGCAGCGGGTCGAGGCAACGGTCTTCAGGACGGCTGTTTTCACGAACCTGACGCGTGACCATCTCGATTTCCATACGACGATGGAAGACTATTTCCTGGCCAAGGAAGGGCTCTTCAGCAGGCTCCTGGGCACTGACGGGCAGGCGGTCATCAACTATGACGACGAGTTTGGCAGAAGGCTCTGGGAAGGCGGACGCAGCGGGAACTCCTACGGCCTGGACCCTGCCGCTGATATCAGGGCCGAGGAGATACGCAGCACCCCGGCCGGTCTGCGGTTTGCGGTCAGCATCAGGGGAGACGTTCATGCCGTCGACTCCTCGCTGATAGGGCTCCATAACGTTTATAATATACTTGCTGCAATCGGGACCGGCCTCGCTGTCGGCGTGCCGATGGAGGCGATACTGGGGGGTATCAGTTCGGCCGGCAGCGTCAAGGGTCGTTTCGAACGTGTTGATGCCGGCCAGCGGTTTCTTGCGGTGATTGATTTTGCCCATACCGAGGACGCACTCGAGCGGACGCTGCAGACTGCCCGGTCACTGACGCAGGGACGGGTAATCACCGTTTTCGGCTGCGGCGGCGACCGCGACAGGGGAAAACGGCCCCGCATGGGTGACGTTGCCACAAGGCTGAGCGATGCGGTGATCATCACCTCAGATAACCCGAGGTCCGAGGACCCCCGGGCAATTATCAGAGACATTGAGGCAGGGGCGGTGCGCAGGAACTACCGGGTTGAACCTGACAGGCAAGAGGCGATCAGGCTGGCGGTGCAGGAGGCCCGGGAAGGCGACCTTCTGCTGATAGCGGGCAAGGGGCATGAGGAATATCAGGAAACGGGCGGGAAGAAACAGGACTTCAGCGACAGGGAGGTGCTGCAGGAGACGATCAGGCATTTTATGAACAGGGCATAGTCTGTGCTTATAGAATGAGGGGGAAGACGCAACAGCATTATGGCATATTTGAAGACTGAGGACATACTTGCAGCAACAGGGGGAACGCTTCTCTGCGAAGGGCAGCGTACGTATACCGGTGTCTCGATCGATTCACGGACGATCGCGGACGGCGAGCTCTTTGTTGCGCTTCAGGGCGCCCGGAGCGACGGCCACCAGTACCTCGCCGCCGCGCTTGGTCCCGGCGCCGGTGCCCTGGTGAGCATCGCCCCGGAGGTGTTGCCTGCAGGCAGGACGATCGTCCGCGTCGGCGATACCCTTGAGGCTCTCCAGAGGCTTGCGCTGTATCTCAGGAAGAAACGCGCCATCCCCGTGATTGCGGTTACCGGCACGAACGGTAAGACAACCACCAAGGAACTGATCTCTGCAATCTTCGGCGCTGAGTTCGGCCGGCAGAAGGTGCTCAGGACAGGGGGCAATCTCAATAATCACATCGGACTGCCGCTCTGCATCAGCAGGATGTCGGGCGATGAAGAGATCATGGTGCTTGAGATGGGCTCGAATGCTGCCGGAGATATCCGGCAGCTGTGCGACATCGCCCGGCCCGACTATGCAGTGATGACGAACGTCGGGCCTGCACACCTTGAGGGTTTCGGGAGCCTCGAGACGGTCAGGGACACCGACCTGGAGGTCCTCGGATACGCCGGTACGTTTGCGGTGAACGCCGATGACCTCTTTTTGATGGAGGGACTTCGGAAGCCGCTTCAGGGGCCTGCCGCGGGCTATGCCGGCAGGACGATCACCTACGGCATGGATAACCCCGCTGACGTGGCTGCCCGGGATATCCTCCTTCGTGAAAAGGGGTCGCGGTTCCTCCTCTGTCTGCCCGAAGGCAAAGAAATCCCTGTCGATTTTCAGCTCTCGGGGAGGTTCAATATCTCGAACGCCCTTGCCGCGGCCTCGATCGCCGCTTCCGCAGGTGCCTCGCCGGAGTCTCTGAAGCAGGGGCTTGAGGCCTTCACCGGGGTCCCGATGCGGCTCGAGATCAGGAAACTCGGCGGCATGCTGATCATCAGCGATGTCTATAACGCAAACCCCGCATCGATGCAGGAGGCGATCAGGGAACTCGTCAGGCTGAGGCGGGACCGGACGATTGCGGTGCTCGGAGATATGCTCGAACTCGGTGCCTATGCCGAAGCAGCCCATAGCGGGATCGTCGCCCTGCTGAACGACCTGAAGGTCGGCATGCTCATCTGCGTCGGCACAGAGATGCAGAAGGCGTCAGCCTCCTTCAGGGGCGACTGCTATGCCGCAGACGACTCGTTCCAGGCCGGCGCCATCCTCACCGACCTTGTCCGGGAGGGAGACACGATTCTCCTGAAGGGCTCACGCGGCATGCGCATGGAGCAGGTCCTCGGTGAACTTGAAACAGCGCTTGGCGGAGGCACCGATGCTCTATAAGCTGCTCTACAGCCTCCACGATATTTATTCCCCGCTGAACGTCTTCAGGTATATCACCTTCAGGACCGCCCTCGCCATTATCACGGCGATGCTCGTCTCCCTTGCGATCGGGCCGTCGATGATTGCCTATCTCAGGCGGATAAGCATGACCCAGCAGATCCGGGATGACGGCCCGCAGACGCACCTCAAAAAATCGGGTACGCCGACGATGGGCGGTCTCATCATCATGGTCTCGGTCCTCGCGGCGATACTGCTCTGGGGAGACCTTGAAAACATGTATGTCTGGATCATGGTCGTCTCGCTTGTCGGTTTCGGGGCGGTCGGTTTTCTGGACGATTATCTCAAGGTGATCAGGAAGAACCCGAAGGGACTGCGGTCGTGGTACAAGTTCGGGGCCCAGATCTTTATTGCGGTCGTCATCGGTGCGATACTCTATGTCAACCCGAAGGACCCGTACAGTGACATCCTGAGCATCCCTTTTTTCAAAAGATGGCTCATCGACCTCGGCTGGTTCTATATTCCGTTTTCGGTGCTCGTGATCGTCGGCTCTTCAAATGCGGTCAACCTCACCGACGGCATCGACGGGCTGGCGATCGGCCTCGTCGGCATAGCCCTCTTTGCGAATATGATACTGGTCTATATATCCGGCAATGCGAAGTTCGCGTCCTACCTGCAGGTGCTGTATCTCCAGGGCACCGGTGAACTGACGGTCATCTGCGGTGCGATGCTCGGCGGCGCCCTCGGCTTTTTATGGTATAACGCATACCCGGCGGATATCTTTATGGGCGACGTCGGCTCCCTGGGCCTGGGCGGTGCGCTCGGGACCCTTGCCGTCATTACGAAGCATGAGATCGTGCTTGCCGTGGTCGGCGGGATCTTTGTGATCGAGACGCTCTCGGTCGTCTTTCAGGTGGCGTCCTTCAAACTGAGGGGGAAGCGGATCTTCAGGATGGCGCCGATCCACCATCACTTTGAACTGAAGGGATGGCACGAGTCGAAGGTGATCATACGGTTCTGGATCGTCGGAATAATGCTGGCTTTGCTCAGCCTTGCAACGCTGAAACTGAGGTGATTATGGATAACAGGCATCACAAGACAGGCTGTAACGGCCGGAGACGCGGAATCAGGACCATGGTACAGGCCCTGTTGACGGTCATGCTTATCATGGGCTTTGCAGCCACGTCCCCTGCCACGGAAATAAAGTCCAAGGCAGCGGCGGTCATGGATGCCGAGACCGGCAGGCTGCTCTATGCCAAGAACCCGGACCTGCGCCTGTTGCCGGCCAGCACCACGAAGCTGATGACCGCGCTTGTCGTGCTCGAGCGGGCAAAGCTGAGCGATGTGGTGACGATCAGCCGGAAGGTCTCGCTGACGCCGGCCATGCGCATCGGTTTGAAGGAAGGCGACAAGGTGACGGTCGAGACGCTTCTGTATGCAGCCCTGATGAAATCGGCCAATGACGCGACGGTCGCACTTTCAGAGGCGGTGGCGGGGTCGGAAGAACAGTTCGTCACCCTGATGAACAGGAAGGCGATCGCCCTGGGCGCAAACGACACCCGTTTCATCAATTCAAACGGCCTTCCCGGCAAGGGGCAGTATATTACGGCCTATGACCTCTCCAAGATCATGCGGGCGGCGATCAAGTACCCGGTGCTGAAGGAGATCCTGAATACGAGGATCACGGAGGTCGCCACGGAGTCGGGCAAGACGATGTTCATCAAGAATACCAATAAACTCCTCTGGTCGGACGAGGAGCTGCTCGGCGGCAAGACAGGGTATACGCGGCAGGCCCGCCACTGCTTTGTCTGCGCAGGCGAACGGGACAAGGATACGATCATCGTGGCCCTGCTGGGGGCCCCTGCCAGGGACCTGCTCTGGAAAGAGTCGGAAGAGCTGCTGACCTTCGGTTCCCGCGTCATGAACAAGACCGAAGAGCCGGTCGTGTATGTTGCACGGCAGGACAGCGATGCGATGAAGGTCTCCCCGGCCGTCTACACCCAGGTAGACGACAGCAGGCCTGTGAAAGTCAGGATCAGCAAGGGGAAAAAGGCGAAAAAGACCATGCTGGCAAAGAAGAAGAAATCTTTGAAATCGTCTGTTCAGGTCGCAGGGAAGAGCAGGGGAAAGGGCAAAAAGACAGTCCTCGCGGGAAGGAACAAGAACGCAAAGCCGGTCAGTCATCAGGTCAGGCAGAAACGGGTGAAGAAGAACCCGCGCGGGGCGCAGATTGCGCAAAAGGGCATGCATGAACCTAAAGGATAAGAAGGTGACGGTCGTCGGGCTCGCCCGGAGCGGAGTCGGAGCTGCAAACCTGCTTGCTGCGCTGGGCGCCGGCGTGACGGTCACCGATATGAAGACAGAGGAGGCGCTGGAGACGGCTGTCAGGAGACTCTCTCCTGCGGTGCAGCGATCTCTCGGCGGACATCCTGCGGAGCTCTTTTCCTCTGCGGATATGCTCGTGGTAAGCCCGGGGGTCCCGGAGATCAGGCAGATTGCAGAGGCGCGCTCGAAGGGCGTGCCGGTTATCGGAGAACTCGAACTGGCCTGGCGGGTACTGCAGGAAGCGGCAGCAGCAGGGCAGAAGACGATACCTTTTCTTGCGATCACCGGCAGCAACGGCAAGTCAACGACCACAACGCTCCTGGATCTCATGATGCGCAGACACGGATACGCAACAGTCCTTGGCGGCAATATCGGGAATGCCCTCTCCGAGGAGTTCCTGGCGATCATGCAGGCCGGGGCCCCGCTGCCGGGCGCGGTGGTGGCCGAGGTTTCCAGTTTTCAGCTGGAGGGTATCGACACCTTCAGGCCGCATATCGGTGCCATCCTGAACATCACCCCCGACCATATGGACCGGTATGCCTCCCGGGAAGACTACAGCCGGGCAAAGGCACGGATCTGCATGAACCAGTCGGCGGGCGATTACCTGGTCCTGAATGCCGACGACCCCGAAACCATGCGGCTGTACGACGCCGGTCTGTATCCTGAGAATGTCAGGGGGCCGGAGGTCTTCTTCTTCAGCAGGCGCAGGCCGGTCAGCGGCGTCTATGCGCAGGCCGGCATGGTATATATGTCGATCGGGACGGCGACAGCGCAGGCCCTGATTCCGGCAGAGGATATTGCAATACACGGAGTCCACAACCTGGAGAATGCCATGGCAGCTTCTGCCATGGCACTCCTTGCAGGCTGCGGTCCTGAAGCAGTGACCGCAGCGCTTAAAGAATTTACCGGCCTGGAGCACCGCCTGGAATTTGTGCGGGAGCTGGCCGGCGTGCGCTATATCAATGACTCGAAGGGGACGAACGCGGATGCGGTCCTGAAGTCGCTCGAAGGCTTCACGCAGCCGGTCGTCCTGATCGCAGGCGGACGCGACAAAGCCGGGGATTTTTCGGTCCTCCGGGAGATCGTCACCAGGAAGGCGAAGGCGGTCATCCTTCTCGGCGAAGCTGCAGAGAAGATCGGAGCCGCCCTGTATGATACCGTCCGGCTGGTCCGGGCTGCAAGCCTGGCTGAAGCGGTCCGGACAGCGCAGGGCCTTGCAGAGGCCGGGGATGTCGTCCTGCTCTCTCCTGCCTGTGCGAGCTTCGACATGTTCAGGGACTTCGAGGACCGCGGCAGGCAGTTCAAGCAGCAGGTCATGGAGCTGAAACCCTGATGCAGTCACGTGCCCATACCCTGAAGGCGCCTTCGATCAGGACCTATGACCGGGGGCTTCTGGCAGCGATGCTGCTGCTGATAGCCTTTGGCGCCCTCATGATCTACAGTTCGACCTCGGTTATCACGCCGGTGCTTGCCAGGCGGAATATCAGTGAGTTCTATTATTTTAAACGGCATTTTTTTACGATGATTCTCGGCTTCCTGGTCTTCTTCGTCTCTTACCGTATCAACCCCGGGTTTCTGAAGAAGGCTGCCGTTCCGATGCTGATCTGTTCCTTTGTCCTTCTCCTGATGGTCTTCCTTCCGCATATCGGGGTGACCGCCGGCGGAGCGCGGCGCTGGATAAGGCTCTGGCCTACGACCTTCCAGCCCTCGGAGCTGGTGAAGCTCTCGATGGTCATATTCCTTGCCCGGTATCTCTCGATGCCCGGGTACAACCCGGAGAGTTTTTATTCGTTTATCAGGCCGCTTATCGTCATGGCTGCGTTCCAGGTCGTCTTCCTGAAACAGCCTGACTTCGGTTCAACCATGAGCCTTGCCTTCCTGACCTTTGCGATGCTCTTTATCTCGGGCATGCGGATGCGGTATATAGCCTCGGTGATGGTGCTGGCGATACCCGTGGTCTATAGACTGGTGATGGAGCCCTACCGCCTCAGGAGGGTAACGTCGTTCCTCGACCCGTGGAAGGACCCCCTGGCGAGCGGGTTTCAGCTGGTCCAGTCGTTCATCGCCCTCGGCAGCGGCGGGATTACCGGCCTGGGGCTCGGCGAGTCGAAGCAGAAGCTGGCCTTTCTCCCGGCGTCCCACACCGACTTCATCGTCTGCATGGTCGGCGAGGAGCTGGGGTTGGTCGGGGTCTCGGTCCTGATCTCCCTCTTTGTCTTTCTCTTCAGCCGGGGGATCGCGATCTCGAACAGGTCGCAGGACAAATTCCTCTGTTATCTTTCGTACGGTCTAACCCTGATGATATCCCTGCAGGCCCTGATCAATTTTGCGGTCGTGACCGGACTTGTGCCGACGAAGGGGCTCCCGCTGCCCTTCCTCAGTTATGGCGGCTCGGCCCTCCTGGTGAACATGGCTGCGGTCGGTATCATGCTGCGGATATCCCGGGGAGACGAGACAGTGCCTGCCCACGAAGACAGGGCTGCGAAAGTCAGGCGGGTTGCACGCAGAAATATATACGGCAGCAGAGGGGTGCAGGCGTGAAGGTCATGATTGCGGGCGGCGGCACCGGCGGACACCTCTTCCCGGGGCTGGCGATAGCGGAGGAATTCAGAAAAAGAGACAGTAATGCCGAGATCGTCTTCGTCGGAACCGAGCACGGCATTGAGGCGAAGATAATCCCCCGTGAGGGCTATCCCATACGGTACCTGAGGGCACAGGGCATTGTCGGCAAGTCATTTGCCGGGAAGGTGAAGGGGATTGCCGGACTGTTCCTTTCGTTCGTTGATGCCCGGCGGATACTCAAGGCGGTCAGACCTGACCTCGTGATCGGCGTCGGCGGCTATGCCTCGGGAGCCATTGTCATGGTCGCCGACCTGAAATCGATTCCGACGATGATCCATGAGCAGAACTCGGTCCCGGGACTGACAAACAAAATACTCGGCAGGGTCGCCAAACGGATCTGCGTCACCTATCATGAAAGCCTGACAGCGTTCCCCATGTACAAGACCTTTCTGACCGGCAATCCTATCCGGCCGAAGATCCTCAAGGGAGACCGGGAGGCAGCCTGCAGGCTCTTCTCGCTGAAGAAAGACCTCTTCACCGTCTTCATCTTCGGCGGGAGTTCGGGGGCGCAGGCGATCAATCGCACGATGGTGGACGCGCTGAACCACCTGAACGAACTCAGGGACAACATACAGTTTCTGCACCAGACAGGAGACAGGGACTTTGAGAATATCCGGGACGCCTACCGGAAGGCCGGCGTGAAGGGGACGGTCGCCCCCTTCATATACCAGATGGCAGAGGCCTATGCCGCCGCCGACGTCGTCGTATCCCGGGCCGGGGCCACAACCCTCGCCGAGCTGACCGCTCTGGGCAAGCCGGCGATCCTCATCCCCTACCCGTATGCAGCCGGCAGGCACCAGGAGTTTAATGCCCTGAAGCTCGGGGAGATGGGAGCTGCCATGGTGATGCTCGAAGACGATCTGAAGGGGGAGAACCTGGCCTCTGCGCTCCGTGAAATATACCAGAACACCGGTCTTCAGTCGGAGATGAAGGCCGCAAGCAAGGGGCTCGGCAGGCCTGAGGCCTGCTCAAGGATCGTGGATATCGCGATGAGCCTGGTGAAAAACTCATGAACACTCTAATGCAGATTTCAGAAGGCAGCAGATGTATTTATGAAAATCTCCCCTCACCCCTGCCTGCCGGACAGGCAGGCCTCTTTGCCAAAGAGGGGGATATTCCTCCCTTTGGCAAAGGGAGGTTGGGAGGGATTTTCTTGGTATTGAACAGACCACTTCAGGGGCTGATGAGGGCCTGCACAGATGTTTGAAAAATACCGGATAATCCACTTTGTCGGGATCGGCGGCATCGGCATGTCGGGCATCGCCGAGGTGCTTGCCAACCTCGGTTATGAGGTGACCGGGTCCGACCTGAGGGAATCCGACACCACGAGGCGTCTCAGCGGCATGGGCGTGAAGGTGAGCATCGGGCACCGGGAGGAGCATGTCGGCAATGCCCACGTCGTGGTCATCTCATCCGCTGTCGGGGCTGACAACCCCGAGGTTGTTGCGGCAAAGAAGCACCTGATACCCGTTATACCGCGGGCCGAGATGCTGGCGGAACTCGCACGGCTGAAGTACGGCATCCTTGTTGCCGGTGCGCACGGCAAGACCACGACCACCTCCCTCATTTCTACCGTGCTCGGCCACGGCGGCTTCGACCCGACGATCATCATCGGCGGCAAGCTGAAGGGCATCGGCAGCAACGCCAGGCTCGGCAGCGGCGAATTTCTCGTGGCCGAGGCAGATGAGAGCGACGGATCATTCCTGAAGCTCTCTCCGACGATTGCGGTTGTGACGAATATCGACCGCGAACATATGGAATTCTTCAGGGACATGGGGCGGCTGAAGGAGGCCTTCCGCGCCTTCATCAACAAGGTTCCATTCTACGGTGTGGCGTTTGTCTGCATCGAAAACAGCCATGTCAGGGAGCTGATTCCTGACATCCACCGGAGATATATCACCTACGGCTTCTCGCCGGATGCCGATATCCATGCAGCGAATATCGAGAAGACCTTCCTGTCGGTCAGCTTTGATCTTATGTATCACGGGAAGAATGCGGGCAGGTTCAGCCTGCCAGCCCCCGGGATGCATAATGTCCTCAACGCCCTTGCCTGCATCGGCGTGGCGCTGGAACTCAAGATGGACGCCGGCCGTATCAACGAGGCTCTCGCCGGCTTCAGCGGGATCCACCGGAGGTTCGAGTTCAAGGGTGAGGGCAGGGGGATCAGGGTCTACGACGATTACGGCCATCACCCGACAGAGGTGCGGGCCACGATCATGGCGGCGCGCGAGAATATGAAGTACCTCGGTCCACGGGCACAACTCTTTGTCGTCTTCCAGCCGCACCGCTATACCAGGACCTCCGACCTGATGGAGGA
Organism: uncultured Thermodesulfovibrio sp.; assembly: GCA_964499365.1. Taxonomy (GTDB): domain Bacteria; phylum Nitrospirota; class Thermodesulfovibrionia; order Thermodesulfovibrionales; family UBA6898; genus PALSA-1316. The sequence goes on from CAZCKU010000001.1 coordinate 241,985, forward strand.
ATTTGCCGCATCGTTCGACGCTGCAGACCACACCGTGCTGCTGGATATCTACCCCGCGGGGGAGCCGCCGATCGAGGGGGTGACCTCACAGGCGCTCTACCGCAAGGTGGTCGACAGGGGGAACAGCAATGTCCTTTACTGCAGCGACAGGGAAGCGGCGATGCGCTATCTCCTGTCGGAGGTGCATGAGGGAGACCTGGTCCTGACGCTCGGGGCCGGTGATGTCTGGAAAATGGGAGAAAAATTTGTGGAGATGCTCCATGCCGGTGAATGAGCAGGAGCTGAAAGAGGCCTTGCAGGGAAGCTATCAGGGGTATATCGGCTTCGGCATTTCGATGAAGGAGCATACGACCCTCGGGATCGGCGGCAGGGCGGACGTATTTCTGACGCCGGACGATCCCCTCTCGATGAGGAACCTGATCGCCCTGTTCCGGAAGAAGGGTCTGCCGTACCTGACGCTCGGCAGGGGGAGCAATCTCCTGGTCAGGGACAACGGGATTGACGGTGCAGTACTCTCCCTGAATTCATTCAACCGGATTGAGGTCCTGAAGGAAGGAAACAGCGCGGTCGAGCTGTTTGTCGAGGCAGGGGTGCCGCTCCAGAGACTGGTCAATTTCTGCCGCGAGGCGGGATATGCAGGGATAGAAGGCCTGACCGGCATACCCGGCACCGTCGGGGGCGCAATCTTCGGGAACGCAGGGTCGTACGGTTGCGAGATGAAGGATGCGGTGGTTTCCGTTGCGATCATGGATTCTGACGGACGGCTCGAACGGTTCAAGGCCGCGGGCCTCGGCTTCAGCTATCGTCATTCGGATATACAGAAGACCGACGTTATCCTGAGCGCGAACCTCAGGCTCCGCCGCGACGAAAAAGAGGCGGTCGCGGAAAGGACTGCCCGTTTTTTCGATGAGAAGAGAGCGGCCCAGCCGATCGGTGAGCGTTCAGCAGGCTGTGTCTTCAGAAATCCCGAAGGGAATTCCGCAGGCAGACTGCTTGACGAGGCAGGGTGCAAGGGGATGCGGCATGGCGGTATCGAGGTCAGCCGGGTCCATGCCAATTTCTTCATAAACGCGGGAGATGGCTCGGCAGCAGACTATATGGCGCTGATGGAACAGGTCGCCTCGGCAGTCCACGCCAGGTCCGGGATCATGCTCGAACCTGAAATACAGGTGGCCGGAAGGATTTGACAGAGGGGAGAGCTATGGACAGAAAGATGCTGAAGAAGATGAAAATAGGGGTGCTGATGGGAGGACAGTCTGCGGAGCGCGAGGTCTCGCTGCGCAGCGGGGCTGCGGTGGTCAAGGCGCTGAAGTCGCGCGGCTATACCGTCAGGGCCCTTGATGCAGGAGCGGACCTTTATCCCCTGCTGAAAAAAGAGAAGATCGAACTTGCCTTCATCGCCCTTCACGGCGGACACGGGGAGAACGGCGCAGTGCAGGGCATGCTCGAGATCATGGGTATCCCCTATACCGGTTCGGGGGTCCTCGCCTCGGCCCTGGCGATGGACAAGGAGGCCTCGAAGAAGATCTTTCTGTACCACGGTATCCCGGTCCCTGCATGCCGCATTGTCAGGCAGCAGGAGTTCAAGGCAAGGGGCTTCAGACTCGGCACCGGATTTAAACTCCCCTGGGTCGTTAAGCCAGCGACCGAGGGCTCGAGTGTCGGTGTTGAGATCGTCAGGAATATGGACGCTGCAGCGAGGGCGGTGAAAAAGGCCTTTGCTTACGGCAGCGCGGTTGTCCTCGAACAGTATATCAGGGGGAAGGAAGTGCAGATCGCGATTCTGAACGACCGGCCGATCGGCGGGGTCGAGGTGAGGCCCTCTCTTGAGTTCTACAGTTATGAGGCGAAGTACACCGCAGGCCTGACCGAGTATGTCATCCCCCCGGCTCTCGACAGCCGGACCTATAAGAAGGCGGGAGAAGCGGCCCTGGCCGCCCACCGCGCTCTCGGCTGCTGCGGGGCGACACGGGTCGATCTCATTGTGGATGACCGGAAACAGCTCTTTGTCCTGGAGGTCAACACGATTCCGGGCATGACCGAGACGAGTCTCCTGCCGAAGATTGCTGCGTCGGCCGGCCTTGATTTCCCGCGGCTGATCGAGAAGATCATGGAAGAGGTTGCCGGTTGAAGGGTGTGAAAAAAATCAGGAAGAATACCGTCGTCGCCAGGGAAGACAGGTCGACCACGGTCCTGCGGCTGAAGCAGACGGCCAGGATCGTGCTGCCCCTGCTGATCCTCCTCATACTTGCGTCAGCAGGGTATGCTGTCGTCAGAAGCGCCTTCCCGCTGCAGCAGATCCGCTTTACCGGCAACCGCCACCTGACTGACGAGGACCTCAGGAGCCTGACCGGGCTTGGGGAGAAAGAGAACCTGGCGACCCTCTCTTCGAGCGCCGTCTTCCGCAGCATGAGCACGTCTCCCTGGATACGGTCGGTATCGGTCAGAAAGGATTTCCCGCATACCCTTCAGGTATTCATCAGCGAGGCCGAGGCGTTTGCGCTCCTCGACATGGGCGGCAGGCACTTTATCGTTGATAACAGGGGGAAGCTGCTTGAGGAGCTGAAGGACAGCCCGATTCCCTTCCTTCCCGTCATCGTCGGCGACCCCTTTGAGAAGAAAGAGGTGTTCGGCGAGGCGATCAATCTGGTCAGGGCGATCAGGGACGCAGGCATGATCGGCCGCAAGGACAGGATAGAGGTCATCGCACAGAAACAGCAGGAGATGACCGTAAACCTCGACGGCGTTGTGGTAAAGGTCGGGACCGGCGACTACCAGGAAAAACTGGTGAGGCTGCTGGAGCTGGAGGAAGAGATCAGGAGCAGGCGGATCCCGGTTGATTATATCGATCTGAGGTTTGCGAACAGGGTGGTGGTAAAACCGGTGAATGAGGTGGTCCGCAGATGAGGCAGCATATCATCGTCGGCCTCGATGTCGGAACTACCAAGATCTGCGGGGTTGCGGCGCAGGTGCACGGTTCCGAGATCAACCTCCTGGGCATGGGTGTTTCACCGTCTGCCGGGCTCAGAAAAGGCGTGGTTATCAATATCGATGACACGGTCGGCTCGATAAAGAAGGCGCTGGACGAGACCGAGGCCTGCAGCGGCGTCAGGGTCAGGTCGGTCTCGGTCGGCATATCAGGCAGCCATGTCAGGGGCTTTGAGAGCTGCGGTGCCGTCGGTATCAGGGGGAAAGAGGTGAGTCAGGCCGATGTTGAACGAGCGATCGAGTCGGCGCGTGCGGTCTATATCCCGCTTGACCGCGAGGTGCTGCATGTCATCCCGACAGAGTTTATCCTCGACGGCCAGGAGGGGATTACCGACCCGATCGGCATGTCGGGCGTCAGGCTCGAGGCAAAGGTCCAGATCATCACCGGTGCGATTTCGTCCGTGCAGAATCTGCTGAAATGCTGCGAGAAGGCCGGGCTCGATGTCGTGGACCTCGTCTTTGAACCGCTCGCCTCTGCGCGTGCGGTCCTCACCAGGGACGAGAAGGAGGCCGGAGTTGTCCTCGTCGATATCGGAGGCGGTACCACGGATATAGCCCTTTTCAGGGAGGGGAGTCTCAGGCACGCCGCGGTGCTCGGGGTCGGCGGCAACCACATTACGAATGATATTGCGGTCGGTCTGAGGATCCAGATGCCGGAGGCTGAACGACTGAAGAAGACGGCCGGAGCTGCCATGGCCGGCCAGGACGACGAAGAGCCGGAAGTCCAGATGACCCAGGCCGGTGGTCAGGTCAGGTCGCTTCCCCGTGCCAGCCTCGTCAGTATTATCCGGCCCCGGTGCGAGGAGATGCTGGAACTCGTCAGGGAAGAACTGAAGCGGGGGTTTGGCTATGAGCATGCCGTGTATGGCGTTGTACTGGCCGGCGGCTCGTCTCTGATGAAGGGGTTCGACCGGATGGCCGAGTCGGTCCTGCAGCTGCCGGTTCGGATCGGCACGCCGCACATCATCAGCACAGCTGATCAGGCTGTTGATTCGGCGCTCAGGAGTCCTCAGTATGCCACCGGGGTAGGCCTCGTTGCCTGTTCGTCGATCGTCGATCGTCCGCGCAGCGTCCATCCGGTCAGCTCGAACAGTCTTCTCGGCAGGATGCGGCACTGGGCAAAAGATCTTTTTAAGAATGCGGAAGCAATAAATCCAGACTACAAAAAAGAAGGGGGTATGGTATGTTCGAAATCGAAGAAATAAGGGGGCAGAAGGCCAAGATCAAGGTGATCGGCGTCGGCGGTGCAGGAGGCAACGCGGTCAATAATATGATTGCCTCGACTCTGCAGGGGGTTGAGTTCATTGCGGCCAACACAGACCTGCAGGTGCTTGAGACGTCCCTGGCGCCGGTGCGCATCCAGCTCGGGACGGAACTGACACGGGGGCTGGGCGCAGGCTCGAACCCCGAGATTGGCAGGCAGGCGGCCCATGAGGACCGGGAGGCCCTTCTGGAGGTGATGGATGGCTGCGATATGGTCTTCATAACCGCGGGCATGGGCGGCGGCACCGGCACCGGAGCCGCCCCGGTGGTTGCGAGCATCGCCAGGGAGCTCGGCATCCTGACCGTGGCCGTCGTGACAAAACCCTTCTTCTATGAAGGGAAACGCAGACTGATCAACGCGGAAGAGGGCATGAAAGAGCTTTCGAAGCACGTCGATACCATCATCGTCATCCCGAACGACAAAATAAGCATGGTGGTCGAAAAGGGCACTCCCCTGCTCAAGTCGTTCTCGATCGCCAATGACGTCCTGAGGCAGGCGGTGCAGGGCATATCCGACATCATCCTCGTCCCCGGGCTGATAAACGTCGACTTTGCGGACGTCAAGACGATCATGGAGAATATGGGCCGAGCGGTCATGGGTTCCGGCGTCGGCAGAGGCGAACGCGGTGCGTTCGAGGCGGCGAAACAGGCGATTTCGAACCCGCTGCTTGAGGACTCTTCGATCGAGGGCGCAAAGGGCATCCTGATGAATATCACCGGCGGGATAGAGATGTCCCTGAACGAGATCAACGACGCAACAGCCCTGATCTACGACCTGGCGCACGAGGATGTCAATGTGATCTTCGGTGCGGTCGTCGATCCGGACATCAAGGACGAGGTGCGGGTGACGGTGATTGCGACCGGGTTTGATGAGAAGAAGGAAAAGGTCCAGCTCCCGGAGATCCAGAAATGGAGGCCGGTCAAGGAACCGCTGAGCTTCAAGGGTTCCGAAAGGGTCCTCGCCAAGAACATGAACTTCGACCTCGAGACGGTACAGAAGGGCAGCGACGGCTTCAAGTATGAGGAGGCCCTTGACCTGCCGACCTTTCTGAGAAAATCGGTATAAACGGTTTATACGTTTTCCCCCCGAGGGGCTGCCCGGTTTCCCCCAACCGGGCAGCCCCTCACCCCCCCAAAAAAAATTATTAATCTGGCAATCAAATATCATAATGTCGTCATTGTCCGGCTTGACCGGACAATCCAGAGCCTATTGAAATACCTGGATTCCCCGATCAAGTCGTGGCATGACGAAGCAGAAAGTTTCATGTATATATTTGCCGGGCTAAAAATAACATTGTCGTCGTTCTTTCTGCCAACCGGCATGGTTCAGCGTGGGAACCAAGCTTCCTCAAAGACAAGGTGGCATGCGCCTGCAGCTACCAATTCACGCACAGCTGTGATAAACTCTATTCATGGTGAAGATTATCTGTGCTGCAGTTATGATCTCCTTTCTTTTCGCCTGCCAGGAGAAACCGAAGAACCCCGTGGCCACGTACGGCGACGCCATGGTCACCTCCTATGAGAAGGGAAAGCAGGCTGGTGTGGCCGGGGACCTCGATGCGGTGAAAAAGGCGCTTGAGGCATATCATGCTGCCAATGACCGTTATCCCGAGACGCTTGAAGAGATTAAACCCCTTGCGGGCCAGAACCTTGATATGTCGAAATATGACTACAATCCCCAGAACGGTTCTGTTACGCTCAAATCCCCCTAACCGCATCTCCTAAGATCTTTTTTCCTGAATAGTAGGTACTATTCCCAATTACCCGATTGTTTTTCTTCTGGTATCATGAAATCAAGAGAGCAAAAAAACGAAGGAGGACAATACAATGGCACGGCTGAGACACAGAGGAGGAGAGACAGGCAGCAAGGGGAATTACTGGAACCTTACGAATGGTCAGCGGGTGATACTCCGCAGCGAGGGACAACTCCCGGGAGACAGCGCCGACACCTACTACAGGATTAACCCTGTTATCATTCTTGCGGCAGGACCTTTTATCGGACTCCTGTATGCGGCGTTCCTGCCGATGGTCGGGCTGGTGATCGCCGGCAAGGTGCTCGTGACAAAGATGCTGGGCAGAAGCGCGGACGAAGTATCAAAAGTGGCCACCTTCAACTGGACACCGTCTGAGTCATACCTTGCAGGCAAACAGCAGAAGGGTAAAAGCGAGGAGAGCAGGAAGCAGGAAGACGGCAGCTGCCCTGACGAGAAGAAAGACTAGCCTGAATATATCGGTGTCCTGAAAGTCACAACGTCCCTTTGCCCCCTCTTAAGATAAGAGGGGGCGAGGCGCAGCCGGGGGCGTTACCTCCTGCATTCAGTGAAAGCGGTCATGCTCGGGCATATCATGCAGGTGGCGCACGTATGAACTCAGCGTCTCGGGGAGATACCTCCCCCAGAGCTTGATCGGTACCTCCTCGACATCGACCCTCGGACTGAACCCGACGGCAAAGATCGCCTCAACGAGAAACTCCACATTCATCGGGATATAGCCCCTGTAACGCTTGTTGTCCCTCTGCGCGATAATCCTCTCTTCATGGATACTGTTACCGAGTTCCGATTCAACCATGTGGGGAAACGTTGAAAGTATCAGTTCAATGTTTATCCGGGGCTCCGCCTGAACCAGAAAAGGCTCCAACCCCTGCTTCAGTTCTGCTTCGGGTATCCCCCGGTTCAGGTACTTTTCCCAGGCCCTGCAGTCGTGGTACCTGCGGCAGACGTCTTCCGCATCCCAGGAGACCTCGAGGACAAGGTTGGTGGCGTGATATTTGCCGCTGAATTCCTCTTTTTCGACGACGGTGATATCAGGCGTCTCGCTGATAGACTTCTCCAGGGACTGCAGTTCACGTTCTTGCGCCACGATTTTGATTGCGCCGACATCCTGGATAGTCAGGGCGGTTTTGTCGAAATGGATGCTCCCCTCCCGAAAGCTGCGGGCGATCGACTCCTCTGCGTGCACGAACTCCTTCTGCATCTCCTCGGGAGGTGTGACAAACTGGTCGAGCGGGACTCCTGACAGCCGCGCCCTTTCCTCGGCCATCTGCTGTGCCCGCTCCAGCACATTCTTGAAGATCCAGTCGGCGATCCTCCGGTTTGCCTTTTCCGCGATCCTTTTGGGACGCTTTTTCCGGTACAGCGCGAGCAGCTGTTCCTGTTCGTCGAGACAGATCACCCCGTTTATCGGGGCCTCCCTGTAAAAGTAGTCAGGGTTTTCCCGGTACCGGTTTATGAGCTCCTCCACGCGTGGATTCGTGTCGCGGCTGCCAAGGCAGAGCAGGTCCCTGAGTTCGCCCTTGAAGCGGATCTGTTTTTGATGCGCGGGCTTTTTGCCGATCATGCCGAGCAGGCGTCCGGTCAGCGTCTCGAGCGTCTCGCTCACGACGAAGCCGTCACCGATCAGGATCTCGGTGATGATCCGCGCATCACCGGGTTCCGAACGCCCGCAGAACCACCGCTCGGTGATCCCGAACAGCTTGTCACGATGCATAAAGGATGTCAGGTACATGATATAGTTTTTTCCTCCCTCATGGATCCGGGTGCTGCATTGCCTTCCTCACTGTTGTTTGCAAAGAATGTCCAGGCCCGTTCACGGGCCTCGTCCATGCTGCTGCTCGTCTGGATTTTGCAAGCCAACGAGTGCCCGAATTTATAGTTCCGGGAGAAATAGTGGGTGAATGCCTTAAGCCTGCCCAGGCGATAGATCGGGCGATAATCAGCATTCAGCGCGTCAATAAAAGCCGCATACATATCCGGCAGCGAAACCGCCTGCTTCGGTATCTCCGCGCCATAGACGCTCCGCGCTATTTCGGCGAAGAGCCAGGGCCTTGTCACTGCTCCCCGACCGAGCATCAATCCGTCAGCGCCTGATATTCCCAGGCATTTCTCTGCATCTTCTGCAGAGAAAATGCCTCCGTTGGCGATAACGGGTATTTGAATGCATTTCTTTATCTCAGCAATATATGCCCATCGCGGATTTCGCACAAAGGGCTCCTGTTTGAACCGGGCATGCACCGATAGCATATCAATCCCTTCACCTTCAAGCATGGAGCAGAATGCTGCCAACTTCAGGCAGTCATCGGCATCGCTGCCGAGCCGGATCTTTGCGCTCAGGGGGAGCGAGGTGCGCCTCCTGGCCTCGGCCACGATCCGGCGAACCTCGTCAGGCCGCTCCATCAGTATCACGCCTGCACCGAACTTGCCGACCGCCGTTGACGGGCAGCCCATATTCAGGTCAACCGCGTCAGCCCCGCACGCGTGGAGCGCATCGACGGCCCGGCCTATCTCTCTGTCGTTGGACGTCAGGAGCTGATACGAAAGCGGTTTTTCCGCACCGGTCCTGATCAGGTACGGGGAGATGCGGGGATTTTCAGTGGGCAGCCTTTTTGCCGAGAGCATTTCGGTGGACAAAAGACCGAAACCGCCGAAGGTTGCCATGATCCGCCTGAGGGCGCTATGGGTAAGCCCTGCCATCGGTGCCAGAAGCAGCGGAGGATCGATCAGCAGACTGCGGATCTGCAGCGCCTGCGGTTGCCTCTGGACGTTCATTTCAGCTTCCATCTGCCGTGTGCGTAATGGGAGGGAGTCTCAGGCCAGCGTATTGATTCTGTGGGCAAGGCAGCCGGCACCGAAGCCGTTGTCTATGTTCATCACGGCGATGCCCGGGACGCACGAGTTGAGCATGGCGAAGAGTGCGGTCAGGCCGTTGAAGCTGGTCCCGTACCCGGTCGAGGTCGGCACGGCAATGATCGGTTTGTCGGTCATGCCCCCCACGACAGAGGGAAGGGCGCCTTCCATGCCGGCCGCAACAACAATCACCCGCGCATTCCCCATGGCCTCCCTGTTGTCCAGGAGCCGGTGAAGCCCGGCTACACCGACATCGTGGACTGTCAGTACGCTGCTGCCGAGAAACGCTGCGGTGACCGCTGCCTCCTCTGCCACCGGAAGGTCCGATGTCCCGGCAGTCAGTACCAGGATATTCCCCTTTCGTTCCTCAGAACCGCCAACCGATATCATCCCCGCAGCCTCATGATAGACGGCCGCCCGTATCCGCAGCTGCGCATAAATCTTCCTTGACGCACGGGTGATCAGGAAACTGCCGGTGTTCCTGTGCATCGCCCTTGCTATGGCGACGACCTGTTTTTCAGTCTTCCCGGCGGCATAGATCACCTCGGGTATCCCCTGGCGCATATGCCGGTGGTGGTCGATCTTTGCAAAGGAAAGGTCTTCGTACGGGAGATGTTTCAGGAGGTCCAGGGCAGTATCAGCAGTTATTCCGCCGGCGCCGAGGTCGTCAAGAATCTGTCTGATCTTCCCGGTCTGCATCAGGTCTCAGAATTCGGATTTCAGGGACCGGGTCATGAGGGAATTGACCGCTGTGGCCGGGTCTTCATTTTGATACAGGACATTGTATACCTGTTCGACAATTGGCATCTCGACATCATACTTCTTTGAGAGTTCAAATGCAGACTGCGCAGTGGCAACTCCCTCGGCAACGCTCCGCGTCGAGGAGATGATGTCAGCCAGTCTCATCCCCTGTCCCAGCTTGATTCCGACCGAGTAGTTCCGCGACAGCGGTCCCGTGCAGGTAAGCACCAGGTCCCCCATCCCGCTCAGGCCCGAGAAGGTCCTCTTGTCAGCTCCCATGACCTCGCCGAGCCTCGTTATTTCGACCAGGCCCCGGGTGATCAGTGCAGCCCGCGCGCTGTGTCCAAGGCCGAGCCCGTCCGAGATGCCCGAGGCGATCGCGATCACATTCTTCAGTGCGCCGCCGATCTCGACGCCGATGATGTCGCGATGCGTATAGACCCTGAAGTAATTCGTGTTGAATATCTCCTGCAACAGCAGGCCGGTCTCGGGGTTCTGGCAGGCCAGGGTGACCGCCGTCGGATACTTTGCGATCACCTCTTTTGCGAAGCTCGGACCCGAGAGTACCGCACCGCGTGAACCCGACAGCTCGTGCAGGATGCCCGAGACGGTCTGGAGGCTGCCCTGTTCTATGCCCTTTGAGGCGCTGGTGATGATCGCGTCCTCGTGGATATATTGTATTGCCTCCTGAAAGACCTTCCGGGTAAACTGCGTCGGCACCACATTCAGTATATAGCGTGACTTTCGGACAGCCTCTTCGATGTCGTGGGTGGCCTTCAGTCCCGGCGGCAGGTCTACATCAGGCAGGTAGACGCTGTTTCTGCCATGCCGGTTGATTTCGTCGGCCACTTCCTTTTCGAACGACCAGAAGGAGACATCATACCCCTTGTCGACCAGGAGGCAGGCCAGCGTCGTGCCCCAGCTCCCGGCTCCCAGGACCGCAATATAACTCATGCCGGTCCTGCAGCGATCGCGGCTCTTGCCGTGTCGATCCTGCGGATAGTCGTCTCTTTGCCGAGGATTTCGATCACCTCGAAGATGCCCGGGCTGACGGTGCCACCGGTGAGGGCCACCCTGACCGGCTGGGCGAGCGCACCGAGCTTGACGCCGTGTTTTTCAACGAGTGCGGTGAATGTGCCTTCGATCCCGTCATGCGAAAAATCATCCAGCCCCTGCAGGCCGTCGCGCAGTTCGGCGAGCAGGGGCTGGCTCTGGCTGTTCAGGAATTTCGTCTTGGCCTTTTCATCATAGGCCGTGGGGTCTTTGAAGAAATAGCGCAGGGACGAGGCCAGTTCAACAAGGGTCTTGGCGCGTTCCTGCAGCGTCGATACTGCCTTTGCCAGCCACTCCCGCTCGACCTTTTCTTCTTCTGAGAGGATCCCCTCCTTTATCAGAAACGGGACCACCTGCAGGGCGAGGCTTTCGGGCGAGGCCTTCATGATATACTGGCTGTTCAGCCAGAGGAGTTTTTCAGGGTTGAATACGGAGGCAGCCTTGCCGACGCTCTCGAACGAGAAATGCCGGATAAGCTCATCCCGGGTGAATACCTCCTGGTCGCCGTAGGACCAGCCAAGTCTTACAAGGTAGTTGATCAGGGCGTCCGGGAGATACCCCATCTCGTAATATGCCATGACGGAGGTGGCGCCATGCCGCTTCGAGAGCCGCGTCTTGTCTGCGCCGAGGATCATCGGCAGGTGTGCGAACTTCGGTGTTTCATACCCGAGGGCCTTATACATCTGTATCTGCTTGGGGGTGTTGTTCAGGTGGTCGTCCCCCCTGATCACATGGGTGATCCGCATATCCACGTCATCGACCACCACCGTGAAATTGTAGGTCGGCGTGCTGTCCGAACGGAGGATGATCAGGTCGTCGAGCTGGGCATTGTCGAACTCCACGGCGCCGTGGATCATATCATGGACAACCGTCTGGCCGTCGCGGGGCATCATGAATCTGACCACCGGCGCAACACCGGGGACAGGCTCCTGCAGGCTTCTGCACCGGCCGTCGTACATGACCGGCCTGCCCAGCGCCATGGCCTCCTGACGCCTGGTCTCGAGCTCTTCAGCAGAACAATAACAGTGATAGGCCCTGCCCTCTTTGACCAGCCGGTCAACATAGCTGCGGTAGACATCGAACCGGTCGGTCTGCCTGAACGGACCTTCATCCCAGTCGAGCCCGAGCCAGGTCATCCCCTGGATTATGGCCTCGATGTATTCATCGGTCGACCTCGTGGTGTCTGTATCTTCGATCCGGAGTATGAACCTGCCGCGGTGATGGTGCGCAAAGAGCCAGTTGAAAAGCGCTGTCCTCGCCCCGCCGATATGGAGATGCCCGGTCGGGCTCGGCGCAAAACGGACCCTGATATTCTCGGTCAAATGAGCCTCCTTGAAGGGACTATAATCAAAATTTACCCTTTACTATAACAAGTCGCAGGTATTTTTTTGTATCCCCGGCAGGCCTGAACCGTTCATCCGACCGGTAGCCGGCGACCCATACGATATCGCTGCCCGACAAAAGGATAGGGATCTGCTCCCGCTCGTCCCGCGGCACCTTTTCGTCGACCAGGTAGTCCTGCAGCTTCTTCTTTTTTCCGAAGCCGTGAGGATAGAAGAAGTCGCCGCATCTCCGGGCCCGTATTGTCAGCGGGAAGGTCATCTTCCCGGCATCGAGAAGCACGGAGGTCTTTCCGTCTCCCGGCTCGTCCGGATCTTTCGGATAGGGTGGGCCATCTTCGAGAGAGGCCCTGATCACCACTCCCGCCCCGACGACCGCGACCTCCTCGCCCGGCCGGAGCAGGTAGTCGGCTATCCTGACCGGCTCTTCGGAGGTGATCCTCAGGAGAGCATATTCCCTGATCACGCGTATGCCCCTGGGAAGATAGATGCGGTCCCCGGGCCTGCCGTTCTTCAGAAGGTGGATGATCTCCTCAATATGCAGGAACCCGATGCCGCGCAGCCCCTCGGTACTCCCGATCGCCCTCCGCAGGACGCGCCGGAGGATAACCGTTTCGAGTCTTTCGAGCGGGGAGAGGAAGAGCTCGATCCGGTGCGGCGTTTTTCTGCTGATCAGCTTCATCAGCGTCTTCGTAACGATGATCTCCAGGTAGTCTTCTTCCTCCTGCAGTATGGCTGCGGTTGTCCTGACGGTATTCAGGAGGTTCGGATTGATATTCTTGAGCTCCGGCATGAGAGAGAGACGGAACCTGTTTCTGAGATAGTCCTGTTTCAGGTTTGACGAATCAGTGACATACGGGATGTTTTCCTTTGCGAGAAACTGCTCGATCAGGCTCCGTTCAGTCTCGATCAGGGGCCGGATGATCCTTCCCCGCTTTGGCGGAATCCCCGAGAGACCTTTTGGTCCCGAACCCCTGATCAGCCGCATGAAGATCGTCTCGGCCTGATCATCGGCATTATGCGCGAGCGCTATTATGGAGGCCCCGAGTTCAGCGGCCGCCTCCTCAAAGGCCCTATACCTGAGTTCCCGGGCGGCCTCCTGCCGGCTTAAGCCGCTCTGCCGCTGATACCCGGCGACGTCGACCGATTTCACGACAAGGGTGACCGCGAGTTCACGGCAGGTCTTTTCGCAGAACGCGATCTCGTCCGGAACTTCATCCGGCCGGAGGTTGTGATTGACATAGACGGCCTGCAGGTCAAGGGCAAGGTCTTCCTGTATCCCCCGGAGCAGGTGGAGGAGACAGACCGAGTCGGGTCCGCCCGAGAGTCCGACGAGCACGCTCATCCCCTGCTGCAGGAGGGAATGCCTCCGGATCGTTCCGAGAAAGAGCTCGTTGATCTCAGGGGAATTCATGAGGATATGCTTTTGCCGGTTTGAATAGTTTGATCGTGCATGGCGGTTGTATTATTATATAAAAAATATAAAAACGTCCATGAAAACCCCGGATACCCCAAAACGCAGCAGGACAAGGATGCAGGGACAGGGAGGCAAAGGGCAGACGCGTGGTTCCCATGCCGCATACGGCGACAAAACACCCATCTGCATCAATGCCCACTGTGTCATGAGGAAACAGGCGACCTGCTTCGGTTTTGAGGGCTGTCCCGGGTTTAAGGCAAAGGGTTAAGATGACCGATAGAGACATCAAGGCAGGAAACACCGGGGGCCAGGCGCAGCAGGAGCCGGACCAGCCGACACATTTTATCCGCGAGATCGTCACGGAGGACCTGCAGGCAGGGAAGAACAACGGTGCCGTGGTCACCCGGTTCCCGCCTGAGCCGAACGGATATCTGCACCTTGGGCATGCAAAGTCGATCTGCCTGAACTTCGGCCTGGCAGAGGAATTCAGGGGCAGGTGCCACCTCAGGTTTGACGATACAAACCCGACGAAGGAGGAGGTCGAGTATATCGACTCTATTCAGGAAGATGTCCACTGGCTCGGATTTGACTGGGGCGGTCATCTCTATTATGCGTCGGACTACTTTGAAAAGCTTTACGAATATGCCGTGCAGCTGATAAGGAAAGGCAAGGCCTATGTCTGCAGCCTGTCTGCAGCCGAGATGCGCGAGTATCGGGGGACGCTCACCGGTCCGGGAAAAGAGAGCCCGTACCGCACCAGGACGGTCGAAGAGAATCTCGATCTCTTTGCGCGCATGAGGGCAGGTGAATTCGAAGAGGGCGCCCATGTCCTGAGGGCAAAGATCGATATGACTTCCGGCAACCTTAACATGCGCGATCCGGTGATGTACCGCATTCTGAAGGCCGGGCATCACCGCACCGGGAATGCGTGGTGCATCTATCCGATGTACGACTATGCGCACTGCGTTTCAGATTCGGTCGAGGGGATTACGCATTCGATCTGCACGCTTGAGTTCGAGGACCACCGCCCGCTGTATGACTGGTTCCTTGACGAACTGGAGGTCGCCTGCCATCCGCAGCAGATCGAGTTTGCGCGGCTGAACCTCAGCTATACGGTGATGAGCAAGCGCAAGTTTATCAGGCTGGTGGCCGGGGGACACGTTTCGGGCTGGGATGACCCGAGGATGCCGACCCTCTCGGGCATACGCAGACGGGGGTATACGCCGTCGTCGATCAGGAATTTCTGCGAGAGGATCGGGGTTGCCAAGCGAAACAGCTTTGTGGACTACGGCCTGCTTGAGCATTGCATCAGGGAGGAACTGAACAGGACAGCACGGCGCTTTATGGCGGTCCTGAGGCCGCTGAAGGTGGTCATTCTGAACTATCCCGAAGACCAGACCGAGGAGTTGAGTGCCGTGAACAATCCCGAAGATCCCTCGATGGGCAGCCGTATGGTCCCTTTTTCGCGTGTGCTCTACATTGAGGAGGAGGATTTCCGGGAGGACCCGCCGAAGCAGTTCTTCCGTCTCGCCCCCGGCCGCGAGGTCCGGCTGCGGTACGCCTATTTCATCACCTGCGTCGCCGTGGTGAAAGACGGGACCACCGGCCGCATCACCGAACTGCACTGCACCTATGATCCCGCGACACGCGGCGGGGACGCGCCCGACAACAGGAAGGTGAAGGCGACGCTCCATTGGGTATCGGCCCGGCACGCGGTTGATGCGGAGGTGCGGCTTTATGACCACCTGTTCACAAAGCCGAATCCGTCGGATGAAAAGGAATGTCCCGATTTTCTGGAATGCCTCAACCCGAAGTCCCTCGAAGTCCTGCCGTCGGCCAAAATCGAGCCCGGTCTGGCAGGGGCAGAAAAAGGGGAGAGGTTCCAGTTCGAACGCCAGGGCTACTTCTGTGTCGACCCGGGTGATTCTGCAGAGGGCCGGCCGGTCTTCAACCGGATTGTGTCACTGAAGGATTCCTACGCAAAGATAAAGAAATAGAGCTCTGAAAAAAGTTTGCGGTTAGTTTCTATTAAACCGGCAAGCAAATAGTTTAACGTTGTCATTCCGGCTTGCCCGGAATCTATCCGAAACCAAAGAAGGATCCCCGACAAGCGGGGATGACAGACTGAGATATTTATTTGCCGAGTTAATAATTCCCCTCTTTGGCAAAGAGGGGTGAGGGGAGATTTTCTCAATTGTCAGCAACTCTACCCTATCTGTTGCACTGCTTAATATTCTTAAAATCCCTCCTAACCTCCCTTTGCCAAAGGGAGGCACAATCAGACGTTATGCCAAACGGGGCTGCACGAAATCGCCCGCAAGAATCTTGACGAGCCGGAAAAGGAAGCCTACTGGGGTTGCTGCGGGAGGGTGAGGATCGCGACCTGGCCTGATTGTCCGGCCGGTGCCAGTTCGCGGCCGTCGAGCGTCAGACGTACGCCTCCGGCATTGCCGATTTTGAGATACGCACTTTCCTGGAAGCTCCACTGCCTCGACGCCCCTGCCTTGAGCGTAGCAGATTCGTACCTGCCGTTGCTGAACTTCACATATATCCAGCTGGTTTCGACTGCCTGTATCGTGAGGAGATGCATGTCCTGTCCGGATTCGATGCGGCCCGGGGTCTGACTGCCGGGGGTAACGGCAGCAGGCAGAGAAGGGCCTGCCGGTGGCTTCTGTGCTGCCGGGAGTGGCTGCGGGACCTCTTTCAGTGCCGCTATGCCCGGTTCTGTTTTTTCGACGGCATGTGCGGGCTGTTTCGCAACTGCAGGCAGCTTCGGCTCTGTCCGCGCCCCGGTTGTTTCAGTCCTGTCTTGGACAGGGGAATGAGGCATGCGCAGATATATGCCGGTTCCGGCTGCGGCAACCACGACTGCAAGAACAAGGTAAAGAAGCCACGGTTTTCTCTTCTCTGCAAGTACCACCGGGATGGCAGGGGTGTCTGTCTTTGGTTTGGGAAGCCGCTCTGCATAGAACCCGAGGATTGCGGTGGGGTCGACATTCAGGTGCCGGGCGTAGCTCCTGATATAGCCCATGGTATAGACCGGTGCCGGTAATTTATCGAAGAGGTCCTGTTCTATGGACGACAGGTAATCTGCCCTGATCCTGAGCTGATCAGCCACCTGCCTGATATCCAGCCCCAGCTCTTCGCGTTTTTTTCTGAGAATAGCGCCCGACAAAAAAGACCTCGGTATTTATTTTTATCCCTTACGATAGCACAGAACCGCTTAATTATAAAAGAAGAATCCGCATCTTCTGCAGGGAGTGAGACACCGGGGTTCTTTGACAATGTCCCGGGGGATTGATCATAATTTCTTTTCAATATGCATACACGACGCGTGGTGATAACAGGTATCGGTGCAGTCACTCCCCTCGGAAATACGTTTGGAGAGAGCTGGGAGGCGGCCCTTGCAGGCAGGTCAGGGCTTGGACCGGTCACCGGATTTGATGCAGAGGGCCTTGCCTGGCGTTTGGCGGGCGAACTCCGTGGGTTTGATCCCCGGAGCTTTCTTTCAGAAAAAGAGGCGATGCATTTCGATCCCTTTGTCCAGTATGCGGTTGCTGCAGCGGTGATGGCAGTAGAGGATGCCGGGGTTGCAGAAGGGGGTTCCCCCGGTTCTGGTGGTGTGATCATCGGCTCGAGCAGGGGCGGGATCAGCACCCTTGAGCGGGCGGTTGCTCAGTCAGCGGGGACCGGCCGTGAAAGAGCCCGCCGTCTTTCTCCCTT
Source organism: uncultured Thermodesulfovibrio sp. (assembly GCA_964499365.1). Classification (GTDB taxonomy): domain Bacteria; phylum Nitrospirota; class Thermodesulfovibrionia; order Thermodesulfovibrionales; family UBA6898; genus PALSA-1316. Next base: position 259,132 of record CAZCKU010000001.1, read on the forward strand.
CCTGATGCCATCAACAACGATCAGTGCGGCCCCTTCGTTCTGTGCGCAGAAGATCGGTCTCCGTGGACACTGTCTCGGCATTTCGAACGCCTGCGCCTCAGGTTCGAATGCGATCGGTGAGGCGTTCAGGCTGATCCGGGCGGGCTATGAGGGACCGGTTCTGGCAGGCGGAACAGAGGCCCCGGTATGCAGGCTCTGTCTCGAGGGGTATGGATCATCGGGAGCCCTGTCAAAGGGGATCGAACCTTCCTCGAGCCGGCCGTTTGACCGTCACAGAGACGGTTTTGTCCTGTCAGAGGGGGCCTGCATCCTTGTCCTCGAAGAATTGGGACCGGCGCTCCGGAGGGGTGCCCGCATTTACGCGGAGATTGCCGGCTACGCAAATACCGTCGACGCTTTCCATCTGACAAAACCCGACAGCGACGGGGAGGCCAGGGGGCTATCCGCTGCCCTGAGAGACGCCGGGATTTCTGCCGCTGCAGTTGACTACATCAATACACACGGGACCTCGACCGTTCTCGGTGATGCTGCTGAAGCCAGGGCGTTGCAGCAGGTCTTCTCGTCCCGCATAACCGACGTGCCTGCCAGTGCCCTCAAGGCCATGACCGGCCATATGCTTGCCGCGTCGGGGGCACTTGAGACCGCCTTTACCGCGGTCACGCTGCAGAGCGGGATTATCCCGCCGACGATTAACCTTCAGGAGAAGGACGTCGCCTGTCGTCTGAATATCGTTACCTCGAAGTCGGTCATCTCCTGCAGGACCGCGATTACCCAGTCCTTCGGCTTCGGAGGCGTGAACGCCGTCCTTGTCCTCAAGAGGTATCAGGAGTAACGTGTCATTTGTGTTTGCGCGCCGGACGGACGCATGTCTATTTCAATGTATTTGCAGATGAAGCAGCGTGCATACCATTCCTGTGCTCGCGTCTGAGCAGGAGAAGGCAGGCCCCCTGGCCAAGCAGCCCGCCGGCTATATCGAGGCAGACGTCGCTGAGAGCTGCGGTTCTCGTGGCCACAAAAGACTGGTGAAGTTCGTCCCCTGCAGCATACATCACGATGACTGATATGGAATAGAAGGCCCAATGCCATCCGCGCTGTTTATCCAGGCTGTTCCTGAAGGCGCGAAAGAGGAGGAGGCCAAGGATGAAATACTCGGTAACATGACCGGTCTTGCGGACCGCTCCGTGAATCATGTCGATATCCTGCCGGGAAAGATCGGGGACGAGCAGGTTCAGGGCCGGTTCAAGGAACGCGGAGGTGTTCTGCGAAGAAAAGGTTCCGGTCGACATCCAGAAGATACACCCCATCCACAGCAGAACAGGAAGCCAGTATTTTAAATACTTCATTGCGTTGAGATTCCTGGAAAAATCCTTAATCTGTCGTCCTCGGACCTGCCTGCCGGCAGGCAGGTCGTGGAATGACAAAGCAGAAAATACATGTATGTAGTTGCCGGGCTAATAGCAGTCGGTAAACAGGGGATTCCCGTCTTCACGGGAATGACCGCCATCAACAAGGAAAGTCAGTGTATTCGCAGACTCGCACTTATTCCAGGCTTTTGTCATAGAGTTCCTTCCTGCTCAGACCGTACTGCTCCGCGATCCTTTTGGAGGCATCCTTGCGGCTGAGGCCTTTTTTCATCAGCGCCTTTACCTCGGCCAGAGCAATGTCCGCATTCATCCCTTCCTCTTCCCCCCTGCCCTCAATCACGAGCACGTACTCTCCGGCGATCTTGGAGGCCTCAAGCCGGGAAAGGATTTCAGGGAAGGTCCCCCGGTATATCTCTTCGAACAGTTTCGTCAGTTCCTTGACCAGCACCGCCTTTCGTTCACCGAATATACCGCTCATCTCCGAGACGGTCTCGACGATCCGGTGGGGTGCTTCGTAGACGATCAGTGTCCGCGTCTCGAGACTCAGGGCCTGGAGCTTCTTCATCCGGTATGTCAGCTTGGGCGGAAGAAAACCGACGAATACGAACTCGGCAGTCGAAAAGCCGGACAGGGAAAGCGCGGCAAGGAGCGCGGAAGGCCCGGGAACGGGAACAACGCTGATACCTGAGGCAATTGCCCGGCTGATCAGGACCGTTCCGGGATCTGATATCCCAGGGGTTCCGGCGTCAGAGATGAGAGCGACCGACCTGCCCGAACCCAGGATTGAGAGCACCTCCTCTGCCTTTGTCTTTTCCTTTTCCCCCCAGTAACTGATGAGCGGTTTTGAAATGCCGAAGTGGTTCAGGAGTTTCCCGGAATGACGGGTATCCTCCGCAGCGATGACGTCCACCTCCTTGAGGATGCGGAGCGCCCGCAGGGTTATATCCTCGAGATTGCCGATGGGTGTTGCCACGACATAGAGTGTGCCGGCTCCCATCTATCTGGTGCCCAGGGCCTTCCTGAGCCTGCGGTCGGTCTGGATGATCTCCTCTGCGTCGTCTCCGGTCAGTTCCCAGCTGTATTCGTCTTTGGCGGTCCTCTTCAGTTTTATCTTTACCGGTTTCTTCGGCCTGATCTGCTGGAGTTCCGGCTGTTTTTTTACCGCGAAGCCATCCCTGTCTGCGGCATAAGCCGGGAGATAAGAGCACAGGAGCATGCAGACCATGAATACAATCAGGCGCGCGGGGAGGGATCGGTTCATCAAAAGCTCCTGTAGCGGTTGGTTATCGGAAAGCGCCAGTCGCGGCCGAAGGCGCGTGTCGTGATCTTTATGCCGGGCGGCGACTGCCTCCGCTTGTACTCACTGCGGTCGACCAGGGTGATCACCTTCTTTACGGTTGCGGTGTGATAACCGAGATCGATGATTTCCGCAAAGGTCTTTTCGTCCTCGATATAGGCCCTGAGAATCGGGTCGAGTATATCGTAGGGCGGCAGCGAATCGCTGTCCTTCTGGTTCGGTCGCAGCTCGGCTGTCGGCTCCTTCACCAGCACCCGTGCGGGGATGACCGGCTCGCCACAGGCCAGGTTTCTCCACCTGCATAGAGCATAGACAAGGGTCTTCGGGACGTCCTTGATCACTGCAAAGCCTCCTGCCATGTCTCCGTAGAGCGTTGCATATCCGACGCTCATCTCTGACTTGTTGCCGGTGGTCAGGACAATCCACCCCAGTTTGTTCGAGAGTGCCATCAGGAGGTTGCCGCGTATCCGTGCCTGAAGGTTTTCCTCCGTGGTATCCTCGGGCAGTCCGCTGAAGGCCTCCGAGAGGCTTTTCCTGTAGCCCTTCAGGACCGGCCCGATCGGGATTTCGAGGATACGGATGCCGAGGTTGTCGGCGAGTTCGTATGCGTCCTCGCGGCTCTCCTTCGATGTATATGACGAGGGCATGAAGACCCCGGTGACCTTTTCCCTGCCCAGCGCATCTGCGGCAACTGCCGCAACCAGGGATGAATCGATCCCGCCGCTCAGACCGATCGCGGCGCCGTTAAACCCGTTCTTGGCTATATAGTCCGCAGTGCCGAGGACCAGCGCCCGGTAGACCTCGTCTTCCCAGGCCAGGGCAGGGAGAGGCTTCTTTGTTGTCACGATCCCGGCAAGTGCCCGCTGCCTTGACGGTATCCTGACCTCGGCAATTTCACGGCCTGCCCTGCTCACTGGGGCTGCCGTGACGGACCGGCTCTTCTTTCTCTGCAGCCGGGCCTTTGCAGCGTCGATATCAATAAACAGCAAATCTTCGGCAAAAGGCCTTCCCTGCGCAACAATCATGCCTTCATGATCACAGACCATGCTGTTGCCGTCGAAGACGAGTTCGTCCTGGCCGCCGACGGTATTGAGATAGGCTATGCTTACGCCGTTTTCGGCCGCCCTCTGCTTTATCAGTCCCTGCCGCGTCTGGGGTTTTCCGATCTCGTACGGCGAGGCGTTGATATTGATGATCAGCTCGGCCCCTGCCTGCGCCTGCCATCGGGCCGGGCCGTCTGCGTGCCAGATGTCCTCGCATATGTTGATCCCGAACTTCACCCCGTGCATCCGGTATACCGGTGTCCGCTCCCCGCGGCTGAAGTACCGCATCTCGTCAAACACCCCGTAGTTCGGGAGCATGACTTTATGGTAGATATCGATTATTTGCCCGTTATGGATGACCGCTGCGGCGTTGTATATCTTCCTGCAGACGTCCCCGGAAGGGCCGCTGTCAATAAAACCGACGATCGCTGTTATGTCGGGGACCTTCCTGCCTATCCGGCCGATCTCAGCGAGATTGTCGAGAATGAACTGGGGTTTGAGGATCAGGTCCTCAGGGGGATATCCCGTCAGGGCGAGTTCAGGAAAGACGACGATGTCGGCCTGTTTCTTCGCTGCCTGGCGCAGATACCTGAGGATCTTTGCCGCGTTGCCCGAGAGGTCGCCGACCAGGGGGTTGATCTGGGCAAGCGCCAGACGAATGCAGGATTTCATGATTGCGGGCTCCACATGGTCTTTACATGATAAAAGAAGCAGGGGGGTTTGTAAAGCAGAGGGAGAAGAGGGCAAAAAGTAATTGCTTTATCTTCCCCGGGCAGTCTGATAAAATATAAAAAGCGGAAAGACCGCAGACACCATCATGACCATCGACAAGATATCAACTTCGATCATCCCCCAGTATCTGCCGGACGAACGTCCGGATGCAGGCCAGGAAATCGGCGCCGAGGAGAGGGCCCGTCAGCAGGACCTGCTTCAAAACCCCCTTGTCCTGAGAGAACAGTCCCGGGAGCTGCTTGAACGCAATGGCCGCTCCCGCAGCGACGACGTCGTCACCCTGACAGGCCGGCAGGTGAATGTCCCCCGCACCCAGCCTGCAGTCTTCCCTTCAGCCTTTGTCATCAATAAGGCACTCCCGGTCTATGGCTCAGATCCGTTTTTTGACAGGGTGCAGAGTGCCTACGCCCTGTTCGATCAAAAGGATTACACGGGACTCCACGTCGATACGCGTGTCTGATCGCAGCGGGAGACCAGCGTGACCGGCTGGCGGGACAATATCCACTTCATCCTGGTCGAACCCAAAGAGCCCGGCAATATCGGGGCCTCTGCGCGTGCGATCAAGAACATGGGCTTCGTCAACCTCGGACTGGTCAGTCCTCCCGATCTGACGGAAGAGGCGTGGTGGTTTGCCCACAACTCGTTGGACGTCCTGGGCAGGGCCAAACAATATGACGATGTCAGGGCTGCGATTGCCGGCAAGGCATTTGTTGTTGGTACGACCGGCAGAAAAGGGAAGAGACGCGGCCTCATGCTGCCGATAGCCCAGGCGGTCGAGAAGATAAAGGGCTATGCCCAGAACGGTCCCGTGGCGCTCCTTTTCGGCCGTGAGACCCGGGGGCTGTACAATGATGAAGTAGCCGAATGCGGGCTGCTGGTGACGATCCCCGCGAACCGGGAGCAGCCTTCCCTGAACCTGGCCCAGGCGGTGATGGTCATCGCCTACGAGCTGGGGAAGGAAGATATGGCCCTTCAGTCCGGAGGCAGGCGTGCCTCCCGTGTGAACCACCACCGCATGAACCTTGTCACCCATGAGGAGATCACCCTGCTGTATGACCGGATGTCCGCTGTCCTGCGGCTGCTCGACTATATCCCGCGCGGGCAGCGGGACCTCGAAAAGAAGATCATGTCGAACCTGAAGTTCTTTATCGGCAGGGCAGGCCTCACCGACTGGGAACTGAACATGCTCCACGGGATCATCAGCCAGATAGAGAAAAAGATCGGGAAGGGTCTGTGAGGCTTGTATGCGAAAAATGAAGTTGTAGACTGATGCCTGTTGTTAGCTGGCACTAAAGTCACAGGAGCAGCGTAATGTCGAAGGTGATCGCAATCATGTCCATGTCGCTCGACGGCTACGTCGCCGACCGCAGCGATGGTGTGGCAGAAGTGTTCGACTGGTACTTCAACTCGGGAGATGTCGAATTCCACACCGGAGGGGCGGACCCCATGACGTTCACGGTGTCCGCGCCGAGCGCCGAGCACGTCCGCGGTCTCTGGTCCGAACTTGGTGCCGTGCTCACTGGTCGACGCACTTTCGACGTCGCCCGTGGCTGGGACGGAAATCACGCTTGGGGACCAGCATTCGTCCTTACACACCAAATCCCCGCAGGCTGGCCGCGACCCAACTCGACAGTCCACTTCGTGACCGACGGCATCGAAAGTGCCGTGAAGCAAGCCAAAGCGGCCGCCGGAGGGAAGTCTGTTGGGGTTCACGGCGCAGATACCATCCAGCAGTTGCTGAATGCTGGCCTTCTCGATGAAATCAGTGTCGACATCGCAGCGGTACTTCTTGGCTCCGGAGTTCGACTTTTTGACCACCTCGCGGGCACACCAGTCGTCCTGGGTAACCCGACGGTCATCGCTGGCGTTGGCGTAACCCACCTCCGCTACCCAGTACGCAAGGCGTAATCACGTCGTCGTGCCAGCTAACGCTGGGGGAAATGGGTGACCCCATAGATTGTTCCGTTATGTACTGAGGAATAGAGTTCTGAACTGCGCGGACAGAGGCGTATTTTTGATATGCTATACTGAAGAACTGCTTGCTGCATTGCAGATGTTCGGCAGGCCGGCAGCGAAAATATAGACGTTGATTTCATTGAACCAAGGAGACCTGATATGAAGAAAATGATGATGGCACTACTATGCGCTGCAATGCTGTTGGGTACGATTGCACTAGGGTATGCTGAACGCGGGGAGTGGCGCGGGGGAATACGCACCCGGATCCAAGAGGCACGCGAAAGGATTGACCGGGGTATTGACCGGGGGACACTCACGAGGCATGAGGCCCGGAGGCTTCTTGGTGAACTGGACAGGATCCTCTACAAAGTCGACCGCATGAGAGATGACGGGCATCTCAGCCCGAGGGAGCGGGAGAGGATTAACCGTGACCTTGACAGATTGGACAGGCATATCACCAGGGAAAAACGTGATGACGATACCCGGCGTGATGGCCGTGATTACCGGCGTCGCTATTGACAGTTGCTGCACCTGAACATCCTTTCTCCTGCTGTGTAGATCCTCGCCAGTCCCCGGCATGCAGCGTCTCCTTCCCCCGTGAGCGCTGCTGATCCCGACCTTCCTACATCAGCGGCGGGACGTTGAGCCTTCGGTGTGTAATCTCATGCAGGCCGGACGGCCGGAAGTATGGCCGGGGCAATAGCGCGGGAGGCAGGACAGGTCGAGACTTTCTCTCCAGCTATGACGTATAATATTTTTTTTAATCGCTGCGGTGCAACGATCAGGCTGCGGGAGGGATACGGCCCCGCGGAATGAATTTCTTTTTAAGGGAGCAGAACATGATGAGAGCGGGTTTTGTCGGATGGCGGGGGATGGTGGGTTCGGTCCTGATGGGCCGGATGTGCGAGGAAAGGGACTTTGACTTTGTCGAGCCGGTGTTTTTTACGACCTCAAATGTCGGCGGCAAGGCCCCGGATGTCGGGAAGGACGCACCCGCACTGAAGGATGCCAGGAACATCGACGAACTGAAGGCGATGGATGTGATCGTCTCCTGCCAGGGAGGCGACTATACGAATGAGGTCTATCCACGGCTCCGTGCGGCAGGCTGGAACGGCTACTGGATCGATGCTGCCTCCGCGCTGCGCATGGAGAAGGACTCAATAATCATCCTCGACCCGGTCAACCTCTCGGTGATCAGGGAGGGCATGGCCAGGGGTGTCAAGAACTATATCGGCGGCAACTGTACGGTATCCCTGATGCTCATGGCCCTGGGAGGGCTGTATGAGGCCGGACTGGTCGAGTGGATGAGCGCCATGACCTATCAGGCGGCATCCGGGGCCGGCGCGAACAATATGCGTGAGCTCCTGAGGCAGATGGGCTCTATTCATCATAAGGTGGAGGGGCTGCTGGCCGATCCTGCGGGAGCAATACTGGAGATTGACCGCACTGTTGCCGAGCACATCCGCTCCGACGCCTATCCCCGCGAATATTTCGGTGTGCCGCTTGCGGGGTCTGTAATCCCCTGGATCGACAAGCAGCTCGAAAATGGCCAGAGCAAGGAAGAGTGGAAGGGCCAGGCCGAGACGAACAAGATCCTCGGCCGTGAGGCGACTCCGGTCCCGATCGACGGTACCTGCGTGAGGGTGGGTGCGATGCGCTGCCACAGCCAGGCGCTGACGATCAAGATGACGAAGGACGTGCCGCTTGACGAGATCATTGACATGATCGCCAGGCATAATGCATGGGTGAAGGTCGTGCCGAACCAGCGCGACATCACGATCCGCGAACTGACGCCCGCAGCCGTGACCGGCACGCTGACAGTACCGGTCGGCCGCCTGCGCAAGATGAATATGGGCCCGACCTTCCTGAACGCCTTCACGTGCGGAGACCAGCTCCTGTGGGGAGCGGCCGAACCGCTCAGGCGGATGCTGCGGATTGTTGTTGAAAAGTAACTGTCTGCTGTGCGGTAAGGCCGGCGTACCGGCGCTCTTTCTGAGGGGGGGCCTGCCGTCACAGTGACCAGCTGCGATCTGATCATCAGGGCCGATCATGTCGTGACGATGAACGACATGCTGGACGTGATCGAAAACGGCGCCATTGCTGTCAGCGGTGGGAATATTGCTGCGGTGGATACCGCAGACCGTATTCTGGCGCAGTACCGTTCTGACCGAATGGTTGGCGGCCCGTTAACCGTTGCCTTCCCGGGCCTGGTCAATACGCATACGCATTCACCGATGGTCTATTTCAGGGGGCTCGGCGACGACCTGCCGCTGAAGGTATGGCTCGAAGAGCATATCTGGCCTGCCGAGAACAGGTGGCTGAGCCATGCATTTGTCCGGGACGCCTCTGAACTTGCCTGCCTGGAGATGCTGAAGGGGGGGATTACCGCCTTCAGCGACATGTACTTCCATGGAGACGCGATCGCAGAGTCGGTGAAAAAGGCAGGCATGAGGGCGGTCATCGGGGCCGGCGTCCTGGACTTCCCCAGCCCTACGGCGCAGAATGCGGGTGAGTACCTTGCAAGGGCTGAGGCGTTCATCCGCGACTGGCAAGACGATGACCTGGTTATCCCGGCAGTTGCCCCGCATGCTCCTTACACCTGCTCTCCCGAGACCCTGAAACGGGCCAAAGAGCTTTCCGTGAAGTATCAGGTGCCGCTGCATCTGCACCTGGCAGAAACCGAGTGGGAGGTTCAGGAACTTCTGACCCGGTATGGCCGGAGGCCGATCGACCACCTTGACGACCTTGGAATCCTTGACAGCCAGGTTATCGCGGCCCATTGTGTCTGGCCCTCAGAGGGGGAGATCGATATCCTTGCAAAGGCAGGAACAGGCGTCGCCCATTGCATCGAGAGCAACCTGAAGCTTGCCTCCGGCATTGCCCCGGTGCCGAAAATGCTCCGTGCGGGTGTGAAGGTGGCTTTCGGTACTGATGGCGCTGCCAGTAACAACGACCTCGATATCCTCAGCGAGATGGCGACAGCGGCCAAGGTCCACAAGGCGACATCCGGAGACCCTACGGCGCTGAATGCCCGGCAGGCGTTGCTGATGGCCACCCGTTCAGGTGCCGAGGTCCTTGGCCTCGGTGGCATGGCAGGGAGTCTTCAGACGGGGAGGTCCGCCGATATTGTCGTTGCTGATCTGAACAGGCCGCATCTCGTCCCGCTCTACGACATCTATTCTCATATCGTCTATTCCATGAAATCGTCTGATGTCTCGACCGTCCTGATCAGGGGGAGGGTCCTGCTGGAGCAGGGCAGAGCGACGATGTTCGATGAAGAGGCAGTCCATGCGAGGGCCCGTTTGTGGGCTGAAAAGATCAGGGCAAACGCATAAATATTTCTTGCATTTCAGTCTATCATGCGGTACGTTTGTTAGGACTGCAGCCTTCGGGCGGCAGTGACATTTCATGAACGCGTGCGTAGCCGGATATGAGGACGCCAGAAGGAGGAATTATGACACTGAAGGAGATCAAAGAGATCGCCAGGGAAAAGGGAGTAAAGGCCGGCAAGATGAAGAAGGACGAGCTTGTTCGTGCGATCCAGCTGGCTGAGGGGAATTTCGACTGCTACGGCACTGCCATGACCGGCGATTGCTCGCAGTCCGACTGCTTCTGGAGATCCGACTGTCTGAATTGCTGAGCTGCGGTGATTGCCCCTTGCCGTCCCTGAAATAGGGGCCGGCTGCCGCCGGTATGCCGGACGCCGGCTGCAGGGTGCAGCGTCTTTCGCACGGCATCAGGAATGCCCCCCTGTTTATGATATAATAGCCCCAAAATATCGCAACGCTGCAACAGCAGGAAGCTTTCGACCAAATCACTGAGTTGCTGGAGGACACATGCCTGAATTGAGAAAAGACCCCATCGTCGGCAGATGGGTCATTATATCTATCGAGCGCGGGAAGAGACCAACCGACTTTATATCCCCGTCGCAGCGGAAAAAGGGCGGTTTTTGCCCCTTCTGTCCGGGAAACGAATATACGACGCCTCCCGAGATCATGGCGTTCAGGCCGGTCGGCTCCCAGCCGAACACCCCTGACTGGACGCTGCGGGTCATGCCCAACAAATTTCCTGCCCTCCAGATATACGGGGACCTGGGAAAGACGGGCGAGGGCATCTTCGACAAGATGAACGGCGTCGGCGCCCATGAAGTCATCATCGAAAGCCCAGATCACAACCTTTCTCTGGCGACGATGAGCCAGAAGGCTGTCGAGGACGTGCTCTGGGCCGCCTATCTCCGCCTGACAGACCTGAAAAAGGACAGCCGCTTCAAATATGTCCTGGTTTTCAAGAACGAGGGAGAGGTCGCCGGTGCATCACTGGAACACAGCCACACCCAGTTGATTGCGCTGCCGATCGTACCGAAGCTCGTGAAGGAGGAGCTGGATTCCGCCCGGCGGCACTATGAGTTCAAGGAGCGGTGCATCTTCTGTGATGTCATCAACCAGGAGCTTGAGGACGGCAAGAGGATCATCTATGAAAATGCCCGGTATGTTGCCATCGCCCCTTTTGCGCCGCGTGCGCCGTTTGAGACCTGGATACTCCCGAAGAAGCATGAGTCGATGTTCATGCCGCTGGACAAGAATTTCACCGAACTGGCGGAGATGCTCCAGAAGATCCTGAAGCAGATGGACCGCATCCTCGATACCCCGCCGTACAACTTTGTCCTGCATACCTCGCCTTTTTACGACGAGGTGAACGATTATTACCACTGGCATATAGAGCTTGTGCCGAAACTTACCAAGATAGCAGGGTTTGAATGGGGATCAGGCTTTTATATCAACCCGACCCCACCGGAGGAGTCTGCAAAGTTCATGAGGGAAGCAAAGCTTTAGGACTGGAGCCTTTATGAGAATCATCATAGCTTCTCCGGAAGCGGTCCCGTACGTCAAGACAGGCGGTCTTGCCGACGTAGCCGGTGCACTGCTCAGTGCATTGAGGGAACGGGGGGAGCAGGTGTCTCTCGTGCTCCCGCTCTATTTGGGAATACGGGAGCGGTTTCCGCTCCATGACACCGGCCGGACCTTCACACTGCGGATGGGTGATATCTCACTGTCCGGAGCGGTCTGGGTCTCGGACAGATCTGCGGTGCCGGCCGCCTATTTTATCGAATGTGAGGAGCTCTTCGGCCGGCCGGAACTGTACGGCACTGCCCGGGGCGATTACCACGACAACGCCCTGCGGTTTGCTTTCTTTTCGAAGGCGGTACTCGAGACCTGCCTGATCTTCAACATCAGGCCTGATATCATCCACTGCAACGACTGGCAGACCGGCCTGGTACCTCTTTACCTGAAAGACCTCTACCGTGGCCGGCCCCCGTTCAGGAAAACGGCGACGGTCCTGACGATCCATAATCTCGGGTACCAGGGGCTTTTCAGCAAGCTCGATCTCCGCTATACCGGTTTCGGCTGGGAATATTTCACCGTCGACAGGCTCGAGTTCCACGACATGCTGAACTACCTCAAGGCAGGGCTGGTCTATGCAGACGTGATCAATACCGTGAGCCTGACCTATGCCCGGGAAATCCTGACCGCTGAGCACGGCTTCGGCCTTGACGGCCTGCTCCGCTCCAGAAAGGCGGTTCTTTATGGAATCACCAACGGCATCGACTACGCGGAATTTGACCCTTCCCGGGACAAGCTCCTCCCTGCACGCTACTCCAAAGACAATCTGGACAACAGGGCTGAATGCAGAAGGGTGCTGCGGGAGCAGGCAGGCCTGGAGAAGAAACAGAGGCCTGTCATCGGCCTCGTCGGCAGATTTGCCTCCCAAAAGGGGCTTGACCTGGTTGCCGGGGCGGTCGACGACCTGGTCCGCATGGGGGTGGACCTTGTGATCCTCGGCAAGGGTGAAGAGCACTACCACGGGCTCCTGACAGCCTTCGCCGTGAAATACCCCGGCCGGGTATCGGTCACGATAGGCTTCAGGGAAGACTATGCGCGGCTGATCTACGCTGGTGCTGACTTTTTCCTGATGCCGTCGCGGTATGAGCCCTGCGGCCTCGGTCAGCTTATCGCGCTGCGGTATGGCTCAATCCCCATAGCCCGGCGCACCGGAGGGCTTGCAGATACGATCAGGGATTACGATGTCCGCACCTGGCACGGCACCGGGTTTCTCTTCGAGGACTATTCCGCGGAGGCCCTGCTTGCCGCGGTCAGGCGTGCGCTGTCGGTCTATCGCTCTGCGGACAGATTCCAGTGCCTGCTCCATGATGCCATGTCCGAAAACTTCTCCTGGGAGCGGGCGGCCGGACGCTACCTCCTGCTGTACCGCAAGGCTGCCTCGAAGGTGACGGCATGAACCTCAGGGTAAAACTCCCTGTCATGCTCTCTTTTTTCCTGGTCGTCATCGCGGTCCTGGCCGGAGGCACGCTCGTCATCTTCGAGAAGATGAGCGGCAACATGACGTCGCTCAGGACGGTCGGCGAGGAGAACAAGCTCTTCAACGAACTCGACCGGAATGTCGGTGACCTGCTCGATGCCACCAGAAGCTGGGGCCTGACCGGGGATGCCCGGTTCAAAAAGGAGTACAGCCGCAAGGCTGATGAAATAAGAAACAATTTCGCACGGCTGTACCGCATGTTCAGGGGCAGCCAGGAGATCGAGGACGTCGAGAAGGACTACCGGGGGCTGCTCGTCTCAATAAAAAAGATCATCTCGAACCCTGATCCTGTCGGCTCACCCGAGGTCGCAGGGTATCTGCGGAAAATCGACATCGATGGAATCGCGCTGATAACCAGGATTGATGAAATGCAGGAACACTCGATCAACAAGGTCCTCGAGGTGGTCCGGCAGAGCGAAGGGGTCGAAGACGACCTGGTACGCTACCATGTGTCGCTGATCATCCTGAGTGCACTTGTCTCGGTTTATCTGATCGTGAGGATCAGAGAGGCGATAACCTCTCCGTTCAATTCCCTGATCATGGCGACCGAAAAGCTCGGCAGCGGCGACTTTTCCTACCGTATCAGGATCGATCGGACGGACGAGTTCGGGAAGGTGGCCGCCGGTTTCAACAGCATGGCGACCGAACTGGAGGAGTCGAACCGCAAGGTCAGCCAGAAGCTCTCGGAGACCGAACTGCTGCTGGATGTCGCCCGCGTCGCCAGCGCGACGATCGACCTGAAAGATGTCTTTTCTCTCATGGCCGAGACCATTGCGGTGAAGATGAAACATGACCAGTGCCTGATTTATACCTACCGGCCGGACCTGCATTATTTTTCGCTGGAGGCGGCAAGCAAAAAAGACGAGGTGCAGCAGTATGCACATCTCTCCGACGGAGACCTCCTCGCACGGGAAGTGCTCGGCACCCTCAGGCCGGTGATTTTGTCTGATCTCAGCGGCTATCCGGACGCGGGGATGAAATTGCGGGCCGAATTCATTTCTGTTGCCGCCATCCCGGTTGTCCGGGACAATGCCTGTGCCGGCATGCTGTTGCTCGCCGACAGGACGCCCCGCGTCTTCAACAAGGACGAGGTCAACACCCTCACCATCCTTTCCCATACGATCGGTTCAGTCGCCCGGAATGCCGAACTCTATTCCGCCACCAGAAAACAGCTTCAAAAGCTGACGGTGCTGTATGAGCTGACACGGGCAGTCACCTCGATACTCGACCTGGAGGAACTGCTCAGGAAGACCGCGGAGGGAATCTCGCGGATGCTCTCTGCGCGCGGCTGCATCATCCGTCTGCTCGAAGGGGACCGGCTCAGGATCAAATCGAGCTCCGGGCTTCCCCGGGGCATCGAGGACGAAATGGAATTGAGCCTGGGCGACGGGATCGCCGGCTGGGTGGCAAAGAAAGGTGCACCGCTCCTTGTCGAGGATGTGTCAAAGATGCCGGACGATATGCGGGTGCCGAAACTCGATGTCAGCACCGTGATCTGCGTTCCGCTCAAGCTCGGAGATGCGGTCATCGGCACCCTGGGACTCTATGACAAGATCGATGCAGGGGGCGCACCGGTAGCCTTTGACATCGAGGACCTGAATACGGCGGAGGGGTTTGCCGGCATTACCGCGATTGCGATCGACAAGTCAAAGCTCTACGAGACCGAGGTGATGCGCGAGCGCCGGGCGAGCGAGGAAAAGAAGAGGCTGGACATATTGTTTGACAGCGTCCAGGGCGGGATCATTTCCCTCTCAAAAGACTATACGATCATTTCCGCCAACCGGTATATCGAGGACTGGACAAGCATGGCGAGCCCGGACCTGGTCGGGCACAGCAGCATCGACATCTTTCACGACAAGATCGGGATCTGCCCTCACTGCGCTGCAAAGGCCACCTTCGAAACGGGGGAGATCAATACGATCATGCAGTCCCGGGGCATGAACTATGCGGAGCTTTCGTCCTATCCGGTCAGGAACGACGGGGGGGAGGTCATCGAATGTGTTGTTTTCATCCAGGACATTACAGAGCGGGTGCTCTACCAGGAGGAGACGCTCAGTCTGTACCGCGAGGTGATACAGACCAAGGAATATCTTGAGAGCATCATAGATAACTCTGCCGATGCGATTGTGACGACCTCCCTCGACGGCAAGATTACCTCGTGGAACCAGGGCGCCGAGAAGATCTTCGCGTTCACCGAGGCTGAGGCCATGGGTACGGTGATGCCGTTCGTCCCCGAATTCCTGATGGCGCAGGAGTACGAGAATATCGAAAAGATCAAGAAGGGCGAGGTGCTGAAGGAGATAGAGACCCTGCGGAGGAAGAAGGACGGGACGATTATCGAGGTCAGCCTGGCCCTTTCGCCGATCAAGGACGCGGCAGGGACCGTGATCGGCGTCAGCGGGATCTCGCGGGACATATCCGAGAAGAAACTCGTCGAAAAAGAGCTGATACGCAGGAGTCAGGAACTGGCGAGACTCTTTTTCATCAGTTCGGCCATGAGGGGGACGCTCGAACTCGACAAACTGCTGCGGATGGTTCTGGTCGCGGTGACCATGAGCGACGGCATGGGGTTCAACCGTGCGATTCTCCTCTTTTACGATGAAGAGAAGAATGTCCTCAAGGGGACGATGGGCGTTGGCCCTGCCAGTCCTGAGGAGGCCTGGAGGATCTGGGACGAGCTGTCCTATCAGCACAAGTCCATGGAGGAGATCATGCAGGAGGTGATGACGAACCCCCTGGAGAAGGACTCGTTTCTCGACAGGCTGTCGATGGGGATCGAGATAGCCCTTGATGAAGATACGATCATGACGCGCGCGGTGCGGGAGAAGAAGTATTACAACGTGAAGGACGTGCGGGAAGAGCCTCTCTCGGACACCATCCTTATTCAGCAACTGGGGACGCAGGCCTATGCGCTGGTCCCGCTGATCTCCCGGGACAAGGTGATCGGGATCATCTGGGTCGACAACTACTTCAACCGCAAGGAGATCACGGACGAGGACATGAATTTCCTGGCGAGCTTTTCGAACCATGTGGCCTCGGCCATAGAAAATGCGCGCCTCTTCGAGCAGGTGAAGCTGGCAGAGCAGCAGCTTGAGAATATTTTTGAGTCGATGTCCGACATGGTCTACTTCAACAGCAACGACTATGTGATCAAGAGCGTGAACAAGGCGGTCTGCAGCAAGATCGGCCTGCCTGCCTCCGAGATCGTCGGGAAGAAATGCTACGAGGTATTCCACGGGACCCACGAACCCTATAAAAAATGCCCCCATCATAAAACGGTTATGACGAAAAAGGCCTATATCGAGGAGCTGGAAGACCCCCACCTCGGCGGTACCTTCCTGACATCCAGTTCGCCCATTTTTGACCTGAACAATGAATTCATCGGCTCGGTCCATGTTGTCAGGGATATAACTGAACTGAAGAGTCTCCAGTCAAAGCTGGTCATGTCCCAGAAGATGGCGGCGCTCGGGGAGGTGGCTGCCAAGGTTGCCCATGAGATCAGGAACCCTCTTGTTTCCGTGGGAGGATTTGCCAAGAGGCTGGAGAAGAAGCTCGACGGCAACCTCAGGGAGTACGCCACGATCATTGTGAAGGAGGTCTCCCGTCTCGAGCAGATCCTCAGGGAGATCCTCGGTTTTGTCAAGGAGGTCCGTTTGTCTCGGGAGACGGTCTCCCTAAATTCGATTGTAGATGATATCATAATGGTCATGGCGTCTGATACCGAGGACAGGGGTATCAGCATTGTCAGGGACTACGCAGAAGGCGTCGAGGTGTTTGTGGATCTCAACAGGGTCAAGGAGGCGATCATGAACATCATGACGAACGCGATCCAGTCCCTGCCCGGGGCCGGAGAGATCAGCATCAGGACGTATGTGCGTGATTCCTATGCGGTCCTTGAGGTGCGGGATACCGGCACGGGCATTGCCGAGGCAGACCTGGTCTCGATCTTTAACCCGTTTTTTACGACCAAGGCCTCAGGGACCGGGCTCGGCCTTGCGATTACGCACCGGATCATCCAGGAGCATAACGGTCTTATTGAAGTTGAGAGCGATGTCGGCAAAGGCAGTCTATTTCGTGTGTTTATACCTATGAAGGAGGTTGAGAAATGAAGATTCTCGTAGTGGACGATGACCTGAGCATATTGAGATTGTACAAGGAAGAACTCGAAGAAGAGGGCTATACGGTGGTCACCGCCTCGACCGGGGTCGAGGCCCTTGAGCAGTTCGAAAAGGAGACCCCGGACCTCGTGTCGCTGGATATTCAGCTGCCCGACGTCGACGGCATCAAGCTGCTGCGTCAGATGAAGGAGAAGCGGCCGCGGCTCCCGGTCATCATGTCGACGGCGTATGACTACCGGGACGATTTTTCTGTCTGGGCTTCCGAGGCCTATATCGTCAAGTCCGCAGATCTGGCCGAGTTCAAGGCCACAATAAAACGGTTGATCGAGAAGGGCTGATGAGTCTTGTCCTGAAATCCCTGTCGCCGGCCTACGGCGGTTACTCAATTGCGCGTGACGAGAAGGAAAAGGTGGTCCTGATCAAAGGTGCGGTGCCCGGAGAGCTGGTCGAGGTCGAGATCATCGAAAAAAAGCGGGATTACTCGACTGCCCGTGTTGTCACGGTCGTTGAACCCTCCGGACAGCGGGTTGAGCCTCTCTGCCCGGTCTTCGGCATATGCGGCGGATGCCACCTGCAGTTCATCGCCTATGAGACCCAGGTGGCGATGAAGGACGAAGTCCTGCTCGATTCGCTCGCCAGGATCGGGGGCATAGAAACAGGACTCAGCCCTGCCCTGACGGATGCCCAGTGGCACTACCGCAGAAGGGCCCAGTTCAAGGTCAGCAGGAACGGGGACATCGGTTTTTTCCGGGAGTCGACAAGGGACGTTGTGACCTTTGATTCCTGCCCCCTGATGGACGACGGTATCAATACGCTGCTCAAACGGGTGAAGGAAGGCATCACCACCACCGGCCTCAGTGAGATCCATATAGCCTGCGGTGATCAGCCTGTCCTGCAGCTGCTCGGCAGGGACTATACGGGTTCACCCTTTGCGGATTACCTGACTGCGGGTGCTGCCGGCGTGTCGTACAACCGGGAGCCTGTGGCGGGAACGGACGGCACCTGTTTTGACCTGAACGGATTGCGCTATACGGTTTCTGCAGGTACATTTTTCCAGGCCCACTGGAGCCTCAACAGGAAGGTGGTCGAGCTGATCGTTTCCGAGCTGGCCCCGCTTGAGGGCAAGAGGATCCTTGATCTGTACGCCGGGGCAGGCAACTTTGCCCTGCCGCTTGCGGGCCAGGCCGCTGAGGTGACCGCCGTAGAGGAAAACCCTTATGCGGTCGACGACGGCATACGCAATATCGAGGCGAACGAAATAAAACACTGCAAGATGGTGAAGTCTTCAGCCGAAAAGTACAAGCCGGCCAAAAAATTCGACGTCATCATTGTTGATCCGCCGCGCCCGGGCCTGACGTCGGAGGTTGTGAAGAAAATTCTTGAGCTGCCGTCAGATCTGATCGTCTATATATCCTGCAATCCGGCGACGTTCTCCCGCGACCTGAAAAAACTGAAGGAAAAATACGACGTCCTGTCCGTCAGGCAGATCGATTTTTTTCCGAATACCTTCCATATAGAATCGATCGCCTTCCTGCGCCTCAGGTAGTCTCTGCCCATAATGTCATCGGTTGTCATTCTCGGGCCTGCCTGCCGGCAGGCATGGGTAAGGGGGCATTTGATGCGGAATTCCAAATTTCTCCAGGCTGCCCCTAGGCCCAGGTATCGATATTCTGCCCCGTGAGATTCTCTGTGCCGGGAAGTACCTGTTTCGGCACAAAGGTGGTCGTTGTTGTCCCGCCGGAGACATATATCCTGCCGCATTCGGGGCAGACAGAGCTGCGGATCTGGACGGTCGATATCGCACGCATGCCCTCCTGCTCGGCCTTCTGCGCATTCTGAATCACATGCTGGTTTTCGTGAGCAGCGACCGCTCCTGCCGCTGCCTCGGGCGAGACAGAGGTCGGGGTCTGGAAAGAAACGGAGGAATCAGAAGACTGATCCTTATATTTTCTGCCCTGTCAGGTCTTGCATTCCTTCGGCCCGATCTGCGGGGCCTTCGTTGCCTCTGCAACGCCGGGTGCTGCGTTTCCGCCTGGCTGAACAGCTGCCTGCTGATTCCGTGCATCGGCAGGCTGTGCCGTTGGAGTGGTGTAGTTCTGAAAATAGTTGAATTTGACCGGATTGATCATGTTTCACACCTGACTATATTTTAGCCCTGCGTGCAGGCATAGTCAAAAATATTCTGCCGGGTTGATCAAAGGAAGTCCTTTGGCTTTCCGGTAATCCTTAACAGCTCCTTAACACGCTTTCTGGTATACTCCCTCCATGAATACGGTTGAGATAGCCATCCCCGCAGGTCCCAAGCGGGAATCCGGTAAGCCTGATGAGCATTGCGACACCATATAGAATAAATGTTATACTGTTCGCGCAGGGGATCTTTATTTGTTCAAATTATGACAGAGGTCCTGATACCGGGATGATGGTACAACCATAAATATTGGGGTGGGGAAAACCGAGGCTCAGCTTTACCATCACCTATCCTGTCCCCTTTGCCGTAGATCCTTTTTTGTGAGCATTTCCGAGATGATAATGATTGTGAAAGGTGGCATTATGCAACAATACAATAGTAAGGTATCCGCGCTTTTTTGTTCTATTATCCTGGTGTTTCTTTTTTCTGCTTCAGTCTCTGCCTCTCCGGGTTCCATCGACCTGTCGTTCGGTACGGCGGGCAAGGTAAAGACGGACTTTAACAGTTCGCAGGACCAGGCCACCGCAAGTGCTATCTATACGGCCGGGACCCATGCAGGCAAGATCGTTGTCGCAGGGATGGTAATGAACTCCTCAGGCTACGACACTTTTGGAGTTGCGCGTTATAATTCCAACGGCACCCTCGACAATACCTTCGACACCGATGGAAAAGCGCCAACAGTGGACCTTACAGGCTATTTCAGCAGGCCGTGGGGAGTCGCAATCCAGTCGGACGACA
The DNA here is from genome assembly GCA_964499365.1 of uncultured Thermodesulfovibrio sp. Lineage (GTDB taxonomy): Bacteria > Nitrospirota > Thermodesulfovibrionia > Thermodesulfovibrionales > UBA6898 > PALSA-1316. The sequence goes on from CAZCKU010000001.1 coordinate 278,946, forward strand.
AGATTGTGGTTGTCGGTGCCGCATCGTGGGGGGCTCCCACCAACCGGAACGATCTCGGCGTTGTCCGGTACAATGCCAACGGCAGCCTTGACTCTACCTTCGGGAGCGGAGGAAAGGTGACGATGCAGATCGGCACTCTCCATTCAAGCTGGCAGGCGGTGGCGATACAGTCTGACGGCAAGATCCTCATTGCCGGGCAGTCCTATAACGGGGCCGACGTCTCGACCATTGTGCGTCTCAATACAAACGGAAGTTACGATACGAGCTTTACCATTAACGCGGCCGGGACGTATGAATCGTTTAACGCTATAGCCGTGCAGAGCGACGGAAAGATTTTAGCGGCAGGCTATGGATACGATGGATCCCAGAATAAGATGACGGTCGTCCGCCTGACCTCGGCCGGTGCCCTGGACACGAGCTTTAATGCAACAGGCATACAGTTACTGAACGGTACCAAGGCCTTCGGGACCGGCGGAGAAAGTGCAAATGCACTGGCGATTCAGTCGGACGGCAAGATACTGGTTGGCGGGACGACCGATGTCTCAGGACAGACTGCCTATGCCGCGGCCCGTCTGAACACCGACGGTTCGCTTGATACAACGTTCAATTCGACAGGCAAGGTCATTCTGGACCCTACCACAGGATCCGACACTCTCAAAGGGATAGGCGTGCAGACTGACGGGAAGATCGTGCTGTCGGGCTATGGGACCGGTCCTTCGTCGGGCAATTTCGACTTCCTCGCTGCGCGCCTGAATTCCGGAGGGACCATTGATACCTCTTTCGGTTCAAGTGGCTATGTCTTCATCGATTTCGGCGGTGACGACCGCGGCGATGCGGGGCTCATGATCCAGTCCGACAACAACAGTGTTATTGCCGGCTGGTCGGGTGGCGGCGCGGCCAGGGATTTTGCGCTGGTTCGTCTGAATGCCTCTTCCACCAATATGATATACGAATCCAGCACGGTTATGCAGAACACCAACGTTATCGCCCCGGGCGCAACCGGCGACATCGTGCGTATTGCGATAAGCATGAACGGTGACCTTTCAGCGCTTACGGCCACTTCCTTTACCTGTAATACCACAGGCACTACGGCTCCAGCCGATATATCGAGTGCCAGACTCTACTACACAGGCACCACTGCTGCCTTCTCCGCGGCAACTCCCTTTGGTTCGGCAGTTGCGTCGCCGAGCGGATCTTTCACCATTACCGGGACCCAGACTCTGGCCGAGGGGACAAATTATTTCTGGCTTGCCTATACCGTGTCCCCCGGAGCCACAAACGGGAATGTCCTCGATGCAGAGTGCACCAGTGTTACCGTCGGTGGTACACCCAGGACCCCTTCGGTGACTGCACCGGCAGGGAACCGTCAGATATTCAACATCCTTGCCATTTACGACATTGGAACTCATGTTCCAGTACAAAGTGGAGGGCCAAATTATGTAGTCCCTGGTTCTGTTGCCCCCGGAATAACCGCCACCAATCTCACGGCTGGACCGTCCATGACAACAGATACGTACTATACTGATACCGGATCATACCTTTTTATGAACTGGACCACCTCCACATCTAATGATGCCGGACAGTACTTACAGGCCAAAATAACTCCGGGCGCCTTAAAACAGATCACTTATAGCAGGATTGCTTTTGCAGTGGCTGGTGACAATTATGCGTCGGGGTCTCCGCAATTTTTTGGTCCGACGACGATAGACCTGCGGTATAGTACTGATGACTTTGCATCATCAAACGTACTTATACAGACACTGACCTGGACGCCGACTGCCGAAAGCTTTCAACAGGTGCCCTTCGATGTCGATATCTCCTCAATAGGAACGCGCAGTGGACCGGTTACTTTCCGCTGGTACGGCTACAAGAGAAACGCAACGGGCGATTCAACCTCGACTATGGGGTTCACTAATTTACCGGCAGGCGGGCAGGCAGCTGCCAGCGGAACCGGCTCGAACATCATTTTTAAGGGAACGGTATCCAGCACCAACATATCCCCGACCTTTGTCGGTGCCACCACCACCCTGACGGTCAATCAGAACTCCGGCGCGACGGACATCAAGGGCCTGCTGCATGTCAGCGACACAGACTCCAGCCAGACCGAGACCTGGTCGGAGAGCGTGGCCCCGAACCATGGCGGCACACTCAGTTTTACAAGCGCTACGGCATCTTCCGGCAGCGCTGACATTGCTCCCGGTGGTACGATCACATACCAGCCTGCAGCCGGTTACAGCGGCACGGAGACCTTCACCGTGCAGGTGAGCGATGGCACGGCTACGGCTACGCGAATGATCACGGTGACGGTGAATCCGCTTTATACCATCACCTATAATGGCAACGGCAACACCGGCGGCAGTGCGCCCACCGACGGCAGCAGCCCCTATCTGGCTGGCGCTACGGTTACAGTCCTTGGCAACAGCGGCTCCCTGACCAGAACCGGCTATACCTTTAGCGGATGGAACACGGCAGCCAACGGCTCCGGCACCAGCTATAGCGGCGGCAGTACCTTCAGCATTTCCGGCAACACCACCCTCTATGCCAAATGGACCGGCGCTGTCACGTACAACGGCAACGGCAACAGCAGCGGCAGTGTGCCGACTGATGCTACCGCCTATCTGCCCGGGGCGACGGTAACCGCGGCTGCCAACAGCGGCAGTTTGGTCAAGACCGGCTACAGCTTTAGCGGCTGGAACACCCTTGCCGACGGCACCGGAATCACCTATACCGCCGGCAGCGGTACCTTCGCCATGGCCGGGGACATCACGCTCTACGCCAGGTGGACCGCCAGCGTCACCTACAACGGCAACAGCAACACCGGAGGTTCAGTGCCGACGGATGCCACTGCCTATCTTGGAGGAGCGACGGTTACTGTATTAGGCAATACCGGCGTGCTCACCCGCAACGGTTTCACCTTTGCCGGCTGGAACACAGCGGCGGACGGCAGCGGCACGAGCTATGCCGCAGCGGATACGTTTTCGATTTCTGGCAACACCACCCTCTATGCCAGGTGGACCGCCAGCGTTACCTACAACGGCAACAGCAGCACCGGCGGTTCAGTGCCGACTGATGCCACTGCCTATCTGCCCGGGGCGACGGTCACCGTTCTGGGGAACACCGGAGCACTGGTCAGAACCGGCTATACCTTTGTCGGCTGGAACACGGCCGTTAACGGCAGCGGTACGAATTACGCTCCGGCCGCAACCTTCACTATCACCGGTGATACCACCATCTATGCGCAGTGGTTGGGAATCCCGGTTGCCACGGCAGCCAGCTCCATAAGCTTCACCGGCTTCGCCGCCAATTGGAACAGTGTTACCGGCGCGACTGGCTACTATCTGTATGTGGCCACCGACAGCGGCTTCGGCGTAGGCACTTTTGTCGCCGGCCATGACAGCCTGGACGTGGGCAACGTCACCACCAAGTCAGTCACCGGACTGAGCTCGGGTACACCTTACTACTACCGGGTGCGGGCCTATAATGCCTCCGGCACCAGCGACAACTCCAACACTATCACGGTTACAACAGGTACGACCAGGGTCGTTACCAACAATAGCGACAACGACCCCGGGTCCCTGCGCCAGACCATTGTTGCTGCCAACCCCGGAGACGAGATCACCTTTGCCTCTAACGTTACCGGTAGCATCACCCTCCTTACAGGCGAACTGTTGATCGACAAGGACCTGACCATCAGCGGGCCGGGGGCAGACATATTGACCATAAGCGGCAATAATGCTGTCCGGGTATTTACTGTGAATTCCGGGGTTGTATTCACCATGCAGGGCGTAACCGTTGCCAACGGGAAATCATCCTCAGGCGGCGGTCTCTACAACTCCGGCACAGTGACGATCACCAACAGCACCTTTTTAGCCAACTCTATAGACGTAGGATACAGCGTCGGAGGAGGCGGCGGCATCTTTAACCGGGGCACGCTGACGGTGACGAACAGCACCTTTTCGGATAACGAAGTAGCTGTAGGCTTCGGAGGAGCAGGGTCAGGAGGAGCTATCTTTAACCAGGGCACAGTGACGGTGACGAACAGCACTTTTTCAGGCAACTTTGCATTTGGAGGGGGATCAGAAAAAGGAGGAGCCATCGACAACGCTGGTACCCTGACGGTGACGAATAGCACCTTTTCGGGTAATGAAGTAATAGAAGCAGGAACAGCAGGGGCAGCAAGAGGAGGAGGCATACACAATTCGTGGATGCTGAGCATGACGAACTGCACCTTCTCCGGCAACGCTGCAGTAAGACTCGATGGAGGAGAAGGAGGAGGTATCTATAATCGTGGCACTCTGAACTATGCAAATACCATTATTGCCAAATCGCCAGGTGGGGGCGACTGTTATAACGCCGCGACTATCGCCTCTTCGTTCAATAATCTTGTTCAGGACGGTAGCTGCTCGTCTTCTCTTAATGGCGATCCACTGCTTGGCCCCCTTGCCGACAACGGTGGACCAACGCAGACAATGGCACTTCTGCCGGGCAGTTCCGCCATTGATGCAGGCAATGATTCAGTTTGCGCCGCTTCACCGGTAAACAATCTTGACCAGCGGGGCATAGCGCGGCCACAGGGCAGTCATTGCGACATCGGCGCATTTGAATCACAGGGCTTTACCATGACCATAAGCAACGGCGATAATCAGTATGCAATCGTCAACACCTCCTTTGCGTCTGAGCTGGTCGTAGCAGTGACTGCAAATAGTGCGGGCGAGCCTGTGGACGGCGGCCTCGTGACGTTCAGCCCACCCGGCAGCGGGGCCAGTGCATCAATAACCGGCAGTCCTGCAACAATTATCGGGGGTATCGCCAGTGTCAGCGCCACTGCAAATAGCACTGTCGGTTCATATACAGTGACTGCCTCTGCCGGAGGGACCGGCAGCGCAGGCTTCAATCTGACAAACGTCTCCATGCCGGATACGACGATCGATACCGAACCTTCGAATCCCTCGGGCAGCGCCTCGGCCTCGTTTACTTTCAGCGGGTCACAGGGCGTTGGCTTGCTCAGCTTCGAGTGTGACCTTGACAGCGGAGGGTTCAGCGCCTGTATCAGCCCGAAGAGTTACTCGTCTCTGGGAGAGGGCAGCCATACCTTCCAGGTGAGGTCGGTTGATTCCGTCAACAACAAGGATGCAACGCCTGCGAGCTATACGTGGGTCATTGATACGATACCGCCTGATACGAGTATTACTGCCAATCCGTCAAACCCGGCAAACACCGCATCAGCAAGTTTCAGCTTTACCGGAAACGACGGCAGCGGAACCGGGGTCGCTGGGTTTGAATGCAGAATGGACAGCGGAGGGTTCAGTGCCTGTACCAGCCCGATGAGTTACTCGTCTCTCGGCGACGGCAGCCATACCTTCCAGGTGCGCGCGGTGGATGCGGCCGGGAATACTGATGCGACGCCTGCGAGCTATCCCTGGGTTATAGATGCGACTCCGCCTGACACGAATATTACGTCAAATCCTTCAAACCCGACAAACAGCACCTCGGCAAGTTTCAGCTTTACCGGGAACGACGGCAGCGGAACCGGGGTTGCGAGTTTTGAATGCAAGCTGGACAGCGGATCATTTGGTGTCTGCACAAGCCCTGCCAGTTATAGCGGGCTGAGCAGCGCCGGCCATACGTTCCAGGTGCGTGCAGTGGACGCAGCAGGGAATGCGGATGCGACCCCTGCAAGTTATCCCTGGACAATCGATACGGTCCTGCCGATAGTCGATACCTTCACGGTGACGTCTCCGACAGTGAGCCTCGATATAGCAATCACGGCTTTTACCGCTTCGGACGCCGGCGGTGTGAACGGGTATATGATTACTCAATCATCAACCCCGCCCGCGGCCAATGACGCAGGTTGGTCAGGCACGCCTCCCGGTACCTATACGGTCGGCGGCGGAGGCTCTTATACGCTTTACCCCTGGGCCAGGGATACGGCCGGCAATGTCTCGACCGTCTTCGGTTCGCCGAGGGTTGTAAGCGTATGTTATCCGTCGATAACCGTAGGCAACAATGCCGACAGCGGCGGCGGCTCACTCCGGCAGGCTATTGCGGACATCTGCCCCGGCGGGACGATCAATTTTAATGGCGACTATACTATTTCACTTGCGAGCACGCTTGCGATTTCGAAGAACGTGACGATTGACGGTGTCGGCCATTCAGTAACAGTAAGCGGCAACAGCCAGTGTACTGTTTTCATAGTCAGCCAGTCTATCGCCTTCAATCTTAATAACGTAACCGTGGCTGATGGCCATGGTCCCAGCAGCGGAGGCATCTATAATTATCGTGGCACTGTAGCGGTTACCAACAGTACTTTTTCCTCAAATACAGCAACCGCGGCGACCCCAAGCGGCGGCGCAATACGCAATTATGGGGGGACTCTTACAGTAACGAACAGCACATTTTCAAGTAACACAACGTACGATTCTTTTTGCAGCGGCGGCGCCATATGCAATGACCTTCCTGCGGCCGTCCTGACAGTGACGGGCAGTACATTTTCTGCCAACACAGCGCCCTACGGTGGAGGAATAAGAAACAATGGCGGCACAGTGACGGTTACTGACAGCTCATTTTTGGACAACAATGCTATAACGTATGGCGGCGGGTTAAGCAATAATATTGGCACGGTGACCGTGACCGGCAGCACATTTTCGGGCAACTCCGCCTCTTATGCCGGAGGCGGCATAAGCAACGGCGATGCGCTTACAGTGACCAACAGCACATTTTCGGGCAATTCCGTCAGCGGGGCCGGCGGAGGTGGCGGCATCTATAACGGCAGTAATGATGTGGTGGTGACAGTGAAAAACAGTACTTTTTCGGGCAATTCCGCCACCGGAACGTTGGGCGGCGGCATACATATTCTTTTAGGCACTGCCACGATACTGAACACCGTCCTGTGGGGCAACACGGGCGGCGAGATCATTGGTGTAGCCACCGTCTCTGATAGCGTGGTGCAGGGGGGGGCCACCGGCAGTAACATCATAGTGGCCGATCCTCTTCTTGGTCCTCTTGGCGACTACGGCAGCAGCACGCAGACGATCCCGCTGCTTCCCGGTTCGGCCGCGATTAGAGGAACGAACACGAATTGCCCAGCGACTGACCAGCGCGGTGTAACGCGTGGTGCATCCTGCGACATCGGCGCTTTTGAATCGAGGGGATTCACGTTTGGAACTCCTGCAGGAACGCCTCAGAGTACGCCGTTCAGCACTCCATTTGCGACTCCTCTGGGAGTGACAGTAATAAGCGCCTACGGCGAACCGGTCAACGGAGGTCTGATCACCTTCACGGCGCCTTCATCAGGTGCAAGCATCACGGCGTCATCAAGTCAGGCGACGATCGCGGGCGGTGCAGCGTCTCTTAATGTAACGGCTAATGGCACTATCGGATCCTATCAGGTCACAGCATCTGCATCCGGTATCGTCCTGCCTGCAATCTTTGATTTAAGTAACGGATTGGCTACCCAGAGCACATTGTTTCTCGCTGCACCATCTGATCTCACTATAGCTACATCGGCAACCTTGAGTACAACAGGCGGCAGCGGCAGTGGGGCCGTGACATATCAGGTCACCGCCGGAACCTGCCATGTTTCAGGCGATCAGCTTACTGCCGATGCCAGTACCGGCACCTGTACGGTAACCGCCACCAAGGCTGCCGATGCCACATACAGCGAGGCGGTCTCGGCGCCTGCGATCGTAACGCTCCATCCGTTCAATAAGATTACAGGGACGGTTGTCAGCGGACCCGGGAGCGGGACGAATGAGTGCGCGCCTTCCGATGTAGCCTATGGCGGCAGCTTCACCTGCACGCTCACGCCGTCGAAGGGATATGATCTCTACGGGCTCTACGACAACTCGGTCAACTGGACAGGTTCAGTAGGCATCATCGGAAATCATTATTCCTATGCGGCCAGCAATGTGACATCAGACCATACGGTGAAGGCAAACTTCGCAAACTACCCTGTTATCGTTCTAAACGGAGTCAACAGCGACTGCGAGGTATCGCTGACATCAGCAGTCACTGCCGCAACACGTAACGGTGACCGCATCCAGGCCCAGGCCCTGACGTTCACCGAGGCCCTGAACTTCGCTCACCCTGGCATAGCATTGTCGCTTGAGGGTGGATACGACAGCGGGTTCAGCAGTCCGATCGGCCACAGCGTTATCAGGGGATCGGTCACGATAAGCAACGGTGCTGTAACCGTAGAGAATATCACAATCAGGTAGGGGGGACATGAACGAAATGAGCCATGAAAAAGGAGTTATCAACAGTTTCGAAAGGGTAGTTACAATCAGAAAATCTCCCCTGACCCCTCTTTTCCAAAGAGGGGTTATACCTTCCTCAATCAGCAAGGGAATTACTCCCTCCCGTTGGCAAAGGGAGGTTAGGAGGGATTTTATGAAAAAGACATTATCAGTATTAGTTATTTTTTTTGTCATGGCATCTGCAGGCAGTGCCGCAGCCGCGAGCTGGCCGGGGCCTGATTCTGCAGGCTATACCGGGTCATCCGCTCCGTACAGCTTTACTGATATATCCGGGGCCGGTACACTGTTATCCCTGGGGGATGATGCCCTCAGTGGAGCTATCCCGCTCGGATTTTCCTTTAACTTTTATGGGACCCTTTATTCGAGTGTCCATGTCTCTTCAAACGGATTTCTCACGTTTGGGTCCTCAATCGATACCGGCTGTTGCGACGGCCGGGACCTCAATACATCGTTTCTTCTGCCGAACACCCTTGTTGCAGGCTACTGGACAGATCTCAATCCGGCAGCCGGAGGAACGATCCATTACCGTACAGCAGGGGTATCAGGTTCCCGGACTTTTACGGTCCAGTATCTGAACGTACCGCTGGTAGGTGGCACCACAACCGCCTCTTTTCAGATAATCCTGCATGAAGGGACAAACAGCATCGAGATGCAGTTTCAGTCCTGCACATTAAGTGGTAACCGTGTATTTTCGACCGGAATATCAAACGCAGACAATAGCGAATCTCTTCAGTACAACTTCGGGAGTTACTCTCTGTCCAATACCGCACTGCTTTATTCACCCCCCGCAATTACGCTTGCCACCCAGCCGGTTGACCAGACGGTCTGCTCAGGTAGCAACTCTGCATTTACGGCCTCGGCAAGCAGTCCTGCAGCACCTGCGGTTCAGTGGCAGGTGAGCACTGACGGAGGTTCGACCTTCTCAAATATCCCCGGCGCTACAGCGCCGACCCTGAACATCGCAGGGGACCCTGCTCAAAGCGGAAACCTGTACCACGCGGTATTTTCTAACTGGGCAGGAACGGCCACCACTTCTGCGGGAATGCTGACCGTGGGTTCGCTCTCCGTAACCTCTCCGGTAATACCTTCAGGCGTTACCAACAGCCCTTATCCGGACATCCAGTTCAACGGATCAGGAGGCATCGGGACGGTGACGTTTGCGATAACCGGCGGAGCACTGCCCTCCGGTATGAACCTCTCATCAACGGGATTACTCTCCGGTACGCCGACTCAGGCCGGGAACTTCAACTTTACGGTGACCGCCTCGGATGCAAACAGCTGCAGCGGCAGCAGCAGCTACTCACTGGCGGTCGATACCGCAGCAGCGGTTGCCGTGCCGGCCATGAACGAGTGGGGGATGCTGTTGTTTCTGCTTCTTGCAGGGCTGGCAGCAATGCACAGACTTGAATCTATCGGACCGGGCCGGAAGTAGAAAGACAGAGGGCGATGCTAAATAATATAGCGATACCTTTCTCACGGGGGGCTTCGGTATTTACGATCGCCCTGGTGTTCATCCTTTCGGGGTTTTTCGGCACTGCCGCCCAGGCGCTTGAGTTCAGAAACTTTTCTGAACTGGTCTCACTGACGCCTTTGTCAAATGGTTTTTTTTCTCTGGAGGGAGTGAAGGTAAAGGCCACCGGCAGGATAGTTGTCAAGACAGCGGCAGGAGTGGAGAAGGAGGCGCTGCGCCGGGTTGACCTGCGGGTGAGTGAGGTCACTGAGCTTTACCTGCTTGAAAACAGCAGGTATTTTGCTGTTTCGTTCCCCGACTCCGGGGACTTGGAACAAATACTTGCCCGATTTACTGCCTCACCGCTGGTCCTTGCCGCACAGCCCGACCTTTTGCAGATCCATGATAAGTCCGGACATGGTGTCGGGGGCGTGACTGCCGGATTTCGGCCGACTGACTATATCGGCAGGCTGGGTATTGATGAGCTCTGGAAGAAGACCAGGGGCAAAGGGGTCAACGTTGCGATCATTGATGACGGTTTTGACCTGGGACATGAAGATCTCCGCGGGATTAACCTGACCTTCGGCTACGATCTGGGAAGCAGGACCCTCGACCCGTCTCCCCGGACCAATCTCGATACCCATGGCACCGAAGTAGCGGGGATCATATTTGCCCGGCATAACGGCCTCGGAATCGACGGCATTGCTCCCGAGGCAGGTTTTATCGCCATCCGTCATCCCGATACCTGGACCTCGCGGACCATGCTCAGTTTTTACCTGGCTAAAATTGCCGGTGCAGACATTATAAATTGCAGTTGGAAATCCCGGTATCTTCTGGAACCGATTGCTGATGTGATCAATGATCTGACTACGAGGGGGCGGGGAGGAAAAGGGGTTGCTGTGGTCTTTGCCGCCGGCAATGAGGGGATGGCCCTGACCGATCGCGGCAGTGAGGCCGCGTTGCCAGGGGTAATCACTGTGGGAGCAACTGCAGGAGACGGCAGGCCCCTGAAATTCAGTAATTTTGGCAAGAGGGTTGTGACATATACCTTCGGACATGATATACTGACTACTGTCAGAGATCCGGAAAAGTATGACCTTTTTTCCGGGACCTCCGCATCTGCCGCGATAGTCAGCGGAACCATAGCCCTTTTTTTATCACAGGAGCCGGACCTGAATCTGACTGACCTTCACAGAAAGATGGGTTCATTTTTCGGCCGGGGAGAAAATTGAGAGACACTGAGGTGCAACAAGAGCAGCCTGCAGATAAGGGAGTTTTGCAGGATGAACCTGTCGAAAAGGAATTCGATTTCGGCAGCGTCCATACTGACAATTTCCCCGGAATCATGCATGGACTTAAAATTTCCCTGGCCGTTACCAGTTATCAGGCGCAGCGGTTGTTTTTTGTTCGTTCCACCGGCGATTCCATCGAGATCAACTATAAGTATTTCCCGCGCCCGATGGGTGTTTACGCTGATCAGGAGCGTCTGACATTGGGTACCCTGAGCCAGGTCATGGAATTTAAGCGCAACGATGATCTGCTGCGCCGTATTCGCGCGGGCGAGTTGGATCAGACCGAAAATATGACCAAAAAAGTCCTTGAGAAAGACTCTGATAAAATGCAGGAGATGCTGGAAAGGCGAAACAAAGAACTCGCTGATGTCAAGAAGGCCGATGCCCTCTATATCTCCCGTGCCTCCCTGACAACAGGGATGATCAATATACATGATATTGCTTGGGGCAACGGCGGCTTGTGGGTAGTTAATTCCACTTTTTCCTGTCTGGCTACGCTTTCGACAGGCTGCAGTTTCGTGGCGAGGTGGCGGCCGCCCTTTATTTCCAGTCTGGCTCCCGAGGACCGTTGCCATTTAAATGGCATGGCCATGAAAGATGGGCGGCCGCGCTATGTGACTACCTTTAACATGCATGACAGCCGGGACTCATGGGTTGAGAGTGACAGGAGCGAAGGCACCCTGATCGATGTGGCGACCAACGAGATCCTTCTCGATGGGCTGAGTATGCCGCATTCGCCGCGCTATTATCGCGACAGGGTCTATCTCTGTGATTCCGGGCGGGGAGAGATCCTGGCATATGATCCCCGGAGCGGAGAAAGCAGCACTGTGCTTAAACTGCAGGGTTTTCCCCGGGGTATGAATTTTTACGGGCCGCTGATGTTCGTCGGACTTTCCCAGATCAGGCCGAGTGAAAAGCGCGTACCGCCGCCGATTGCTGCCGAGTTTGCCGAGACGTACAGCGGTATTTGGATTATTAATTTGGAAGACAATACTGAGGTCGCGCATATCAGATTCACCGGTGATCTGCAGCAGGTGTACGACATTGCTGTTATACCTGATGCCGTATTCCCGGAACTCATTGACAACAGCAACAGTTTGATTCGACATATATTTGATTATCAGGAGGCCAGATTATGAATAAAAAACTAGGAAAATTCCTTGGAGCAGTTATTCCTGCACTGATGTTGTGGACACCTGCCTTTGCCAGTTCCGCGCGGTCGGTATCGCGGTTCCGGTCCAAAGCACTGGCTGTTCAGAGTGAGGTGGCGGCTGTCGATTTCGGTACCGTTTCCGACCCGTTTGCCGCACCTGTTTCCGACGATCCCTTCGCTTTTTTTGGCGACTGCGCCGCACCTGCTTTGGCCAGGACGAATGCCGCGGGGGACGAAGTGCTCGACTTTCTGAAAAGCAACAATCTGCTGCGGACGAATGCCGAAAAAGTCAGTGGGATGAGCGGTGACGTGACTGATGAAGAACTTGGCCGCAAGAACTTTGCCCATGCCAGCGCGTTTAATCATTGCCATTTGAGCTGGGGCACATACTTCACGAATACCACGACTTGGTATAACACCCCAGCCAAGTGTGCTTCTGGCGGCGGCACCTGGGAGGCCGCGGTCACGGCGCCAATTTTTGAAAAGACTTCGGTTGGCAGCAAAACAGCCACCAGTTTTAATGTCATGGTCGATCTCAATAAATCCAGTACTGTATATGCTGTAGTGGTCCTCGCAACTGACCCGGCGCCGAACAAAACCCAGGTAAGAAACGGCCAGAACAGCAGCGGGGCAGCGGCCATCCAGGCCAAAAACCTGCCGGTAACCAGCAGCCCTTACACCGGCACCATCTCCTTCAGCGGCCTGACCGCCGGCACCAAGTATATGGTTTATCTGGTTGGGGATAATGGTACGGAAATAACCCCCACCCCGGCCGCGGTCGATCCCGGTTTTAACCACGGTACCTTTTCCTCTGTCCAGGCCTCATGGAAGTTCCCCAAGATAAGGACCGACAGCCTGGGGAATATATATGCCATGTATTGGAACAGCACAGTCATTCAATTCCTCAAATGGAATGGCAATACGTGGGATAACTATACATCGATCACCAGCAGCAGTGTCCCTGGCCGCACCTGGATCTCCTATGGGAACGAATACCGGGCCAATTTTGAGTTTGATAAAAACAACAACATGCATGTGGTGTTCAATGCCAGCCCAGACCAGTGGGCGGTCAACTACGACGGCTTCCACGGGGTGTATAACGGCACCAGCTGGTCGACACCTGAGCAGATCGCCAACGATGCCAGCGCCCCGGATGAGTACCGATTGTTCATCGATGGCAACAACAAGAGCCATGTGGTCTATACGGTCGACTATACCCTTCACTACGCCACTGATGCCGGCGGCAGTTGGGCGTCGCAAACCCTCGTCACCGCCGGACAGCCGCCTGATGCGGGCACGGATGAGCTGATGGACGACTACGTGGTGGTGGACAGCACCGGCAAGGTAACGATAATCTATCGCCGCGAGGACCATCAGAACAGCCGTCAGGACAACTATTATCTGACCAGCGCCTCCGCCTATAATGGCGCATTCTCAGCCCCTGCCCTTATTCTGAACGGCAAGGGTGATGCAAAACAGTATCAGATTGGCAATGTTGTCGTGGACTCCAGCAACATAATCCATTACGTCTACTACAACATGACCGACAATATTGCCTACTATCGCAATAATTCCGGTTCCGGTGGCTCCTGGATATCGGAGACACTATCATCGCCCAGCTACAACATTAATTCCGCTCTTGGGGTCGCCGTCAATGGCACCACGACCTATATCCTGACCAACGGCAGCAACGGCTATCACTTTCAGTCCAAGACGGGTGCCGGTGCCTGGACATATGGCAATCCCTTTACCCTGGATGGTTGGTTCAGCGACCGGTTTGCCCTGGATACAGTATCGAACCGGATCATGATACCATCAGAAAATAGCAGCGGATGGACAGCCAGTTACCATGGCAGTGTTGTGAGCGATTATATTTCACCCTCCAACACCGCTCCGACCTTTGTCGGCGCCACCACGACCCTGACGGTCAATCAGAACGCCGCCGCCACGGATATTAAAGGCCTGCTGCACGTGAGCGACAGCGACTCCGGCCAGACCGAGACCTGGTCGCAGAGCGTGGCCCCGAACCATAGCGGCACGCTCACAATATCCAGTGCCACTGCAGCCTCCGGCAGCACTGATATTACCCCCGGCGGTACGATCACCTACCAGCCTGCCGCAGGCTACAGCGGTACGGAGACCTTCACCGTGCAGGTGAGCGACGGCACAGCCACGGCCACCCGGATGATCACGGTTACGGTTGTGGGGCCACCGACTGTTACCGATGCGAGGATAAGTATCAGCGGCGCTTCGGGCACCGGCGGCGCGTTCAAGATCGGTGACACGGTGACTGCGACCTGGAACAACACCGGTGCAGGAGACAACAACACCGGAGTTACGGGTGTCACGGTTGATTTCAGCCAGTTTGGCTGCGGGTCAGCTGTAGCTGCCATCAACAGCAGCAGCACGTGGACGGCGACCTGTGCAATAGTTGCCGGAGCCATAGACAGCACTAACCGGAATGTCTCGGTTACCGCTACAAACAGCGCCGGCAGCACCACTACCGGCGATACCACCAATGCCACGGTAGATAATATCGCCCCGACTGTTACCGATGCAAAGATCAACATCAGCGGAAATTCTGGCGCCGGCGGTGCATTCAGGATCGGTGACGTCGTCACCGCGACCTGGAACAACACGCCAGTTGGCGACAACAATAGCGACACCATCAACGGCGTCGCCGTTGATTTCAGCCAGTTCGGCGGCGGCTCAGCCGTCTCAGCCTCCAACAGCAGCGGCACCTGGGTTGCCACCTATACGATCGTGGCCGGAGCCGTTGACGGCACTAACCGGAATATTTCGGTTACCGCAACCGACAACGCCGGAAATACCACGACCACGGCTGATACGACCAATGCCAGAGTAGACAACATCGCCCCGACCACCACGGTTGCGACAGTCACCTTCTCGCCCGATACCGGGACCAGCAACGCCGACTTTATCACGAAGACCGCTAACCTGACCATCAGCGGCACGTTGAGCGCCAACCTTGCCTCAGGCGAGATGGTCGAGGTATCGCTCGACAATGGTTCGACGTGGACCACGGCTACAGCCACCGTCGGCCAAAACACCTGGTCCTTGCCGGGAGTGACTCTGATTGCGAGCGATACACTCAAGGTGCGTGTTACGGATGCAGCGGGCAATAGCGGGACTGTATTGAGCCAGGCCTATGTGCTTGATACCACAGCCCCGGGTGCGCCCTCGACACCTGACATGACCAGTGGCAGCGACAGCGGCATTTCCAACACGGACAACATAACATCGAATACGACGCCGACTTTCACCGGCACTGCCGAAAGCGGGGCAACCGTCTCGCTCTACGATACGGATGGTACAACGGTGCTCGGTACGGCCACTGCAACGGGCGGCAACTGGTCGATCACCATTTCGGCGCTGATCGAAGGCCCTCACACGATCACCGCCAAGGCGACCGATACTGCCGGCAACATAAGCCTTGCCTCAAGCGGGTTATCAATCAGCATCGATGCTGCCGGGCCGACGGTCTCATCCGTTGCGGTCCCGGCCAATGCCACCTATACCGCAGGCCAGAACCTTGACTTTACCGTCAACTTCCCGGAGGACGTGGCGATCACCGGCACGGATTCCGTCCTTGGGCTGACGGTCGGAGCTGTATCCCGGTCAGCTGCCTACCTTTCAAAGAACACGACGAGCGTTGTCTACCGGTATACGGTGCAGGCCGGCGATCTGGACAAAGACGGGGTAGCCGTTGGAGCGCTTACGCTCAACGCCACCACCATCAGGGACACCGCCGGGAATAATGCCTCTCTTACCCTGAATGGGATTGGAAGCACCACTGGTGTACTTGTCGATACCCTGGTCCCCGTTGCCACGTCAGCCGGTTCCATCACCTTCACCGGCTTCAGCGCCAAATGGAACAGTGTAACCGGTGCGACCGGCTACTATCTGGACGTGGCCACAGACAACGGTTTCAGCAGCATGGTCAGCGGCTACAACAACAAAGACGTGGGCAATGTCACGACCTCCGGCGTGACTGGGCTCAGCGCAAGCACCCCTTACTACTACCGGCTGCGGGCCTATAATGCCTCCGGCACCAGCGACAACTCCAACACTATCACCGTTACAACAGGTACGACCAGGGTCGTTACCAAATCTGCCGATACAAACGACGGCACCTGCGATGCGGACTGTTCCCTGCGAGAGGCCATTGCCGCTGCCAACCCCGGCGACGCCGTCACCTTTGATGCCGCCCTGAACGGCCAAACCATCACTCTTAGCTCGCAGATTACCGTTGACAAGGACATAACCATAAACGGTCCAGGTGCAGCGAATCTGACCATCAGCGGGGGGGGGAGCGTCCGCATCTTTGAGGTTAATGCGGGCAAGACCATCCAGATTGCCGGACTCACTCTCGCAAGCGGCAGTTGGTTCGACGGCCCGGCTCTTTTCAACCGAGGCATCCTCACAGTCAGTAACGTCCACATTACCGGGAATCATGCGGTGGCCTCATCGGGAAGCGGTATCTACAATGAGACCGGCGCCACCCTGACCGTATCCGGCTGCACAATCACCGGCAACATAGCCGATGCCTTCGGAGGCGGTGTCTATAACAATATCGGCAGCACGGCGGCCATCAGCAACACCACCATTACCGGCAATACCGCATCGACCGGAAGCGGCATATATAACAACCTGTTGAGCAATTTGACGGTGGAAAACTCCACCATCTCTGGCAACTCTGCTGTGGGAGTATACAATGACGATACCGCACTGATCCGCAACAGCATTCTCTGGGGGAACGGTGGCAGCGAAATCTACAACGGTGACACTATCACCGTTACCAACAGCATCGTCCAGGGAGGGTATGCCGGCGCGGGCAATCTCAATGTCGATCCTCTTCTCGGCCCACTTGCCGACAACGGCGGGCCGACACAGACGATGGCGTTGCTTTCGGGCAGCCCGGCCATCAACGCAGGTACAAACAGTGGTTGTCCGGCAACGGACCAGCGGGGAATTTCCAGGCCACAGGGTGTTCAATGCGACATCGGCGCGTACGAGTTTGTTCCCGGGACCACGACCGCGGTGACATCCTCGCTCAACCCCTCGGTCTATAATCAGTCCGTCACCTTCACGGCAACGGTGAGCGACAGCGAACCTGCCAGCGTTCCGACAGGCGGCGTGACATTCAAGGACGGTGGAGTTAACATTCCCGGTTGTGTCGGCGTGGCATTGACCAGCGGCACTGCAAGCTGCACCCTTTCGACCCTTGGAGGAGGCAGCCACTCGATTACGGCAGAGTACACTGGCGACAGCAGTTTCAGCGATAGCATATCGGATGCGCTGACCCAGACAGTGAACGTGGCCGACCAGTCGACCCTGACAGTTGTTGCGGGTTCGCCTTTAACCTACAATACCTCGGAGGGGTTAAGCACGACAGGCGGGAGCGGTACCGGTGCGGTAAGCTACGAGGTTACCTCCGGCAGCTGCACAATAACCGGCGCCTCCAGTGATCAACTCAGGGCCGACAGCGGTATTGGGACCTGCAGCGTAAGAGCAACGAAGGCGGCTGATGCAAACTACAAGGCCGCGACCTCAGCAGCACTCACAGTGACACTGCAGAAGGCAGATCAGGCAACACTGACGCTTGCTGCCGGCTCGCCTCTGACCTACAACACCACAGAGACGTTGAGCACAACAGGAGGAAGCGGCACCGGTATTGTGGGCTATCAGACAACCGGGAGTTGCACGATAACCGGGGACCAGCTGAAAGCGACAAGCGGGACCGGGACCTGCTCGGTGACAGCAACCAAGGCAACTGATGATAACTATAATGCAGCGACTTCCCCGGCAGTCGTCGTAACGCTTCAGAAGGCATCCCAGGCGGCACTGACTCTCAGCGCAGGCTCGCCGCTGGCATATAACGCCACAGAGACGTTGAGCACGACAGGCGGCAGCGGCACAGGTGCGGTGAGTTACCTCGTGACGGCCGGCAGCTGTACGATAACCGGCGCCTCCAGTGATCAACTCAGGGCGGACAGCGGGACCGGAACCTGCACAGTGACAGCTACCAAGGCCGTCGACACTGACTACAATCAGATAACATCTGATCCTGTCACCGTAACACTGCAGAAGGCTACTCAGACAACGCTTAATGTCGTTGCTCCTTCGGACCTTACCATCGGCAGCACTGCCACACTGAGTTCAACAGGCGGCAGCGGTACCGGAGGCGTGACGTACAGCGCCGGAGCATCAACCGGCTGTTCTGTCACAGGGACAACACTTTCAGTTACCGACATAAACGGTTCATGCTCTGTAACCGCCAGCAAGGCAGCAGACGGCAACTATAACGAAGCGACCTCGGCTGCAGCAACCGTAGCGCTCCATCCCCTCAACACAATAACCGGCATTGTGGTTACCGGCAACGGAACGATTGCATGCACCCCTGAGACTATTTATGGGGGGACCTTTACCTGCACCCTATGCCCGTCCCTGGGCTATGATCTCTACCGGTTATTTGACAACTCGGTAAACAGGACAGGTACCTGCACTGTTGACGGGAACTGCTATTCCTATTCACTTGCCAATGTCACCTCGGACCATACGGTAAAGGTCAGCTACAGCAATTGCCCGGTGCTCACCATATCAGGAGGCAACGGCGACTGCCAGCCCTCCATAACCTCGGCAATCGTGCCGCTGCTCAACGGGGACCGCATTCTGGCCCGGGCCACAACGTTTGTTGAAGACGTGAACTTCAATAAACCCGGGATACTCTTTTCTCTTGAAGGCGGTTACGATCCCGGGTTCAGCAGCCCGATCGGTCAGTCTGTTATCAGAGGGTCGGTCACGATAAGCGATGGAATGGTTGTCATTGAGGATATTATAATCTGGTAATTTACAATGAATCTATGTATAACGAATACTGTTTCGACAGGAAAGGGAGCTCTGTATATGAGAAAAACGATGCTGTTTTTTACGTTGTTCTTTATGATATATCTTGCAAAGGAGGCCCAGGCGACCACCTGGCCCGGCCCGGATACAAGGGGCTATACCGGGTCAACGATTTCATATAGCTTTACCGACATCTCCGGGACCGGGACAGCCCTGAATCTTAGCGATGACCAGCTCAGCGCTGCCGTCCCCATCGGCTTTTCCTTCAATTTCTATGGGACGGTCTATACGAATGCCTATGTCTCCTCAAACGGCTTTATCACCTTTGATCCTGCCTCCGATCCCGGCTGCTGCGAGGGGCAGAATCTCCCTGATCCGATGGGACCAAACAGCCTTATTGCAGGATACTGGACAGACCTCAACCCCGCAGCAGGCGGGACGATCCGTTATCTTACGACAGGGTCCGCCGGCTCCCGGAGGTTCATAGTCCAGTATCTGAATGTGCCCATGGCCGGGGGAGGAACAACGGCGTCCTTTCAGATACTACTGCACGAGGGGTCCAACAATATCGAACTGCAGTTCCTGTCGGCTCTGACCAATGGCTCTCAGGGATATGTAACAGGGATAGAAAACAGCGACGGCACCGCAGCGCTTCGGTATAATTACGGAAGCTACTCTCTTTCGGCAGTCGGAATCCTGATTGCGTTCCCTGTAATTACACTTGGCACGCAGCCGGTTGACCAGACGGTCTGCTCGGGGAGCAACGCTGCATTTACGGCCTCGGCAAGCAGTCCTGCAGCACCTGCGGTTCAGTGGCAGGTGAGCACTGACGGAGGTTCGACCTTCTCAAATATCCCCGGCGCTACAGCGCCGACCCTGAACATCGCAGGGGACCCTGCTCAAAGCGGAAACCTGTACCACGCGGTATTTTCTAACTGGGCAGGAACGGCCACCACTTCTGCGGGAATGCTGACCGTGGGTTCGCTCTCCGTAACCTCTCCGGTAATACCTTCAGGCGTTACCAACAGCCCTTATCCGGACATCCAGTTCAACGGATCAGGAGGCATCGGGACGGTGACGTTTGCGATAACCGGCGGAGCACTGCCCTCCGGTATGAACCTCTCATCAACGGGATTACTCTCCGGTACGCCGACTCAGGCCGGGAACTTCAACTTTACGGTGACCGCCTCGGATGCAAACAGCTGCAGCGGCAGCAGCAGCTACTCACTGGCGGTCGATACCGCAGCAGCGGTTGCCGTGCCGGCCATGAACGAGTGGGGTATGATTTTCTTTGTGCTTGTCGCCGGACTTGCCGCGGCCTTACAGATAACGAGGCGGAGGGCTTAGGCCCTCCGCAGTCTTTCTGAATCGGAGACGATAGTATCTCTTCTCTTTAACTGCGTCATGCGTCTGCCTTTCAGCATTCTCACCCGACAGGGCTGGATGGTCCTCATAATGACTCTGGAACCAACAGCCAATGCCACATCTGCCCGCCCCACTTCTGTGGCATGGGCCACCTTTTTCCAGTATGCAGATTCAGACGCAGAAGGAGGGCAATCCTGTATCATCCTGATATTATTCATGAATATGAAACTGGGACTCCCAGACAGATCCCTGGCACAAGGTTTGTATGGTATGCATATGCCCCAACGGGCAAATCCATATAGAAGGGGATGGGGTTATGAATAGCGGCTTGACATCATCGGGAAAGAGAATCGGGGCGAAGCATCAGGGCACAAAGGGGTTATGTTCATTTTCTCTAGAGCACTGTCTCAGTCGTCAGAAGGGAACCCCGGGGGCCGGATACCTCTGCCCCTTTACCCTTGAAACGTTCGAGAGGAAGCAGAGCGGGATGCCTGCCTGCAGGGGTATCAGGATAGCACGGGGGGGCTCGTCGCGAAATTGTCATTAGTCCTTGCGCTGACCGGGCCGGGTTCTCTCATTCAATTAATGTGCGGGCAGCGTCAGGAAGACGTCAAAGAAAAGGGGCAGAATAAACTTCTGCCCCCATAAAACCGGTCAACCGAGCAGTCCCTTAATCGCTCTTCTTCAGGTCCATCCCGCATTTGCATTTGCCCGGCTTGTCCGAGACAGTATTGCAGGTGCATGAACCGCCGCAGTTGCAGAAGTATATGCCTGTCCCCTTGAGGTTCACCTTCTTGACAGGATTGCCGCAGCCGCATTTGGTGGGATCATCCGGGTGCAGGCTGCATTTGCAACCCTTGCCACAGGTACATACCAGAGCTGTATCGCCCTCCACCTTGAGAACGTGCCCCCACTTCATCGGCTTGCCGCACTTGCAATTGCCGGGGCTGGTGCCCACCGAATTGCAATGACACTCGGGACCGCAATTGCAGTAGTAGAGGACATCCTGTCTCTCCTCGTCCGATTTGGCCAAAACCACTGCCGCACTCAGCATACATACAGAAACAGCCACGAACAACATCATCCTGATGATCCTCATTTCTCTCTCCTTTCGTGTTTTGTTGGGTCTCACTTATACATATAGCAGATGTGGTCAGGGCCCGCAATATTTTTTTTGTCAGCCCCCGGTTCCCGGACGTGCGCTTTCGCTGGCCAGGCAGTTGAGATCCGTGCGGGGGCGGGGCTATAATCACTGTGATGATAACCCCGCTCGAAAAGAAGATGATTCGCCTGATAAAGGCGGAAGGCCGCATAACGTTTGAGAAATTTATGGAGATGGCCCTGTATGATCCCGAGTTCGGCTATTACCGGTCACCGGACCTTGTCATAGGGAAGGGTGGAGATTTCTATACCAGTGCGCACCTGCATCCTGTCTTCGGGGCTATGGTGGGCAGGCAGATCACGGAGATGTGGGAATTCAGCGGGAGGCCCGGCCTGTTTACGATCATAGAGGTCGGCGGGGGAGAAGGGCATATCTGCCGGGACATGCTTCACTATCTCCGGGACAGCCCGTTTTTCGATGCCCTCAGGTATGTCATTGTCGAGATAAATCCTGCGATGCAGGAGAAGCAGAGGAGACTGCTCAGCAGCCCCTCACCCCTCAATGTGTCCGGCAGTGTTTACGACACCAGGGTCTCATGGGTCACTTCCCTTGCCGAGATCGGATCCGTCGGGTGCGGCTGCGTATTTTCGAACGAGCTGTTCGATGCCTTCCCGGTCCATCTTGTTGAGATGGCGGATGAACTTGCGGAGATCTATATCACCGTGCGGGAGGATGGACTGGTTGAAGAACCGGGTCCGCTGAGTTCAGACGCGCTTGCCGACTACTTTAACGGGATGAAGGTTGTTCTTGACCGCGGGTACCGGACCGAGGCAAATCTCCATATCAGGGAATGGCTCGGGCAGGTCAGCAGAATTCTGCAACAGGGGTTTGTTCTGACGATTGATTACGGTTACCTGGGCCGTGACTACTACAGCGAAGACCGCAACAGGGGAACACTGATCTGTTACCACCGGCACCAGGCCAATGAAGACCCGCTCTCGCATATCGGTGAACAGGATATAACCAGTCATGTCAACTTTTCCGCGGTCAAAACCTGGGGCGAGGAGGCCGGTCTCAGGACAGTAGGTCTCACCAGCCAGGGGGCGTTTCTCGTGTCTCTCGGCGTTGACGAGGAGATACAGAAGCTCTCGCAAACGTCCGGGGATTATACCTTCGAATTAGCCAGGATCAAGAAGCTGATCGTGCCGCAGGGGTTGGGAGACTCACACATGGTCATGGTCCAGTACAAGGGTCCCGGTGAACCCGGAACCCCTACGCTGAGGGGATTTTCCCTGAGAAATCAGATGAAATACCTGTAGTTTGGGCGTGAAACCGCATGCTTCGCAGCACATGCTCCTGTGTATGCGCCTCAAGCGTATGGATGCAGTCGCGGTCCCCCAGCAGGCTGAAAAACTTTTTGAAATCGAACTGCCCCTCACCCATTGGCAGATGCTGGTCCGTTGCCCCGTTGTTGTCATGCAGATGAAGTTCGACAATATGTGAGCCGAGTGCGTCCATCCAGTCTTCAAGGGGGTTCTTCGAGAAGAGGTTGAAATGGCCGGTATCGAAACAGATGCCGAAATTATCTGATGCCATGCTCTCGGCCAGCCGCTTAAGGTTCGTCGGCTCTTCCTCGAATATATTTTCGATCGCGATCTTTGTCCCGATCTCCGCTGCGATTCTGTTCAGAGGCTGCCAGGTCAGCAGGCTCTTCTCAAGCCAGAGTTCCATGTTGAGGCCGTACCGCCATTTCTCATATCCCGAGTGAAAGACGATCGCCTTCGGCCGGAGGATGCCGGCAATATCGAAGGTCTGATGGAAGCGGTCCATGGTCGCCTCCCGCACCCTGCTGTCGACAGCCCCGGGAGAAAGGTCCATAAACGGCGCATGGAAAGAGAGCGACGGGCCGTAGTCCAGAAGCGCGGCAAGGTCCCTGACCTCGTTCAGGGTCAGGGCATCGAGGGTAGCCCCTCCGAAATACAGTTCGAGGTCCAGCCTGTTATCTCTGATGAATGTGAGGTGCTCGGACAGCCGGTGGTACGGGATATGGATATGCGGTGGCTGCACTATGACGAGGCCGCTGCTTTTCCTGTGTCGGCTTTCGTTTCTGATTTAGCTTCTGATTTTGACTCGGATGCTGAACCGGCTCCGGCTTCTGTTTTGCTCCCGGCCCCGGAATCTTTCTTTTTGGCGTCCGGGCCGGAGGATTCGAATCTGGCATCAACGGCCTTCCTTTCTTCCGCCGGTTTCTGCTGGCTGTTTTTATTGCCGGAGGCATAGTCCGTGACATACCATCCCGTCCCCTTCAGGACGAACGAGGTGTTGGAGATCTTCTTTTTCATCTCCCCGCCGCAGACCGGGCATACGGTCAAAGGTTCTTCCGTGATCTTCTGCATCACTTCATGATGTTTTCCGCACTTCTGACAGCCATACTCATATATGGGCATAACGCACTATCTCCTTTCTCACCCCCGATTCTACAGGGGGAAATACGCTTAATCTTTATGATAACGCAGAACCCGAAAACGCGTCAATTTTGGGCTGGGAATACAATTCTTATCAACGTAAGACCTCTGAATGTTTTTTTCACCCCGTCGATGCCAACGACGCATATGCTTGGTATATACACTTTGTCGATTGCCCGTGCAGGTACGAATCAATTCCTTTATAATAACTCTATGACAGTCCTTGCTGGTCTGACGGGAAATTATGGTATGGGAAAGAGCTCAGTTCTCAGTCTTTTTGACCGGCTCGGGGCTGGCACGCTCAGTTGTGACGCGATCGTCAGTCAGCTGCTTGAGGATAAAGAGGTGATCGCGAAGATCAGGCTAATGTTCGGCGACGACGTGGTCGGTGAGAACGGATTCCTGAATAAAAAGGCAGTTGCCGGCAAGGTCTTTTCTGATCCTTTGCAGAGGAAAAAGCTGGAGGACCTGCTCCACCCGCTGGTTTTTGCGGAGATCGATGCAGCAGTCAGGAACCCGGACTACGACGACCGCGTGGTCATCGTCGAGGTGCCGCTCCTCTTCGAAAGTTCATCTGATTGCAGATTCCAGAAAACAATTACGGTGCATACCTCTGAAGAAGAAGCCGTTCGGCGACTGGGACAGAAGGGTATTTCGCTGGCAGACGCCCTTGCCCGGCTGCGTGCCCAGATGCCGATCAGTGAAAAGATAAGACGCGCCGACTACGTTATCGACAACAGCGGCAGTCCGGAAGAGACGCAGAAACAGGTCGAAGCAGTGTATACGCAGCTTGTCAGCTTATCCCGTACTTTTTGAGCTTGTGGTACAGCGTCTTCCGGTCGATCTCCAGAATCTGACTGGCCTTTGACTGGTTGCCGTTCACTTCTTTAAGGACCTTGAGTATATAGTCCCGCTCCATATTTTCGAGAGATGCATGTTCCTTCGACCCCTCGGCCGGGTACCGGACCGGCAGGGCAAGGTCTGCTGCAGCAATCTTACCGGTGTCGCAGAGGATCACCGCGCGTTCAATAATATTTTCGAGTTCCCGGACATTGCCCGGCCACGGGTACCGCTTCAGGGTATCGAGTGCGTCCGGCCCCAGTCCCCTGATCTCTTTTGACAGCTTCTGGCTGTATTTCTTGAGGAAATAGGAGGCCAGTTCTCCAATATCGTCGACGCGGTCTCTCAGCGGCGGAAGTGTGATGGTGATGACATTCAGCCGGTAAAACAGGTCCTCGCGGAACGCCCCGGACCGCACCCGCTCCGAGAGGTCCTTGTTCGTGGCGGCCAGGACCCTGACATCGACCTTCAGCGTCCTGTTGCTGCCGATACGTCTGAACTCTCCGGAGTCGAGGAACCTCAGGAGTTTGGCCTGAAGGCCCAGCGGCATCTCCCCGATCTCATCGAGGAAGAGCGTGCCTTTGTCAGCCACCTCGACGATGCCGTGCTTGGTCTGATAGGCGCTCGTAAAGGATCCTTTTTCGTGGCCGAAGATCTCGGATTCGATCAGGTTTTCCGACAGCGTTGCACAGTTCAGGGCGATAAACGGGGAAGACTCCCGTTTGCTGTGGTGCCATACCGTGTTGGCGATCAGCTCCTTGCCGGTACCGCTCTCCCCCTGGATCAGGACCGGCGAACCGGTCGGGGCTATCTTCTTTATCATGGCGAGAATCTCTTTCATCTGCGGGCTGCGGCAGATGAACTCAAAAGGCGATTCCTTCCGGACCAGTTCCTGCTCCAGTAACTGGCTCTTGATGCTCAGCCTCCCGTACTCGTAGGCGCGGTTGATGATGATCACCAGTTCGTCGAGCTTATACGGCTTGGCGAGATAGTCGTAGGCCCCGTGTTTCATCGCATCGACAGCGGTCTCGACCGTTGCCCTGCCGGTCAGGACGATGATCACCGGCGATGCCGGGTCACGGTGAAGCTTCTTCATCAGTTCAATCCCGTCCATACCCGGCATCATGATGTCCAGGAGGATGACATCGAACACCTGGTCCTTCAGCCGGTCTACCGCCTCGTGGCCGTCGGACGCGGTCTCGACGGCACATCCCTTGCGGGACAGCTCCTTCCTGAGCAGCCTGCGTATCGGCTCTTCGTCGTCAACGACGAGGACATTAATCATAGCGCAGCTGGGTCCGCAGTTGTGCCGGCAGGCGTATGTCGAAGGTGGTCCCTTTCCCTTCCTCGCTGACCAGGTTGATGCTGCCGTTATGGTCTTCGACGATCTTGTGGCAGATGGAAAGGCCGAGCCCGGTGCCTTCACCGACAGGCTTGGTTGTGAAGAAAGGATCAAAGACCTTGTCGACAAGGTCTGCCGGGATGCCGGCGCCGGTATCGGAGACCGAGACGGTGATGCTCGGCATGTCCTCGAGGAATTTTTTTCCCCGTATACCCGTGCTCATTTCGGACCTGATGATGATGCTGCCCCGCTCCGGCGTGAAGTACATCGAATTCATGATAATATTCATGAAAAGCTGCCGCAGGCTGCCGGGGTCGGCATAGATCCGGGGCAGGTCGCGGTTCAGCCTGAGTTCGATATTGTGCTTCAGGCGCTTGGCGCGGTGGTTAACCAGGAGAATGACCTCCTTGATCAGCTCGTTGATGTCGAGCTCACGATAGGTGCCGCTCGAGGGCCGGGCAAAATCCAGGAGGCTGCTCAGGATATCCTTGCACCTGAATATCTCGTTGTGGATCGTCTCCAGATATTCGGGAAAGTCCTCAAACTCCGGAACGGCGCGCAGGTCCGCGCTGTCAGCGCGCTCCAGCAGCGCCTCGGCATATCCCGCGATTATCCCCAGGGGGTTGTTGATCTCGTGGGCGATGCCGGCCACCAGGGTGCCGAGCGACGCAAGCCTGTCCGACCTGATCAGCTGCTGCTCGAGGCCCTTCTGGGATGAAACATCCTTCAGATAATGCACGACTGCGTACAGACTTCCTTCTTCGTCAGTAAGGGGGTATGCCCAGAAATTGAAGATGCTGCCCCCCGTCCCCTTCAGTTCCCGAAAAGACTGCCTCTTGCTTGCGAGCGTCCCGGTGCATGCCGGCTCCCTGACCCCAATGCCGATACGGGAGAAGATTTCGTCGCATCTTCTGCCGGTGATCTCGACTGCCGACAGTCCGACCTTTTTCAGCAGGGTATGGTTGGCGCGGATGACCTCCTGCCTGCTGTCCTCGATCCAGACCATATCCGTGATCGAGTCGAAGGTGCGCTCCCATTCTTTCTTTTCGCGGGATATTTCCTGGAACAGGAGCGCGTTTTCGAGCGCGATGGATATGTGTTTGGCGACCGGCAGCAGGATCTGAAGGTCCTTTTCAGAGTACTGTTCCGGCGAGGTGCTGTCGAGATTGAAGACGCCGAGGATCTTGTCATGGACGAGCGGTATGCTGATCGTTGACCGGATCCCTTCATCGCGGAGTTTTTTGTCCAGGGGGAACGCAAGTTCATCCAGGTCGCGGTTTATCCATGGCCTGTTATGGGTGATGACCCACCCGGCGCTCGTGCCCTCAACCGGGGCCTTCACCCCTTTCTTCATAATCGTGTTCATCTCGGTGTCGAGGGCGAAGATGAGGAGGTTGTTCTCTTTCTCGTTGAAGAGCAGCAGGCTGGCTCGGTTGTAGTTGATGAGTTTTCTGATCTCCGAGACCATGATCCGGAAGACCGTGCCGATACTGAGGCTGGAATTGATGATCCCGCTCAGCTCGCTGATGAGGTTGAATATCGCCAGGTTTTCCTGTTCGCTCGCGGTCTCCATAAGTTATTATACCAGACCGGCGTGTTGTGGCATGAAAACATCTATGCGGAAATAGTAGACTAAAGCGACAGATTCAAAACAATGAACAACCTTGATCTGCAAAATCCCTCCTAACCTCCCTTTGCCAAAGGGAAGGATAATTCCCCTCTTTGGCAAAGAGGGGCGAGGGGAGATTTTCTGGTCATGTATATTTACTCATAAGACCGTTAGTAAAGACACATACCTTGTCATTGCCCGACCTGCCTGCCGGCAGGCAGGCTTGAGCGGGCAATCCAGGAAACCATGAAAAAACTGGATTCCCGCCTTCGCGAGAATGACAATACAGGGGGCCTTACTTATGGCCCCCTTAGTAATAGTGGATCGCAAATAACACGCGTGAATAATTATGTGGAGGTATATGATGAAACGTATAAACTGGTATGTGCTTTTTGCCCTCTCCCTTGTCCTGCTCTCCTCGGTGATCTACAGCCTGGAGTTGCTGGTCTTCCGCAAGCCCGGGGACACATTCTTTTATATGATGCAGGATATCGCCTTTGTCCCTATCCAGGTCCTGCTGGTCTCGCTGATTATCGAGCGGCTGCTGAACGAACGAGAAAAAACAGCCCTTCTGAAAAAGATGAATATGCTGGTCGGTGCCTTCTACAGCGAAGTCGGGGGAGATCTCATTAAACACTGTTCCCGGTTCAGCGCGGATCTGTCCGAACTGTCCCGGCATCTGCTCGTGACGCAGCAATGGTCGGAAAATGATTTTGCCCGGGCAAGGTTCCTGACAGGCAATGCAAATCCCCAGCTCGATTCCCGGACCGCCGATCTCGCCCAGCTCAGGATATTTCTGGAGGGCAAGAGGGGGTTTCTCCTGAGTCTCCTGGCGAACCCGAACCTGCTTGAGCATGACGCCTTTACCGACCTTCTCTGGGCGGTCTTTCACCTGCTGGAGGAGCTGACCTCCCGGGACTCGTTCAGCGACCTGCCCAAGGCTGATTATGACCACCTCTCCGGAGATATGAAGCGTGCCTTTACGCAGTTGCTCACCGAGTGGCTTTCCTATATGCAGCATCTGCAGCAGGACTATCCCTACCTCTTTTCACTGGCCGTACGATTGAACCCGCTGGATTCGAAGGCGACCCCGGTCATCCGGGGTTGAGCAGGGTCGGCCGCGGCTATGCCGCTAAAGTTTTCATCATAACCTGCCGATAATAAATCACTTATCTACAACATCTGACGTCGGCTTGCCCTTTGTTCTCCTGAGGGGAATATGAGCGGAAGTCTCAACGGCCTGATACGAAACAGCATGATGCTCTGCCATGCGATGCGCCGCATGGCAGGAATAGGACGCTGAACCGGCAGGGACCATTACGGGAGGAACCATGATCAGTAAAAGGCTCACAACTGCTCTTGTCACCTTTATCATTCTATTCACCTCTCAGGCCTACGGAGCTGTATCGTTTGTTCAGCCGCGGACCCTGCCACTGGGCTTTTCGAACGACGGCACCGTCAGCGGCTTGGCAAAGGCCGATTTCAACGGCGACGGCAGGCCTGATATCGCAGTGACCTATTCTGCGGGAGGCGCCGGATATATCGGCGTGCTGCTCGGGGCTGGCAACGGCCGGTTCAAGGCCCCGATAACGATAAACCTTCCAACGGGCACGTACAATACCGTTGGAATAGGAATTGCCGCAGAGGACTTCGACATGGACAGCGTCCCGGACCTTGCGGTGGCAGCGTCGGATTTTCACGGCAGCAACAATGTTTTCTTCTTCAAGGGCAGGGGGGACGGGACCTTCAACTCCTTCGTTGCGTTCGCACTCAGTGCGGCAGGCAACGGTGCGCCGTACCACCTGGAGTCCGCCGATCTTGACAATAACAGCATACCCGACATCATTACGCTCAACAAAAGCGAGCAGAAGATTGCGGTTCTACTGGGCAATGGTGACGGAACATTTGGTGCCCCTGCATATTATCCGACTGGTGTAAACCCCCAGGATATTGCGATCACCGACCTCAGCGGGGACGGAAGCCCTGATATAGCGGCAGGGAGCTATGACGACCGCAAGATTACCGTTTTCATCAACAACGGCAACGGCATTTTTTCCGCAACCCAGTATGACGGCAGGATCCAGATAACCGGGGTCCACATCGGGGATTTCAACAAGGATGGGAAGAATGACCTCGTGATAACCGGGGCCGGCGGCCCGAATTGCGGGTCCAACTGTGCTGCGTTCGTCCCGGGCAAGGGTGACGGGACGTTCGACCCGATTCCCGATGGAAATTTTACGCCCAGGATCGAATGGCTCGGTGAGAATTACAGCCAGAAGGAAGTCCGGGACATCAATGCTGACGGAAACCCTGATATCGTATTCCCTGTTGCCAACGGGGCCAACGAGGTCTTCGTCGGACTCGGCAACGGCGACGGGACCTTTACCTCGCGTGTATACGTTGCCGCTGCGACTACCACCGGGACGAACAGTACGAATGTGGACGGGGGGAATCCGACCTGTCTGCTTGTTGAAGACTTTGACGGTGACGGCAACCCGGATATTGTGGTGGGCGAATCGTCGAACAACGCCCGCAACGGCAGCCTCTCGTACCTGCCAGGGGCAAGCCAGGGAACGTTCAGGTCACCCCGTCTTATGCAACTTGAACGAGGATTAAGTTCAACAACGAAGAGCCTGGCGGCCGGAGATTTTGACAATGACGGCATAATGGACGCTGTTGTTATTACCGATGCCCTGGACTTTATGAAGGGCAACGGGGACGGGTCATTCGCCCCCTCGACCGTTGCGCTTGGTCACATTGGGGGATCGGGCGAGTTCTACAATTCTCTGAAGGCAGCCGATTTTGACGGTGACAATAACCTCGACGTTGCCTGGCTTGCAACAGCCGGGGCACAGGGCGGACCTCTGCCGAGGAATATCGTTGCCTTTGGAAACAGCGATGGAACATTTCCTGCGAATTTCATTTTTCCGAATACCGACAGCTGGGCGGGGAGAAACATATCAATCGCGGATTTCAATAATGACGGTTCACCTGATATTGCTGTCTGGGCTGACAATCCCGGCGGTGATAACGGGAGGATCGAGGTCTTTCTTTACAATCCCTCCTCCCCCCGGACGTTTGCCAGTGCAGCGGGCTTTACTCCGCTGGGTCTTGATCCTCTTCCCGGCTATCCCGGGTATGCCCTTGGTACCGGTGATTTCGACGGTGACGGGAACCATGATGTTGTCGCCCATTCCAGGGCGGGCGGATCTCCCGACCGGCTGCTCTTTTTCGGCGGCAACGGCGATGGTACCTTTGCTGCCCCGACTGCTGCAAGCTATGACCTGCCGGAGATGAACGACTTCCAGACAGCAGATCTCGATGGGGACCTCAACCTTGACCTTATCGGTTTCGGAGGCAATGGAGCCTATGTCTTTATCGGCAACGGCGACGGCACGTTTGCTGCCCCCGTGTTGTACGGTGCGGGCCCGTATCCTGCCGAGATGCGGCTTGTTGATTTAGACGGTGACGGCAATCTGGACATTGCTGCGGTAACAGGGCAGTCTGCGGTCGTCTTTTCCGGCAGGGGCGACGGCACCTTTGGCCCTGCCGTGCGGCTGGCGACCGGCAATGTCTCGAGCTTCACTCTTGATATCGCTGACCTCAACGGCGATGGGAAGACTGATATCATAGCAGGGCAGAACTCCGGGAGCAGATATTCGGTCACCCCGCTGATCAATGATTCCGGGCCACGGTCCGACCTCAGGATCGCGACCTCCCGGAACCCATCCTCTTCCGATGTTGGACAGCCGGTCACCTTTACCGTCCTGGTCACGAACGATGGGCCCGATACCGCAACAGGTGTTGTTGTCGAGCTGATCGTTCCCCTCAACGGGATGATCTCCTCCATAATCGCCGGGCAGGGAAGCTGTACGGGGTCAAACACGGCATCCTGCACCATCGGTGATCTTGCGAACGGGGCGGGTACCACCATCACTGTCGTAGCAGTTCCCCTCGTGGCAGGCATGCCGCTCTGGATCGCTGTCGACGGGTACAGCACTTCTGTTGAGTCGAACTTTGTCAATAACGGGTCTTCCGTATCAACCACGATAAATGCCGAATGGATAAAGCTCTACAGTCCGAAGCTGGTGGTGGTCGGTGACAGGATCGATTACGTCATCCGCTACGCCAACATTGCCGGCGTAGCCCTGGACAATGTGGTGATTGTCCTGGACCTGCCTCCGTTTAAGATCAGGTCCTCTAAGGACGGCATCTATCACAAGGAGCATAACCAGGTCTTCTGGAAGCTCGGGACTGTTCCGGCAGGATACAGCGGCGATCTTACTGCTACGGTTGAAGTGCCCTGGGGCATTGCAGGCCATACCCCCTTCCACCTGAGCGCCTGGATCGGCTGGAGCGGCCCCCTGGTTTCGCCCAAGGACATAACCGAATATCTCACCTATTCCCCCAGGACGGTTGCGTCCAGGGGGCCGCTGAACGCAGGCGATATTGCCGCGCTTCTGGGCGGGTCCCCTGCTGTCCAGACGCTGTATAATCAGGCCCTGGCCCAGGGATACCGGGACTATGGTGTGGGGACGTTTCATGTC
Organism: uncultured Thermodesulfovibrio sp.; assembly: GCA_964499365.1. Taxonomy (GTDB): domain Bacteria; phylum Nitrospirota; class Thermodesulfovibrionia; order Thermodesulfovibrionales; family UBA6898; genus PALSA-1316. Next base: position 311,233 of record CAZCKU010000001.1, read on the forward strand.
CTCAGCGACAGTTCTGAAGAACAGCGCATATTGATGATTAACCCCTCGACAAAACAGGTGGCCGCTGTTCTCGTTAATGCTGCGGGAAGCTTTCTGGAGTATGTCGAGGCGGACAAGTATGCCGTAGGGGGGAGCGACGGTGCTGTTGCCTTTAATTTCAACTCGTTTTCTACAGAGATTCAGGGGGACTGGGCCAAGATCCACAGCCCTTCATACGGCGAATGCATGTGGGGCTGCATTCTGCCGAAGATCCCCATCTGGCTGTTGTCCAAGTACGGCGGTGATATTGTGAGCAAGGTGATAGGCGGGAGCAAATGCAGCGGCTGCAGCGACCAGAACCCCAGCGACTGCACCGACTGTCTCGGCCTGATAGAAGACCTGCCGTTTGTCGGGGAGGCTATCGATATCATCCAGTGCAACGAGGATTGCAGACGTTGTGCTGATCAGGTCCCGGGGGCAAACTGCTACCGGTGCACACAGGACCACACCTACTGCACCAAGGGGAGCTGGTTTGAGCAGAACATACTGGGGCAGGATGTGGTGATCTACACGAACAGATGTACGGCTGGCGGGATATGGGCCTACGGCACCGAGAAGACCTTTTGTGCCCTGTGTGCGCACGGACAGGTCTGCAGGAACGGACAGTGCAGCTGCTGCCAGCCCCAGAACGGCGAGTCCTGCGACACCGGAGAGGTTGTGACGGCCCATGACCCCAATCTCCTGAGTGGTCCGTCAGGGGATGTCACAAGGGGCCAGACGCTGTCATACATAATTGAATATCAGAACGAAGGTGCGGGAACGGCTTATGACGTGTTTGTTACCGGTGCCGTGAGCCCCTATCTGGACGAGACCACCCTCGTGATCCAAAACGGGGGGGTCTACCACGCAGGCACCCGGACAATCCTTTGGAGTGCCGGGGACCTGACCGCTGGACAGGGCGGCACAGTCACGTTTACAGCCGGGGTCAAGTCCAATGCTCCTATCGGGGCTGAGATCATCGGAACGGCGAGTGTTCACTTCCCCAGCGTTCCCGAGATTACCCCGACGAACGCGATCGTTGCCGTGGTAAAACCTGTCAGTGCGACGCCTCAGACGGTTAGTGCAACCGCGGGCGTTCCCGTGGGAATTACACTCAGCGGAAGCGAGCCGGGAGGCCAGCCTCTCAGCTTCAGCATAGCGAGTCAGCCGTCGAGGGGGCTCCTGACCGGTACTCCGCCGAATCTTACGTATACGAGTGATCTGGAGCTGTCCGGAGTCGATTCATTTGCGTTTGTGGCGGACAACGGCACGACCGTCAGCGACCCCGCGACTGTGACGATTATTATCAGCCCTTCACCGGCTGACACCACACCGCCACAGGTAATCTCGGTGACTCCTGCTGACAGCTCCAATATTGCGGTATCTGTCCAGCAATTCGGACCTGCCTCATATTACCCCCTGGTCAAGGCCTTCTTCAATAAACCGCTCGACCCCGCAACAGTGACGGGCGGGACCTTTGAGGTTTCTGCCGGAGGGAATCCTGTTGCCGGGGCGGTAAGCTATGACGGCGTGCACAACAGTGTTGTCTTTACCCCGTCCTCCCCACTTTCGTATGCGACCCTTTATTCCGCCACGGTGGGGACAGGGTTAACGGATGCCGCCGGCAACAACCTTGCCCAACCCTACACATGGAATTTCCAGACCTTCGGGAACGTTGCGATCAACGCCAGCCCTTCGTTGAGCGAATTCGGCACGATCGGCACGCATACAGAGCGCTTGTTGACAGTCACGGTCTATAACAGCGGCGCCGATAATCTCACGATCGATACGGTGAGCATCGGCGGGGCCGACAGCGCCATGTTCTCCCTGGCGCCCGATACATGCTCGGCGTCGGTCATCGTACCGGGAGGCTCCTGTACCGTTACGGTACGATTCTATCCCACGACGATCGGGCCGAAGTCAGCGACGCTGGATATTGTCAGCAGCAGCTCACCGCTATCGTCTTCTTTGAGCGGAAGCGCAACCTTGTCACAATGGGCTCTTGACGTATCCCTGGCCGGCAACGGCGGCGGGATAGTCACCAGCAGTCCGGCAGGAATAAGCTGCGGTGCCGGCTGCTCAGCGATTTATGATGACGGGACTACCGTGGCACTGACGGCGGTGCCGAACCCGGGTTCGGACTTCGGCGGCTGGTTCGGCAACTGCAGCGGGAACGTGAACCCCTGCGAGGTCCTGATGGAAGGGCCCAGGGCTGTCCAGGCTCAGTTCAATCTGCTGGCCGATTTCACGGCAACGCCTCTCTCCGGCGGGGCACCCCTTGTGGTGAGTTTTACGGACCAGTCTTCAGCCTCCCCTTCAGCCTGGCTCTGGATCTATGGAGACGGCTGGTCGGATACGCTCGAAAACCCGATACATGTGTACCGTGAACCAGGCGTCTACTCTGTTTCCCTGGTGTCGTGGGGAGACGGCAATGTGTACAGCATCACCAGAAGCAATTATGTGGCTGTGGTTGATTGCCAGAACAAGGCCCGTGCAGGGAACGGAACGTTTACTCCCTATGCCCTGATCCAGGACGCCTATGCCAACGCAGGGTCCGGGGAATTCGTTGACGTGCTCGGCATCGACATGACCGAAAGTCCGGTCTTCAACCTCGGCACGGATATCACCCTCAGGGGAGGATGGGACTGCCTGTTCAGCACCAATGCGTTGCTGCATACGGGTTTAACCGGAGTGCTGACGATCACTGACGGTTCGGTAACGGTGGAGGGTCTGATTATACAATAAACCGATAAGTTCACCCTAATAATCGGGAAGTTTTATAAAATCCCTCCTCACCTCCCTTTGCCGAAGGGAAGGATAACTTCCCCTCTTTGGCAAAGAGGGGCGAGGGGAGATTTACCAGAAAGAGTTCAGAGAAATTCTTTCAGCGTTGATTCTACTTTGGAAGGGTCGAAGGGGCTTCGGACCAGTTTTCTGTGTAGACACGACTATCTTTTTCAAACAGCGGAAAACTTTGCATATTTCGCCTGCTGGCGGGTTTTCTAATCTACTATTGGCTTTCATTTGCCTGCCAGTCTTCGTTGAATAACCAACCCCCTTCAGATTCATCCGGATTTTCACGGTACATCCCCTGTTGAACAGCATTCCACATGGCCTGCCTCACCGCATACAGGGAGATATAATTATCAATAAGCTGAGCCTCATTAATAATTGCGTGCGGTAACGATAACGCTCTCATTAAGACGAGAGATTTGATCATGTTATGTGCCGTCTGTTCAAGTTGCTGCAGCTCGTCGTCATCCATGTTGTTCATCTCCTGTCGCATATTTATGACATCTTCACCATCTGCAAATACTTAAGAATAATACTGTCCATTCCATCCAGTAGATCACTGCCTGATTCGATGAAGTCCGATGAATATTCTTTGAAAATATTTGTCTGTAGAAATCTTCACCTACTCTTTGCTGCTAATAAAACCATAAATCCAATTATTACAGCTAACGAAAGAATGGGGTATCCTTCTTCCTTCAAATACACGGCTGCCAAAGTTACTAGTATCCACGGTAACAATAGTAAACAATTTAATAAAAACATCCTAAGGTTATACCAAAACCCGATACGTCCTTCTTTCTTCTTTTTTTCAAAGGACGACTCAGACAGGGCAGCTCGCCTAGCGCAGAGTTCAGCCCGAGAGTTATATATATCTGAAAGAGTAGCCCTCTCTCTCATAATATTTTCGTAATGCTTGTTGCCTCTTTCTACCCCATAGTGAAATCTCTTGGCCTGGGCAGTTCCTACTTCATAAGGCACTTGAATTTCAACACCATTAATACGAAATTCGAGAGATGCCCGCCACCCTTCAATAACTTCGTCATTATTTATACTCTCCCCTATGACTTTGTTGATCAGCTCATCTACTTCAAGTGGGGGCCAGATTAGCTTGTCCAATTCAGTGGAATGTAACCTCATAAACATTCCAGTATAAGTGCATTGCAATTCATGTAAAAGTGGCCTATTCTGTAACTCATTTTTACAGTTGTCCCTCTGTATTTTCGTTAGCCTTACTAGTCCCGACCTTCTTATTACTAGCGGTGCATCTCTTCACCGCAATCGGGGTAGAAGCGAAACTCTGTCAACTCGCTCGCGTATAAATCATGTCAGGAGTGAAATGCTATGTCATCAAAACAGGATACAAATAAACATTTACTACTCCATCTTTTGTCAGTTCATCTCTGTAGTGCTAACCATCGAATAATCAAAGCTAGCCAGCCCTGTCAGTATTCTTAGCTATCGAAAAAAGAGCTCTCTCGACATCAACTGCCCGAAAACGCTCCAGAGTGGCTCCTGACTGATCTTCCCACATCAAACATTGATCGTTCAATAACACCTTTATCTCGTTTAACGATATACAGTATTTTTCGAATCTTCTAGCCGCTGCTTTCGGCGTCTCATGCTTTGGTTTTGTTAAAGCATCTATGGTTGTAGAGTCGAGCACATGAGAAAAACTTCCGCTAGATATATGCCTCGCTATTTTATCATCGAGTATTCCTACATTTTCTGGATCAATGAACGCGAGATATTTTGTGCCAAATGAAACACCGACATGCGGAAGTCTCCTAATGCAAGTTAGAGCGTCAGCATACTTTTTGCGGCTTAAGAATTCAGCTGAATCTCTAATGGCCTTAATGGCATGATCACGTCCAAGATGCATCAAGCAGTGTTTAGGATTCTTTGCGTTTCCTTTAGCCAGCCAATCGCATCTTATAATCGACTTATTACCAGACGTTAAATAGCCCCAATACATAACGCTGAATACGCCTAACAAAACGTCATCGTCGGTTTCTGAAAGAAGTTTCTCGTTGTGGTACTGATCCAGCTTGAGGGTTGTATCAAAATTCTTCGGCTTGTATATAGTACTCCATGCAGAAAGATTATCAAGGATAGTACCTGCCACCAAACCAGTCGCAGGATAATGATATGCACATCTGCCTTTTACATATTCTTTGTACATAGTTGCTAACCTGGTTATCGGTCTCTATACGGAAACTCGGCAACGCACCTCTGCCAAAAGTCATCCTTGTCAATCTCGGGCATGTTATTCTCAAAGAAATCTTCACATTCCGCCTTTATCGTTGGAATTGCTGCAATGAAATCTTCGCGAAAGAAGATGTTCTCTCTTTTTAATAGAGTGCCCTTGCCACATCGCTTGTTGATGGCATCAAATATACTGTTCGGATGATAATGATACCTACACGCTCCTAGGCAGTCTCCAATGAATTTTGGATATTGTGTCAATCGACGAAATTTTGAGTAATGCACCTTAAAGTAAGTGTAAAACACCTCATCAGTAAGTACTGTAAGATACACAGCAATGGCGAAGGGGACAACGTGCGGCGGTTCTATAACCTTTAGATGTCTCAGGTCCTGAGACAGCTTTGAGTATTGTATCGTTATCTCTGCCGCATTATTGCCATGATGTCGGCTCTCCACTGGAATGCTCAACATAAATCGACTCAAGTCGTTTCTAAATTTTGTTCGATAGTACTCAGCGAATTCCATAATCTCCCCATAAAATTATTTTTTATTATATATTAATGCAAACAGACCATACATGAGGGTCACATTTGACTATTCTGCTGTCTTTTGGGCGGCCCATTATTCTTCAAACCCTTTCAAGATTGAGCAGTCGTCTGATCTGTGAGAGGATTTCTGTTAAATCAGGATCCTTTACAATATAGACATCTGCATCCCAAACGCTGAATTCTTCTCTATAATCCAGCGCAGTGTATATGATATAGGGGATATCAGGTCTATAGCTCTTGCAAGCCTTTAAGAGTTGAATGCCATCTACTTTTGGCATATTAATACATGAAATAACAAGGTCGACATCGTCAGCCTGATTTCTGAAAAAGTCATAGGCCGGTTTGCCGTTCAGAAAGCCAATTATTTGAACCCAATTGCCGAATGTTTCTTGGATTTCTTCCTTTAGCAGTCTCTGCACTCCTATGTCATCCTCTGCCAGGAGAATGGCTTTCGGTCTGCTTCCGGGAGGTAAAGCATAAGAGCCAACAGCCTCGAATATTTCCAGCAGTGTCCATAGGTCTTGTCCGCCGAGCCGAACAAAGCCCCTCCCTGAATCGGTCAAGATATACAGGATCTTCTTGAGTGGAGAGAAATAGATAGACATCCCATCCCGGTAATCTGCCAGATAGGCATCTTCCGGCAGCCGTTTATCCAGTGTCCTGTCGTTTTTCTCACCCATAATAGGTTGCGGCCCACTCTTCTAATGGGATCTCCTGGTATGTCGGGCTTAATCTTGAAACTTCACTTCTAAGCCAATCCTCACTTTTCCTGACAACTGTTGCCCAGAGTTCTTGCTCAGCAGCGAATTTATTTTTCAAGAGGGCAAGCATAAGGGCAGTATTAAGAAGAATATCCTTATCACCCTCGCCGCTAATCTGCATTGCTTTTGATATCATCTGCAGTTTCGACATTGATATTCCGAGAATATTTACAACATCGCTGCTTATATCAAATCCACCAGCGGGTCGCTGAAGCGCAAGGATTGCAAGCACCTTGTCTTCCGGAGTAATAATCGGTTTTTTACTATCTCTAGTTTGGCCCTTTACTCTTTTCTTTAGCATTGAGAGAGGCTCGAAATTCTGCGCCACCTCTAGTGCCTGGGAAAATGCTTGCTGAGCCCGATTGGGTTTGGGTGCAATTTCACTGCGTTTTGGGCTATGAAGAGTCATTGTGCGTGGCGCATGAGAGCCTCTCGACGCAACAGAGTTCTTCTTCACTCCACCCCAGCCTTTAGTCAACGTTACCGGAATTCTTTTCAGGACTATCTCATCATTCGCTTTATCGTTATCTGCCCTTGTCTCCACGGCAATAAAGCTTGCCTCCCGTGAAATTATCCCGTAGGTCTTGGAAATATCCAGAATTCTCTTCCTGGTATCCGGCTCCTTACGGCCCTCTTGCTTAGAACCCTTTGTATGCTCATGAGAGGTTCCCTCTTCCAGGTCCCTGATCCTTTCACGTGCCCACAAAAGTGGAACTGATATGTTTGATGCATCGACGTTCACTACCGGCAGAGTCCAGTCGTGACTGGAACTGTCGATTTGGCCTGATATTTTTATATGGGCAGGAACTGCCGTATCAGAGGAAAACCTTCCTATCAGTGTTATAGTATCACCTACATGGGCGGCAGGGGAGCAGGGTGCCAGTTCAAGAGACCCTGACATTCCTATTTTTAGATCATGCAGGCTGGCTCCATTTACTTTTTTGAACAGCCGCAGCATTTTCGGTTCTATCCTTTCACCGGGCGCAATCAGTTCGGCTGAGCCGTACGCTGTTCTTGCCAGCTGTTTTATCAAGTATTCGTTTGGCCCGTGCCCTATCCCGACGGTGAACACCCGGGTCGACTTCCTGTCATTTGTTGCCAGTGTGAATATCTCCATTTCATTGCCGATTTCGCCGTCCGTGATGATAATGATGTCTCTTTTATGTCCTGCGGAGACCTTGGTTAAATAGATATCCTGCAGTGGGGCAAGCAACTCAGTTCCCCCCAACTCTGCATCGGTTTCCCCAATGTAGGCAATGGCCTTTCGAACATTGGCTGAATTGTAGTGCACACTTGATTCAAAAAGTTTTACAAAGGTGCTGCCGAACCTATAGATATTGAACTTTATTCCCTCATCCATTCCCCTGATAAAGATTTCTATTGCCTTCTTGGCCTGCTCGATGGACTGGCCACCCATGGAACCGGAACAGTCCAGAACAAATATGATCTCTTTTTGATATGTTGCCAGATATTGCTTGTCCATGCCAGGCTGGTCCACCTGAAATGATGAGAAATCAACCTGCAGAAATTTGCCGTGAACCCCGGTGTAAAGATATGCCCTGCTTTCAAATCCTTTTTTGTAAAGTATATTCAGCACAAAATCCCTGTCCATCGCTGCTGTTTCAGACGAAAATTCTACCCTGACAGGAGAAGACTCTATTTTGGAGATAATCCGATGGGATGGGGATTCTATCGATGAAATACTGTCTTTACCGTGTATTTTGACTGCAACCTTGAGTCCATAAGGCACATCCAATGCAAAGTCCGGATTAACTCTTTCATTAGTCGGCATTCCGTGTTCATCAGTGATATCCTTTGGTATGTATCTGGGAGATATGGTTGTCGGCAGAAAGAAGCGAACCTCAGTGCCATAAGTATCCAGAAGGCAGATATAATCTATTTCTATAACCGCTGTCATGCCGGCTTTGAGGTTGCCCACTGACAGCGTAAAAATATTCGGCCGCTCTTCATCAAGAAGATACGCTCCGTCCCCCCTCATAAGGGCATCGTCGTATTTTTCGAAGGCTTTCCCCCGCTCCTCAATTTCCCCGTGAATCTCTCTGTCCCCTATCTTGGCCCTGAATCCGCAGATCGTACTGTTTTCGGGAAGCGGAAACTTATAAACCGCCTCAACCGACTGCAGCTCACTATTGGTAAACGTTTGCTTTGCGGTGACTTTTGCCCCTCTTCCCACGATATCCGCCGATACATCGACTCCCGTCAATGGAACCTGACAGCCCCCCTGCGCTATCAGCCCGCATGCATCTTTAGACATGTAGTTATTTCTCCTTAGCTATAGATTTAACCACCCTGATCATTTCAAATATTTTGCTGCCTTTTTCTATTTCAACATCCCGCCTTACGGATATCTCGACTCCCGGAATAATCTCATATTTCACCCAGACATCCCGGGCAAAAGCTGCTTCCTCTTCCATTGCTCCTTTAAGGTGCCCCACAATCGTTGTGAGATTCATCCCTTTTTCCTGAAGAGTCCTGACCTGTTTTAACCGGTTCAAGTGACTGTCATTATAAAAGCCTCCTCGTCCCCTGCCAGCGGGGGGATCAAGAAGGCCGATTTCTACGTAATACCTTACTGTTCTGCGCGAATAACCAGTATGCTCACAAAGTTCCTGGATTGTATACTGCTCATTCGGCACGATTAAATAATAACAGCAAACTGTCATAAAAGCAAGCATTATTATGTCATAAAAAAGTTTACTGCAACAGATCGCCTTCGGATGAATGGAACTATTTAGTGTCTGTGTATAGGGTGAGAATTTGTCGGCCGCAAGCCCGCCCGCCGGCAGGCATGTTTGACCCGGGAATCCATAATATATGGTAACACTGGATTCCGGCTTAAGGATTGCCGGAATGACAGGCTGAAACACCAAGACGCAGTCATGGTGTTTGCAATCTGGGGTAATCGCCCGAAAGCTTAGAACAGCCTCTACACGTTTTTCTCCCCTACGACGGCAAAGAAGCATGGGGTTGTCACTATCAGCAGCGGGGGGGAGCCCGCGGATGGTCGATTATATAGCAGTGAGGCTCAGTAAAATTCCCTGATTGTTGTTTCTATCTTCGCCGGTTCGAAAGGTCTTTTGATGAGCGGCATCTCCCTGAGGACCGGGATCTGATCTTCATAGAGCGGACGGTCATGCCGGTATATCACGCCGAGGGGGATGCGCTCACCCCACTCAAGCGCGCGGGTGAAGGCCGTGACCCGGTCAAATGGCGTGTATTCTGGTTCCAGGTGGTAAACGCGCTTCTGGTACCATTCGTAGGTGTTGAGTTTATTGAAGGTGACACAGGGCTGCAGGATATCGACCAGCGAAAATCCTTTATGGGTCAGGGCCTGCTTGATCAGATCCTTCAGGTGGACGGGGTCGCCGGCAAACCCCCGGGCCACAAAGCTGCAGTCCATCGCGACGCCCAGCACCATCGGGTTGAGCTGTTCTGAAAAGACGCCATCGGGTTGTGTCTTTGTCTTCATCCCCTCCATGCTGGTCGGCGATGCCTGCCCCTTGGTGAGGCCGTAAATCTGGTTGTCGTGTACAAAGAGCTTCACCCCGATGTTCCGTCTCATGGCGTGCATGATATGGTTGCCTCCCTCGCCATAGCAATCTCCGTCTCCGGCAACTGCTATCACCGGCATGCTATGGTTTGCGAGTCGTATGCCTGTTGCCACGGGAAGGGAGCGGCCGTGCAGACCGTTGAAGGTGTGGCATCTCAGATAGTGCGGAAATTTTGCCGCCTGCCCGATGCCTGATACGATCGTAAACTGATGGGGTTCAAGCCCAAGCTCAAGCACGGCCTCCTTGAAGGACTTCAGGATGCTGAAGTTGCCGCAGCCGGGGCACCAGGCCGGGGTCTGCCCCTTATAATCTTCCAATTTTGGCACGAATCTCTCCTGTCAGGGATTCCCTGGTGAACGGCCGACCGTCATAACGATTGATTTTGTCGGTGAATGCATACCCTGTTTCTGCCCTCAGCAGGCGGGCGAACTGTCCGGTCGCATTCTGCTCCACACAGATGGTCTGCTTCGCGTTTTTCAGAAGGGACAGAAAGTCAAATATTTCGGTTGAGGGGAAGGGATACAGTTCGCTGAAATGCAGCACGGCAATTTTTGTCTCTGGGGAAAACGAGGCAACAGCTTCCTGCATGATCCCCAACGTGGAGCCCCAGCCGGCGATGACAATCTCTGCGTCAGAAGGGCCGAAAACGACCGGTGGCGCAATCTCCTGCTGCAGTTGCGGCATCTTTTTGAAAAGTCTTTTGTCGACCATTTTTATCCTGAGTGCAGCATCCTCGATGATATGGCCTTCCTCATCATGCTCATCACTGTCGGTGACAACAAGGTGTCTGCCCTCACCCGGTATCCCCAGTGGCGAGATCCCGCTTTCAGTCAATGCATGTCTTCTGTAGTCCTGCAGGCTGCTGAAGGTGTCACCCCGGAGGCGGTAGTCTTTATGGACAAGCCGGTCCAGGTCAAAAGCATCGTAGGTCCAGCAGGTGTCGGCGAGATACTGGTCAAAGATGATGATTGCCGGTATCTGGTACTTCTCTGCAAGATCAAAGGCCTTGTTCGTCAGATGGAACGCCTGTTCCGGGGTGCCCGGAGCAAAGACAAGCCTCGGGAATTCACCGTGGGCAGAATACAGGGCAAACTGGAGATCCCCCTGTTCTGTCCTCGTCGGCAGACCGGTTGCGGGCCCCGGTCTCTGCCCGAGCGCGATGACAACCGGCGTCTCGGTCATCCCGGCCAGAGACAGCCCCTCGACCATAAGGGCAAACCCGCCCCCCGATGTCCCGGTCATAGCCCTCACCCCGGCAAAGGATGCCCCCAGCGCCATGTTGATCGCAGCGATCTCATCCTCCGCCTGTTCGACGAGGAGATTGTATTCACTATCCTTTGCGGCGAGATAATTCATGATGCCGGTTGAGGGGGTCATCGGGTAGGCAGCATAAAAACCGCAACCAGAGGCGAGTGCGCCGAGGGCGATTGCCTCGACGCCGGATATGAGCATCTTCGCCGGGGCCTTCGGTGCCGGTGAAAAACGGCACTCTCCGCAGTGGTCCCTGGCATAGGTGTGGCCGGCCTCGACAGCCTTCACATTCGCACGTGCCACGTCCTCTCCCTTTGACAGAAAGGCCTCACGGATAAGTCCGGCCGCCAACTCGACCAGTGCTGCCGCCTGAGCGCCGGCCTTTCCGCCGATTATGCCCATGACCGCTCCGACGGCAACCGAGTTTGCCATGATCTTGAGGCCTGCATGTTCGGTCGCCAGTTTTTCGAACGGGATATCCAGGAAGTGCGGTTTTTCGAAAGACTGTGCCAGTGCGGCAGAGTCGTACAGGACGAAGCCTGAACCGGTAACATTTTCTCCGTGAAGACGGATACTCTCCGTGTCAAAGGCGACGAGGATATCAACAGCGTCGAGGGATGAGGTTATCGGCTGGTCCGCGAAGCGTATCTGATAGAAGTTGTGGCCGCCCCTGACGCGGGATTCATAGTCCTGATGGCTAAAGACGTGATACCCTGCCCGGGCAAAGACCTTCGCAAGGGTGTCGCCCACGGTTTGAACACCCTGGCCTGCCTCTCCCCCTATCCTGACTGTATAATCCAAGAGAGTCCGCCTTGCCTTACGCCAGCTCCAGTTCGAACTTGCCCAGGGCTATAACATGGCTCTTTTCCTCTGCGATGATCTTTCCGACGATATCCTTTTCCTTCACAACCTCCTGCAGCGCATAAAAATAAAGCAGGGTCTCCTTTTCAAACCCGATGGCAAACCTCACCGCATCCCGTATCGTCCTGACCTGCTCAAGGGCAGGCAGGGATTTGTTCTTTCCAAGAAAAAATTCCGATTCGACGATCGCCCTGAGGTAGAGCGCAACCTCTTCCCAGTCAGCCGGTTCATCATCCTGTATTGTCTCTTCAAGGCTCAGGAATACCTTTTCGTGCTCTTTTTCCATTTTTGCCAGACCGCCGAAGAACTCCTGAAGCGGCTTGTTATCGGCAAACCTCTGCATCATGGAGGTATAAAAATCATAGCCGAGTTTTTCGGTCCTTACGGCCTGCTCAACGACTTCCCTGACTGAATATTTTTCCATGCTTACCCCTCTTATGTACAGTATTTATCGTCCCGAAGACATTCGGGATCCGCACTCCCGGTTGCAGTCAATGATGCAGATGACCGCCGCTATGGCCGCCGGCGAGAACATAGACCGCATCGCCGGTTCCGTCGTTGTCCATAAACCAGGCCTCTTCACCCCTGAGGTGAAAGGCCTGCCCCGGCCCGACAAAAAAGCGGTTCTCACCACGGGACAGGGTGACGGTTCCGCTGACGACACAGCATATTTCTTCGTGGCCGCTCCCGGGCTTGATTTCCCTGTTTTTTTCACCAGGGGCCAGAATGCCAAAGCCCATGTAACAGGCGTGGGTCTGCAGTGCTTCTGCCCCAAGAATATACTCGCCTTTTTCACGCGCCTTCTCGGACAGGTCATATATTTTCATGTTCACCCTCAAGTTTAGTTCAAATTTTCTGATATCGTCAATAGAGATCGTTCCGGCTGCAAGATTCTGACTCAGAAGCAGGAAGCCGCCGCAGGGCAGTGAACCTTCTGTTTTTGCCGCATAGTCGCAGTCATCGCCAGAGAAGGGACATTCCGGACAGAGGTGCTCGGATACCATAGCGTCCGATGCCGGGGACGAACGGTCATCTTTGCGTATAAAATCCGGCGTTGCACCCCTGTTGAGAAGCCAGGCCACCGCCTCATACCCACGGCAGGTGAGCTCTTCTTTTTTTTCGGGCTTGTAATAGCTGCAGAAGGTCCGGCAGAGCGTATACCTGAGCAGATCTTCTGCTGATGCGTGGTCCATATCTATCATATTACCAGAAATCCCCGCTGCTGTATAATAAATCCATGCGGTATTATCTGGCGAAAGACGCAGTCCTGAAACTCCTCGAAACGCCCGCGGTCTATAACCTGAGGAGTGATGAACTCTATGAACTCGATGACGAGGGATTTGCGCTTCTTGAAGCGTGTTCGGGCAGAGACGGGGGGATCGCTGAACGCTCGGATTTCATTGATTTTTGTCTCGCAGAAGACCTCCTGACCGATGAACCTGTGTCAATGGAAAGGCCCCCGGTCGCAGAGGCCCCATCCCCGTCCCTTCGCTACCTCGAGCTGCAGATAACCGACCGCTGCAACCTCAGGTGCAGACACTGCTATATCGGCGATAATGCAGAGTCCCATGAGCTTACGGCTGGCCAGGTCAGCGGCATCCTCAGGGAATTTGAACAGATGCAGGGCCTGCGGGTGCTGATAACCGGCGGAGAACCCCTTCTGCACAGCAGCTTTGATGCGATTAATGCCCTCCTTCCGGACTATTCCCTTCGCAGGGTGCTTTTCACCAATGGTCTCCTTCTGTCCGAAAAAAGACTGGAGGGGCTCAATGTCCATGAAATACAGATCAGTATCGACGGCATGGAGCATGCACATGACTCAATAAGAGGTCAGGGTACGTTTTCGAAGGCGCTGGCTGCGGTACAGCTCTGTCTGGACAAGGGCGTTGATGTCTCTGTCTCGACGATGGTCCATGCGATGAACCTTGATGATTTTGACCAGATGGACGGGCTCTTCAGGGGGTTGGGTATAAAGGACTGGACCGTGGATGTCCCCTGTACAGCCGGCCGGCTTGCAGAGAACGGTATGTTCAGGGTCGCACCCGACGTGGGTGGCCGCTATCTTGGTTTCGGTTTTGGCGGAGGCATCCACAACAGTGCCTCCGGGTTCGGTTGCGGACTGCACCTCATGTCTGTTTCCGCCTCCGGCCTGACCTCGAAGTGCACCTTTTATTCCGACAGGGCATCGGGAAGCATCAAAGACGGCCTGAGGGCCTGCTGGCAGCGGATTGCCCCTGTCAGGCTAGCGGACCTCGCCTGCGACTGTGCGTATCTTGATATATGCCGCGGCGGCTGCAGGTTCCGGGCGGAGCAGACGGGCGGCCCCCTCGGGAGGGACCTGTACAAGTGTCATTTTTATGGTATAATCTGACTATATAAAGCATGAAAGGGCTCGAAGCCCTGATTCCCCTATGAAAGGTGGTGCAACGAATGAAGATAACGAAAGTATCGAGAAAGGTTGCGATGACCTGCAAGTGCAAGAGTTCTTGCTGATTGTTTCATTTTGAAGTAAAAAAGAGGGGGGCGATGAGCCCCCCTCTTTTTTTTGCCTGTTTCTTTCTGTTACTTCAGTCGTGCCTCGGCAGCAGCCCAGTCGATATTCCTGAAAAAAGCCTCGATGTAATCCGGCCGCTTGAGGCCGTAGTCTATCATAAAGGCATGCTCGAAGACGTCCATGATCAGGATCGGACTACAGCCCGCGAGATGGGCGACGTCATGTTCATTGACCCAGACGTTCATCAGGCAACCGTTGGCGGGATCCTGGTAAAGGACAATCCAGCCGATGCCGCGCATGGCGCCGGTTGCCCTGAAATCTTTTTCCCAGGCCTCGTAGCTTCCGAAGCATTCAGCTATTTTTTTCGCCAGCTTCCCTTCCTTGTTAATACCGCCTTTTCCTCCGAGGTTCTCAAAATAATATTCATGCAGCCTCATCCCGTTAAACTCCCACCCAAACCTTCTCTTGAGCTCGGCATATTCAGGAGTTGCTGTCTTGTCATCCTTGAGCATCTGAGCCAGGATATCGACCAGTTTGTTCGTGTTGGTCACATACCCGCCGTAAAGCGTAAAGTGATTTTTCAGGAGGGTCTCGCTGAACCCCTCCATGCCGATAAGTTTGCTGTAGTCTTTTGCTGCGTAGGCCATAATCTCTCCTCCTTTATTTTGACTGCCTGGTATCAGTGCTGCCTATACAAATGTGGTGAATTCGTTAATATCTCTTCTGAAGGCACGCGGCAGGAGCGTAATCCCGGGCTTCAGATAACCGACGGCTACCAGCATCGGGATTATCGCATCGTCTGCAATGCCGAACTCCTTTTTGATGCAGGCTTCATCAAAGCCATCCATCGGATGGGTCTCAAGCCCGAGGGCCTTTGCCCCGATCATCAGATTCATGGCAAAAAGGGCGGAATTCTTCACGGCAAAGAATTTCCGTTTCATACTGTCCCGGGCATCATAAAGGCCCCGGGCCAGCCCATCATACGTGGCCCGCATCTCCGGCTGCATATAGCCGAGCGCTATCCAGCTGTCAAGCATCCGGTCTATGTTCTGTTCAAGCCCGCCCGGGTCGGCAACCATGATGAGTACTGCCGATGCCTCTTCTGCCTTCGGCTGGTCAAGGGCGCATTTCCTCAGCGCTTTTTTCCGCTCAGGGTCCCGCACGGCAATGACCCGCCATGGCTGGAGATTGAACGATGACGGCGAGAGGTTTGCCAGTTCCAGCAGCTCTCTGAGCGTCGCGTCGCTGATTGTTCTTGACGGGTCAAAAAAATTGATCGAACGGCGTTCCCTGATTGCATCCAGAGCATCCATAATGTTGTTCCCTCCCGTAGTGTTCAGGCATGTACCTGCCTTTATCTTTAAGCTTACCATATACGTGCGACATGTCAACGGTAACCTGCCTCACAGCATCCACTCTCCCCTCATTCCGTGCAGTGTGAAGGATATTTCATTTGCTATTGACCGCTGTTTGCGGGAAAATAGTGCCAGGCGGAACGCCTAATTTAAGAAAACCATCAAAGGAGAGACAAATGAGAAAAATTGCTTCAGGTGCAGTCATCCTGTCTTTGTTGATCATGTCCCTGGGATGTACAGAGTACCATCGGCAGGGGGCTGGCTCAGGTGCGGTCATCGGAGGCGTCAGCGGCGCGATTCTCGACCATCGTAACCCGTGGCGGGGCGGCATCATCGGCGCTGCCATCGGCGCGATAGCAGGCGCAACCCTTGCGGACATTTCTTACAAGGCCTCCCAGGAGGCGGCGATGCATGACAGGCCGGTGGAATACCGCACTGAGGACGGACGCGGGATTTATCGGGCTGACCCCGTCGGATACAATGAGCGGACCAGGTGCAAGCGCATTCATGAACGGGTTTGGGAGGATGACAGGCTCGTGAAAGACGAGGTCAGGGAGATATGTGAGGAGCGCTATATCCGGGACGACCGGCGCTGGTAATCCGGGAACAGTAATGTTGCAGGCGGGGGCAGCGTCATGCTCCCGCCTGATTTTATCGATTGACTAGCGGCCAGCCGCTTCTTTTTTCAGTTTGAACAGCATAAATGCGGCCGACGCGAAGAGAAGGAAGCTGATGCCCTGTGAAATGGAAATGCCCCGTACGATAAATCCCCTCACCTCGTCCCCCCTGAAGAGCTCGACGACGGCCCGAATGACCGCGTAATTCATGATATACATCCAGAAAAGCTGTCCCTCGAACGCCCGTCTCTTCCTGAGCATGATGAGTATCAGAAAGTTCAGGAACTCCCCGGCCGATTCATAGATCTGCGACGGATGTAACGGGACCCCCCTGACGGCAAGGGAATGCGGATCGCTGAATATGACGGCCCAGGGCAGGCCTTCTGCCGGTTTTCCGTAACAGCAGCCTGCACAGAAGCACCCCAGCCGGCCGATGGCATGGCCGATGGCGATCGAAGGCGCAAAGAGGTCAAACGTCTTCCAGAGCTGCAGGCCGGAGCGCCGGATGAACCAGAGGGCCGTGGGGACCGCAAAAATAAGCCCGCCGTAAAAAACAAGCCCACCCTCCCAAATTTTCAGTATATCTGCGGGGTGGTCCCGGTAATATCCCCAGTTGGTAAAGATAAAAAAGAGCCGCGAGCCGATGATAGCAGAGAGAAGGCAGTAAAATGCGAGGTCAATGAGCTTGTCCTGGGAGACCTCCTGTTTTTTTGCCTCCCTGACAGCGAGCCAGAGTGCGATCAGGAAGCCGATCGCGATCATAAAGCCATACGTATGTATGGTCAAAGGACCGATTTGTATGAGTACCGGATACATGCATTCTCCTTCAGAAATTTGTCGTTACCGCTTCATTATAGCATCTCTGTGATTGCCCATGCCTTCTCCGGGGCCCATGCCGTCCGGACCCCTTTTCCACCGGCAGGCAGAACGTTGCCCCTCGTTGAGTTTTTCTTCTTCATGGCGTATCATGTGAAAGGGGACAGATTGAAGCGTATAGCCGCTGGCCATGACTGACGAAAGAACAGAGAAATTGCCCATAGACGCAAAACTCCTGACTGACGCGGTGATAGAACTGAACATCTCGCGCCGGAGCGTCGGCCTGTATCCAAAGGACCATCCCATTGTTGGCGATTCCATACAGCGCGCCTTTGGCTTCATGCAGAGACTCTTCGAGCTCAGGAACACTATTACGCTGGGGATAGCAAAAGATGTGCTCATGATCGATGACTACCTCCTCGACAGAAAGAACCCCGTGTTCAGGGAATTTGCCTTCAGCCTCTACCGCAAGGGCATTGTCGCCATAATCTTCACCGCCGGGCTTGAGATCAGGGAGCTCATTGGCTTGCATGAACTTCTGGTAACCGGGGATCAGGTGATCGGCCAGGCGGTCCTGAAGGCTGCTGAAGAGAGGGGTCTCAGAAATATAAGGCTTGTCCCGATCGATATATCCCGGCTCAAATTCACCGAGGGCGGCGAGAGGCAGGGGGAGATAGACCTCGATGTCTGGGGCAACTATATCAGGGCCCTGCTCGAGGGGAGCCTCGCCGATTCCGATGCCGAGGGCATTGCGCTCTCTATCCCTCCGGAGGAACTCTCTGCGTTTCTGAACCGGCAGGCCCCGGAGGACCCGTCTGCCGGCGTGACCTATGACAAGGTGATCACGACCTACCTGAAGCGGAAGGAGTATAAAGGCGTCAAGACCGAACTGTTCAGCCGGTTTCTGCACCTGGTTGAAGGCCTCGGACCCGAGATTAAACAGCAGTTTCTGAAGAGGGCCTTTAATAACCCGGTTCTTGATGTCGGAGATGTCGATCACCTGATTTCCGGCCTGTCAGGCCCCGATGTCGAAAAATTGATGGGTCTCTTTAACGAGAACACCTCTCTTGTCCCTGACAGCCTCAGAAATATTATAGACAAACTCAGTATGTCGGCCTCGACAAACCCGGTCTTCGAGATGCTGGCCGGGGACCAGGCACGGGTTGATGACATCGAGATTGATGAACAGGTGGTCCGGCTCCTCAAAGATGACCAGTCCCCTGCCTATGTCTCTGAAAAATACAGGGATGATCTCTCGAAAATGCTCGGCGGGAACTTCAGGAAGGCCGCCCGGCCCGGAGAGGACATGCTGCAGGCCTGCACCGAGGCCCATCTCTTCGGGAGATATGCGGACCTGATTATCGAAATGCTCGAGGCCGGGGTGACGGCACGCGAGGACTACCTGGTCCTGTTGACCAGGCTCACCGAGATTGTGAATGACATGCTCGCCGGAGGGAAATTTTCAGAAATTTCCGATATCTACAATGCGGTATATTCGCATGCCCTGTCCGGGAGGTTCCGGGATGAAGCGCGCGGCATGCTCGATTATTATTTCCACTCGGGCCGTTTCATCGACAGCTTTATCGAGGCGTTGAACATATGGGGAAGGTATGACCGCGAGGGGGTCCAGCGGCTTGTCAGGGTCCAGCGGACGCACCTGGTCGACCCCCTGCTGAATGTCCTGTCCGAGGCTGAGGACGCATGGATCAGGAGGTTCCTCCTTCAGATCCTCGGCAGCCTCGGCAGAGATGTTATTCCCAGCGTGGTCGTTCGGCTCGGGGATGAACGCTGGTATGTTGTCCGCAACATGATTTATCTCATCAGGGAGGCGGGCAGCGAAAAAGATGTGGCCCTGGTGAGGCGGTATGCGAAGCATCCGAACAGGAAGATCTGCATCGAGGCGATCAGGACGCTGATTCATTTCAAGACCTTCGATGCCATATTATATATAAAGCAATACCTGGAGGGACACGACATCGAGATGAGGGACCAGGTGGTCAGATATGCGGGGCTGTACCGTTACCGGGTTGTTGTCCCGACACTGCTGAAGCTGCTTGCCCGGCAGCGGTTTTTCGGGGGAGATATGCAGTTTAAGACGCTCGTTGTCCGGGCTCTGGGGGAGATCGGGGACCCGGCTGCCCTGAAGACCCTTGAAACGGTTGTGCGGACGTTTCCCTTCTTCAACCGCACCGGGAGCGAGGCGCTGAAACAGGAGATATTTCAGAGCCTTCGGAACTATCCCACAGGCTCGACGGCAGCCTTGCTGAACCTCGGGCTGCAATCAAAAAATGAGCATATACGAACAATCAGCGAAAGGCTTCTGCGTGGAACAGCAGACTGAATCACCCGGCATCCGTCCGGAACAGATATCAGAGTTCCTTTCGCACGTGATGACCGCGGTTTCAAGCTGCAGCCTCTATTCGGAAAGGCATCCGGTCGTCACGGAATTCGCGGGCAGGGCGCTTGCGCTGGCCGAGAAGCTGTATGCAGACGATCGCCTGAGTTTTACGCTGGTCGGAGAGAGTTTTATGGTCAACGAGGTGCCCTTCATCGAAAAAGGGCTCCATATTGCCAATTTTATCAAGCGGCTCAGGAAGAAGAAGATAGACAAGATTGTCATCAGCAGAAGTCCGGACCCCGAGGAGATGGCCGGCCTTATCATCGGCCTGGCATCCAGGGAGAAGCTTGCCTCGACCGGGCATATATCTGTCGGGATTGTCGAGGTGAGACTGAAGAGCGCCGATGCGACCTCTTGTGCGCTCCTTGATGGCGGAATGTCAAAGGTCAGGGAATCGCTGCTCGGGGTTTCCCGGTTCAGGGAACTCGACATGATCGGTCTCGAAGACGCGGTCATCGATTTTCTGGCCGTGCTGAAAAAAGAGCTGAACGTCCTGCGCATCATCAGTCCGGTCAAAACTCATAACGAGTATACCTATGTCCATGCGACCAACGTCTCGGTCCTGAGCATATTTCAGGCCGAGGTGCTCGGGTTTACCGGGGAGGCCCTCAGGGATATCGGGCTGGCAGGCCTGCTCCATGATGTGGGCAAGATATTCGTTACGAACACTATACTGGACAAGCCCGGAAAGCTTGATGATAACGAATGGGACGACATGAAGAAACATCCCGTGTACGGGGCGATGTATCTGTCAAAGCAGGCGAGCGCCTCTCCGCTGGCCGCTATCGTAGCCTTCGAACACCATATGAAATTCAACGGGAGCGGGTATCCGGAGACAAAAAGGATCGGCAAGGCCCAGCATATCGTCAGCCAGATCGTCGCTATTGCAGATTTTTTTGACGCCCTGCGCACGGAGAGACCGTACCGGAAAACGCTGGAGGTCGCTGTGATCGCCCGAATGCTGCAGGAAGGAGCGGGGAAGGACTTCAACCCGGTCCTGGTCGGGAGCTTCCTGTCTTCGCTGGCCGAGGTGACAGGCGGCGGGCTGTAGAGATGACTACTCTTCGAGCGTGATCGCGTCGACCGGGCAGTTTTCCTCGGCAGCCTCGCAGCATCCGACAAATTCACAGGCCTCGGGATCTATCACGACAGACTTCCCGATCGCATCATCCAGATGGAACACTGCCGGGCATATCTCTTCGCAGCGTCCGCAGCCGATGCAGGTATCCAGATCAACAAGAACGTTCATGCAAGCTCCTCCAGGATCGCAGCAGCAAGCAGCGGGAACATGATCTCATGGTGGCCGGTCAGTGCATAGCTCCGTCCGCTTGCGGCGGTCGGCCTCCTGAGCACATTCTCCCGCGGCCGGTAGTGCTGGATAAAATCCATATTAACGGTGGTAAAATTTTCGACGCTGTTCCCGAGATTTCTCGCGATGTTGAGCGCCTTCAGAAAGACCTCCGGCAGAATGACTGCGGAGCCGAGATTGATATAGACGCCGCCGCTGAGATCCGCAACAACCGCGGCAAAGAGTCTGAAGTCCGTCATGCTCCCCCTGCCGAGGACCGCTCCGTCAGCCTCGGGGTGCATATGGATGATGTCGGTACCGATGGCGACATGGACTGTCAGGGGGATGTCGAGTCTCGCAGTCGTTGCGAAGATACTGGCGTCCTTATGCGGGAATCTTCCCCTGCGGATGCACTCCCCGACCGCCCTGCCGATGCCAAGACCCTTGGCCACGCCGCGCCTGATGGCACGGTTCAGCCCCTGGCCGGTCTCTCTGGCCATCCCGAACGTGCCTTTGCAGAGTTCAGGGCCCACATCCTCCGAGGTCTGTCCGGCAAGGGCTATTTCAAAGTCGTGGATGGCGCATGCGCCGTTTGTGGCGATTGCGGTGACAACGCGCCTCTGCAGCAAATCGATAATAACCGGAGAGAGGCCGACCTTCACCGGGTGGGCGCCCATGCCCAGGATGACCGGACGGCCCTGTCGGTGCGCCGAGACGACCGCTGCAACGATTTCCCTGAAGTCCCGGGCTGCAAAGGCGTCAGGCAGGGTCCCGAGGAAATCATGGAACGAGCCTCCCCTTTCGTGAACGCCGGCAGAAGCGGCGACCGAGGCCTTGCTCTTCCTGCTGCAGATGGTATAGGTCGCGGCAGATTTCAGCGAGAGTGGACGGTATTTCTTCATGGATCTGATTTTACCACAGAGTCCGGGTTATGTGTTGCGGGTTTTGTTGACAAAGCCCCTGTCTTCGATTAAGTATAGTGACTATGAGACTCCCCGAATGGCTAAGGACCGGGAAGCGGGCCGATCAGCACGGCACAAAGCAGCTCCTGCGGAGACACGGAGTCTCTACGGTCTGCGAAGAGGCGCGGTGCCCGAACCGCGGCGGCTGTTTTACCCGGCCGACCGCTGCCTTCATGATCCTCGGCTCGCACTGCACGCGGCATTGCGGCTTCTGCTCGGTGCACCGCGGCGGGGCTGAGCCGGTTGACCCGCTCGAACCCGGCAAGATCGCCGCAGCCTCGGCCGAGATGGGACTCAGGTATGTGGTGATAACCTCTGTCACCCGCGACGACCTGCCGGACGGCGGTGCCGGCCATTTTGCAGAGACCGTCCGGGCGGTCAGGCAACGGCTGCCGGATTCCAGAATCGAGGTCCTCACCCCGGATTTCAGGGGTGATGCGGCAGCGCTGAAAACGGTCCTTGACTCCGGGCCCGACGTCTATAATCACAACGTGGAGACCATAGAGCGGCTCTACGCATCTGTCAGACCGGGAGCCGATTACCGGCGCTCCCTTTCGGTGCTTGCGCAGGCGAAGAGCCTCAGGCCGGGGGTGATGACGAAATCAGGGTTCATGCTCGGCCTCGGTGAAACGGTTGCCGAGGCACACCGCGTTTTGTGCGACCTCAGGGCCTCGGGCTGCGATTTTGTGACGATCGGACAGTATCTGCGGCCCACCAGAAATAATCTTCCTGTGGTAGAATACGTGAGACCCGGGATATTCGAGGACCTGCGGATATCGGCCCTTGGCATGGGTTTTATCAGTGTGGCTTCTGCACCGCTGGTCAGGAGCTCCATGAATGCAGAGGAGATGTACGGACATGTATGAGTTCAACAGGATCAAGCGGCTGCCGCCGTATGTTTTTGCGATCGTCAATAACCTCAAGATGGAGGCCCGCAGGAAAGGTGAGGATATCATTGACCTCGGCATGGGAAATCCCGACGGGGCCACGCCGAAGCATATCGTCGACAAACTCTGTGAGGCGGCAAAAAAGGGAAAGAACCACCGGTATTCTGCCTCCAAGGGTATTACCCAGCTGCGGATGGCCATATGCGAATGGTACAAGAACCGCTACGATGTCGAGCTTGATCCGGAATCAGAGGCCTGTGTAACGATAGGGTCGAAGGAGGGGCTCTCGCACCTGGTGCTTGCGACAGTCGGGCCGGGTGATGTTGTACTGACCCCGACTCCGGCGTACCCCATTCACCCGTACAGTGTGATCATTGCCGGCGGTGAGGTCCGTACCGTGCCGATGGGACACGGGATAGATTTTTTTGACGAGATGGAGAAGGCCTACACCACGACCTGGCCCCGGCCGAAGATGCTGATCATGAATTTCCCGCACAACCCCACGACCGAGGTAGTGCACGGGCTGGATTTTTTCAAAAAAGTGGTCGCCTTTGCAAAGGAACACAATATCATCGTCATCCATGACCTTGCCTATGCCGATCTCGTCTATGATGACTACAGGGCCCCGAGCTTTCTGCAGGCCCCCGGCGCCAGGGATGTGGGCGTTGAATTCTACTCGCTGACAAAGAGCTATTCGATGGCCGGCTGGCGGGTCGGCTTCTGCGTCGGCAACAGGGAGCTCGTCGGGGCACTGATCAAGATTAAGAGTTATCTGGACTATGGCATGTTCCAGCCGATCCAGATTGCGAGCGTCATCGCCCTTCGCGGCCCGCAGGACTGCGTTGAGGAGATCAGGCATGTGTATGAGAGAAGAAGGAATGTCCTTGTCAAGGGCCTCAGGCAGGCCGGGTGGAACATAGAGCCGCCGAAGGCGACGATGTTCGCCTGGGCTGAGATCCCGGAGCCTTTCAAAAAAATGAAATCACTTGAATTCTGCAAGCACCTGATCAGGGAGGCCGGGGTGGCTGTGTCTCCCGGCATAGGATTTGGTGAGGGCGGAGACGACTATGTGCGGTTTGCACTGGTCGAAAATGAACACAGGATACGCCAGGCCGTAGCCGGAATAAAGAGGGTATTGAACAAATGATCAATGTGGGAATTATCGGATTCGGAACCGTAGGGACGGGAACTGCGAAGATACTTATCAATAACCGTTCGGTCATCAGGGAACGGACGGGCATCGACATCAACCTGAAGAATATCGCTGATCTCGACATCAAAAGGGACAGAGGGATAAAGCTGAAGAAGGGTGTGCTGACGAGCGATGCAAAGGCCGTCATCAATGACCCTGAAATCGATATTATCGTCGAGCTCATCGGCGGTACCACGATCGCCAGGGACATGGTGCTGGCCGCGCTCAGGGCCGGCAAACATGTGGTGACCGCAAACAAGGCCCTCCTTGCAACCCACGGCAGCGAGATATTCAGGACCGCTGCGAAGCACAAGGTCAGTGTGGGGTTTGAGGCGGCGGTGGCCGGAGGCATCCCGATCATCAAGGTGGTCAGGGAAGGGCTGGTCGCCAACCGGATCAGGGCGGTCTACGGGATCGTGAACGGGACGACGAACTACATCCTGACGAAGATGACCGAAGAGAAGGCCGAGTTCGCGGATGTGCTCAAAGAGGCGCAGAAGCTGGGCTATGCAGAGGCCGACCCGACCTATGACATTGAGGGCATCGATTCTGCCCATAAACTGGCCATACTCGCTACCCTGGCGTACGGGGCCTCTTTCAGCGTCAGGGACGTGCATATTGAAGGGATTTCGAAGATATCTCCCCTGGATATCGATTTTGCGCGTGAACTCGGCTATAAACTGAAGCTGCTCGCCATAGCCAAGGAGACGGACGGCAAGGTGGAACTGCGCGTACATCCGACAATGGTGCCGGAGGACTACCTGATATCGAAGGTGGACGGTGTCTATAACGCGGTCTATGTCGAGGGTGATGCGGTCGGGTCTACCCTCTATTACGGCAGGGGCGCCGGCGACATGCCGACCGGAAGCGCCGTTGTCAGCGATATCGCGGATATTGCCGGGCGCATGGTCAGCGGGTCAGCCGCGCAGGCATGTCCGGGCTCCTCATCGGCAAAGCCGAAGTCTTTGATGAAGATGGATGATGTGATCTCGATGTACTATTTCAGGTTCTCTGCCCTGGACCGGCCGGGCGTCCTCTCGACGATATCCGGGATCCTGGGGAAATATAATATCAGCATCATATCGGTCATCCAGAAAGGCAGCCATCGCGGGAAGGCGGTCCCGCTGGTTGTCCTGACCCACCTGGCCCGTGAAAAAGATGTGGCCTCGGCCCTCAGGGAGATCAATCGTCTGCGGGTCGTTGAAGGCAGGACGGTCTGCATCAGGGTTGAAGGCAGAGACAGTGTGTAGCGAAAGAGTGACAGAAGATATGATTTTACGGGGGAGAGAATGTCAGAACCTTTAAGGAGCGAAGAACTGTATTCATGCTGTGATCCTGATCTCTTTACGTTTACCACAACGGACGACATCCCGGAACTCACCGGAACGATAGGGCAGGAGCGTGCGCTGAGCGCCATCGACTTCGGCCTCGATCTTGACAGCAGGGGCTACAATATGTACGTCCTGGGCGAAAACGGGACCGGCAAGACCACCACGATACGGGCCCTCCTGGCAAAGAAGGCCGCGGATGAGCCGGTACCGATGGACTGGTGCTATGTCTACAATTTTGAAGATGCCGACATCCCCCTGGCCATTTCCATGGACCCCGGCACCGCGGTTGTTTTCCACCGGGAGATGGAGGAACTGATCAAGGTCCTGAAGGTCGAGATCCCGAAGATATTCGAGTCGAAGGAATACGAAAAACAGCGGAACACGATCGTCGAGGGTTTTCAGCAGAAACAGAAGGCCATGTTCGCCGGCCTGGAGGAAGAGGCCCAGGCCAAGGGTTTTTCGATCCGGAAGGCCGTCAGCGGCCTGATGATCGTCCCGGTCAAGAAGAGCGGTGAACCGCTGACCGAAGAGGAGTATGAGGCGCTTGACGACAAGACCAAGGGAAAGATCGACGGAATAGGCAGCGAACTCCAGGAGCGCCTGAATGACGTGGTCCGCGAGGTCCGGGAGAATGAGAAGGTGGTCAAGAAAGACCTTGCCCAGCTTGAACGCGATGCCGCCCTTTCCGTGGTCGGCCACCTGCTGGAGGAACTCAAGCGCAACTACAGCACGCATGAGAAGATCACCACCTATCTGACGGCGGTGACCGAGGATATCCTGGTGCACCTGGATGATTTCAAGACGCAGGAGGAACAGGCCTCTCAGATACCGTTCCTCAAGATGCAGAAGCAGGAGCCGACCTTTACCCGGTATGTGGTGAATGTTTTGGTCAATAACAAGGAGGCAAAAGGGGCCCCCTTTATCTTCGAGAGCAATCCGACGTACCTGAACCTCTTCGGCAGGGTCGAATATAAATTCCAGTACGGGGTTGCGGTCACCGACTTTTCTATGATCAGGGCCGGCGCGCTCCATAAGGCCAACGGCGGATACCTGGTCATCAACGCCCTCGACCTGCTCAGGAATATGATGTCGTACGATACGCTGAAACGGGCGCTCCGCAACAGGGAGATCAGGATTGAGGATGTGTGGGAGCAGTACCGGATGGTCTCGACAACAACCCTGAGACCGGAGGCCATCCCGTTGAATGTCAAGGTGATCCTGATCGGCAACCCGTATCTTTATTACATGCTCTACAGCCTTGACGAGGAGTACCGGGAATTGTTCAAGGTCAAGGCCGACTTCGACAGCAGGATGACGAAGGACAATGAGACGATCAATAAATATGCCGCCTTTGTGGCGAGCACCTGCAGGAAGGGAAGCCTGATGCCGTTCGACCGGACCGGCGTATCGAAGATCGTTGAGTACGGCTCACGCCTGGCCGAGCATCAGGGGAAACTTTCGTCCCGTTTCAGCGACATCGCCGATGTGATGCGGGAGGCCAATTACTGGGCAAAGAAATCCGGCAGCAGCATTGTCAGCGACAGTCACGTCGAGCAGGCGCTGCGTGAAAAGGTGTTTAGATCGAACAAGGTCGAAGAGCGCCTCCAGGAGATGATCGTGGAAGGCATGATCATCGTCGACACCGCGGGCGCCAAGGTCGGGCAGATTAACGGACTTGCGGTGCTGAGTCTTGGGGACTACCAGTTCGGCAAGCCCTCCCGGATTACCGCCCGGACCTATACCGGCAAGGCGGGAGTCGTCAATATTGACCGTGAGATCAAGATGAGCGGCAAGATACACGATAAGGCCGTGCTGATCATCTCGCATTTCATCAACAGCACCTTTGCGCGGAAGAAGCAGATCAGCTTTTCGGCCTCGATCACTTTTGAACAGCTGTATGACATGGTCGAAGGAGACAGCGCTTCATGCGCCGAGCTGTATGCGCTGCTGAGCAGTCTTGCGGAGGTGCCCCTGAAGCAGAATCTTGCGGTGACCGGCTCGATGGACCAGAACGGCGATGTCCAGCCGATCGGCGGCATCAATGAAAAGATCGAGGGATTCTTCGATCTCTGCAAGGCGCGTGGGCTGGACGGCACCCACGGCGTTGTCATGCCGCGCAAGAACGTTCGGAACCTGATGATCAGAAAAGAAGTCGTTGATGCGGTAAAGGAGGGGAAGTTCACCATCTATCCGATCGACCGCGTCGAAGAAGGTCTCGAAATATTCACCGGGATGCCTGCCGGGGTCCTGCAGGAGGACGGAACGTTCCCCGGGGGGACGCTCTACGGCCTGGTAGTAAAAAGGCTGGACGAGATATCCGCAGCCCTGAAGGAGAAGAAAGACGAGAAGGACAACGGGAACGGAAAAAAGAACAACCAGGACAAAGAATGACGGGCTTGCAAAAAAGCCCGTGCCTCCGGGGTCATCGGCGGAAGCCTTGCTGACTCGGCGAGATGACGGCCGATAGATAAAACCGGATATTAAACCATAATTTCACGAAAAAAGCACCTGTCAGTTCTGACAGGTGCTTTTTTTTGTTTCTTCCCTGAAAATCATTGCGAGATCATCTTCAGGGGGAGGAGCAATGAGGGAACAGGGGGCGACGCTGATAGAACTTTCGGTTGTGTTGGGGGTAGTCGGAGTGCTTGTTGCCGCGACAGCCTTTTCCTATCAGGGGTGGATGGGGAGATACAAGGTTGAGAAGGCCACCTGTGAACTCTATACCGATCTTATGCGGGCCCGCCTGCTGGCCATCCAGACAAACCGGCACCATTTCGCCGTGCTTAACGATTACTCATATTCGGTCACCGAAGATACCAATGGCAACGGAAGCAATGACAACGGAGACCGCCTTCTGCCGGCCTTTCCAAAATCCCTGGAGCATCTCCTGTGTAAGAACGGAAGCGGCAATGGTCTGACGTTTGACAACCACGGAATGATCTCACAGATACGGACGATCTGGTTCGACTCAACGTCCGGGCCAGACTATGACTGTATGAAAGTGTCCCGGTCCAGGATCGTTATGGGCCGGTATGAAAACGGGGTGTGCACTGCCCGGTAGGCCAGCAGATAGAGTCGAGGGGAACCGTGAGAGTAAAGAGCATAGAAAGCCGGAGGGGGTTGGGGCAACATGATTCTTAAGAGTATGAGATTGGGACGGGGAATATGTCTCCGGATCCTGCTGGCTTTGAGCGGTATACTGCTGGCTGGGGTGAGTATGGCAGGGGAGAGGGAGGCGGAAAGGTCTCAGCAGGAGAGGCTGGAGCAGAGCAGGGGGCAGCTGAGGCAGGCTGAAGGGAAACTGAAGGCCGGGGTATCGGCTGCCAGGGAGATCAATACACTGAAAGCCCTGGCAGAGGAGATAAAAGCCTTCGATGCCCTGCTTTCGGCGAAGTTCAGGATACGGGGAGAGGATGTCAAGACCAGAGGTGGCAGGGCTGTACAGAGGCAGCGGGCGATGGAGGAGGGCTATCAGAAGGCCCTCGGGGAGTACCTGGGACTTGTTGAAGGGCTTCAGGCAGCCGTAGAAAGCGATAACCTGCTCACAATCGAAAAACTCACAGAACTGCTTGATAGAGTAATGCCCAGGAACAGACGACCGATACTGGGGAGCCTGCCGTACAGGAGCCTGAACTACCCCTCAAGGGAGCCCTATGCAGGGGTCTCGGTCAGGCCTGCGTACAAAGGCGGCAGTACCGGGGACGTCACCCCCGAGGATACCATGGAAACCGACGAGGCCCCGTTATCTGCGGAGATCGCAGCCCTTGCCCAGTCGCTGAAGTGGAACCCGGTCCTGATCTACGAATACGTCATGAATACAATAGAGACCGAGTGGTACTGGGGCTGCATGAAAGGGGCCGAAGAGACATTGCATCAAAGAAGCGGCAACGACTGCGACCAGGCGACCC
Organism: uncultured Thermodesulfovibrio sp.; assembly: GCA_964499365.1. Lineage (GTDB taxonomy): Bacteria > Nitrospirota > Thermodesulfovibrionia > Thermodesulfovibrionales > UBA6898 > PALSA-1316. The sequence goes on from CAZCKU010000001.1 coordinate 340,487, forward strand.
TGCTAACCGCCTTGCTGCGGGTCTCGGGCTTTCCGACAAGATACATAAGGGGAACGGTCGAGTTCTTCGCCGGAGGCAGGAGAACCGGGATGGACAAGGTAAAGACCCTCTTTGGGATGGATGACCCCTCAGCGATAGCAGCGTATCTGCAGAAGGCGGGAATACCCTGCCGTCCGGTAATAGCAGGCGGCCAGATAGAGAACTTCCAGGTGGAGCATATCTGGGTAGAGACGCAGGTGCCCTACGGCAACTACCGGGGTGCGATCATAGACGACTCGGACAAGACCTGGCTTGCACTGGACACCAGCATCAAGGTAAGGGACTATATCTATAACAGCCCCTCAACAGCCCCCGGCAGCGGGCTTGCGGGGCTGACAGAGGAGTACCTGCTCACCAACCGGATGCAGACACCCCTTGAGTACCTCAAGACAAGGCTTATGTCAAACGGTCAGTCTGCCGAGGACTTCAAAAGTACCCGGGCCCAGCCAGCCTTCATCCTGAAGATACTGCCTTCTTCCACGCAGTTTACCCAGAGGCTGATCACCCATGAATATACCCAAATCCCCGACGAACTGAAGCAGAAGGTCAGGTTTGTTGCCACGGCAGAAGCGAACCCTCCGCTTTTTGATATCACCCTTGATACCCATACGCTATCGAATCAGAGTATTGTACTGAGCTACGAACCCGAGACGGTTGAGGACCAGGAGATCATCGATGCATACGGGGGGCTGGATGACACCCCGGCCTATCTGGTGCGGTTGCGGCCGGTGCTGAAGAGAGGCGGCGAGAGAATAGCTGCCGGCAGGGACGGCCTGCCGATGGGCACCGACCACGACCTGACCATAGAGCTCATATCCCCCAATGGGGCAGAGAAGATCAGAAGCACGCATACAGCTGGGAATGTCTCGGCAATTGCAATCGTCTCACAACGGGCAGTGAGTGTGTCAGAAGCAAACGAGGCAGAGACCGTATTGTATAGACTGGCCAACAGGTATATAGACCGGTGGAATCAGGCAGAGGACGAGCTCGCCTCGCTTTTGCACCTGCAAATTACCAGGCCGATACCGACGGTTGTGACCACCGGCGGTGTTCTGGAGGTCTCCTGTCTTCTGGATACACCCCATGGGGTGCAGTGGAAGGGTGTGTATATCGATGCAAACCTCCGGGCCGTAACTCTCTCAGGCTCCCTTATGCAGAAGACCTTTATGCAAATATCAGCGCTTCAGGGTTCGGTGCTCGAGGACAGGATATTCGAAGACGATCTTGGGGTGGAGGGCATCTCGACGGCCAAGTTGTTTCAGCATGCAGGCGGTACGTCCTCTGCAGTCACCATAGACCGGACCAATATCCCGACCATACTTGCCGGAGTCGGGCTTGACGAACAGGTCAGGGCTGATATCGAAAATGCGGTCAACCAGAACCTCATCGTTAAATTCCCCGCTGCTGACGGACGGCCGCTGAGTATCGTAAGCCATGAAGACTGGTCCGGCATAGGGTATATCAAGGAGAACCCGGTCACCGGGGAGGCGGGCTATATGCTGTCGGGTATGCTGGCAGGGGGGATGACGGCCCTCAACCCGGATAAATGGGGTGCCCTTGCCGATATCCTGGGGAACCCCTATGACAGCGATTATAACTCCCTGATGATCACCTCTCCGCAGAATGAGTCATTGGTGACAAGCGGGACGATCAGCGTCAGCGGGACGGTCCTGGATGCTCACGCCTCGGTGGAGGTAAACGGGATACAGGCGACTGTCTTAGGCAATGCCTTTACAGCAGAGGGAATCATCCTGACCCGTGGGATGAATACCATCACAGCCACAGCGACAAACTACCTTGGCAGAACCGCAGCCAAAACCATACGGGTGAAGTACAAGATACCGGTGAAGACATATATAACCTTTCCCTTTGACGGCTCAGAGCTCTCCGGCCCATCGGTGGATGTCGAAGGAGAGGTCAGCGACAACCTTGCCACCGTAGAGGTCAATGGTGTTGCCGCGGAGGTGTCTGCCGGCGGCAGGTATAGTGCGAAGGGGGTTCTGCTTAATCCGGGGGCCAATCTGGTAACAGCAACCGCCAGAAATGCCGAAGGTGAGACGGACACCTTTGCGATTACTGTCAATGGCAGGGAGACTCCATCGGAGCCGATCTCTGTTACGATAACCTCTCCCCGGGGAGAGGCTGTTATAAACAGGCCATCCGTGATGGTGACCGGCACCTTCAGCACGACTGCCGAAGAGGTCTCGATCAAGGTCAACGGTGTGCTTGCGGAGGTGACAGAGGGCAGGTTTGCCGCCAGTCACGTGCCTCTTGTTGAGGGAAACAATACCATCGTGGTTCATGCCATCGATACGAACGGTTCTGTGGCAAGGGCAGAGGTTTCGGTCAGGTCTGTCAGGGGCCCGTATGTGACGCTGACGGCGAACATAACCAGCGGCATCCCGGTGCTCGGGGCATACTTCAGGGTTTCGACAGAACTGCCCAACCCCGCGGTCAGCTATCAGATGGACTTCGAAGGGGACGGGGTTGTCGACTACACCGCTGCGACCTTTGAGGACATCACCCGCGACTACACAACAGAAGGCATCTATCATCCCACAATTACCGTTACCGATGACCAGGGAAATGTGTATACTGATACCATCGCCGTGATCGTTCTGAACAGGGCAAAGATCGATGCCCTGCTTAAAGGCAAGTGGGAGAAGATGAAAGAGGCCCTCGGAAGAGGGGATGTGGAGGGGGCGATGAATTATTTTGCGATGCGTTCAAAAGATCTTTACAGATCTATATTTACACTACTCAAAGATCAATTGCCCCTAATAATGCAGACATTTGTTGAGTTTAATATTGTAACTGTGTTTGAACGAATAGCGGGATATGAGGTTGTTGCTAATGAAAACGGCACCCTATATTCATATCCCGGGACATTGATAAGAGTCGGGAATGGTCAATGGAAGTTCAGAGATTTCTGAGGAGGTGATTTAGTGAAATACGGTATAAGGTTAATTACGATAATACTGCTGGTGCTTTCTTCTGCTGGCTGTTCATTTCTCGTGAGCTATGAAAGTCCCTACAAGGGCAGGATTATTGATGCAGAAACAAAACAGCCGATTGAGGGGGTGGTTGTGCTCGGGGTCTGGTACAGCGAGTCCCCGACAATTGCCGGCGTTGTGGGAAAATATTTTGATGCGAAGGAGACCGTGACCGACAAACAAGGAGAATTTGAACTATCAGGGCAAGGGCTCAGGGTGTTCAGCAATCTGTCCGGAATGCACGTGCTGATATTCAAGGCTGGGTATAAATATATAGGTATGGGGCCCTGGGAATCATTTAAGCTTGATCCGATGTTTAAGAATGAAATTGCATGGGAAGGCAATAAAGTCATAGTTTCGATACGAAAGTTAACTAAAGAAGAGAGGAATAGTTCAATAACATTCCCCTCGACGCCAACCGGAGATGCGCCATTAGACAAAATAAGATTGATGTTAAAGGAGATTAATAGGGAGGCAACGGAACGTGGCCTCGACCAAATTGACATTTGGCGAGGCGAAAGGGTATGACAATATTTAACTGTCTTGGCGTGGCATTAGTAATCATTTGTCAGATTGTTTTCACTGAAGAAGCTCTGTCGTGGGATAATGAGATTACTCACAGAGATATTTCGAAAATTGCGGCTGAAGGCTCTGCTTTGAGCAAGGGAACAGGCGATTATCTCAGCAAACTTGGATTAGATAGAGCACTACTTGAGAAGTTCATATTGAATGGCACTAGCAAGTATGCCACGGATTGGATTCAGGACGGATCCTTTCTTGAAGACGCGGGCAATCCTCTGCAGGGATTGGTGGGGCAGGCACGATATAACAATCACTTTCACAATCCGCTCAAAGGGTGGGATAATGCCGGGCTGGATGAATATATGATAGTTCCGGTCCCCAATCCCGTTCCTCCATTCATTCCTGTCTTTGCCCCAAAGCGTATCACAGGTGAATCCGCACTGAAATGGGCACAGGACAATGTTAATCAACCCTTTTTTATCGGGGGAGACTGGTCATGGCAAACGATCAGATCATATTTTTATCGGGCGCTTACAGTCAACAAAGACATAGATCGACAAGCCTACTTTGCACAGACCTTCAGGGGGCTTGGCCATCAGATGCACGTCCTGCAGGATATGTCGGTGCCGGCTCATGTCAGAAATGATGCTCACCAGGAGGAGGGTATTCAGGATCTTCTTATGAAGAACGGGCTTCCGACAGGCGATCTGTATTTTGAGATGTGGGCCAAAAAATACCACACGACAATCAATGCCTATGCATCAAAACCTCAATTCCCCCAAGTTGATACAGCAACCCAGGTGGGAAGATATGTCCCGATCTCACAGTTCTATGATACAGAGCAATATAATGAGGGTGTAGCACCATCAATCAATCCGGCCTGGGGGTTGGCTGAATATACCAACTCAAATTTTGCGAGCGCCGATACAATTTTCACTGAAGGTTATAACAAGTCTGATAACCACTATTTCCCATTTCCAAATTATGACCCTCAGTGCTACACAGTTGTTACTCAAGCCAAGCCGGGCTTCTTCGTCATGCAGCGGTTCTTATCGAAAGTCTGTCAGGGAGAACCTGTTGTCCGCTTTGCAGCGGCTGGCCCGTTGTTTCCATATTTATGGCCGCGTTACAGAGGATCCCTGAAACTTGATGAAGCAAGCCATAGAGAATATACAAGCAAGCTTATCCCCCGAGCCGTTGGCTATTCCGCGGGGCTTCTTGATTACTTTTTCCGTGGGGACATCAGGCTGACGTTTCAGTCCGGTACCTCCCCCGGATATGTCATTACAAACAATACCCGGGAAGACATGAGCGGGATGTTCGAGATCTATTACGACAATGCTCAGGAAGAGAGGGGGCGTGCATGGAAAGACAGGCTCGACATCAAGGCCTCACAGAAGAGCGTTGTCATTAACCTGCCGATTGTCTCAGATGCCAAAGAACCGGGCAAGTACATCCTTGTCTTCAGGGGAAAGCTGGGGAATGAGGAAGATGCCGTGGCAGGGTATGTCACCAGTCGGAGCATCGAGATCACCCCTCCGGAGCAGCAGGTTTATGCCATGGTGGATGCGTCAACCGGCAAAGGTTTTGATACCATCCTCGTCAGGCTCAGAAACAGATCCACCTCAGAGGCGATGCAGAACGGCACCCTGAAGGCCATTGTCAAATATAAGCAAAATACACAAGGCAGTTTCCAATATACTGCATCCGATCCGGTGACCGTTCGGAGCCTGGATTCAGCACAGGCGACTGAATACAGCTTTACCTTCCCCAATCCCCTCCCGATCCATGCGACCGATGTCTATCTGTATGTAAGCTTTACCGGGACAATAGGGACTGAGGCGAATGCCGTTGCCGTTGGTGAGAGGGACATCAGCGAACCGACGCCGGTGGACCTCTTCAACAACATGGACAGAACCTGCATTCATGCACAGTGGTACACGGCCGGCAGTCCTGCTGTCATATCTCTCTTTGATACCAACAAAGATGGAAGGGCAGATACATGGGATGTATACAGTCATGATGTCCGGGACGTCTATATCCGGTTCTCCCCTTATGATGAACACCTCAGCGCCTCGCCGACGGAATATAATTACCGTGTCTCAAAAATAGTGCCCGGCGCGCACGTCAGAGCTCTGTATATCCTCGCTGACTACAGGTTCAGCTACGGCATATACAACAAGTGGCTGCCGCATGGTGTAACCGGAGATCCCTGGACGCATATCGACGAATCGTTCGTCTTTGACGGATATGCGGTGAAGGAGCAGACCGAAATGACGAGCGACCCGGCCAGCTGCGGCAGCAGGTCCTCCTGTCCAAAGGTCCATACGCCGACCTACCACACCTATCGCGGGACAGACCTGTGGGGGGGAGCCGGCCTCATCTATATCAATGCCCCTTATCCCGAGACCGCAATCTGTCCGTGAACTGAAAGTGAATATGGAGAAAGGATGTGCAGGCTTGCGTTTGTAGAAATTGAAGTGGGGTTGGGGAATTAAGAAAAGGGAAAGGGAGCTGTATTAAGGGGGTTGAGGCGGTAGCGGGAGGTGTTGGGGAATAAGGGGGATTGGCTCACGAAGTTGAATTCCATATTCTCGACCGCCGCGATTGCAGGTTGGGGATATGATGTACATTGCCAATAAGTGATTAGCGAATTACACCACTGGGGGATTATGGGGGGGGATTATGTTATTCGGGGATTGGGTTGATCATTTCGGGGGATACCATATTGGAAGACGAATGTATGGCCTGGCAGTCGGGATAGCATTCGCATTTTTATCAGTCTGTACGGCCAGGAGTGACGCCGCCGAGTTCACCGCCACCACTCTTGGTGATTACGGCAATGTTACGGTTATGGAGGTCACCGGGAATTATGATGCTGACAATCCGGATGGTACGACCAATGCCGGCCCAAGACAGGCTATAGCAAAGGAGTTCTATCGCCTGCATAAGGACGAATATGACTTTCTGGTTATATTCACGAACTTCGACTTCACCATGCCGGAACCAGAGGCGGTTGCTTTCTATACCGGGGTGAAGAATGATACGCAGGGCATAGGCAAGCCTATCTTCGATAAATCTGCCTTCTACGGAAGCAACGGAAAACTCCAGGGAACCATTGATATGGGAAGTATTTCGAACCTTGCCATGGACCCTCTGGATCCTCACTTCGAACATACCCTCGATACCCTCAGCCACGAAATGATGCACCGGTGGGCCGCTTATGCACGGTTCAGAAACCCTGACGGTTCTCTGAATACGGGGCTTCTCGGAAGGGAAGGAAGCCACTGGAGCTTTCTGCTCAGCACTGATGCATCTTTGATGTACGGAAATACCTGGCAGGACAACGGCGACGGGACCTTTACCTCTGTCAAAGGGAGGAAATACTATAGCCCGCTTGATCTCTATCTCATGGGATTTATCGACAGGGCACAAGTCCCTGCGATGCTGCTCATCGACAATCCTGATATCGACCCAAAGCGGGTATCGGAATTGGGGGTCACGATTCAGGGGACGTCCCGCCATATTTCGATAGACGATATCATCGCAGCAGAGGGAGAAAGGATACCTGCCCCGGGCGATTCGCAGAAGTCATTCAGGGCGGCATTTATCTACATAACGGACCCCGGCACTTTTACCGGCGATGAGCTGTATGGACTTGAAAACATCCGGAGTGGGTGGCTGAAGAGATATTCCGTGCTTACCGATGGTGCAGGTATTGTGCAGGTTGCGCCAGCACCAATAATCCCGCAGCCGATCAACCCAGGCGTGACTCCTCCCGTTATAAGCCCACGGTCCCTGCCGTCGAATATCCATGACGCTGTTCTGTGGCTTATAAACAGCCAGAAGACCGACGGAAATTGGATGGACCTTGAGCAGACGACTGTAAGAGACACGGCTGCGGTGGTTAATGTGTTAGGTGAGTTCGATAACGCAGGCCAGAATCTTACATCCGGTTTGCAGTGGCTTGGAGAGGCCTCAGTCGCCGGCATTGACTATCTCGCCAGACAATTGGAAGCATTGGCCAATGCGGGGAAGGACACGACTGCCCTGATCAATAATCTGGTTCTGTTGCAGAATAAAGACGGCGGATGGGGGAGCACACAGGACATGGCGAGCAGCCCCTCTGAGACGGCACTGGTTCTGAAGGCTCTTGTGACATCCGGTTATAAGGAGCAGTATGTCATATCAAGGGCGATAGACTATCTTAAGACAAAGCAGGGGCCTGATAACGGGTGGGGTCATGAGGCTGGCAGCAGGGTCGGGACGACGGCATCGGTCCTTACTGTCTTCAACGAGTATAAGGAAATCTACCAGTTGAACGACCGGATTGCGTCCGCGATCGTATGGCTTCTCCAGCATCAGAACCCTGACGGAGGGTTCGGCAACAGCCCGAGCACGATATATGATACGGCGCTTGCCACCCTGGCACTTGCCGGGCTCGGAGCGGCAAAGGATTCAAGGAACAATGCCCTTGAATATCTCAAAAGGAGCCAATCCGGAGACGACAGCTGGAATGAAAGTTCCTATCAGACGGCGCTTGCCGTGAAAGCAATCTATGGAGCAACTCTTGAACCCGATCTCTCCGTCAGGAACACGGACATTTCGTTCGTACCCGCTACAATAACGAGTTATCCCTCAACCGTTGTCATAAACAGTACTATTTCGAATCTCGGATCGACCCCGGTCCCCTCGGCAAATGTTGTTTTATATGCAGACGCCATAGCTCCGGAGAACAGGCTGGACGAACGGTCCTTCCTTTTCCCGGGGCTGTCATCAATCTCCATGGCCTTCCAGGTTCCTCTGTCCGACGCGCGGGAACACACGTACTATATTGTGGTCGATCCTGGCAATCTCATCAAGGAGTCGGACGAGACGAACAATGTTGCATTTAACAAGCTTGAATCCGCGATCAATTATGATTTCGAGATCCTGCCTGCCGATTTGACGTTTTCCCGGAATCCGGTCGATATTACAACGGATGTGAAGATTACGGCTCGGATATCGAACAGGGGCAGATATAATGCCTATAATGTTCATGTCAAATATTATATCGATGAACTCGGGCTGCCGTTTGACATTGGGACATCGACCGTGGACATCCCGGCTGGGGCCACCGTCACAAACGAAATCACCTGGAAGGCGAACAAGTCCGGCACGGACCTTCCCGTTGCGGTATATATTGATCCTTTGAAAGAGTTCGATGAGGTCACGCAGGCAAATAATAAGGCACTTGCGCTGCTTACGGTCAAGGGGTCAACAGATCCGAACCTCACTGCTTTGTATAAAGACATTTCCATTAATCCTCCCCTGGTGAATGAAGGGGCTAACGCTGCCATCTCGGCTGTTATTATGAATACCGGTTATTCTGCTGCATCCAATATCGTCGTAAACTTCTATCTGGGAAATCCCGGAGCGGGCGGAGTGCTGCTGGGGACACAGACAATACCGTCACTTAATGCAGGTGAAACCACAAGCGTTGCAGTCAACTGGAACAATATCAATGCTCCAGGGACAAAGATCATCTATGTGAAGGTTGACCCGGACGGTCTGATTAAAGAGACCACAAAGGACGATAACGACGCATTTGTCAGCATAGAGGTTTTAAGCCTGCCGGATCTGGCTATTTCTGCAAACTCTATCTCGTTTAATCCTGCAGCACCGAGGGACGGAGATACGGTTTCGATCAATGTGATGATCAAGAATCTTGGGGAGCAGACTGCCACAAACGTGCCTGTAAGGATCTATGATGGCAGCAATTTGATAGACTCGCAGACCCTCCCTTCCATTGGGGGGAATTCTCAGGCAACAGTCGCTTTCTCATTTGATACAGCGGGTAAAAGCGGGGCTCACCAGATGACGGTGAAGGTCGACCCTGACAACACCATAATTGAGCGCAGCAAGGACAACAACACAGCCTCGAAAATATTTGGGGTCCAGGATGCGAATCTGTGGCTTACAGAACCATATATTTCTCCGAACGGCGACAGTATAAAAGACAGTACGCAGTTCTTCTTCGGTTTGCAGGTTCCTCAGACGGTAAAGATTCAGATCGTCAACGAAAAAGGCGAGGCAGTAAGGACATATGCGGGTGCAGACCTGGAGAATATCTCCGGCGGCAACATCACCTGGGACGGTCTTAACGACAACGGCAGCGTTGTTGCCGATGGTCAATATCAGCTCAAAGTAGTAGCCACAAACGGCAATAGTATCGGAAGTCTGCTTGTCACGGTAGACAACGACCGCTCGCCGCTCTCCAAGGCGATTGGGACAGAGTATCTGCTTGATAACAATCTTTCGTGCATGCTTCCGGATATTAATCCGATCTGGCTGCCCAACGAGAGCGGACTTATATTCCCCATTTATGACACCAATCCGGGTACCCCTGAATATCCCGCAGGAATCTACACAATGGCACCGGATGGCGACGACATTATGAGATTTCCGACACCCGCTGACTGGTTCAATGATAGCCAGACCAGTGAATTTATCTCGCCTCAATTGTCTCCCGACGGAGAAAGGATTGCCTTTGCGCGCTGGAAGTATGACGCCATGACGAATACCACAATCGACGAACTTTGGGTGGTCGGCAGTGACGGAAACGGGCTGGCATTGCTGGGGAATTGGAATGCCGCGATCCGATCTTATGGCAGCAGTATTGAGTATATGGTGTGGGCCCCTGACTCAAGACATGTTGCCTTTACGAAGACCTGCCAGGCCGGGGAGGGTTGCGACCGGGCGCTCTGGGTGGTTGATGTCACGGATTCCAGCAAAAAACAGATTGATATATCGCCAAGTTATCTCAGCGGGGTCACCTGGGCACAGGACAGCAATTCGGTCGCCTATACTGTGCGGGGAGACGGCGCTCTCGTAGATCTAAGAGTATCAGACAGAACAGGCCGTGTAGTAACCCTGGCAACAATGGATTATCTTCGATATCCCGGGATCCATTGGATTGGCAGTCGTAAAATGGTGATATCAGAGTATATTGACCGTGGCTACAATAGCGTAAGACCTGAGGAGTATACCTTAAGTCTTTACGATGCAGGTGGCAGCGGTGAGCCAGTACTGCTATCGGATAAGGCGAACGACTGGGTTGTCAGTCCCGATGGCAACAATATTGTTTTTGTCGAATATACTGATGAAAAAACAAATGTCAAAAGAATCGATGAGGCGGGAAATATTAGTCTTCTATACGATGGGGCGCTGGTGATTTCGTCCTTGGAAGAAGGATACAGAGGCAACATTGATGGTTTGAGCTGGTCGCGCGATGGCAGGAAAATCGCATTTATTCACCGCGGCTATAAGGAGATAGACCGTTGTATATACGAGCCGGCAGTTGTGGCCGTGGATATTGCGAGTAATACATATACACTGCAAAAGCCCAATGGCTCTCATTACCTGTTCTTAGCGCCACCAGGCGGTACATCGGAGTGCGCGGACCGGACTCAATACTCTTTCAGAGATCTTTGGGCAGTGGGGTGGCTGTCTGACAGCGATAGCTTCGTCCTGACGAATAACCGGGAATATTTCGTTTTGAATACGACCACCGGCGAAAGATCGGATTTGCCCGGGTGGATCGATTTTATCCGCAGCATTTCGCCTATGGGGAGGTATATCGACTACTACGACAGAGTCTGGCAGGGCAGCTCCTGCTACGGCAGGGGAAACACCGATCTCTGGGCGATAAGCTCTCTTCTTAATCTCACCGCTGATTTGAGGGTCAGCAAAAACAGGTCATCGGTTGTCCTTAAGGGCACAGCGGCCGACCTGAATTTCGAGGGCTACAGGATTGAGTATGCGGAGGCGAAAAACCTGACTGTATGGAATCTCGTGCAGCCGCCGTCGAACGAACCTGTCAACAACGATGAATTTACGAGGTGGGTGCCGCCATACGAGGGTACCTTCTCTGTGAGACTGACAGTCTGGGACAAGGCCGGCAATATAGCCACAGACCGGAAAAGGGTCTCCTGGGGTCTCTCATCCTCCATCGCGAATATATACAAGTCCACCGGCGTATTCTCACCAAATAACGATGGTGTTAAAGATACTGTTTCTCTCAATTATACAGTGCTGGAGCCTGTCCATCTTGAGTTTAACGTGTATGACTCACAAGGCATTTCTCAGAAGAAATTCTACCGGGATCATGTGGCGCCGGGTGCCGATAAAATAATATGGGACGGGACGGATGATTCCGGAAGAATCGTCCCTGATGGAGAATATGTCATAAAGGTATTCGACTATGAATTCTTTGTGGAGGTTGACAACACACCGCCTGATGCCAATCTGGCATTGAGTAAGATCCGCCAGAGCATCGACAGTATTTCATTCCCTGAAGCATTAGGAGTAGATGTTACGGGTCATGCGTACGATAAAAACCTCATGAGCTGGGTTGTCGAGTATGGTGAAGGAGACAATCCGCAGGCATGGTATGAATCTATCCGGGGAAGAGCTCTGATTGGAGCACGAGATGAATCCGGCGATTATATCCTGGATCCCATTGGAGATGCAGTAATACAGCGCTACGAGAATCAGCAAATTCCATTTCTGACGGGAAAACGCTTCAGAATAACCGTTGAGGATACAGCCGGCAACAAGAGCAGCGCGATCACCGCTGCGCTGGAGGAGAAGGTGCTCCTGTATTTTCATTCATGGGGCGGTTCCTCTTCACAGAATCATGAATATTTCAATGTGTTCGGAGGAGGGATATACGCGGCACTGGGGGTTCCTGAAGCGCATAGTTTCGAAGGGCTTGAGACCCTGAGAGTTCCGCTTTCAAGTGTGAATATACAATACTGGAGCGATCTGCAGTGGCATGATGCAGCGCGGGCTGATGATTACTCGGATGGCGGAATATTTGTCAACTGGGACAGGTCTCTGATTTCTGAGGATATCGGTGCAGTACGTATCAAGGCGGTTGACATAGACGGATATGAACATTATTCGAATGCAGTTTCGACGAAGTCATTGTTTTATATTGAACCGTGCGTCCTTGCAACAGCGGCAGCGCGGAATTTCCTTTTTGAGAAATTGACACGATTACGGCTTCAGATAAAGAGCAGTCAGGATCCAAGGTATTCAGAATGGACAGATTACAGCGTCTTGCATGGCCCGAATATTCCAATCGGGGAATTCTCACTTGCCCCATTTCCGGATCTTCAGCCAGATGCGGCATATCGCTTCCGGATGATAGGCATCGACGAAAACGGCAACGAACATACAGGTGATGAACTTGATGGCAGCTGCGGAATGCCTTCACCGAAGCTGAAAATGGAGCTTGAGGTTGACTACGCTGCAGAGGCGGGCTGCGGGCTGCTTTCAGATGGCAGGGTCTATCTGTACTCTAAACTTATTCCAACAGGTGATCCTATATCACGTAAGTCCCTGAGCTATTACCTCCAGACCTCCGGCGGGCTTCAGCTTCTGAGGACATTTGACCTGGCACGGGAGACATGGGGCGCTGTTGATATTGACACCTCCACAATGCCTGAAGGAATATACCCGGTGCAGGCCACGTTGACATACTCATCTGCAGCCAGCGGTGCAGACAGTGAGCTATCGGCCGGCGCAGCGCTCATTGTTGACAGAGTTCAACCCGAGGCAAAGGTCACCTATCCGGGCAAATCTGTCACCCTGTGTCCCTTGTTGAAGACTGATTCCGGAGGTGCGTGGCCCGGCATTCCGATTGAAGGGATTGCACAGGACAATAGCAGCGTCAGGCAGTATGAAGTGTATTATGGTTTCGGTGAAGCACCGGATACATGGGAGCCGGCACGTACAAGAATCATTACTCCAAAGGGAATTGAATTGGTGCCTATTACCGGCCGCCGGACGAAAGGCAAGCTGGGAGACTGGTATGTCGAAGATATTCACGGTGCAGTGAACATCAGGCTCAAAGTTGTCGACATCGCCGGCAATGCCACATGCGATACAATCACTTTTGGCGTCAAGGACAGGATAGATGTTTCCGGTTTGACAGTGGATAAACCGATCTTCTCGCCCAATGGGGATGGAGTATTGGATACGGTGACCGCTGATTTCCGGATTGATGAATACGTAACAGTCGATGTCAAGGTATTTAGCCTGATAAAGGGCCCGGACGGTAAACTCATACCCTCCGCAACTGCTGTCAAAACGCTGGCTGCAGGGGTGGAGCATTTTGGAGGAACTGAGTCGATTGCCTGGGATGGCACAGATGATTCCGGAGGGGTTGTTGCCGACGGAATGTATGGTCTTGTCGTCTTTGCAGCTGATACCTGCGGCAACAAAGACTCGCGGTTTGTTTCGGTCGAGGTGGATAATACCCCTCCTGTTGCCCAAATCTCCTGTCCGGGACCTTCGGATCCTATAGGCACTATTGTCGAGATAAAAGGAACCGCAAACGATGCGAATCTTGCAGGCTATATACTGGAGGCTTCTTCGGCAAACAGCCCCGATGTTTGGCTGTCGATCTCCGGACAAATCGCAGCGGTAAATGATGGTATCCTTGGCACATGGAATACCTTCGGTCTTGACGGCCCATGGACGTTAAGATTGACGGCTAATGACCGCGCCGGCAACAGTGCTGTGACTATGGCTACAATTAATCTTGGTACAAGAAAAACACTTGTCAGGAATTTAGCTGCGTTGCCCAAGCTTTTCTCCCCCAATAATGACGGAAAGCTTGATACCGCAGATATCAGCTATGAACTCACCGATGCCTGCTCCGTAAGCATGCAGCTCATCGATGCAGGCGGGGTGGTCCTGAGAAACTATGAAACAAGCATTCCGTCAGCTGGGCAATATTCGTATGGATGGAACGGAAAAAGCGATCTGGGAACTACTGTTCCTGAAGGCATCTATACTATAAAGTTTTTTGCGACATCGGCGTCGAATGCTTCGGTATCCCAGACAGAAGTAATAACGATTGCCTCGGATACGGCATCTCCGCTTATTGACATAAAGCAGCCCCTGGATCAGTTTTACACCCCGTCGCAGGATGTTATGGTGAACGGTACGATCAGCGATCTGAATCTTGCAGAGTACTCGATAGTCCTGAGCGGAGATTCCGGTATTATTCCTGCTGATTCAGGGAACATAAATAGAGTCAACCATACCTTCAGCGTTCTGGATGGGCTTTCGGAAGGGATGTATACACTCAATGTTATGGCGAAGGACTATGCAGAAAACCTGTCAGAGAAGAATATTGCCTTTACGATAGACAGGACAGTCCCGAAGGTAACTCTGAGTTCTCCCCGGGATGGTGAGATATACGGTAATACTAAACATAGTATTAATATTTCCGGAGGCATTGTTGAGAGGAATCTGGAGTCGTATGCTGTCAGGTACGGATCCGGCGATAATCCCTCTGTGTGGACTACCTTGACCGGTGGCAATACGGTGCCTCAGATCCCCGGGTTGTTCGACTGGAAGGTCGGCGGGACGGACAATATACCCGATGGACTCTATGTGCTTACACTCTCTGCAAAAGACAAGGCCGGGCTTGCCGGTGAAGCCAGGGTAAAGGTAATAATCGACAACACGCGACCTGAGGTCTCCTTTGCATCTCCTCTGGAGGGAGGCTATATCAAAGCGCCCATGGATATCAAGGGAACTGGATCTGATGCGAATCTTCAGAAGTACACACTTGAGCTCGCCGACGGCCTTTGCGCCTCAGCATACAAATGGGCCCCTTTGAAGGTCTCTGCAACACCTGTCAAGGATGGTGTGCTGGGTCAACTCCGGATAGTGCCTCCTGACGGCAATTACTGCCTGAGACTCACGGCGGCGGACAAGGTTGATAATAGTTCAGAGACGAAGATCAACATAATGATCGATACCGTACCTCCGGCTGCCCCTGTTCTTGAGGGGAAGATCGAAGGAAGGTCCAACAGCCGGCTCACCTGGCAGCCCAACACTGAATCTGATCTGGCGGGCTATGATCTTTATAGAGATGGGACAAAGCTCAATATTGCTTTGATACACGATACGCAGTATCTGGATCAGAATATTCAGGAAGGTATCTATTCCTATACTGTCAGGGCAAGAGACCTTGCCGGCAACGAGAGTATCTCCTCCGGCGAGGTGAAGCTCAAAATCGATCTTACCGGACCAGCAGTGAGGATACATTCTCCCCGGGACGGCAGCACAGTGAGTGGTATTATCGACATAAAGGGAACTGCATACAGTTCCGATGACTTCCAGGAATACAGAATTCACAAAGGGAAGGGCTCCATGCCTGATGCATGGCATCTAATCCGGAAATCTCCCGTGCCGACTCCGTATGGCACGCTGGCACAGTGGGATACGCTTGGCATTCCGGAGGGCACTATATATTCGATCAGGCTTGAGGCCGAGGACCTCAATGGCAATATCAGTACACATATAACGGGCGTCGTTATAGACAATACACCACCGGCCCCTCCGGTATTGGTCTCAGCTATACCGACCCTTTCGGATGTGGCCCTTGCCTGGCGTCCAAACAGCGAGCAGGATCTCACAGGATATCTGCTCTACAGAAACGATCAGCTTGCCAATGCAGGGGGGACAGTCGTTGGCAATCTCAAGCCTTATCTGATGACCGGGACAGCGTATCCTGACATGGCACTTCCCGATGGAAAATACAAGTATTACCTGATCGCTATGGATCAGGCCGGGAATACCGGTGACCAGTCGAACGTTCTGGAGGTGTCAATAGATACCCATCCGCCGCATCTGACGATTGTCAGCCCATCGGATAAATCAAAGTTTGACAAGATGGTTGCAGTCAGAGCCGAGTCACCTGACAATGATATAGCTTCCGTGCAGTTCCAGTACAAGCAGGCTCAGGACGAAATTTGGATAAATCTGGGGGCAGTTCTCTCAAAGCAGCCATATGTCATTAATCTTGATCCTTTGACGCTCGGCCTGGCATTCGGGGATTTTGAGGTCAGGGCGGTTTCTGCGGACACCAATGGCAACATTGATCCATCGCCATCATCAATAACGCTCACATACATGGACATCACACCTCCGGGTGCTATTCGCGACCTGAAGGCTTCAGTCAACGGCAATGATGTGACCCTGAGCTGGTCAGCAGATAGTGATGCAGACCTTGACGGGTATAACATCTACAGGACAGAAGGCTCTGTTCGAACGAAACTTACTATGGCACCTGTTAAGGATGCCTTCTATCATGACGACAGCCTTGCTGATGGCAACTATGCCTATGAGGTCACGGCATCGGACAAAACCGGGAACGAAACGCAGCCCTCAAACCGGGTATTCTCCCGTATATATGCACCGGTAATCAGTCAGCCATATTCGCCTGTTGGTAGCGCCTCCATTCAACTGACTGGCGGGAATGCAATACCCGGTGCGTCTGTTGAGATATTTCTCGACAGGGGGGCAGGTCCTGTTTCGCAGGGAATGGCCACTGCGGATGCAACAGAACAGTTTATATTCGGCGCCACCCTCGGACCTGGCCCAAACAAGTTTACGGCAAAAGCGACGGATGCAGCCGGAAACATAAGCAGGATGTCGGACATGGCTGCTATTATCTTCAGCCCCAGACCGGCTGCTCCGACCGGGCTGACTGCTCTTGTTTCGAATCATGACGTTGCACTGACCTGGAACGCCAATACGGAAGCTGACCTTGCCGGATACAATCTCTACAGAGACGGGGTGAAACTCGGCTCCTCTGAAATGGTTGCGCCGGTAACCGGCAGCGCCACGGTAAATGCCTCCACCGTTGGAAACGCATTTGATCAGGACCCCACCACCTGCTGGATATCTGACTACGGATATTATGGCAACAATCCCGTTACGTTCGAAATTGGCCTGTCCTCTCCGGAGCTGATAAACGGGCTTGATATTCAGTGGCTTGATGCAATGCACGCCGCGTTTGTTTATGAGATTCAGGCCTGGTCCGGATATGCATGGATTACCGTCAATAGTATGTACAACCCCTGGCTGCCGGCCAATCACGTCGAGATTACGCCTTCCTATCGGACCGATAAATTAAGGATAAACATTGCCAGGAGCACAGATTATCATCAGCAGTCCAACCCGATCGGGATATCGGAGATTGCGGTTAATAGGGAGAACCTTTTAACCGGAATATCATACAATGATCCGGGACTGCAGGATGGGAATTATATCTATACACTGACCGCTGTCAATTACAATGGCTTTGAGAGCCAGCCCTCCCCTGAAGCAAAGGCTGCAGTCGGGGATGTAACGCCTCCTGCTGTACCAGGAAACCTTGCCGCAGCGGCTTCGGGTGACAATGTCAGCCTGAGCTGGACTGCCAATACAGAGACTGATCTTGCGGGATACAACCTGTATCGCCTGACGCCTGACGGATGGGTAAAACTAAACAACCTGTTACTGACGGTGAACACCTATGCTGATGCGGGACTGCCGTACGGAACCTATACGTATAGGGTGACCGCAGTTGATGTTGCCGGTAACGAAGGTCAGGCATCAAACGAGGCCTCCGCGGTTGTTATCATGCCTGGGACAAATGACCTTCTCAAGCCGACGATTTTCTTTCCGACAGTGTCCGGCGTGCCCGTAATCTCGGCGTCAGGGAAGACGGATATTTCGGGATCAGCATCGCCGGATGCAATCGTTGCCTTATATAGGGATGGCAGCAAGGTGGGCGAGACGCGGGCATCGGTAACTGATGCAACACAGACGTATACCATGGATGCCAATGCTTACGGAGAACACGTTTCCCCCGATGGCAAGCTGATTGTTTATACACTGAACGATGCCTTGCTGCTTCAGGATATGAATACCGGGGCGGCAAAACAGGTCAGCCAGAATGCTTACGGCGCGGGGTGGTCGCCGCAGGGAAACAGCTTCGCCTATTATAGCTATGACAGCAGCGGGAATTATCATGTCGGCATATATGACATACTGACCGGGGCCACCACAACGCTGACTGATGACGTTGCTACGGACGAACCTTCGCTGACCTGGGCACCGGACGGCAGGAGTATAGCCTTTAGCAGCAACCGGGGAGGCAGCTATAACATCTGGCTTAAAGACCTGAAATCCGGATCGCTCACTCAGGTGACGAACGCGGGGGATGTCTTTACGCTCAAGTTCTCTCCGGACGGCAACAGACTGGCATATTTTGTCGATAGCAGCCTCTTTATCCATTCCCGTGAAAATGGTACTGCTACGCTGGTTGACAGCCAGACAGACACTTATTCTGTGGACTGGTCTCCTGACGGGAGTGCTGTCGTGTATATTTCATACAGGGACGGCAATGGCGACATATATACATTCAATGCAGGGGATCAGGTCGTGCAACAGATCACACATCGCGGGATGCCTGACATGTTCCAGCCATTTTGGACCCCGGATGGCCGGATATTGTTTGCCCTTTGGGACGGGAGTCTGTACTCCCTGGGGCTTGTGCCGCTTAATGGGCCGGGACAGATCGCGATTTTCAGAGATAACCTATGGTTGAATTATTTCGACAGAATAAAATCAGGTGCGATCGCTTACAAAGACAATAACATCTTGAATCTTTTGTATTTGAAGGGGCACTTCGTCTTCACGGATATTGCATTGTCCAATGGAGTTAATCAGTTTGTTGCCGTAGCCTCTGACTCAATGGGAAGTCCCGCCCAGCTGTCTGATGAGATCTCTGTCACGTTCGACGCATCGGTCCTGCCTGACCTTGAGATAACAACAGACGACATCTATCTTTATCCTCTGGTCCCTGTTGCCGGTCAGCAGCTGGGTATGAATCTCGTGGTCTGGAACAGGGGGCCGATAAAGGCAGAGGATGTTGAAGTCGACGTCTACCTGTCAGATGCGGGGGGGAATATTGATCTGCTGAAAACAGCGATCATCGCCGCAATCGACCCTGGCGCGGCAGAGGTTGTCAGCATCCCCTGGGATACAGCCGGCAAGGTTGGCCTGAATACTGTTACGGCTGTTCTGGATCCGCAGGGTCACATTGCCGAGAGGGTGAAGGATAACAATTACGCGGTCAAAGACTTCTTTGTTGTTGCGAATGAGGGGATATCGATGACGACCACGTTACATATTAATCAGCTCAAGACCAAAGAAGATCTCCATATCGATACTATTCTCGTAAACAGTGGAATTCAGAAAGCCGGAACCCTCGAAGTCTTTATAGAGGACAACAGCGGCCATCTGGTGTCACATATGGCTTCGAATGATGTCCAGCTCCCCTACGGCTATCAGGGGCACACGAAGCTGATATGGAATCCCGGTATAACCTATGCAGGTCAATATAGAGTCCACTCAGTATTACACGATCGCTCCGGCGCATTGGCTGAACATATTGTTCCTTTTATCGTGTTGCCCGACATCTCGGCCGGGACGGCATTGGTAACGGACAAAAGCTCCTATGAACCCAATGAGACCGTTTCTCTTTCCTGCAGCATTCAAAATACAGGGGACAATTATATCATCCCCGCTGCAACCATGAAGATGAACATAACCGATGCCAAGAATGTCACTGTATTCAGTGAAATCAGGGAAATAGGCAGAATGTTTCCGGGCAGTACTGTCCTCACCAGTACCTCCTGGAACATAGGCATGAACATCCCCGGCATGTATACTGCCTCGGTTGAGATCTTTCTTGATGAACAGATGGTCTCAGCGGCCTCTGCAGTCTTTATGGTTCAGCCCGTGCCGATGATTTCGGGCAGTATACAGATAACTCCGCATACCGTGGTCCCCGGGAATCAGGTGGTTGCTGATTATGCCATTACCAACAAAGGGAACAGCGAAGCTCCTGCCATGGGCCTGAAGGTGCTGGTGATCGACCCTGAGACCCGGGCTGTCATGAATTCATACGAGAAGACGGTTCATGCGGCCGTCAACGAAACAGTTTTCGGTCAGACTCTGTTTTCCACTCAGGGATATGGCCTTAAGACCTATATGATGCTTCTCCAGACAGAAAACAGGGGCAGTACCAGAACTGTTGCCAGCGCATCCTTTGTTGTCCGTGACGGGGTTGCACCTTCAGTGAGCATTCATACGCCTGTCTCGGGGTCACATCACAATACGCAATTCGATCTCTCCGTTACTGCGACCGATAGCGCCTCTGGCGTTGACTCTGTTCAGTATCAGGTGGACCGCGGAGGGTGGAGGCTTCTCCCGGCCGCAGGATCGTCTTCAGCAAGATATGCGACATCCTGGGTGCCGGTTATCAGTGACGAAGGCATTCATATCATAAACTTCAGGGCATCTGATAAAGCCGGCAATGTCTCGGAACCAGTCAGTACCTCGATAACGATAGACCTGACTCCGCCGTCACTGACGGTATCGACCCTCTCGGCCGACAGCCGGACAAATAACACTATATTGAATGTGGCCGGCTCTCTAGCCGACAACAGCGGTCTCCAGAGCCTTTTGGTCAATGGTATTGACGTTGCGCTCAGCGCGGACGGGACTTTCAGCCATCCCTTCGTGCTGGAGGACGGGCCGAATATAATTTCAGTGATCGGTAGAGACCTTGCCGGGAATGAAACGACGGACACGCGGACCATTTACCTCGACCGCTACGCTCCGCTGGTCACCATCATCGCTCCTGCCGATAACATAAAGACGGGATTCAGCCCCGTAGAACTTACCGGGACAGTTGACGAGGCATCGACAGTTGAGGTGAGCATTAACGGGGCTTCAGGAGTCCCTGCCCAGTTGAACGGCAACACCTTTCTCCTTCCGCTTATTCCGGCATATGGGATCAACACCATCGAGGTGATCGCCACTGACCTTGCGGGTAATGTCTCTGCTGCAAAGAGAACGCTCATATTTGACGATAAAGGACCGTCTCTTGCCGTTATTGTTCCTTCCCAGGACCTCAGGACCAACCAGAACACAATGTTGCTGCAGGGAGGGTCCATGGATCTTACTGCTGTTGCTGTGACGATTACCGTGGACCGGAATCTTTTCACGCCCGCTGTCATGGAGGGCAGGTTCGAACAGACAGTGACGTTTATTGCCGAAAAGGTCTATCAGATATATATTACGGCGACAGACGAAGTCGGCAATGAGACAACTGTTCAGAGAAATATTATATTTGATACCACCGCCCCTTCGGTAACGATAGACCCTGTTGTTACTCCGTCAAACCAGAACAGCCAGATGCTTACGGGCACCAGGGAAGCAGGGTCAGTTGTCAGTGTCCTGTGCTCAACGGCTGGCGTTGGGATGCTCGAATATCCGACTTCCTCAACCTGGGCAGTACTGTTAACCGGTCTTCACGAGGGGGACAATACCATTATGGTCACCGCGAGTGATGAATGCGGAAACACCAGTCCTCAGGAACGGGTCATCATCCAGGTGGATACGCTTCCGCCGCCCCCTCCTGTAATTGTTTCACCGGCCGATGGAGCTGTTGTTTCGATAAGCACCGTGGACATTTCGGGAAAGGCTGAACCAGGTGCATTCATACAGATGGTATCCGACCCACAGCTCTCTATAAGGGCCGATCTTTTGTCGGGCGATTTTGTTTTCAGACAGTTCACGCTCGCGGGCGGCCGAAACTCATTCGCCTTTTTTGCGAAAGACGCCGCAGGAAATTCGAGTGAACAGACACGGTATACTCTTACCGTAAGCTCCGGTGAGCCTTCAATCACGGGCACTATCTCGGCAAAGCCAGCCGTTGCCTATCAGGGAAATGATATTATTCTTGCTTACAGTCTGGTCAACACGGGGCAGAGTGATATCAGCGGGCTCACGATGCGCGTCGTTGTCTCAGACACAAGAGTGCATGAGATTAAGCGTATTTTTGAAACCCTGGCCTCGGTCCCTGCCTCAACAACCAGGACCGGAATATTCAGTCTTCCGGCAAAAGAGCTTGCTCCTGATATCTACAGGGTTGACCTCGAGATATTATCCCCGGAGGGGATTCAGCATGTCCTCGCGAGTGCAACATTCTATGTTAAGCCGGGACCCGAGATCACCAAAACGGTCCCTGTTGTCAACAACCTGCTGGTCTGGATCAATGCAGGGTGCGATTCGAGTGACGATTCATCCAAAGAAGGCGTGCCACGGTCATTGAGCTCAGATACTGAGCAGCCCACGTGCAGGGCAATCGGGCTCCTTGAGCGCATACTTGAGATGACTGTCGACAGCTATTACCTGGTATACAATGTCGGGGACTTCCAGTCCGAGCTCAGAAATCCCTTTTATACGGATATCATGATCCTTGGTGATATGGGGGTTTTGAAAGGACAGTTTAGGGAGGAACTCAGGGAAAAGGTCCATGGTGGCACAGGGCTCATAGCGTCGCTCTGGACTAAACATGGTGTTGTACCCTATGAAAAATCCAGTCAAATGCTGGGTATCACGCACAAAGGGAAACTGGCCGAAAATCATCTGAACATCCGCACAGTCACCAGTCCGGTCAGCGACACAGGAATCATTGCCCCGGGAGAGGGGGCCGAGCGCGTTGAGACCATGGCCGGTACTACGGTTGCCGGTTGGTTTGAACAGCGGGAGTGTCTCAGCCGTTTGAAGAATAACGAAGCGGAGGAGAATGATGAGAGAAGTGAGTGCGACGACGAAGAGCGTCTTGAGATGCGTTCGTTATTCCCCAGCCCTGCTATCGTCTTAACCCCCTACGGCAGTGGACGGACGGTCTACTTTGCCTTTGACCTGATTGCAGCGCTCATGAGCAATTCAGGGGACCGTGGGCATGATCACCTCTCGTCACTGATAATAAAGGCACTTGCCTACGTACATACACCCGCGGCACCTGTGTTCCGTCCCGGGGCCCTTGTCCCTGTGGAACTCAAGTTCCGCAGCT
This sequence comes from uncultured Thermodesulfovibrio sp., assembly GCA_964499365.1. Lineage (GTDB taxonomy): Bacteria > Nitrospirota > Thermodesulfovibrionia > Thermodesulfovibrionales > UBA6898 > PALSA-1316. The sequence continues at coordinate 363,803 of CAZCKU010000001.1, forward strand.
TTGGCCCTGCCTTTGATCTGCAGGTATCACAGACATATCCTTCCTCCCTGAAATTGCTCGATCCGGCAGTCCCTGCGTGGGTCAGCGTCAATCCCTGGACCACGCCTCTGCATGTCAATCCATTAGAGACAAAGCAGCTTCGGTATTATGTCCTTATACCTGACAAAGCCGGTATTTTTACGATAAAAACTGACGCCGGACTGCTGTATCAACGACGCTCTGCTGCGGACAATATCCTTCTGACCGACTTCGTTGTCGAGCTCGATCTTAAAGGCGGTGCAGCTGCTGTTCTGGCCTTGTTGCAGGGCATGTCGTCGTCAAATGATCCGGCCGTAGCCATGGCGCTGACGTATATCCGGAATGTTCATGCCGGAGTCGTGCTTTCACGGCAGGACATTGCACAAAACATCAGCGATCTGCTCAGGGCGATCGCCTGGGTGGGACGTGCGGACGGTGATTTTACGGATATCAGGCTGCTGCTGGATGAGCTTCTGCGGGGCTGGGAGAGCAGGTACTATTTTGAGTATTAGGCGGGGACAGGGGGCACTTTTTACTGCCCCCTGTCCCCGCCCGGTTTATGCAAGGGCTGCTGCGAATTCGCGGTATTCCAGTGAGCCCTCTGTCTGTGCGGCTGCGCGCATGGCATTTATTTCTTCGTACCTCTGCCCGACCAGCGAGACGAGGTCTCCGTCGAGTGCCCTGCCGGCCATGCCCCGCATGGTCTCGAGTGCGTCATACTTGGACATGCCTGCCCTGTAGGGACGGTCTTCGGACAGGGCGGTAAAGACGTCTGCAACCGCCATGATGCGCGAGCCGAGCGGGATTTCGTCGCCGCTCTTGTGGAACGGGTACCCCCTGCCGTCGATGCATTCGTGGTGATAGGAGGCCCACTGGTTGATGGTGTCAAGGCCCCGGACCGTCTCGATGATCCTGTAGGTATGGTAGGCGTGGGTCTTGATGATATTGAGTTCAGCGCTGTTCAGTTTGCCGGGCTTTTCGAGTATCTCGGCCGGCACCACCAGCTTCCCCAAGTCGTGGAGATAGCCCGCAATCTTCATGATTTCACATTCCGAGCTCTTCATCCCGGCCATCCTCGCCAGTGAAGATCCGGTAGCCGCGACCCCGGTCGAGTGGGTTGCCGTAAATCGGCTTCTGAAGTCGATGATCCGTCCGAAGAGCTTTATCATGCCGTGAAGGGTGTCATACGTCAGAACGATTGACTGCAGCCCAGTCATACCCTTGAGTATATCCCCGATCGAAGGGGAGACGGTGTCGAACCAGAAGAATTCCTTTGCCGAGAGACGGATGAAGGCATCGACGAATTCCGGGACGAAGGTGTCGCCTGTACCGCCGAGTATGGCGTGTTTGATCCGGTCGGTCTGCGAGAGTATTTCTCTTTTGTTGTCGATGAGGACGGCGATGCGGTCAGCAAGATGGAGCACGTGGCATGCGTGCGGCACGTCATAGTTCAGGCTTGAGTCCCTTTTTCCCCTGTCCCAGGGGACGTGGTGATGCCGGACCAGTTGGGCGACTTCAGCGAATGAATCGAAGGTCCTGATCAGCCGGTAGCCGAGCTCTGCGTGCAGGTTCGGATTGTCCAGCTCGAAGTGAAGCGTCTCAAGGCGGTCTTTGGCAGAAATGGCGCCGATGTCGTGGAGAAGACCGGCAAGGACAAGCGTTTCGCGGTCTTCATCAGGCAACCCCAATTCCGCGGCGATGCTGCAGGCGATATAGGCGACCCGCTTATGGTGATCGACGACCCTGGGGCTGACGAGGTCAAGGGCGTTCGAGAGGCACATGCTCATTTCGATGAGAGGTACGGTCAGTGTCTTTGTAAACATACTTCCCCCTGCGGTCAGTTAATCAACGAACTGAGTCCTTTGTGGGCAGACAATTACCCTGCGGCGTGGGTGCCGCCTCAGAGAGCCTTTGTCCCGGCAGCGCCTGCCTGGGTCTGAAGGAATGTTCCGAATGCCTTGTCTAACCGTCGTATGTGGACCCTCAGCCAGTCGATCACCACATGGTTTGTCTTGGTCACCACATAGAGTGCGGGGCCGTCGGTCTCGAAGAGCTGCTTCAGGGCGGCAAAGTTCTTCTTGAACTCCTCGTGCTGGGCCTTGTGGCTGTCGTATTCCGGATATTTGGTCTGCTGCATGTGCTGTTCCTCTTCTGAAAAATGCGAGATCACGTAGTCTTCAAGAAACTGTATGACGCGGCTGATCTCCTCCTTGCCACGTCCCAGGGAGCAGGCATCGAGCAGTGCGTTGATCCTCCGGAACAATTCCTTGTGCTGATCGTCGATTACCGGTACTCCGGTAGCCAGGTCTGTTGTCCATACAATAGCCATGTTCGTGTTCTCCTTTTGCCAGGTAGCGGGTTTGCGGTTGTTTTTTTCAGTATAGCTCTTTGCCGGCTGCTTTAGACGCCGGCCGGCCTCGGGTGGGACTCCGTGAGTACGGCTGCCCCGGGCCTGCGAAAGAGTCAACGATACAGGACTATATTACTCCTCAATGTTGTGGCCTGTCAAGATGCAGCTTTAGGAATGCAGGCAACACATCAATCCTCCGCCAGAGGCGCGGCAGCCCTGTATCAATCGAGAGGGCGTGAAGGCATGGGACTTGCTGTTATAGTATTCTGATCAACCGTGGTTTGAGTGTATCGATATATCGGGATATATTGTGGAATTCGGGCGCGGCAATGTGCGAAATACCGCTCAGCTGCGTCATAAAACACAGCATCATATGATAATGACCCCACGACACATAAGCAATATAGGCTCCGGTTCGGTGTTTATGAAGATCTTTACCGGACAGTTGGGGCGTGCTCTTGTGCGCCTTACGATGCTCGTTGCCTTTGCCGCGGTTTTTGCGGGTTGCGCGAGTACGGTATCGATGAGCGTCCAGCCGCCCGGCATGCATGCCAGAGACAGTCTGACACTCGAGCCGCAGCATGAAGCAGAGGTCCTGCGCGAAATCGAAGACCGGAGAGGGAAGATTGAGCGGGATCCCGCCTGGATTCAGCAGGCATACCAGAAGCCGATGTTCAGAAACCTGCATAAGGTCCGGGAAGACGAGTATGCCGATTTCGCCAAATATCTCGATAACGGCTCGGTCTATATTATCGTCCACCCTGCCTACTATACTTTTTTCCACGACAACGATCTGTTTCCTGACAATATCACCGGGGCGACCACGCAAAACGCCATGGACCGCTTTCTGAGTGCAACCGCCTTTTCAGGAAAGGCAAAGCTGATGAAGGCACAGGAGAAGGTGCTGCGCGACTTTCTGGAGTATGTATCGACCGAAAAGAAGCTCGTGATAATGATCCTGCCGAAGGGGTACAAAGAATTCTCCGCATACAAATTCCGTGACGCCAGGGACGAGTATCTGCGTTTTCTGAACGAGGTGACGAATGAATCGGACTCAGTCCTCTACCTGTATTCACGAAAACCGAGCAGGGGGATGTTAAGCGCGAAAGACCGCAAGACCCTTCTGAAGTTCCTCTACGCAGTACGGCCGAAGGAGATATTGCTCGGAGGAGGGTATGTCGGCCGCTGCCTCGATGATTTTTACCGCGACCTTGAACAGCACTACGGAGAAGACAAGCTCTATATCGTTCCGGAGATATCCGCGGTGTCACCGGCTGATATGTCGGAGAAGATGTCGTCAGATGTCATCTTGCGTGACGGGCTCATTGATGTCAGCAAGCTGGCCCTGAACGTGCGGGAGAATCTCCTGAGCCGTGACGACGCCTCTGTCAAGACAAGAAATATACAGCAGCCTGATGATAATGAGTAGCCGGGAATTCGCGTGTTACCGGGCTAGCGGTTCTGTCCCCGTGTCAGGAGGCTGAGTTCATTCCTGATGACCTCTCTCGGTATCGAATATTTTCTTGTGACGGAATAATTTTCAGGGGTCTCTTTTACAAAAATGGCAGCCCCGGATTTGAAGAAGACCGGGACCCATTCAGGGTCATTCAGAAGCGCGGGGACGAGCGGGACTATACTGCCGTCATCCGGGAATGTATAACGGGTAATAACGTAGTTCACAGAATAGGCATTCAGCACTGATTTCCAGGCAGGCTGCCCCATGATGAGGGCAGGGGACGCACCGGCGATATTCAGGGACTGCCTGAAGATATTTTCACTCAGCACCCTGCCGTCGATAAAGACCTTGTGCTCAGGAAAGAGCCTCCAGATCAGGTAGCCTCCCCAGTCGTAGTAGTTATACATATTTCCCTTGAGTCTGTTGCCTGCGATAAACTCGCCGGCAGCCAGGGGGAAGACATAGTTCTGTATATATGCGCCGACGCTCGCTGCACGAAGGTACGGCCGAGCGTTCCAGCTGAAGAAAACTGCCGAGAAAAGGGCCAGGCAAAGAACGCCGGCCCGGGCCAGCCTGATGATTCCTGCCTCGGAAAAAGCCCTCCCGATAACCGGGAGTGCGACTATCAGAAAAAAGGGGATATACCGCATACGGGTGAAAGCAAAGTAGCCCGTCCCGGCAAGGAGCGCCACCTCGGTAATATCGAGCTTCTTCCTTCGAAGAAAAACGGCAACTCCTGCCGCAAGCTCAACCAGCCAGAACAGGATGAAGGCCGGATCCTTCTGGTCGGAAAAGAGGACCGTGGTCGGCTGATACTCCATGAGGAAGGCGGTATGATCAAGGGGTGCTTTGTATAGTTCCAGTGTCAGGTGATACGTGTTCGGATTGACAAGTGAGCCAATCAACCCGCCAATGCCGGCTGCGAGGAGTTGCCGATATTCCTTTTTTCCGCCGGGGCTGAGGGACGGATGAAAAAACTTGAGCCCTTCGGTCAGCAGTAAAAGAGTGACCACCGCCTGGCCAAGGATGATCCCGCCGTGAAAGTTCGCCCAGATTATCATCAGCAGGGGGACCATCACCACATAGGCAAGCGGTCGGGCGGTCTCGGGGTCCCGGATCTTCTCTGCCAGGTAGAGCAGCAGGGCGAAGAAAAGGAATGAGAATACCTGTGGCCTTTCCATGGGGAATAGCTTCAGGATGACCACAAAACAGAGCACAAGCAGTCCGCCGTAGAGAGCATTGTCGCCGTGTTTTCGCTTTATCAGAAAATAGAGGAGTGCTGCAGCTACCATTGCCCGCAGTATGAAGATTCCCGGTATTCCGCCCATCAGATAGAACAGATGAAAAGAGATCTGGCTGAGCCAGTAGGAAGTAAGTATGATCTGTTCCCTCGCGGTGAGGACAGGAGAGGTCGTATACGAGAAAACATCCTTGGTCATCAGCTGTCTGTTCTCCCACATCCACTCACCTGTCTTGAGATGCCAGAAGAAATCCGGGTCCGCAACCGGTCTCAGCAGAAAAAGCGAGAGAACGATAAAAAGGGCAAGGTAGACAGCTGCGGTGCTACGACGCATTAGGTGTTTTTGTGTGGCGTTTTATTCTCATGATACGTGGTGATAGTCTAACAAAAATTGGAGCATAAATCCGCTTCCCGTTGTCGAAAATTTCCCTTGTGGACAAGGCAGGCGGGCTGCCGAGAATATTCTTGACATCTCAGGGGGAACGTGGTTTGATAGTCTTATGGAGTCTTATGTCACACAGATGACGAGGCACTGCGGACTGACGCGGGTCATGATTCTGCTCCTTCTCGTCACGTTTCTTGCCTCCTGCAATACGGTCCTCGGTCCCCCGGGGTCTGAACCTGCCATGATGGATCCATCCGGCTCCCGGTTCCCTCACACTGCCATGCTGGAAGGGCAGCCTCCCCTGGTTTCTATGAGGGCGGAGGGAGGCTATTATGTCTGGAGGACAGGGAATACCTGGCATGTCAGGGTCGCAAAATCGGACCGTTTTGGGTTCGAGACCCCGGGGCAGCCAACCATCTATTCCGGCAATATTCATGTCGAGACAGGGGTGATCGCCGACCTGCAGAACCAGAACACTACGCTGCTTAGCGACGTCAGGCTGAAGCAGAAGGCAGTTGTTTTCCGCTTTGACCTGAGGAATGACGTCGAGGGTTTTGATTTTATCGTCAAACCGTTCGCGGCTGAATATTGCCTCACGTTTGATCTCAGGCGGAACAAGCAAAAACTCCCGGAGATTGTTCATCTCGGCCGGTCGATGTATGTTCCCGATACGATGCCGCTGGTTGCCTGCGTCCGCTGAGCTGCTTCTCTTCCTGTCTTGTCAGCTTCTGCCTTATTTTGTTAGCATACTAAATGACTTTTCGACTCTGGACAAAAAGCTCACTTCTTCTGGCCGCCCTGCTTTTGAGCCTTCTGCTGCCTTCCTGTGCGCAGAAGATCGCTGAAACACCCCCCGAGATTTACTGGCCCCTGCCGCCGGAGAAACCCCGCATTAAATTCGTTGACATGATCATCGGAAGCAAGGACGTGCAGAAAAAAGATGGCTCGGCTGCGATGTCAAGCTTTTTTTTCGGCGAAGGAAAAGAGATAAAGTTTATCAAGCCCTATGGGGTTGCCTTCAGCAACAATAAACTCTATGTAACCGATATTGGCGGCGTCTTCGTCTTTGATTTCAACAGCGGCAATTTCAGTATTCTCGGCATTAAGCAGTTGAGACTGCCGACTGGGCTTGCAGTGCTCGATAACGGTTTTTTCGTCGCTGATTCCGCAGGCAAGAAGATTATTCACTATGACCTTGAGGGTAAATTTATCAGGGACTTCGGGGGTGGAGAGGTTGACACGGTAGCCGGGATGGCACTTGCCCGGCAGCGAAGGGAGTTGATCGTCACCGACGCGAGAAAACATACCGTTTTTGTCTATGATTACGAAGGAAGACTCCTGCGTCAATTCGGCCGCAGGGGGACAGGTGACGGTGAGTTTAACATACCGTATGGCGTGGCTGTTGACAGGAGCGGCAGGATCTATGTTGTCGACTCGGGAAATTTCAGGATCCAGATCTTCGATGCCGCGGGTGCTTTCATTAAGTCGTTTGGCAAGGTGGGAAGTTCTGCCGGGTACTTTGCCCGTCCGAAGGGTGTAGCGCTGGATTCTGACGGACATATCTATGTGCTGGATGCAGCCTTCGGAAACTATCAGATATTTGATTTCGAGGGCAACAGTCTTCTGGCTGTTGGCTCGAATGGCACCGGACCTGCAGAATTCCAGCTGCCCTCCTCGATCTACATCGATGAGAATGACAAGATCTATGTGGTTGATCAGATCAATACGAGAATCCAGATATTTCAGTATCTCAAAGAAGCCCGGACGCATTGAGAAGGTCCTGTCTGGCGGTCCGGGCCGCGTGAACAGGGGGGCTGGCCTTTGCCGCGTTTTCTCCCGGTCAGCGGTCCTGCGATATTTTGTCGTGGCAGCGGTGTTGCTGCTCTTCTCCTCCGGCCGGACAGGAGAAGCTTCTCCGGGAGAGGCCGGGAGATTCTTTCTGACCGGTGACTGGAAAAAGGCCGTTCTGGCGTATGAGGCCGGGCCGATTGGCGAACTGCCTCTTTCCGGACTCCTTCAGTACGCGGAGGCATGTTTTCGGTCGGGTGACTTTAAAAAAGCCGAAGAGGTCCTGCTATCCGTTCAGAGGCAGGGAGAAAGTCTCGGGGCGACTGTTTTGTCACTCCTCATCTCAGCCAGGGAAGGCAGCCGCTCAGGAGCGGTTGAAAAGCTCATGGCCCTGGCAGATAAGACCTCCGACAAGGCAGGGGACAATGCCCGGGTATTGACGGCTCTCGGCGAGATACTGCGGCCGGTCAACACGGAGCAGGCGCGTTCGTACGCGAAAAAAGCGGTTGAAAATGACCCTGACAGCTATTGGTCCTGGTTTGTCCTCGGAACAATCTATGAAGAGGATGAAATATTCGATGAAGCTGCAAAGGCTTATATGCGGGCTATCAGGCTGAACCCTCTTTCGGCGCTGGCCCATAACAACCTCGGATATTCCTATAAGGAGAGGCATTTTTACCGCTATGCGATCGACGAGTACAGGAAGGCCATAGAACTGATGCCTGACCAGCCGGGATTTTACTACAACATCGGCAATGCCTATACGCATGAAGAGGCGATTGAGGAGGCTTTTTCAGCATACACAAAGGCGGTTGAACTGGACCCCTCGTTTGCGAAGGCGCATTACAATGTTGCACGGACCTATCTCAGGAAGGACATGGTGCAGCCGGCGATTGATTCTTTCAGGCTCTATCTCAAGCACGGGACGAAGGCTGTATTCAGTGCGGTCGCGTCTCCGGAGGCCGTGGAGGACGAGATTGAGCAGCTCGAGCAGTATCTCCTTGGACATCCTTCGATGAAATACCCGAAGGGCCAGGTCGCCCGGTAGTAATGGGATATCCCCTTGCTGCTCGATGCCGCGCCTCTGTTGCGGTGCTGGTCCTCGTATCAGTCCTTCTGGCCGCAGGCTGCGCCCGGCAGTCAACAATGGTTTCCGACACGACCTTTACGCTTGCCTCGGTGATACACGAGCCTGAGGAGGGGAGGGTCGCGGAGGTTCTGGAAGCCGTAAAACAGCGCAACAGCAGCCTCGAAACCAATCTCACCTGGATTACCTCCGCATACAGGCAGTTTCTGATAAAGGAGTTAACTGACCTTGAGGAACGCGACTATGCCTCGTACAGCAGCTATTTGGACCATGGCGCCGTGTATATTGTCATTCATCCTGCCTATTATGCTTTTTTTGATGCCGAGAGCAGTTCGTTTCTTGAGCCCTTCCCCGGGGGGGTGCAGCCCAATGCCCTGCAGCAGTTTCTCCAGAGCCAGGTATACTCGGACAAGGGACGCCTGATGCAGGCCCAGGAAAGGACACTGCGGGATTTCCTGGAATACACCTCAACGGCGAAGAAGCTGATGCTGCTGGTGCTTCCGGGAGACTATGCTCAGGCCTCCTCCTATCGCTACGGCGATGGGCGTGATGAATACATGCGCTATATCAATGAAGTAACGAATGAATCAGGATCAGTGCTGTATCTTTTTTCGAAGAGGACCAGCACCGGCAGTCTGAGACCTGCCGACAAAAAAAGACTGCTCAAGTTTCTGGCCGCCGTCGGTCCGAGCAGGGTGCTCATCGGTGGCGGTTACCTGGGCCGCTGCGTAGGTGAGTTCTGGAAGGACATCGGCGACGGGTTCCTGCAGGACAACCTGTATCTTGTCCCGGAAATTACTGCGTGGTCCCCTGCGGACGTATCCTCTGACGAAGCCGCTGCGGTCCTTCACTCTGACGGAACCATTGACTTTGAAAAGTACTCAGCTGCAGCGGAGCAGAAAAACCTGAAACGGCAGAAGGCAAACCTGCCGGTCAGGCCCCCCGATCATGACGGAAAATAGTCGGAGGATGTCCCTCCGGAGAACCGGAGCTGGTCAGCATCTGCGCACAAAGGGAGGTGGCTGATGCAGAGACGCTACCCCTTGCTGATCCTGCTTTTTTCTCTTTCAGGAGTGACCGGACTCATTTATGAGTCCATCTGGACACATTACCTCAAACTTTTTCTGGGACATGCCGCCTATGCGCAGACCCTCGTCCTTGCCATCTTTATGGGCGGGATGGCGCTTGGATCTTTTCTCAGCAGCCGGTACATGGGGAGATGGAGAAATCTGTTTGTGGGATATGCCCTGGCAGAGGGGGCGATCGGCATATCAGCCCTGCTTTTTCACGATGTGTTCGAAAAGGCGGTCGGGTTTTCCTATCATACCGCTCTCCCTGCATTGGGCAGTCCGGCTGCTGTCAATGCCTACAAGTGGATACTTGCATCACTTCTCATCCTTCCCCAGACTGTTCTTCTTGGCATGACCTTTCCCCTAATGAGCGGCGCAGTCCTGCGACGCTTTCCGGAAGAACCGGGAAGGTCGATATCCCTGCTCTATTTTTCTAACAGCATCGGCGCGTCGATTGGTGTGGTTGCCAGCGGCTTCTGGCTGGTCAGGCTGTTGGGGTTGCCGGGGACTATTCGGTTTGCGGGGGTGCTGAACATCCTGATAGCAGCCGTCATCTGGTACCTTTCGGAGAGGGGCGGGGCTGTTGTCGCTCCGGTGCATGCGGAAAAGGCCGGGGGTGAAGGTGGCGGTCGAGGCTGGTACCTGGCCCTGCTGACAGTCTCGCTTGTCACCGGCACCGCCTCCTTTATCTATGAGGTCGGGTGGATTCGCATGCTCAGCCTTGTGCTGGGGAGTTCGACGCATGCCTTCGAGCTCATGCTCAGCTCCTTTATCCTGGGGCTTGCGCTGGGAGGCCTTTGGATCCATGGCCGGATTGACCGCGTGGCCCAGCCGGTACGCTATCTCCTTTTTGTCCAGGTCATCATGGGGGTTCTGGCGCTTCTGACCCTCCCTGTGTATGGCAATACGTTTGAGGTCATGCAGTGGCTGATGAAGCATGTCGCCAAGACCGACACCGGGTATGCCCTTTTCAATCTCTCCAGCCATGCCATTGCGTCGGCTATCATGCTGCCTGCGGCATTTTGCGCAGGCATGACGCTACCGTTGATAACGTTTATTCTCCTGCGGCGGGGATATGGTGAACGCAGTATCGGTGCGGTCTATGCAGCAAATACGGTGGGGGCCATCGCCGGTGTTTTTTTTGCGATTCATGCCGGACTCCCCCTTCTCGGACTTAAAGGTCTTCTGATATTCGGGGCCGGTCTGGATATTCTCCTTGGTCTGGCGCTGCTCTGGAGCCCTGCGGCGGGCTACACCGGGAGAAAGATTCCTGCAGCCGTGACCGCCTTTTCAATGATTGCGGTGGTATGCGTCCTTCTGCTTGTTGAGCTTGATCCCTATAAGATGGCCTCGGGGGTATATCGGGAAGTCGGTGCCATAACAAAGGACGACAGCCGTCTCGTCTTTCACCGGGACGGCAAGACCGCAACCGTGAGCATGGTGCTCCAGAACAGCGGGGTCATGCAGATTCGCACGAACGGGAAGACCGATGCCTCGATCTTTATGAGAGAGAATAAAAAGGGCCATATTGACGAGACAACCATGGTTTTTGCGGCGGCCCTCCCTCTCTCCCTGCATCCGGGCGCAAAGACAGCTGCGAACATAGGGCTGGGCTCCGGGCTGACGACCCACGCACTCCTTGGCTCCTCCCAGCTTGACCAGGTAGACACCATCGAGATAGAGCGGGAGATGGTAGAGGGTGCGAGAAATTTCGGCAGTTATGTGGGACGCGCCTTTACCGACCCCCGCAGCAGGATCTATATTGAAGATGCAAAGACCTTTTTTTCGGCGCATAACAGAAAGTATGACATCATCATTTCGGAGCCTTCGAACCCGTGGGTGAGCGGGGTTTCGGGACTTTTCTCTGAAGAGTTCTACCGATTGATCGGCCGGTATCTGAATGACCGGGGGCTGTTTGTCCAGTGGATGCAGCTCTACGAGATCGATCTGCCGCTCGTCATGTCGGTGCTGAAGTCTGTTTCTTCACAGTTTGCCGATTTTGTGGTCTATGCCCCGAGCTACGGTGACATTCTGATTGTTGCCTCGAATCAGCAGGTGCCTCTGCCCGGTCCCTCGGTATTTGATTCGCCTGAGCTGGTCAGACTGCTCAGACGGGCAAGTATCAACAATGTCCAGGATATCGGGATCCGGATGGTCGGAAACAGGAAGGTCCTCCGCAACTATATAGAGACCTTCCCAATCCGGGGTAATTCTGACTACTACCCGGTCCTGGACCAGAACGCAACACGGGCCCGCTTTATGAAGGCCGATGCCCGGGAGATACTCTCGCTCGCCTCTGAACCGCTGCCGGTGCTGGAGATATTGGGTGCGGGTCTTCCCGGGACAACAGATACGCTGGTTACCCCGACCCCGTTTTACCCCCGGTCCCAGGAAGTAGCACGTGCAGTGGGCCTGCGTGACCTGCTGCTGCAGACAACCCCTGGAACAACCGGAATGGGCGAGGTCAGGGAGCAGGCCCTTGCCCTGAGGCGGATTTTTTATGAGTGTGGTGCTGTCTCTGAGGATATGAGAGTCCCGGTGATATTCAATGCTGCCCTCAGGATGGTCCCGAACCTGAGTCCTGAAGAACTTGACAGGATCTGGCGGAGTCTGGAGGCCGGTCCCTGTACAAAGAAATTGTCTGCTGCAGAGGCCAGCTGGATCTCCCTGTTTAAGGCCCTCGGCAGGCGCGATGCGCGCGGCATTGTCCAGACTGCGGGAGCCATGATCGAAGGCGGGGTGGCAAAGACGCGGCCTGAGCTGCAGTATCTCCTTGCCTCTGAGATTGCCGGGAACCTTGCCCTGGGAGAGACCGGCAGGGCGAAACAGCGATGGACGTCCCACAGAAATCTCATTTCTGGCGAAGCTGCCCCGGGCATGCTCTTCCGCGTTCTCCGCGCGGAGAGTCAGCAGCCATGAGAGCGCGTTTCGGGGCTGCCGGCAGAGATGGCAATTGACAGAAATCCGGCTGTTTTGTTAGCGTATCAAATGGATTCAATTACCATGCTGGATTCTGCCAGGAAAGTGAGGAGTGTCATGTCTATTGCAAGAAACAGCCTGTCTTTGCTCGTATTTCTGACTGTCGTTATTCTCGCGAGCGGCCTGCTCCTCCCTGCCGGCAATGCGTCTGCAGCGGCCCAGCCGGACTGCCTGACATGCCATGAAGATCTTTCGAAGGGCAAGGTTGTCCATGCAGCTGTCCAGATGGGATGCACCACCTGTCATTCAGGTATCGATGCGAATGACATTCCTCATAAAAAGACGAACAAGCTTCCGAAGGGGCTTTCGGCAGAACAGCCTGATCTCTGTTATGGCTGCCATGACAAGGCAAAATTTATAGGCAAGTCGATCCATGCCCCGGTAGGGATCGGCAGCTGCACAGGCTGCCATTCCCCCCATAAATCGGCGCACGAAAAACTGCTCCTCAAGAAGACGCCTGAGCTCTGTTACGAATGCCACGACAAGAAGGATTTTGCGAAGAAAAATGTCCATATGCCGGTAGAAGGAGGCATGTGTCTTGGCTGCCATAAACCGCATGTGGCAGAAGAGATGGCGCTGCTGAAGCAGGATGCCATCGGGCTCTGCTTTGAATGCCATCCTGCGGTCAGGAAGACCCCTCATGCTGTCTCCGGGTTTTCGACTGCGGGCCACCCCATCGGTCTGCCGCTGAAAAAGAAGAAGTCGGTTATCGACCCGGCGCGGCCCGGAAAAAAGTTCTACTGCGGCAGCTGCCATAACCCGCACAGCTCAGACTGGATGAAATTGTTCCGGTATAAAGCCAACGTTGCGTTCGAGATCTGTGATAACTGTCACAAGATGTAAACTCATTCCCGAGGTGTGATGATCGACATGAGAGAAAAATCTGTATTTCGTGTGTTAAAGCACATCGTCATGTTCCTTGTCCTTGCGATATTGGCGGGGTGTGCCACTGAAAAGGTGGCGATTCCGGACCTTGTCTGGCCCCTGCCCCCTGATCCCCCCCGCATAAAGTATGTCGGTCAGCTGAAGACGAGCCTCGACGTCGAGGAAAGCAGTTCCATAGGCGATGCGATCTTCGGAACAGGGAGGGAATTTCAGCTTGTCAAGCCGTATGGCATTGCGGTCGACACCCAGGACAGGGTCTTTGTGAGTGAAGTCGGCAAGGTCGTTGTCTTCGACAAAAAGAACAAAAAAGTAAGGTTCATCGGCGAATCAGGGCAGGGTAAATTGACTCAGCCGGTCGGGATTGCGGTTTCTGCCCGGGACGGCAGGGTGTATGTGTCCGATATCTCGGATAAGAAGATCTATGTCTATAATAACGACTTCCGGTTCGTCACCACTATTGGAAAGCCGGGTGATTTTGATAACCCTACCGGTATTGCACTTGATGAGGCCAGACAGAGACTTCTTGTGGTTGACACCAGGAAGAACAGAGTGATGGCCTTCGGCCTTGACGGCAAACAGCTCTTCACCTTTGGCAAGCTTGGGGTTGAGGATGGCGATTTTCATACCGCCTCCCAGTTGGCCCTTGATAAAGAGGGCAATATCTATGTCTCCGACACCCAGAACTTCAGGGTCCAGATATTCAGTCCTGATGGCAAATTTCTTAAAAAATTCGGCCAGATCGGTGATTGTGTCGGCTGCTTTGCCCGTCCGAAGGGTATTGCCCTTGATTCAGAAGGCCATATTTATGTGGTGGATGCCGCGTTCCAGAATGTCCAGATTTTCAATAAAGAAGGTGAGACCCTGCTCTTCTTCGGAAGCCATGGGTCGCAGCCCGGCGAATTCTTTCTGCCTGCGGGGATTGCGATAGACCAGAATGACCGCATCTATGTTACCGAGCAGTTTACCGCCCGTATCTCGATCTTCCAGTACCTTGGGGACAAGAAATAGTATGGGCAGGATGTTGTCAACCCACGGATGGGTGAAATGCCCCTATGTGTTTTCGGGTAGTGTGTTATTTGATGCAGATTTTTTTGGTGTTTCGTTTGCTTTTTAGTTGCTTTATCGTTTTGGATCGCCTATAATGGCGCAGAATAAGCAGAAAGCTGCTGGAGGAGATCCCAGTATTGAAGTGGCAAGGTAATTGCTATATTTGTTCTCTGATATAGAGTATCTTTACTCTGTAAGATAATTTCTAACTGAAAGGAGGTGAAACTGAATGAAGAAGATTTTATTGATTTCCCTCTGCATGTTGCTTGTCGCAACATCGGCCTTTGCTCTGATCGCAGGATCAGCACATGACCTTTCCCCTTCGGGCGGCGTTTATACCGGTGGTGTGAAGTCATCCTGTGCTTACTGCCATGCCCCTCACCATGCAATATCAGGCGCTCCGCTCTGGAACAGGACCCTGACTGTCGGTGGTTACACACTGTACGGTGCTGGAAGCACCCTTGGCGGTTCAACCGTGAACCAGCCTGGCGTTAATTCCCAGACCTGTCTGAGCTGCCATGACGGTACCGTCAACGTTGGTGATGTTGTCAACGGAACCGACGATACACCTGTTCTGGCAGGCGTTCTTACTGCTGGTAAGATCGACGCTGCGGCTGCCGGCTACATCGGCACAAACCTGACAACAACCCATCCTATCGGCGTTGTCTATGATTCTTCTGTCACCATTGCCGGACTTACCAACACGGTTAATGCAAACAACCAGGTTGGCGGCAAGAAGTGGAAGATCTACGGCGGCGGTGATGGAACTGGTAGTGTGGAATGTGGTTCATGCCACGATCCCCACAACACAACTGCCGGCGAACAGCCGTTCCTTAAGGACACTCTCGCAACAATCTGCGCAGACTGTCACTCGAACAAATAAGGAATGTTTTTTTCGAAAAAAGGAGGTGGAAACACCTCCTTTTTTTTTGCGCATCGGTCAAGCTGCATAGTATACTAATTCAATTCTGCTCTGAGAGGTGCATTGATGGCTATCCGGTTCTTTAAGCGATATAGTGCAGTCTTCGCGCTACTGGTTCTGTCTGCGGCGGCTGTTGCCCTGGCCTCGGAAGACCGTACCATTGCCGCGAGGGTTGGAGATATTGCCGTGCCCGAGACTCTGGTGCAGGAGGCCCTTGCACAATATGTCCCCCCGGGGGGCTTTCATCAGACGGTAAATCCCGCACAGAGAGAGAAGTACCGGGGGGAGGCCCTCAGCCAGCTGATCGAGGTTGAACTCCTGTATCAGGGGGCACGCAAGCGGGGGCTGTCCGTCCCTGCCGACGTAACAGGGAAGATCATTGAGGAAAACATAACAAGATTTGGTTCACGGGAGAAACTTGTTCAATCCCTTGAAAAAAGGCAGATGACGCTGCAGCAGCTGACCGCCCGCATAGAAAAGATCCAGATGGTCAAACAGCTCCTGCAGGCCCTTTCGACAGAGAGTATGCCTGCTGATAAGGAGATTGTGGAGTACTATGAGGGCAACAGGAAGAGATATATGCGGCCGGAGTCAGTCCATCTGCTGCATATCATGGTTAAGGGAGACCCGGGAGCGACTGAGGCAGAGTGGCTGAAGAAGCGGGAGTATGCCGAGGTGCTGCTCAGCGAGATAAAGGGCGGCAAGGATTTTGGTTCGGTTGCCTATGACAAGTCTGAGGATGCCTACCGCTACAAGAGCGGAGATGTCGGTTTTATCCATCGGGGCCAGTTTGAGTTCAGGGATCTCGAGGATGCTGCTTTTGAGCTGAAAGAGGGCGAGATGAGCGGAGTCTTGCGGAGCATTTACGGGTTCCATATCCTCAAGGCACTAAAGAAGAAACCTGCCCAGACGCTGACCCTGGAGGAGGCGAAGGAGACGATCAGGAAGGAACTGAGGCAGAAGAACTTCGATGCCAAAAAGGGGGCCTTGATCGACCAGCTCAGGAAAGAATACCCGGTCACGATATATGATAAGGCCGCGGCTCCTGTGAGTACCCCTGCGGCAGTCCCCGCGAAATAAAGCTGAAAATAACGTCCTGCTGATTTCAGGGGCCGCGTCTTAAGAACAAACAGCCATCCTCCGGCCAGGCAAAGATAAAGGGGAATGCGGGAGCGTTTCTATTTATCCGCATCCTTTACGCATCTGAAGCCGACACCGCTCGGCATACTGGCGGGATTGCCGAAATTCCGGAAGCCTACCCTTAATCCCTGAGTTGTGCTGGCCCAGGACCCCCCACGGGTAACCTTGCCGCTGCCGGACTCAGGACCCTTTGGATTCCTTGAGGGGGAATTTCGGTAGTACGATGGGTCATACCAGTCCGAACACCACTCCGCAACATTTCCCGCCATGCCATAAAGGCCAAACCTGTTTGGATAGTAGGTGCGTGCAGTTTCCACCGGCGCAGGGTAATGGTTATGGACCCAGGTCCTGTTAAAGATGATGCCGTCGCTCGGCAGCATATTTCCCCAGGGGTAGTCTGCCCCCTGCAGCCCGCCGCGCGCGGCCTTTTCCCATTCTGCCTCTGTCGGCAGGCGTCCCCCCGCCCATCTGCAGTAGGCATCGGCTCCGTGCCAGCTGACACTCAACGCGGGATATTGTTCAAACCCTGCCAGCGCCTTGAATTTAGAGCTTTCGACGGTGATGTCCGTTGGCCAGAAGTCCCTTCCCCTCTCGGTCTTCAGGTCGTCCCTGATCACAATCCAGCCTTCCCGCTGCCTGCTGAAATTCTCCTTCAGAGAGGACTCATTCAGAAAAATAGAGAAGGCCTCGTTCGTGACCTCATGGACCTGAATATAGAAGGACGAGATGAAAACACGGTGGGAAGGCTGCTCTTCCGTAGGATATTTCCCTGAATCAGGGCTTCCCATCGCAAATTCTCCCTCCGGGATGAAGGTCATCTCCAGTTTGTCTCGCAGGGTAACATATTCCCCTGAACTGACCGCATCCGTCACGAAAAAAAGAATCATTGCCAGGCAGATTCTGCCCAGAAAATTAGAAAATGTCATTCTCAGGTTGCACCTCCGCAGTCAGTGCATTTGGCAGCCCCGGACTCCGGAAAAGATGACCTGCCGCACGCCAAAATATTATAGAGACCCATGAAATACTATATATTATTTCATCCGGTTTTGCTATAATGCAGACCGGCATCATGTCTGCATCTCCGGAGGGGTTGGCACTGTAATTGCTATTAAGTAATGACTATACATATAGGGGGGCTTTGTTCTTCTTTTAAGAAGCTCAAATGAGCTAATGTTGCTGGTATCGAGAGCACAGACTGAAAAGTTTGGGAGCGTGAATATGCGCTATCCGCACGTTATTTTGCGTGAAAATACACGTGTGCCCTGCTGCGTGAATCTCAGATGAAACAGGCCGGAAAAATAATTTATCGCTATTACGGTCATCGGAACGGCCAGGGCTCCCAGGCTGTCCTCCTCAGGTTGACCCTCGTGTCAGATGACGACGAGAAGACCCTCCAGTCAGGCGGACTCAGGCATCTGCGCCTCAGGAGGATCGCCCGTCTTACGAAAGAGGCTGCTGAGCACGGCGTGCTTCTTGGGTACGAAGACCTCTCGATGTTGCTTCTGACATCCCTTGCGACTCTCAAAAGGGACATATCCTGTCTTGAGGCTGCTGGTCTTGAAGTGCTCCTGAGAGGAAGGCGGAAGAAGAGACAGTGCAGGGCAGAAGAGCCGCCTGCAGTGCTTCAGAAAATAGATTCAGGTCAGCACCGTTCTCAGGCAGCCGCCAGGCAGTTCCTGCAGCAGGAAAGGGCCGTGTGACGCAGAGTATCCGGAAATACATCGGCTGTCTGAGGAATGCGTTTGACTTGAGGTTGTCTGTCATTGCAGTTCTGATGCTGGCCGTGTCCCTGTTGTCTCCTTTGCAGGCCTTCGGGAGGGAGAGGGTAGAGCTGCCCAAAAAGCCCCAGTTGTACGGGCTTGTCAGTCTTGAGTACGACCGCTACTGGGGTGGCAATGTGAACGGCATCTCTTCAGTCAATGGCGCTTCCGGCTCATCGTCCTATTCGTATCTCATCCAGCAGTACGAGCTTGGCGTCCGGGGTCCTATCGCTGATCCAAGGCTTGCCTTGTATGATGTGAAGGGCATGTTCACCAAGAGGACAGGCGACAGCACCTATACCACCAAGGGTCTCGATGTTTCTTTGACACTTCTGGGCGGGGTCCACTCTGTCCGGAATCCCAAATATGCGTTTCTTCTCTACATGCCTAAGCCGATCACCCTGACCTATTCGACGTTTAAGGGCAGCGACTATAAAAATACCAGTTATGGCGTCAGGGCGTCCTATTACCTTCCCCTGCTCTTCAGATTTTTCTCCGAAGGTAAATTTGTGAGTGTTGACAGTATCTACAGCCAGACGACGAGGACGAAGTACGGGCAGCAGAACAACAGCAATCGTAATAATAACGGCAATGGCAATGGCAATGGCAACGGCAATGGCAATGGCAATGGCAATGGCAACGGCAACGGCAACGGCAATGGCAACGGAAATGGCAATGGCAATGGCAACGGCAATGGCAACGGAAATGGCAACGGAAATGGCAATGGGAACGAGAATGCCGGAAACCAGAGGCGCAATAATAACAGAAACAATGCAGAAAGCGGTCTTGTAGTTCCCTTTCCTTTTTTTGAATTTGACTATAACAAGACGAGCTACAAGACCTCCGACGAAAATCTGGAGACCTCAAACTTCGACGCGCGGGCCACTATCAGAGGGAAGGCATACCGCTATGTTCTCAGCTATAACACCTATGAGGTCCATACTGAACTTCGGGGGCTGGCTGTCGACCAGTCTATCAGAACCAGCAGGATAAGGCTCGAGGCAAATAACCTGATAAAACAGTTTATTGTGGACACCAATGCAGATTATCTGATGACCCGCCTGTCATCTTCGTTCAGCCTGAATTCGCTTGCCCGGCGTGAATTTCGTGCAGGTCCCGATACCACCTACAACGTCAGGTTCGGTCTGAGCTATCAGGATAGTGATAACTCCCGGGCTGCATCCCTGAATGCTCTCGGAGAGATGAACAAGAAACTTTCACCAAGCCTCTTTTCGACAACGAGTCTTTCGGGAATTGTGCGCGACGGCAGGAGTTCTCTTGACAGCACAGGCCTCCTCATTTTTCAGGACAGGAGCAGGATTCAGGAGGGTTTTTCGTATGAGCTGACGCTCGCCGAAAAGTTGAGCTATACCGGACTCACGGGCCTTATCCTCAGGGCCGGTGCAAGCATCGGGCTTTCGAACGAGGGAATTCCCTACAGTGTCGATCTTGCGTTTTCTACCACGAAGTGGAAGAATTTCAGCGTGAACGGGTCTATCGTCTACAGCGCATCGCCGGCAGCGGCAATTCAGTCCGGCACCGGCACCCCGTTCTTTTCCGGCACCGGTTCTTCGTCTCTCTACCGTACGGAAGGCATGGCAAAACGATATGACGCCTCTCTGGGGCTGACCTCGAGAATTGCATCCAATATTGTGGGTGAGGTCTATTTCACCCGCTCCGATGTTAAGGAGGCGAACGGACATGATAGTCATGAGACAATCGACCGCCTAGACCTGAGGGCAAATTGGTATTATCAGATGCACAGATTGACCCTGTCTGCGTATGGTTCCGATACGAAGACTTTGAACAATGGCATGCGCCAGCGTGGCCGGACGTACGGTTTCACCACCCTCTACTCGACCAATTTCGCGCGGAACCTTTCTTTCCAGCTTATGCTGAATTACGCAAAGAGAAAGGATAAACACGATCTCGGCCAGGAGATTGAAGAATCAGAGGGCGTTCTGAATGCACGACTGAACTGGAGCTACCGGAAGATTGTCCTGACTGCAGAGTATGAGGCCAGAAAGATCCAGATTGGTTCGGTGGACAAAGGTATCAATCACCGGGTCTACCTGAAGGCAACCCGGTTCATTGGGGCAAGTGGTCAGTAAAAAGAATGAAACTATGGAGGCTGGCAGTTAGCATGACCTGTCTGTTGAGTGCCTGTGCCCCTGCTATAGAGCAGGCACGGCTCGATACAACGGCGTATGAGGCGATTACCTGGCCGGGGGCCCCTGAGAAGCCGCGCCTAAAGTACCTCTGGGCCCTGCAGCAGGTTGGGGCCGTGGACAGTCAGGATCAGGACTCCCTGGGGCAGGTCGTCACCGGGAGCGTGACGGAAGATCTGCAGCGGACCAACAGGCTGGTGAGGCCGCAGGCGGTCTATGTCGACGACCGCAGATATTACATTGCCGATCCCGGAGCCATGAGGGTAACGGTCATCGAGAGGCAGTCGCTGGATGTCCTGCATATAGCCTACGCCCGGGCCGACAGCCTCGAATATCCTATCGGTGTCGTAGCAGATGCGGGTGGAAACATCTATGTTGCCGACCCTGAACTGGGCAAGGTGATCGCCTACAACGCCCAGGGGTCTTTCCTCCATTTCTTCGAGGGTGGGATAACCCGGCCGACAGGTCTTGCAATAGACCGGGCCCGGAATATCGTTTATGTTGCCGACAGTCTTGGCCACTCAGTGCATGCCTACGGGACGGATGGCAAGCGGAAGCAGACCCTGGGACGGCGGGGAGAGGGTGATGGAGAGTTTAACTACCCGGGCCATCTTTTCGTTGATCAGCAGGGCAGACTGTATGTCACGGACTTTTTGAACTTCAGGATCCAGATATTTACCCCGGATGGGCAGTTTCTGAAGAAATTCGGCAGTGTGGGCGACAGTTATGCTGCCCTGGACAAGCCGAAAGGTGTTGCGGTTGACACTGAGGGCCATATTTATGTGGTTGATGCTGGACGTGACATGGTCAAAATATTTGACCAGGAGGGAAGGGCGCTGCTTTTCTTCGGGGAGACCGGACACAGGTATGGCCAGTTTTATCTCCCCTCGGGCATTTTCATAGATGCACAGAATATAATATATGTTGCCGATACGATTAACATGCGGATACAGGCGTTCCGTTTTCTCGGTGGTAATTAGTGCCTGTGTATAAAGTAGGGTTTGTCATCCTCGGGCCTGACCCGGGGATCCAGAATATATTGAAAACACTGGATTCCCGATTAATAACTTCGGGAATGACGGACAAAAGAAGAGCATATGCACAGACCCTGATTAGGGTGGAGGATTGGTCATGAAAAAGCTGGTTTTGATGGGTTGTATGGTTGCGGGAATGATGCTGATCTGGGGCATGAAGCCGGCCTCGTCCGCAGTCGGCAACCTCACTGCTCCAAACAAACATAACCTCTCGGCGGTTTCAGGGACCTCAGCATATCGCGCCCAGTCCGAGTCACAGATATGCATATTCTGTCATACCCCTCACACTGCCCTGTCCGAAGGTCCGCTCTGGAACCACCGGCTCTCTACTGCATCCTATACAGTGTCCGTCAAGCCGGGTGTTACCGGGACCCAGCTCTCCTCGCCGCTGAATCCCCCTGACGGGTCGTCGAAGCTCTGCCTGAGCTGCCACGACGGCACCGTTCCCCTGGGTGCTGTCCAGAACACGGTTTTTTCGATGAGGACCGTGGGGCTTGGTCCCCTGACCGGCAGCAGCGTCATCGGGACAAATCTGAGCGGCCATCACCTGATATCGATCGAATATAACGGCAATCTGGTTACTGACAAGCAGGCGCAGTGCGGTACGATATCCATGAAACTGGCAGCTCCCCCCGGGGCACCCTATCTGCAGCCGACGCATAACGTATATACGCCGGCGTGTGCCGACCCTGACGGCTGTTCGGACCCTGCCAACTGGTATTCCGGTGTTCAGTGCACCTCCTGCCACGACCCGCACTATGACCAGACCTCGGGCGTCACCAAATTTCTGAGGGACACCTCCGCGGCGCAGGGCGGCTGGCCCTGGCTCGTTTATGATAATTTATGCATGCATTGTCATGCAGCCTGCCCGTGATGAGGTTAAGGAGAAGGAGATGATTCAGAAGATGATGATTTGGTTCAGGCGGACCTGGCTGCTTCAGGCGCTGCTCATATTGGCAGCAATATCGGTTCCGGCTGTCGCAAGCTATGCTGCGTTCGGCGCGTCGACTCACCTGGACAGGTCCAAAAACCCCGGGGGGTGCGCATCCTGCCACAAGGGCCACGGCAAGCGCGGCACCCCGATGCTTGCAGCGTCATCGAAACAGGAGATGTGCTTTACCTGTCACGGTCTCTCTCTGTCGGCCACGGCGGGAGCGGCCCGGACTGATATGCAGTCTGTCTTCAACAAGCGGTATAGGCATCCGGTTGTCGAGTCGGGCGGTCTTCACCGGCCGATAGAGGAGCTTCCGGAAAAGAATCCAGGCGCCCAGCGGCATGTCGCCTGTGAAGATTGCCACAAGACTCACGAGGTGACACCCGGGAAACCGTACACCCGGGTTAAGGGTTATTCCAGGGCCCGTGCGAGAGTTAAGGAGGCACGGGAGGAATATGAGGTCTGTTACAACTGCCATGCCGACAGCGCAAACCTCTCTTTGACATCGAAAAACAAACGGCTTGAGTTTGATCAGAGTAATCTATCCTATCACCCGGTGGAGGCACCGGGGAAGAATATGCGCGTGCCCAGTCTTGCCGGAGGTCTGAACGTCATGAGCACGATCACCTGCTCCGACTGCCACGGCAATGACGACCAGTATGGCCCCCGCGGACCCCATGCCTCGAATATCGCCGGTATGCTGCGTTTTGAATATTCAAAAAATGAGACTGCGGAATCACCCCTTGCCTACGCGCTCTGTTATACCTGCCATGACCGCAACAGTATCATGAATAACGAGAGCTTCAAGACACATAAGGAGCACGTGGTATACAACCATATACCGTGTGCAGCCTGTCATGTATCGCACGGCACTGAAAAAAATCAGCACCTTATCGAATTTCCAACGAGCTTTGTCGGGTTTATCCCGCTTCCGACCTATATGCCTGCTCTTGACGGCAAACCCACCTGTCTGCTAAACTGCCACGTTTCAGGAAAGGATGTGCTGCACGACAATGCCTTTTACGCTGCGCGTGCGGTGCAGAGAATAAAATGACCTGAAATTGAGGTGTATTGCTTATATATATAGTACATAGGAAAATGGCAATTAATGGCATATTAATTGCACGGATAATGATAGAAAATTAATGAGGAGAGCTACATGATGCGAAAAAACAGTCTTTTGATGATTATGATGCTGGTCAGTTTGGTGGTAATTTACACAATGACTGCGCAAAATGCCGCAGCTAGGGTCCAGGGAGGGTTGCACGACCTGTCCATTTCCGGGACATCTCCTTTTGCTTCAGGCAATACCGAGGAGGTTTGCGTATTTTGTCATACCCCTCATCATGCCACCACAACACAGTCTTACGGTACCAATCCGAACACTATCGGTGCTGCTGCCAATATATCGACGTTCCTCTGGAACAGGGCGATTCCGGTTCGCGCATGGACACCATACACCAGCACGACACTCCAGGCCAATACCGCCGGCGGCCCTGGTACCCTTTCACTGCTCTGCCTCAGCTGTCATGATGGTATTGGCGCCATGAATGTGCTGACCAACAACCCCGGTACAGGGGCACCTGATCAGCCGGTCGGCGTTAACCAGTTCGGCGATTTCGCAGTCAGCGATCCCAGTATCGGAAGGCTGAATGTCGGTGAAGGCGTATGCGTTGGCGATAACTGCGCCTCTGGCGGCGGCAATCTCCAGAACGACCACCCCATCGGCTTCAGCTATGATGTTGTTCAGCCTTTGGATAGCGGTCTGCAGCCTGTCGGATCTATACCGGCAGCGATCCTGAATCGGCTTAACCTTACCTCAAACCGCTCGGTTGAGTGTTCGACATGCCATGATCCTCACCTTGACAATCTCGGGGGAACGAATTTCCTGGTATTATCCAACAATAACAGCGCCTTATGTCTGGGCTGCCATATTAAATAGGAAAGTACATTTATGACAGGTATATACAGGAGGATGCAATGAGAGAGAAGATATTCAAGGCAGGATGGGTAGCACTGTTTGTAATGTTGCAGATGGTGACGACTGTGTATGCGGCAGCTCCGCCTACCTATGCAAAATTGGCCGAATTTCAGGTTGCGAAGCCGCCGGCCGGCGTTGCTGCTGACACTGCAGGTGTAGTGTATGCCACCCGCACAGCCACCAGCAGCGTTTTCAAATATTCTCTTGATGGCCAGACACTCGGTGCCATAACTCTGCCCGCTTCTCCTCATTCCATCTATATAGGCAATGGCGATACGTTATATGCCGGCCTCTATGGCAGCATCCTTAAATATGTCGGTTCAGCCCCTGCGGGGATCATAACCGGTGTTGCGAAGCCGATAGCCATGTCATCTCTCTCTGACGGTACGCTCTATGCGCTTGACGCTGACCAGTATAATGTCAAGATTCTCTCTCCGAACGGTGCTGTTCAGTCCGTTGGTGACAGCAGTGTTTTTGGCCTTTCGGTCAAGGATTTGGCCCTTGACGAGGCAAATGGTGAATTTTATGTCCTTGACAACAGTGCCCAGATAACGGTGGGGAGTTATAATCCTTACGTTTGGAGGGTGCAGGTATTCGGACTTGACGGGACGTACAGGAGGCAGTTCTCCTTTGCAACAACCGGCCAGGCAGACGGTACAAGCTACACACTCTCCGCTATAGCCGTGGACAAGTCTCAGCGTGTCTATCTCGCCGATAACACGGTTGGCGCCATATTCGTCTATGATAAGGATGGTCTGTTCCTTGCGAAGCTTGCCGGCCTTCCCGGCGTAAACACAATCGAGTTTGCAAACAACAAAATATACGCTGCCTCTTCTGCATCGAGGGTCTATTGCTACGGCATCGATACCTTCGCCATACTTGAGGTTAACCCCTCCGCAGTTGCCCTGCATGCGCAGGGTGGCTTTATTGCGGGTGATACCACGTTGACGCTGTCGAACAGCGGAACCGGTCAGGCTGACTGGTCTGCCCAGACGAATCCCGACTGGTTGACCGCCACCCCGGCTTCAGGGCAGGTGGCTGCCGGCGCAGCAGGGACGATGGAGCTTGCAGCTGCGGCATCAGGAATGCAGCCCGGACAGTACGGCGGCGGCATAACCGTCAGCTACGACGGCAGGAAGATCAATGTGCCGGTTATGCTTATGGTTCATGCTCCGGCCAGCCTCTCGGTCGCCCCGGCAAACATCAGCCTTCAGCTGGAGGAAGGAGCTGTTGCACAGCAGTCCGTTGCGATCTCTCTCTCAAACGACCTCAGCAGGGCCATGACCTGGCAGGCCGCCAGCGACAGCAGCTGGCTTACACTTTCTAATGCAACAGGCAGCTCAAATGCAACATCGACGACCGACCTGACAATCAATACTGCAGGTCTGGCAGTCGGGCAGTATACCGGAAAGGTGACCGTCACCTCAGCAGGCGCTGACAGCGCAGCAGCCATATCGGTTGCCCTTACGGTCACTGAGAAGACAGTCGTCGTTGATCCGGTTGATCCTAAACAGGCAATGAACATCATCGTGTCTCATGCAGGAACGAATGAATCTTCAGAGGTCGCGGTCTTTGGTGCCGATGGCTCACTCCTGCTTAAGTTTATACCCTTTACCTTCAGGGCCGGTGCTAATACTGCGGTCGGAGATTTTGACGGCGACGGCATTGCCGATATCCTGGTAGGCACGGGAGGCGGCAACAGGGTGCCTGCTGCTGTCAAGGGCTTCAACCGTGACGGATCACCGAAGGCGGGGCTCGCCTTTGCAGCGTTCCCGTACAGAACCGGAGTCAACGTCGCTTCCGGCGACTTTGATGGTGATAAGAAAGATGAAATTGTAGCCGGCGATACGACTAAATCAACCACGGTCAGGGTCCTTGCATACGACGCAGCCTCTGCATCAGTGGCAGATACGGGCGTCAGCTTTGAGGCATATGCCGGTCAGGCTGGCGGCGTAAATGTCGCAGCAGCCGACATCGATGGAGATACTGTCCCTGAGATCATCACCGTGCCGAGAGCAGGCAATGCTGCCGTTGCGGTGAAGATATTCAAGATTGATACAACAGCAGGCGAATGGACCGCAACCCTTGTGAAGGAGTTCCCGGGTTGCACCAAGTCGAGGGGTGCGTTTACTGCAGGAAATGACGCGGGTGTCGCAAATCTTGCTGCAGCAGATGTCACCGGCGACGGCATCAGGGAAATCCTGGTTGCCTGCGCCGGGGCTAACGGCCCTCAGGTCAGAATCTTCTCAGGTTCGGGAGAATTTATCAAAGCGATTGCAACAGGCTCGAACAGGCTGGATTACATCGCCGCAGGCGATGTGACGGCAGACGGCATCACTGACATCGTCCTTGGTGACGGCTCGGCCAATAATATGAAATCAATCCGCATTCTTGACATGAACGGACGCCGCATAACCGGATTCGATGTCTTCAGCAGCAGTGCGGGAGTTAAAGTCTCGGTTGGAGACTTAGGACTTCAGGGGGTGAAATAGTGAAAAACATAATAAAAACATTCAACGTAATCATTGCAATTTGCATTGCACTGCTCATAGGTCAGGGCGTTGCACTCGCTGCCTATGATCAGCCCCATACTGCCGACAACTCTGCTGACTGCGGCAACTGCCATTACACCAGCGGCGCTGCTCAGCCGTCGTGGATGACGCCGGGTGCCGGAGACAACACCGTCAACAACCAGAGATGCACACAGTGTCACAACGCGTACATGACGCATTCAACGTCGTCGACTGCCAGCACCTTCTGGCAGGCTGAGGGCGGCTGGATGGTCGAGTGTGTGAACTGCCACAACCCGCACTATCAGATGCAGAGCAAGCGCTGGGGTGCAGAGAGTTATCAGGTAACCGGTACCCTTGCAGGCGTGCCGACCTATAATGCAGGAGCAAACGAATCTACCGTTACCATTAATGCACCGGCCCTTTCGGCTGAATATCAGGGATATTACCTCATTCCCAATACAGTCTATAGGGGTTTTGTCTATAAGATTAAGTCAATCACAAACGGGCAGACAGTTCTAGTCGTCAAGGGCAAAGTGGGTACGGGCGCGACCTTCCCGAAGGCCGCCGCAGGTACTCAGTTCGCAATTGTCTATGGAAAGAACGTCAAGGACACCGTAGCCTACATGAATCCGGGTGGTACCTCCGTCGGCTCAACAACGGTGAAAATGTTTGCTCCGACAGGAGTTAGAGGCCCCGGTTATACTGTTACACCCACAGACAGTGTCTGTCTTGTCTGTCACACCCTGGCATCACCTCCTCCTTCTGTGCCAGAGCACACGGCATCAGGAGATTGCAAAGCCTGTCATTCCCATGATGAGGGCTTCAAGGTTGGCGGCTGCGATACCTGCCACGGCAACCCTCCGGGTGTCAATGCCGGTACGGTAATTTTAACTGATAAGGACGGAGCAGCGGTAACATCCGCCTCTAACGGAGCAGGCGCACACGCAAAGCACAATACCGCGGGTCTTGTCTGCGCAAACTGCCACACAGGCGGCATGACCAGCGCATCGACAGGCGACGACGCAATTAATATCGGCTTTAACCTGAGCGGAAATCTCGGTGGAACCTACAGCGGCGAGGGAGGCAGGACGTTCCCGGGGAATCCGTTCCCGTATGTTGCAGGTGGAACGACAACCGTTAATACGGGTGGAACATATAATTGTTCGAACGTATACTGCCATAGCACCGGTCAGGGAAGTACGGCCAATAATCCTACCCCAACCTATACGACGCCTTCATGGTATACAGCGGCAAGTGGCGCATGCGGTACCTGCCATGCGACTACAGCGATTGCTACCGGCAGTCATACGCAGCATCTCGGGTCAGGCGTGAACATCGGTTGCGGCGATTGCCACACGGGCGCTGCGAACGACGGCTCGTCATATGCCTCTGCTAACCATGTAAACAAGACAATTGAAGTGGCAAACAGCTATACCCTGGGCGGAGCTCCGGGCAATGGCTACGGCACCTGTACGGTGCTTACCTGTCATGGAAACGGTACTCCTGCCTGGGGTACTGCCTTTACTGGCGGGACTGATGTATGTACGAAATGTCACGGGACGCCGACTGTCGGAGCAACAGCCTCATCAGGATCTAAAATGGCGCCGCCGATGGCAACCGACCAGAACGGCGCGGCCGACGGCACGGACGCGAAGGTTGGAGCTCACCAGATTCATATGGACGGAACGCTGAACATATACAGCGCCCCGGTAACCTGTAACCAGTGTCACACGGTGCCCGGGACGGTGCAGGCTGCAGGACATATACAGGACGGAACGCCTGGAGTTGCTGAAGTGCCGCTTGCGGGTGCATTGGCGACCACCAACCCTAACTCCGTACCCGGATCACCGACATATGCAGCCGGACAGTGCAGTAACACCTATTGCCACGACAGTTCAAGGTTCAAGAACGGCTGGGCAGGTGGAACGGGTCATACGCCGACATGGAATAACACCGCCTATTTGGGTAACGGCAAGGCATTGGATTGCGGTACCTGTCATGGTAACCCGCCTCTTGGCCTGCACCCTGCAGCAACAGCCAACGTCTGTAACGGCTGTCATTCAAACGTCAATGCAGCGGGTGATGGTTTTGTGGACAAGACTCTCCATGCGAACGGCACGGTTGAGGCTGTTGCCGGATGTACCGGCTGCCACGATTCCAACAGCAATCTTGCCGGCAAGCATAACATTCACTACAACAGCACCACCGATGCTAGCGGCAGACTCACAACAAATACTTCTACAGCAACCAACTATGTCTTCCAGTGCGGAAACTGCCATAACGATGCGACAGGTCACCCGGGAACAGTCGGAGCGAACTTTGCTGATGTGGTTTTCTCCTCAGGCGGTAACTATACGGTCGGAGCAACCGTTACGACAGACTCAAAGGGCCTGAAGATATCGACAGACGGCAGTTGCTCCAACGTTTATTGCCATTCGAACGCTGCTCCGGCAGGTGGAACGAATTCGTACTCCACAATAGCGTGGAATGGAACAGTATCCTGCGGCTCATGCCATAAGACAACTGGAACTGCAGCAAGCATGCAGACAGCAGGAACGCCGCAGCCGATGTCTGCTCCTCACGTGCAGCATATGGCAACAGACCGTTACGGAGCGAACACGAACTTCACCTGTAACAGCTGCCACAGCACCACGGTATCAAACAACACAACTATTTCAGATAAGTCTCTGCATGCTAATGCAGCCAAGAACGTTTCCATGAACGCAACGGTGGGCGGTGCCTGGAGCGGCACGCAGTGCTCCAACACCTACTGCCATAGCAATGGCACAGCAGCAGGCGGAACCCATGCAGCGATCAACTGGTCTGGCACAATGACCTGCGCAAGCTGTCACGGTAACGCTGCCTCGATCACGACCAACGCCCACGAACTGCATATCGGTTCGCTGACTACGGTCGGACGGACAGTTGGCTGCCTCGACTGCCATGCGGCAACAGCAGCCAACGATACAACCGTATCGAGCTATACAAACCATGTGGACAAACTGGTTAACGTCAAGTTCAACAATGCGGGTGCTATCAACAAGGACACTGATGCCCCGACATATAATGCAGCATCGACAACCGGTGCGAACGGTGCAACCAAGGCACCGGGCAGCGCAGCCGCCAGCTGTGCAAACGTATACTGCCATAGCATCGGTAACCTTGACGCAACCGCTGCGGTAGTTACGGCAGGAGGTGCAAGCTTCCGGTCGATAGCATGGAACGGCGCGGCGATAGGCTGCGACGGCTGCCACGGCGATCAGGCTGGGAAGTCTCATCCTGTCTATACGTCGGGAGCGGCTGCCTCGACAACGGCTAACAGCCATGTCAAGCACGTAGAGGGCAGCTCCTTCAGCTGCGACTTCTGCCACAACACGACGACGACAAACGCAACCATTCCGCCGACCACGGTGCTGGCAGCAGGCCAGCATCTTGATCGTACGGAGGACGTATCGTTTAAGCTCAACGGTGGTTTGACCGGTACCTATAATGCAGGCAAGACCTGTTCTGCCACCTACTGCCACGGCACCGGGCCGTCAGTAGCTTGGGGCGGAACAACAACCTGCGCAAGCTGTCACGACGCAAGCAACACCGGTCTTTCAACACGTCATGACAGGCACTACAACAGCGCAACGCTTCCCACGGCGATAAATTCTACCAACGCCAACACTGCCACAGCGTATGTGTATGGCTGCGGAAACTGCCATCCGAGTGCAACCCACTCGACGGGCCAGGCCGACGGAACAGGGCCTATATTCCAGGATGCACAGGTAGCAACAGGCGTACTTCCTGCGAAGATCCAGACCTATACGCAGGGGGGATCTTCGACGACAGACGCAAAGGGCTTCAACTATACGCAGGGTACCTGTACCAGCGTATGTCACACCCGTGACGGCGCAGCTGCAGCACCCGTCGTAGCAGCAGCCTGGGGCGGGGCATCGACCGGTTCCTGCGCAGTCTGCCACAGGGCATCGGGCGACAACTATGGGACGATGACCGGCTATGCAAATGGTCTGTCAGCAACGCATAACCAGCATATGGCAACAGATCGTTACGGAGCGAACAGCAACTTCACCTGTAACAGCTGCCATAATACGACAGCTTCAAACAACACAACGATCAACGGTGCAGCGGGCCGCGATCAGCACCCGAACGCAGCGAAGAACGTTGACTTCAACGGAACAGTAGGCGGAACCTGGAGTGGTACGCAGTGCTCCAACACCTACTGCCATAGCAATGGTACTGCATCAAGCGGAACGCATGCTGCGATCAGCTGGTCAGGTGCGGTGACCTGTGCAAGCTGCCACGGCAATTCTGCCGCTACGCTTACCAGCGGGGCTCATGACAAGCATGTTGGGCTTGCCGGCGTGACCTGTGCATACTGCCATAATGCTACGGCAACGGGCAGCACTACTATCAACAGCTATACGAACCATGTGAACAAGAGTGTAACCATCAACTTTAACGCATCCGCTGCCGGAGCAACCGCTACGTATAACGGTCAGACCGCAGGCGGTGCAACGGTTTACCAGAAGGCGGTCGGCACGGCTGCCGGATCATGTAATACAACCACCTGCCACGGAGGCAATTCTGGCGTCTGGGATGTGGTAAATAACGACTCAACCTGCGTCAAGTGTCACGGTGTTGCAGGTACAAATGCTGCTGCATATACAGCAGATATCAAGACTGCTGCCCCGGGTTACAACGGTACCGGCGTCAACACGGCCGGCTCTAATGGTGCACCTCTCTCCGGCGGCGTATCTGCGGACTCGAAGGTCGGTGCGCACGACACCCACCTGAAGGGCAACGGCGGCTACAAGACAGGCGGAATAGCCTGCTCTGACTGCCACGCGGTAACCGCACTTGGCGATGCCGGACACATGAACGGGTCCACCACGATGACGTGGAGTGATCTTGCCAAGAATATCGGCACGACTCCGTACAATGCTGACAAGGGTGCAATCGTGCCGGGCTATACAGCACCGAACTGCTCTACGAACTACTGTCATGGTGGCGGTTTTGCAGCCGGAGTAGTGGGTAACAACACATCTCCATCATGGACCTCGGGTACGTATCTTGTTAACGCTGCAGCTTCCAAGAACGGGACCGATTGTAACCAGTGTCACCAGTCGCCTCCGACGTCGTCGGTGAAGTTTGCGCATACATCGATGACCATATCGACCGACTGCTCCGGTTGCCACAACCATAACGGCAGCGGCGATGCCCGCCACGTTAACGGAACGCTTGAGGCGAGCGGCGGCGGCTGTAACGGCTGCCATGACTATGACACCACAGCAGGCGGAACGGCATGGGGTAAGGTCGGAAGCGGAACAGGCCTGACCAATACCTCGGCAGCATGGGGTGGCCATGCCAAGCACATAGAGCACCTGAAGACCAGAACAGCAACCACGCTCGATCCGGCTACAGACACCTATGGCAGTGTGGCGTTCAACAATGTCTGCGGGACCTGCCACAGCCAGAACGTATCGGCCGATCACGGTCCGAATGGCGGCGCGACGACACGCAACGTGAACTTCAACGGAAGTACGACGCACCGCTTCGGTACGAGCGGGCCGACGTATGACGGTGTTACGACTAAATCATGCTCCAGCCTTGATTGCCACTTCAAGGCAACGCCGCAATGGGGTCTATAGGAGGGTATGATCATGTATAATAGAACGGACATAATTGATTATAAGAAAAGCGAGGTGAGATCAGCATGGGAGAGATAATTGTGAGAAAGGTTAGAGGGATGAACTGGAAAGCTAAGATCGCTCTTGTGCTGATGTTCACCTTGGTATTCAGCACATTTATGTATCAGGGTTTGTGGAAACCTGCAAAATCAGAGGCTGCTGCGGTCGTTTATCACGTGCGAGGGTTGACTGCAGTCAGTGTTGGCGTTGATGGAAACACAAATATTGTATCTGAAGCAGCCATTACCACGACCAATGCTGCAGGTGGGACCAACGAATGGCGTGCGATTACTAACACGACAACGCCTCCAGGTACGAGCCGTAACCGTATCCGGGTTGGAGCAGCTTGGACTGCCACGGGCGATGAGAGGTTCAGAGCATATACGCCAGTGTATGCTTCAGCAACTAATATTGCGGCTAATGCCACTGCGCTGCTTACCGGCTATTTGAATACAACCGGAACATCGGGAAGCATATACGCAAGTATGTATGAGTATAACGATACTACCGGCATCGTTGGAGCTGTCAAGGGAACAACAAATTCTTCTACGCTAGGCGCAACGGCTACTGCAACCACAGTTACATTTACAAACCCTTCGTTTAATGTAGCAGCTGGTAACCGCGTTCTGGTTATTTTCTATGCTACGGCAAATGGAACTGATCCGGCATATCTTTTCGGTGCGAATGCACTTAATACGACGACCCCAGCTGGAGATACCTATTTCACATTGAATGAAACAGCGGTAGCGGGAGATGCTGTTAATGTTGCAGACGGTACTGATCCGGCCAACTATAACGTGAGCCGAGGCAGCACAAATAATGTAGCAGACAGCTTTACGATGGTATCAACCAATACTGATAACGGCGCGGCGGCAGTAACCGGCGTCACGGCAAGCTTTACAAACAGTGCGAACATCTCGGGAGTAAGGCTTTACAAGGACGTGAACGCTAATGGTACCTATCAGGCGGGCACTGATACCTTGCTTTCAACCGGCACTCCGGGTGCATCAGTAAGTTTTACCGGATTTACCGAAAACCTGACGACTACAGCTTCAAACTACCTTATCTTGGTAGATATTTCCGGAACAGCAACTCTGACACAGACGATCGATACGGTCGTTACCGCTGTGACCGTAACTGCCCCTGATGCGCAGGGCACAATATCCGACGCCTCGAACCCGACACGTCTCACGATTGTGGATGTGCCGCATGAAAATGTCGGCACGGCAACTAATACCGCCATTGCGACAAGCCCGAAGACTGAAAGCGCAATGAACGTGCTGATGCAGAGGTTCCAGGTGACAAGTGCAACCAGTGGGGCCGGCGCACAGGACAATCAGGTGGAGCTCAACTCTCTTGGTATTGATGACCTCGGTACGGCAACAGGAGCGCGGACGGCAAAGGTTTATATTGATTCCACGAGCTCTGCAACACTTCCAGGAACTGCAGTACTTATTGGAAGCACTTCTGGCTGGACCGGTACGCCTACGACTATAACCCTTAATCAGGGTACCGCGGGCGACAGGACAGTAACCAATGCAACTGCGCGATATATCTATATTGTTTACGACATGCCCGCTGGGGCAACGCAGACGGTCCAGTCGAGCGTGACATCACTCGGCGTGGTTTCCCCGGATGCGGGGCAGACCGGGCTTACGCTGAATTCAACTGCGATTACACTTTCTTCTGATCCTTCGAAGATCACGTCGTGCTCTGGCTGTCACGGATATACCGGAGCGTTCAGCGATGGGACGGCCAGGAATACACCAGCCGGTCTGTTCCAGGGGTCACATAACACGCATGTGCAGCAGTACGGGAACGCCTGTTCTGTTTGCCACACGGTCCCTGCTACCGAGACAAGCGCCGACTTTAAGCACAGAGACGGCACAATCAACATAGCTGGTACACTTGATGTTGGCGGCTCGAATGCAGGTTCGTATTCAAAAACCAGCTTTACCCAGGCGAACAGCTTTGCGCCGGGCAACTGTTCAAACACCTACTGTCATAGCAACGGTACCTCGGTCATAACCTCAACCATACCGGCTAATACATCTCCGAATTGGGGCGGCGCGACCACATGCAGCAGCTGCCACGGGAACCCTGCCGACGATGGGAGACCGAATTATGCCAATGGTACCCCGAAGCGTAATACGCACGGTGATGGTGCCGGCTATGGCAACACTCACAAGGCTACGGCATGTCCCACGTGTCATACGGGAGTGAGCGGGACAGCTGGTGCGTATACTATCAGTGATACTGGAACGCATAACAACGGGGCCTATAACCTTCAGGCCTCCATGGGATATACCCAGGCCACCGGGGTTTGTGCAACGGCAAGCTGTCACGGTGGTTCAGTGACATGGGGCGGCAGCCTTGCATGTATCGACTGTCATTCATCACCGCAGGGAACCCGTGCTGATGTCGTGGCCGAATTCGGTCTGGCATGGGGACATAAGAAATCCGGCAGAACAGCAGTTTCTGACGCCGATTGTATTGTCTGCCATCTTGAGGGCAAATACAGTGCCGGTGTAGGTTCGGCTGTCATAAAAACGGCGTTTCATTCGGGTGCTCCTGGTGGAAACATTGACCTTCGCGACCCGGACGGAGCCGGTGAAACACCCATTACGAATAATAGCGGTGCTGCCTTCACCTTCTCGCAGTATTCTGTATCGTATGCTGCGGGTTCCCGTACAACGACCCTGGGTAACACTGTAGCAGAGGTCATCACGGTGAAGTTCTGCATGAAATGCCATGATGCCAACGGCGCAACCAACCCGACCGCCCGCTCAAACAACGGAGGGACAGGTACGGCTACGATGCCGTTTGGTGGCGTGAATCTTGGCGCAAACTATACAACGACGAATGGTGCAGCAGCAGCCGGTGGTCTTATCGATGTTGCCAAGCAGTTTGCATCAACGAACTCCTCACGCCATCCCGTTGGTGCACCTAACAACCGGGCGTATCCGTATTCAACGCGTCTGTTAGCTCCCTACAACGGGCTTGGTACAGCAAGAGATGGGAACCTTACTACAGGTACAGCGGCGACGCCTCGTACCAAGGCGAATAGCGTTATACTGGTGTGCGATGACTGTCATACTACAAGTACAGCGCTGACGACTCGCACAATCACTGCGCACGGCGCTGCCAGCGCTGGAATGCGAGGTGGTACATATTTTGTGTCCGGACCTACACTGTGCACGACCTGTCACATAGGGACGTATGCTGATACGACAAACGGAAGGCATAATAGCGGTTCTGCCTTTGCGGTTGGAACGACCAGGGCGGCTGCCGCCTTGAATCTCTGTAACTTCTGCCACTTCAGTCAGAATGAGACTACGGGCATAGCACGTCCGCGTATTGCCCAGGATGTGCATGGATTCAACGAACTGTATGGAACTAGCGCCGGCTGGACGGCTGGTTCCGCAAGCGGCATGAGACCGGTTGCCTTTATGCGTAGCTGGGCAACGAGTGGCGGATCCTGGCCGACAACAGCCTCTCCAAGGCCGTTTACTGCGACAGTGGCAGGACCCGGACAGTTCAACCTTGCAGCTGGACAGCCTCAGTGTGGTGGTACGTTCGCATTCAATACCACAGGAACGACTATGAGCTGCAGCAGTAACGGACATACGAACTATTCACCGGGAGGGTCGTACTGATCCTGCTATAGTAGGTTATTAGTGAATGGAAGCCCCACCCTTAATCGGGTGGGGCTTTTTTCTGGGCAGGAGAGTTTTAATGACAATGGCTTTGTTGAATAATGATAATATGCGAGGAATGGCATGACTATGAAATTTGTTGCGCAGGCGCTGATATTGATAATGGGATTTCTGATCAGTGACGGATGTACAAATAAGAATTCGGGAGAGAAGCAGAATAGGCCGGTTCAGAAAGCTGGCTCTTCGTCAGAATCGCGCAGGCTGTCGGTTGTCTCAACTGAGTATCTTTCGCTGCAAGGTGACTTGTCCCGACCGCAAGGCAGTCACGACGAGTTGCTTGTGGTTGCCGCCGACGGATCCGGGTCGGCATATATTGAGCGCATCGATAATAAGTATCGTGTAATTCACAACGGACGAAGTGGCAAACTGTATCAGATGGTTGGCGATCTTACGATCAGCAGAGACGGCACGCGTGTTGCGCATGTAGCTCACATAGATGATAAGAATAAAAGTATTGTTACTGATGGGAACGAAGGCCCCTTCTTTGAGTATATGGGGATGCCAAAATTCAGCCCGGATGGCAGACATCTGGTGTATACGATCAGGGAGGCTGGGCAGGATCGTCTTGTCATCGACAACAAGGTCCACCGCAAGCAGCGGGTCGGGGAAGATATTTTACTCAGTCCCGATTCAAGGTTTATAGCCTATGTCGCGGTGTCAGCACAAGGAAGGCCGCAGTTTATTATAAGCGACTTTACGCTGAAGGACCGCAAGGAGTTTGATTCATGCGGGGAGTCCTTTGTCGTGAGTGATGATCTATCACGAATTGCTGTGGTGTGCAAAGCGGAAGGAACGCGCAGTATCAAAATACTCGACTTTCAGTCACGTGCGCTAATAGCAACGCTGGATACGCCATCCGCCGGATCAATCGTTCGGAAGCGGTTTGCTTCAGATAATACATCATTTGTCTATACGACTATGACTGACGATTATCAGCGTTTTCTGCATTACAATGGCCATACTGAGAAAATTCAGAAAGATGACGAAATTATGAGTGATCCACTGGTCCTGACCGAGCCGGAAGGGGTTGGTGTCATCCTGGGTAACGCCTTTAAAGTCCGCTTTCATATGGCATTTCAAAAAAGAGCCCATCAGGAAAAGGCTTATGGGTATATTTCGGACTATGTTGCCAGTGCGGACGGACGTCATCATGCGTATGTTGCGATCAAGGCCGGCGGTGAAGAACGTATGCGTATTGTTGTTGATGGCAATGAGGGGCCGTTGTTTGACAAGATTGTTTCACCGATATTCAGTCCCGACGGCCGTCTTCTTGTATACCGTGCGAGAGATGACGGTAAACGGTTTCTTGTTGTTTCGGATATGAAGGGTAAGGTTGTCAGCCGGCATAAAGATTACAGGATGGTCTTTCAGCCGGCATTTACTGCCGACGGTAAGTCTGTCGCGTATGGTGTCCTTGATGGCAATGAGATCTGGTGGAAAGTCGAGAAGTTATAAGTATGAATGACATGCGTTCGCAGCCTGAAGCAGAAGACGAGATTGAAAAGTTTCCTGTTGAGCCGCGGTATCACCCGATCCATAGAATTCCGCGTAAGATATATGATTTTCTTGCCTCAGCCAAGCTGGCGATGGCACTTCTCGTTGTCATACTTGCCTGCTGTGTGACCGGGGTTACGGTCTGGCGTGGTGTCGATGCTGGCAGGATTATATTCGGCACACTCTGGTTTAACGGAATTCTTGTCCTGCTGGTGATCAATATCGCGTGCTGCTTTTTTGGCAGAATCTGGGGCCGGAGGGTGACAATCGTTTCCTTCGGGATGATCCTGTTCCATCTCAGCTTTGTCGTGGTTCTTCTGGCTATCGCCTACAACAGCCTGTTCTATTTCCGCGGCATTATCCGGTTGACGGAGGGTGAATCGCTCCCCAGCAGTGATATGCAGAGTTATGATGCAATAGATACGGGGAGGTTTTTCAGTTTTTCCCGGCTACAGGGGGAAACAACCCTTATAGAAATGCATAGCGGGTATAAAGTTTCCGGAGAGGACAAGCGGGCGGCCTACGAGGTTTCGGTGGGTGAAAAAGACAGACGGACGAAGGGCATCATCTATATAACGCATAAATTGACCCATCGCGGTGTTGACTATTTCAATGACAGAGAAGGCTATTCGCTGCAACTGATGCTCTCTGATAAACAGGGAAATGACCAGTATGGCGTGCATGTGCCCTTGCAGAGCAAGGTTCTGGGGAAGGACCAGTTTGAGTATTTTACCGGCTACAGAGATATGGAAAAGCAAGAGATCAGGAAAGAGGTCATCCCTTTTCCCGCCCCTCCTGAGCGGCCCCTCTTTGCGCTGAAAGTGGAATATATTCCATCGAAACTAAAGGAGCGCTCCGGAAATGTGCGGTATGTGCTGCATCCGCTTGATGAAAATGGTCTTCCCCTTCGGGAGAGGACATTAGCTGAAGGGAATGCGGGAATTGGCGAAAAGTTCAGGGCGGGCGATTATTTCCTTGAGGCCAGGGAAGTACGCTACTGGGTTGCGATGATGGTACGCTATGAGCCTGGCAAGCCGATTCTTCTGGCAAGCCTGTGGGTCGGCCTGGCCGGGATGATTATCACAACGATCGGCCGCATGATGCGGAAAAGGAAATACTAAGGGGGCCATAAGTAGGACCCCCTGTATTGTCATTCTCGCGAAGGCGGGAATCCAGTGTTTTCATGGTTTCCTGG
The DNA here is from genome assembly GCA_964499365.1 of uncultured Thermodesulfovibrio sp. Classification (GTDB taxonomy): domain Bacteria; phylum Nitrospirota; class Thermodesulfovibrionia; order Thermodesulfovibrionales; family UBA6898; genus PALSA-1316. The sequence continues at coordinate 402,658 of CAZCKU010000001.1, forward strand.
ATTGCCCGATCAAGTCGGGCAATGACAAGGTATGTGTCTTTACTAACGGTCTTATTAGTAAGTACGCTTCTGGCTATCTGCCTGTTTAGGCTGACCGATAATTACCGTTAGATCGGTTCTCAACTGCCCGGATCTGAGAAAGCCTTCGATCCTGGTCTGTTCCTCTTGGCTCCAGGGTGCAGTCTCAATGACGACTAACGCCTTCTCGTTCTCCAGTTCCGGTATATACTTTGAAAGTGGCATGGCGTGTATGCGTCCCCCCTCGTGCAAAATCATAAAGCCTGTATCGGTGGTTCTGGGTTCGATTATATATTCCATCCGTTCCGTGTGCTCCAGAACAACGGCCGACCAGAATCTGTCAGGCACGACATAGTACACTTTTCTTACCATGCCTTGCCTAAGGGCTCTGTCAAGGTAGTCCATTTCCGGGAAGGCAATACCGGATAGCTGATGGTTCAGGTGACGGGTGAAAATGACCGCTATTCTGCCGTGAATCCCCGAGGAACGCCAAAGATCGTCAATCTCCCCTGCGGACCGCAGGGTAACGGTCCTGTCCGGGACAACAAATATCCTTTTGGCAGGGCCGTAGGTAAAAATCCATAAAAGAACGCCGGAACAGAAGAGTATGATGGCTGTTATGCTCACGCGTCTCAACGGCATCAGAAATCACCCAGAAACCGTAGTACCGAAAGTATGGGGCGAAAAGGTGCCAGGGGGACTAACCGGGCCGAAACAATCGGAAACATATACGTTCCCCATATGAGCGTGGCAAGGAGAAAACATCCGTACACCATGTTTTCCCTGTTAATTTTAACGGCAAACAAGGTCACTGACCTGGCGAGGACAAGATAGGCAAAGGGGAGCAAAACAGCTGAAGAATAGCTGAAGATGGGACGACTTACCGACAGTGTCAGTAAATAGCAACTTCCAAACAGCAAGGGGGCCAGCAGTTCCCCTGCGGAATGTCTCTTCCACGCGTAGATCGATGCAGCGCATAATGACGGCAGGACGAGCAAACGAAACGGGGGGTTATTGCATTGCAGCAGGAACCTTCCCTCTTCACTGTTCAGCAGCCTTTGATATCCCCAAAACATCGGTTTAATGAACCATTCCCAGGGCTTGCCTCCGGCCCCGAGAAAATCGCTGTGATGAGAAAAGTTGTCAATGCTGAGCTGTTTCAGTGCATAGAGAGCATCCATCTTCATCTGAAAGAATTCGAAAAGCGTATACCCGCGGCTGAACCACTTCCAGTAGCTCAGGAAGTAGATGGCACATGGCAGTATCAGCAGCGCAACCGCAAAGTCAACCATTACCCGGCGGGTCAGTTTCCCGCTTTGGTGGATCCTGAACAATGCGAATCCTGCTGCCAACGGCATTGCAAAGACAAAATAGGCCTTCGTTGCCATCGTCAACCCCATGGCAATGCCTGCCAAAAGCAAAGTCGCTTTATTATTCTCAACATATTCAAGGAGCAGATAGAGATAGAGTAGGAAGAAACACGTAACCGGTATTTCCACGAATGAAGTGCGGGATAGATAGATATGGTGAGGGTCGAATGCTAATAGGGACGCGGCTAAAAGCGGAACAGCGCTGCCCGGGTAGAGCAGTCTGCCAATCAGAAAGATCAGGGCGACAGAGGCTGTCCCCAAAAAAATATTTCCGCTGCGCCAGGCGACAGGATTATCACCAATAAGCTTTATGCTGCCATACATGATCAGTCCGCTTAACTGCGGATGATGCCAACCCCAGTTCGCAGTTGTTCCATAGGTGCCGAGGCTTACGGCATCGGATACATGGAGTTTCTCATCTTCAATGAACTCGTTCAGTTCAAAGGTTCCCCACAATCTGAAAAAAGCAGCTAGGATAAGGATGAACAGGCCAAGTTTCCAGCTGTTTACAAATGGCGAATCATGGGGAAGTGTTTCATTCATGCGACGGTGTTTCTCCATAGAATTATTTGTTGTGAGCAATATAAATAATGTTTGTGCATAAAACAAAAAGACGTCATCCTCGGCTTGACCCGGGGATCCAGAACATATTCAAAAGAATAGTTTCCCGTCTTTGCAGGAATGACGGTTCAAAACAACAATGACAGTTTATATTCAGACACTATTTCTTTTCAACTTTTTCATTAAACGGCTACTTAAGTCAAACAGCAAGTTCAGTTCTGTCTGGCAGTTGAGGTAGCAGTCGCGGCATTGGGCTATCTTTTCCCTCTGCTGCTGATAAGACGCTGACCGCCACGCATCCGCGAGCTTTCCATTTCCGATGCTGCCCGATGTTTTCCCCCAGTTGACCCAGGTTACGCAGGGGAAGAGATTACCATAGCAGTCCACCGCCAAAGAATTGTATCCGGCTGTGCAGCGCACCGGGGATGGCCGCCCCTCAAACGAGCTGCCGAAGAGCTGCAGGTGGGAGGGAGAATTCTCCAGAGGCAGGCCGTCATTGTCCCTGCGGGTCAGCAGGGATGCCACGAGGCGGTCCACGGTTTCAAGCAGTTCCGGCGAGGCAGATGGCCTGCCCGCGGGTGCGCCGACAAACGGTTGGCGAGGTATAAGTTCGATGCAATCGGTGCCGAGTGTCCGGCCCAGGGTCAGCATCTGGGGCACTTCGGTAATGTTGGTTTCATCGATGACAGCGACGGTCTTGATCCTGACATGGCTGTTATGTTTCTTCTTGAGGCGGGCCAGCCGTTTTACGGCCTCTACAGCCCGCTCGAAGGCGCCGGCGGTCTGCCTGATCCGGTCATGGGTTTCGGCAGTGGCTCCGTCAAGGGAGATGTTGACCGAATCAACGCCTATCCTGATGATGCGCTCTGCCTGCTCTTCTCCCAGCAGCCAGCCATTGCTGTTCAGATGGGCGATCATGCCAAGCCGCCTGGTTTCAGCCATCAGTTCGAAAATATCCTCCCGCAGGAGAGGTTCTCCGCCGGTAAATCCGATGCCCGGCACCCCGAGGCCGGCAAATTCTCCGATGATCTCCCTGAAGCGGGCTGTATCGAACTCCTTTTCGCCCCTCTTGAGTTTCTCCGAGGCCTTCGAAGGCATATCGCACATAACGCAGTGAAAATTGCAGCGATAGGTGACCATGAGCGTACCAAGTGCAGGGCCGCACAGGGGGCGATGGAACAGATTGGAGAGCTGCAGGAGCAGATACTGGCTGCTGCGTTTGAGTAGCCAGCGCGGGCCGTCCTCGCGGAGTTTGCGCCTGATAAGATCTGTATAGACCTTTCTGATCATGAGCGTTTCACTGGCCGCAGCAGGTTTGCCAGAAGGGTCTGATACGCCTCGCACGGTGTCCAGCAGCCCGGGCATTGACCGGTTCTGATCAGCTCCCTGGTATGAGCACGGGTGGCTGAACGCCAGACACGCTCGAAATCCATGCCGGCATTGCGCAGGGAGCCGAGCGGCGCCTCAAAGACAGAGCAGGGGTATACTATGCCGGTTGGATCGATGAAGCATGATGCTCCCGCTGCCTGACAGACATATGGCCCCCTCCCGCTTGAGAGATAGTCTCTGACGTGGCGCTGGTAGCGACGCTCGATAAAGGCTACCGGGTCAAGATCTTTGGACGCCTGCTGCTTCCGGATTCGTTCGATTTCCATCACGGTGCTCTCGGGAGATGGAAGTGCGTCGGTGCCCTCGTTGTCGTAATAGTGCCCGGAGACATGGGCCAGATTGATATGGAAGTCATCCTGTGTCAGGCCCCCAATTTCTCTGCGGCAGGCCTCAACGGTCTCATCGAAAGCACCAATATTCGCCGCCTGCAGCGTATGCCCGAGAAAGACTGAAAAGCGGGGGGAGCGCCGCTCCCTTAAACGTTGGAATGTGTCCAGCGCACGGTTCCAGCAGCCGGGAAGGTTGCGGATGCGCTCATGGAGCTCTCGCGGGCCGTCAAGACTGACGGAGACTATCAGGCGCGGCAGTTCTGTGTCTTTCAGGATTCTATCAACGGCAGCGCAGATCTCATTGGTCCGAAAGCCGTTGGTCGGAAAGTTGAGAAGGTGCAGATTTTTGCTGCGATTAATGATGCTGAGGAAAATTTCGCCGATATCAGGCCGCTGGAACAGTTCACCGCCGGTAAGATTGATCCAGGAAAAATGAGCTGCCTTTGAAAAGAGAGTGTCTATTTCCGCAAGGGTAAGTTCCTCGCGTGCAGGCTTCTGCCAGATGTTGCACATGATACAACGGGCCTGGCAGAGATTGGTGGCAGCGTAGGTCAGGCGATAGGGAAGCGTCAGCTCCCGCAGGTTGCTCTGCGCAATGCGGCCGGCAAGCTTGACCAGGGGCATCAGGTTCATGCAGCCGGCTCTTTCAGTCTGTTCAGTCTCCACGGCGCTTCACGGAGGAGGTAGTGCTCTTCGATTGCCTCGAAAGCCGCATCAACCGAGAGAGCCTTCATACAGGCGCCCCGCCCGTCAGCATGCCGGCAGATATTGTCCTTGGCATTGTAATTCGTGATGCAGGGGCTGCAGGCGAAGTCTGCATAGAGCGAAAGGCCGTTTTCCCCCCACGGACCGTAAAGACGGGGTGTATTAGGGCCATAAAGCCCGACCACGGGGGTATTGACTGCCGAGGCCATGTGAATGGCGGATGTGTCGGCCGAGATGACCAGATCAGCGACCGTGATGAGCGCAAAGTAGTCACTGAAGGAAAGCTGTCCGCCGAGGTCGTAAGCCATTATCCCGGCTGACTTCATGTGTTGCAGTGTCCTGCGGGTGAGGTGGGCTTCCTCCGAAAGGCCGGTCAGAATAATCCGGAAACCATAACGGTCAGCGAGCAGTTCGGCGAGCTCGGCATAACGTTGTGGCGGCCATCGCCGCTCCCGGAAGTTTCTGCTTGTGCCGACATGCAGAATCACCAGGGGTGAGGACGATGGGATGCCGTGATTAGACAGAATGCTCCGGCCATTTGTATGGAGCCGTTCAACAGAGGGTAATGCACTGAAGGGAGTGAAGGGTTCCTGAACACCCGCTTGTTCCGTGAGTGCATAAAAAGAACGTACTATGTGTACCGAGTCATTGTAAGGCACGGGGTCTGTAAAGAGGTGATGGCGATGCTGTCCGTACGTTTTGAAGCCGATCGTCCGGTGAGCCCCGGTTTGAAAGGCCATCAGAGCGGCGAACCGGGCGAATTGCTCAAAGTCTATGGCCAGATCGTAGCGCTCGGCCGCAAGCGCGCCGGCTGCTGCCCGCCAGGTTGAGAAGAAATTGAATATGCTGCCTGTGTCTATGGTGGTGATGTGGTCAACGACCCCAAGCGTGCTCAGGGCTTCGCGGTTGCTTTCAAGCGTGAGAAAGTCGATTGTGGCTTCGGGAAAGGTCTCGCGCAGGGCCCGGATAGCGGGCAGCAGCATGAAGATGTTCCCGATGCCCCAGAATTTGATAAGGAGGAGCTTATTCGGTGAAATAGAAGCGGTCCGACCAGGGCGCCTGCTCCCGAAAGACAGAAACAGTGAAATCAGGCGGATAAGGGGGATCCCCAGCAGCGAATCGATGATCCGGACAAGCTTCCAGTTCATGCCAGTTTTATCTGCCTGCCTTATTTACCAGTGCAACAATTGTCTCGATGAGACTGTCAAGTCGGCCGTGCTGCCGGTATGCCCGGTAGGACTGTCCCAGGATGAAGGGCGACCGCAGTAGCATGCCGAGAATATGCATGCCGTAACGGACATTCCGCCAGTGGAGGTAATTCCTGATGAAGAAATAATTCTGAAAACTCGCTCTGATTTTCATGAGCCTTTCCGGTGGAATTTCTGTTGTCATGAGCGGTCCTCTTGAGCCTCTGTGCACCCAGGAGTCGTCGAATTCCCTGGCTTCCTTTATGAGGCCTTTTGCCAGTGCATGCGCATACAATTCTGTTCCCGGGAGCGGCGTCGTGATATGAAATATGGTATACGAGGCCTTGAGCTGCTTTGAAAATTCGAATGTTTCGTAGATGTCCTTCTCCGTTTCCGTTGGTGTTCCGATCATGAAATTGGCGGTGGTCCTGACCCCGGCAGACCTGCACCAGGAGAAGGCCATGGAAGCAGCCTGTCTTGTTGTTCCTTTCTTCAGAAAGCCCAGTATCCTGTCCACCCCGCTTTCGACGCCGAAGTTTATTTCCATGCAGCCGCGCGACTTGAAGTGCCTTACCATTGCTTCGTCCAGCAGGTCTACCCGTGTCTGAATCCCCCATACAAGGCCGAGCTCTGCAATAAGATCTGCAATTGCGAGCGCACGCTTCCTGTCAAGGGTAAAACATTCATCGATGATCCATATGCCCCGAATGTGATGGGTGTCTATCAGGTATTCCAGCTCTTTCCGTATTGATGCCACAGAACGAAAGCGGACGCGGCCCTTGTATAGCTTTCTGCCGCCGCAATAGGCACAGTGGAACGGGCAGCCTCTTGTCGTTGCGACAGCAGCAATTCGATCCATGGCCATACCTCTGAATAGTCCCGGAGGGCGAAGGTATTTCTCATAGTCAAGGAGATGGGTTGCCGGCAGGGGGAGTATATCAAGATTTTCAATCAGATCCCGGGGAGGGGTGAAGACAGGCACGCCGTCGTTATTTCTAAGGCATATGCCCGGGACAGAGGAGATTTCCTCCCCGTTCATGAGTCGTTGGCATATATCCAGCATAGTGGATTCGCCTTCTCCGATAACGCAGAAATCAAGCGACAGTTCTGATACTACCTGTTCAGGCAGTATTGAAGTGTGGAAACCGCCCGCACAGAATTTGGCGTGAGGCAGTTTAGGTCTTAGGGTGCTGATGATCTGTTTAGCCCGGGTAAAGGCCGGAGTCTGGAAGCTTACACCCACCACGTCAGGATTGAATTCAAGAACCCGGGGCGCAATATCGGTCAGGAAAATGTCGTCATCGATCAGCTGTACTTCGAAACCGTTTTTTTCGAGAAAGGAACCGATTGCCAGGATTCCCAGCGGTGGCACCAGGTTGTTTGCCTCGCAGATTTGCACATTTATCAGTGATATTTTCAATAGATGATACCTGCAAAGATCTCGTGTAGAGTTCTTGAATTTACAAGATAATACGTTCACGTATTAATCTTTAATTATACCACTTTTGGGGCGTATTGATCTTGTGTGCCGCCTTCCGTCAAGCCTTCCCGCGCTTAAACGCTGTCTGAAGGGATTAACACAATAACAGATGCGGTGCGCGCTGCTGTATGTTCAGAATCGGGGAGAAAGCCTGAGTTATAAACGGGAGGCAGTCACCGGCGAATCTTTAGAGTATGATTAAATAGTGTCTGTGTATAAAGTAGGATTTGTCATCCTCGGGCCTGACCCGGGGATTCAGAGCCTGCTGAAAACACTGGATTCTCGCCACGGCGAGTCGCTGAGGTGACCCGATTAAGGACTATGGGAAAGACAGATAGAGAGTGGAGTTTATACACAGACTCTAAAGAGCGACGTGCCGCGGTCCTGGTTCTGACAGCGACTCTGTGCGGCCTGTATTTTTTAACCTATCTGTCAGGTGGTACTGACAGATAGGTTGGCGATGCAATAATTGTTTAAACAGCTATATTTGTGGTTAAATAATATGTTATTTAAAGCCCTATACCTGAGGTGAATCAATGAAATCAGAGCTATTATTCTTTTGGATTGCTGTAGGACTTTACGGTATTAGTACCTTCAGCTATATCTTCGGTCTCATTGCAAAGCAGGAGAAACTCTTTACCGCAGGGTTGTTCAGTGCCCTTGCCGGATTTATTCCTCATGTTACGGTCATAGCACTCCGCTGGGCCGAGACAGGGATTTCACCGTTTATCTCAATCTCTGAGTCGATTACGCTCGGGACCTTTATGGCGGTCCTGATCTTCCTGATCTTCCAGTTTACTTCAAGAAGAATTCGGCCCCTGGGTGTGCTGGTGATGCCCATTGTATTTGTCCTTCTGGGCTGGGCCGGGACGCTCATAAAAGAAGTAGCTTCTACCCTTGCGCCTGCCCTGCAGAGCTGGTGGATATGGATCCATATCACCGGTGCATCCATAGGCTTCGGCTCGGTCCTGATGGCTGCAGGGATTGGGCTGGTATACCTGCTCAAGGAAAAATATTCCGGCATTATATATGACAAATTACCGGCCCTGCCGGATCTGGATATCCTTGCCTACCGCTATGTGGCAGGTGGTTTTATTATGTATGGCTTGATGATAGTGTCCGGAGCGTTCTGGTCGAATCAGGTGAAGGGCAGCTACTGGAACTGGGACCCGGTTGAGGTATGGTCACTTGTATCCTGGCTTATTTATGGTATATACCTGCATCTGAGAATAACCTTCGGCTGGCGCGGCAGGAAGCTGGCCTGGTACGCGCTGATAGCGTTATTTGTCATGATCGTCAGCTATTGGGGCGTGCCTTTTTCGATGGAAACATTCCATAGCGGCTTCAGGATTGAGCATTGAGTGTGAGGGTGTGTTGATGATGAGCAATTTCTTTCTTGTGCTACTGATGATTGGGGCAATTATGGCAGGAGCCTGCACAAAGCAGCGTACGGACGACCCCGGAAAACCGACTATACATAACTCTGGTCCAAAGGTTCAGGGAAAAGAACATGCTGGCATGATTGACGTGCTGAAAAGGCAGAAGCTGGCCGGCTACGACTCGATGACTATCGGCAATGCCTTTGATGCCTATCAGTATTTGACAAAAAAGGAATGGAAGCAGGCATCCCTGAAAAGCGGTCAGACCACGATTGATTTTATCGGATGGTATGATACCGGCATCATTGATGAGAGGGCTGTCAAAAAGGGCATTAAAGGGAAAGGAATCGGTGCTACCTTTGTTATAGACCCGAATGGCTCATACTATGTGCTTATGGTTTCAAGTTTGGAGCTGAGGGCAGACGGCAGCATATACGGGAGCCAGTTGGCAGACACCAAAGGCATCCTGGCCAAGATCTATGCAAATAAGAAGATCAGCTTTTAAGGCCATCAGCAGTCAGCAATCAGCGGTCAGCAAGGGATAGTATCTGTTGACAACCGAGAATCCCCACTTTGGCAAAGGGGGGGAGGGGGGGATTTGCTGAACAATTAGGATTACACGAACTGATGCTTCAATATGATAAGGAGTTAAAGTTATTCGGACAACAGCTTCGTAGGAACACGACAGAAGCAGAAAAGCTCTTATGGAGGAGACTTAGAGGGAAGCAGCTGAAAGGCTACCAGTTCTACCAGCAGAAGATAATAGGGTGCTATATTGTTGATTTCTACTGTCCAAAGGCAAGTCTTGTAATAGAGCTTGACGGTGGACAACATTATGGCGAAGCAGAAATGATAAAGGATGAACATAGGGATGAAATATTGAACAAGACCGGCCTCAGGGTGCTGAGGTTTTCTAACAGAGAGGTGTTTGAAAATATTGATGCAGTTATGGAAAAGATATGGAGCAATTTATGATTTGCAAAATCTCCCCTAACCCCTCTTTGCCAAAGTGGGGAACTGAATATCTTTACGGAACTAGCTTGAGAACCGGGTCGAAATACTTATTTCTGATAGCTAATTGCTGATGGCTGAGAGCTATTTACTATGAAACTCTGCATTATCTTTCCTCCGCTGCCTTTTGGCTGGACTCCGGTGGCTCCGCCGAGCCTCGAGTATCTTGCCGCGCTGACCCGCCGCGCTGACCCTGACATCGAGATTGAACTGATCAGCGCCAGCGCCGACCCCGAGGCGATCGAGAGGGTCCAGTGCGATCTGGCGGCGATAAGCATCCTGACCCCAACCGCCGTGGGAGGCTATAAGATCGCCGCAAAACTGCGGGCAAAGGGGATCAAGGTCGTCTTTGGCAACATGCATGCCTCTGCAATGCCTGAAGAAGCCAAACAGAATGGCGATGCGGTGGTGATTGGTGAGGCGGAATCGGTCTGGCCCGAGGTGCTGCGTGATTTTCGCGCGGGCCAGCTGAAACCGTTTTATCGCGGTGAGCAAATTCCCCTTGATGACCTGCCTACACCTCTTTACGGCCTTCTGCAGGGCAAACGCAAGCATCAGTTCCGTATTGTCAATACCTCCCGCGGTTGTCCGTATAACTGCACCTTCTGTTCTGTAAAGCCTTTTTATGGTGCAAGGATCCGCTTTCGTCCCATAGACCATGTGGTGCGCGATGTGGCTGCTATTCCGGAGAAGATGTACATAAACGGCGACGAGAATATCTGGTGGACCGGCAAGGCCCAGCGCGCCATCGACCTTTTTACTGCGCTCAAGGGAAGCGGCAAGAGATGGATGGGCTTCGGCAGCCTCGGACCTGTCCTGTCAAAGGAGGGGTCTCGCATGCTGAATGCAGCACGCGAGAGCGGTATGCTTTCCCTCTGGGTCGGTTGGGATGCCATCTCTGACGAGGGCCTGAAAGAATATGCCGCTGACGGCAAGATCGGGGTTGACCGCGAGGCGGCGCTTCGTACGCTGAGGGACCACGGCATTGATGTGTCGCTGTTTTATATGCTGGGGGCTCGGAAGGATTCGCTGGATGATTTCAAGCGGTCCATCGAGATTGCGGACCGGCTGGGCGTCAGCATGCATCCCTCCCTTGTGGTTCCGTACCCGGGCACAAAGCTCCGTGAGCAGTACGAGCCGTATCTTTACAAGGATCTCGGCTGGGAATACTACAACGGCGCCTATGCGCTCTTCGAGCATCCCGATCCGGCCATGACACCTGAAGTCCGCGAGGAGCTCTTTTTCGGGACCTCCCTTGAACTGTTGAGTCTCAAAAGGGTCCTGCGGCATATGAAGAATGTGCCTCTGCAGGGCTTTCCCCATGCCCACATTCTGTCTCTCATGTCCCAGATCCCGGTGAGGCAGGGCATGAAGATCGCCTATGAGAAATGGAAGACTGAAAAGTCGGAAGTGGCTGAAAAAAGACGTCGCAAGGTGCCTTGAATTTAGGCAGTCCTGCCTTGTTATTGTGCAGTCGTACTCCCGCTCGGTTTATGTTACGCGTTGTTGTATTGGTGTTTGCTGTTGAGTCTTGCTTTATCAGATCGGGGCATAGTTTTTGCATCTCATTCTTCCGTAGAAAATATTTTGCCATTCTCAGGATTGCCCGAAGGCTGTTCGTTGATAGAACTGACAGCTAAAAACTGATAGCTGATTAAGGAGGTCATTCCCAATGTCCAAGCCACCTTTAGCTCCGATAAATGATACTGAGGCCGCAGCCGAGCGCCATCGCCTGACCGAGGATGTCCTGAAGTTCATAGAGGCGGGGGTAGATGCCGAGGTGCCTGACTTCAACGACTACTGCCTCAGGATGTTTGCCCTGCAGTACCAGGCGAACCCCATCTTCCATGAATTTTGCGAGGCCAAGAAGGTGAGGCCGGGGGATGTGGACCGTTGGCAGGATATCCCGATGGTCTATAACGACGTCTTCAAGACCCACCTGGTTGCCTCCTTTCCGCTTGAGCAGTCGGTGATGGCCTGCCTCACCGGAGGCACCACCAGTCTGACCCAGAGGGGCCGCATCTTCCGGGATGAAGAGGGGAAGAAGCTGGTCTTTGCGGCCAACAGGATGATGACCGGCTCGTATCTCTTTCCTGATTTTGAGGAGGGGAAGCGCTGCCGCATCCTTATTCTCGCCCCAAGCCCTGAACTCGCCCCTTCGATGGGCATGGCAATCGGCATGGACCAGACGCGTCTGGCCTTTGGCACTCCCGACAGCCAGTTCCTGCTCGGGAAGTCAGGGATTCATATCAATGCCCTGCTGAAGGCCCTGAGGGAGTCTGAGGCGAGCGGGGTGCCGGTGGCCCTGATCGGGGCGACCTCGGCGTATATATATTTTTTCCAGTCCTGCAAGAAAAAGAAGATGAAGTTCTGCCTGCCCGCGGGGAGCCGTGTCTGTGACGGGGGCGGCTACCGCAACCGGTTCGGGGTCTTTGGCCGTGACGACTACTATGCGATGGTGCAGGAGGTCCTGGGTGTGCCCGAGACCCATTGTGTCAATGTCCTCGGGGAGGCCGAGACCGCGACGAATCTGTTCGACGATGCGCTGCGCAGGCATGTGAAGGGGCTTCCGAAACGGACGCGTACGAGGCCGGTACCGCCATGGTCGCGGGTGCTCGCGATGAGCATCGACGATCTCAAGCCGCTCCCTGACGGAGAGGTCGGTCTCCTTGCGCACTGGGACCTGGCCAATATACCGACAGTCCTCTCGGTGATCACCGATAATCTCGGATACACCACTGACGGGGGCACCGGCTGCGAGATGGTCGGTCGCGCGAAGATCGAGAACGGCAAGGTCTCGCCTCTGCCCGATGAGAATGCCGGTAGTGCGATGGGAGATTCGGCGATTTTCCGCATGCTTGAGAGATATGTGAATTTCTCTATTGAGCTGAAGATGCAGATGGCCAAGGACCCGAAAGTCACCCCGAGCATCCGTGAGGAGATCGAGGCCAGGCCTGGTTCTGTAGCGTCCTGTCCCCAGGTTGTGGACGAGATCCTGGTTGCGCAGGCGGATGAAGAGGCGGCAAAGCTGCGGGATGATTCCCTGGGTACGTTCAAGGACCAGACCGAGCGGCCTCTTGACTGGTACAAATCCGAGGCTGAAAAACAGGCCCTCAAGGACCATCCGGCCGGCCTTAAGTCCGAAAAACAGCCTCCGAAGAAGGGGAAACAAGGAAAGTAGTGTCTGTGTATAAAGCAGGGATTGTCATCCTCGGGCCTGCCTGCCGGCAGGCAGGCTTGACCCGGGGATCCAGAACCTGCTGTAAGCACTCGATCCCCGATTAAGGACATCGGGAATGACAGATAGAAAGTGGTGTTTGTACACAGACTTTAAGTAGGGGCAATTTGATTTGCTTGATACGTGAGCCGATATTTCTTCTAAAGTTTTCTCTTGATATTGACGACATACTAATATATTATTACACGTGACTATATAATTTGAATTTGAACCGGTGTATTAAATATTTTTTACAATATCAAGGAGGATGTGGAATGAAGCTGAAGAGGAACGATGGTTTTACGCTTATCGAGGTGATTGTCGTCGCTGGTATCATTGCTGTGCTTGCAGGTATTCTGGTCCCGATTATCTTCAAGGAGATTGATGAGTCAAAGATCACCAGGGCTACCGCCGATGCAAAGTCAATTTCGAGTGCTCTAATGGTTCTGAAGAAAGATACGGGACAGTGGCCGATAAACGCAAACTGTCAGCCTGCCATAACGGCCCTTTCGGGAGCCGGGGTTGCACCAGCTATAGTCGGTGCAGGATGGGACTTGTCAGCACGGGATGTCTATGATAACTATATTGCCAGAGATGACAACGGATGCTGGCCTGCGACATGGAAAGGCCCATATATGGCAATGGTCAATGCAGATCCATGGGGCAGAATGTACATAACGAATGCGGTGGAGTTCTCAACGGCGAATCCGGTTTGGATAATTTCTGCTGGGCCGGATGGCAATATAGATACGGGTATCGCAGATTCTTCACCTGTGGGTGACGATATTGGTATCAGGCTCCAGTAATCATTTAAAGTAATTTTTTTTGATAAAACAGGAGAACCTTTCCAGGTTCTCCTGTTTTTTTCGCTCTTCCTCGGAAATTACTTGGATATATCGGTTGCACAAACAGAGATCAATACATGATGATATATCACTGTTTTGCCTTTTAAAAATTCCTTGTTCATAATAATCACCAGCCGGAAGCTGGTTGCCTTTGCTGGTGAGGAGTGAAGGTGAGAGAGTGCCTTTGCAGCCTTGCTTGATGAACTGATGTCATGAAAAAAGCATTTACCATAATCATCGGGTTTGTCCACGACTTCGCGGCCGGGTGCTATGCTGCCACGGTCCTCGGCATCTATTGGCTCAGCAGCCAGATATATAGTGCTGAGGTCGGGGCGGTTATCCTTGGCCTGAAGAAGCAGCTCTTCTGGACCGGTATCGTATGCGTCGTGATGGTATTCGCTACGGGTGCAGGCAGGACATTCACTTACGTTGACAATGTCTACGGTGCTGACGCAGAGAAGCGCCGGAGAAAACTCCTGATCATCAAGCATGTCTTCCTCTTTACGGTCTTCGGCCTGGGCATCTGGTGGCAGTATTCAATGACCTTTTGATCCCCTTTTCTGGGTCTGTATGTGAAGTAGTGAGGCAATCTCTTGAACTTCCAATCAAGAATCGTACGCGTTCTTTTTTGACTTTTCAATTTTCCTAATTCATAATAATTGATATATGCCGCGGAAAATCAGAGACATTATTGCGGATTTGAAAAGAGCGGGATTTATTGATAGAGGTGGCAAGGGAAGTCACCGGAACTTCGTCCATCCGAAGGTTTTAAAGCCGATTACAATTTCAGGAAAAGACGGAGATGACGCCAAATATTATCAGGAAAAAGCCGTAGGGATGGCAATCAAGGAGACCAACAAATGAACGAGGAAGCCAGGTATGTAAAGATAATTGAGTGGTCTGATGAAGATAAGTGTTTTATTGGGAGTTGCCCCGAACTGTTTTATGGGGGCTGCCATGGGGAAAATGAACATCAGGTCTTTGATGAACTGTGTCAGGTCATTGAAGAAACAATCCATATTTATGAGGAAGACGGCAAGCCCTTACCTCGCCCGCTTTCAGGGAAAGAGTTTGTGAATGCTATGCACAAGGTTGCCTGAGGAGACAAGAAGAGTAATCTGATTAACCGTCACCTTTGATACTTATTATAACGTGTATTTTCGATTGTACTGGGTGATTATATTTCCCGGCCGTTAGTTGCGGATCAATTTCCCTGCCTGCCTGTGTCATTCCCTTGATGTTTGGTACTGAAATTGCTTAAAATATGGGCATTATGAAAAAAATCAATAAAGTTATGCTTATTACCCCTCCGTATCACGCCGGTGTTGTTGAATCGGCTGGTGTCTGGCTGAACGTCGGCTTTGTGTATATCGCGGGAAGCCTCAGGGCTGCGGGATATAACCCGATTTATTATGATGCCATGAGCCATTGGCACAAGCTCGAAACAATCGGAAAGAGGATTGAAGCAGAAAAACCTGATGTCGTTGCTACCACCGCCTTTACTGCAGGGATTGTGGCTGCCCTCGAGGTACTGAAGCTGGCGAAGGAGATCAACCCGAATATCATAACGGTTATCGGGAATGTGCACCCTACGTTTTGCTACGAGGAGATATTCAGAGACCATGCCAATGCGGTCGATTATATCGTCAGGGGTGAGGGGGAGGAGACACTCGTCGACCTGCTCGATACCCTGAATTCCGGAGGCGAAGTCTCCGCAGTAAAAAGCATCGTTTATCTCGAAGACGGAAAGACTGTCGTCACCCCTTCGCGCGGGTATATCAAGGACCTTGATGCCCTGCCGCTTGCCTGGGACCTTGTCGACTGGCCCATCTATACCTACCGGACCATGGAGAATTCGCGCCTCGCTATTGTCAGTTCGTCACGGGGGTGCAGCCAGCAGTGCAGCTTCTGTTCGCAGCAGCTCTTCTGGCAGCGCAACTGGCGGGGCAGGAGCCCGGAGAATTTCGTGGGAGAACTCGAGTATCTCCGAAATACTTACGGCGTGAATGTGGTCATGATCTCTGACGAGACGCCGACGCTTGACCGGGACAGATGGGAGAAGATCCTTGACCTCCTGATAGAGCGCAATGTCGGCACCAAGATCCTCATGGAGACGAGGGTTGATGATATCCTCCGCGATGAGGACATCATGTGGAAGTACCAGAAGGCGAATATCGATCACATCTATGTCGGGGTCGAGGCCACGACGCAGGAGGCCCTCGATATCTTCAAGAAGGACATCAAGGTGGAGCAGTCCAAGAAGGCGCTCGACCTGATCAACAAGTACAACATCGTCTCGGAGACCTCGTTTGTTCTGGGCATGCCGGACGACACCGTCGAGAAGATCAGAAACACCGTTGAGCTGGCAAAATTCTATAACCCCGATCTTGCGTTCTTCCTGGCGATTGCACCCTGGCCGTATTCGGAGATCTATCCGCTCCTGAAGCCGTATGTGGCGACCTTCGACTACAGCAAATACAACCTCGTTGAGCCGGTGGTCAAACCGAAGGATATGACGCTTGACGAGGTGCGCAACGAGCTTGGCCGCGCCTCGAAGATGTTCTACATGGATAAACTGATGAACCTGGACAAGATGTCCCCTGAAAAGAGGGAGTTCATGATCAAGGTGACCAAGATCATTGCGAACAATTCCTACCTCAAGGAGCATATGAGGGGCGAGATGCCCGAGGCGATGAAGAAGATCTTCAGCCGCTACGGTTTCGATGTCCCTGTCGCATCAACCGAGGCCTGATTCAAAAGTGGTGCGAGAGAGGGGATTTGAACCCCTACAGGTTACCCCACTGGATCCTAAGTCCAGCGCGTCTGCCAATTCCGCCACTCTCGCGTGATTGATTTTAAAGGATTATCCTGCGTTCGGTCAAACGCCCTGTGTTGTCACAGAGGCAATATTGCATACATTACCAGGAATCGTAATGCCTGATATCAGGACAGCTCTATTCAGCACCGTGATTATTGCAGGTGCGGTTGAAGCCAGGGCCAGTCTCTTGCTGAGCCCCGGGGCTTTGGCGTGCCGTCTGCATTGAATTCCCTGACCGCTACGGGCTCTCCGTGCCTGTAGTGCACCTCTGCGGTAAGATTTCCCGAATCGTCATATGACCGATGAAGGCCATGCCGCAGGCCCCGCTCATCGAAGCGTTCTTCCATCATCTTCCCTGATTTGCCGGATGTATTTTGATAGGTAATGACGACCCGGGGGGTGCCGCCGGGATATCGCTCGGTGACCACGCGCCGCTGCTGGTTGAGCAGCTGAGATCCCGCGGCCTTACCCTCCCCGACGTTTGCGGGGGGCCGGCTCTCTTCGACCGGTGAGGAGTCCTTGCGCAATGCCCTCCCCCTGGCTGTGTCCCGCTCCGGCAGGGCAGCGGGTCCTGGTGAAGAAGAAACTGCCGGTGCGGCAGGGGCAGCCGGTAACGGAGCAGGGGCCTGCCGGCGCGAAGGGGCCCTGTGTTCCTGAATTCCGGCCGATTGGGGATCAGGTGCTGCGTCTTCTGTCCGAGAGGGCTTCCTGATGTCGGGCCCCTGGGCTTTTCCCGGAGGTACTGTTTCAGCAGGGAGAGTGGGGGATGCAAGTCTGCCATCGGGCGCAATCTGCGGGGGCAATCCCGCAGGGGCAGGGACGGGCGATTGATCAGTCCCCGTGGCCTTCTGCAGCGTGTCGTGCAGCTGCGGTTCCATGCTCTTTATAAGCACTGCAGCGGTAACCGCTATGACAAGTGTTGCGACAGCTGTCGCCGGCAGATGCAGGGGTATCCATCCGAGGAACCGCCTGAAAAAGCCCTCCCGCTCAGTACTTTCTGCCCTGACCCGTGCCATCACCTTTTGAGTCAGCCATGCCGGTGGCTCAACCTCGTCGAGGTTGTCAAGGAGATTCAGCGTCTGCTTCAGTTCCCCGAGGGCCTCTCTGCAGGCAGGGCAGGACGCGAGATGTCCTTCGATCGCTGCCCTTTCCCCGGCGGCTATCTCGCCATCAAGATAGGCATGCAGGTCTTTTCTGATCGTGCGGCAGTCCATATCAGGGCCTCCCCAGCAATTTTTTGAGGCAGTTCTTTACCGATTCCCTTGCCCTGGAGAGCCGGGACTTGACCGTTCCGTCGGCAAGCTTCAGCACGGAGCCGATCTCGTCATATGAGAAGCCCTGGATATCCCGGAGCACCAGGACCTCCCGGAATTCAGCCTCAAGCCCATTGATACACTGCTGCACGCGCTCCTGGACATCGCGCTGTTCGAGTGTCTCGAGGACCGAGGGCTCGGGCGAAGCAGGTTCAGGCCGGACAAAGCCCTCCTCCGAGCTGAGCGGCTCATCCAGGGAATACTCGGAACGGCCCGCAACCGTGCCCGCTTTTTTCAGATGGTTTCGGGTCTGGTTTACGACAATGGTATAAAGCCAGGTCGAAAAGCGGGCCCGCTGCCCGAACTGGGCAATGGCCCGGTAGGCGGCAACAAAGCTGTCCTGCACCACCTCGCAGGCATCCTCATAACTGCCGGTCATTCTGAAGGCGATATTCAGCATCTTCTTCTGGTGCTTTTTTACCAGCTCCTCAAAGGCATCCAGATCGCCCCTTTTGCATAACGCCACAAGGGCCGCATCCTCATCGTGCGCGGATACCTCATCCGCTGTCATGGTATTAGACAATGATTCTGCATTGAAAGTTCCATTGTTTAACTTTACCAGTTTTTTGATAATCCGGGAACAAATTTCACGCTGATGCTGTCTAACCGGGTACATAATCCATGCTGAAAGGAGAAGAACGATGATCAGGTTAGCCGCAGTTGTCTTGTCCGTTGTCTTTAGTCTGTTGGCAGTGCCGGCGCATGCATACCGGGGTGGTGAGGTTGATGTCGAGGTTGTCACTGAACACGGAGAGGTCTTCGCCACGATACCCGTTGCGGGTTTTGAGGCAGGAGGGACCCGTGTCGTCAAGAAGTACCTGGAAGCCGTAAAGGGACGGAACTACAGTCTTGTGGTCCGCAATAATTCATCCGGCAGGGTAGGGGTGGTGATAGCCGTTGACGGCAGGAACATAATCAGCGGCAGGAAGTCGCACCTGAGAAATGACGAGGAGATGTATATTATCAGTCCGTTCGGGTCTACACGGCTCGACGGGTGGAGGACGGATGACTGGACCGTCCACCGGTTCTATTTCACCAGTGAGGCGGATTCATATGCAAAGAAGACCTTTGACGATGCGTCAGCCATGGGGGTGATCGCCGTAGCGGCGTTCAGGGAAAGGGAACCGTACGGATACCTACGCGAAGGGTCTCTGCAGAAACTGCCTGCCCCCGGTTCTCCTGCCCCCCGCGCCCCTATGTCCGGCAAGGATGCGGCTGCGGGAGCGCCGGTGCAGGGCAGTGCCCGGAAATCCCGCCAGGAGGCCGGCACCGGCTTTGGTGATGAGCAGTATGCCCCGACGGTCAGGGTGGAATTCGAACCGGAGCAGATTCCCTTTATCCGGACGCTCATCAAGTACGAGTGGCACGAGACGCTCTGCAGAAAAGGTATCCTGCGATGCGGCTCCCCTGTGCGCAACCGTTTGTGGGATGACGGGCGCTATGCTCCGTATCCGCCGGGATATCCCTATCCCCGCAGGCGCTAGGGGCATTGGCAGCAGGCTGCTCCCGGCATCGGGTTTATTCTGCCCCGCCCATTTGTGATATACTTAAAGCAGTTTGAAACCGTGCCGTGAGCAGTACCTGAACGTCGGTAAATCTACTGTGATATAAGGGGGAACGTTGGCAAGAAAAGGAGCCTTTAAGAGCGAAAAGAGAAAGAAGGAAGTCATCAGGCAGAAGAAGCAGGAAGAGAAGAGACTGAAGCGTCTCCATAAAGATTCATCGCCTGCAGAGAATACTGATCTGAATCCTGAGATGAACCCTGAAACGGCCGTTGAGGCCGGGACGGAGTCTGAGCCCGCGGCAGAGGGCGGCCAGGCGCAGACGGAACCTTAGGCCGGGGGAATACAGCCCCGCCTTAAGGTTCCGGCCTTAAGTCTTTTTCCGGATATATATTTCTGCAGCAGTCGTCGCAGTGCCGTGAGAGAAATCGATATCAAGATGTGCCCCCCTATTCTTCTATCAAAGCGCCTCTGTCTGCCTTTGCTGACGCATCGATGCACCCTACTGGATGATCCCGCGTGAGAGGGCGAACCTGATCAGCTCCGACCGGTTGTTCAGGCCCAGTTTTTCGAGGACATTGGTCTGATGGACTACCACGGTCTTGGCGCTGATCTTCAGCATGTCGGCAACCTCCTTATGCGAGTGCCCCTCGGCAACAAGCTTCAGGACCTGCTTTTCGCGGTCGGTCAGCGCGTCATAGCCGTCTTCGCCGGCCATGCTCTCTTTGCCCAGGAAGTTGTTGACGACCTTTGAGGCCACGGCAGGATACAGGTAGGTGTCTCCTTCCCTGACTGCGCGGATGGCCGAGACAAGGTCGCTGCCGACCGCCCGCTTCAGGAGATACCCCGAGACCCCTGCCTTAAGGAAGCGGGAAATGTACTCTTTGTCGTCGTACTGCGTCAGGACGAGGATTTTGATGGACGGGTCGGTCTTCTTTATTTCGACGGTTGCTTCCAGGCCGCCCAGCTTTGGCATCGAAATGTCCATAAGGATAATATCAGGCCTGAACTTCAGGGCCTTTTCGATCGCCTCCAGACCGTCGGCAGCCTCAGCCACGACCTCGATGTCATCAGAGCATTTGAGGAAGGCAACAATCCCTTCCCGCACGAGGGAGTGGTCGTCGGCAATAAGGACACGAATCTTGCTAGGCATAGGTGATTACCTCGTTGTTGAGCGGGACCCGGAGACAGACCCGCGTGCCCTGCTGCGGGGTCGACCGTATCCTGAGGTCCCAGTTCAGAAAGGCCGCGCGCTCTTTCATCCCCAGCAGTCCCAGACCGCGGGTCGATGTATCACTCAGAAAGTCGGCCCCGGTGTCGAAGCCGCAGCCATCGTCTTCGAGCTCGATGATGAGGTCATTTCCCCTGATTTCGAGGAGCGCATAGACATTGTGGGCCCCGGCATGCTTCGAAATATTCACGATTGCCTCCTGGATGATCCTGAAGAGCTCGATCTCGATCTGCGGTTCGAACTCCAGGTTGTTGATAGTATTATAGATGGTAACGAAACATTTTATGCCCTTGGATTCGAGATGATGGTCGAGCAGCCAGCGGACGGCAGCCTCGAAGCCCAGATCATCCAGGACCGAGGGCCTGAGGTTCTTGATGATACTATAGACCTCGTCGATGCTTTTCTCTATGATCTTCTTGATCTCGTCGATTTTTTGTTCATTGATGCTCTGCGGATACTGCTTGCAGAGGTCGATCTTTATGAGCGTTGCCGCAAGGTCCTGCATCAGCACATCGTGGAATTCGCGGGCGATCCTTCTTCGCTCCTCTTCCTGGGACGTGATAACCTTTTTCAGCAATTCCTTGATCTTCTGCCTGCTGTCGTGTATCTGGCGGGTCCGTTCCGTCACCTTCTCCTCAAGCTCGATCGCATGGCGGTGGAGGTCCTCTATCGAATCGGCCAGTTTTACGCGCATGACTTCAAAGCTGCTGCTGAGTTTGCCAATTTCATCCGTACCACCGAAGGCGATCGCCTTGCTCATATCGCCAGCTGCTATTTTGACCGTCGCATCGATCAGCTCATGCACCGGCTTGACGATCGCCCTGCTCATGCCGATGGCTATGATCAGCGCCAGTGCGATGAAGATCAGGCTCACCAGCAGGAAGGACCGCTTCATCGTGGCGATGGGGGAGAGTATATCTTTTTCCGGCTGGATAATGCTGACGCCCCAGGACGCCAGTTCGAGCGGGGCATAGGCCATGATGTCATTAGAGCGTTCGCTGCCCGAGGCTGACTGACCGGCCTCTGCTGCGTGACAGCGGTGGCACTTTGTAATGACCGCTTTTTTGCCGGCGATCAGCTTTACGAGGAACTGGGAATGGCCCTCCGACTGGTCCTTGAACATCCGCTTCGGGTCGCTCGAGGCGATGACCACACCGTGGCTGTCGACCAGTTCCATAAAGGCATTCTTCTCAGACGGCAGTGACCGGATGATCTCCCTGAAGTTCTGGGTTGCCGGGTCAATTTCCGCCCCCACCGCCCCCTCGACGATCCCGTGCCTGTTCTTCAGCGGTACCAGGATATAGATCATCTTCTTCCTGGTCGGCTCGATCGTGAAGATGTCGGAAACGAACGGTGTCCCCTTGTTGATGGTAGCGCTTACGTTTGGCCGTGAGATGAGGTTCACATAGTTCAGCGGCTGATAGGGATAATTAAAAACGACATTTCCTCCCCTGTCAAGGATGAAGAGGCCGTCGGAGAATATGGAATAGTCATATGCCTTTCTCAGCGCCTCCCGCTCGGGTGTCCAGTTTCCATCGGCCAGATCGATCGTTCCGGAGAGGGAAATGTCATAGAGCCTCTTCAGGCTGCTGCTCAGGAGCAGGTCGATGTTCCTGGCAACGATCTGGGACAGTTCCACCTTGTGCTGAAGGGTATGGTCGATGCTCTCCCTGACAGCGATATAGCTGATCACGCCGAGGCTGCCGGAGATGATGACCACTGTCAGAAGAATGGCTACGATGATTTTCTTATGCATTACTGCATCTTAGCTCTCCGGCAGCGATAAATCAAGGCCCTTCTGTCTTCGGTAACCCTTCAGATTAGCCTCTGTCCTGGCCTCACGGTGTCGTGGTGTCCGAGGTCGTCACGGCAGGGGAGGGGACCTGGTGCCCGCTCCCCTGGTCCATGTCATGATCCGGGAGCGAGACCCCGAACAGCCGCTCATACTCGAGGGGGTGTTCATGGATCATGCGCTGTTTTGAGATCTTGCCGGTGAAGATTACCGTGTCCAGGGGCAGGACCTCAGGGCTGAATATCGCGTTGTAAATATGCCAGATAATAATGACGAGGAATGCTAGGAGGGCCTCGTTCGTGTGCAGGGCCTTTGCCACAGGGATCAGCTGCCCCGGGAGAAAACGGGTCACGAAGATCGGGAACCAGAGGATGAGCCCCGTTGCCGCCATCAGCAGGCCGCCCACAACCACCCCCCAGTATTCGAATTTCTGTTTGTAGTCAAAACGGTCGCAGCGGGCCGGGTGCTCTGACAGGCCGAGGTAATAACGGATGTTGTCGATGGCATCCTGGAAATCCTTCAGGTGAATGACCATCGATGGCTGCCATTTCCGGAACAGGATGCCTGCCGAGGCGACAAGAATATGCTGTGCCGTCAGGAGGGTCAGGACGATGCCGCTGTATCGATGGACAAGCCGTGTGGTGTCGATGCCGCCAAGGATGGCTATGATCCACTGCGACACTTCGGCGGCATGAAATTTCTGGGAGAGCCCCGTGATGACGAGCAGGACGAAGGCCCCTGCGTTCAGCCAGTGTTCCACCAGTCTCAGCGGTCCGAATCTTCTTATATATTCCTGTGATGTATTGTTCATTTCAGTCTCCTTCCTGTTACCGGTTTACCGAATATCGCCACATATGCAGCAGTATCTGCAGCACCAGCCCGATGATCATAAAGGGAATAAATATCCTGTACCCCCAGTCGATCAGAAAGACGAGGGGGGACTTCTTGAGGTCAGGCTCGTAATGGGATATCCAGCTGTCAGGGAATGACGACGTCGCCCCGGGGTGACATTTCTGACAGCGCTTGACCAGGTTTGCCTTGATGACAGCTGCATCGACTCCCTTCACCTTGGTGATATCGTGGATGCCGTGACAGTCGATGCAGACCGCTATCTGTTTATCGGTCGTGCCGAACTGCTTGTAGAATTTCATCGTAACACCATGAAAATCCTGAAGGTACGTGTCGACGACCCTGGTCGACAGGCCATACTTCTGCATGATCTCCTTTTTGGCGTGACAGCCGGCGCAGGTCTGGGGGACCGAGATCCGGAAATCAACGGTGTGCGGACCCGCGTTATCGTGGGCCTTGTGGCAGTCAGAGCATATCGGGACATCCTCGATGTTCTCACGGATGAGTGCGGCCCCATGAACACTCTTTGCGTAGATGGCGTAGATGTCCTCATGACATTGCTTGCAGCGCGTGGCATTGGCCAGCTTGTCTTTCCTTGCCGAGACGATGGCATGTGTCCCATGGCAGTCGGTGCAGAGCGGGGCCCTGTTGTTTCCCTGGGACAGCACCTTGAAATGTATGCCCTCCAGAGTCTTGGTATACTTGTCGAAATGGCATCTCCGGCAATTTTCGGCCATGGCCAGGGAAAAGTCCCGTCTGCTTCTGAAATCCCTTACCGGATGGGCTTCTGCCGAGACACGAACGTGGCAGTCGACGCAGCTCAGGTTTTTATGGACCGAGGTGTTCAGGGCCTCTTCCTTGACGAGGATTTTGCCTTTTTCCCCATTTTTGTAATGGACATCAATTTCCCTGTTATGACAGGTCAGGCAGTACTGGTTTCCCCGGGCAAGCTCCCGGACCCTCCTGACGTTATGCGAGCCGTGACAGTCGGTGCATACGGCGGAGGCCGAGGTACCGACCGACAACTTGTCGTGGATCGGGTTATTCCTCAGGGAATGGCATTGCGTGCAGCGGCGCGCGCTCAGGGAACTGTATTCTTTCCTGTTTTTGTAGGTCTTCTGAGGGTGGTTTTCTGCCGTGAACCCGTGGCAGGCGCTGCAGCCGATGATGCCGTGGACGGATTTCTCTATTTCCTGAACATCGACCTTCAGGACGAAATTTTCGCCATTGCTGAACTTCATTGTCTGCTCAGCATCGTGGCATCCGAGACAGGCCTGGTCAGCCTCGGAAAGTGCTGCTGCGGCCGGCGAGGCCCGGAGTACCCCTGCGCCCAGTAATGCCCCTGCCAGCAGGCCCAGTGCCAGGATAAGTATCTTGTTGTGGCGGTGTGTCATATTCCCTCCCGTGCATGGTTGGTAACGTCTCACATCTCGTTCTCTTGTTACATGCTAGCAGACCTCGGGCGGTCAGGCAACTGGGAAAAGTACCTATTTTCAGCAGAAAGATGTCTTAGAGGGGGGGGAGCATAGTTCCCTTCAGGGCCTATCCCTGCACATGGAACGGCCGGAAAACCGGAAAGGCAGACAAGCGGCAGTAATGCAGGACTAGCTGTCCGGAAGCATGCTGGCCGCTATCCTGATGATATCGCGTGCAGCCATTTTGCCGGTCAGGGTAATCACGGTACCGCCCTCGTCCCAGGACAGCTGGTTGCAGGGGATGTCCTGATCGCACAGGGCAGCGGCAAGGATGGCCTTCCTGTCCTTCACGTGGACCTCGTTTACCCGTTTTTTCTCCCGTATCCGCAGGAGCGGTTCAAGCCGGTACGGAGCCTGCGCGTCAACCTGCTGTATCAGAAGGCCGATTCCCTTCCGGTCCCTGAACGAAAAGTGCATGACGCAGGCCCGGAACGGGGTGTCCTGACCGTAGACTTCCGTCGGCGGCCAAGCGAGGTTCAGGTTCTCGGGGATAAAGGTCGGCAGATAGATCTTCTGCATATGCAGCACCTTTCGCGCGGCATCCACCGATGCAAACCGCTGCAGCCGGTTCTTCTGCAGGATTCCCGGGATCCAGTTCAGAAGCGCCAGGACGGCGACCAGTACAAGGACGATAACAATGAAGTGAAGCATCTGACGCAGGCGGCAATTCTTTTCTTCAGTCATATTACACCACCAGATATCCTGTCGCGATGATGACAGAGGCAGTAATGAGGAACGGGACCGGGCGGAAGCCGCGTGGTCCGGAGTGCAGCGCCTGCTTCAGTTTTTCGACCCTCTCGTCCAGGATCAGATTGTGGCTGTGGCTCTCGACGCGCTCTTTCATCCGGGAAAGGCCCCCTTCGTGCCCGTCCGGATTCTCGGGTTCCTGATGATAATAAAAGGCTGACAGGGCGGTAATGAGCGCCTCCGGGTTGCGGGTAAGGGACACCGAAATGGCATCGCAGATGAATTCATCGTCATGGACGATCCTCCTGAACTCAACAAGGCTTACCGGATTATAGAACATTATCATCCTCAGGAGATAGATGAGCGGCGTCTTCAGGCTGCTGCTCCGCATCATATGGACAACTTCATGGGTCAGGGCTGCTGTGAGCTGTTCGTCGTCGAGGGTGCTGAGCAGATGGTCCGAGATGATGACCGTATGTCTTCTGAAGCCCTGGGTGAACAATATCGGGAAGCTCTCATTAATAACCAGAAACAGCGGTTTCTCTATCTTCAGGGGCTCACAGATGCCGGCCAGGAGGGCATCCATGCGCGCATCGAAGTCATGGGTTTCCTGGTAGTCCCCGAATCCCTCCGATGCCCGGCGGCCGCTGAAAATAGGCAGTATCTCCTGCAGGACGAACAGAAGAGAGAAGGCAGCGAGCATCCCGAGAAATACGATAGCCAGCGGGTAAATCCCCGTGACCTTCAGGTCGAGCCACCGCTGGCTGTCGAACAGCGCTGTGGTCAATCTGAAATACCATGAGCCCCGGTCCGGGGAGACGAGCTGAAAGACCGGGAACATGATGATCGGCAGGCCCAGGGTGAGCATACGGTACCGGAACATCGAAAAGTGATCGTCGATATCCCAGGCGTAGAAGGAGATTTCGACCAGGATGAGCGCGATGAAGGCGTGGAGGACCGACTGGGTGAGATACTCGCCGGCGACCGTATGTATAAAGGTCATCTGACGTTCCTTTTGGCCGTATCTCGCATGTGAAAATTGTATCATAAATATACGGTTTCTGAGGGATCTGGTATGATGAGAGATATATGGCAAGGCTCCTGTTTATCGGCGATTCGCTTATAGAGTATTTCGACTGGGCGCTGCGGTTCCCGGGACATACGGTCTATAACCTCGGCATCGCAGGCGAAACGGTCGACGGTCTTTCCCGCAGACTCGACCTGGTCAAGCATGAAATCGATGCGGTAGACAGGGTCTTTATTATGTCAGGCATTAACAACCTGGCCATGGAGGACAGCGGTTTCATCGGAACATACCGGGGGATTATCAGGGCACTGACCTGCCGGTATCCCGCCGCGCTGATCACTGTCCAGAGCCTCCTGCCGGTGCTGTACCCCTTCATTTCGAATGAAGATATACGGGCGGTAAATCTTCAGCTGAAGTCCCTGGCTGCTGACGAGGGTGTTTCCTGTCTCAATATCCATGACCTTTTTCTGGACGACAACGGGAATCCCGACCCGTCCTGTCTCGACGACGACGGGGTGCACCTCAGCAGCAGGGGCTACCGGATCTGGGCAGGGGAGATAGAGAAGCTTCTCAATCCGGAAGCAGATTGCGGACACTGACCGCAACAGACAAGTGCGTTATAATAAAGCACCATGTCCGGTGAACTGTTGTGGAGAGTCTGAGGATTTCCGTCAAAGGCGTTGTCCAGGGTGTCGGGTTCAGACCGTTCGTCCATAACCTTGCGACCGGGATGGGACTGACCGGCTTTGTTGCGAATACGGCCGAGGGTGTGGAGATCGCGGTCGAAGGCCCGGAACTTGGCCCGTTTGTCGAGAGGCTTCGCAATGAGGCTCCTCCGCTTGCCAGGATTCTGGCGGTTGACATATCTTTTGCAGAGCCGGCCGGCTACAATAATTTTGCGATCAGGGAGAGCAGCGATGCGGGACGGTTCACCCTCGTCTCTCCTGACATGTCTGTCTGCGAAGATTGCAGGACGGAACTGTTCGACCCTCAGGACCGCAGGTATCTCTACCCATTTATCAACTGCACGAACTGCGGACCCCGATATTCGATAACCAGGTCTGTTCCGTATGATCGCCCGAATACCACGATGGCCCTTTTCCCGATGTGTGAGCCCTGCCTCAGTGAATACCATAATCCCTCAGACCGTCGTTTTCATGCCCAGCCGAATGCCTGCCCCGACTGCGGTCCCCGGGTAACGCTTGTCAAGGCAGCGGGTCAGGGGAGGGAATCCGGAGACCCGATGACAGGAGCCATTGACCTGCTGCAGAAGGGGAAGATCCTGGCGATCAGGGGCCTGGGCGGTTTTCATCTGGCATGCGATGCAGGGGACCGGGATGCGGTCGAAATACTGAGACTTCGCAAGCGAAAAAACAATAAGCCCTTTGCCCTGATGGCGGCTGATGTCGGGACGATCAGGAAATTCTGCGAAGTCTCTGACGAAGAGGAGGTCCTGCTCACCTCTTCACCCAGGCCGATCGTCCTGCTGAAGAAGCTGCCTGACTGTACGCTCCCCGGGGCGGTTGCCCCGGCAAACGCGTATATCGGATTCATGCTCCCGTATACGCCGCTCCATTATCTGCTGTTTAACCACCCCCATCCCCCTCCTTATCAAGGCGGGGAGTCTGTGAGGTGCAACTTCGACGCCCTGGTGATGACGAGCGGCAACCTTGCTGAAGAGCCGTTGGTAACGAATAACCAGGAGGCGCTTGAAAAGCTGGCCGGGCTGGCAGATGCCTTTCTCCTGCATGACCGTGACATATTCATGAGGGTTGACGATTCGGTCCTCAGGGTCAGGAGACAGGAGGAAAGGACCGTGACTGCGTTCATCCGCCGGGCCCGCGGATATGTGCCTGACCCCATTGTCCTGAAGGACGAAGGGCCCGAGGTCATGGGCTGCGGCGCTGATCTGAAGAATACCTTCACCCTGACAAAAGGGAGTTACGCGGTCGTCAGTCAGCATATCGGGGATATGGAAAATTATGAGACCCTTCAGTTCTACGAGGAGACCCTTCGGAATCTAAAGACGGTCTATCGTGCTGAGCCGGTGGCGCTGGGGCATGATCTCCATCCCGGCTACCTCTCCACGCGCTGGGCTCTGCAGCAGCCGCAGAAACTCTACGGTATCCAGCACCACTATGCGCATATCGGCTCGGTTATGGCGGAACACGGCATCACCGAAAAGGTGATCGGTATCGCCTTCGACGGCAACGGGTATGGAACCGACGGCAACCTCTGGGGCGGGGAGTTCCTGATCGCCGATACTGCAGGCTTCAAAAGGGCGGGCCATCTCAGTTATCTGCCGCTTCCGGGCGGGGAGAAGGCTATCGCCGAGCCGTGGAGGATAGCCGTCAGCCAGATCAGCAGGGCGGTTGGCGGCGACATATGGAATTATCTTGCAAAGGCAGGCTTTGTCGGGAAATACGGGGAGGATACGCTTGCTGCAATCCTGAAGATAACAGACAACAGGACCTTTTCGCCGTTTTCTTCCGGGGCGGGGAGGATCTTCGACGCGGTTGCAGCCCTGACCGGCGTTTGCGACCGCAATACCTTTGAGGGTGAGACCGCGATAGCCCTTGAGGCCCTGGTGCTCGGCGGCAACGATGAGACCTACCCGGTCGACATCGCTCTCCGGGACGTGATGGAGATCGACTTCTGCATGACCTTTCTGGCGATCATGGACGATCTGTCCGGCAACGTCGACCGGAGGCTCATCGCTACGAAATTTCATAACACCATGGCAGGGGCGATCCTGAACGTTGCTGTTAAGATTGCCTCGATTACCAATATCAACACGGCGGTCCTGAGCGGCGGGGTCTTCCAGAACGGCTATCTCCTCGGCAGGGTGCTCGAAGGGCTTGCCGCAGAGAAAATTGTTGCATATACGAATGAGCAGGTCCCGTGTAATGACGCTGGCATATCCCTGGGCCAGGCATATATAATTAGAGGGCGGCTCAAGGCAGGGATTGAGGAATGAACGATATCGTTGAAAGAATAAGGGATCTGATGAAACGCATCAGCAGGCCTGTCAGACTGATGGAGGTCTGCGGTACGCATACCGTGGCGATCTTCAGGCACGGCATCCGGAACCTGCTGCCGGAGAACATTTCGCTTCTGAGCGGACCGGGCTGCCCCGTCTGTGTCACCGCGATCAGGGATGTGGATACCGCGATCGCAATCGCAAAGACTGACGAGGTCATCCTCACAACCTTCGGCGACATGATGCGCGTGCCCGGAGACAGGAAATCCCTCTCCGATGCAAAGGCTGAAGGGGCTGATATCAGGATCGTCTATTCCCCTCTGGATGCGCTGAAGATCGCAGCTGATAACCCCCGCAAGAAGGTCGTTTTTTTTGCAACCGGGTTCGAGACGACCTCACCCCTGGTCGCCGGCACGGTCCTTGAGGCCGAGCGCAGAGGTGTTCCGAATTTCTCTATCTATTCCGTGCATAAAACCGTTCCGCCGGCACTCAGGGCGCTGCTCGACTCGGGCGAGGTGAAGGTCGACGGCTTTATTCTGCCCGGGCATGTCAGCACGGTGATCGGCAGCGGACCCTATGCATTTCTTGCCGCTGATTACGGGAAACCGTCGGTCATTACCGGTTTTGACGGGCCGGATATCCTCTCGGGGATTCTTATGATTTTGACCGGGATCGAATCGGGAAAAGCAGGGGTCGGGATCCAGTATTCGCGTGTCGTCAGACCCGAGGGGAACCCGCGTGCCGTCGGCATCCTGAGCGAACTCTTTGAACCTGAAGACGCTGCATGGCGGGGGATCGGCATTCTCCCCGGCAGCGGCCTCAGACTGCGCGAACAGTACCGGCATCGTGAGATCAGAAATGTCCTGAAACTCGACGTGCCGGCCGGCAGCGAGCCGAAGGCCTGCTCCTGCGGCGAGATTCTGAAGGGGATCAAGATGCCGCATGAATGTGCCCTTTTCGGAAAGGCCTGCACCCCTGAGAGGCCGGTGGGCGCCTGCATGGTCAGCGCCGAAGGGAGCTGTTCGGCATATTATAAATATAAGGCGGTCTTCGACCATGAGAGGGAATAGGTCGTATAGGACCTATAGAGGGCTGTCGGGGGTTTTGTGGAGCTGATCCACCTCGGACACGGCAGCGGCGGCAGGATGATGCACCAGCTGGTCCGTGACTATTTTGCCCCGGCCTTTGAAATGGCCTCACTCAATGATTCTGCACTGCTCGGCACCATGCCTTCGGGCAGGGTAGCAGTTACAACCGATTCCTATGTTATTTCCCCGATTTTTTTTCCGGGCGGCGATATCGGGCTCCTCTCCATATGCGGCACGGTCAACGACCTTTCGGTCTCCGGTGCACGTCCCCTGTATCTGACCGCAGGGTTCATTATCGAGGAAGGCTTTCCGCTGGCCGACCTGAAAAGGATACTCGACTCGATGAGTGCGGCGGCAGCGAGGATCGGGGTGAAGATCGTCGCCGGTGATACAAAGGTCGTCGACCGGGGGAAGGCTGACGGGATCTTTATCAATACCGCAGGCATCGGCGTTGTCGAAGACGGCGTTGATATATCTCCCCTGAACATCAGGCCCGGCGACAGGGTGATCCTCAGCGGGCCGGTCGGCAGGCATGGGATCTCGGTGATGGCCGAGCGTAACGGCATCAGCTTTGATCCTCCGGTCCTGAGCGATGTCTGGCCGCTGAACCGGCTGACCGGGAGGATGCTTGCAGCAACAAAATCGATCAGGGTGATGAGAGATCCCACCCGCGGTGGCGTGGCAACGACGCTGAAGGAACTGGCCCAGGACTCCGGACTCTGCATCGTCGTGCATGAAGACCGGGTAGAGGTGCCGGGCGGTGTGCGGGGGGCCTGCGAACTGCTGGGTCTTGATCCGCTGTACATAGCGAACGAGGGCATATTGATCGCCATCGTGGACCAGGCCCATGCGGACCTGCTGGTTGCGGCGATGCGCCGGGACGAGGCCGGACGGTCTGCTGCCATCATCGGCGAGGTGGAGCTGACTCCTGCGAGGACCGTGCTCTTGAAAACCTCCCTGGGCGGGATTAGAATAATGGATATGCTTGCAGGGGACCAGTTGCCGAGGATATGCTAGGAAGCAGCAGCGGTGCTGTCTTTTGCCGGTGGCCGCATGCATTGGGATGACAACGTCTGATTTCACGTGAAGGTGCTGACCGGGCCGATGGGGGACTTATGACACATGAAGGGGAAAAGGTTGTCTGTCGCTATGCTGACGGGCGTCTTCTGAAGGGGTATGTCCAGGACTTCGATCCGGAGGTGCCGGTGATGACCGTCAGGGACGGGACAGACGGAAACGGGCTTGCCGTGAGGGTGGATGACCTGAAGGCTGTTTTTTTTGTCAGGACCTTTGAAGGCGACCAGAGTTACCGGGAACGGAAGATCTACGGGGCGACCCGCGCGAAAGGCAACAGGGTCTTCATAAAATTTAAGGACGGGGAATCGCTCATCGGGTTTCTCGAAGGTGACGTCCCCTGGAAGCGGGGGTTTTTCCTGTCACGCAAAGAGATGGCCCAGCAGGGATTTTTTATCCTGCCTGTTGATGAGGGGGCTAACAACGTGAAGGTTTTCGTTGTCGCGGCAGCCGTGAACGATGTGACCGTCGTCCCGTAGCATATTATTTCTGCGCAAGGAGATCACTGATGATTCTTGGAGTGAATATAGATCACATAGCAACGCTTCGCCAGGCGCGCCTTGGAACAGACCCTGATCCCGTGATGGCGGCGACGCTTGCGATCCTGGGCGGAGCCGACGGCATCACGCTGCACCTGCGGGAAGACCGCAGACATGTCAATGACCGCGACCTCGAGATGCTGAGGAACTTTGTTGCGGTTGAACTGAACCTCGAGATGGCGGCGACCGATGAGATGGTCCGGATCGCGTCCAGGAGGCTTCCGGACATGGTGACGCTGGTGCCGGAGAAGAGAAGGGAACTGACGACCGAGGGCGGGCTCGACGTCCGGATGAACATGAAGGCAGTGAAAAAGACAATAAAGATACTCCATGACAAGGGTATTCTGGTCAGCCTTTTCATTAACCCCGAGAAGGCCGATATCGAGGCCTCAAAGGAGAGCGGCGCCGATATGGTCGAAATACATACCGGGTGTTATGCAAACGAGAAGGGAACAAAACAGCAGAGAGAACTCTGCCGGGTCGTCGGGGCGGTCGAAAAATCGGTTGAGCTGGGACTGCTCGCCAACGCAGGGCATGGGCTGAACTACACGAATGTCACGGCTATAGCAGGTATCGATGGGATTCGCGGGCTGTACATCGGTCACAGCATCATCGCCCGCGCCGTGCTTGTCGGCATGGAGCGTGCGGTCAGGGAGATGAAGGATCTCATGGATCGGGGCTGCAGGTGATCTTCGGTATCGGTACGGATATTGTGCGTACCGGGAGGCTGAAGGCTGCTGTCGAGCGCTGGGGTGACCGTTTTCTCAAGCGGGTCTATACCGACGGGGAGATAGCCTATGCGTACAGAAAGTCCAATCCCTTCCTGTCCCTTGCCGCCCGGTTCGCTGCCAAGGAGGCCCTGATCAAGGCGGTCGGCAAGAGGCTGCCGGTGGCCATGGCCGATATCGAGATCGTGAACAATGAAGAAGGAGGCCCTTCGATCAGTCCCCGGGGAAACCTCAGGACCTATTTTGAGCAGGAGAAGATCCGGCAGACGCACGTCAGCCTCAGTCATGAAGACGACTACAGCATCGCCTTCGTGGTTCTGGAGAAATAGGATGAAGGTAGTCACTGCCGAAGAGATGAGAGATATCGACCGCAGGACGATTGGCGAGTACGGCATCTCGGGTGAGGTCCTTATGGAGAGGGCCGGTCTCTGTGTCGCAAAAAGGGTCAGAGAGCTCTTCGGACAGAGGAAAGTTCTGGTCCTGGCCGGCGGTGGCAATAACGGAGGAGACGGGTTCGTTGCAGCGCGGCAGCTTTTCAACGAGGGCTGGAAGGTCACGGTCGTTCTGACTGCAAAGGAAGGTACACTCAGTCCCGGTTGTCGCCTGCAGTGCCGCTCCGCAAAAAAACTCGGGATACCGGTTGAATTCCGTACCACGCTCGGGCCAAAGGACCTTCATGGTGCGGTGGTGATCGACGCGATCTTCGGCACCGGGCTAAGCAAGCCGATTACCGGGCCGGTCTCAGGGATGATCAGGCTTCTCAACAGGACCGATGTTCCGGTCATATCTGTTGATATCGCCTCGGGCGTATCAGCCGACAACGGAGGCACCATGGACGAGGCGGTGCGGGCCGATGCAACCGTCACCTTCGGCCTGCCGAAGATGGGGCACTATCTTCACCCTGGAGCAGAATACACCGGAAGGCTCTTTGTCGAGGATATCGGGTTTCCCCGCGAGCTCGTCAATGCCGACCGTATCAGGACAGGGCTTGCAACACCTCAGGATGCGGCTCTGCTGGTACCGGATCGTCCTGCCCTTTCTCATAAGGGCGACTATGGCCATGTGCTTGTTCTTGCCGGATCTCCGGGCAAGACCGGTGCAGCGATTATGGCGGCCAGGGCAAGTCTGAGGGCAGGGGCAGGGATGGTGACGCTTGGCGTGCCCGAGGGGATCGCCGGTATCGTGCAGTCTGCTGTTGCCGAAGAGATGGTCCTGCCTCTTCCCGATGATGGGAGAGGCGCATTCTCCGACGTCGCACTTGAAAAAATTCTCGGTTTTATTGCCGGCAAGGTCGATGTCTGCGCCATAGGCCCCGGGATCACGGTCACGCCGGGGACGAAAAACCTGGTGACCGGCCTTATCAGCGTTTCGACGGTGCCCCTGGTGGTTGACGCCGACGCAGTCAATGCGCTGCAGGGAAACGCCATGCTGCTGAAGACCGCAAAATCGCCGGTTATCCTCACTCCCCATATCGGCGAGATGTCACGGTTGACTGGGGCGCATGCATCGGACATACGTGCCGACCTGACCGGGACAGTGCGGAATTTTTCGGTCGATTATGCATCGTACCTTGTGCTCAAGGGCGCGCCGACGCTTGTCGGATCACCGGAAGGACAGGTCTCGATCAATACCACCGGGAACCCCGGCATGGCAACAGCAGGCTCAGGAGATGTCCTGACCGGCATGATCGCAGGCCTGCTTGGACAGGGCATGAATCCGCTGGATGCGGCGGTGCTCGGCGTCTATCTGCACGGACGCGCCGGCGACATCGCGGCGGCTGGGATGGGCATGCATTCATTGATTGCAGGAGATATTATTGCATCGCTCCCCGCTGCATTCCTTTCACTTGGCCGGAAGTGAAGAGACTCCTCCTCCCTCAGAATATCGGCGGCCATCTGACCGCTTTTTTTACCGGAAGAGATCCTGGTGCTGCTCTCGGTGAAATCAGCAGGCTTTCCGGGTTTGATGAAGACCGGATCTATATGCCTGTCCAGAAGCATACGGATACGGTGGTGGTTCCTGAGGTGGACCTTCGCCCGATTATTGCTGATGCCGTTGTCACGAACAAAAGAGGGCTCCTTGTCGGCATCCAGGTTGCGGATTGTGTGCCGATCCTGCTTTGCGACCCCGTGCGGAGGGTGATCGGGGCTGTCCATGCAGGCTGGCGCGGGACAGCGGCCGGTATTCTGAAGAAAACGATACATACGTTTGCGGAGCGGTTCAGCAGTGACCCGCGGGATATCCTGGTGGCAATAGGGCCGAGCATCAAGAGTTGCTGCTACGAAGTCGACCCTGACGTCGCCCATGCTGTCGCTGAGGCCTCTTCAGTCCGTGACCACAGCCCTGACCTGTATATCAGGAAGAAGGGCGCCAAATACCATGTTGATCTTCCTTGTGCGAACAGGCAGCAGGCAGTCTCTGAGGGGATCAAGGGCGCGAATATCTGGATAGCTGGGGACTGCACCTTCTGTAACCCTGAAAAATACTGCTCGTATCGCTATGCAAGGGGCACGACCTGCAGGCAGGGCGGATTTATCGGGATGAAATAAAAATTGCCGGGCCGGGTTGTTTGTCGCCCGCGCACGGGGAGCATTCCCTGCGACTGCCTGTGGAGCATATTGCAAAACAACGTTACAACTCCAGACTGTCCTTTAAGCGTTTTCTGCGAAAGACCTTTGCGCTGAGGGCTCCCGCAGCATAGGTGCCGAAGGCCAGAACAACGGCCAGCAGGAATGAAACGGCGATGCCGGCAGCATCCCTGACCGCAGGGGCGTCACCCCGGGAAACAAGCTCGCGGGAAAGTTTCAGCAGGTCATCGCTTCTCCAGTGGTGAGAGTTGAACCCGGGGAATGCCCAGGCCGCCAGCCGGGATGTGATGATCGAGGCCATCTCATAGTAGTCCCCTGTCAGGGAGATAAAGGGTGCGTAGGCAAGAGGGATGGAGATTCCGAACAGGATACTGCCTCTGCGCGGGGATGTCGTTGCGAGGGAGGCTGCCTTCAGAAGCGGTACCCCGGGGATGACCGTGAGGACATAGGGGAGAAAGACGGTCACCAGATAGATACTATCCCTTCCCGCGGTGTCGAAGCCCTTCAGTTGGCCGGCATAGTCGGACCCCGCGTGGATAAAAGGGAAAAACCTCTGCAGGAATACAGCCCCGTAAACAGGGGACAGATCAAGACGGCTGACACTGCCGCCGCTGATGATGCATCCAAGGACATGCAGCAGCTCATGCAGAGGTACATAGACCCACCAGGTGAGCAGCATACTGAAAGCGATAACCCCGGTATTTGCACCGGGAGATTCCCTCAGGCAATGCTCCAGGGCTGACAGGAAATCGTGCAGCGGCCGTGACAGTACACCGGCCGTACTGTGCCGGATCCCGTCTCTCTGTGGGGCGGGCGGCGCGGCTATGGCAGAGTCCTTCATAATCCTCCGAAGATGGTCATGCTTCAGGCCCCAGACCATGTCATTCCCGGCAAACCGGTACGGTTGGGTATATGATGAAGTCTCTTTGTGTTCAATCCTGTTCGCATATGCAAGAAGACCGCGCCGGTTCACTGCTGCTTTAAACATACACGCTGCGGTCTGCTGTTTGCAAGAAATGCCGATACCTGCACCGATATGATCTTCTCCGAAAGGCAGTCGAATCCCTGGCGCAACAGGCTTAGCAGTTGAGAAAAGGCACCGGCAACAGATAAACTTATTCATGAGCTACAGAACCTCTGCTGTTGTCCCCCGGGCCTCCGGAGAGGACGCTTTGCGGGAGCTGCTCCCTGCCGATTATGCGTAAGGGCCGCGGTACCGTCGGAAAGCATCTTCCGAAAGACTTCAGCGTGCTGCACGAGGACGAGGATATTTTAGTGGTGGTGAAACCGGCAGGCCTCCTCACGATGGGGACCGAAAGGGACAAGACACATACCGCCTATGCCCTGCTGACCGATTATGTGCGCAAGGGGTATGCAAAGTCTTCGAAGCGCATTTTTATTGTCCACCGTCTCGACCGCGATACCTCCGGGATCCTGGTCTTTGCGAAGACGATTCAGGCCAAGATAGTGCTTCAGGGCCAATGGGAGGAAACAGAGAAGAAATATCTCGCTGTTGTCCATGGCAGATGCAGCAGGAAAGAAGGGACGATCAGCACCTACCTGGCCGAGAACGCTGCACACATGGTTTATTCGACGCCAGACCCTTCCAGGGGGAAACTGGCCAGAACGGCATATCGGGTTCTCCGGGAGAGCCGGGACTATACGCTGCTGGAGGTTGATCTCCTGACCGGCCGGAAGCACCAGATACGCGTGCATCTTGCGGGAATCGGCCACCCGGTCGTCGGGGATGAGAAGTACGGAGCAGGGAAAAAGGCTTTCCCGCGGCTGGCGCTTCATGCCCGGTTCCTCTCGTTCACGCATCCTGTCAACGGCCGGAGGCTGACCTTTGAAACCGGAGAACCTGTTTATTTCAGTAAACTGCTCGGGCCAGGGACCGGCAGCCTGAGCGCTGATACATCACAGAGAAGAGGAGACGGCATTGGACAAGTTTGTTGAGGACAGATCAGTAGAATTTGAGGAGGGCCAGGGGGTGGAATTGCTGATCTGCGAGCGCACCGAGATCGGATTTAAGACCGTCATCAATGGTGCGCGATGGGGAATGCTTTACAAAAATGAGGTCTTCCAGACTCTCAGAAAGGGGCAGGTCATCCCCGGCTTTATCAAGAAGGTGCGGGAGGACGGGAAAATAGATGTCTGCCTCCACAAGCCCGGCCCTGAAAAGGTCGATGCCATAGCGGAAAAGATCCTCGGGATTCTCAAGGCAGAGGGCGGGTCTATTGCCGTCACGGACAACAGTTCCCCGGAACTTATTTACCGCCACTTCGGCGTGAGCAAGAAGACATACAAAAAGGCTATTGGCGCGCTGTATAAAAAAAGACTCATCCTTCTTGAGAGCGATGCGATAAAACTCAGTGAGGGAAGAGAAACGTAATGCTGTTGCTGTTCAGGCAGACATTTTTCAGCTGTTAAACGGGGGACAGAATAGCGTATCCTGTCATACTGCTGCCTGACCGGGGGACGCAACCCTGATCATTGTGGAGAAACTGCCCCATCACACACATAACAAGGGATTTCCCGAGCTGCCTGCAGGCAGCTCGGGAAGTGGCGGACAATAAGGAGAATCTCTTTCCAAACGCTTATCCGGAGATCCTATCTCCCGAAGATTTTCTCAAGAAAAAGCTTCAGCTCATCCCATGACTTCTTATCCGCAGCGGCGTCATAGCCCAGGGGCAGTTTAAACTTCTTTGCGTACATGTCCGCATCGGGATTGGTGAAACTGTGGACAGCACCAGGGTAGGAAATGAATTTCAGGTCTGCCCCGGCGTCTTTCATCTCGTTCTTGAAGGCTGTAATCTGCTCTGCGGTAACGAACTTGTCGTCTGCGCCATGGAGGACCAGTATCTTTGCCCTGATCCCACCGGGCAGGGCGGGCTTCACCGCGGCAAAGCCTCCATGGAAGCTTGCGACACCCCTGAGGTCGGCGCCCTGGCGGGCCATATTCAGGACAACGCCCCCGCCGAAGCAGTAGCCGATTGCCGCGATCTTCGCGGGATCAACCTGCGGCTGTTTTTTCAGAAAGTCCCCCGCCGCGATAAATCGTTTTTCAGCAAGCTCAAAGTTTTTCATCAGTTCCGAGGAAAACCTGCCTGCGTCTTCAGGGTGCTCTGCCTGCCTGCCGTCTCCGTACATGTCGACGGCAAGCGCGGTGTATCCCATTTCTGCCAGCATCCGGGCGCGTTTGCGGGCATATTCATTATGACCCCACCACTCATGCACAACCAGCACGCCCGGCCGCCTGCCTTTGATATTCCTGTCGTAGGCGAGATATCCCTTCAGCACCACGCTGCCGGCGCGGTATTCGACCGTTTTTGTCCTTATGTCCGTCTTCTCCGCCCGGGCAATCCCGGTCAGAACGAAAAACAGCAGAGCAACCGCCATACATGCAGACAATCTCTTCATGGAAACCTCCTGGTGTGATCCTGTTGCCCTGGTGATGCGTCAATGCATCACATGATGCGGGGCAGTTATCTGATCTCGTAAACGCTGTTTGCCCAATCCCCGCCGCAGACCTCGTCCGGGTTGCCGGCACAGGGGGTGTTGCAGTTAACGGCCTTTCCTGATCGGCCGTAATGGTTGCCGCAAAAACACCATCTGCCGTATTGGGTGCCTGCATAGGGGAAGTCCCTGTCACTGCACAGGGAGACGCACCGCTCTGTCGTCATGCCATTGTCTTCAACGGCAAAGCCCGAGAGGTCCCGTCCTGCTGTCCCTTCACCTCCCTGGTCCCTGAAGCAGCCGAGATAGCGGACACTGCCACGATGCTTTCTTTCGCGGAGCCTGTCCCCCGGGAGATCGGCAGGGCCGGTCTCAAGGTATTCAATACGTACAACATCCCGTGCGTTGACCGGGACCGTCAGTCTCTTCCCGTCCCTCGTGGTGATAACCATTTCAGCGGATGCAGCAACGGCAGATACAAGAAGAGCGGCGCAGACGAGCATCATACTTCCTGCAAAAGTCCTGGTCCTGATCATGGGTGTGTCCTCCTTTTTGGACTGTGTCTGTGACATGATTTCCCTCAGTTGCCCGGTCGTATTTCTATCATAGGAGTAAAGGCAGTGGCTGTCAATATGTGGATTGCCCGTTTCCGGATGCTGCTTCAGGCCGGTTTGCTTATGGGGTGGACGCGGTCAGGGCATCGATCAGGCCTCCGGGGGTGGCCTCGACACGCAGCACCGTCAGGCCGGTGGCGTCAGCGACATCGTTCAGCGTGACGTCATCCAGGAAAATATCCTCGTCTTCCTTCAGTGCCGTGTCCGGGACCAGGAGCGTATCATAGCCGTCTGAGTGGTCATGGAGGGTCCGGATGATATCGCGCCCGGTCAGCAGACCGGTGACGGTGACGGAGGTGCCGAAGAAATTGTTGGCGACAGGCATCGCCTCGACCGGCAGGCCTTCCTTTTCCCTCATCCTGTCGATGAACCGCTTCAGATAGGGATAAAAAGAGACCCCGGTGACGGCGACGAACTTCCCGCTCCCGGCAAAAGGTGCGGGGAGTTTGACCCTCTTCGCCTGGCTGAGGAAGAGCGGGACCATCCCGACGCCATTTTCTATCTGGGGCAGCGTCCCGTAGTCCCTCAACGGGGGAAAGGCGATTCCGGCCTTGATGAACATTTCATCCGAACAGAAGACGACCGGATCCCCGTGTTTCTTCATGAACCGCTTCTGGAAGCTGAGCACGGTCTGGATCGCGCTGGCTGCATCCTCCCCGGTGACCGGGGCCAGTTCCTGCCGGCGGTGCATGGTCAGGCCGACGGGGACGACCGCGATCGACGAGACGTACGGGAAAAACCGGTACAGGTCCCTGATCGTATTGTGGAGTTCCCTGCCGTCATTGTACCCCGGGCAGAGGACGATCTGCGTATGCATCCTGATCTTGTGCGAGGCGAAGAACTCAAGCTCCTTCAGGATGTCGCACCCTTTCGGCGTCCCGAGCATCCTGTTTCTGAGTTGCGTATTGGTGGTATGGACCGAAATATAGAGTGGACTGAGCCGCTGCTCGACGATCCTCTTCTTTTCGATCTCCTCGATGTTCGAGAGGGTCATGTAGTTGCCGTACAGAAAAGAGAGACGGTAGTCCTCGTCCTTGAGATACAGGGATTTTCTCAGGCCCCTGGGCAGCTGCTTTACAAAACAGAAGATGCAGTTGTTCCTGCAGGTCTTTACCTTGAACGACCTGATCGAAATACCGAGGTCCTCATCCTCAGGGGCCGGGATCTGCAGTTCATGCCTTGTTCCGCCCCGGTCGAAGACCAGGTCGATGGCATCATACCCTTTGTGGAACATCAGATCGATGGCATCCCGGAGCTTGTGCCCGTTGACCGCCAGCAGCAGGTCCCCGGGCATAAGCCCGGAGCGGTCAGCCGGGCTGCCCGGGAGGACTTCCTCTATTTCGATTCCCTTTTTAGCCGCCATGGGTGAGTTTCAATCCGTTGTAAATATACTGTATTCCAGAGACCGCGGTCAGCGCGGCAGTGAGGATGACAAGAAAATCAGGCGCCGGGGGGACTGCCGGCACGCTGATACTCAGAAGCACATAGGCCAGAAGGATGAGCTGTGACGCTATAGCGGCCTTGCCGAGCATGACCGGTTCGACCTTTGACTTGTTGTAGATGAGTGTCAGGAGCAGCCAGCCGCTGACAACGATCAGGTCCCGGCTGATAACGGTGATGGTGAGCCACTTCGGGATCCAGCCGTAGACCGAGAAAAGTATGAACGACGTAACGAGGAGAAACTTGTCTGCCAGAGGGTCGAGAAAGGTACCCAGTTCGGTCTTCTGGTTCGTGAGCCTCGCCAGGAGCCCGTCCAGAAGGTCCGTGACCGAGGCGAGGATGAAGAGATAGAGCGCAAGCCGGTATTCCCCGTAAATAATCGCGGTCACAAATACCGGGATGATCACGATCCGCATCACCGTGAGGGTATTCGGAATATTCACCACGCTCACCGGTGCTCCTCCTGCATGGTCTGAGGGGCCATCAGGGAATGTTGAAAGGCGGTTCGGTGAAATCAAGTTCCAGTCCGATTTTTTTATAACAGCCGGTCCTGATCCTGCCGGCCAGGTAGGACTGCAGGACCTCGGCATGACAGCGCTCGACGCTGAACCCATATTTCCGGGCCTCGGCAACGGCCTCGGCAGTCAGTTTGAGTGCGGTCTTCTTTTTCCCGCCCAGCAGGGCTGCTTCGGCCATGCCGAGACGCGTGTAGATCATGCCCCGCGGGTCTTTTGTCTGCCTGAAGAAGCCCTCTGCCTGTTTGAAGTTCGCCTTTGCCTCGTCAAGATTTCCGAGCATCTTGTGCGTCGTCCCGATACTCCAGACCGTGTAGGCATAACTGACACGGTCCCCGATCCTGTTGTAGATGACAGACGCACGGCTGAAACAGGCAAGGGCCTTTTTATAGTCGCCGAGCATCCGGTAGGCGTTACCTGTGCCGCAGTAGGAGTAGGCCATGCCGAACCGGTCTTTGAGGTTGCTGAAAAGTCTGTTCGCGGTCTGATAATATTTCAGCGACTCCCTGAAGAGACCTGCGATGCGGTGTGTGCCGCCCAGCCCGCAGAGGCAGTAGCCCGTTGATGCCTTTGATTTCAATTCCCTGAAAAGCTGCAGGGCCTCGCCGTAGGTGCTGATCGCAGCAGGAATATCCCCCTTGATCCTGAGGGTGCCGGCTATGGCCCAGAGGGCGAACGCTGCAGCAGGAACGTCATCTTGTTTCATATAGAAGCTGAGGGCTTTTTTTGCAACGGTCATTGCGTTTTTCCAGTCGCCCCTGCCGCGGAAGGTGAGACTGATATTGATCTGGGCGTCTGCAACCGAGACAGGGTCCTTCAGCTGCCGGGCAGTCTCGATCGCATTGAGGTAATGCTTCAGGGCGAGGTCGAAGTCTCCGGTCATCCTCGAGACGTCTCCGATCGCCATCTGGCAGTCCAGCACTCCCTGCAGGTCATCCCGGGATGTATATCCCTTCAGCGCTTTCTGGAACAGCTCCCGTGATTTTACATACTGGCTCTTTTTTCTCAGGTCTTCTGCCTTCGAGAATATTTTATGCATTTCCGAGAGCCCTCCCTATCTTTTCCATTGTCGCCCGGTAGTCGCCTGATTTGAAAAAGGCAGAGCCCATGACGAGTATGGTCGCGCCTGCATCGGCCACCTCACGGGCATTCTCAGGCTTCACCCCTCCGTCCACCTCTATCTCGGCGGACAGTCCCCTGTCGTCGATCAGCTTCCGGAGCTGCCGTATCTTGACGAGGGCGTGTGGGATAAAATCCTGGCCGCCGAAGCCGGGATTGACCGACATGATCAGCACCATATCCAGGTCATCGATGATGTCCTCAAGCAGGGCCACCGGGGATGCGGGGTTTAACGAGACCCCTGCCCTGACACCCTTCTCCTTTATGCTCTGGACCGACCGGTGGAGATGGGTCGCTGCCTCGATATGGACGGTAAGGATATCCGACCCGGCGCTGATGAAGTCAGGGAGGTACCGGTCCGGTTCTGCGATCATCAGATGGACATCGAGCGGCAGTTTTGTAACCTTCCGGAGCGACTCGACCACTGCGGGGCCGATCGTGATATTCGGTACAAAGCGCCCGTCCATGACGTCGATATGGAGCATATGCGCACCGGCATCTTCCGCAGCCCTGATCTCATCTGCAAGTCTCGAAAAATCCGCTGAAAGTATTGATGGAGATATCCTGATCACGGGGTGTTCACCTCTTTCATTTCAAAATAGATCGTTTCGCCGCTTCTGACGGACGTCCCTGGCCGTGGCTTCTGGCCGGAGACGATGGTCCCCTGCCCCCTGGTCTCTACGAGCAGGCCCATTTTCTTCGCCAGTTCCTTCGCCTCCTCAAGAGGCTTGTTCACAAAGTCCGGGCAGCTGTAGCTTATTTCATGAGGTCCGGCACTGACCAATACGGTGATCGCATCGGCCATATTTTCATCCGGTTCAGGCCTCTGGGCCACGATTCTTCCTTTTTCTACTGCATCGGCATGGACCGTGATCACCTTGCCGATCCTCAGTCCCTTCTGTATCAGGACCGACTCGGCGTCGGCAAGTGTCTCGCCGACGAGCACCGGTACCGAGAGCACCTTCGGTCCTTTGCTCACAATCACCTTGATGGCCCTGCGCTCCTTCACCTTGTTGCCGGCCGGCACGTCCTGACGCACGATCTTCCCGGTTTGGACAACAGAGTCGTAGTCTTCTCCCTCGATCTTCAGATAGAGGCCGGCCCGGGTCAACGTCTCGTTCGCCTCGACGAGGGACATGTTCGCAAGAGACGGCACCGCGACGGTACGGCTGAAGCTCAGTATGTTGAACGTAATATACCCGAAGACCAGCCCCAGGAATATGAACGCAACCAGGGCGAGCGGGATCCGGATGAGGCTGCTCAGTCTCTTCTGCATAATGCTGCCCCGAAAAAACCGTCCATGTTATGTCTGTGCGGAAATGTCCTCACTATACCCCCTGCGAGAAACTCCTTCAGGAGCGGCGCGCCAGCATCTATAATACGGAATTCATGGTCAGTCTTCAAGAACTCGCCGATGACCTGCTCTCCTTCTTCGGGTTCCGTGGAGCAGACGGCATACACCAGCGTGCCCCCTTTTTTCAGGAGACGTGACACGGTCTGCAGGAGGTGGAGCTGTTTTTCCCTGAACACCAGGAGGTCGGAGGCCCGGTGCCGGTACTTGACGTCGGGGTTTCTGCGGATCACCCCGGTGGCCGAACAGGGGGCGTCGAGGAATATCCGGTCAAAGGTTTCGTGCTCAGCGTTGACCAGCCCGGTTACGTCTGCATTGATCACCCTGACGCTCCTGAGGCCGAGCCTGCTGACATTATCACGCAGATGCGACATGCGTCTGGCGTCCTTTTCAACGGCAACGATCTCTCCGTCATCCCGCATCATTTCAGCGATATGGGTTGTCTTCCCTCCCGGGGCAGCGCAGGCGTCGAGTACGCGTTCACCCGCCTGCGGGTTGAGCAGCCAGGTGACCAGCTGTGAGGCTTCATCCTGCACCGTAAACAGACCGCGGGCAATGGACAGGTCGTCGTAGGAGACCCGTTCGTCCAGCGTAATGCCCTCCGGAGAATAGCGGGTGGGTGATGAGGGAATCCCCTCGCTGCGGAGCCTGTCGATCAGCGCACTGCGCGTCGTGCGGAGCGTGTTGGTCCTGATGGTGAACGGCGGCCTCATATTGTTTGCAGCAGCAAGGAGCCTGGTTTCATCCTCGCCAAAGCGTTTTATCCAGTGCCTGACCAGCCAGCGGGGATGGGAGGTGTTCAGGGCTATTTCAGTTGCAGGGGAGTCCGGCCCGGGAGGCTTCAGCGGGAGCGCGAACCTGTCT
Source organism: uncultured Thermodesulfovibrio sp. (assembly GCA_964499365.1). Taxonomy (GTDB): domain Bacteria; phylum Nitrospirota; class Thermodesulfovibrionia; order Thermodesulfovibrionales; family UBA6898; genus PALSA-1316. The sequence continues at coordinate 447,199 of CAZCKU010000001.1, forward strand.
TTCTGCCGGGCGATGCTCCGGAGGACGGCATTGACCAGCGGCGGCTTCGCGCTCCGGTTCCTCTGCCCAAACGTCTTTTCGATCTCGACCGCTTCATGCACGACCGCCCGTTCGGGCACCCTCATGAAATAGACCTGGTAGAGAGCGGCCCTCAGGTTATTGACGGTCCAGGCATCCAGGCTGGCCGGTTTACTCAGAAAGTGACCGAGTATCCAGTCAAGCGTGTCGCGGTAGCGCAGAACCCCGTAGACGACCTCCATCAGGAAGGCGCGGTCGCGCCGGTCGAGCGATGCAGCGATCGCTTCTATGGCAGGCTTCGGCCGTACATCCCCGCTGAAAATGCTGACGAGGGTCTCTGTTGCGTGAAGGCGAGCACCCGGCATGAGCGGTTAGCGATCATCCTTTTTGACAGCGGAAATCTTCAGGGTGCCGCCTTCAAGGACGAAGGTCGATGCCAGACGGGAGGTTACCTTTGTGCTGCTGCCGCCCCTGACCGGCTTCAGTTCTATGTCCCAGACGATCACCGCATCGGCGGCGGCTCCGCTGGTCCGGAGGTCTTCGATCCGGTATTTGAGAGAGACGTAATCAAACTGCTTCCACTGTGCCAGGATGCCTTCCTTCTTTTCCTTCAGTTCGGGGTAGCCGGAGGAGTATCGGGATTCCCAGAGTTTCAGATCCCTGGTCATGTTGGCAGTCCTGATATCGTCAAGAAGCCGCAGGATATCCTCTTCGCGGACAGCAGTGGCCGCAGCCGGGGCCTGCCTGCTGCCCGAAGGAGGTCGTTCTGCAAGGTACGGCTGGCTGCGGGCTGCGATGAACCACGACAGGAGGAGCGTGCAGACGATCCCGGCCGCCCCGAGCGCCAGCATCCGCACCATCCGCTTGGTCCTGAAAAATGACCGCGGCAGTTTCCCCCTGATGATATCGAGGAGTACGGTCTTTATCTTCAATTCCGATGTTATCATCCGGTAGTAGCGGCCGGCCTGCGAATAGCGGGCAGAAAACGAAGGACGCGGAAGCGCCCTGACGGTCTCCTGGAGTTTTTCTATATCCGAGGCTATATTTTTTTCGAGGTTTTCGAGGATCATTTCGATTCTGGCCGTCTTTGTCAGAAGCTCTTCGATCTCTTTTTCCGTCCTGCCGGTCTGGCTGATATACCCGGCATTGACGGTGTCCCCCTGCTTCCTGTGCAGTTCAGCGAGGTGCTGCTCTTTTCGGGCAAGTCTTCTCCTGAGCTGGTCCAGTTCAAGGAGCAGGGTAAAGAGGAACCGGTTCTCGATGTCAGCCTTGAGACTGTCGATTTTTATATCCTCTATCCGGTCGCTGCTGACAGGGGGTGTCTTGTCCATCTCCGGCTGCCCTGCCGGGGCATTCTGATTACCGGAGGGCAATTCCGCCTGCTGTCCGCTGGTTTCGACCGGCTCAAGCATGGCGGAACATTCCTCGCAATGGGTTGCGTCAAACGGGAAGTCCTTCCCGCATTTGGGACACTGCATTTTGAAATGAGCGGTTTCGTCCATTGTTCGAACCGGCGGCTACATCGGACTGATCGGGTCAGGTGTCCGGGAGGGTCTTGATTTCCGGGGCTTCCTGTCGGGTTTCGGAGGGTCTGCCTTCGGCGGCTCTGACGGCTGCGGTTCTGCCACCGCGGGTTTTGGTTCTGCCTCCTGCTTCAGTGCCGGCGGCACGGGTGCCGCCTTTTTCTTCTTCCCCGCGTGCTCAAGAATCGGGGCGAGCATTTCCGCAAGAACGGCCTTTTTTGCCTCATGCCCGATCTGGCCGTCTTTCGGCGACAGATCAACAGCCTGCCAGAACAATACCCTGCCGTCGGTGAGAGAGAGCAGCTGAATGACCAGCTCTGCGGCATCGTCCTTCGGAAGTATCATGCCGTTTATGACGGCATCCGCAGGCAGCCCCCTGCCTGCCCTGGCGAGCGCACTGCCGCGGTCCTGGGATTTTACGGTGCCGATATCCGGGTTCTGTTTTTTTATGGTCGCATCGACCTGGCCGGGCGGCAGTACCTTAATCCGCTTTGACGGGAATAGCACTTCGTAGGAGACCTCTTTCCAGTTCTGAACGTCGCCGTAAAAGGCCGGGATTGCGATGACATGGACTTCTTCAAGCAGCTCTCTCCCTGCAACCGGGACGCTGTTTTTTATGGTACCTGCCTTCATGCCCGGTGTGACGCACGAGAAAACGGCGGAAATGAACACAATAAAGAGGAGGATGCGCGGCAGCCGGCGTATGTATTGTCTTGGCCTGTCCATGATTTCTCACTCAATAATGCCATTGTTTCCCATAAATTGCAACTGCGGGGACCCTGCCGGAAGCCTCCGGCAAAATGCCCTTTCGTGCTTAATCCCGCGCGGTGCGTGCCCCGATATTAAAGTAAAGGGCAGTTCCTGACGACTAGTATCCTAAGTTGTCACACATAATCCCACAATAAATAGAGGTAAGAGGCATGCTGAACACGAAGAACATATCCATACGGTGGAAAACCGCTGTTCCGATTATCATCGCCGTATCCCTGGGCGTACTGCTGACCATTGTGGTCACGGGCTACAAGACAAGAAACATCGTCCTTGAGGAGATCCGGCACTCGTCGCTCGAGAGAATGCGGGACACGGTTCTGAACGCATTGACGACCATGATGCTGGCAGGGGATTATGCGAAGGCGAAGGGCGAATTCCTTGAGCAGATGCAGAAGACATCTGATGTGCGGGTCTTCAGGGCTGAAAATGTGGACAAGGATTTCGGAAAGCTCCGGCACGAGGACCACGCGCATCCTGCCGATGCTATCGAAAAAGAGGTGATCGAAAAGGGTGTAGAAAAGGTCTTGTTCGAGGGGGATTTTATCCGCGGGGTATTCCCGTATATCGCGAAGAAGGATTTCATGGGCAAAGACTGCCTTTCGTGTCATAAGGTCAGGGAGGGGGAGGTCCTCGGCGCCATCAGCATCAAGGTTTCCATGAAGGAATCGTTCGGGAGAATACGGGGCCTGCAGTACCTCTATTTTCTGCTGGGCATGGTCGGCATTGCCGTCGTTGTCCTGGTGGTCCTGAGCGTTGTCCGGGTGACCCATATGCCCCTGATTAACCTTGTTGAGGACCTCAAGGATGTGACGAACAAACATACGGAGCTGGTCCTGTCGTATGCCGGCAGGGACGAGGTTGCGAGGGTTGCGCAGAATGTCTCGCGGACCATCCAGTATTTCAACGACATGATCAACCGGATCATGATCAATACCAGCAAAATATTGCCGGTCGTCGATATCCTGAAGACCATGGTAGACAAGACCGCCTCCGGTGCAAAAAAACAGTCGGATCAGGCAGCGGAAATAGCCACGGCCTCTGAAGAAATGAGCAACACGATCACCGATATAGCAAAGAATGCCTCTTCCGTCTCCGAGACCTCGGCGAAGGCGTGGGAGGCGGCCTCCCAGGGGCGGACCATGGCATCCGGCGCCGTGGATACGGTCAACCGCGTCCATACATCAACGATCGAGCTGACCGATGTTGTCGGTCGGCTCAACAGCCGTGTGGGGGAAATCGGCGATATCGTCACGGTCATCAAGGACATCGCCGACCAGACAAACCTGCTTGCCCTGAATGCCGCGATCGAGGCGGCGCGCGCGGGGGAGCAGGGACGCGGTTTTGCCGTTGTTGCCGACGAGGTGCGAAAACTCGCTGAAAGGACGATAAAGGCAACCTCCGAGATATCGCTGAAGATCGGTGCGGTGCAGGCGGAATCAGAGCAGACCATGAAGTCCATGGGTGATGCCGCCGGGCAGGTTACCCAGGCCACGAAAGATATCAGCAATGTCGGTGGTTCGCTCGAGAGCATCGTTGCCGCTGTCCAGAAGGTCCAGGAACAGATAACACAGATAGCCACCTCGGTCGATCAGCAGTCGGCAACGTCCGAGGAAGTGTCCAGAAACATCAGTGCCACCTCGGAGATAGCCCGGGAGATCGAGGGCCTGTCCACGACGGTCCAGGGAGAAGTAGCAAAACTCGCATCGTTTGCCGATGAGATGAGATCGACGACGTCGGGTATCAAGACAAAGGGCGGTGCTATCGTGATGCTCGAACTTGCGAAGAACGACCATCATGGCTTTGTCGGCAAGATCGCATCCTGTCTCAAGGGAGAGATCAGCCTTGATCCCGCGCAGCTGCCAGATCACCACAGCTGCCGGTTCGGGAAGTGGTACTACAAGGAAGGACTGGATATCTGCGGCAACGCCCCGGGATTCAAACAGGTGGAGCCGCCTCATGAGAAGATTCATCAGCTGGCGAAGGACGCGGTCGCTGCGCACAATGCGGGCAGAACGGAGAAGGCCTCAGAGCTTCTGGCCCAGATGCGCCCCCTCTCGCAGCAGATAGTCACTTTGCTGGATGAGACGAAGAAAGACTGCTCCTGACAGAGCGCCGGTGATTCTTTCGTCCGGGCAGCAGCGACCGCCGTGTCTGCGGAGGGGCATCGGAGAGATAGTGCAGGCGTGCGGCACCGTTTATTCGATAAGCGGGGCGGAGTTTCATTAATTTTGCAAAGCAAATGCTTTATAATAAATTATGGCAATACTGGACATTAAGAAATATCCCGCGCGCGTCCTCAAGCAGAAGGCAACGCCGGTCGAAAAGATCGATGATGAGCTCCAGCAGCTGATCGACGACATGATCGAGACGATGTACGCGGCTCCGGGAATCGGGCTCGCCGCCCCGCAGGTTGGTGTTTCGAAGCGGCTTGCGGTGATCGATATCAGTATGCGCGAAGAGACGGTCCCGCTGCTGGTCCTGATAAACCCTGTAATACTGAAACGGGAGGGCGAGATCGAATTCGAGGAGGGGTGCCTGAGCGTCCCAGATTATACGGCAAAGGTGAAGCGGGCTGAAAGCCTTGTGCTCACCGCCCTGGACCGCGCGGGGCAGCAGGTCGAGATTGAGACCGGGGGGCTCCTCTCCATAGCGGTTCAGCATGAAATAGACCACCTCGACGGCATACTCTTCGTCGACCGGCTCAGCCCGATCAGACGTGAATTTTTCAAGAAGAAGTACAAGAAAAAACAGAAAACAGACGCCTGAGCCTTCATGCGCATTATCTTCTTCGGAACCCCCCTGTTTGCCGTCCCGTCGCTGAAAATACTGCTTGATGAAGGCAGGGATGTCGTCGCTGTTGTCACCCAGCCGGACAGGCTCAAGGGGAGGGGCCATGTGCTTTCGGCTCCGCCGGTAAAAGAGTTTGCCCTGGCGAGGGGAATCCCCGTGCTTCAGCCCGACAGGATCAAAACCCCGGAATTTCTGCGGGAACTGGGCTCCCTGTGTCCGGAGGTGATTGCGGTCGTCGCATACGGGAGGATCCTTCCGGCAGGCATTCTGACTCTTCCGCCCCTGGGTTGTGTCAATGTGCACGGCTCTCTCCTGCCGAAATACCGTGGTGCCGCGCCGGTTCAGTGGGCGGTCATCAACGGCGATCCCAAAACCGGAATAACCACCATGCTGATGAATGAAGGGCTTGATACCGGGGACATCCTGCTTCAGGAGGAGACGCTGATCAGTGACGACGACACAACCCAGTCGCTGAGCCTCAGGCTCTCTGAGATCGGCGCTTCACTGCTGGCAAGAACACTTGACGGGCTGAAAGACGGTACGGTCTCCCCTGTCCCGCAAAACGGGGAACCGAGCTTTGCCCCGCCGCTCAGCAAGGAAGACGGAAGGATAGACTGGAAATGGCCTGCCCGGAGGATATTCAATCTGATCAGGGGCACATTTCCCTGGCCCGGGGCCTACGGTCAACTCAAGGGGGAACGGGTTGTTATTCTCAGGGCCTCGGTGCTTGACTCCGACGCAGCTGACAGGCCTGGTACGATTTCAGCTCCGGGAGAAGGGCGGCTTCTGGTGCAGACCGGTTCCGGGCTGTTGTCGGTGCATGAGCTGAAGCCCGAGGGCAGGAAGGCCATGGCGGCATCCGACTTTGTGAACGGCAGGCGCCTTGGCGCCGGAACAGGCTTCGATGCCCTATAAGCTTCTCCGGGGACTTGTCCTGAAGGTGCTCTATCCGCTGCTCATGCTCCTCAGCGCCTTTATGAAGGGCAGGAAGGAACAGTTTCAGCGGCTGATCATCTCGATGAACAACAGTCTGGTGAAGAAGGGCAGATACGGCACCCGCAGGATCCTCCTCCTGCTTCCGCACTGTATCCAGGTCAATGACTGCCAGATCAGACTTACCCATAATATCTTCAACTGCAAGCGGTGCGGCAGGTGCGAGGTGAAGGACCTTATCGGGATCTCGGAGCAGTACGGGCTGAACCTCTTCGTTGCCACCGGCGGCACCCTGGCCCGGAAGATCGTTATGGAGGCGCGGCCCGATGCGATCGTTGCCGTCGCCTGCGAGCGGGATCTCTCAAGCGGTGTCGTTGATACCTTCCCGATGCCGGTGCTCGGCATTCCGAATGAACGGCCCCATGGTCCATGCTTCAATACACGGGTTGACCTCGACCAGGTGAAGGCCGCGATCGAGTTTTTTGTCAGGGGCTGACGGGAAGCGAAAATCTTCCGCAGGCCTTGACAGCTTCAACGTGCCGGAATTATTATAAAAAGTCATGCGGAAATCCCTTGTGCTGCCTTTGTGCTCCCTCATCCTGCCGGTTGCATTGTCGCTGGTGCTGTCTTCCTGCGCGACGCAGCCGCCGAAGCATGAGGTTGAGGCCCCCCGTCCCGCTCCCGTGCTGTCACAAAAAGAGCAGGACAGCAGGGCCCTGGTGATTTTTGAGCAGGTCGCAGAAGTATTTGCCGGGGATGACAGGAAAGCTGCCCTGCCGAAGGCCGAGGCGCTCTATCTGAAAATCATCAATGAATACCCGGATGCTGCGCTGGGGCAGGAGTGCTACTGGCGCCTTATCCTGATTTACCTGCGCGATTATACCCCGCCGCAGTTTGAGAAGGCTGAAGCACACTATACTGCATTTGTGAAGAAATATGCCCAATCCCCTCTCAGGCGTGAAATCGAAGACTCGGTTGCGAAGGCGTATTATGTAAACGGCAAGTGGGACAAACTCCTGGCCTTCTACACCCCTGCTGTCAGGCGGTATATTGAGACCGGTAAACTCGACCGGCCCCACGATATCTACTATTATGCCGAGGCGAAGATGAACCTCGGTGACCTTGTTGAGGCTGAAAAAGGGTACAAGATCGTTATTTCCCTGTTCCCGAAATTCCGCGAGGGGATTCTTGCGGCGCAGCGCCTGGAGCAGCTGGGAAAAAAGAAGAACAGCACGAACAAAATACCATAGTATTCAATAATACGTACGGGAGGTTCTTAGGTGTCCGGACATTCGAAGTGGTCTCAGATAAAGCATAAAAAGGCCAATACTGACGCAAAAAGGGGCAAGATATTCACCAAGATCGTCAAGGAGATCTCGATTGCTGCGCGGCTCGGCGGCGGTGACCCCGGAGGCAATCCGCGGCTCAGATCTGCGATCGAGAGCGCCAAGGAAGTGAATATGCCCCATGACAACATAAAGAAGGCGATCATGAAGGGGACCGGCGAACTCCCCGGAGTGACCTACGAGGAGTTTGTGTATGAAGGATACGGCCCCGCAGGCGTTGCGATCATCATGGAGGTCATGACCGACAACAAAAACCGGACACTTCCGGAGATACGGTTCATCCTCTCAAAGAACAGCGGCAACCTCGGGGAGACCGGATGTGTTGCGTGGATGTTTGACAAGAAGGGGTATATCCTTGTCGCGAAGACCGCTGCTGCCGAGGATACCGTGATGTCGGCTGCCCTCGATGCGGGGGCCGAGGACATGAAGAACGACCCGCAGGAAGAGAATTACGAGATTATAACCCTTCCCGAGGATATGCCCTCGGTCAGGGAGGCACTGGAGAAGGCCTCGGTGCCGGTCGCCTCGGCAGAGGTGACGATGCTTCCCAAGAATTACGTGGTCCTCGACGAGAAGGCTGCAGAGCAGATGCTCAGACTCATGGACGCACTGGAAGAGCATGATGATATCCAGAACGTCTATGCGAATTTTGATATCCCGGATGACGTTGCGGAAAAACTCGGCAAGTAGCCATACCAGAGCATGATGACGGGATCGACGGTCACCGCAACGTTCAAGCGGAAGTTCATCGCGGGCCTCTTCGTCTCAATCCCCGCGATTATCACGGTGCTGGTGATCGGCAAGTTCGTTGCCTTTGTCGACAGCCTGCTCGAACCGTTTTATTTCCAGGTCCTCGGATATCATACCCCGGGTCTGGGATTCATCTCCGCCATAGTCCTCATCTTTATTGTCGGCATCATTTCGACGAACGTCTTCGGCAAGAAGATGATCGGCATGTTCGAGAACCTCTTTCTGAAACTCCCGGTTTTCAAGGGGTTCTATACCGCGGTCAAGCAGCTTGTCGACGCCTTTTCCCCCGAGAGCAAGAACGCCTCGTTCAAGAAATTTGTGATCATCGAATATCCACGGCCGGGCATGTACGCCTTCGGGTTTCTGACAAAAGAGAGCACGGTGATTGAGGGCAGCGCCCGGGAAACGGTCCTGCATGCGGTCTATGTGCCGACGAACAACCTGTACCTTGGGGATATTGTGCTGGTCTGCGACAGGGACCTGTTCTACACTGATATTGCGATCGACGAGGGCATCAAGATAATTTTATCGGGAGGCATCGCCGCGCCGAACCGGATCGGTGAGGCCAAGGAGTGAAGACCGCTGCGGTTATCCTGGCCGCGGGAGAGGGCAAGAGGATGAAGTCCTCCCTTCCCAAAGTCCTCCACCGCATCTGCGGAGAGACGATGCTGGGGGCCGTGATCGATACCGCGAGGCGTATCCGGCCGGAGAAGATCGTGGTTGTGGCGGGGAAGCACCTGGACCGGATACGCGATGCCGTCGGTCAGACGATCGGAACAGAGGACGTTTCCTTCGCACTCCAGGCTGAACCGCTCGGTACCGGCCATGCGGTGATGTCCGCTCTTCCCGCGCTGGCAGGCTTCACGGGTGACCTGGTCGTGATGAACGGTGATACCCCGCTTGTCAGGCCTGAAACGCTCCGAAAACTCCTCCAGGTTCACCGGCGGGGGAAAAACGACCTGACGGTCCTCTCGTTTATTGCACAGAAACCTGACGCCTACGGCAGGGTGGTGCGGGACCGTGCGGGGAACGCGGCTGCCATTATCGAAGAAAAGGATGCGGATGAGGAGCAGAGGAAGATCGCGGAGGTGAACAGCGGTGTGTATGTCTTCGGCCCTGCGGCCCTCCGCCTGCTGGGTGCGATCGAGAAGAACCCGCTGACACAGGAGTATTACCTCACCGATGTGGTCTACCTTGCCGGGAGACGCGGACTCCGCGCTTCTGCCTGCTGCATCGGGGAGGAAGAGGAGTTCATGGGAGTCAATACGCGGACCGAACTCATGAGGGCATCGGGACTCATGAGAAAGAGGATTGTTGCCGGGCTTGTCGAAAGAGGGGTCGGGTTCATCGACCCTGAGGCGGTCTATATCGACCGCGGTGTCAGCGTCGGAGCCGGGGCGGTCATCTATCCGAATGTCTGCCTTGAAGGCGCTACCACGGTCGGCAGCAGGACAGTGATCTACCCGAACGCGCGGATCAGGGACAGCAGGATTGGGAATGACGTTGCTATCAAAGACTCCTCGGTCATCGAGGGCTCCGAGATCAGCGACGCAGCAGTTGTCGGGCCGTTCGCACACATCAGGCCCGGATCGGTTGTCGGACGCGAGGCCCGGATCGGCAACTTCGTCGAGCTGAAGAAGACCGTTGTCGGAAAGGGGAGCAAGGCATCCCACCTGAGCTATCTGGGTGATGCAAAGATCGGCAGGGGCGTCAATATAGGCGCCGGAACCATCACCTGCAACTATGACGGGGTGAACAAGCATCTGACGGTCATCGAGGACAGGGTCTTTATCGGGAGTGATTCCCAGCTCGTCGCACCCGTCAGGATCGGGAAGGGCGCCTATGTCGGTGCGGGATCCACGATAACGAGGGATGTGCCGCAGGAGGCCCTTGCGGTCAGCAGGGTTGCGCAGCAGCACGTGCCGGGCTGGGCAAAAAAGAGAAGGAAGAGATAAAACAGGGAGAACTGAATTTCTGATGAGACGGGAAAGGGGATAACAGAGGGACTATGTGCGGGATTATCGGGTATACGGGGAACAAGAATGCGGTGACGGTCATCCTCGAGGGGCTGAAGCGCCTCGAATACAGGGGATATGACTCTGCCGGGGTTGCTTATTTTTCCGATCAGGGGATAGATGTCCGGAGGTGCAAGGGCAAGATCAGGGACCTGGCGTCGATTGTCGAGGCCGAGAAACTGTCGGCGTCGACCGCAATAGGCCACACGCGGTGGGCCACACACGGAAAGCCCTCGGAAGAAAATGCCCATCCTCACCGTTCCGGCGGGATCGTTATCGTCCATAACGGCATTATCGAGAACTACCTCAGCCTGAAGCAGAAGCTTGCTGAAAAGGGCTACACCTTCAGTTCGGATACCGATACGGAAGTCCTCTGCCACCTTATCAGGGACTATGCCGACCGGATGCCGACCGAAGAAGCTGTCAGGGAGGCCCTGAAAGAGGTCAAGGGCGCCTACGCCCTTGCCGTGATCAACGAAAAAGAACCCGGCAAGGTGATCGGCGTCCGGAAGGACAGCCCGCTGGTGGTGGGCCTTGGCGACGGAGAATACTTCATCGCGTCCGATGTCCCCGCCTTCCTGAGCTACTCCCGCGACGTTATTTTTCTCGACGAAGGCGAGATGGTCGTCCTGACCGCCGACGGCGTTGTCGTTTCGAAGCTTGACGGGTCGCCGGTCGAGAAAGAGGTGGTCTCGATTACCTGGAGCCCCTCCATGGCGGAGAAGGGCGGTTACCGTCATTTCATGCTGAAGGAGATATTCGAACAGCCACGGGCGGTCGGTGACACCATCAGGGGCCGTTTCTCTGTCGAGACGGGGGAGATCAATATCGACGAATTCGGCCTTTCCCGGGAGATGCTGCTTCCGCTGAAGAAGATATTCATCGTTGCCTGCGGGACGTCCTGGCATGCGGCCCTTGCCGCAAAATATATGATCGAGGACCTTGCCCGGATACCGGTCGAGGTCGATATCGCCTCGGAATTCCGCTATCGCAGGCCCCTGGTCAGCAGCGAAGACCTCATGGTTGTCATCACCCAGTCGGGCGAGACCGCCGACACCCTCGCCGCCCAGCGGGAGGCGAAACGGCTGGGTGCGCGTGTGCTGAGTATCTGCAATGTCGTCGGAAGCACCTCGGCCCGGGAGGCGGATGCCGTCTGTTACACGTACTCAGGACCAGAGATCGGGGTGGCCTCGACCAAGGCGTTTCTGACGCAGTATGCAGCGGTCTATCTTCTTGCAATAGCCTTCGGTCAGCTGCGGGGCGAACTCGGCCCTGACCGGTCGCGGTCGCTCCTGCAGGACCTCCTGATGCTTCCGGGCAAGATCGAGTCGGCGCTGTCGGCGGATGATACGGTAAAGAACATTGCCCGCGAATTCAGCAAGGCCCGCGGGTTTATCTATCTCGGCAGGGGGATTAACTTCCCGATGGCACTCGAAGGTGCGCTGAAGCTGAAGGAGATATCCTATATCCACGCCGAGGGGTATGCGGCCGGAGAAATGAAGCACGGCCCTATCGCCCTGATCGATGAAGACCTCCCGGTTGTCATCCTGGTGGCGAGGGACAGTCTTTATGAGAAGATGCTGACCAGCATCCAGGAGGTGAAGAGCCGCGGCGGCAATGTTATCACCATCGCGTCCCTCCTGTGCGAGGATGTCTGCGGCATCTCGAAACGCTGCGTGCTGGTGCCGGACACGAACCCGTATCTCCTGCCGGTGCTGCTTGCGGTGCCGCTGCAGCTTCTTGCCTATCACATCGGGGTGCTGCGCGGCTGCGACGTTGACCAGCCCAGAAACCTGGCCAAGAGTGTTACCGTTGAGTGACCCCGGAGGCAGGCATACGCTGGATTTAAACGGCGGATATTTGTTAATCTATATACACACGAACAACCACGGAGCAAATAATCGATGTCTAAAGAAGGGTTAATGCAGGATCTCAATCCCCAGCAGAAAGAAGCCTTACAGCACATCAATGGTCCCCTGTTAGTACTTGCTGGTGCAGGCAGCGGAAAAACGAAGGTTATCACTCACAAGTTCGCCTACCTGGTCAAAACACATAAAGCGCCGGTCGATTCTGTTTTTGCCGTCACCTTTACGAACAAGGCTGCGGAGGAGATGAAGGAGCGGATTACGGGGCTTCTCCATAACGATATCCGCAGTTCGTGGATCGGCACGCTGCATTCCCAGTGCGGGAAGATCCTCCGGAAGGAGATCAAGCATCTCGGTTATTCGCCCGATTTTTCAATCTATGACGAGGACGACCGGTGCAACCTTATTCGGCATATCCTGAAGGACTTCAAGATCTACGAGGCCCTGTATAAAGGGGTTTCCTCGAGAATCAATTTCCTCAAGGCGTCGCTGGTCGGCCCTGACCAGTTCTTGACTGCCGGTGACGGCTTCGGTTTCGACGAGAAACTCGCCAAGGTCTATATACGGTATCAGGACGAGCTGCAGCGTTCAAACGCGCTTGATTTCGACGACCTGATCATGCTGACCGTGAAGCTCTTCCAGGAGCATCCCAAGGTGCTGAAGAAATACCAGCAGCTGTTTGCGCATATCCTGGTTGATGAATTCCAGGACCTGAACTATTCCCAGTACCAGCTCGTGAAGCTCCTGGCAAAACAGCATAAGAACATCTGCGCGGTCGGCGATGACGACCAGAGCATCTACCGCTTCCGTGGAGCGGACGTCCAGCATATCCTCAATTTTGAGAAGGATTTCCCTGGTGCCAGGGTCGTCAGGCTTGAGCAGAACTACCGTTCGACCCAGAATATCCTTGACGCGTCTCACGCCGTGATCTCGAAGAACGCCAACCGGAACGACAAAAAGCTCTGGACCGACAAGGGGCCGGGCGAAAAGGTGCATTTCTGCTGGCTGAACAACGAGGAAGAAGAGGCACGCCATATCGCCAAGATCATCAGGGAACTGTACCTTAAGGGGGCCTTTGCCTACAAGGACGTCGGGATACTCTACCGGGTGAACCTCCAGTCCCGCGCTGTCGAAGATGCGCTGCGCGATGCAGGACTCCCCTATAAGGTGATCGGCGGCATAAGCTTTTACCAGAGGAAAGAGATCAAGGATCTCATTGCCTATGCACGGCTTGTGGTGAACAATGGCGACAATGTCAGCCTGAGGCGGGTCATTAACTGCCCGCCGCGCGGCATCGGTGCTGCAACCATATCAAAGATCGAGAGTGAGGCAAAGAAGAAGTCTGCCTGCCTTTTTGACAGCCTCAAGGCCTGTATCAAGAGCAGCGGGATCGTCTCTGCCACACGTGAGAAGCTGGAGGGCTTCGTAAGCCTGATCGAGGAGCTTGTCCCCGCTGAGACCGGCAATGCGGCCGATATTCTGCGGGATATCGCTGAGCAGACGGGCCTGCGGGAGTCGCTGGACGACGACCGCAAGCAGAACATTCATGAGCTGATCTCCTCGGCAGAAGGCAGGGACATGCGGGACTTTCTCGACAAGGTGTCTCTGCTGACGAATATGGGCGAACATGAGTCCGGAGATTACATATCGCTGATGACGCTCCACAATGCCAAGGGGCTCGAGTTCCCGGTGGTGTTTGTCACCGGCATTGAGGAAGGGGTCCTGCCGTATTTCAAGGCGATCGGGAAGGACGATGAGATCGCCGAGGAGCGGAGGCTCCTGTATGTCGGCATGACCAGGGCGCGCGACATGCTGCTCCTGTCGGGTGCGAAGAAACGGCGGCTGTACTCGCGGGTGCAGGAGCAGGAACCCTCCCGGTTCCTGAAAAACCTTCCGCGGGACTACTGCCACTGGATCGAGAAGGTCACGGATCACCAGCCGGTCAGATGCAGCAGGGACAACAAAAAAGTCGAGATCGCAAAGGTCAAACCGCTTTTCGCCTCCGGCTGCAGGGTCAAGCACCCTGTCTGGGGCATCGGGGTCATCCGTGACTGTTACGGCGACGGCGAAGACCAGAAGGTGATGGTCAACTTCCCGAATATCGGGCTGAAGCGGCTTTCCCTGAAACTCGCGAACCTTACCAAGATATAAGGTCTCCCCTGCGTTGAGGAGTATATGAAGATATCCATAGACCAGATAGCGAATCTTGCCCGGCTCTCGCTGACCGGGGATGAAAAAGACACCTTCGGCCGTCAGCTCGACAGCATCCTGAGCTACATGGACACGCTCAACGCTCTGGATACCGAAAACGTGGAACCGACCTCGCATGTCATTTCTATCAGCAATGTGGTGAGGGAGGACGTCCCGGCCCAGTCCCTGCCGCGGGAAGAGGCGCTTCGGAATGCGCCGGACGGAACTGCCGAATTTTACCGGGTCCCGAAGATCATAGAATGAAAACATCTTTATATATCCGCGAGGTAGTATTATGCTGAGATGCATGTTAAGGACCAAGCTCCACATGGCAACCGTGACCGAGTCGAACCTTGCCTACGAGGGCAGCATCACGATCGATGCGGCGCTTCTCAAGGAGGCAGGTATCCTCCCGTATGAGCAGGTGATGATCAGCAATATGAACAACGGTGAGCGGTTTGAGACCTACGTGATACCGGGCAGAAAGAATTCGGGTGAGATCTGCCTGAATGGTCCCACTGCCCGCAAAGGGGCGGTCGGCGACAAGGTGATCATCTTCTGCTACAGTTACCTCGAGGACAGCAAGGCAAAGGCGCTGCAGCCAAAGATCATCAAGCTCAACGAGCAGAACAAGATCAGGTAGTCCCCCCGACCTGCAGTTCCCCTCCCTCCCCGGGCCGAAAAAATGACGGGATACGGTACAATACACCCATGATCGAATGGACCGTATACATAAAAATATTCACAACCCTGCTCGCCATTGTGAACCCCCTGGGGGTCGTCCCCATCTTTGTCAGCATGACGGACGGACTGGCCAATGGCGAGAGGCGGCATATCGCACGGACGACGAGCATTGCGGTCGCCGTTGTCCTGATCTTCTCCACGCTGCTGGGGAAGCCGCTGCTGGATTTCTTCGGGGTGAGCATTGCGTCATTCAAGGTCGGCGGCGGCATCCTGCTGCTGCTGATGTCGATTGCCATGATGCAGGCCAAGCATAAACAGAGCAACCAGACGCCCGAGGAGGCAGAAGAGGCAGAGGAGAAGGAGAGCATAGCGGTCGTCCCGATCGCCATGCCGCTTCTGGCAGGCCCCGGCGCGATTTCTACGGTCATTATCTACGCCGACCAGTCGGCTCACCCCCTGCATATCGGCCTGATTATAACCATCTGCCTGCTGATCTCGCTGCTGACGTGGGCCGCTCTGAATGTTGCAAATCCCCTCAGCAGGATGCTGAGCAAGACCGGCATCAATATCGCGACCCGTCTCATGGGGCTGATCCTGGCCGCCATTGCGGTCGAGTTCATCAGCGGGGGCTTGATCCAGCTGCTGCCGGGACTGGCGCGATAGATTACTGATAATCTCACCGGTCAGCTGATTCAAACAAAAATCTCCCCCCCCCCTCTTTGCCAGAGAGGGGCACGATTCCTCCCTTTGGCAAAGGGAGGACAGGAGGGATGTTCCAGCCAATGTCTTCATATTTGCGAATTCTCGGCACCTGTCCCTGCTGCGATTCAATAATTTGAACCTCCCCTGCGGGCTTTGCTAAAATATCTCCGTGAGCAAGGTCATCGCGTATAGAAATACGGCACGCCACTGTTTCTGCCAGATCAGGTTCAGGAGCAGGGAGCGGGTCATGGTATCGATTGCGAGCGTCCCCGGGCACAGCGTAAAGGTCATGAAGCTCTTCGCGGGGATCTTCCCTCTCAGGACGATCTGGGAATACCAGGCCTCAGCTTCGGATGAAAAGGCTGCGCATAAAGAGCTTATCAGCCTGTTTCTTGGCCAATCGGGGAAAAAAGCGGACCATCCCCTTGATGCGATCATCCTGAGACTCCTGGACTGCAGTTCCAGCACCGAGGCGGCCCTGGTCCTGCGCAAGGCCGAACAGGACGTTTCTCCCGCGCCCTGACGTTCGTCAGCCTACGTATTTCAGAATCGGAGCGGTGCGAAGCCCGGGGCTTGCGTCTACGTATGGCACTTCGGGCAGATAAATTTTCCGCAGAACCAGGGGGTGTTGTGCGAAAAGTCGGGGATCAGGTTGAGCAGCATCTTTGTCTGACACTTCGGGCAGGCGAAGTTCCCCAGCTGGAAATCGTCCGAAAGCTTCTGCGCATCGAAGGCATTGTCAACAATCTGGAGGTTGTAGTGGGTGACTTCCTGTGCGTCGGTCGTCTTGCTCTGGAGGATCGCCCGTATTTTTTCGATCACCTCCTTGGGCTTGGTGGTTGCCTTGATGACATACCCCGCAGCGCCGAGACTTAAGGCCTTTTCGATCTCCTCGGGCTGCCCCTTGGCCGAAAAGACGAGGACCGGGATCTTCGACAGCTTCGGGTCGGTCTTGATAACCTGCAGCACCTTGTAGCCATCCATGATCGGCATCATCAGGTCGAGCAGGACAGCGTCAGGCCTCTCCTGTGAAAGGGCCTTGATCGCCTCCATCCCGTTGACGGCAGTCGTGACCTGAAACTGTTCGATGGTCAGCATGTTCTTGTAGATGGCGAGTATCGAGGGCGAGTCTTCGACGAGCAGTATCTTGGTTCGTGTATTCATATTTAATTGTAGAGACTGCACAGGCCGCTGTCAAGCAGGGGTCTCTTTAAGCAGCAGGGGTTTGACGAATCAAACCCCTGCAAAATTATGAATCTACCGTATCAGTTTCATGTCCTTCAGGACTTTCTTCAGTTTATCCCGGTTGGCAGGAGCCATCTCGCAAAGCGGCATTCTGAACTCTTCCTGTATCTTGCCCATCAGCGCCAGGGCTGTCTTGACCGGGATGGGGTTCGTCTCGATGAACATGGATGCGTTCAGGGGTTCGAGTTTGAAGTGGAGGGCCCGTGCCTCGTCGTATCTGCCCTGCTCCCAGCATGCGCACATGTCGGCAACCATCTTCGGCGCAACGTTTGCAGAGACCGAGATGACGCCCTTGCCGCCCAGGGCCATGAGCGGGAGGGTCGTGAAATCGTCGCCCGAGAGCACCGCAAGTCTGTCGCCGCAGAGCCGCAGCAGGTCGCTCACCTGCCTGAGGTCCCCGGTTGCTTCCTTGATCGCAACGATATTCTTTATCCCGGCGAGGCGGGCGACCGTCGGCGGCAGCATGTTGACCGCGGTCCTGCCCGGCACGTTATAGAGGATGATCGGGATGTTGACCGCCTCGGCCACCATCTTGTAGTGGCGGTAGAGTCCCTCCTGTGTCGGCTTGTTGTAGTAGGGGGCAACGATCAGCGCGGCATCGGCCTTTGACTTCTTTGCCTCTTTGGTGATCATGATCGTCTCATCGGTCGAGTTGGCCCCGGTGCCGGCTATGACAGGGACCCGCCTGTTGACAGCCTCGACCGTGAACCGGACAACGCGGTAGTGCTCCTTGTAATCGAGCGTGGCAGACTCGCCGGTCGTGCCGCAGGGCACGATCGCGTTTGTCCCCTGCTTTATATGCCAGTCGATGAGGTCGCCGAGGGCCTTCTCATCCACTTTGCCTTTTTTGAATGGTGTGACTATTGCTACGATTGAGCCCTTAAACATACCGTCCTCCTCATGAACTGTTTCTATCATTATACAGGAGAACCCCGACTCTGAGCATGCCGTCCAGTTCTCCTACCCATTGGACCTCGGCGGCCTGATAGGACCCGTCTTCCTGTTTGATCTCTATGACATAGCCTTCTTCAAGATGGGCCTCGGTGATGAACCCGAGGCCGGTATCGGACCTGTCGATGCCCCGGCCCGTGAAATAGACCTGGTTGGGGTTTCCGAACTCCAGGACCGACACCGAGAATTCAAGCGGCATATCGTAGCCTATGCGCGGGTGCTTTCTGTTGTCCCCGGAGGATACCACGGGTCAGACCCTGACCTGACCTTCAAAGACAGTGACTGCCGGGCCCGTCATATAGACATGATTGTTCCCGGCCCACTCGATAAGGAGATCGCCGCCCCGCAGGTGTACGGTGGTCTTCTTTCCGGTGAGTCCCAGGATATTCGCCGCAACGCCGACTGCAGAGGCCCCGGTTCCGCAGGCAAGGGTTTCGCCCGAGCCCCGCTCCCAGACGCGCATCCGGATGTTCTCCGGGCCGAGCACCTGGATAAATTCGACATTGGTCCGTTTCGGGAAGAGCGCATAATGCTCGATGATCGGGCCATAGCGGTGGACGTCGAACGCGTCGACGTTGTCCACGACGATGACGGTATGCGGATTGCCCATCGAGACGCAGGTGATCCTGACCTCGCGGTCGTCTACCCTGAGAGGCATATCCGTGATACGGCCGTCGAGCGCCACCGGGATCAGTTTTCCTTCGAGGACCGGTTCGCCCATATCCACCCTCACCAGCTCTCCGGCGCGCTCCGGCCTGATGATGCCTGCCAGCGTATCGACCGCAAGGGTATCTTTTTCGGAGAGGTTCCTGTCCCATATGTATTTCGCAAGGCAGCGTATGCCGTTGCCGCACATCTCGACCTCGCTGCCGTCGGCATTGTATATCTTCATCGAGAAGTCGGCTGTCTCAGACGACTGAAGAAGGAGTATCTGGTCAGCGCCGATACCGAACCTCCGGTCGCAGAGCCGCCTGCTCAGCCCGGCAAGGTCCGGGACCTGCGAGCTGAGGGGCGTGTCCCGGCAGTCGATGACGATAAAGTCATTGCCGAGGCCGTGCATCTTGGTGAAGGAGATGTTCATTTCAGAAACCCGGGGATGACCTCGTCCTTCACCAGGTCTTCATGGGTGCTGCGCCTCCGCACCAGGCCGTGGGCCCTGCCCTGCACCATCACCTCGGCTATCTGCGGCCGGCTGTTGTAGGTCGAACTCATCGACATGCCGTAGGCCCCGGCGCTCATCACCGCCAGATATTCTCCCTGCTGTACCTTTTCGATCTTCCTCTTTTTCGCAAGGAAGTCTCCGGACTCGCAGATCGGGCCGACGATATCGGCGGTTATCTTTGAGCGCCGGTTCTTGACGACCGGAAGGATATGGTGATAGGCGTCATAGAGCGACGGCCTCATCAGGTCGTTCATGCCTGCATCGACGATCACAAATTCCTTGCCCTCGCCCTTTTTGAGATAGAGGGCCCTGGTCACCAGTATCCCTGCGTTGCCGACGATCGATCTCCCGGGCTCCATGATAAGGGTCAGCTTCCTGCCGTTGACCAGCGGGAGCAGTTTCTTTGCAAGGTCAGCCGGTACAGGGGGCTTTTCATCGAGATACGAGATGCCGAGTCCGCCGCCGATATCCAGATACCGGATATTGAACTTCTTCCTGTTCAGCTCATCGAAGAGCAGGAGGATGCGCTGCAGGGCATCCACATACGGCGTCAGCCTGGTGATCTGTGAGCCGATATGTTTCTGGACACCCACGACCTCGATGTTCTTCAGGCTGTTGGCCAGCCGGTAGTTCTGGAGCGCCTTGTCGATCGAAATCCCGAACTTGTGCTCCTTCATCCCGGTCGATATGTACGGGTGCGTCTGGGCGTTGATGTCAGGGTTTATCCTGAGTGCGATCGGCGCCTTCTTCTTCATTCTGCCGGCTACCCGGTCGATCGCCCTGAGCTCGTCTTCAGATTCGACATTGAACATGAGTATTCTGTTTTCGAGGGCGGTCTTTATCTCGGCGTCTGTTTTGCCGACGCCAGCATACACGATCTTCGACGGGGCTATGCCTGCCCTGAGCGCGCGGAAGAGTTCACCGCCCGAGACGATGTCAGCACCTGAGCCTTCCTTTGCGAGGAGCCTCAGGATCGCGCCGTTCGTGTTGGCCTTCAGTGCATAGCAGATGATATGGGGGAAGCTGCTGAAGGCGTCGTCATAGGCCTTGAAATGGCGCAGCACGGTCCCGTGGCTGTAGATGTAGAGAGGGGTCCCGTATTTCTCGGCCAGTGTCCTGACCGGGACGTCCTCGGCATAGAGTTCATTCCCCTTGTACGTGAAAAAATGCATAATCAGTCTCCGGATGGTTATTTCCCTTGATTTTACTCTATTTTTTAACACAGGCCCGCCGCTAAAGTCAAAAGGGAAAGATAGCTGCGCCGCATTTTCCCGCTCACCTGGTTCCCGGTCCCCCGGGCGGGAGTCATGTGTTCGCCCGCGGTCGAATCCTGATCCATATACCGGGCTGCTATTATCCTGAAACCAGATTGTTCAGCCTGAAAGCGGGTCTGATATACTAGGAGATATATACCGTAGCAGGTAAAGGATCACTACTGTGGCAAAGGCAAGGGCGAAAACGTGAGTACCGATGACCCGCACGAACTGAAGCGGTTTCTGAGCGCCCAGGACGGCGTCTATGAAAGGGCGCTGTCAGAGCTGAAGGACGGTCAGAAGCGGACTCACTGGATGTGGTATATATTTCCGCAGATAGACGGGTTGGGGTACAGCCCGACGGCTAGGCGCTACGCCATCAGGAGCCATGAGGAGGCGCGGGAGTATCTTAACCATCCTGTCCTCGGGAAGAGGCTGCTGGAATGCACTGGGGCGGTGGTCGCCCTCAGGGGCGGATCACTTTCAGAGATCTTCGGCTATCCTGATGATATGAAGTTCAGGTCCTCGATGACGCTGTTTGAGCAGATAGCGGGTCCGGGCTCTGTCTTTTCTTCAGCCCTTGACAGGTACTGCAAGGGAGAACGTGATACCGCAACGCTGAGACTGCTGGAGAAACTCAGTTCCTGATAACCCGGCGAACAAATTTCACAATCGCGTCATTGTCAAGCCTGCCGCCAGGCAGGCTTGACCGGACAATTCAGAGCCTATTGCTACCTGGATTCCACGAACAAGCATGCCTGTCGCGGAATGACAAATCAGAAAGTTTCATGTAATTATGTGCCGGGCTTCCATGCGTACATCGTATGCTGCCGTCTGTTGGCCCCTCAATATCAGGATTGCTGCAAATATCTACAGGCTGTTATATTAATACAGTGTTGGAATAGTATGCTTCATTATGAAAGGGTGTCTGTGTTCATGAAACAGTTGGGTTTTCGCCAGATCTGGATACTGCTTGTGTCAGTAATCGTTGCGTGTTGTTGCGGCTGGTATGCTCATAAATGGTATTCAGCACAATACGGGAGTATCCCTCAGCGGCTGATTCATTCAAAAGGATATGAATTTACGAGTCCACTGCTGGATGTTGAGCTCCCGGAGGGCATGAGTATTGACCGTGAACCGCATCCGTTCAAACATAAAATACGAGAATTCGTTGAGAATAAAATTGCTAACAAGCAGGCTAAGAGTATCTCAGTATATTATCGAGATCTGCACGATGGTCCATGGTTCGCAATCAATCACAAGAAGCAATTTAATCCAGCCAGCCTGATGAAGGTTCCGACGATGATCGCATGGTTAAAACGGGCTGAAGCCGATCCAGGAATATTAAAACGCAGAATCAAGTATGTGGAAGCAAAAACTCCGGTCCCCGAACAATATACAAAACCAGCTCTCACTCTCAACCCGGGACAAAGCTATTCGGTTGATGAGCTCCTGCACTATATGATGAGTTATTCTGACAACAGAGCAACCTCCCTTTTGATTAAGTCCCTCGGTGGTGATGAGCTCAACAAAGTAATCGATAGTATGGATATTAATTACAACCCAACCGAAGATGGCAATTCCCTTACAATACATGGATACTCCGGTTTTTTTCGCATTCTCTATAATGCATCGTATTTAAACAGGGAAATGTCTGAAAAGGCATTGCAGCTTTTAAGTCTGCAGGATTTTCAAGCCGGCATAGCCGCGGGAGTACCGCACGGCATCAAGATTGCCGCGAAATTTGGGGAAATTGTTCCTAAAAACAACAATCAGGATATACAACTTCACGAGTTCGGGATAGTGTACCATCCCAAAGGTCACTATATTCTTGGAGTGATGACTGCGGGGCGCAACTTTGATGCACAGGCTGAGATAATTCGGGATATCTCAAAAATGGTTTATTCATATGTTGATTCCAGCATAAGAAATTAGATCGGGGCAATAGATGTTTGTACACCGAAAGCAGACCCGAACACAGCAACGAAACCTTGTGGTCGTGTATGACGTATCAAGGGTGAGTATTTTTTTTGCGTTACTTTCAACTCATATGAACTGACCCTGCGGACTGGAACTGATAATTTTACGGACTTATTAAGGGGTCCATAAGTAAGCCCCCCTGTGTTGTCATTCTCGCGAAGGCCGGAATCCAGTGTTTTCATGGTTTTCTGGATTGCCCGATCAAGTCGGGCAATGACAAGGTATGTGTCTTTACTAACGGTCTTATTAGTAAGCTGAAAACCTTATGGCTGTATTAATGTTGACGACCCTTCTGACTCCTGATCTGAAATAAGGTTCCTGCGCCGGTTGTCAGGGTGCTGTTCCGAGAGGTTCGCTCCTTGATTCAGATAAATACGGACGGGTAAAATAGCCTGTTGCAAGTACATCAATAATCTTTGTGAGGTCCAAATGGGAAAAAACATTGTTGAAAAGATTTTTGCGGCGCACTGCGCCTATGGCGAACTGAAGGCCGGATCACCGGTCGGGCTGCATATTGACCAGGTCTATACGCAGGACGCGACCGGCACGATGGCCTGGCTGCAGTTCGAGGCGATCGGGCTCGACAGGGTCAGGGTGCCGCTTGCGGTCTCCTATGTGGACCATAACATGATGCAGTCGGATTTCATGAACCCTGACGACCACCTCTTTCTCCAGACAGTCGCCGCGAAATACGGGGCGTATTTTTCGAGGCCGGGCAACGGCATATGCCACCAGGTCCATCTTGAACAGTTCTCGGCGCCCGGCAGGATAGCCCTCGGCACGGACAGCCATACGCCGACCGGGGGAGGCATCGGCATGATCGCGATCGGTGTCGGCGGGCTCGATGCCGCAACGGTCATGGGAGGCTCTGCCTTTGAGCTGACGATGCCGCAGGTGGTGAAGATAAACCTCAAGGGGAAACTGCAGCGGCCGTGGGTCACGGCGATGGACGTTATCCTCGAGATCCTGAGGCGGCTTACGGTGAAGGGCGGCGTCGGGAAGATCATGGAATATGGCGGTTCCGGGGTGAAGGACCTTTCCGTGCCCGAGCGGGCCACGATCACGAATATGGGGGCGGAACTCGGGGCAACGACTTCGGTCTTCCCCAGTGACAAGAGGACGAAGGCATACCTGGAGGCTGTCGGCAGACCTGAGGCCTGGGTTGAGCTGGAAGCGGACAAGGGGGCAAGGTATGCCCAGGTGATTACGGTTGATCTTGCCCAGGTCGAGCCGATGATCGCGCAGCCGCACAGTCCGGACAATGTGGTCACCGTCAAGAGCCTCGCCGGGACGAAGGTACAGCAGGTCTGCATCGGCAGCTGCACGAACTCCTCGTACCAGGCCATGAAGACGGTAGCCTCGATCCTGAAGGGCAACACGGTTGCTGAAGGGGTGAACCTCCTGATCAACCCCGGTTCGAAACAGGTCTATGAAATGATCTCCCGCGAGGGGCTGACCTCTGACATGATCGCGGCCGGCGCCCGCATGCTTGAGTCCTCCTGCGGGCCCTGCATCGGCATGGGCGGCGCTCCGGCGTCGGGGCAGGTCTCGGTGCGTTCGTATAACAGAAACTTCAAGGGCAGAAGCGGGACCAAGGACGCTCAGGTCTATCTCGCAAGTCCCGTCTCCTGCGCTGTCTTTGCGCTGAAGGGCGAGATGGTCGACGCCCGCGATGCAGGACTCGCGATGAAGCCGTTTAAGGAGCCGAAGAAATACCTGATTAACAGAAGTTCGCTTATACCGCCGAAGGCCGATACGAGCGGCATCCAGGTGATCAAGGGGCCGAATATCAGGGAGGTATCGGTGAAGGAGCCCCTGCGCGACCGGATCGAGGCCGAGGTCCTGCTGAAGCTGGGCGACAATATCACGACCGATGATATCATGCCGGCAGGGTCGAAGGTCCTGCCGTTCAGGTCGAATATCCCGGCGATATCCGAGTTTGTCTTTACGAATATCGACTGTACCTTCAGCCGCAGGGCACAGGAGGCCAGGACAAAGGGCGGCGGCATCATCGTCGGCGGTGAGAATTACGGACAGGGTTCGTCACGGGAGCATGCGGCTATTGCGCCGATGTTCCTCGGCATACAGGCGGTCCTCGTCCGTTCCTTTGCGCGGATACATCGCTCGAACCTCATCAACTTCGGCATCCTGCCCCTGCAGTTCGAAAAACCCGAAGATTATGAGCGGCTGGAAAACGGTGACCTGCTGCGGATGAGCGGCGTCGTGGCAGCCATCGACAGCACACAGCGCTATACGGTGGAGAACGTGACCAGGGGGTATTCGTTTACAGTCACTTCAGCGCTGAACGAACGGGAACGCGATCTGATCAAACAGGGCGGCCTGCTGGCGTATACGCGGGCAAAGGCGGTCTAGGCCTTCTGCGGCTGACAGCCCGGTCAGCCCGCGGGCGCAAACCGCCTGAAGATCTCCTCGATCCGGCCGGCTGTTGCGGCAAGTGAAAAATCAGCTGCAACGCGCTGCCGGCCGGCAGTCCCGAACTGCCGGCGCAGTTCCGGGCTGAGTGCCAGTCCGGTAATCGCATCGGCCAGAGGCCTGTGCTGCGCAGGCGGCACCAGGAGACCGGTGCGTCCCTCCTCCACTGCCTCGGGCAGACCGCCGACCCGCGTCGCGACGACCGGCTTGCCGGCGGCCATGGCCTCCAGGATGCTCAGGGGGAGGCTCTCCCTGAGGGACGCAGAGACGACGATGTCGAGTGCGGCCAGGACGTCAGGGACATCACGGCGGTGGCCGGCCCAGACAAGGGCCCCTGCGACCCCGAGTCTTGCTGCCTCGGTCCTGACCTGCAGAAGATAGGCAGCTGAATTTTTTACATATTTTTTTTCACTTCCGATAACGGCCAGACGCAGCCGGGGAACCTTCGCGAGGATGAGCGGCAGTGCACGTACAAGGTAGAGTAACCCCTTGTGCGTTACGATATCGCCGACCTGTCCCAGCACTATTTCGTCATCAGCCGCCCCGAACTCTGACCGAATCCGCGCCCGGGCGTCGTCAGGGACTGCCCTGAAGCGCTCCTCACTGATAAAGTTATGGACGATCGCGCTTCTGTCCCGGCGCACAAGATTATACCGGCGATGGTAACTGAGGGCCGCCTCCGAGGTGGCAATCACGAAGCTGTTCAGCATCCAGTGCAGCTGTATGTGCAGACTGTGGGCGGTGGCGACGCAGGGTATCCCTGTCTTCATGCGCAGCAGCACACCGAAGGTATGCGCCCTGCTCATATGCGTGTGGATCACGTTCACCCCCCGCTGCCGGGCGAGTCCCGCCACGCGCAGCAGCTCCTGCGGAGGCCAGCGGTCGAGGTTCGACGGTATGATGCATACGCCGTTTTTTTCGAGCTGCGGTATGAACCAGGCCCCGGGCCTGCAGACCAGCGTCACCTCGTGGCCGCGCCCTGCAAGTTCATGGCAGAGCATCACGCAATGCATCACCGCGCCGTTGACATCGCTGGCCGAGATGATCTCCATGATCTTCACGGGAGGGCCTGCCCGACTGCGGGGGGATTATGCGTCATGCAGGGAGGTTTCACCGCCGCTGCCTCAGGCCGACGAAGAGATGCCGCTTCCACCCGTCGACCGCGGCCAGCCAGCGGCCTGACGGCAGGAGATGGGCATCGACATGATGCATGCCCCTGCGGTTCCAGCCGTCACTCCCCGGGCCGACAACAGGCTGTTCAAGAGCGGGACGCTCCCGGTAGGTCTTTTCGGTCAGTTCTGTTATCTCATGGGCATAGGCCCTGAGACCATACTGCGGCCGGTCATCCTGGGCATAGCGGTACAGTCTGCCTCCATGGGCCAGGATGCGGCCTGCCGGTCTCGCACCGTGAGGCCGGCCGCTGAGGACCGGGTTGCCGGCATGTCCGCGCCACGGACCTGAGAGGGAGGGGGCCATATAGACGTAGAGCGAGGCGTTGTCGGTTCCGGAGGCAAAGAGCCACCAGCTGCCCTGCCAGCGGATAACCGATGCGTCAACCAGTTCGACCCCCTCGACGAGGTTCCGGACGAATTCCCATCTGTCCGGGAAGGGGGCCGCGCGATAGAGCCTGATGCTGCGGCTTTCCGCGGCCTCCGGGATCATCCAGGTCTCACCTTCGGCTTCAAACACATAGGGATAGGAAAGATGGAACGGCTCGTCGAGCGCGACCCCCTGATAGTGCCATGACACGGCGTCCCTGCTTTGTGCAAAGCTGATTACCCCTTTTCTCCTGCGGGCGTCGAAGGCCTCGAAGAAGAGGAACCACTCGCCCCCCCGGGAGACGATAAACGGGTCAGCGACAAAACCGGCCGGGAAGCCGGTCACGTCCTCAGCCCGCATGATCGGGTTCCGTACCCCCGGGGCAGGCTGCAGTTCGAACGGAGACGCACCCTCATAAAGCCCGATTGCCCATTGCTTGTTCACATCGATGTAGGGAACGAGTCCGGTGAAGGCGAAGAAGGCGACCGGGATTGACAGGGATGCAGCAATCGCCAGGGCAGCGACCGGTCTTTTGATGAGGTTGCGAAGGCCGATCCAGCGCGAGAGGGTCCCCGAACGTTTTTCCATGCCTCTATTGTAGCAATTTCAGCCCCTGGAGAGTGCTTGATTTTGGACGGAATGCTCCCCCGGATTCCGTCCCTTTTTCAGGCCTGGCAGATAAAGACTTTTTCGACCTCCTGTGTTAAAATGCTACAATGATTGAAGAAATCGGCACGGTCAAAAGTACCAGCGGTGTGATGGCGATCGTTGCCGTCCCCAAAAAAAGCGCCTGTGAAGGCTGCACCGCCGGGACCTGCAAGCAGGAGGAACAGTCGATGGAGATTGAGGCTGTCAATCACGCCGGGGCTGTGGAAGGCCAGCGCGTGCGGGTCTTGATCAAGTCATCTGCCTACCTGAAAGGTTCCCTGGTCGTCTATGGCATTCCGGCGGTCGGCCTGGTGCTCGGCGCGGTGCTCGGCAAGGAAGTCCTGAGCGGTTTTTTCAAAGACATGGACCCCGACATCCTCTCGGCTGCGGCAGGCTTTGCCGTATTCGGCGTGGCGCTGCTCGTGGTCAAGATCTGGTCGAACAGCACCGGCAATACGCTCGAATCAAAACCGGTGATTGAAGAGATACTGTAAAGGAGTTCAATAATACGAAGACATTGACCGGAAAATCCCTCCGTACCTCCCTTTGCTAAAGGGAGGTAATTATCCCCTCTTTGGCAAAGAGGGGTGAGGGGAGATTTTTTTGTAGCTGTCAGCGTACCCATGAACTTAATTGATAAGTCGGTCAATAAATACACTATATACAGGGGGCATGCATGGCGAACGTTGATGTAGCGAAGATCAGAAATGTGGCGGTAATTGCGCACGGAGGTGCGGGCAAGACCTCGCTTGTCGAGGCGCTGCTCTTTGATTCGGGTATGACCGACCGGCTCGGCAACATTCAGGACGGCACCACGGTGACCGACTATGAACCCGAAGAGATTGACCGGAAGATCACGATCACCTCGTCCCTGGCCTTCTGCAATTGGGACAAACACCGTATCAACCTCATCGACACCCCCGGCTTTATCAACTTTATCGAAGATACCCGCGGCAGTCTCAGGGCGGTGGACGGTGCGGTCATAATCGTCAGCGCGCTTTCAGGCGTCAAGGCGGAGACCGAGAAGATCTGGAAATACGCCTGCGAGTTTGAGATCCCCCGCATCATCTTCGTGAACAAACTGGACAAGGAGAGCGCTGATTTCG
Source organism: uncultured Thermodesulfovibrio sp. (assembly GCA_964499365.1). Lineage (GTDB taxonomy): Bacteria > Nitrospirota > Thermodesulfovibrionia > Thermodesulfovibrionales > UBA6898 > PALSA-1316. Next base: position 475,103 of record CAZCKU010000001.1, read on the forward strand.
AGCGCGCGGTGAGCGAACTCGAGAAGTCCTTCGATACCGAGGCGGTCCCGCTCCTCATACCGATCGGCGCGGGCGATACCTTTTCCGGCGTTATCGATATCGTGAAGATGAAGGCGTTTGTCAGCAAGGGCGGCAAGACCGAGATGACCGACATCCCGGCTGACATGAAGGATGCGGCAGACCTGTACCGCAAGAAGCTGATCGAAAAGATCGCCGAGTCGGATGATGCCCTGCTCGAAAAATATCTTGAGGGGGGAGAACTCTCCGAAGAAGAGATCATCAACGGGATAAAGGAAAGTTCGCTCACGCGGAAGTTCATACCGGTCACCTGCGGTTCCGCGGTCCGGAATATCGGCATGCCGAACCTGCTCGACACGATCATCCTCTGCCTGCCGTCGCCGGCAGAGATGGCCGCCATATCACCGATCCGGGGCAAAAGCGTGAAGGATAATTCCGAGGTGCTCAGAAAGCCTGCTGAAAATGAGCCGCTGGCCGCGTATGTCTTTAAAACAATAGCCGACCCGTATGCAGGAAAGCTTTCCCTGTTCAGGGTCCTGTCCGGTACGCTGAAGGCCGATTCAACAATCTACAATTCGACGGCCGACTCGAAGGAGCGGATCGGGCAGCTCTTCTATCTGCAGGGGAAAAAGCAGGTGCCTGTCCAGACGTTGTCTGCAGGTGAGATCGGGGTTGTGGCAAAGCTGAAGGGCACCAATACCGGGGATACGATTTCTGACGAGGCGAAGCCGATCATCTTCAGCAAGGTCAAGTTCGCAGACCCGATCATCTCCTACGCCATGGCCGCGAAGAACAAGGGAGACGAGGAGAAGGTGAGTATCGCCCTCCACCGTGTGCTTGAGGAAGACCCGACGCTGCGGTTTACGCGGGACGAAGAGACAAAGGAGATGATCATCTCGGGCATGGGGCAGGTCCATATCGAGGTGACGCTCGAGCGGCTGCGGAGGCGCTTTGGCGTCGAGATCGAGATGAAGACCCCCAAGATACCCTACCGGGAGACGATCAAGGCGTCCACCAAGGTGCAGGGCAGATACAAGAAGCAGTCCGGCGGCAAGGGCCAGTACGGAGACTGCCATATTACCGTCGAGCCCCTGCCCCGCGGAACGGGGTTTGAATTTGTGGACAAGATCGTCGGCGGCGCTATACCGCGCCAGTATATCCCTGCGGTGGAAAAAGGCATTGTCGATGCGATGCATGAGGGTGTGGTCGCCGGGTACCCGATTGTTGACCTCCGGGTCACCCTGATCGACGGTTCGTACCATACGGTCGACTCCTCTGAAATGGCCTTCAAGATCGCCGGTTCAATGGCGATCAAGAAAGCGGTGCTCGAGGCAAAGCCGATCCTGCTTGAGCCGATCATGCGGGCCGAGATAACGACCCCGGACGAGACGCTCGGTGCGGTGATCGGTGACCTGAACTCGAAGCGCGGCAAGGTGCAGGGCGTGGAGCCCCAGGCCGGGGGCAACCAGAAGATCATGTCGACCGTGCCGATGTCCGAGATGCTGACGTATGCGAACCAGCTCCACAGTTTGACCTCCGGCAGAGGGCTCTATTCGATGGAATTTTCCCATTATGAAGAGATGCCGTCGCATCAGGCCCAGAAGATCATCGCCGAACGCGAGGCCCAGAGACAGGAGAAGCATGCCTAATCTTCCGGCCGCGCTGTTGTTTGTTTCGGCAATACTCAGCGCGGCCCTTGTCTTTGCAGAGACCCCGGTGCCGGACAACGGTTCCGGACCGGCACCGGCGGGCGTTTCGGCGACAGCAGTCCCTCCCGTGGAGTCGCGCATGCGTATCGAGGTGAAAGACGACCTGCTGAGCATTGACCTGGTGGATGCTGAGTTCGGCGGTGTCATGAAGGCGATCTCGGCCAGGGCAGGCATCAAGGTGGATATGTCCGGGGCGATACAGCAGAAGAGGCTTACCACAAAATTCTCCGGCATCGAGCTCGAGAGGGGTATCATCCGTCTGATGACGCTGATGAAGGAGAAGAACTATACCATGACGTATGACACCCGGGGGAGGGTGAGCACCGTTGAGGTATACAGCATAGAGCAGGAGGCTGCCTCCCCGGCCAGGGCTCATTCGCGGCCCGAGATGAAGAAGACCCTGAAGTCCTCGTCCGCTTCCGAGCAGCCTGTCCCGGGAGTCCAGAAGAATCCGCCGCAGCAGCGGCGGCTGATCCCGCCGTTAAAACCCGCAGCGATTTCAACCGAGAGGTCGAAAAAGATCGCTGCCGAGGGCGAAGACGAGGGTGAGGAAGATGTCGAGGAGCTGCCGTATATCGCCCCCCAGAAAAAGATGCCAGCCGGAGCCAGACAGCAGCAGTAGCTGCCTTCCGGATCACCGCCGCTCGCGGTTTGCACGACGGGACAACAGCAGGTGCCTTATGCCGGGGCCGCCGCGGAAATCCCGGATCCATTGAATTTATATGACCGGTAGGATATCATAATGCCTGTGAAAACCCGGATGAGAGCACTGATATTAAGCGGCGGCAAGGGGACCCGGCTGAGGCCGCTCACCTATTCCGGCGCAAAGCAGCTTGTGCCGGTCGCCAACCGGCCGATCCTCTTTTACTGCATCGATAATATCGTCAGGGCGGGGATAAAGGAGATCGGTATCATCATCTCTCCCGAGACAGGCGACGAGATACGGGAGGCCGTCGGAAACGGACGCCTCTGGAATGCAAAGATAACCTATATCCAGCAGGACCAGCCTGCCGGCCTTGCTCATGCCGTGAAGGTGGCCAGGCCCTTCCTGAAGACAGCGCCGTTCGTGATGTACCTCGGGGACAACCTCATCGGCCGGGACATCCGGCAGTTTGTCACAGACTTTACGAAAAAGAGATCGGATGCCCTGATACTGCTGAAGGAAGTGGAGAACCCGCGTCAGTTCGGCGTTGCCGAGGTGACAAAGGGCGGCAGTATCGTGCGGCTGGTTGAAAAGCCCGAGAACCCTCCGTCCAACCTTGCGCTCGTCGGCGTGTATATCTTCTCCCCCCGCATCCACAAGGCTATCGACCGGATTCAGCCCTCGAAGCGCGGAGAGCTTGAGATAACGGATGCCATCCAGGAGCTGATACTGATGGGGCATAAGGTCAGGAGCTTTGTGCTTGATTCGTGGTGGCTGGATACCGGGAAGAAAGACGATCTCCTTACCGCCAATGCCATTGTGCTTGATGAATGGGGGAAAAAGGAGATAACAGGGACAATCGACAAGGCCTCGAAGCTCCTGGGCAGGGTGACCGTCGGCAAAAACTCGGTGGTGAAGGCGAGCATCATCCGCGGTCCTGTCGTCATCGGAGAGAATACAATCGTCGAGCATGCGTTTATCGGGCCCCATACCAGCATCGGCGACGATGTGAGGATCATTCATTCATCGGTCGAGCATTCGGTCATCATGAACGGCAGCGAGGTGGTCGAGATAGAGCGGCTTGAGGAGAGCCTGATCGGCAGGAGGGTCAGGATCTTCAGAAACAGGGGGCACAAGGCCCTCCGGCTGATGCTCGGCGACGATTCGGTGATGGAGGTTTGACCATGGAAGGCGTTGTCATAAAGGAGCTTGCACAGTTCTGCGACGAACGCGGCTGGCTCGTCGAGATCTTCCGGAACGACGAGACCTCATACCGGCCGGCGATGTCGTACGTATCGATGACGAAACCGGGGATAGCGCGCGGCCCGCATGAGCACCGGGACCAGACAGACCTTTTCTGTTTTTTCGGGAATTTCAGGCTCTTTCTCTGGGACAACCGCAGGACGTCCGCGACCTATGGAGGGAAGCTGGTCTTCGACTGCGGCGAGAAGCCGCATATGGCGGTCGTCCCCCCGGGTGTTGTGCATGCCTACAAGAATATCGGCCAGACCGACGCCCTGGTGATCAACCTGCCTGACCAGCTCTTCAGGGGCGAGGGCAAGCAGCTGCCGGTCGACGAGGTGCGGTACGAGAACGACCCTGAATCCCCCTACACGGTAGACTGATGAAGATCCTCGTCACCGGAGGCGCCGGGTTTATCGGCTCCAATTTCATCAGGATGCTGCTTGAGAGACATCCTGAACATGAAGTCATGAACCTCGACCTGCTCACGTATGCCGGAAACCTTGAGAATCTGAAGGACGTTACCGGCAACAGCCGCTACAGTTTTGTGAGGGGTGATATCTGCGATGCCTCTGTGGTTGAGGGCCTGCAGTTCGATGCTATTATCCATTTTGCCGCAGAGAGCCATGTCGACCGGAGCATCCTTGACTCCTCCCCGTTTCTCCAGACGAATATCATGGGGACGAAGAACCTCCTTGAGGCTGCCCGGCGCAGGGGCTGCAGGATGGTCCATGTCTCGACGGACGAAGTCTACGGGTCTCTCGAACAGGGGCTTTTTACCGAGGCATCGCCGCTGAGTCCGAACAGCCCCTATGCTGCCAGCAAGGCGTCGTCAGACCTCTTTGCGCGGGCGTATTTCGAGACCTACGGGACCGATGTCGTGATCACCCGCTGCTCGAACAACTATGGCCCCTATCAGTTTCCGGAGAAGCTGATCCCGCTGATGATATCCCGCGCGATGACCGGCAAGCCGCTTCCGGTCTACGGCGACGGGAAGAACGTCCGTGACTGGATCCATGTCCATGACCACAACCGGGCGGTTGACCTCGTGTTCCACAGGGGCAGGGCAGGCGAGGTCTACAATATCGGCGGCAGGAACGAACAGCAGAATATCGATATCATCAGGAAGATACTTGTGAAGGTGGCTGAGATACAGGGAGTAGACCCCGACGGTCTCAACGGCCTGATCACTTACGTAAAGGACAGGCCGGGGCATGACCGCCGCTATGCGATCGACCCCGCGAAGATAGAGACTGAACTCGGCTGGAAGGCAGAGGTCGGTTTTGATAGGGGGATCGACGCAACCGTCAGGTGGTATATCGAAAACAGGGAGTGGTGGGAGCGCATCCTCTCGGGAGAGTATATGAACTATTACGACGCCCAGTACGGCCGGAGGCTCGGGTCATGAAGGTGGTGCTGACCGGTGCCGACGGGATGCTCGGCAGCGACATCGTCAGGGTCTTCTCCGAATCTGCTCCGGGCGTTGATTTGACCGGCCTGACCGTGCAGAGGCTCGACATAACCTCGCGCGAGGCGGTCATGACGACGATGCGGGAACTGCGGCCGGACCTCCTGATCCACGGTGCCGCATATACGGATGTCGACGGTGCAGAGGCTGACCCGGAGAAGGCATACCTGGTGAACGGCGTCGGCACGCGGAACCTTGCGATGGCCTGCGCTGAGCTTGGCTGCCCGATCATGTATATCAGCACGGACTATGTATTCGACGGCACGAAGACCGGCCGGTACGACGAGTGGGACCGGACCAGCCCGGTGAACCAGTATGGCCTGTCGAAGCTCATGGGAGAGCAGTTCGTGTCGTCCCTGACGAACAGATATTATATTGTCCGGACGTCGTGGCTCTGCGGCAGGAGCGGCAGGAACTTTGTCGGGACGATCAGCAGGCTCCTCGACGAACGGGAAAGCCTCGATGTGGTTGATGACCAGAGGGGCTGTCCGACCTTTGCGCCTGACCTGGCACTGAAACTCCGGGAGTTGCTGGAAAAGGGATACGGCACCTACCACATCACGAACAGCGGAGACTGCACCTGGTATGAATTCGCAAAGAAGATTGCAGAGTTCAAAGGCAGTACAACAAAGATCAATGCGGTCACCACCGACAAATTCCCCCGCCCCGCGAAGCGGCCCGCAAACTCGGTCCTGGGAAACACCATGCTCCGGCTGGAAGGCATAGAACCCGCCCGCCCCTGGGAAGAGGCGCTGAAGGAATACCTGGGGGTCTAACAACCAACCACCCCTCCCTCCGGGAGACCCCTCCTTGACTTCTGATCATTCCCCACTTTGGCAAAGGGGGGTGCGGGGGGATTTTATTGAATCTCTTGGGTCTAATTCCCCGAAGCTCGCTTCGGCTTTACTTTATATTACCCTCCACCTTGAGGGGGGGGGAGGGAGGGGGTGATTGGTGATGTTTTTTCACCCTCCCCTAAGTCCCCTCCCCTCAAGGGCGGGGATATTCGGGATACCCCGTCAGCTTGCTGCGGGGTTGATCATTTATAGCAGACGTCAAAAGAAACGATTATCAAACAGGGCAACCACAAAGGGATTGCCCCTACAAAATACCACAGAGATCGCGTTGTCATTGTCCCCTCTGTTTATCGCCTGCAGAACCTCTGCGTATCTTGAGCCTTCCCGATGCGTTTTTTGTCAGCGCTTTAACATGGCTGGTGTATGATGAGATGTACTTCCTGGACTCCGCACTTTTCAAATTCTTCAAAATAATGTAAGTTATTATCGGTAATCAAACCTGGGGGAAAGGCGAGCTTAATCTTGCGATCATACAAATTGCAATCATATTGGTGACAAATTCGTGAGTGCAATAGCTGATTAGGCATGAAGCAAATGACTTCCAAAGATATCAGTGTGCTCTCTATTTTTATCGGCTTTCTCAGTATTTTTATCACTCGCTGGTTTCATGATGCTGGGTTCCTGATAGTGCTCGGCATGTTTATCATCTTGTCATTCATATTCTCATTCGTACAGAGGCAGCCTGCCTGGCAATGGGGCGCCATGATGCTAGTATCAAACTATATCGCGGGTTTTTTCTGGATTCCCAGCTGGGGCGAACTGTTACCATTCGATCTAATATTTCTCGTCATCTATTTGATCCCTTGTGGGCTTGCTGGTTACTTGGGAATTTACCTCGGAAATAGAATATTCAAGCCAACACTTGAGCAATAAGATTTTGTATTTAGGGGTGTTTTAGCTGATACAGTGTCATTGAGGACTTCTACCGTAAGCCTTCACTCTTGCGGCACTACTCCGTGCGATGAGTAGTCGGTGACATCCTAAAAAAATGCAGCCGCTTAGCGACGGGGCGGCCCAGACAAGTACTCCTTCCTGTAGCCAATTCCTCCCTATGTTATTCATACTGTTCCGAATACAACCGG
>CAZCKU010000002.1:0-43726 GCA_964499365.1 uncultured Thermodesulfovibrio sp.
TAAATAGGACATTTCTATTTTGCTCAGTTAGGACATTATCATTTTGCTGTTACATATTAATCTTGTTGATTATCATAAAACGGCAATTGTCCTGTGCGACCGACAACCGAACCGGAATTGACAACTGCAGATTACTTGATAGCGGAGAGGGCTTCGGCGGTTTTGTTCAGGCTTTCGGAATCCTCGACATTCAGAATCCTGACCGTTGCATCGATGCGCTTGATCAATCCGGAGAGCACCCTTCCCGGGCCAACCTCGATAAAGGTGTCAACGCCGCTGTTGACGATATTTCTGACAGAGTCTTCCCAGAGCAGCGGGCTGTTGAGCTGCTTGATCAGGGAGATTTTTATCCGGTCGCCGCTGGTCAGGAACATTGCATCGGCATTATTGACCACCGGGACTGCAGGAGTGTCGAAGCGCATCGGATCAAGCACGGCCCCGAGTCTGTTCGAGGCCTCGACCATCAGGGTACAGTGTGACGGCGCGCTGACAGCCAGGGCCATCACCTTTCTCGCACCGGCCTCTTTTGCCATCTCCATTGCCCTTTCAACAGCCTGCCTCTCACCGGCGATAACGATCTGTCCGGGACAGTTGTAGTTAGCCGGTGATACATAGCCCTCTTCAACAGCGATACATATCTCGTCAACCTTGTCCCGGGCAAGCCCGATTATGGCTGCCATCAGGCCCCTGCCTTCAGGGACGGCCTCCTGCATGAACGCGCCCCTCTTTTCTGTCAGGACCACGGCATCGGTAAACGGAATGACACCGGCTGCAACAATGGCCGAGTATTCACCAAGACTGTGTCCCGCAACACAGTGCGGCAGGATATTGTTTGCGGACAGGACCCTGAAGACGGCGATACTCGCAGTAAGCAGGCAGGGCTGAGTTCTGAATGTCCTGTTTAATTCATCCTTCGGTCCCTGAAAACTGAGCTCCCGGACATCGTACTGCAACGCAGCAGATGCCTCGTCGTAAACGGCCCTGGCCTCGGCGAAATGGTCGCAGAGCTCCTTTCCCATTCCGACATGCTGGGAGCCCTGACCCGGGAATACGAACGCTGTTTTCATAACCCCTTGGCCTCGCGGACCTTCTTCGTAAGCAGCGGAAGTATCTCAAAGAGATCGCCGACTATCCCGTAGGTCGCGATATTAAAGATTGGCGCCTCCGGATTCTTATTGATCGCCACAATGATGTCCGACGATTGCATGCCGACGACATGCTGGACAGCACCGGATATGCCGCAGGCAATATAGAGGGTCGGTCCGACCGTCTTGCCTGTCTGGCCGACCTGGTGCCTGTAGGGTATCCATCCTTCATCGACCGCGGCCCGGGAGGCAGCAATGCTGCCGTTGAGCGCCTCGGCCAGATCGAAAAGGACCTGGAACCCCTTGTCCCCTCCAACGCCTCTTCCGCCGGCAACGATCACATTTGCCTCGAGGAGATTGACGGCAATTTCGGAGACCTCCTTGACGGTTTCGATGACCCTGGTCCTCGACGATATTCCCGTCGCCCTGACCGGGATAATCTCGCCCCTCCTGCTGCTGTCATAGGAGCCCTTCTGCATCACACGGGGCCTGACCGTTGCCATCTGCGGCCTGGTATGGGGACAGAGGATCGTCGCCATGATATTCCCTCCAAACGCAGGCCTTACCTGAAGCAGGTTCTTCGTCTCCGGATCGATCTGCAGAGAGGTGCAGTCAGCCGTCAGACCGGTGTGGAGACACGCAGCGACCCGGGGGATAAAAGACCGGCCAATCGGGGTTGCTCCGGCAAGCACTATTTCAGGCTTATAGTCGGATATGAGTCTAGTCAGGAGTTTCGCATACGGCTCATCGTTAAAGCTGTTCAGCAGTTCCTCATCGCAATAATAGACGCGGTCTGCACCCCACCGTACAAGCTCCTCGGGACCTCCGCCCACCGCCCCGAACAGGACCGCAGACAGGCTGGTGCCCAGATCATCCGCGAGTCTGCGTCCGGCGCCAAGCAGTTCGAAAGACACGCCAGCCAGCGTCCCGTCCCGCTGCTCGGCAAATACCCAGACCCCGCTGCCCTGGCCCTTTTCTTTTCGGTCTGACTCTTCAGCAACCTCGATGATGGCGCCCTCGGGACAAACGCCGAGACAGGCGCGGCACAACTGGCACAATTCAGTGATCTTTGCGGCGTCTTCGTGCATGACGATCGCATCATAGGGACACGACGCAACACAGGTCCCGCATCCCGTGCATTTTTCCGTTCTGACTTTTATAAACATTTTGACTCCCGCAGACCTTCGACAAGCTGATTGATCATCTCTTCAGGGGTGCCATGAAGCATAGTGCGGTTCGTCTTTGCCTCAGGGGCAAAGATATTCCTCACCTGCGTCGGGGACCCTTTGAGCCCGAGGTCCTGCTCGTCCACCTTCAGGTCGGCAGCGGCAAGCCTGACGATCTCCGCCTTCTTGGCAGCCATTTTTCCTTTCAGAGAAGGCAGCCGCGGGACGTTCAGTTCACGAACAACCGTCAGCAGAACCGGCAGCGATGATTCGACAACGTCAAAACCGTCATCCATCAGGCGCTGCACGACGATCCGGTCAGTCCCGACTTCGACAATCTTTCTGATATAGGAGATATGGGGAATATCGAGAAACTCGGCTATCTCAGGCCCGACCTGCGCCGTATCGCCGTCGATCGCCTGCTTGCCGCAGATAATAATATCGGCACCGATATGCGCGATCGCCTTATAAAGGGCATAGGCAGTGGCCCAGGTGTCGGAGCCGGCAAAGAGACGGTCGGTCAGGAGGACCGCCTTATCGACGCCCATGGATATCGCCTCCCGCAGCGCCTGCTCAGCCTGAGGCGGCCCCATCGTCACCGCGGTAACATCACCGCCCCCCATCTCTCTCAACTGAAGTCCAGCCTCGATGGCATGCATGTCGTACGGGTTGATAATGCTCGGCACCCCGTCACGCATCAGCGTGTTCGTCTCAGGGTTTATCCTGACTTCAGCGGTATCAGGGACCTGCTTTACGCAAACAACTATCTTCACGCTCTCATCCTCCGTGTATTTTCGACGGTTGCCGTCTCAGAATTGTCTCGGCCAATGAACGATCCCTGCACCGGAATCCGGCCATACAGGAATTTTACGATGCCCTGCGCCGTTGCGCCAGCCCCGCCTGCTATTTGTTCCGGGCTGCTTCCTTGATCAGGGCCTGTCCGATGACGTTCCTCTGTATCTGGTTTGTCCCTTCATAGATCTGGAGAATCTTGGCATCGCGCATCATTTTTTCAACGGGATACTCCTTCATGTAGCCGGAGCCGCCCATGACCTGCACCGCATCCACCGTCACCTTCATCGCAACGTCGGTAGCGAAGACCTTTGCCATGGCAGACTCTTTTGAAACATCCTTGGCTCCGCTGTCAACCAGCCGCGACACGGCATAGACCAGGGCGCGGGCCGCCTCAATGGAGGTCGCCATATCGGCAAGCATATGCTGGACCGCCTGGAACGTGATGACCGGATGGCCAAACTGGACCCTCTGGCGTGCAAATTTCACGGCTTCATCAAAGGCACCCTGGGCGACACCAACCCCCTGAGAACCGACGCCGGTCCTCGAACTGTCAAGTGTCTTCATCGCAACAAGAAAGCCGGTACCCTCTTTGCCGATAAGATTTTCCTTCGGGATGCGGCAATTGTCAAAGATAAGCTCGGTCGTCGCGGACGCCCGTATGCCCATCTTGTTCTCCTTCTTGCCGAACGTAAATCCGGGCGTGCCCTTTTCGACGACAAAGGCAGAGGCGCCGCGCGGCCCCTTGGAGCGGTCGGTAATCGCAATGATCGTATACACTTCAGCCTCGCCACCGTTCGTAATCCACTGCTTGGTGCCGTTTATCACGTATTCGTTGCCTTCAAGCCTGGCGGTCGTCTGCGTTCCGCCGGCATCACTTCCGGCATTCGCCTCGGTGAGTCCGAAGGCCACCAGTCTCTTGCCCGAGGCAATATCAGGAAGAAACTTCTTTTTCTGGGCCTCATTACCGAACAACAGCAGCGGATAGGTACCGAGAGCATTGGCCGCATAGGTTGTCGAAACGCCGAGACAGGCCCGGGAAAGTTCCTCAACCGCAATCGCCAGTTCAAGGCTTCCCTTGCCGAGACCACCATACTCTTCAGGAATAAAAAGTCCGAACAAGTCTGACTGAGCAAGGGTCTTCATAATATCCCAGGGGAACTCCCCGGTCTCGTCAAGCTCAGCGCGGACAGGAACAATCTTTTCCTCGGCGATCTGCCTGGCGAGATCCCTTATCATCACCTGTTCTTCAGTCAGAAAATAATCCATTATCAAAACCTCCAGAGTTTCAAAAGCTCAATCACTGCCAGTATTATTTGGACTGATCATTTTACCAGAAATCTGCATGAATTTGAAAGAAAAATCCCATTCTCACCCAGCCCGTACCTCACCGCGTGCAGACCATCTGAAATACTGCCCCCTCCCCTCTCTGCGGCCGAAGGAGTCTGACCTCAGTTTCAATAAACCGAGGTCAGGAGCGGCCAGGCTGAAACGGAATACCCGCACCAAAGAGGAGCGGTTTCAATGCCTGTTGCTCTCCTGCCTCGTCGCTGTTACGCCCTTGCCGGCACTCTTTCCCGCGGGCTTCTTCCTTCTCCGCAGGCTGGTATACAGCTCGTAGGCTACTTTCGGAGTGGCGTTCTCATGAACAACCGACCTGACAGCCTGGATCATGGCCACCGGGTCGTCAGACTGGAAGATATTTCTCCCCATGTCAACGCCGGCCGCCCCCCGCTTTATCGCATTGGACGTCAGTTCCAATGCCTCATATTCCGGGAGTTTTTTCCCGCCGGCCATCACCAGAGGGACAGGACAGGTCTTTACGAGCTTTTCAAACCCGTCGCAGTAATAGGTCTTGACACAATGGGCCCCAAGCTCTGCTGCAATGCGGCAGCAGAGGGCAAGATAGCGGGCGTCACGGACCATATCCTTGCCGACTGCGGTCACCGCCAGAACGGGGATCCCATAGCGTGTCCCCTCGTCGACCAGTTTTGTCAGGTTCAGAAGTGTCTGTTTTTCGTGAGGCGAACCGACATAGATCGACAATGCCACCGCGGCGACATTCAGCCGTACGGCATCCTCCATCGAGACGGTGATGCCCTCATTCGACAGTTCGCTTAAGATGCTGTTTCCTCCCGACACCCTCAGGACAATGGGAGTCTCGGATGCAGGATCGACAGAGGTCCTCAGAACCCCCCGTGTCGGCATAAGGGCATCGGCATAGGACAGCAGAGGCCGTATGGTCCGGGCAGCGTCCTCCAGTCCCGTCGTCGGGCCAAGGAAATATCCGTGATCAACAGCAAGCATCACCGTCCTGCCGTCAGGCTTGAATATCCGTGAAAAACGATTTTTCAGACCCCAATCCATCATGATTAAACCTCCTGAAATAAAATATTACTAAGAGGGCCATAAGTAAGACCCCCTGTGTTGTCATTCTCGCGAAGGCGGGAATCCAGTGTTTTCATGATTTCCTGGATTGCCCGATCAAGTCGGGCAATGACAAGGAATGTGCTCTTACTAACGGTCTTATTAGTATGTGTCTCAAACATAATAGACTATGCATCACAAATCTCACCTCACCCCTGCCTGCCGGCAGGCAGGCCTCTTTTCCAAAGAGGGGCATTGTTCCTACCTTTAGAAAAGGGAGGCCAGGATGGCTTTAATTATCCTATGGGCCGTGTTCACCATTACGGCTGTATAATGACTTTTAGTGATTCCCTTGCATCCTCGACCAGCTGAAAACCCCGCCCAATCTCGGACAACGGCAGGATATGCGTAATCATAGCCCTGACATCCACCCGTTTCTGCCGTATCAGCTCCATCGAGCGCATATGCTCGTCATAATTGGCAGCATACGATGACGTCAGTGTGATCTCATTTCTCCAGAACAGCTCGTTAACAGGCAGGCTGACCGAGGCCCCCTGCGCAGCCGGGGCAAAAAACAGAATGGTCCCCCCCCGGTCAACCGAACCGAAGGCCTGCTTAATGGCCGGTACGGCACCCGCTGTCAATATGACGATATCCGCCGGTCTGCCCCCGTTGACACTGCGCACCCTGGCAGGGATATCCTCTGCTCCGGAAAACACATAGTCCGCCCCGAGACTCTTTGCTGCACTCAAGCGAAAGGGCTCGATATCCGTTGCAACGAGGACAGCCGCACCAAGTGTCCGGGCCAGCTGGATATGCAGCAGACCGGAGATGCCGCTGCCAATGACGAGCACGCTTTTTCCCGCATCCATGCCTGCGATGCGCTGACCCCGGCAGACACAGGCCAAGGGCTCAATAAAGGTCGCCTCTTCAAAGGTCATTTCCTCCGGCAGCCGAAAAATGCCCCGGTCGACATTGATCGGCGGCAGCCTCAGATATTCGGCAAAGCCCCCGGGGAAAAAATTCGTCTTCCTGAGCGTTTCACAGACCGTATGATGGCCGCTGCGGCAGTAGTGGCAGGTATTGCAGGGTACATGATGGGCAGCGGCTATCCGGTCACCCGGCTGATACCCGGTCACCCCCTCACCCACAGAGACGATTTCACCTGCGATCTCGTGCCCCAGGACGGACGGTCCCCTGCCGGCGCGGTACCAGTGCATGACATCACTGCCGCAGATACCGCTGCTGTGGACCCGGACCAGCACCTCACCTGCCGATACCTCAGGGACCGGCATCGGCTCAAGTCGCAGATCGTCCTTCCCGTGATAGACCGCGGCCTGCATAACTGAATGCCGGGAGGGCTCAGGCACTGATGTTCATCTCCCTGATGACCAGGCTGGGACAGCCGATACCTCCAAAAAATCGCAGGTCGTCTCCGACAGCATCGATACTGCTGAACAGTTCAAGGATATTGCCCGATATGACCGCTTCTTTGACAGGGTACGCCGGCAGTCCATTTTCGACCCAGAGACCGGTCACTCCCACAGAATAATCTCCGGATACCGGATTGGCCGTATGCACGCCCATGGCATCGAGCACATACAGACCGCTGCCGATGGCAGCGGGGAGTGCCTGTTTCAGGATCGCGTCACCGGCCGCTGCCTCCAGGTACAGATTCATGGCACCCACCGCCGGCAGCGAGGCATACCCTCCCCTCGCCGCGTTGCCGGTAGAGGACATGGCCCATTTCCGGGCCGTATAGGTATTGTGCAGAAATCCCTGGAGCACGCCCCTGTCGAACAAAACCTTCTTCGTAACAGGCACCCCTTCATCATCGACCGGACAGCTGCCGAGCTTTCCGGGCAGCAGCCCGTTGTCCACGATATTGACGCGCGGGCTGATGAGAGCCTCTCCCTGCCGGCCGCTGAGAAGGGACTTGCCTTTCTGCACATGGTCAGCAGAGAGCGACGAGGAGAGGATCCCGAGAAAATCGGCAGCCACTGAACTCTCGAGAATAACCGGTGCCCGGCGTGCGGTGAGTTTCCGGGCACCCAGCAGTGAGCAGGCAAGCCGAGCCGCGTTGATGCCCGTCGCTTCAAAGGAGATGTCACGGAGAAAACAGCTGCCGGAAAAGTCAAAGCCCGCCTGGGCGTCGCCTCTGTCTTCGGCAACCACCGTTATCTGGGCAGAGCAGGCAGTAGAGCGGTAGCCCGCATGAACCTTCTTTGTGTTCATGATCAGCAGTTCTGCGGAGGCAAAGGAGCCCGAGGCCTTGCGCACCTTCGAAATGCGACTGTCGGCATTTCGTGCAGCATCCTCCATCAGGGTGGTCATGCGAATTGCGTCCTCTTCACGGGTCGCTTCAACCGCCAGGTCCTGGATGGGGACATGAGACGGTTCTGCGGGATCGGGGAAGTCCAGGTGTATATCGGGATCAGCATATGCGGCCGCGTCAACAGCATTGCGTACCACCGCATCGGTATCATCCGGCAGATTCGAATACGAAAAACCCGGACAGCCGTCTCTGAGCACCCGCACCCCGTAACCGAAACTCCGGGAGGATTTCAGCGCATCGACCTGCCGCGCCTTCACTTCAACCGTCAGCCCCCGTGAAGAGCGTATGTAGATCTCGGCCTGGTCTGCGCCGTACTGCAGGGCCTTCTTCAGAACCGTCTCGGCAAACCCCGGATCAATGTCCATCGTGATCAGGCCGCTGAGTCGGGTTATTCCTCATAATAGGAAGCCGAGGACGTATCAGACTCCCATACGGTAACAGCAGCCACGTTCAGTCCGTCCGCATTGATCTTCTTCCTGAGGGAATCAAATATCCACTTTGCGATATTCTCCGACGAGGGGTTCTTCTCCGTAAACGGAAAGACATCATTCAGAAAGGCGTGGTCGAGCGGGGCTATCACTTCCCGCGTTATCTTCTTCAAATCCCTGAAATCCATGGCAATATCGATATCATTCAAACGCTCGGCCATAACATTGACCTGCACCCGCCAGTTGTGGCCGTGCATATTTTCACAGTTGCCCTTATAACCCCTGAGCTGGTGCGCAGCCGCAAATGAGACCTCGACGGTTACTTCGTACATGCATCTACCTCCGTGTTACGTTCTTTTCTTGAAAACTGAAATATACGGCAGGTTCCTGAATTTGTTGTCATAATCCAGCCCATAGCCGACCACGAATTCATTCGGGATCTCGAACCCCACGTAATCGAGCGGGACATCAACCTCCCTCCGCTCTTTTTTGTCGAGGAACGTACAGATCCTGAGGCTCTCCGGCCCCTGCCGCAGGATGCGCTCCCGCAGGTAGTTCAGAGTCACTCCCGTATCAACAATGTCCTCGACGAGAAGTATGTTTCTGCCGGCAAGTTCTTCGCGGATGTCATAGTGGATTTTGACCTCGCCGGTGGATTCGTCCTTGAGATAGCTTGATGCGATCAGAAAATCGACCGACATCGGCGTCTGGATATACCGGACAAGGTCACTGAAAAAAATAAAAGCCCCTTTCAGAATGCCGACCGCAAGGAGGTTCTTTCCCTCGTAATCCGCGGAGATGAGCCCCGCCAGTTCACTGACACGCTTGTGAATCTGCTCAACCGTCAACAGTGGTTTTCCGACAACCATCCTATTCCTCCCAAAAAGTAATCAATTATATTAACGTGATGCCCGATTTATCTCAAGTTCGCGGGGTGGGGACGGAATCCGCATATATCAGCAGTACAGACGGACACGGAACACCCGCGGCCTTCCCGCGTCAACGACTGTAGTTTACCCCTTGGCCATCCCCCTCGATCCTGAACATCGGCTCATCCCCGATCATTTCGTTCAGGCGTTCAGCCGGCAGATGGTTATAGAATACGGGATGCAGGAGGTCCCCCGCACCCCCCTCTCCGAGGATATATTTTTCCAATGCAGGATCCCTCTGCACGATCTCCGTTACCTTCAGTCCGCGGTATAGCCGTATATACGTGTTAATCCCGACGCTGTCCGGCTGCAGCCGCCGGAAGAGATCGAGATAGAACTTCACCGTGTCATCCTGTTCATAGGGGAACCCGGTCAGAAAATCGATGACAATCCTGATGCCGTTCGAACGTGCGCTGAAGATGATCTTCTCGATGTCCCCCCAGTACAGGGGGCATTTCTTCCACGAATCTACCGTCAGGGTGATCAGGGAAACCCCGGTCTCGCGCATCAGCTGAAACATCTTCCGGTTATGGTTGGACGGCTTGAGGTAGAGCGTCCAGTCAAGACCGGGGCCCGCGTCCTTCAATGCCTTCAGGAAGTCCATCGCATAATCGAGATCTTCGTTGAATTCGGAATCGCACAGATGAAATCTGCGCAAACCTCCTGCAGTCATGCCGCATATCTCGGAGACAACGTCCGGAATCTTTCGGAAGGTTACCATGGTGTCAGCCTCGGTGCAGTAAATGCAGGAGGAACTGCACCCCTTGTGGGTCTCAAAGCCGGCTATGCCACCTTCCCGCTCATACCGCTGATAATCCACACCCGCCGGCCGCCGGGGACAGGAGACCTCGTGCGTGTGTCTTCTCCGGTATATGCTCCGGGTACCTTCCCCAGACACCGCCGCGGTCAGTACGTCAGCGGCAATACCCTCTCCCGGACCGCAGACAGCACAATCCGCCCCGAGGTAGTCGAGAAGCCCCGCAGGATCTGCGGCAAGGGCAGCCCCCCCTATGACAACCCTCACCCCGTGCTTCTCCCTGATATGCGCCACCAGTCCACGGATGTCATCGAGAAAAAATTCGTTCCGGGGATACAGGACGGTATCGATATTACGGACGGTCATCCCGACCGTCTCAGGCTGAAATAGGCGCATCTTCTCGTCCAGGGTCTTATAGGGCTCCTCGCAAAAACAGAGGTCCAGGATCTCGGCCTGATGCCCGGCCGCTGCAAGTTCGCCGGCAATATACTCGAGCCCGACAGGGGGCACCGGAGGTTGCCGGTAACGGTTCGGATTGACCAGCAATATCTTCATGAGAACACCGGCATCACCCTGAAGGACTGAATGATGTGACCAGGTCTAAGCTATTGACTTTACTTATTTCTTTTTCCTCGCCGGCACTTTTAATGCTTTACTTGAAGTCGTCTTTCCGGACGCCCTGTTCAACTCGTCTCCGCAGCAGAATACCGGCATAATATGCCCCATGCCGTCTTTGGCCAGATAATGCTTCACGCCGCATTTTTTGCACGTAATCGCTTCTCCCTGTTTCATGAAACACCTCCGAAATTTGAAAGAATCACAGCTCTGCCCGGCTTCATCACGTGCCTGAGCCGGGAAACCGGAGCCCCTGCAGCGCAGCGATGCACAGGCTGTCTTATTATAATATAAAAAAGCATCGGGCCTCCGCAGTCGTTGCAGCGACCCGCTGTTGCCGACGGACTGTCCGCGTCACCGGTATGCCTTATGACAAATCTTCAAAATATGGTAGACTACCAACGCCACAACCGGCTGTTTCTGATAAATCGTTCTAAAGGGGTACGGTATGTCCACGGTCAAGGGGATTCTGATTTACAACAGGAACGACGCAGAGCGGCAGCACCTCTGCTCGCTTCTGAAGAACGGCAGCAGCGACAGCGGTATCTTCGCCACCGCTGACGCTCTGGAGGCCCTGCACACCCTCCAGAAAGAGGATATCCGCGTTGTCCTTGCCGGCAGCGATCTAACGGCGATGACCAGAGATGAATTCAGGGAGCTGGTCGAAAAGGTACGCCCGGGCGTGACCACCGTTTTTACGTCTCGTTTTTTCAATCGGGATAAAGAGTTTACGGTCGATATCGGAGAATTCCTGAACCTGGTCAGTGATCAGGTGAAAAGAGAAAATATCCTGAACAAGGAACTCTACGAGGTGAAGCAGTATGCTTACTCCATAGCCGACAGGCTCCTCCAGATCTTTGCGGTCAATGACCGCTATTTTTTCAACAACGACCATCTCGTTGCCGGTATGTCCCGCAAGATAGCCCTGAAGATGCAGCTCGATGACACCCTTGTGGAGGCCATCCCCATGGCGGCACTCCTGAGGGATATCGGCAGGGTCGTGATCCATCAGCAGATCCTGGAGGAGACCAAGAAGCTCAACCAGGTCGAACTGACGCCGATCAAGGCCCATCCGATCCATACCATGCAGATACTGCGGCGCGTGAGATTCCCGTGGAACCTCGATTCGATCATCATCCAGCATCATGAACATTACGACGGCAGCGGCTATCCCATGGGACTGAAGGGGCGCGAGATCACCATCGGAGCGCGAATAATCGCCGTTGTCGATGCCTTCTATGCCATGACCACCGACAGACCTTACCGCAAGGCCCTACCCAAAGACCGGGCGATCACCGAAATGAAAAGGAACGCCGGCAGCCAGTTCGATCCCGAGGTGGTCGAGGTCTTTCTTTCGGTCGTCGGCGAGGAGGCTGCGGAACCGCGTTCAGAAAGCGCCCTGCTGATCTTCGAACGGGAAAACAATATCGCCGCAATGATCAAGCTGAGCAGCGCTGCAGCAGATACCGAGGTGGTCCATGCAACCAGCAGTATCGAGGCGATCAGCCGCATCAGACAGAAGGAGCCGAGACTCATCATCCTCGATACGGAGGCGCTTGAACCCGAAACCTTCATGAAGTTCTATCAGACGGCCCGGCAGACCGCACCCGCCTCCAGCAGATTTCTGATGATCACGTCCGGCCGCGAACCGGCCAGACGTTTTGGAGATGAGGTGGAGTACATAAGCAGACCTCTCAGCATTGAGCAGTTGACTATTGCGATCAGGAACCTTCTGCTCGGGACTGCGCCGGTCGCTGTTGCCGAGGAAGCCCACGGTTTGACCGGTACACTCGACGATTTCAACCTGATCGATATCATCCAGATTCTCAGCCTGGGCCTCAAGACTGCAAAGGTCGAGATTACGCGCGGCCGTGAGACCGGCATACTTTTTCTTTTGCGCGGCAAGATTGTATATGCATCGGCAGGGAGCTTCCGGGGACCTGAGGCCTTCTTTGAACTGATCCGGTGGAAGAGAGGGTTCTTTTATATCATGCACGGACAGGCTACCGACGAGATGAATGTAACCGTGGATACTATGCACCTCCTGATGGATGCCTGCTCCGTCATGGACGAGAAGACGTCAGCCCGGTCTGATAATGCAGAAAAAGGGAGCAGGACGGCAGGGCCGGTTACTGCACAGCCCGGTTCTCCAGGGCATCCGCAAGATAGGCGATCAGCTTCCTGACGCCCGCTCCGGTTGCGGCTGACACCGTCAGAAAGTCCAGCCCCTTGTCGGCGCAGTATGTCTTGAGCCGTGACAGCCGTTCCCCGTCTCCGGCAATATCGGCCTTGGTCCCGACGACCGTCAGTGGTTTCTTCAGCAGTTCAGGGCTGTAGAGTTCGAGTTCACGGTTGATCATCTCAAGGTCTTCGACCGGATCACGTTCAGGCATTTCGGAGATATCAACCAGATGCAGCAGCCGCGAGGTACGCTCAACATGCCTGAGGAACTGGAAACCGAGGCCGGTACCCCTGTGTGCACCTTCAATAAGACCGGGAATATCGGCAACAACGAAGCTCTTCCGGTGTTCGGGCTTCACCACACCGAGGTTCGGCACCAGCGTGGTAAACGGGTAATCGGCGATCTTCGGACGTGCGGCCGAGATGACCGAGATCAGCGTTGACTTGCCTGCATTGGGCAGGCCGATCAGGCCGATATCCGCGATCAGTTTGAGTTCAAGGATGAGCGTGCGTTCCTCGCCCTCTTCACCGGGCTGCGCATACTGAGGTGCCTGCCTCACCGCTGTGGCAAAATGAGAATTCCCGAGACCGCCCCTGCCCCCCCTGGCAACAACCGCCGTTGCACCCTCGTGGTCAAGATCGAAGAGGATTTCCTCCGTGGATGCGTCCTTAATCAGCGTCCCGACAGGGACAGGAAGCAGAAGGTCTTCACCGTCTTTCCCGTGCATTTTCTGCTTCTGGCCGTGGGCGCCGCGCTCGGCACGGTATTCGCGCTTGTAGCGGAAATCCAGGAGCGTATTGAAATCATGGGAAGCGGTGAAGATGATATGACCGCCCCGGCCACCGTCGCCCCCGTCCGGTCCCCCGCGGGGCACAAACTTTTCCCTGCGGAAATGGACAGAACCCCGGCCACCGTCTCCGGCCTTCACATAGATTGATGCGTAGTCGACAAATTTCATGGATAGATCCAAAAAATAAAAAAGGCAGATAACCCATCTGCCTTTTTTATTTTTATGAAAGTGGGGATGTTAGCCTGTTATGCCTGAACGGGCGGATATACGCTGATCTTCAGTCTGTCCCTGTCTTTTCTTTCAAAATTTACCACCCCGTCAACCAGGGCGAATAACGTGTCATCTGAACCCTTCCCGACATTGTTTCCGGGATGGAATTTGGTACCCCTCTGGCGAACGATTATGTTGCCCGCCCTTACCTTCTCACCGCCGAATTTCTTGACGCCGAGACGCTGCGCATTACTGTCGCGACCGTTCCGTGAACTGCCGACTCCTTTTTTATGTGCCATTGCTCTATCCTCCGACGACTATTTCTTTGATCTTAAGCAGGGTGTATGTCTGCTTATGCCCGTTGAGCTTGCGATACCCTTTTCTCGGCTTCTGCTTGTAGACGAGGACCTTCGGGTCCCTCTTGTTGCCGATCACCTCGGCGGTCACCGATGCCTTGTCGACATAGGGCTTGCCGATGACGACACCCGAATCCTGCGATACAAAAAGGACTTTATCGATGCTGATCTCCGAGCCGCTCTCGGATGGCAGCTTCTGGACCTTTATCGTCTCCCCAGGAGTTACCCTGTGCTGCTGGCCCCCTGTTTCAATCACTGCGTACATAATCTTTCACCTCCGGACAAATTGTGACCATTATAATAACACATAAATAAAATTATTTGTGCAAAAACAACTGACTTCGCCGACAGCCTCAAACAAAACTTATTCCTTCTTCCCGTGCAGGTCCCGCAGGAATTCATCCGCAGTCTTTACGGCAGCAAACTGTATTTCCTGCCTCAGGAGGCTGCAATTGTCGGCCTCGAGATCCTCGATCGTACGCTCGCGGCCGAAATCCTTCGAAAGATACAGGTGACTCATCTGCCAGAGCACCTCTCCCTGGCGGTCCTTCAGCGTCACCTCGGTCTTCGACAGAAAGCCATCGGCAATCAGTCCCTTGTCAAGCCCCCGGTCGAGGACGACCCCTCCCCGGCTGAGATCGATGCTCCCGTAGGCCAGGCGCTTTACATGAAGCTCGATGACGGCCGAACTGCCTGCAAAGTCCTCCGTCAGGGGCTCCCTCACGACCTCGATACCTGACGCCGACGGAAAGGCCGCAGCAATGCTCTCGGCGACCCTCTCCTGAACAAGCGTTCCAAAATCGGGAATGACCGACTGGGTCTCACTCCCCCTGCTTTTGCCGATCGCGTCACCCAGGACAAGAAGCGCCGAACCGCCCGGTGCGGCAAGAGTAACGAGGGCGAGAAGGTGGGTCTCGGTCCCTGACGACTTCATGATCCCGGGCGTTTCATTCCGCACGATCTTGAGAGGGCCGAGGGCGGAAAGATCAAGCCCGGCCGGGGCCGGACGGTATTTTGCTGAACATCCGGAGACGAACAGAAACACCAGAAGCAACAGCACAGCACCGCTGATGCGAAAGACAGGCGGAAGCGTCGGCTTATTCATCATACCTCCCTGATTAATTCTGGGGCACAGGCTCTGCGCCTCTGTTCCCCGGCGATATGCTTCAGCATTGCACTCTATTATAAACTCTTCGCGCCCAAAAGGCACGACGGGACGAAGATAGGGACCGGCTGGTGAAAGAGATCCGCCCGTGCGGGCAAAAAAAGAGGGAAGGCATTGCTGCCCTCCCTCACGTGCCTGCATAGAAGCACCTTGCTCCTGATTGTCTATATATCGTAGTACAGGAAGAACTCGTACGGGTGCGGCCTGAGTCTCAGCGCATCCACTTCATTCTTTCTCTTGTAGCTGATCCAGGTATCGATCGCGTCCTGCGTAAACACATCGCCCTTCAGCAGGAACTCGTGGTCTGCCTCGAGCGCGTTCAGCGCCTCGTCGAGGCTGCCCGGCATGGTCGGCACCGAAGCCAGCTCTTCAGGTCCGAGATCGTAGATGTCCTTATCAAGCGGCTCTCCCGGATGGATCTTGTTCTCTATGCCGTCAAGCCCGGCCATCAGCATTGCGGAAAATGCCAGGTAGGTGTTGCAGGAGGGATCCGGGAACCTGACCTCAACCCTCTTGGCCTTGGGGTTTGCGGAATAGGTCGGTATTCTGATTGAGGCTGAACGGTTTCTTGCTGAATAGGCAAGGTTCACCGGTGCCTCAAATCCAGGGGTCAGCCTCTTGTAAGAATTCGTGGTCGGGTTTGTCAGAGCGGCAAGGGCATGGGCATGCTTCAGCACGCCGCCGATGTAGTAGAGGGCCATCTCGCTGAGGCCGGCATAGCCATTGCCTGCAAAGAGGGGCTTGCCCTTCTTCCAGATGCTCTGGTGGACGTGCATACCTGAGCCGTTATCTCCAAAAAGCGGCTTCGGCATGAACGTGGCAGTCTTGCCGTTCCTGTTGGCAACATTCTTCACGATATACTTGAACAGCATGTTCTTGTCTGCCATCTTCACCAGCGAATCGAAGCGCATGTCGATCTCGGCCTGACCGGCAGTGGCGACTTCGTGGTGCTCGCGCTCGACATAGATGCCGCATTTGATCATCTCCATGACCATCTCGGTCCTGAGATTCACCTGGCTGTCGGTCGGCGGTACCGGGAAATAGCCTTCCTTATGCCGGGGCTTGTAGCCAAGGTTCGGGTTCTCATCGCGGCCTGAGTTCCAGATACCTTCCGATGACTCGATGAAATAATATCCGCTGTGAGCGTTCTGGTCGAACTGGATGCCGTCGAAGATGAAGAACTCGGCTTCAGGACCGAAGTAGGCCGTATCACCGATTCCGGTCGACTTGAGGTAGTTCTCTGCCTTCTGGGCTATGAACCGCGGGTCTCTTGTATACTGCTCCTTGGTGATCGGGTCGACAATATTACAGATAAGGCTGATCGTCGGATACTCCATAAACGGGTCCATGAAGGCGGTCTCTGCATCAGGGATGATAAGCATATCCGAGGTGTTGATCGCCTGCCAGCCCCTGATGGAAGAGCCGTCAAACCCGAGACCCTCCTCGAACACCTCCTCCTTCAATTCTGCGATCGGTACTGCAAAATGCTGCCAGATTCCAGGATAGTCAAGGAACTTGAAATTAGCCATCACGGCCTTGTTCTCCTGTGCCAACTTAAGTACGTCCTTTGGTGTCATTGCTCCTCCTAAAAAAGAAATTTGTTTTTGTGAACGGATACCGGCGATGCTGCCCTGCGGAACGCAGCCGGCCAATCGTCATTTCCTGCTATTATACTGCTGTTTCTCCTCTTTCGCCTGTTCTGATCCTGACGACTTCATCGACCGAATAGACGAAGAGTTTGCCATCGCCGATCTTGCCGGTCCTGGCGACCTGCGCGATCGTGCTGACCGCCTTTTCAGCGAGAGCGTCGGCAATAACAATCTCGACTTTAATCTTCGGGATGAAATCAACAACGTACTCGGCCCCGCGGTACAGTTCCGTGTGTCCCTTCTGTCGCCCGAAACCCTTCACCTCGGTGACTGTCATGCCCTGGATGCCGATCTCATTAAGCGCATCCTTCACCTCATCGAGTTTAAAGGGCTTAATGATCGCCTCTATCTTTTTCATATCTCACCTCCTGTCGCATCTGCAATAAGATTTAGCTAAAAAAAGCATTATAGAAATTCAACGCACGGCCGGCATAATCCCGGTAGAAGAGTTCAGTATCGCTCTTCAGCCTGTCCTTGTCAACAGCCTCATGCCGCAGCCACTCTTCAATCATCTCGCGTGTCACCTCAAGATGGAACTGAAATGCATAGGCATTCTGCCCGTATCTGAAGGCCTGATTCGGGTAAAGGGCTGACCGGGCCAGCCTCTCGGCACCTGCGGGCAGGTCAAAGGTCTCACCATGCCAGTGGAACACCTTGAACAGACTCCGGGCATCGCCTGATTGAGGATCCGCCGCAACCCGGGTTATCACCGGATCCCTGAAACCGGCATCAATCAGTTCAATATCATACCAGCCTATCTCCGGAAGCTCTCCCCTGTAAACCGCCGCTCCGAGGGCCCTGGCCATGATCTGCGCACCAAGACAGATTCCGAGGACCTTCTTTCCGCACTGCATGAAGACTGATGCGGCTTCTATTTCACTCCTGATATATGGATAACGCTCAGTCTCATTGACGCTCATCGGGCCACCCATCATCACCAGGGTGTCGTACGAAGAGGCATCCGGGACGGCCTCCGATGCACAAGCAACGATCCGGTACGGAATGCCGGTATGACGGAGATAGTCCTCGATGGTACCCGGGCCCTCATTCTGAACATTTTTGAGTATCAGCACTGCCATGACCTTACCATATTCAAGAAGCTTGCCATTTGCCGGGTACTGCCATATCACCATCTGACGGGGCGTGGGCAGAACCTCCTGCCTGAAAATTAATCAGGACTGCCCAATTATCAAGCATGTCCGGCCCTTGCCGGCCCCGCGCGGGGCCTCATGGCCCCGCTGGACAAATGGCATGAAAAATGAAATGATATACAGAAATGAAAACCTATTCGGTACATTATGGCAAAGGATTATAAGGCACTCGAAGTTACCGCACTGTACGAGATCAGCAAACTGCTGGGTTCTTCGATCAATCTCCGTGCGAATCTCCGAGGGGTCCTGAGGGTATTGTCGGAGTATCTTGAGATGCGCCGGGGCACCGTCGCCCTGCGGTCCGGCAGCGACGTCGCGATTACCGCTGCCTATGGCATGTCCGAGGAGGAGATCGGCAGGGGAACCTACCGTCTGGGGGAAGGGATTATCGGACGAGTTGCGAAACACGGCTCTCCGGTCGTCATCCCTGATATCCGCACGGAGCCCCTGTTTCTGAACAAGACAGGTTCGCGGAGCAATGCGCGGAAGGAAAACACGGCCTTTCTCTGTGTGCCGATCAAATTCAAGACCGAGATCCTCGGCGTCCTCAGCGTTGACCGGGTTTTCAGTCATACTGCCGTATCGTTCGAAAACGACATACAGCTCCTGAAGATCATCGCCTCGTTCATGGCGCAGTCGATCAAGCTGCATCGGGAGCTCGAAAGAGAACGGGAGGCCTTCCATGAAGAACGGGAGAACCTGCGCCACCAGCTCAAGGGACGATACCGGATAGAGAACATGATCGGCCAGTCCGACCAGATGCAGGAGGTCTTCGAAACCGTGCACCGCGTGGCCCCGTCGAGGGCCAATGTCCTGTTGCGGGGTGAAAGCGGGACCGGCAAGGAACTGATTGCGAAGGCGATTCACTACATGAGTCCACGGGCCAAAGGGCCTTTTATTAAATTCAATTGCGCCTCGATCCCCGAAGGCCTGCTCGAATCTGAACTCTTCGGACACGAAAAGGGGTCGTTTACCGGTGCAGCAGCGATGCGCAAGGGGCGGTTCGAGCTGGCCGACACGGGGACTATATTCCTTGACGAGATCGGAGACCTTCCACTGTCCCTGCAGCCAAAGATCCTGCGCGTCCTGCAGGAACGCGAGTTTGAGCGAGTCGGAGGGGAGAAAACGATCAGCGTCAACGTCCGTGTCATAGCTGCAACCAGCAGGGACCTTGAGGAATATGTTGCCTCCCGGCGATTCCGGGAGGACCTTTATTATCGTCTCAACGTTGTGCCCGTATTCATCCCCCCGCTGCAAAGGCGGAAAGAGGACATCCCGCTCCTGGTCGAATACTTTCTGAAAAAGTACAATGATGAAAATGTCAAGAAGGCCGTGATTTCGGCAGAGGTGATGTCGGCACTCACCCTGTATAACTGGCCGGGCAATGTCCGGGAGCTCGAAAATACTATCGAGAGGCTTGTGGTCATGGCATCGGGGAACGCAATCACGCTGAGGGATATCCCTGCGCAACTCCGTGATCCGGAGCTCAGGACAGCGGCCTCTTCACGGCCTGCCGGTGCGCTTCCCTCGACCGTCGCTGACATGGAAAGGCAGAGGATCGTCGGCGCCCTGGAACAGTCGGGGTGGAACCAGAGCCGTGCCGCAAGGATTCTCGGTATAACCGCTCGACAGATCGGGTATAAAATCAAAAAATACGGGATCGAGGAACAGAAAGGGCACAACCGGTTTTAAGCCGGTTGTGCCCTTACATTCAGATCCGCCCTACTGCTTGACTGACAGTGTCACGAAGGTGGAGGCACCGTTTCTGAAAATAAGAATCAGCACATCCTCGTCCTTCCTGATTTTCGACGCGGTCTCCTGATACTCCTTCAGGCTGGAGATCTTCTTTCTGTTGATTTCCTGGATCACATCCCCCTGGGTCAGGACAGCGGCGGCAGGGGCCCCTTCATCAACATCATTGATGACGACCCCCTTGATGCGAGCCGGAATATTCAGTTTTTTTGCAAGGTCCGGTGTTACCTCCTGGACCCCGATGCCTTTCAGAACATTCTGATAGTCACCCGGTTCGCCCTGATGGTCAGAAGGAACGTCGCCGATGACCACGGTAACGGACTGCCGCTTCCCGTCCCGAAGAACGGTCAGCTGATGCTGCTCTCCCGGCAGGGTATTGGCTACCATATTCCTGAGCTGGTAGGGCTCATCAGTCCTCTTTCCGTCGTACTCGATAATGATATCACCACGCCTGATGCCGGCCTTCTCGGCAGGACTGTTCTCGACAGCATCACTTACCAGGACACCCGAATCTTCCTTCAGGCCGAATTGTTTGGAAAGCTCGGGAGTGATCTTCTGGATGGATACTCCAAGCCAGCCACGGACCACCTTGCCCTGTTTCACGAGACTGTCCATGATCGATTTGATCATGTTGCTCGGGATGGCAAAACCGATCCCCTGATATCCGCCGCTGGTGCTGAATATGGCGGTATTGATCCCGACCAGTTCTCCCTGAGGATTGACGAGCGCCCCGCCGGAATTGCCGGGATTGATCGCCGCATCGGTCTGGATGAAGTCTTCGTAGTCGGCAATACCGACATTTGCCCTGCCGATGGCACTGACGATACCCATCGTCACCGTCTGGTTCAGTCCGTAGGGGTTGCCAACGGCCAGAACGATCTCTCCCACCTGCAGTTTTTCAGAGTTGCCCCAGGGCAGCGTCGGAAGACCGGCTGCCTCGATCTTGATGATCGAGATCTCTGTCTTGGGATCAGACCCGATCACCTTGCCCTGATATTCCTTCTTGTCGGCGAGGGTAACCTTGATCTCGTCCGCCTCCTTGACCACATGATAATTCGTCACAATATAGCCGTCCGGAGAGACGATGACCCCGGAGCCAAGCCCGGCCGACTTCCGTTCGCGGGGCTGGGGGTGGCGCTGACGGTTAAACTGATCGCCGAAGAAACGCCGGAAAAAAGGGTCCTCAAAGAGATCCATGCCGCCCTGGATCCTGACTGTTCTGCTCGTTGATATATT
The DNA here is from genome assembly GCA_964499365.1 of uncultured Thermodesulfovibrio sp. Classification (GTDB taxonomy): domain Bacteria; phylum Nitrospirota; class Thermodesulfovibrionia; order Thermodesulfovibrionales; family UBA6898; genus PALSA-1316. The sequence continues at coordinate 20,966 of CAZCKU010000002.1, forward strand.
CACGATCGCCGGCTTGACGGCGGAGGCGATCTCTGCCATCGCCCTGCCGGTCTTTGTCAGGTGATCCACCGACTGTTCAGAGATCCTGGACTGCGCTGCCGTGGCATCCGCAACTGGAAGCGCCAGCATCAACGCACTGATCAGCAGCAGTACCGGCAATGCCGCTGCCTGCTGCACACGCCTGAGTGTTTCTTCCCTTCTCATGATACCTCCTTCGATGACAAGCTTTATTGTGTGTTTACCATAATAATTCTTTGTGAAAAAAATGTGAAGATTCCGGGACTTCGCATGACGTGACGGAGGAGGTAGCAGTATGTCAGCTCCGGGGCACACGACCGAGCAGGTGACGGACCCTCCGTTCCAGCACAACATAGTCGTTCTTTCTTGCCAGCATTCTTTTCTCAACGAGGTGCCAGGAGCAGACGGCAAACGCCAACGTCACGACAAAGGACAGGAAGGACAGGCCTGCTGTTGAAATACCGGGGACCAGACTCGCTACGGACTGCTGGACCGGGAAGGCATAAATATACAGCCCATAGGAGTAGTCACCCACGCTGTTAAAGTGCCTCATAGCGCGTCCCGGAGCATACGCCAGGCAAACGGTGAGATACGGGATGCAGACCGTATAAAGAATAAACAGGAGATCGCGGTTCACCGATGCAGCGGCGAGTGACACGAGCATGGCAGCGGCGAGTGCAGCCGATAGTTGCACCCTCCCCCTGATGACATACAGCGTGGCCCCCATAAAAAACATCGAGACAAGCCGCAGGGCGAGCAGCATCGTGCGGTTTGAGGTGAACGGCAGAAAGTGATTAAGCGTATACGCGGCAACGGCGCATACGCCAATCGCAAGCACAAGATGCCTCAGCACCCTCTCGGTGATCAGCTTCCAGGAATAGGTCAGCATTCCCAGAAGAAGCAGGACTCCGTACATGCGTATCTCCCAGGGCAGGGTCCAGAGGGAACCATTGACGGCATCCCTGAACGGCGTCGTTTTAAAGGCGCCGGGGAGATGGTCAAAGGTGCCGAATACGATACTCGTATTCTTGCCTATGAAGCTGAGTGTCTCCATGCAAAAAAAGTAGCGATGAAGCGGCGCAGTCGTAATAAAAAATCCGATAAGAATGACAGAAACCCATACGGACACGATCAGCGCCGGATAGATACGGACCGCACGTGCCCAGAGAAAGGCGGCAGTGCTTTTGCGGACCAGGAGGCTTGCGAAGACCAGAAATCCGCTCACAATGAAGAACATATCCACGGCGATTTCACCAAACGATATCCCGACCTTCTGCCAGAGTGGGTCGACCGCGCCTGACAGGGGATAGCTGTGACTGAACAGAACCGCCGTGGCTGCAGCAAAACGCAGAAGATTGAAGTTATTGTCCCTATTCCCGGTGAATTGCTCCAGAGTACCCATCATCCTGTTCCTCGAATAAAAAGACGCAGTTCATCCCACAGCCTCCGCGTTCGGGTGCAATAGTCGGTCAGTATAACATATTGGCCTCAGCTATTGGTTACAATAGATCATGCTGGTTGAACTGCAGGGCCAATTAGAGAGAATCACCTATCATAATGAGGAAAACCATTACATTATCGCGCGGCTGAAGGTGCCGGGGCAGAAAAATCTGGTCACGATCGTCGGGAACATCGTCTCCGTATCACCGGGCGAGATGCTGAACCTGAAGGGGTCCTGGGACAGCCATCCGAAATACGGGGAGCAGTTCAAAATCACCTCGTATGAAACGGTTGTCCCTGCAACCGTAAAAGGTATCGAGAGGTATCTCGGCTCAGGGCTGATCAAGGGCATCGGCCCGGTCATGGCAAAACGTCTTGTCGGAAAATTCGGGGAAGAGACTTTGGATGTGATCGAGAAGAGCACCGGACGTCTGCAGGAGGTGGAGGGAATCGGGGCCAAACGGATCGAGATGATCAGGACAGCCTGGGATGAGCAGAAGGAGGTCAGGAATGTGATGGTCTTCCTCCAGAACCACGAAGTAAGCTCGGGCTACGCAGCGAAGATATACCGGCAATACGGTAAGGAGTCCATAAAAGTAGTCAGGGAAAACCCGTACCGTCTGGCTGCCGATATATTCGGCATCGGGTTTCTCACCGCAGACAAGATTGCCCAGAAACTGGGAATACCTCGTGATTCGCAGATCAGGGCCGAAGAGGGCATACTCTACGTGCTCCAGAAACTGGCTGAAGACGGACACGTCTACTACCCTGAAACTGAACTCATCGACGAAGCCATGAAGATCCTCGACATTGATGAGACGATCGTCAGGGCAGCCCTGGCATCGATCACCCATGACAAGAAAGTAGTGCTTGAGCAGGAGCGGGTCTACCTTGCTCGTTTATATATTTCCGAGACAGGCATCGCCGACCAGCTCAAAGCGCTGCTGAAGGTTCCGAAAGGCCACGCCCTGCTGGATCACGCGGCTCCCTTTGACCTTGTTGAAAGGGAACTTCGGATCACCCTCGCAGAAAGGCAGAGAGAGGCGGTCCAGGCGGCCGTAAGCAGCAAAGTCCTGGTCGTCACCGGTGGACCGGGCACCGGGAAGACAACGATTATCAGGGCGATCATCCGTCTCTACCGCAGGTCAGGCCAGAATGTACTTCTTGCGGCTCCCACCGGAAGGGCAGCCAAGCGTATGGCAGAGGCCTCCGGCTTTGAGGCCAGGACTATACACCGGTTGCTCGAGTTCAGCCCGAGCAAAGGGGGCTTCAAGCGCAATGCAGAGAGTCCGCTCGAGGCCGATCTCATCATCATCGATGAGGCCTCGATGATCGACACACAGCTGATGCATTACTTCCTGAAGGCCGTCCCCCTGCGTGCAACGCTGGTTCTGGTGGGTGATATCGATCAGCTCCCGTCAGTGGGAGCCGGAAATGTGCTGCAGGACATCATTGCTTCGGCAGCAGTTCCCACGATCACCCTGAACGAAATCTTCAGGCAGTCGAGCAGGAGTCTCATCGTGGTCAACGCCCACAAGATCAACAACGGCGAATTCCCCTATATCAATGCGGAACGGGAGACCCTGCAGGATTTCTACTACTTCCAGTGCGAAGACCCTGCAGAAGCCTGCAGCATGATCGTCGACATGTGCACCAGAAGGATACCTGACAAATTCGGATATCACCCGGTAAACGACATCCAGGTCCTCTCCCCCATGCATCGCGGCGTTGTCGGAGCAGCCAATCTGAATGCCGAACTTCAGAAACACCTCAACAAGTCGGTCGTCGAGGTGACCAGGGCCGGCCGGACCCTGAAGACCGGGGATAAAGTGATGCAGATCAGGAATAACTATGACAAGGATGTCTTTAACGGTGATATCGGCAGGATCAGTTCGATCGACCTTGAGGAGCAGTCACTCCTCGTCAATTTCGACGGCAGGCAGGTGGCCTACGATTTTATCGAACTGGATGAAATCGTGCTGGCATACGCCATATCGGTGCATAAGTCCCAGGGAAGCGAGTACCCCGTCGTTGTCCTGCCCGTACTCACGCAACACTATATGATGCTCCAGCGCAATCTTCTTTATACGGCTATTACCAGAGGCAAGAAACTGGTGGTGGTTATCGGGACAAAAAAAGCCCTGGCCATCGCCATCAAAAACAATAAGCCCCAGATGCGGTTTACGGGCCTGAAGGAGCGGCTCCAGGATCTGCGGATTTGACCATTTCCCGACCGGCTTCAGCAGAGCCCGGCCCCTCGATCAAACAACTCCGTCCCCCGGCACACTTCTTTTCATCTCTGCCCTTTCCTTTACCCCCCAGCCCTTCCAGCCCTGTTGAGTACCCTGCCCCATAGTGATACTCTATTAGGAATGGACATGGTGTACAAAAAAATCCTGGCCGCGGTGAACGAACATGTCAACTCTGAAATCTCGGCACGATTCGCCCTGCAGCTCGCCAAGGCAGCCGGAAGCAGACTCTACCTCTGCTTTGTTGCAGAGAAGAACCTCCCGGCAGATTCCTTTCGGCGCGCAGAGGAGGCGGTAAAGAGGCTGTTTCACCGCGCCCTGCAGATGGATGTGCCTGTCGAGAGCATCGTATCTGTCGGGGACCCTGTTGAGGAAATACGCCAACTGGTCACCGCAGAGAAGATCGATATTGTGTTCGCCGCAACGCGGCGTGAGGATATTCAAAAGAGGTTCTTCCAGGGTACTATTGCACGGCGCCTCTCTCTTTCACTTCCCTGCTCGGTTGCCCTCGTCAGGGTTGTGCATATGGGGCGCATTCATCCCCGGAAGATACTGGTTCCGCTCAAGGCCGGCATACGGCACATTCAGGAAAAGGCCTTCATTACGTCGATGCTGGCACGATCGTTCGATTCCGGTGTCTATCTTCTGCATTCGACAAAACCGCTCATGCGTTTTTTTCACGGAGAGCTCCACCTCACCCCTGACGAGTGGGCGACAAAGCTTCCGAAGGATATCGCGGTCTTTATCGACAAACTTGAGCACTACGGGATCGGGCACGAAAAGAAACTTCTTCCGGGAAAGACGGGGAGGAATATAACGATTGAGGCCGCGGTGAAGAGACACGATCTTATCATCATGGGCGCCAGTGAGCGCGGCCTGCTTGACTCCCTCCTTAAGGGCAACCCGGTTGAGGAGGTTCTGAGGGAAACACCCTGCAACCTCATTATTCTTAAACTCCGCCATGAAGATACATAACCTCTCAAGAGAGTCTCTATTCCAGACACTTGTCACGTCGGAAGACGGTCTTTCAGAAGAAGAGGCCCGAAAGAGATTGGGAGAATTCGGATTTAACGAGATCAAGGGTGTCAGGAAGACACCCCTCTCCCTGAGATTTCTGAGCCAGTTTACTCACTTTCTGGCGATACTTCTCTTTATCGGTGCGGGGCTTTCCTTTCTGTCGGATTACCTGCATCCCGGAGAAGGCATGCTCAGTCTCGGGGTCGCCATCGTCGGGGTGATTATCATCAACGCGGTATTCACCTTCATTCAGGAATACAAGGCCGAAAGAACCGTTGAGAAATTGCGGCTGTTTCTGCCCTTCTCGATAAGGACTATCCGTGATGGAAAAGAACAGGAGATACCCTCCAGGTACGTTGTCCCCGGAGATGTCTTCCTGCTCTCCGAGGGAATCAAGGTACCTGCTGACGCCAGAATCATAGAGGCCTCGTATCTCATGGTGAACAATGCGCCGCTTACCGGTGAGTCAGAATCCGTCCGCCTGAGCACCGAAGCGTCTGAGGGTGACCTTATTGAGAGCAAGAATATTGCCTTTGCCGGTGCCACGGTTATAAGTGGAACAGGCAAGGCAGTTGCTTTTGCCTCGGGCATGAGGACCGAGTTCGGCAGGATTGCCCACCTCACGAGCGCGGTGGAATCGGGGCTCAGTCCGCTGCAGAAAGAGATCGTGAAGGCAACAAGGGTCGTTGCCGCCATCGCCGCATCCGTTGGCATTACCTTCTTCTGTCTCGGCCTCCTGACCGGCAGGAATTTCTGGGACAATTTTATCTTTACCATCGGCATCACCGTGGCCCTGATCCCGGAAGGCATGCTCCCCACGGTAACCCTTGCCCTTGCGATGGGAAGCCAGAGGATGGCAAAAAGAAAGGCCCTCATCAAGACGCTGACCTCGGTAGAAACACTCGGATCAGTCACCGTTATATGCACCGACAAGACAGGCACCCTGACCCAGAATAATATGGAGGTCCGGAAGATAAGCATAGATGGACAGCTCTTCGTTGCCGATAATCTGAAGGACCTGCATAATCACCTGATCATGAAGACAGCCCTTCTCTGCAACAATGCACGTTATGCCGACGGACTCTATAGCGGTGATCCGACAGAGATAGCCTTGCACAAAGTGGCGCGGGAGTATACAGAATATATACATTCAGAAAGGCTATACGAAATACCGTTTGATTCTGACAGAAAAAGGATGGCTACAGTCACTGCGGGTGATGGAAAGACCCGCGTCTACGCAAAAGGGGCGATTGAGGTGCTCCTGCCGCTCTGCACACAGATACAGGAAGAAGACGGAATAGTCCCCCTGGATGAGGACCAAAAGACAAAGGCTGTTGAAACGTGTCACGCACTTATGGATGAGGGCCTCAGAGTGCTGGCCTTTGCATACAAAGAGATTGCGGGTTTCGATATTTCATCCCCGAACGCTGAAGGACTCGAAACAGAGCTTATTTTCCTGGGTCTTATCGGTCTTGAGGATCCGCCCAGGCCAGAGGTTTGCGATGCGATCAGAAAATGCACTGAGGCGGGCATCAAGGTAATCATGATCACCGGCGATGGAAGCAGAACCGCAATTGCCATTGCAAAAGAGATAGGCCTGATAAAAAATAAGCCGGTCGTCATCGAGGGGTCCCGATTTGAGAAGATGGATGATACCGAACTCAAAGTAACCCTCAGTCAGCGGGAAGTAATCTTTGCACGGATGGCACCAAAACACAAGATGCGCGTGGTCGCGGCGCTCCAGGAAGAGGGAGAGGTCGTTGCGGTAACCGGTGATGGCGTCAATGACGCGCCCGCGCTGAAAAAAGCAGATATAGGCATTGCCATGGGAATATCCGGGACCGATGTTGCAAAGGAAGCAGCGGACATGGTTCTGCTGGATGACAATTTCGCGACAATCGTCAATGCGGTCGAAGAAGGCAGGACGGTCTACGAGAATATCAAGAAATTTATCACGTATATCTTCGCATCGAATATACCTGAGGCAGTGCCCTACCTCGCCTATATTCTGCTGAAGATACCCCTGCCGCTGACCATCCTGCAGATCCTTGCTGTTGACCTGGGAACCGATATGCTGCCGGCCCTTGCCCTTGGAGCGGAGAAACCGACACCCGGCATCATGAAGCAACCGCCACGACGCAGAGGGGAAAGACTGCTGAGCCTTGCCCTGCTGACACGCGCCTATCTCTTTCTCGGCCCCCTTGAGGCGCTTGCCTGCATGTTCGGATTCTTCTGGGTCCTCTATCAGGGCGGGTGGTCATGGGGAGAGATGCCCGGACCGGACAGTCTGCTCTATCTGCAGGCCACGACTGCCTGCCTCACCGCGATCGTCCTGACTCAAATAGCAAATGTGTTTGCCTGCAGATCTTTCAGCGAGTCTGTCGTTCGTCCTGGTTTCTTTTCAAACAAATTGATCTTTGCAGGAATAACCTTCGAACTTCTGCTGCAGATGTTTATCGTCTACACCCCCTGGGGCAACCGGATATTTTCAACTGCCCCACTCGGCCTTCCGGTATGGGGCATGCTCATACCCTTCATGTTTCTGCTGCTGCTCTCGGAAGAGACCAGAAAGCTGCTCTATCGCAGAAGCGTGACAAAGACCGGATAGTACCCGGGACTCACTGTTCAGCCGTGCCGATGCAGTGCTTACCGGTCGTCCTCAGGTTCTATCCTCAGCCTGTATCCTACCCCCGGCTCGTTGATGAAGAAGCGTGGACGGGCAGGATCGGCCTCCAGTTTATGACGCAGCTGAGCCATGTATATGCGCAGGTAGTGCGTCTGATCGGCATACCCGGGTCCCCACACCTCCTTCATAAGCTGGTTGTGCGTTATCACCTTCCCTGCATGTCTTATCAGGGTAGCCAGCAGCTTATATTCGATCGGGGTTACATGGACTTCCTTGCCGTCCCTGAATACCTGCCGCTTCGAGAAATCGACCCTCAGACTGGAGAGGGTAAAAACCGGTTCTTCGTCACCGGTATACTGGATGGTCAGATGACGAAGAGCCACTCGTATCCGCGCCATCAGTTCTCCGGCCCCAAAGGGTTTCGTCAGATAATCGTCCGCCCCGGCGTCGAGCGCACGAATTTTATCGTCCTCCCGGTCCCGCGCGGAGAGCACGATAATCGGGACCCTGCTCCACTCACGTATCCGCCTTGTCACCTCCAGCCCGTCGATGTCAGGCAGCCCCAAATCCAACAGCACGATTTCAGGATTGCGCGTTGCAACCTCCGTCAGTCCCTCCTGTCCGGATGACGCCTCGAGAAGCCGGTACCCGTGACCCTGCAGCGTAATCTTGAGGAACCTCCTCATCTGAGGCTCATCTTCAATCAAAAGAACAGTCGCCTTCTCGTCTGTCATTGTCCCTCGTGCATCTCTGTTTCCCGCTCCGGCCGGGGAGGTTCTTCTCCCAGAGGAAGGGTGAATCTGAAGATAGCCCCGCCGCCTTTCCTGTTCTCAGCCCATATACGGCCTCCGTGTGCGACAATAATCGCCCTGCAGATCGTGAGCCCCAGACCGATCCCTCCTCCGGAGGTGGACCCTCTCATGAACTTTTCAAAGATGCTCTCTTCAGAACCGGCAGGAATTCCCGGACCGTGGTCTGACAGCTCCACGACGATACTGTCCCCCTCAACTGCAGCGCTCAGTTCAAGGGGCGAACCCTTTGGTGTATATTTGAGGGCATTATCAAGGAGGTTCATCAGCACCTGCTCAATAAGCAGAGGATCATAAGGGACGAGGGGCAGCTGTCCGGATACATTGATCGCAAGAGGACGGGCTCCCAGTCTGTCATGCAGCCTGTCAAGAACAACGCCGACAATCTCCTCCAGAGACTGCCATTCTTTTTTGACCGTAATTGACTTCGATTCCAGCCGGGTCATATCGAGGACATTGCGGATGAGCTGATTCAGGTGGTCAGACTCTTCATAAATCGTCTGAATCAGCTCGCGGCGATTAAACTGGTCGAGGACAACGTCTTGCTGCAGCAGGGTCGATGCTGCCCCGGTGATGGCTGCAAGGGGGGTGCGCAGATCATGGGAAACCGAACTGAGCATCGTGTTGCGCAAGGTCTCGGTCTCTGCCTGAAGGAGTGCCCGCTGGGCCTCATCAGCAAGAAAGGCCCGTTCAATGGCAAGGGCAGTCTGGTTCGCAAAACTCTCGAGTGCGTGGGTCTGATCCTGATCAAAGGCAACGACCGACGGACCGGGCAGGATTCCCAATACTCCCACCGTCTTTGATGAGGCAATGAGGGGCAGATAGAGGGCCTTTGATCCGGGAAGCGTGTCGGTCCCGAGACCGGCCCGCTGATGATGGTCAAATGTCCACTTGGCAACACTCGTCTCCCTTCGGTCAAGGATAAAGGTGTTCGGCCCCATAAACGGGACTTCCAGAATACCCTTTTCGCCGGGAACAAGGACAACAGCCCTGCTGGAGAAAACCTCCCCGATCTGTCGAATCGCAGCTGCGCTTAAGCGGTCGAATCCCCTCTCATGCGCGAGTTCACGGCTCAGGTTATACAGTGCAGCAGTCCTCATCTCCCGCTGACGGGATGCAGCTGCCTGCTCACGCACCCGAAGGGTCAGGCTGCTGATCACCAGGGCAACAACAAACATGACGACAAAGGAGACAAGATATTTTGCATCACCGACGGCAAAGGTGAATACAGGAGGAACAAAAAAGAAGTCAAACGCCCCCACACTCAGCAGGGTTACAAGGAGGGACGGTCCTCTGCTGGTGAGGCTCGACGTAACGACAATGCCAAGGATATACACCATGGCAACGTCCACAATAGTAACGAATGGCGATATCAGGGCCGCCAGGGCAGTGCTTCCTGCAACGCCTCCGAGACTGACGAACCAGTCGCGGGTTCGCACCCGCTGCAATGAGGGTTTTGGGACAGGCGCAGGCAAGGCCTCGGCAGACTCTCCTGAAATTACATAGACATCAATATTGCCGCTTTCTCGCACAACGTCGTCCAGCAGAGAGCCATAGATCCGGTCTTTCCAGCGCGGATGGGTGGGTTTTCCTATGATGATCTTGGTAACATTTCTGGAGCGTGCATAGTTCAGTATTTCCTCGCTCGCCTTATGCCCCGAGAGTGTCACTGTTTCAGCCCCCAGGCTCTCGGCCAGCCTCATGTGCTCGGCCAGCTGTCGGATATCAGTCTCTGAGGGCTTCACCATGGCCGGGGCCTCAATGTTGACCGCAAGCCACGGCGCATGCAGGCCTCCAGCCATCCGCCGTGCTGAACGAATCAGCCGTATGGAGCGGGGGTTGGCGCCGACACAAACCATAATACGTTCACCGGCAGGCCAGACCTCCTGGACCCCCTTGACCTGCCGGTAATCCTGCATCTGATCATCCACGCATTCCGCGGTCCGGCGCAGGGCAAGCTCGCGCAGGGCAAGCAGATTTCCCCTGCGGAAGAAATGCTGCCTGGCGCGCTCGGCAAGTTCAGCCACGTAGACCTTGCCCTCTTTGAGCCGCTGAAGAAGATCTTCCGGAGGAAGGTCGATCAGCTCCAGTTCGTCGGCCCGGTCAAGCACAAGGTCCGGGAGAGTTTCCCTGACCACGACTCCCGTGATCTGAGAGACAACATCGTTGAGGCTTTCGATGTGCTGCACATTCAAGGTTGCGTATACATTAATCCCCGCTGCAAGCAGCTCGAAGACGTCCTGCCACCGCTTTTTGTGCCGCGACCCCGGGGCATTGGTATGGGCGAGTTCGTCAACGAGAATCAGCCCGGGTTTACGCTTCAGCGCCGCGTCGAGGTCGAATTCGCGAAGAACCGTGCCGCTGTATTCCAGTTCGCGACGGGGGATGATTTCGAGTCCTTCGACGAGCGCCTCGGTCTCCCGGCGGCCATGGGTCTCGACAATCCCAGCGACTACGTCAAGACCCTCGGCCCGTTTCTCGCGCGAAGCCGCAAGCATGGCATAGGTCTTTCCAACGCCCGGTGCGGCACCAAAGAATATCTTCAGTTTTCCCTGCCGTTCGCGCTCCTCGTCGACCTTCAGCTGTGCCAAAAGCTCATCAGGGCTGCGTCGTTTAACGTCCATCTCTCACTCCGCAATGCAGGTATAACGACCCGCCAACCGTTTCGGTCATCGTGCGGGATCCTTCTGCACTGAGTGAATAGTGAGTCATCTGATTATTGTCCGCAAATACCTGCATAAATTACAAGGCACGACACGGATTTTTCACAACAGATCAGTTCTATCCCTCATGGCTGCACCTCCTGATTCTTCTGCGCAGCATCCAATGCCAGATTAAGCCTGAGGACATTGACCCTCGGCTCGCCCAGGACATGGAACTGTCTTCCTTCAGTACTCGCCGCTATAAGGACCCTGACCTTTTCCTCGTCCATGCCTCGCTCCCTCGCCACCCTCCTGACCTGATATTCTGCTGCGGCGCGGCTGATATGCGGATCGAGCCCGCTTCCGGAGGCAGTTGCAAGGTCTGCGGGCACCGCTGCAGGGGCTTCAGGATCGGCACGCCGCAGAGCCTCGATCCTTGCCCTCGCCTGCTCTGTCACGGCCGGATTGCCCTGCGCAAGATTGGAGCCGGATGAAGCAGCCGAATTATAGGGAAACGGCGCAGTTGCGGACAGCCTTCCCCAAAAATATTTCTGCTCATCAAACGGCTGGCCGATCAGGGCAGAGCCGGCAGGCCTTCCGTCCTTCATGACGATGCTGCCGTTCGCCTGGGCAGGAAACAGCAGCTGGGCAAGGCCGGTAACAGCAAGGGGGTAGACTATTCCGGTCAGTAGTGTAAAGACAAACAGCGAAGCTACTGCAGTTCGTAGTATCTTTATCATCGTATCGCTCCTTATGCCAGATGTAGAAATGTTATGAGCATATCGATCAGCTTGATCCCGACAAATGGTGCGGCCAGGCCGCCCAACCCGTAGATCAGAAGGTTATTCCTGAGCACAAGAGCGGCTCCCATCGGACGGTATGCAACGCCGCGCAAGGCAAGAGGAATGAGTGCGATAATAATCAGGGCGTTGAATATGACCGCCGACATGATGGCACTCTGCGGGGTCGAGAGCCCCATGATATTGAGACTGCCGAGCTGCGGATAGGTTGTGACAAACGCGGCCGGCAGAATCGCAAAATATTTCGCAACATCATTGGAGATGCTGAAGGTCGTCAGCGTTCCACGTGTCATCAGCAGCTGCTTGCCGATTTCGACCACCTCGATCAGTTTCGTCGGGTTGGAATCCAGATCAACCATGTTACCTGCCTCTTTCGCTGCCTGCGTGCCGGTGTTCATGGCAACAGCCACATCGGCCTGTGCAAGCGCGGGGGCGTCATTTGTGCCGTCTCCGGTCATGGCCACAAGCCTTCCTCCCGCCTGATGCTCACGGATAAGCTTCAGTTTGGCCTCAGGCGTCGCTTGGGCAAGAAAATCGTCCACCCCTGCCTCTGCAGCGATTGCCGCGGCAGTCAGAGGGTTATCACCCGTTATCATAATCGTCTTGATGCCCATGCGCCTCAGTTCGGCAAATCTCTCCTTCATCCCCCCTTTGACAATGTCATTGAGACGGATAGCCCCAAGAACTTTGTTTCCGTCGGCTACTACCAGCGGCGTGCCCCCCTGACGGGATATTTCATCGACAGTGGACCTGACATCGGATGGGAAGGCACCTCCCTGCCCTTTCACATATTCTTCAAGAGCGTCAGCCGCGCCTTTTCGTATCTCCCTATCCCCCAGGTTCACGCCGCTCATGCGGGTATGGGCAGAAAAGGGGACCAGCGTGGCGTGAAGTCCATGGATGTCACGTTCACGAAAACCGTACTTATCTTTAGCCAATATGACGATACTCCTGCCCTCAGGTGTTTCATCAGCCAGAGACGAAAGCTGCGCGGCATCGGCCAGGTCCTTTCCGTCCACGCCGTGGGCCGGGATAAAGGCAGTGGCCTGCCTGTTCCCCAGGGTAATAGTACCCGTCTTGTCGAGCAGGAGCACATCGACATCGCCTGCAGCCTCCACGGCACGTCCCGACATGGCGATGACGTTTGCCTGGATCATGCGGTCCATACCCGCAATGCCAATTGCTGAAAGAAGGCCTCCTATCGTCGTCGGAATGAGGCAGACCAGCAGCGATATAAGCACGGTAATCGAGACCGGGCTTCCGTGGCCGGCAGCCCGCACACTGAAGAGGGAAAAAGGCAGCAAGGTCACCGTCGCCAGAAGAAATATAATAGCCAGCCCAGCAAGCAGGATATCAAGGGCTATCTCATTCGGCGTCTTCTGCCTCTTGGCGCCCTCGACCATCGAGATCATCCTGTCAAGGAAGGTCTCTCCGGGGTTGGCGGTAATTCTTACCACGAGCCAGTCCGACAGCACCTGGGTGCCTCCGGTGACAGCGGACCTGTCTCCTCCGCACTCCCTGATAACCGGCGCGCTCTCTCCGGTTATGGCGCTCTCATTGACCGAGGCAACGCCGACAACCACCTCCCCGTCGCCCGGGACAATATCTCCGGCTTCAACCAGCACATGATCATCCTTCCTCAACTGAGGTGACGGGACTATGGTGACCGTTCCCTGACGGTCGGGTCGCGAAAGCCTCTTGGCCTGAATATCCTTCCGGGAGCCGCGCAAAGCATCCGCCTGTGCCTTGCCCCGGCCTTCGGCAACGGATTCGGCAAAATTGGCGAAGATTACGGTGGTCCAGAGCCAGGCCGAGATTGCGAGTATGAACCACGGGGACTCAGGCCCCGGCACGAAAAGGGCATGCACAAAGAGAAGGGTGGTCAGAATGCTTCCGACTTCGACCACAAACATGACCGGGTTGCGAAACTGGTTCTTCGGATTAAGCTTCACCAGCGAATCCAGCAGTGCACGTCGTATGATCTTCGATTTAAAAAGGGCGTGCTGTTTCTTTTTATGGGTCATGATTAATATCTCCCTTACTTATAGAGCGTCAGGTGCTCGGCTATCGGTCCCAGCGCGAGCCCGGGAAGAAACGTCAGAGCGCCGACAATAATAATTATGCTCGCAAGGAACAGTACAAAGAGCGGCGTATGCGTCGGCAGTGTCCCTGCGCTTGGCGTTACATATTTCTTTGAGGCCAGAGAACCGGCAATGGCAATGATTGGCACCATGACCCAGAATCTGCCGAAGAGCATGGCTATGCCGAGGAGCGCGTTGTAAAACGGCGTGTTTGCAGCCAGCCCGGCGAACGCGCTCCCGTTGTTATTACCCGCAGATGAAAAGGCATAAAGTATCTCTGAAAAGCCATGGGGGCCGGGATTGGACACGCCTGCCACTCCCGCAGTCGTCACGGAGGCAGCAGCAGTCCCGAGCAGCACGCACGCAGCAGGGACCAGGATCACCAGCGCCACCATCTTCATTTCAAATACCTCGATCTTCTTGCCGAGGTATTCGGGCGTCCGCCCGACCATGAGACCCGAAACAAAGACGGCTACAATGGCAAAGGCGAGCATACCATAGAGTCCTGATCCGACACCGCCGAAAACGACCTCGCCCAGCTGCATCAGTACCAGAGGCGCCAGCCCGCCCAGCGGACTGAACGAATCGTGCATAGAATTGACTGAGCCGTTTGAAGCCGCAGTTGTTGCTGTGGCCCAGAGCGCTGCATTCGCAATACCAAAGCGTATCTCCTTGCCTTCCATATTGCCTCCCGGTTGGAGCTCGCTTGCTGTCTGGTCAACCCCCGCTGCAGCAAGAAGGGGATTTCCTGCCTGCTCACTGCTGTAACTCAGGAGGAGAAACGGAATAAACAGTATCAGCATGACGGCAAGCAATGCCCACCCCTGCTTTCTGTCATCGATCATCCTGCCAAAGGTATAGCAGAGGGCGGCCGGAATCAGGAGAATTGCCAGCATTTCTATAAAATTGGATAACGGAGTCGGGTTCTCGAATGGATGGGCAGAGTTGACATTAAAAAAGCCGCCGCCGTTTGTGCCGAGCTGCTTGATCGCTACCTGCGAGGCTGCCGGTCCCAGCGGCAATGCCTGCTCCGTTACCTTTGCAGGTTCCATAATTGGCCTGCCGTCTGCGCCGGCGACAGCTCTGCCGTCAGCATCAAGTTTCTGAGTGTCATACGTCACTGTCTGAAGAAGCGGCACCTTTTTGTAGGGACTGAAGTTCTGCACCACTCCCTGCGACACCAGTAACACCGCCAAAAGGAGACTGAATGGCAGAAGGATGTAGAGCGTGGAACGCGTAAGGTCGACCCAGAAATTTCCGATTGTCTCTGCTGAGCGCCGTGAAAAGCCGCGAATCAGGGCTACAAGCACTGCCATCCCCTGGGCGGAAGAGACAAAATTCTGGACGCTGAGCCCCATCATCTGTGTCAGATAGCTCATGGCAGATTCGCCGCCATACGCCTGCCAGTTGGTGTTGGTAATGTAACTGACCGCTGTGTTAAAGGCCAGATCCGGGGAGACACCGGGAAAGCCCTGAGGATTGAGCGGAAGCAGACCCTGAAGACGAAGGACAAGGTACAGCACGAAGAAAAATGCCAGCTTGAAGGCAAGGGTAGCAACCGCATACGTTTTCCAGGACATCTCGTCCTCGGGCCCTATTCCCAGCATGCGATAGATCAGCCTCTCGACTGGACCGAGTATGCGATTGAGACCGAAGCACTCGCCCTGATACACCCTGGCCATGTAGCCGCCGAGCGGTTTCACCATGGCCAGAAGAATTAAGACGTATATGCCGATCTGTACCATTCCATTGACTGTCATGAGAACAACTCCGGTTTCATAAGGGCTACAATCAGATACACAAGCAGTCCGAGGGCCACCATACCGCCTATCCAATAAAATAAAGCCATAATGCTGCCTCCTACACCTTCCCGAAAATCTTCACCAGCACGCCGGTGAGAGCAAAGAAGACGATGACCAGAACGAGATACAATCCATCCATCGTTTCACCTCCTATGGTTAGATCGTATCACGGCAGGCAGCAAAGTTGGCGTAAAGAAGAGGTCTGATGGCGTAAAAATAGTGTAAGAAAACGTGTGTCTGAAACGAGGGCTTACGGGGCTATGCTGCCAGAAAAAAACGTGGGTACAAATGCCGGATAGAAACCTACTCGAAACACTCCATACTGCGTTGCTTGTTTATCTCAAGGTGCTTCTTCTCGCACCAGACGTTCCCCAGCTGGGGGGCGCCACCGGAGGGCTTCGTTATCCTGGCCTTTTTACAATCGGTGCAGTGTTTCGTTTTGACGGCAACCAGTGGAATAAAGCAGGGCATCTGACGATGCCTGGCCATCTGGATCTTTCGCTGGGAACACCAGACGGTTCCGGCAGGAGGTCTCTGCCCGTCTGGCTTCAGTTCGTGGCCATGCCGGCAGCCACTGCAGCTGGTACTCACAACACCTCACGCTCCACAAACCGAAAAAGGAACTCAGGGGCGGGACAGGGTAACGATCAAGGTGTTCCTGATCCGCTCAATATCGAACGTCACCCCTGCAGGAAGAAGCTCGATATAGACGTTGACCGTATTCTGGCCGGAGCGGTCTTCTTCGACCAGTACGTCTCCGACAAAGGATGATTTGAACTTGAAGGCCTTTTCGGTCTTCCGTACCGCAGGTTTCAGCGCCAGCTTCAGCCATTCCTTGCCGGATCGTGTTTCAACCGCATCACGGTATTCAAACTGTGACTGAACATCCGAAAGATTGATCACCAGCATCGCCTTGTTCTTTGCCTCGATCGCTGCTATCTTGCTGACGGCCGTCAGCTGGTCACCCTTTATTTCAGGCTTCGGTTCGGGTTTCTTGGGCTCAGGTCTCTTCTCTTCCTTTTTTGCGAGCTCAACCGGCTTTACAGACTTCACTTCTTCTGCCGGCTTTTCCGGCTGTTTCGGCCTTTCCGTCTTCTGCTCTACCGGTTTCTGCACCGGATGCTTCGCCTCGGGCTGAACGGGTTTCTCCTTCTTCAGCTCAGCGGACTTCGGGGCCACCCTTTCCTCCGGCTGCTTCTTCTCGTGAACTTTCGGGGTTGCTTCTTTTTTCGGCTCGATTATTTTGGGTTCAGGTTTCTTCGGTTCAGTCTTTTTGACCTCTGCCTTTTTTGTCTCAGGCTTCATTGCCACAGCCTTTTCAGCATGCAGCTCAGCCTTGGCACGCTCCGGCGGCAGAGGCTTTTCAACAACCTGCGTCACGGGCCTCTGATGACTCGTCTCGCGGGACAATTCCATCTCACTGACGGTCATTTTGCCCTGTCGCTTCTCCCCGATCATCTTTGCGGAGATCGTGAACGATTCAGCGCGGTCGTACAGGACATCCACAACAGCTATGCCGCCGATGAACTCGGTCGGCAGAATAACCGAAGGTGTAATAAAGCTTGTCCCTGATGTACTCAGCACGACCTCATTGCCAGCCAGGTTATAATTTCTGACGATATTATTGAAACGATCATATGCCTCGATCTTGATCTTGAAGCGCTGTCCCGATACCGCGCTATCCGGAGTCAAGACCACAAAATGGTCAGGGGCCGCGTTGCTGACCTGGATATCTCCCGTCCTGCCGAACTTCTCACTGTTCACATCCTTCACGATGACGGCGATATCCTCGGCCTTTTCGTAGACAGCCCTGACCACCGCCTGGCCGTTCTTGAAGTCCGACGGGGAAAGAGAAGAAGGCTCGATCTTTGTATTGCCGGTCGTCATCAATGCAACCCCCGCACCTGACGAGGCATACGTGTCTATCATATTCTCATAGGCGTCGTAGGCAGATATGATCAGGTCAAAGGGTTCGCCGGCAACTGCTGTCTTCGGGGCCTGGACCTTGAAGTGACCCAATGCCGCCGGAGTCACCGCCACCTCGTTCGACCTTCCCCTGCTGCCGCTGGTCAACTCCTGAAGTTCGATAAAGGAATTTCCTGCCTTCTCCGAAACAAACGTCGCAACCGCTGTCCCGTTCTTGAAATCAATACCGGAGCCGCCGATCATGCCCGGCGACGCGGTCCCCGATGCAGTAACCTTCAGGTTGCGACCAATCTCCACATCATCGACCGTATTGTCAAACAGGTCCTTGGCGATGATGCGCATATCGAATTTTGCACCAGCCCTGACACTCGCCGGAGCCTGCAGGATAAAATGGTCAAGCTTGTTCGGCACAACGAGGACCTCTCTGGATATCACCGGAACGGTGCCTCCAGCCTCGCGGATAGAAACAACCATTTTCTCAGCCCTTCTGCTATTGATCGATATATTCGCCGTACCGCCGGAAAACGAGGCCGCGCTCAGGGACAGGGGCTGTACGACCGCCGCCCCCCCGGCGTCAATCCTGAATTCTTTCCCGTAATCGATAAAATTGGTTATGAGGTTGTTGTTCAGGTCATACGCCTGCACCTTGACTATAAAATTTTCCCCGGCCACAGCACGGTCAGGGAGCTGAACAGTAAAGTGATCAAACTGACCAGGCTTGACGACAACCGTACCGCCCTGTGCCACCTGAGACAGTGTGCCGATGAGGGAAACAATCAACAAAACTGCTAATAAATACCGTCCGGAACGGCTGTGTATCTTCATGCGATGAGCCCTCTTTGTATATATTTTTTTGCCTATTATGAATATCATATTTGCGTGTATTCTGTCAAAGAAAATATTTGCCGTCAATATGTTATGACCGTTATCGCGGGATCGACAACATCCCGGAGCAGGGCTGCGTCCAGGCCGGTGTCCGTAATAAAGAAGGCCCCCTGACGGGTCTTCAGATACACTCCAGGAAGTATGAGCCGGTACCGGGTGTTCCGGGGGGTAATAACAGGTGCCGATGCATCAGGAGAATCTGTATGGGGCAGACCGAGCAGATCGACCAGTTTCCGCAGCACCGCGCGGTCGTCATCGCGGAAATCAACGCAGACGACATCAACGCCGCGTTTTCGTGCGTAGGCAATCTCCTGCGCTGACAATTCCGCAAATTCGATGACCTTGGCCCTGGCGCCCGCAGCTATGCTGATATCCGCTCGGAGCTTATACGTGAAATCCTTCCGGTCTGATAGACTCAGGACAGCATCCCGCTTAAACGTGTAGCCGAGCGCCGATACGATCTTCTCGACCAGGCGACTGCTGTCTGCAGAGCCTCCGGCGTCCATGACCTCCGCCCGCCCTGATGCAGCCGGCAGCGGCCCAGCTTCGTCAAGCTGGATCAGGCGAATGTCCCGCGACCCGAACCACCGGACAAGGCTTTCGGGCACCGCACGTTCATGGGGACCGATGACCGTAACAACCATGATCTCACCCTCAAGAAGGTCGTCTTCCTTTCTGAATATCACAAAGTCGGCCCGGTACTGTATCGAAGAGTCACCGCCCGCAATCAGGGTTCTGTCACGGCGGACCACATACCCCAGGGAGACCAGAAGACGGTCGATGACCGTCCGGAGGTCCTGACCCTCCCTGTAACTGACAAACACGTACTCAGGCCAGACCAGACGGATTATCTCTCTGACCTCATCGGGCAGGGCACCCGACGGGTCGAGCACCAGGACAGCACCGTTGCTCAGGGCCATCATCGGAAAAGACGTGGTATCAAAAGAAATTTCGGTGCGCTGGCCGACAGCAAAATATTTCAGCCCTCCCGGCTCCATCACAGCACGCCCGGATAGCTGCTCCACAAGGGACCGGATGGCACGAACGGTCTGAGACCGTCGTTCGGAACTCTGATCCGGTGACACCGCCGGCTCGGGCCTGGTCCGGGGAAGTCCGGAAAACCCTGGAATTCCTGCCCCGCCGCGCTTCGGCTGCGGCACCCTGCGTTTCTTCCTTGTCCCTGACTGCGTTTCGGACAACTTTACCAGAAAAGAGAGGGGAAGTTTCACCTCGGTCCCCTGTCTGATGCTGCTGATGCTTCTGAGCCCCTCGTTCAAGCGTGTGAACTCCGCAAGAAAGGCGGCAACGTCCCTGTCTGCCAGGGAATAGCCAGCCTTCTGTATGATCGAATTGAGGGATGAATCCTCTTTCAGCAGAACCCGGATAGTCTGAACGCCCCGGGACCGGGGAGACGATGCAGCATACGTTACCGTCAGAGAGGCAAAGGCAAAAAAGAACAGCGAGAAAGACGACACAAAAAAACGACTATATGAATGTATCACTCCCACGTTACCGTTTCCATCCCACCTTTCTCCCTCATCTGCACGGCGATGCCTTTATACTGCTGCCCCTGCGGATGAGCAACAAAAATCTTCATGAATACCGCCGCGTTCTCGCCACAGCCCGGAACGACGGCCTTATAGATCTTCCGGGTGAGCTGTTCCTGCCCCTTAACCGGAGTCGTCACGGTCTTTTCCTCCTTACTGCCGACAAAAAAGATCCCTGCAAGAGGTGCGATCACAAATTGCTCAGGGATACACCCTTTTGCTGCCTGGAGGCTCACCGCGTAAAACTGGTGAGCACCGGCAGCCTGTCGTCCAACAGCCCTGACAAGGGCAGGCTCGTCTGCGGTCACACGCAACGCAGAGATCCTGATATCCCCGCTCTCATGCTTCGTACCGACAAATCCGGGCGACACTGCGGGAGTCTCCGCCTGCCTGACCGTACTGTGCGGCTCTCCCCGCATCTTTCGGTAACCCAAAAATCCTGCGGCAACAACCAGTATTAATACTACAGCAATACCCATGATGAGATAAACCCTTTTTTTGAGGCCGACCTGCGGGATATCCATTGCGTCCCAGGACTCCTTGTCAGCCGGCACATCATCAGCAGTATCAACTCCGGGTATCTCCTTACCCTGGGCCTCTGTCCAGATAGCCTGCTGCAGCTCCTCCGGACCGCCTGACGGCTCGAATCCGGTGAGATCGCCTATCTCGGGGTGGGCAGAAAGGATTTCGATATCTTCCCCGAATGCGCCTGCTGAGTCCGTTTCAGCTTCGCCGGAAGAGGACTGTTTTCCTTTGCCGAAATATTTGGCAGCAGTCTCGTTGTCCGGATCAATCAGGTGAATCCTGCGGTACAGTTCGTTGGCCTTCTCGTAGTCTCCCCGGCTCTGATACACCTTTGCAAACAGGATCAGGTGGTTCACCTCTTCCGCAACAAGTCCCATCTTCGCGAAGATATCGATCAGGCCTCTATATGCCTTATCATCCCCGGGTGCGAGTTTTATGATCTTTTTATACATCGCGATCATCTTGTCACGCTGGGAGACATGCAGTTTGGCGATCGCGTTATACAGGCATTCTATCGCCAGTTCCTTCTCTCCCTTCCGGAGATACAGATCACTCATGTAATTAAGACTTTCAGCAGTAAGGGGCTTCAGCATCGTCTCCTTTATCTGCCTGTCAATAGCCTCATTCGGGTTGCGCCTGAAAATCATCGGATCTCTTCAGCCTCTTTTCTTATCCTGCCAAGCCAGGGCCCCAGGACCTCCGCAACGGCAAGGGTATTCCTGATCGCGTCCTTCACCTCGTCATAGGGTCTGACACTGCCCTCCGCGTACCTCACCTGATACAGCATATACTGATCGTCTGTCGAAATGACACTGCTGGTTTCGCCGGCCTTCAGGTCCTGAAGTTTCTCCTGTATCCAGGCAGGCAGATCGCGGTATCGCATCTGCCTCAGCAGCAGGCCGTCGGTGCTGGTCCGGTGCAGCATGTCGAGAGACCTGCCACCTGATGCCTCCGCCTGTAGTTCGGTCATACGAATAGCCCCGTCAAGCTGTGATCCGGCCGTATAGGGAAGCACGAGTGCAGAAACCATCTTCTCTTCCTTATTCGTCGCATACAGATGCCTGTTGTTTTGATAATATGCCCTGACCTGGGCTTCATCAACAGCCTGATCCCGTATCTTCCTGCCGATGAATTCTTCTATTGTCATGTATTTTATCAGATAATCCCGTTCCCTGGAGTCAAGGCGATACCGCTGTACCATCCTCTCCACTGCTTCCTGCTTTACCCGCAGGGAACTCTCTCCTGCCTTTGCATATAATATTTGTTCGACTACAAAATCGTCGTAAGGATTGCCGCGCCTCCAGGGCACATTCTCAATCTTCATGCCGGAGAGCACCCTCGAGGAAATCAGACTCTCCTCAATAATCTGATACCGCGAATACTGTCTCCCGCCAATCTTCACTGCAGGTGCATCATCGGAGCTCGTGCGGCCAGGCTCCGGGACGTGAGCCGGGCGCCCCTGGTCCTTCTGCCTCGAAACCTCTTCGTAGCGCCGCATCAGGCTCTTGTAGTCTTCGTTCAGGATAGCCAGAAGACGGTTTGCCTCGTCAAGCTTCTTCGCCGTTTCGGCTGCATCACGGGTATCACGCCTCAATCTCTCCGTTTCCGCCTGAGCCTTTTCCAGCCGGAATATGAGGGCGTCCTTGTCCCTGAGACGTTTCTCATCTGCTGCCCGTTCCTCGGTCAGCTTTCGAATCCGGGCCTCCAGTTCGTTCTTCTGCATTTCTGTCAGCTTCAGCTTCGACTGCAGCTTATCGCCGCTCTGCGCCTGTCCCCGCATGTCAGCAATCTGGTTCTGAAGGAGGTCTCGCTCGGCCCTGACCTTGCGGATCTCTTCACCAGACTGCTGCAGGGCGCTGCTGCGCAATCCGGCCTCATTCTGAATCCTGATGCTTTCCTGACGAAGCCGTTCGAGGTCGGCCATCAAGGCATCGCGCTCCCTGACCGCAGTCCCGGCGCGTGCGAGTTCACTCTGCAACGCACCGATCCGGGATTCTGTTTCGGCCTTCCTGATTTCGGACTCACGAAGCTTCCTGTCCAGGTCAGCGCGAGCTCTTTCTGTCTCGATATATCTCTTCTCCAGTTCGGCATACCTCTTCTCTGCAGCCGCCCTCAGCTTCTCCAGTTCGCCCTGGTTTTTCTGAAGCAGCTCTTTCTCACCCTGCAGTTTTTGGAGCGACACCATCGACTTTTCCGAGACAGCTGCGCCCGAACTGATCTCGGCTTTCAGGCGTTCGGTCTCCTGCCGCATGCCAGCGATGACAGTTATCAGATTGTCGCGTTCCTTCAACAAGGCATCAATGCGAACCCTTGCTTCCCCGGACGCCTTTATCTGCCTGCCGAGCTCCTCGCGCTCACGCTGCAGTCCAGCAATCGCCGCTTCGTTGCCCTTCA
>CAZCKU010000002.1:43826-275946 GCA_964499365.1 uncultured Thermodesulfovibrio sp.
CTTGTCTTCGCCAGACCAGACAGCGCCGCCTCGTACTGCTGTATCTTCTTTTCATTCCCGGCCCTCTCGTCTGTCAGCCTCTTTACCTCTGCCGCCAGCTCAGCCGTCTGCTTCCCGGCCTCTGCCTGCTGCCGCTGGAGCGCGTCCTTCTCTGCCGAGAGCCTCTGCAGCTCCTCGGCCTTCTGCTTCGCTTGCGCCAGCAGCCTGCCCTGCTCAGCCAGCAGGCCCTCCCTTTCCCCCTGGGCCTTCTGCAGTGATCCAAGCACGGCTTCCTTTTCCTGCAGTTCCTTTTCGATCGCCGCCCTCGCGGCTATCGCCTTCTTCGCCTGTACCTCGATCTCCTGCCTCTTCTGCTGGGCCTCTGCAAGCTGCTTTTCAGATTCGCCCTGCCTCACCAGCAATTCGGCATATCTCTTTTCTGCCTCGGCGTGTCTCTTCTCAGCCTCCTGCAGGCTCCCCCTCAACTCTCCCATCGCCCTGTTTGTGTCCCCGGACGCCTTTATCTGCCTCCCGAGCTCCTCGCGCTCACGCTGCAGTCCAGCAATCGCCGCTTCGTTGCCCTTCAGTGCGGCCGCCAGCCTGAGATTCTCTGCCTTCAGCCCCTCGTGCTCGTCCCTTGTCTTCGCCAGACCAGACAGCGCCGCCTCGTACTGCTGTATCTTCTTTTCATAGTCGCGAACAGTCTCGGCATGCTTTTTCGCCTGTGCAACTGCCTCAGCTCTGTCTTTTTCGATTATGGACAGCCTACTGCCCTCTTCGGTCTGCCGCTGCTCCGCCTCTTTCACTCGCTGCAGGAGGACTGTCTTTTCGCCCTCAAGCTGCTGTACCCGCAACTCTGCTCTTTTTAACGCAGGGCCAAGCTGACTGCTCTCCTCACGCAGCCGCGCATACGCATCAAGATCCTTTCCGCCCTCGGCAGCCCGCGCTGCATCTGCCAGTCTCTTTTCAGCCTCCTTCAGCCTGGCAGTGACGGCCTTTAACTCCTCATCCCGCGCCTCGGAATCCTTCAGCCTTGCAGAAAGGGCTTCCCGCTCGCTGCGCAGTTTCTGGAGTTCCTTCTCGGCGTCCCGGACTGCAGCCTCCCTGGGTGTCTGAGAAGACTTCAGGCGCTCGTATTCCTCCTTGAGGGATCGCAGCGATGCCAGTGCCGTCTCCTGTTCGCTGATCTTCTTCTCCAGGACACCCTTTTCATCCGCGATCCTTCTCAGCTGCAGTTCTGACTCTGCTTTCACACCGGACAACTGTGCCTGTCTCTTTTCGGAATCAGACTGTATCTTCTCGGCATCCCGCAGTCTGCCCTGTACCGCATCCCTCTCCGACTCCAGTCTCTGTATCCGCTCATCAGTCTGTCTGATATAGACGAGCGACTTCTCGAGGATTTCCCTGTTCTTCTGCTCGAGAGCCTTGTTTTTTCTCTGGGCGTCATCCAGAAGCTCCCTGTCGACAACAACCTTTCCTGAAGCATCGGGGACATCGCGCGTCTGCATTCTTGATGAAAGTGTCCTGAGTTCCTGCTTCAGCCTCTCGTTTTCGGCATTCAGCAATCCGACCTCGACAGCACCCTTCGGCGCGCTCTCTCCTGCCTGTTTGAGTTCGTCGATGACGCTTCTCAGGTATTGTTTATCCCGTATGGTCGCCGTCAGCTCGTTTTCAAGGACCTGACCCCGGGCATAGCAGTCCGAAAGCTGGTCCTTGAGAGACCTGAAGCGTTGATCCGCTTTCCTCAGATCTTCTGTACAGGAATCGGTGGCAGCCGGCGGAGTCCCTGCTCCCGGCTGGGGAGCTGGGGGGGGTGATGCGGCTGTCTGCATCATCACCTCGAGTTCCTGCTGCGCAAAACCCTGGAAGGTACTCTTTGGATACTGCTCAATCAGCATATTCAGAAGCGTTTTGGCATCATCGGGCCTTCCGACGCGTACAAGCGATTTCGCACGCCAGTACAGTACCGAATCCCGCACTGAGCTTTCAGGGTATTCCTTCAAAAAGTTTCCAAAAAGTTCGGCCGCCTTCCCGTGTTCCCCTGACTGGTAAAGACCATATGCCTTTTCGAAAAGATCTGCCTCCCCCGGCACGGCGGCATGGCCCGTGCCGATGAGCAGGCAGAGCCCGACAAAGACCGCAACGGCCGCAGCGCGCACTAGGGTATGCTTATGGCTGATCGTTCCCACAGTGACCTGACCCATTCGTTATATTTTTTCTCTCGTCTTTCATTCAGGAGCGTTGACTCTATCGTAGATCTTACCTCACTGAGGAGGAGAAAGGAAGCGGGAATGCGCCTGATCAGCTTCAGGATATAGACCCCCTCCTTGACCCAGACCGGATCGCTGACCTCCCCGTCCTTCATCGCGTTCAGCGTATCCTCAAGGGCCGGGACGAGGTCACCTTTTTTGAACTCCCCAAGAATTCCTCCCCGCTCCCGCGAGGGATCTTCTGAATGGAGCTGCGCAATTTTTTCAAGCGGCTCGCCCCCTCTGAGGTCCGAAACGATCCGCAGAGATTTCATCTTCATCCCGGTTATTTCCTCGGGTGAGGGGTTTTCGCTTTTCAGCAGAACAACCGCACCGACGGTGATCCTTTCCGGTTCACGCGTAAACAGATTTCTGTTCTGCGCATAGTATTCCTCGACCTCTTTTGCACTGACGGATATTCCGCGATCTACCTCTGCATCGAGCATTCGGGCAAGGACAATGATATTTTCCTTAAGCCATTTTTTATAGTCGCCGACACTCATCCCGCGCGCGGTGATCGTCTTTTCGAACTCTCCGGAGGAAAGTTTACGCTGAAGCATAAACTCGCGGATGCTCTGCTCCACCTCCGAATCGGTCACCGCAACCCCCTTCTTCCTGGCCTCCTGGATGATGAGCCTCTCCTCGATCATCTTCTGCAGCAGCTTGGTATTCACCCCGGTATCGTCCAGAGAGGGATCGATCTTCATGAGGAATCGGCGGTAATCAGCGGTGGTCAGCCTCTCACCGTTCACCTCCGCCAGAAGCGTATCTTCCGCCCCGGCGCAGCAGACGCGCGGCAGCCCCCCTGATAACAGGATGGCTATCAGCAGGCAGCCGCAGACGGCAGGAACCACAGGCCAGGACGCGTTCATGACCCGCCCGCATGCACCCTTTCAAGGGCCTTTTGTGCATCCGCCCAGGTCTTCCATTTGTCGGCAGAATTTCTCAGCAGATAGGCGGGATGAAACGTCGGCATGACCGGGATCCCCTGGTAATCGAAAAAATGGCCCCGGGACGCAGTAATCCTCAGCAAAGGGTTATTCAAAAGTGACTGCAGAGCAACATTGCCGAGGGTTATGATGACCCTGGGTCTGATAATCCCGATCTGACGTTCGAGAAAGGGCTTGCAGGTCGCGACCTCAACAGCCTCAGGCTCCCTGTTTTCCGGAGGTCTGCATTTGACTATATTCGCGATATAGACATCACTGCGTTGCAGTTCCATCTTCTCTATCAGCCGGGTCAGCAAAATGCCGGCCTTCCCGACAAAAGGCCTTGCCTGAATATCCTCATCCTCTCCGGGGCCTTCGCCGATGAAGAGCAGCGCGGCTTCGGGATTCCCTTCTCCGAAGACTATGTTCTTTCTGGTACGGGACAAAGCACAACGAGTGCAGTCCCCGATTTCCTTCCGCAGAGATTCCAGGAGATCCGCCTTGCCGGCGGCCCGCGTGCCGCCTCCGTGCGAAGGCCTGACGGGCACTGCGGCCTCTGCCCGGGCCTCCCGGCGCTGATGGACAGGAGCAGGTACCGATACGCCGGGCGGCAACCCTGCTTCCGCGAGGTCAAGCGGCAGGCGTTCTATCCCCAGTGCCTCGTAATAGGAAAGCAGGGCAATAACGTCGGCTACCGGATCGCCAGTAATGGGCTGACTGACGCCCGACATCGGTTACCGCTCCCCCCACTTCAGCTTGCTTCTGAGGACCTTGAAGTAGTCCCTTTCGCAGGGCATGACCAGCTTCGTCCGGTACGCAGACTTGCGGATCTCGACGACATCGCCGACCTTCATCGGAAGGCCGACCTGACCGTCGAGGGTAAGGTAGACGTCTTCGTTCGGCGTCTTGAGAGTAATCCTCACCTCAAAATCGGCCGGGATGACTATAGGTCTGTTGGTCAGCGTATGGGGACAGATCGGAGTAAGGACAATGCTGTCCAGAGTCGGATACATGATCGGCCCGCCGGCAGCAAGCGAGTATGCGGTGGAGCCGGTCGGGGTGGAGATGATGAGACCATCTGCCTTAAAACTGGTCACGTAGGTTTCGTGGACAACGGTCTCGAGGTCGATAATCCGTGCCAGAGCGCTCTTGGCGATAACCACATCATTCAGAACGGTATATTCCTCGACGACAGTACCGTCCCTGAGCACGCGCGTCGCGAGCATCAGCCGCTCCTCGGTTCCGCAGCTTTGCGAGAGCATACCCTCCAGCGCACCGAATATTTCGTTGCGGTTGACTTCAGTTATGAAGCCCAGCGTGCCGAGGTTCACCCCGAGAATCGGCGTCCCCTTTTCAGCAAGAAGCCTGCTGGCACGGAGCATGGTCCCATCTCCGCCAAGGACAAGGACCATATCAGCGGCATCCGCAATCTCCTCATGCGAATATCCCCTGACGCCGAGATGCACCGCCGTCGCGGCCTCGACCAGCGCTTCCCACCCCTTTTCCGCAAGCCATGGAATCAGTTGGCGCACGATAACGGCCGGCTCTGTCCTCCACCGTTTACAGATTATTCCAAGCTTCTTCACGTATCCCTTCCATGATGATTTCCCGGGCATCCCCGCCACAATCAGACAACCATATCCTGATGACAGCCATGCCCTGCTCCGCAGGCTCCCCCAGGTGCTCCGCCCATTCGATCACGGAGATTGCATTCCCGCCGAGCAGGTCCCAGATACCGGTACTGTCGAGATCATCGCTGTTTGTAACGCGGTACAGGTCTATATGGTAAAAAAGGGGATCCACCGGATATTCTGCAATCACGGTGAAACTCGCGCTGGTGATATCCCTGGACGGGATACCAAAGGCAGAGGCTATACCCCGTACCAGCGTCGTCTTGCCGGTACCGAGGTCGCCATACAGGCAGACGATATCGCCGGGCACCAGGCATCTGCCGATTCTCTGTCCGAGCTGCTCAGTCCCCTCAGGACTAGTGCTTCTGAACCTCACCCATCGTACCTTTAATCAGATCTATCTTGCCGATAATCCCTGAGAGCTTGCCCTCCTGCAGGACCGGGATGAGGTGGATCCCCTTGTCCGACATGATCGTGGCAATATCCTGAAGGCTCGCATCAGGGCCGACCGTGATCACCTGTCTGGTACAGATATCGGATACCTTTGAGGCTGACATCAGCCGTATCTCCTCTTCGATCGAGGAAGAACCCTCAAGCGGAATAAAGGCGTCAAAGAGCCTCAACACCGTCGGGATATGGAATCGCCTGTTCTGACGGATCAGGTCGTTTTCCGTAACAATGCCGTACAGGCCGCCGTCGGCATCAAGCACCGGGGCGCCGCTGATCCCCTTCTCGACAAACAGCCGTCCCAGCTCTTCCACCGTGGTCTCGGGGGTAACGGTCGTGACCGCAGTCGTCATAATATCGCGTGCAGTTTTCATCTTCCTATCGCTTTCTTGCAGCAAGCTTATTGAGGGCGTTGACGTAGGCCTTTGCCGCTGCAACCAGAATATCCGTGTCCGCTCCCTGCCCCCTGGCCTTCCTGCTTCCCTCTTCAAGCGAAACCAGCACCTCACCCAGTGCGTCGGTGCCGCCCGTGATGCTCTTGACCTCGAACTTCAGCAGTTTGCTCTTCGTCCTGGTGGCAGCAGCAATCGCCCGGTAGACCGCGTCGACAGGGCCGTCGCCGTGCTCAACGCTGTCGATGACCTTGCCCTTCACATTCAGCTTCAGCGCCGCAGTCGGTCTGACACTCATACCGCTGGTTATCGAGAGGTCCACGATGCTGTAGACAGCAGGAATCCTGCCGACGCCCTCAGATACCAGTGCCTCGAGGTCCTCATCAAAGATGTCCTTCTTCTGGTCCGCAAGCCGCTTGAACCTGTCGAAGGCAACCTCTATCTCCTCCGCGGTCAGTTCATACCCCAGATCTTTGATCCGGGTCTTGAACGCGTGCCTGCCCGAATGTTTGCCCAGCACCAGTTCGGTCTCTTTAAGACCAATATCAGACGGTTTGATGATCTCGTACGTCATCTTCTCCTTCAGCAGCCCGTCCTGATGAATGCCGGACTCATGGGCAAACGCATTGGCCCCGACAATGGCCTTATTCGGCTGGACCTGGATTCCGGTTATGCGTGTCAGAAGGCGGCTCGTCCTGATGATCTCCTTCGTCCGGATGTTCGTCTTCGCCTTATAAAAATCCTTCCGCGTGACGAGGTTCATTACAATCTCTTCCATGGAGCAGTTGCCCGCCCTCTCACCAATACCGTTAATTGTACATTCCACCTGACCCGCCCCGTTCAGAATCGCCGCCAGTGAATTGGCCACCGACATCCCGAGGTCGTTATGGCAGTGGACCGAGATGACGGCGCTCTCGCCGATCCGGCTCTTGATGCTCCTGATGAGACTGCCGAATTCCTCCGGACTTGTGTAGCCGACCGTATCGGGAATATTGACGGTTGACGCACCGGCCCTGATCACGGCCTCGACTACCTCGATGAGATACGGTATATCGGTCCTGGTCGCATCCATCGGTGAAAACTCGACATCGTCCACAAGGCTCCGCGCGTATTTCACCATCTCGACCGACCGTTTCAGCGCTTCTTCCCTGCTGACCCTGAACTGGTATTTCAGGTGGATGTCCGAGGTGGAGTGAAAGGTATGGATGCGCCGTTTTGGAGCATCCCGGATGGCCTCCCAGGCGCGCTTGATATCTTCTTCCCTGGCGCGTGCAAGACCGGCGATCACCGCTCCCGGCACCTCGTTCGCGATCCTCCTGACTGCATCGAAGTCACCCGGCGATGCTATCGGAAACCCGGCCTCGATAATATCAACGCCGAGCCGGACCAGCTGGCGGGCGATCTGGATCTTCTCTTCAACATTCATCGACGCACCGGGCGACTGTTCGCCGTCCCGCAGCGTCGTATCAAATATCCTGATGACTCTCATAACCTATGCTCCTGTATGCCTTTCTTCACGTTTTGTCTTCATCTTTTTATAGACCAGCACGGCATTTTCAATTATACCCCAAACAAGATAGACCATTGCAAAAATAAACATGGCTGACGAGGCATGAATAAGGAAGACAAAAAGGATGAGGACAAAGACGATAAGCACCCAGAAAGGCTTCCGTTCCCTGAAGTCGATCTCCTTGACGCCGTGAAAGCGAAGGGTGCTGACCATCAGCAGGGCAAGCAGGATCGTAAACACGGGGTAGAAGATGTGCTTTTCGGGCGGCCCCACGCGGACCTCATAGCCATAATAGAAGATGACGACGGATGAAAGTACTGCAGCCGCTCCGGGGATGGGCATGCCCTT
Organism: uncultured Thermodesulfovibrio sp.; assembly: GCA_964499365.1. Taxonomy (GTDB): domain Bacteria; phylum Nitrospirota; class Thermodesulfovibrionia; order Thermodesulfovibrionales; family UBA6898; genus PALSA-1316. The sequence goes on from CAZCKU010000002.1 coordinate 51,312, forward strand.
GAAGGCCTTGGACCCGGAGGAACCTGTCTGAACATTGAAGCGTGCGAGCCTGAGCGCACCGCAGGCGACAAAGAGAAAGGCAGCGGCCCAGCCGACCCGGCCGAAGGGCATCAGGGTCCACTTGTACATCATGACCGAGGGCGCGACACCAAAGGCAACCAGATCAGACAAGGAGTCGAGCTCGACGCCAAAGCGCGTCGTCGTATTCGTCAGGCGGGCGATCCAGCCGTCGAGACCGTCGAAGATGATGGCGATGATAATCGCCCACGCCGCATAGATGTAATTGCCATTGATCGCCGACATGATCGCAAAAAAACCGCAGTACATGCCGCAGAGCGTCAGCGCATTGGGCAGGAGATAGACCCCTTTTTTGGGTAATTTTTCAGGCAGTTCTTTCTGTTCCATCGTACGGTCTCAGCCCTGCCGGTATTCCGCAAGAACAGTCTCTCCGGCCTTTACGGTCTGATCAAGTCCTACTTTAATAATAGCATCTTTCGGCAGATAGATATCGACCCGGGAACTGAATTTGATCATCCCGTAACGCTCCCCGCGCACGAGTTTCGCACCTTCAGGCACCCTGCAGACAGCCCGCCGGGCCACAAAGCCCGCGACCTGTCGCAGCAACAGATCACCGTACCGGGTCCCGAATACCAGTTCGATATTCTCATTTCTCACCGACGCCTCATCCTTGTATGCCGCAAGAAACCGGCCCTTGTTGTGGCGCACCGTCCTGACGGTGCCATCGCAGGGGACACGGTTCACATGGACGTCCAGCGGCGACATGAAGATGCTGACCTGCAGGACGTCAGCCTGCAGATACCGGTCTTCCCTGACCTCCCGCACTACAATGACCCTGCCGTCGGCCGGGGATACAAAGACGTCCTTCTCCTGGGGGATGCTGCGGTCGGGGTCCCTGAAAAACCAGAGCATAAAGAGTACGGCAGGGGCTGTTATGACACCATAGAGAGGTCCGAACAGAAAGAATGCAGCTGCGGCAAGGAGCCCGAACCCGGCAATAAAGGGATAGCCCTCAGGCGCGAGCTTAAGCATCGCACCGTGAACCGGAAAGCGTGAAAGGTGAAAGGTAAAACAGCCGGCCACAAATAAACCATCCGGGAAAAACCGGAACCGGCTCTTCCCGGAAACAGCTTATCTGTCCGATCATGTTATGTTTTACCCTTCACAATCCACTGCATCCTGTACGGGTATTATGCCTTTGATTTGTCGACGAGTTTACCCTTCTTGAGCCAGGGCATCATCGCGCGCAGCCTGCCGCCGACCTCTTCGATCTGGTGCGCCTCGCCCTTCCTGGTCAAGGCATTGAAGGTCGGCTTGTTCGCCTTGCACTCAAGCATCCATTCCTTCGCAAAAACGCCGTCCTGGATCTCGCCAAGGATCTTCTTCATCTCTGCCTTCGTCTCGGCGGTAACGACCCGCGGCCCCCTGGTCAGGTCGCCGTACTGGGCAGTATTGCTGATCGAGTAGCGCATATTCGAAATGCCGCCCTCATAGATCAGATCAACGATCAGCTTCACCTCATGAAGGCACTCAAAATACGCCATCTCAGGCGCATAGCCTGCCTCGACAAGGGTCTCGAACCCTGCCTGGATCAGTGACGTAACACCGCCGCAGAGGACAGCCTGCTCGCCGAAAAGATCGGTCTCGGTCTCTTCCCTGAAGTTTGTCTCGATAATGCCGGCCCTGCCGCCGCCGTTTGCCGAGGCATAGGCAAGGGCAATATCCTTGGTATTCTTCGACGGGTCCTGATGGACTGCGATAAGACACGGCACCCCGCTGCCCCTGGTATATTCAGCCCTGACGAGATGTCCCGGGCCCTTCGGTGCAGCCATAAAAACGTTCGCGTCCGCCGGAGGAACGATCTGTCCGAAATGGATATTAAAACCATGGGCAAAAGCAAGATACACACCCTTCTTCATGAACGGGGCGATCTCGGCATTGTAAATGTCGGCCTGATATTCGTCCGGGAGGAGGATCATGATCACGTCGGCGATCTTCGCGGCATCGGACGGCGTCATCACCTTGAAACCGGCCTTCTTCGCCTTGTCCCAGCTTGCACCCTTCCGGATGCCGATCGTCACGTCCATGCCACTGTCCTTGAGGTTGTTCGCATGCGCATGGCCCTGGCTGCCATACCCCATGATCACGATCTTCTTCTTTTTCAGAATCCCGAGATTTGCGTCCTTGTCGTAATAAACCTTTATCATTGAAGCCTCCTGTGCGTTATATTGAACAGCGATGTATTATATTACAATCATGCTTTTTTTTCTATTTGCAGCTGCCGGCTGCGCGGAAGAAAGAGCCTTTCCCCGGCAATCAGGATACCGCGAAAAAGCTGCAGGTGACAATCACAGGAGACGCTTGACCCTGGAAAACGCCTCCTCAATGATTTCCGGCTCCGGCAGGAATGTGCTCCTGAAGTAGACCCCGTCCTCCTGCCTTCCGAAGCCTGATCCGGGAACAAAAACGACCCCTTCCCTGAGCGCGGCACGCACGAAATCGAGGTCTTTTCTCCATTTGTTCGTCTCTATCTTCATAAATGCGTAGAACGCGCCCTTCGGGACAGGGAAGGAAACCGGGAGTCTGCCCGCCATCTTCACAAACGTGTCCCTCCGCTCGATGAGCCTCTTCTTCATGTCAGCAATGTATGCGGGATAGGACGAATCCACCAGGGCAGCCGCTGCCGCCTTCTGGTATTCCCAGTTAACTGAAAGCCGCTGGTTGCAGAGCAGGAAGAAGGCGTTCTTTACCTCCGACCACTTGTCCCCGTGGAAGGTTACCCACCCGATCCTCGCGCCCGTATAGCAAAAGTCCTTTGAAAGCGAACTCCCGTAAATGAAGGGGATCTTGTTCCGGGCCAGTTTTCTGAAATCAATATGCTTGCCCTCAAGAATCAGCTGGTCATATGACCCGTCGTAAAAGATGGGGACGTCATACTCGGCGCAGAGCGCAATGACCTCCCTGAGGTTCTTCTCGGAATAGACCGAGCCCAGAGGATTATTGGGGTTGATGATCACCATGGCCTTGGCCCCCTCGATCTTCTTTGCCAGGTTTCCGACGTCTATCTGCCCCTCTGCATCGTGACGGTAAAAGACGCTGTCGCCCTCGAACTGCTTTGCCTTGCTCAGATAGAGCGGATAGACCGGGTTCGGAAGCAGTACCTTTTCGCCAAATCCGATAAAGGAGTGGAAGAAAAAATCAATTCCCTCGGTGAGGCCCGCGACGGCAAAGACGTCCTCAGGACGGCATTTCTCGATCTTCGCTACGGTCTCTCTGAGCTGCTCGTCGCCCTCCGACGGTGCATACCCCTTCCAGTTCTCGTCGAGCGAACTCTTCACCCTTTCTGCGATCACCCTGAACGGCTCGAACCCATACTGGGGCGGATCTCCGATATTGAGATATATCATCTTCCTGCCCTTTGCCTCTTCCCGTTTCGCCTCCATGACTATGTCTCTGATGGGATAGCTTACGACATTCATTCTTTCTGTGGGCTTATATGGCAACTTCCGTCTCAAGTGAATCATGTCATCATCCTGTTGTTTATTTTCGTGCGGGAAATCCCGCCCATAACGGCACTCGCACATACGATTTTATTCGATCAGAAAGCATAACATTTGATAACTATTTTAACAATATAAAGGCATGGAAGCGGCTGCGAACATATGAACGCAAACAGCGGCCGGAGGAAGAGTCAGCGATCGGCGCGGCATCGCCGGAATAAAAAAGGCCGGCGACATAAGATCGCCGGCCCCGATATGACATCGAAAGCAATTACTTCTTGTCAGTTGCCTTCTTGTCAGCTGCCTTTGCCTCAGGAGCCTTCTCTGCTGCCTTCGGAGCTGCCTCAGGAGCCTTCTTGGCTGCCTTCGCTGCTGCCTTCTCCTCAGCTGCCTTCTTCTTGGCTGCCTTCTTCTCCTCAGCTGCCTTCTTCTTGGCTGCCTTCTTCTCCTCAGCAGTCATCTTTGCAGGTGCTGCCTCAGGAGCCTTCTTGTCAGCTGCCTTTGCCTCAGGAGACTTGGTATCAGCTGCCTTCTCTGCTGCCTTCGGTGCTGCCTTCGGTGCGGTTGCATCAGCTGCAAAAGCAACGACAGACAGTGAAAGGACAAACATTATTGCGGTTACAAGAGAAATCATCTTCTTCATTAAATTCACCACCTTTCTTTTATACGTTATATATAATCTAAATTTATATATCTGAAATGTCTTATATTCAAGAAGCGTGCCATGCGTACAAACGTCTATATTATGCCCCCGCCAGATGAGGACCCCAATACAAACTCCCTATTCAGGCAACCATTTTACATTTTGGGAAAGTCCGACCGCAGGAGAACCACATCAACTCTTCACCCAAAGACCCGCAAGCCCTTTTCCGGCATCGTGCTGCGCACGGGCACCCTGCTCCTACGAGCCACCTCCCAGCACCTTATAGAGGGTCACCAGATTGATATAACGGGCAAGCCGCACCGTAATGAGCCCCTGCTGCGCGCTGTAGTAGGAGCGCTGCGAGTCAAGGACATTCAGGTAGCTTGCCACGCCACTGCGGTACCGCGCCTGTGATAGTCCGTAACTCGCGGCAGTGGTATCCGTCAGGGACTGCTGCGCCTGCAATTGATCGCCCAGCGTTCCATATTGGGCGAGAGCATCCGACACCTCCCTGAACGCAACCTGAATCGCCTTCTCGTACCGGGCCAGGAAAATTTCACGGTCAACTTCCGTAACCTTAAGATTAGCCTGATTTCTGCCGGCGTCGAAGATAGGAAGGCTGAGCTTCGGTGCAAAGCTCCATACTCCGGCTCCGTCCTTAAAGAGTCCTGACAGCTGATCGCTGGCAACACCTACGCTCGTCGTGAGGGTGATGCGCGGGAAAAAAGCCGCGCGGGCCGCTCCGATATCGGCGTTGGCACCCTTCAGCAGATGCTCTGCCTGCATGATGTCGGGACGGCGCTGCAGCACCTCAGACGGCAGTCCTGCGGTCAGTTCCTTCAGAGAGGTGATTGGACCCAGCCCTGCAGGCAGGAGCTCCGCAGGCACCGGCGAGCCGATCACCAGCGCGAGTGCATTTTTATCCTGGGCCACCTGGCTTGTGAAACGGGCAATGTCCACCCGGGCTGCCTCCAGGCTGCTCTGGGCCAGACGGAGATCGAGCTCAGAGGAAACGCCGGCTTCAAACCGCCGTCTGATCAGGTTGTAGGTTGACTGCTGACTCTCAAAGGTATCCTGGGCAATTTTAAGATGTTCCATATCAGCGGCGAGCGTCAGGTAGATGCCCGCAACCTCAGCCATCAGACTGATCTGCACACTCCGGCGTGCCTCCTCGGTCGCCAGGAACTCCTCCAGGGCCCTGTCCTTGAGACTCCGCACGCGTCCGAACAGATCGAGTTCATAGGAGCTGAGCCCGAGGTCCAGACTGTATTGATGGACCGTCATGGACTCTCCCGAAGAAGAGAGACCCTCAGGAATCCGCTGTGCGAGACCGCTGCCGGTCATGTTCACTGTCGGCAGGAGATCGGCGCTCCGGATCCGATACAGCGACCGGGACCTTTCGATGCCGAGCGTCGCAATGCGAAGGTCACGGTTGTTATCAAGGGCGAGGGCGATCAGCCTTCGCAGCTGCTCATGAATAAAAAACTCCTGCCAGGTGATATCGGCAACAGACCTGCCTGCCTCTTTTACTGCGCCCTCGCGGCGAGCGCTGCCCTCCGGCCAGGTGTCCGGCACCGGGGCTCCCGGCCGGGTGTAGTGCGGGGCCATACCAGCGCAACCGGAAAGAGCCAGCAGGGCAATGGCAAGGGTCAGGCTGCGGAGTCCTGAACCGCGCCCCCCGCAGGCATCATAACTCCCCCTTCCCCCTCTTAGCTGAAGAGGGGGTGCTGAAGGCTGGCGCGTTACGTTCATTTTATGAAATACACGTGATAGTCTTTTCATATTACTGTCCCTCCGCAGACGTGGCAACAGCAGGTGCCGATGCACGCGGTTTATGCCTTTCCCGGCCAAAAAGCCGCGAAACCATCACAAAGAAAAATGGAATAAATACCAGGTCGATGAACGTTGCCGAGAGCAGACCCCCGGTAACAGCAGTACCGATGGCGTTCTGGGCTGCGGCACCCGCCCCTCGCGTCAGGGCCAGCGGCAGGGTACCGAAGAAAAAGGCCAGAGACGTCATGATGACGGGACGAAGCCGTATCTTCACCGCCAGCAGGGTGGCCTCCATCAGCTCATGACCCTCCTGCAGCTGCGCCTTGATAAACTGGATGATCAGGATGGCGTTCTTGGTCGAAAGCCCCACGGTGGTCAGCAGACCTATCTGGAGATAGACGTCGTTGGGCAACACCCGCAGCGTGACCGCAGTGACCGCACCGACCAGGCCCAGGGGGAGCATCAGCAGATTGACGAAGGGAATGGTCCAGCTCTCGTAGAGGGCAGCGACTGAGAGAAACACCACCAGCAGGGATATGGCGTAGAGCGCCGGCGCCTGTGCACCCGCATGCTGTTCTTCATACGAGAGGCCGGTCCATTCGTAGCCGATCCCGGGCGGCAGCTGTGCAGCCATCTTCTCCATCTCGGCCATGGCCTCCCCGGTGCTTATCCCCGGCGCTGCCTGGCCCATGATCTCCGCTGACGGTATGCCGTTATAGCGCTCGAGACGGGGGGAGCCATACTGCCACCGGGCAGTCGAGAAGGCGGAAAACGGAACCATTTCCCCGTTTTTGTTTTTGACATACCAGCTGTTGATATCCTCGGGCAGCATCCGGTACCGGGCATCGGCCTGAAGAAAGACCTTCTTTACCCGGCCGTTCTGAATGAAATCGTTGATGTAGGCACTGCCCCAGGCAGTGGCAAGCACGCTGTTAACATCTGCAAGGGAGACCCCCAGGGCTCCGGCACGGACATCATCAATGTCGAGCTTGAACTGGGGGGAATCCTCCTGACCATTGGGACGCACCGCAACGAGTTTCGGGTTCTTCATCGCCATCCCGAGCAACTGGTTGCGGGCCTCCATAAGCCTTTCATGCCCAAGGCCGCCCCTGTCCTGCAATTGGAAGTCGAAGCCGTTGGCCTGTCCCAGCTCCACGACGGCCGGCGGAGAGAAAGCAAAGGCCATACCGTCACGGATCTGGGAGAAAGCCATCATGGCCCGGCGGGCAATGGCAGGGGCCTTCATATCAGGTGTGCGGCGGACATGCCAGTCCTTGAGTTTCACAAAAGCAAGCCCCATATTCTGACCGCGGCCGGCGAAGCTGAATCCGGCAACGGTGATCAGCGATTCTACGGTCTTCGTCTCTTTTTCCAGAAAATGACGCTCCAGCTGCCGCATCACCTGGAGCGTCCTCTCCTGGGTGGCACCGGCAGGCAGCTGGACCTGGCAGACGATAAACCCCTGGTCCTCATCAGGCAGGAACGCAGTCGGGAGCCTCAGGAAGAGAAACGCCATGACAACCACAATGGCGCCGTAAATCACCAGGTAGCGGACCGGCTTTTTGAAGGAATTTCCGACGATCCGTTCATAGACAGCCCTGCTTCGGTCAAAGAGATTGTTAAACCAGCAGAAGAACGACTTGAGCCATCCTGCATCACCGGGGTGGCAACCCTTCTCTATCGGCTTGAGGAGTGTCGAGCAGAGTGCGGGGGTCAGGATCATCGCCACCAGCACCGAGAGGACCATGGCGGAGATGATGGTGATCGAGAACTGGCGGTAGATGACGCCGGTGGACCCTCCGAAAAAGGCCATCGGCAGGAAGACAGCTGCCAGCACGGTAGCGATTCCCCAAAGGGCGCTGGTTATCTGGTCCATCGACTTGATCGTCGCGTCGTGCGGGGAAAGGCCTTCTTCGGACATGATGCGTTCAACGTTCTCAACCACAACGATGGCATCATCGACCAGAAGACCGATGACAATGACCAGGGCGAACATCGTCAGGGTGTTTATCGAAAAACCGCTGACCGCCAGGACACCCATGGTACCCAGCAGGACCACCGGCACCGCTATGGTGGGGATCAGCGTTGCCCTGAAGTTCTGAAGGAAGAGATACATGATGATAAAGACAAGGAAGACCGCTATGATCAGGGTCTCAACCACTTCCGAGATCGAGATACGCACGAACGGGGTTGTGTCGAATGGGTAAATCACCTTCACGCCGGGAGGAAAATATCCCGACAATTCGTTCATCTTGGCCTTGATCCGGTCGCCTGTTTCGAGGGCATTGGCTCCGGCAGCCAGCCGGATCGCCATACCACTTGCGGGTTTTCCCTTGAAAAACGACAGGATCTCATAGTTTTCAGTGCCTATCCTGCTCTCGGCAACATCCCTTAGCTTTACAGTTGAACCATCGCTGTTGGTACGCAGGATGACCGCATCGAACTGCTCAGGTGTCTGCAGCAGGGTGCGCGCCGTGATGGTAGCGTTCAGCTGCTGCCCCTGCACAGCGGGGGCACCACCGAACTGTCCGGCAGAGACCTGGGCATTCTGGGCCTGCAGGGCCGCAATCACATCGTTCGTGGTCAGGCGGTAATTGTTCAGCTTTGAAGGGTTCAGCCAGATCCGCATGGCGTTCTGGGTCCCGAAGAGCTGCACCTCGCCCACACCCTCGAGCCTGCTGATGATATCCTGGACATTCGAGACCAGATAGTCGGTGAGGGAATGACGGTCCATGGAACCGTCCTCTGAAACGAGCCCGACGATCAGCAGGAAGTTCCTGGTAGATTTGACCACCTGGATCCCCTGCCGCTGCACGATCTGGGGCAGCAGGGGCGTGGCCAGCTGGAGCTTATTCTGTACCTGCACCTGTGCGATGTTGGGGTCGGTACCGGCCTTAAAGGTCAGATTGATAGCCACGGACCCTGCAGAGTCGCTGGTGGATGACATATAGATAAGATTGTCGATCCCGTTGAGCTTCTGTTCGATCACCTGGGTCACGGTATCCTGCACCGTCTGGGCCGAGGCGCCCGGATACACTGCGTTTATGGTTATCTGCGGCGGCGCGATCGGCGGGTACTGTGAGACCGGAAGCGTTCTTATGGCCAAAAGGCCTGCCAGCATCACCATGATGGCGATCACCACCGCGAAGATAGGTCGATTTATGAAGAATCTTGGCATGGGGCGTCTCCTTTATTTCTTTACTGCAGCATTCGGAGTGCCGGCAGGAGTACCCTCGGGCTTGCTGCCGAACGGAACGGCCTTCACCGGGGTACCCGGCCTCGCCTTCTGTAGTCCCTCGAGGATGACCCGATCTCCCTCTTTAAGCCCGTCGCTGACCAGCCAGTTGTCTCCAACCGTCCGTGAGACCTTGATGACCCGGGGTTCAACCTTTTCTTCAGCACCGACCACCATCACCATGGCATTTCCCGCAGGATTTCGTGAAACACCTCTCTGGGGGACCAGGATCGCCTTATCATTCACCCCTTCCTCGAGGATCGCCCGCACGTACATGCCCGGCAGCAGGGTATGTCTCGGGTTCGGAAAGACCGTACGCAGGGTAACGGAGCCGGTGCCTGGATCCACCGTTACTTCCGAGAACTTCAACTCGCCCTCCAGAGGATACGGGGTGCCGTCTTCAAGGATAAGTTTAACCTTTGACCCACTGCCGGCAGCCTTTTTAAGCTGACCGCTCGCCAGGTTCTGCTTCAGCCGCAGCATTTCAGAGCTTGACTGTGTTACATCAACGTAGACCTTGTCGAGCTGCTGAATCGTCGCGAGCGCCGCACCCTGATTGGCCGATACCAGGGCCCCGACGGTCACCGCCGACCTGCTGATCCTCCCTGAAATCGGAGCGGAAACGCTGGTGTACGCCAGATTGATGCGGGCGGTCTCTACTGCCGCCTTACCGGCCTCGACATCCGCCTCCGCGAGCTTAAGCGCTGCCTTTGCATCGTCGAAGTCCTGCTGGCTGACCGCGTTAATTTTTACAAGCTCCTCGTACCGGCCGGCCTTCAGCCTGACAGGGTTGAGATTGGCCTCAGCCCTGGCAAGCAGGGCCTTTGCACTGCTGTAGGCTGCCTGATACGAAGCCGGGTCTATCTGGTAAAGCAGTTCGCCTGCCTTGACGTCTCCTCCTTCAGTGAACAGACGTTTCTGTATGATGCCCCCCACCTGCGGCCGCACCTCGGCAATCAGGTTGGCAGAGGTACGGCCGGCAAGCTCAGTCGTCAGTGCCACACGCTGCGGCTGCACCACCACCACGCCCACCTCTGGGGGACCGGCGGGCTTCTGCCCGCCCATGGTGCCTTTTTTTCCGCAGCCGCTCAGCACAAGGCTTCCTGCAAGAATTCCGGTTAAAATGATCACCCCGGCTTTACCTCTGGTCTTCATATACTTCTTTACGAATATCATCTGCTCTTCCTCCTGTATCTGAAAACATTCATCATAATTGTTCTATGCGTTGTGCCGTCACCGGTTCTTCTTCGTGAGGAAGACAGCAACGATTCCAAAAAACACCCACATGGCAGTGAATATAATGACCAGATTAATCACGAAACATCCTTTTCCCCATGAGATTGATCGCCCGTGCCTTCTGTGTATTTACTTCTGGTATCCCCGCAGCAGTGCATCAACCACGGTTTGAGCGATGACCTCGCCCCTGTCCTGAAGGAAATTGCATTTATACAAAGTCATCGTTATCAAGCCATGCGAAGCCAGAGCCAGACTCTGGGCTATGACATCCACATCGATGTCACGCATTCTTCCCGAGGTGATGCAGTTCTGCACCATTTCTCTGAAAGCGAAATAGGTATTTCGGGCCATCGACTCCTTTTCAACGAATTCTTCCTGTGTCCCGTAAATATTGCTCTTCGTAAAAAAAATCACCTTGTATTGATTGGGGTTTTTAAGTCCAAATTGCATGAGGTACAGCAGGGCCTGGCGCAGCGTTTCGACAGGGTCCTGAGAAACAGATCTGATCTGCTTCAATTGCGCAGACAAATGTTCGAAAAACTCTTCACAGATGGCAAAAAGCAGATCGTCCCGGTCTCTAAAATAGAGATAAATGGTGGTAGCCGAATAGCCAATCTTTTCAGCGAGCCTGCGCATCGAGAACTTTTCGTATCCTTCATTGATGAAAAGTTCCCGGGCCGCATCCAGAATCTCCCGGCGAAATTCCTCTTTATTTTTGGCGCTTTTTTCTTTGATACCCATCGGTATTTTCCTGATCGTTCAAGCCAATCTTAACAGTGTTAAGTTTTATTAACAGCGTTATATTAACTATTTAATCAAATATTTGCAACACGGGAAATTTTGGTCAATCGGTGAATCAATCCAATTTCACTGTCAGAATATCCTTGCAGATACTGCACTCAATATCCAGCCAATCACGATGACGACAATAAACAGGAGAGGAGAGGCAAGAACTTCAAAATCCGTTCGTACAGCTTGTTAAATGCCTCTATGACGACTCTTTCAAATAAACTAACAGAGGCCTTTTCTGACATTATCAGATAATCAATGTTGTCCGCTGACAAGAAATCCTTCCATTTGCCGGTCAGCTCTCTTACTCCACGCCCGAACCGCTCAATCATCCTGTCGATATTGCTGGACACAGGCTCCAGTCCAACCGCATATTCAAAGCCGTAGGTTGGTACTGTTTCAGAACCTGCAACCTCTTTCCAGGCATCAGGGTATGTTTCCATAAGGTCGAAAGCAGCACTTACGACCTGGAAAAGCATTGAACTGAGATCAGCGCAAGGGTCTTTTAGATCGTGGATCTTTGCTCCAAGAAATGACTGTCAAACCTTGAAGCTATTTGGAATTGCCGTTGTGGTCATCCAGATGTTTATTCCATAGCTTGCAACGTCTGTTCCCCAGACATCCTTGGCAAGGTAGAATTTAGCCAGTTTCCATGAGAAGCCAAAATCTCCCCCTATTGGCTGTCTTATACGTTTGCCGTACAAAGCCCCGGTTAAGGGATAAACTATGCTGTTGTTTATAGTCCCGTCATATTTATGCCTGTGATAAAGAGGGGAGACATAATCATACCCTTGTTCCAAAACCGGCTTTATAAGGAGTTCAATCCATTCTGGAGCGATGCTTCTTAGATCAGAGTCAATAACAGCGCAGGCCTTCACCGAAAGTGCGTCTGCTATCTCAAAAATATTCCTGAAGGCGCTTCCCTTGCCGGGCATGCCATGGTACGGGGTAGTGATTTTGAATAAAGTCGGTATTCTGTAATGCAGGAGGATAGAATGAAAGTCCTCAACAGTCGCATTCTGCACTACGTCCATGGTTCCGTCAGTAGAGCCACCGTCCGAGTTTACCAGAACACATTAAATATCCGGGAAGTACTTTGACACCCCTGCCTGTACGGCCCTTGCAACGTGACCGATGGTACCGGCGTTGTGTAGCTTGGGATACCGACGAGAATATCCGCAGCTCCAATCTGCCCAATCTTCCCTCTCACGCCATTCATAATGAACGTATTATCCATGACAATTCATTCCAGGCCTTCAGCTCCAACACATCCTAAACACTGATCCTCTCAAGCAATGCCACCGGAAAATCAGCAAAGGCCTCCGCGACGAAAAGCACACTGCTTCCGCTCTTCTGTGAAATAGTCAAAATCTCCCCTGTAAATATATTGCGATATCTCACGCCCTCATCAGCATAGGGGACTGCGATCACCGTATCTCCCCATATTTCATCTCCACAGGGTGGAAGCAGGCGATCATTGACAATATCTGCCAGAAATCTGGGCACAGCCACTATTACCCTGTTATTGCCGAAGCGCCTTGCGAAAGAACAGACCCGGTCCGCCAGCTTCCCGAGTATTTCAAGGGGCATATAATCGCCGAACTCGAAAATATCCTTCTGTGCGCGTCTAAAGTCCAGCGCCTTTGCGGTGACATAAAGCTTGATTATCCCGTTTTCCATTGAGCGGACTAATTGTCTCGATAATTCCAATTGACCGATATGCCTTTCATTATGTGACAGTTCCTTGAGCATCTTCTGTCTCAGCTCAAAATCCACCGGACGGCGGTTATCGGGATCGACTAGACTGAAGTCCCACAGTTCGTTCCCCTGAAATAAATCAGGCACACCCGGAGAAGTTATCTTGAGCAAGACCTGAGAGAGAGAGTTGAACATACCCAAATTCGATATCCCTTTCTGAAAGTCATTGAAATCTTTCAGGAACTCATCGCCGCTGTTTGTTTCCAGAATTCTGTCAATGAAGATGGTAATCGCATCCTCATAGAGAGGGTCTGGATTGATCCAACTTGTGTTTATCTTTGCCTCTCTTATAGCCTTCAACATGTAGTTTTTTATTCTTTGGCAAAATACAGCGGCCTCATTTCCTTCGCTGGCCACGACGGGCCAGGCGCCGATAAGTGTCTGATAAAGCAGATACTCTTCGTTCCGGTCGGGGACCTTATCTCCGTTGACCACCATCTTTTTCCTGTTGTTAATCCGCCTCCAGACCACAAGGCGTTTGCTCCATTCATCGGGAATCTCAGATAAGACATTTATTCTCGCCCTGACATCTTCGCTCCGTTTTGTGTCATGCGTTGCTGTTGCTATAAGGGCATGTGGCCAGAACTTTGATCTCTCGATATTCTGTCCGTGAAAGGTCTCAAGAGGAATGCCGAAACGCTCCGGCATTCCTCCTACCTCATTTAGAGAGGTTAGCCGGTTATAAATGTAGAAAGCCGTATCCTCAACCCCTTTGGCCATGACCGGGCCGGAGAGCTGCTGGAATCGCATCACGAATTCCAGCCAAGCCTTTTTGCCGACCTCATCGACCGAATCGTAATAATTAAGCAGAAGAACGTCTTTGATAAACTCGAATATCGAGCCGCTCAGTGCAGGATTCTTCCGGCGCGCCCTTGATACCGCTGACTCTATATACTGACGGTCGCGCTCCGTGACGCCGGCAGAAGCGACATAGGTTCTGTACACCGGGAAGTAAGCGATGATCTCGATGAGCGCATCTGTTAGACTGTTGAGGGTAAAATCCCTCGTGTGGCGATCTGTTTCGGATATCCGGCTGAGGCGAACACCCAGCGTATTCATTTCACTCGACATGCCAACCTGCATGAAGAGTTTCTTCTTCTCATATGCAACAGCCGGGAAAAGCAGCTTTTCTCTTGAAAATCGGCTATATATTTCATTGAATGTCTTTGCATGCCGTTGTTCAACAAACAAGCCGTTCAGCGTGTTAAGAAAAACGTAACCGGTAGTGCTGAAAATGGGCCAGTCCTCGGGCATTCTTTCACTCTTCGTCAGGATTTTCTCTCCGACGATGTAAAACGGCTTGAAATGGGGATCATTGTTAAGAATCGTTTCGTATTGAGTGAGGATTTCGCGCTCGATCTTGGCAGGTTCGGCATGGATTGCGCTCTCCTCCCGAACGCTGAGACAGGAATCCGGAGGGATTCTTTCCTTCAGATCCTCAAGGTGCCCAATTCTTGTATGAAGAAAGCAATCCCTCTGCAGCCACCGGAAGTACTCCAACGGATTATATAAACCATCAGGATGGTCGACCCTCAAGCCCGTAACCTTTCCCTCTCGGATAAACTTGAAAAGCAGGGCATGGATATCTTCATAAACAGAGGGCTCCTCCACGCGAATTGCCGCGAGTTCATTGATGTCAAAGAATCTCCTGTAGTTGATCTCTTCAGCTGCAACACGCCAATGCGCGAGTCTGTAAGCCTGGCTTCTTATGAGACTATCGAGCATGTCAAAGCTCTCAGGAACGCCTTTCATTCCGTTAATGGCGATAATATTCTCATCGATGAAATTTCTAACTGCCGATGACTCAGCGTATAGAGATGAGAGCCGTTTTTTTATAATTTCCTTCTCGCGACTGCGTTCGATAATCTCACAATGGTCAGTCTCAGTATATGGGGGAAGATGCTCTAGTGCGGTCGTAATGCTCTGCAGTTCAATAAAATGAGGATTTTCTTCTCCAACCGCGGCTTTGAGTACATCAAGTCCATAGGTCAGGATAGTTGAATAAGTCTTTGGACGGAGCGGGAACTTGTAATCATAGTATCGCAGGAAAAAGTAACCGTCTTCAAAGGCAACCCGCAGGTCAGCGTCTTCGAGAACTTTCCCATACTGGCCCCCAAGGACCGGAAGAAGAACCTGGTTCCTTAGCTCTGTTTTGACGGGCTCCCAGTCGACGTCGAAATATGAGGCATAACGGGAACTTGGACCATTCTCCAGGACATCCATCCACCACTCATTGCCGGGATCCGAAATGCACATGTGATTTGGAACAATGTCAAGAATCAGACCCATGCCGAACTTTCTAATTTCAGAGACAAATTCATCGAATTCGGCTTCCGTGCCGATCTCTGGATTCAATTTCGAGTGATCCACTATATCGTAGCCGTGAAGACTCCCCTTTCGGGCATGCAGGAAGGGTGAAGCATAGATATCCGTGATGCCGAGATCATAGAGATACCCGATGATATGCTTTGCCTGAGAGAATCGGAAATTGCTGTTGAACTGAAGTCTATATGTCGATACCGGAATTCTCGGTGTAAGTTGTACCTTGTCGTTCAAGTCTGTACCTCCTTTTGTCCATTCGGCAGCAACGCAGACACATCAAAGAACAACCTTTCACCCAGACTTCTGAAGGAGATTATCCATTGCACTGCATCTTCGTCACCGAGGCATGCTCATGTGGTTGTAAGGCTGGGCTATGGCTTTGCCGTCCCCTGAACGCCATGATATGCTTTGCTTGTCCGCATCGAGGATCGCCTTATAAATGTCCGGGGTGTTTGCTTCCATCCACGAAAGAAGGGTCGGTCCGAAATTGAAGCTGATCATGGCATAGTTGCTCTAATATACCAAATCCGCGCTTGTCCATCAAGAAGTCGAGAAGCGGTGTTCGGAGCGTGACACTCTGCCGTGAATTGTTCGTTCCACTCCTGGTAAGGATAAGCTGAACTCTGAATCTCATTAGCCTCAAGCCATGGGTTCTCCCTTGGCGGCTGGTAGAAACGACCATGTATGCAGAGATATCGTTGCATGTTACGTCCCTGATCTCCTGTAGAGGATTGCGCTGAGCGGCTCAATAGAGACAGTAGAAGGAGAGTCGGAAGCCGTCAAGTATAATGCGGCGTTACCCCCCTTGCCTCCCCATTGCTCAGATGATGAATCGACAAGGAGTTCCCAATTACCGACCGGCAGGACAACAGTCACATCATGGGCCTTTTGGTCAAAATTGAGAACACAAAGTGTCATATCATCCCCCAGCCATCGTATCACGGAAAGGAGTTTCTCTCTCTCATATGTCAGCGCCTTGTCTCTTCCCTTGCCGCCACAGGATAAGGACGGCATTCGTTTTCTTAAATAAATGAGTTTGCTGTAGAAGCTGAGCAAAAGTGCGTGATTGCCTTCGGTTCTTACCTCGTATCGGAGCTTGGATTTCAGGAATGTCGCTTCATCCTGCGGGTCGGGCAGATTGTCGCCCCATCCGAATGATGAGAATTCAGACCTTCTCCCTTGTCGGACAGCTTCAATAAGGTCCTGATCTGAATGGCTCACAAAATACTGAAAAGGCGCTGTCTCGCCGTATTCCTCTCCCATAAAAATAAGGGGAATGTACGGCGAGAGGATTACTGCCGCAGCCGCCAGTTTCAATCCCTCAAAGGAGAGGGTCCGGCTCAAACGATCCCCGAAGGCGCGGTTACCGACCTGGTCGTGATTTTGAGAGAATACGACAAACTGCTCGGCCGGCAGGTCTTTCGATGAATTTCCGTGGCTTCTTTTGCGGTACGACGAGAACTGGCCTGAGAATACAAAACCCTCCCTCCATGCTGTCCCAAACTGCGCCATCGCTCCGAAATCCATATAGTATCCGTTCCGTTCCCCTGTCAGCAGAGAATGCAGGGAGTGGTGATAATCTTCGTTCCACTGGGCATCAAGTCCGTATCCGCCATGGTCAAACGGAGTAATCACCCGTACGTTGTTGAGGTCGCTTTCTGCTATCAGATATCTTCTCTTCCCGGAAGAAAGAGCCTCGCGGTGGACGACATACGAAAGCTTTTCGAGAATGTGGCGTGAGCTGAAATCATAGATGCCGTGGACCGCGTCAAGCCGAAGCGCATCAATGTGATAGTTTCTCAACCAATGCAGGGCGTTTTCGATGAAATAGTTCCTGACTTCGTCACTATAAGCGCCATCATAGTTGATTGCCGTACCCCAAGGAGTTAAATATTTGTCGGTAAAATACGGCCCGAAGTCATGTAAGTAGTTCCCTTCCGGCCCCAGGTGGTTATAAACCACGTCAAGGATGACGGCGATACCTTTCTGATGACATGTATTCACAAGCTGCTTGAGCCCATCTGGGCTGCCATATGAATTCTGGACCGCAAACGGGTATGTTCCGTCATATCC
Organism: uncultured Thermodesulfovibrio sp.; assembly: GCA_964499365.1. GTDB lineage: Bacteria > Nitrospirota > Thermodesulfovibrionia > Thermodesulfovibrionales > UBA6898 > PALSA-1316. The sequence goes on from CAZCKU010000002.1 coordinate 68,659, forward strand.
CCAGTTTCTCTCTCCCGGGAACTGAGTTACAGGCATCAGCTCAATAGCATTGATTCCAAGGTCTACAAGATAATCCAGCTTTTCAGTAGCAGCATCAAAAGTCCCTTCAGACGTGAATGTCCCGACATGCAGTTCATACATGATCATTTCGGAGAGAGAAATGCCCGACCAATCCTTATCTGTCCAGGTAAAGGAACTGTGGTTGACAATCATTGAAGGTCCATGGACTCCCTGAGGCTGGTAAAACGAGGCAGGGTCAGATCTGTCCCATTCATTTTCGAGACGATAAACATAGAGGTTGCCGGGTGAGAGCCCTTCTGCGCTAATCCTCCAGTATCCATCTGCGTTTTTGGCCATTGGCAATGTCCGCTCATTTGGCATAACGATCTTCACCGCTACGTCCGTCAGCAAGGGAGCCCAGACGGTGAATTCGCACCTGCCTTCACCAACATACCATGCGCCTATTCCGCTGTTCGACACAATTTCGTTTGTCTGATTCATTTCTTCATACCTCAAAGATTCAGAATGCTCATCCCCTTATTTTCGACTGCGTACCAGACAGCGAGATAATCCCTTGCCTGCCGTCTTATAAGAAAATGATTTCTCACATACTCTTTTCCGTTTTCTCCCATTCTCTTTGCCATATCAGTATTATTCAGAATATGGCGTATCCTAAATGCCGCTCCCTCAACCGAATGGACAGGAAATCCCGTAACTCCGTGCACAATCTGCAGGAGAATTCAGCCGATAGCGCCCCCAATAACCGGTTTCCCTTTCCACATTGCCTCGGAAACAGTAAGTCCGAACCCCTCTTTAAGTGATTTTTGAAGGAAAACGGTTGCAATCCTCTGCAGCGCATTGATATCCCTATCGCTGAAAGGCGGAAGGAAAAGTATATAAATGTCAGGATCATCAGCAGCGTATTGTCTGACCTCATTTAGCACAATTTCCCCCTCAGGGTCATCTGTCGCCGGACTTCCGGCAAGAACGAGGATGCAATCGTTATATTTCTTGACCACCTTGTAAGCCTCGATGACTCCGACCGGGTCCTTGAAGCGGTCGAACCGCGACACCTGCAGTATCACCGGCCTGTCAACGGGTAGTTGGAGCCTGTCAATTTTCTCCTTTATTTCGTCCTCAGTCAAGTCCCTATTTTTTTCACTGAGGGGATCAATTGAAGGAGAAATGATGAATTCATCAACAGACATGGCCCGTGCAAATTTTGCGACTGAAAATACGGCGGCATCATACTGTTCACAATAACGCCGCAAATGATCACTGGAGTTCCCCCCATTTGGTAGACAGTTATAAGCTACCACAGGTAGCCTGATTTTCGTACTCATAGGGGCTCATCTGTCCCAGATAGCTGTGACGCCTGACCCGGTTGTAAAAGACCTCAATATAATCGAAGATGTCAGAGCGAGCTTCCTCCCGGGTCCTGTATATCTTTCGACCAATCCGTTCCTTTGTCGGCCGTCGCCTGATGGGCATACTCGGATTCCGATATAACCAGACCTGCCAGGAAAGGCCCCGAGGGAGAGGGAGAGCCCGAACTTCGAGGTCAGATAGGCAATGCCAAGGCAGAGAAGAATGATCGTTGCTATGAAGAGCTCACGGCTTCTTGTATGCACAATGTGATGAAGAAGCCACGGCACAAGCCACCGGGCGCTCAATAGCACTGCAAGAATAATGAAGGCGGCCTTGCCCTTTTTGAGTGCAATGTCAATCAGGTCAATTGTTGCTCCTGTCAGTGAAGGTATCAGGAGCATGAGCGGTACAACGCAGAGGTCCTGAAAGATCAATATCCCGACCATCATCCGCCCATATGGAGAGTCTATATCACCCTTCTCAGTCAACATCTTAAGCACGATTGCCGTGCTGCTGAGCGCTATGAGAAAACCGAAGAATATGGACGTACTCAGACTTCCGGTTGCAGCGTAGGATATGAGAGCGCTCAATCCTATCGTAAGAAAAACCTGTGAGCCTCCACCTACAATAACAGCCTTCTTCATTCTGACGAGTCTTGAGAGGGAATATTCAATGCCTATGGTAAAAAGGAGCAGAACAACACCGATTTCAGCCATTCTTTCAACCGCATGGGTATCGCTCAGCAGTGCAAGCCCGTGGGGGCCAATAATGACACCGGCGAGGAGAAAGCCGACAAGCGGCGGTATCTTAACCCTGCTAAGGGCAAATACAATGACCGCTGAAACGCTCAAAATAATAACAAGCGATCTGAGGATATCTGTTTCCATACCTGCTTATGCGTTATTCGCCAATCTCCCGGCCCTCGCTGACAAAGGAGATGCCCTGGCCGGATTTGCCGCCTATCATGACAGCCTCGATGATGGGTGCATTTACTTCCCTGTCAGCCTTCCATCGGACGATGAAATTGGATCCGATCCCGCCACTGGTGTCTTTTTCTGTTATGAGGATATGCGAAGACGCCATGGGGTTAACGGTCAGGGGGGCGCTCAGGTATTTTTTTGTCAGCTTACCGTTTGCGTCATAATAGTCTACCGCCGTAACCGAGACGGGCAGTTTCAGATCCGTGTTCCGAATCAGAAGCGTTACTGAAAGATCGAATACGGTACCCTTGGGCCCCATAAAGACATGCGGGTACGCAGCTACATACACCGTCTGACTTTTCTTGAGGATCACCTCTGAGAAAGCATTCCCAGCCATAAAACAGAGTATGACAAATGCGACCATTAAATATGCTGCTCTCTTAATCATGGTATTCCTCCAGCTGATGATTTTTCTGTGCTTGCCGTCCTGTGGCTTATCTTCTCCTCTTCGAGGTCCCCAATTTATGAAATATGTCCGTTAAGCCAATCTGATACCCGTTCATCGGTCACTTCTCATAATAAATCTCAGCGCCACAGGAGCAAACAAAGTCGTGAGCACTACGACGAAGACAATAACCGCATAAATCATATCATCAAAGATCCCGCTTTTTTTGCCGACCTCTGCGAAAATCAGACCCACCTCTCCCCTGGGGACCATGGCGATGCCTGTTGAAAGCTTAGCGCGGAAATTCCCCACGGCCCATGCGCCGCTGACCATTTTTGAGATAATCGCCCCCAGTGTCAGCAGACCCGCCATATACCAGAATGTTGCGGACGTAAAGTCTATGACCCTCAGATTTATGGAGGCCCCTACAACCACAAAGAAAATGGGCACAAAAAGATTGATAATAGGCTTCATGTTTTCTTCAATTTTTTCAGCAAGATCATGACTGTAATGATCCATGGCAGAACCGAATGGCAGAAAAAAACGTCTCGCCAGGGCAATGCCGGCGGCAAAAGAGCCGAGGATTTCAGGTGCGCCGATATTATGTGATATGACGGCCATCGAAAGGATAAGAGAGATTATGAGGGTCGGTATCATCCCCTTTGTTCTGCTCGCGGACGAAAGTCTGGCTATCACCGGCATAAGAAGTTTTGCGAGGACAGGAGCTATGATGAGAAAAGCCGCTATAAAGCCCAGTACCTTTGCCGCATTGAACAGATTGACCTGCCCTTTGACCGCAAAGTCATAGAGAATGGCAAGGATTACCACACCCACAATGTCGTCTAATACTGCTGCTCCAAGGACGACCTTTGCAGTCTTTGTCTGATGCTTCTTAAGGTCAACGAGCACCCTCACCGTGATTCCGATGCTCGTTGCTACAAGAGTGCCGCCTACAAAAAGAGAAACAACAAACGGAAGGGCCAGAAGGGAGCTGCTTATCCAATAACCGAGAAATCCTGGTGCAACAACCCCTGTAACAGCAACCAATGATGATTGAACTCCTACCTTGGCCATCTGGCCTATGTCAGTCTCCAGACCGACTTCAAAGAGCAGCAGGAGTATCCCTATTTCGGCAAGGAGATAAAGGGTCGCGTCAGGGACGATGACGCCGAGGAGGCTCGGGCCGATGATGATGCCCGCAATCACCTCGCCGAGCACGGACGGCAGGCGTAAGTAAGCAAAGGCTTCAGCGAAAAGCTTGGCCGATATCAGAATCACAAGCAGTTTCAAAAAGAATTCAGAGACTTCCATTACCCTTCACCTTCCAAAAGACAACGCTGTGACGAAGATACTGATATCAGCATATTCCTGTTGGATTTCAACCAGACAGATCGCATGCTTTGTATTTTATATTGGGGGCTAGGCCAATTTCTGGTTCATGGTGGCTGGTTTATTTCGCATTTTATCGCAAAAACTAGCGCGTTAGCGATTCCAGAATGGGAAGGAATACCAGATCAAGTCTTGCAAGCGAACTCAGCACGAACGCTTCAATGCCTCTATTGTCAGACAGAAGCAACTCTTGAGGCAAGGCGGCCTGTTTAATCTCTGCCCGCCCCATTGACTTATGCCCTCCTGCACTCCCAATTCGATCAAAGGCAGTGCGCGCCAGATAGCCTGCGTCCTTCTTTATTCCATCGTTCCGGAAAACAATCACCAGAGTATCGGCCACAACACCGGTAACAAGAGCCCAGGCAACATTTTCTACACGTATGAGGAAGTCAGCCACCTGAACGCAGATGTCAGCGAAAGGAACCGGGCCTATATGAGAGAACATAACGCCGTTTAAAAAACGCCTTCTGACAAGGGCTACGCTGAAATAGTCGAGACTTTCCCTTGTAAACTGAGAAAACTCTATCTGATTGACAATATATCTGTCCGCCTTTTGGCTGAGCCATGTTATGGCCTCCCTGTCGCCATGGCTGAGGTCGCCCATGAAATGCTTTGTGTCTGACTTTATGCCATAGAAAAGAGCGCTTGCAAGATTCTTTGTGAGAGGAATATCTGCGGCCTTCAGATATTCCGTCATAATGGAAGACGTAGACTGATAGACCGGTCTTATATCAGCAAAAGCGACCTTATGCTTTTTTATTATTGGATGATGGTCGATTACGATATCACACCGGGAAAGCCTGAAATCTGTGAAGAACTGCGGCTGCGAGTCGACCAGCGCAACGAGGTCATACTTTGCGGTTTTTTTCTCGTCAAGCGGCACCGCCTTTATTTTAAGCTGCCTCATCATAGCGGCGTTTTCCGGTCTGCCGATTGCCCCGCTATAACCTATCGTGACGGTGCGTTTCTTTGTCACAAGTATTTTCTTAAGTGCCAGAGCGCTTGCGAGCGCATCAGGATCGGGGTTTCCGTATATCATGACAAGGGCATGTTTTGTTCCAGTGCACATTGTTTGCATCCGCTGAAGCTTGTATTTAACGTTCACGCCTGATTTCCCTTTTCCATAAGGACAATCCAATTCTTGAGCATTAGAAAAGCGACTTATTCCTTAAGTTGGAGGAGAAACTCTCCTATTCCGTAAAAACCTCAAACCTCATATTGTTCTTCCCTGCTTTTTTTACAGAGTACATAATAGCATCTACTTTTGCAACCATATCATCAACCGAATCCGGTGGAGAGATAAAAGTCATAGCGCCAATGCTGAACGTGACCGGCCAGTTTTTCTTCTGCATTGCATCAATAAGCTGTACGTTCAGCTTATTGATAAACTCCCTGGCTGCATCCGCCTCTGTCTCCGGCAGCAAGAGGGCAAACTCATCGCCGCCAAGCCTTGCCGCAGTATCTGTTGATCTTACATTGTCTTTAATGGTTTTGGAGACTGTCTTTAATAGGGAATCTCCAGTCTTATGGCCAAACATGTCGTTAACCGTTTTAAAGTTGTCAAGATCCATATACGCAACTGTAAAAGGCCGGCTGTACCGGCGGGACCGCTCCAACTCCAGATTTGCAGCTTGAAAGAAATACCGCCTGTTCCCTATCCTCGTCAGCGGATCAACTCTGGCACGCAATTGCTCATTTTTCAGGGCATATTGCAATAAAACGATAACTGCAAAAAAACCGAGTCTCACAGTTGCATTCCAGTACGGAGTAAGGTTATTTACATATGATTTGTTATGGAGCAAGTCTGCTGAAAGCCATGTTAACGCACCAGCAAAAGATGCCGCAAGCCCTCCTCCGAGCCCAACAAACCATGTCAGCAAGGAAATGGGGAGAAGATAAAATATCGAAACGCCGAGTTCCGGGCCTGAGTAATAATCCAGAATGCCAATGCCGAGAAAAATTAGCGCTCCATAACTTAACAGCACAGCTATAGACTGCCTGCCTAAATATTCGAGAATGTCTAAGATACGCATTATTTTAGGTTTTGGCCAGGCTATCATAATATCTATACTTTACATAATTATAGCCCATTACTATGGAAAAACCTATTATTATGAGTGACCTCAGAGGTGAACCCTTCTTGACTGTGCTGCCTACTCTTTCGAAAAGGCCGTACAGGGAATAGAGTAGGCGAAAAAAAAGGCCTTTAAAATCTCTTAACTTATTAATTTTAAAGGCCTTCCTAATGGTCGGGGCGACCTGATTTGAACAGGCGACCACTCGCACCCCAAACGCTATTAAATACCCTATCTATTTGATTTTATTTGCTTTTTATTGTGCTAATTTACCCTATTTTTGCACTATTTATCATAATTTATCCGACATTTTCACGACATTCTTGCGACATGGAAAAATCAATGAATTTTCCGGAGTCTTATCGCCGTTCGATCTGTCTTTTTTCTCGTGACCAGAACCGTGCTTTCAGGAAATTATGCACCACACTCTTTCAGCTCTTCATTAACAACCCGATCCAGTTTCTCATTCAGCCATGCGTTAATACTTTCGTTGGAAAGCTTAGCGGACAGATATATCCTTCTATGCAACTCAGGAGAAATACGAACAACAAACTTCCCTGTAAAGGGCTTATCCGGGACCTCGCCCCGCTCACTGCAAAAGGAAAGATAATCATCCACTGATTCTTTAAAAACCTTCTTAATCTCCCTGGCTGACTTCCCCTGGAATGTGACGACATCTTTTATGCCAATCACTTCGCCATGAAAGATCTCCGCCTCATCATCAAATTCCACCTTTGCTGTATATCCCTTGTATTCCATCATGGTTTCACTCCTGCTTCCACAAGAAAACGGCGCATTGACTTAAGCGCCCCCTTGTCAGTTTCTTTTCCCGGGTGTGGACGGTGAAAAACCGCCCTAATTCCGTTGAGGGCAATACGAACCCTCGATCCCTTTCCCTCACTTATCTCTGCACCAACGTGCTGTAGTAATGCAATAATGTCTGCCCAATTCACATCCGCCCTGATCGGGTTCTCAAAGATCAATGCCAGTGTCTTTTGATGCTTGGCAGCCACGTCTTAATAGTATCAATCCGTGATACTGCTGTCAAGAAGAAATTATGAAGCAATTATGACACTAACGAGCGTGTCATGTCTTACGCTGAGCGATGCTTTATGCGCCCAGCCTATTCATAATGAGTACTTTTGGCTCGAATAATACGGCAATGTTTTTTAGCAAAATAGAATGACCAATTAAGAACAGCACGACAATTCTGTCGATTGTTTTTTCACTTCGTCAAAAAAAGTGCCAGCGATAAGAAGAGGACGCGGCACATTAATAAGCTTTATTGGCGCGGCATAATGGCCCTGTGCTCCAAAACCATTGATTTATATTATCATTGCCACCAACGCCAGAGAGAGATTATAAAGACAATAGAAAAGACGATAATAAGGTTCATATATGCAAGGAAATAGAACATTACTATGTGAGGTGGTTTAGACTTTATTTCAGTCAAAAGCAGTTGCCCCATAGACGGCAGAGCAAGAACTTTATCCTCTCCGTGCGGCGCATTTTTGAGAATGTCAGTGAGGTCTGCTCCTGCAGGATGTCTTTTCATATGATTACCACCCGTCCAGAGTTTGCTACCAGAAACATCATAGATCAAACCTTTATATGCTATATACCCAGGCCGCCCTTCCTTTCCATCACACTGGGATAGTTGTGCCACGGTCATATCATCACCAGGTGCGGCAGCGCTTATCTCTTTCCTTTTTCTCAGCCTGGGTCCGACAACAAAGGTTACAAATAACGCCGTACATGCCATGATAAGAAACAGGATGATCTTGATTGTCAATAGAATACCGAACCGGGTATGAAAAAGCATGTACCAGCTCGGCACCCTGGAGATTGAAAGAAGTGTCCCGGTAACAGCCATGATAATGATAGACGCCCAGCCCAGCCTGAGTTCACCCTTTGGCAATCCGGCAGCAGCATAGGCTGGTTTCAGGACAATATGGACATATAAAATAGTGCCAAACCATATTATCGCTGTCATGGTATGGAGATAGCCTATGATGAACCGTACAACACGCTGCGCTGGAGAAAGAGCTCTATATTGGCCCCTGATCCGCAGTTCGTTTTTGAATGACTCACCATCTTTCGTCAGTGTTCCCCCGCCTGACGGGTCGATATGACAATATGCGCAAGTCTTTTCTGTCTGTTTTGCGTATTCGACGGTGCCAAATCCGCTGGAGGGAGAAGCTGCGACAATAAGCATAATTAGCAGAATACGCGCAAGAACAAAATCGATCATTTCATCGCCCGTGCCGGCCTCATAAAGAGTAAATCCGAGACAGTTATCAGAACTCCGGCAAAAAAGATAATTCCCAGAGCCAGCGTCGCCCCCATCCAGAGCCGCATATAAGACTGTGCCGTCATATAGCCCATTCCCAGGACCCTTTCCACGTACGACTGTACCACACCTGCTATACCAAAGGTAATTCCCATAAGCATCATGGCCGTGCTCATAGTCCAGAAGCCGATTCTGCCTCTTGCAGGATTGTACTTTTCAATGCCTTTCAATTTTGGTATCGCGTAATAAAACACCATAAGGTTTAGAAGTGCATAGGCCCCGAAAAAGGCAAGGTGGCCATGCGACACGGTGACTTGAGAACCATGCGTGTAATAATTGATCTGGGGAAGCGTATGCATGAAGCCCCAGACCCCTGCTCCTATAAGATGCAATACAGCGCAGCCTATTGCTATTGTCCAGGTCAGGGGATTCAAGATTTCGTTCCGCCTTTCTTTGACATGGTTCATCGTATCAAAGAGCATGAGCACAATCGGCAGGGGTTCAAGCGCTGAAAAAACACCGCCCACCCAGAGCCAGTATTTCGGGGCGCCGATCCAGTAATAGTGATGACCGGTGCCTGCAATGCCCGTAAAAAGAAACAGGCCTATTTCTACATAAAGCCACTTCTCAACGACCTGCCTGTCGACTCCTGTAAGCTTCATGAGTATGAAGGCCATAATCGCCCCTGTAACCAATTCCCAGGCCCCTTCTACCCACAGGTGGATTACCCACCACCAGTAATACCAGTCAATAACCTCATTTTTATAAAAGGGGATTCCGAAAAGGTACAGAAGGGCCAGGAATAACAGGCCCCCAAGAAGAGTCCCCTGGATAACAGTCCAGTTATTGGCCTTTATCATGGTCATTCCCACGTTAAAAAGAAATATGAGGGCTCCTATGACAACGATGATGTCGAGAGGAAGGGGAATCTCAAGGAGCGGTCTGCCCTGTGTCCAGCCAAAGATAAATCCAACCAGGGCGATAACACCTGTAACGACAAGTGCAATAAGCTGGATCCACGTAAGCACCGGAGAATAAATTTCTTTCCCTGTCTCCTCAGGAACAATATAATATGTCGCCCCCATAAAACCAAGCAGCATCCAGAGGACGAGAAGATTTGTATGCATGGCTCGTGCAGTGGCAAAGGAAAATTTATCCACAAGCCATTGCGGCACGGTAAAGGTGTACTGGAAGGCAAGCCAGAGGCCCATCATGACCTGCAGCACAAATAACAGTAATGCGACTCTAAAATACCAGTGAGCTGTTTCCTGTGATTGATATTTCATAGCAACCTCCCTATTTCAGGCCTGAGAGGAATTTTGCTACCTCTTCAAGCTCTTTTTCTGAAAGTTCTGCCTGGGGCGGCATCATGGCCTTTGGATTAACACTTTTTGGGTTTTTGACATAGTGCTCTATCTGCTCCTGCGTCATTGTTTTTCCTACATGGTCGTGAGCAGGTCCGAAAGTCGCGCCTTCTCCGTGGAGGGAGTGACAGTTCATACATCCCTTTGCCTTGTAAACTGCAGCCCCGGCTGAAACTCCGACCTTCGCAACCATGATCTCCTCTCCGCGTGTCAACTGCTGGCGCCTGTCCTGTGGCGGCCAGTCCCCGTTATTGATCTCACCGACCCATTTAAAGAAGGCTACAAGGTTGTTGATTTCAGCCTCTGATACTTTAAGGTTCGGCATCTTGCGCCACGATTTATCAAGGGCCTTTTCAGGAGATTTTATCCGATATCGGATGCCCTCTTCACCAACTCTCTGAACCACCTTGGTGAGGTCAGGGGCATAATAGCCCCCAAATCCGAGGATTGTATGACAGTCGTTGCAGTTGTATTTTTCAAAGGCCCGTTTGCCCTCAACAACCTCAGGGGAAAGCTTGTCTGCATGGGAAAGAGCTTCAACCTGTTTTTGTGTATCATAGGTAAGGTACAGGAAAAGGACTGCTGATGAAAGTGTCCCAAATAGGAAAATCCTGAAAGCTATCTTCTTTGTCATAAAGACCTCCGTTTCTTTGCTTAATTAAGAAACTTCTTATTTCTTTTCCCTTAGCTTTATGTATTCTCCGATCAGAATCGCAGCGGGATAAAGGACCTCCTCTTCCGTCCTTGCATGAAGCATGAGTTTGTCGGCAAAATGGACGATATCATGCCTCTTTTCTTTCTTTGCAGCGGCAACCAACTTCTTAAGGGCAGCAATAACCGTTTTGTGTTCCTTAATCATATTGGGAAGGTCTTTCTTCAGTTTGCCGGTCATAACGAGAACTTCCTCCATATCTTCAGAAACTTTACCTTTCGCCAAGACCTTCAATAGGCCAAGCGGTGGCAATGCATACTCCTCTTCTTTCACAAAGTGCGGATGCAGGACCTTTGCAACAGCCTCGGCAGCTTTGCCTATCGGACCAGCGGCCTTGATTGCCTCAACAAGCTCTCCGTGAAGCTCCTTGTGCTCTAATTTCAACGGCTTTGGAATTATCATTTTCATGTCAATTCTCCTTATTGATTTATTTTTGTCTATATCTGTTACGCGCTCCAGCTAATGGCTTGTACAGGACAGACATCAATCGCCTCCGGACAATTGCAGGTGTCGCATTTGTCCGGGCCTATTACCCACGCCTTTTCATCATTTCTTAATTCAAAGACCTCGGGACAAAGCTCAACACATGAGCCACAGCCTATACATGTTTCGTAGTCTACAACGGGCTTTTTCATACACTGACCTCCTGTTTGATTATTTATAACTTAAATTCTTAGATTGTTCAGATTGTTCCATCAAGCACCAGCCGCAACTTTAGGGCGAGAGCATCGAGCATCAGTGGCTTCTGGATGAACACAACTCCGGGTATAAGGATACCGTGATGAGCTATCGATTCGTCAGGATACCCTGACATGAAGACAATCTTCAGGCTTGGCAGTATCTTCAGCGCGGTATCGGCAAGTTCCTTGCCGCTCATCCGCGGCATGATCGCATCCGTCAGAAGAAGTTCAGGTTTCTTTTCTTCTGTGGCAAGAATTTGTAACGCCTCTTCTCCGCAGGATGCGGTAATAATGTGATAGCCAAGCTGAAGAAGCGCATTTTTGATCATTGTTCGCACTGCAGGATCATCATCCACAACTATGATCGTTTCGTTGCCTCCCTCCAGCGGCCTATCCACCGGTGCAAGTGTTGACGATCTCATCCCCGCAACCATCGGGAGAAAAACCTTAAAGGTCGTTCCCTTTCCCGGCTCGCTATATACCCAGACGTGGCCGTTATGCTGCTTGACAATGCCGTACACAGTAGCAAGGCCGAGGCCTGTGCCTTTACCCTGTTCCTTGGTGGTGTAGAATGGCTCAAATATATGCTCCTGAACCTCCTTGCTCATCCCTGTGCCCGTGTCGGTCATTGACAGAAGAACATAGTCCCCTGGATTCACATCTTCATGCCCCCGGGCATAAGCCTCGTCGATTCTCACGTCTTCTGTGCTCAGGATTATCCTGCCGCCGCAGGGCATAGCATCCCTGGCGTTCACAACAAGATTCATCAGTATCTGCTCGATCTGCCCGGGGTCGGCCAAAATAAAGGACGTCGAATGCAAACTCAGTTCCATTTCTATGTCTTCGCCCGTCATACGTTCAAGCATCTTGACCATATTCTCTATAATCTCTTTAGGACTGAGCACCTTTAATTCAAGCGTCTGTTTTCGGCTGAACGCAAGAAGCTGACGCGTAAGCGCCGCGGCCTTCATGCCTGCGTCGCTGATAATATCAAAAGGGGCCCGAAGCGGGGAGTTGGGAGGCAGACTCCTGAGGCTAAGATCACTGTAGCCGATGATAACAGACAGAATATTATTAAAATCGTGCGCAATGCCACTTGCCAGCCGTCCTATGGACTCCAGCTTCTGAGATTGAAGGAACTGGGATTGAAGTCTACGATTTTCCTCTTCCGTCCTTATTTTATCGGTTATGTCCACACTCAGTGCAAGAACTCCCGTGACAGTTCCCTCAGAATTCCTTATAGGCCGGGCCGCGCGCAATACATCTATAATGACCCCGTCTTTCCGTATCATCTTCACCTGAACTTCGACATTTGCCCCTTTCAGAAGCTTTGGAAACTTCAGCCGGTATTCTGCTGCAGAATCGGAATGCAGTAATTCAAGGATATGCTTTCCGATTAGTTCATCCTCGTCATATCCCAGGAGCCTGGCGTCGCTGATACTGCAGTCGACGATGCGGCCTTCGAGATCCAATACCTCTCCGCCATAGGGCAACAGGTCGAACAAAAGGTGGTAGCGCGCTTCGCTTTCGCGCAAGGCTTCCTCACTGCTCTTTTGTTCCGTAATATCACGCGCAATGCCGATCAGTGCGATAACCGCATTGGTCTCGTACTTAACAAGCGACGTGGACAGGAGAACCGGATATTCGGAGCCATCCTTTCGTACGGTGATGACCTCGCCCAGCCATTTACCTCTGGTTTTCGTCTGAGCAATAATATCTTCCCACATTGCATGAGAGCCCTGCCTGATCTGCATGAAAGAAACATGTTGACCCTTCAACTGATCGCGCGTATAACCGAGATATATTTCCGCCTGTGGATTGACATGCAAAACGTATCCTTCCGCATCTATGATGATGATCAGGTCCATGCTGCTTTCGAGCGCCTGGGCAAGCATTGCCACCTGCCGGTGATTAAGCGCATTCTGAACGGAAACTGCGACAATATCGGCAACCGAACGGTACAGCTTCTGTTCTTCAGGCTGCAGTGTAGATCCCTCCGGAAGATAAAAGCTTAGGACCCCGAGAATTTTTCCGCGCGACTTGAGCGGCAGGATCGCATGTCCGTGTTCCTGCATCCCGGCATAGGTCATTGAGTGCCGTTCATCTCCGACACTCCGTTGCGTCAAAATAACCTCTCCTTCCCTTAAACAGAGACCGCACAGGCACTCACCCGGCTTCAGAACGCTGCACATTGCCTGCTGTGCCTCGGAAAAGTTGCGCGAAACGGCAATTCTGAGAACGCCGTTGTCGGGATCAGCGAGAAAAACTGCCCCCTTGCCCACCCGTGCAAATGCGGGCTGCTGCATGATCGCGTCCATGACCTGACCGAGCATGATATTGAGATCGAGGGACTGACTTGCTACCCGTGAAATCTCGTTCAGCATGTTCATGTCATGGAAATGCCCCTTCTGCTCGCTAAAGAGCGTCTTCAGACGCTGCGCCATGCTGTTGAATGTGTTGCTGAGGTCACCTATCTCATCCATACTCGTTACGTCAACACTGATGTCAAAGTTGCCCTTTTCAACCTCTAATGCGGCATATTTCAGGTTCTTTACCGGCATAATGAGACTCTTTCTCACAAAGGCAAACAAAAAGATTGTTATGACAAGAAACAACCCGCTTGCTGAGAGGACTGCAATATTGAAATATCCTATTTCTCTGTCATGATGCTTCTCAATATGCTTCACAAATATCTCTATTTTGCCTATATTGTCACGGATAGCCGAATGACAGGCATTGCATGTCTCTTTCCCTCCAGGTGCAGGATTCCTGAGAATGCTGCGCAGGAGGGGCCTCTGAGTGGTTTGCCAGAGGTCGATCAGTTCCTTTAGCTGTGCTATTGTTGCGTGGTCGTGTGAATGAACAGGTTCAAGCCCAAGTCTTTCGCTGCCGTCCTTTAGTGCATACAGTACCTCCTCGTATTCGTCCATCGCCTTTTCCGCGCCTTTTGCATGGGTCTCTCTCTCTGAGGAAGGCAGGCTGTTCGTTATGAAATGCAGGTGCGAGGTAAAATCAAGCGTGAGCATCCTCTCCCTGCCGGCAAGGTTTATCTTCTTTGCATCACCTTCCAAAAAGTGAGTAAAGACGAAGCCTGCAACCGAATAGGAGATAAAGAATATCAGGGTTACTGAACTTATAAAGATGTATTTTGCTGTCAGCGATCTGAAAGCCATGAGATGTCTCATGAAATCACGTCATTGCGGCCTGGCCACTGCCTTAGTGGGCATGTCCTGCAGCCTCTGGTTTGCCATGCCCTGATGGCCGTTCTGCAGCCATATGCAGCCTTTCGACATAATGGGTGAACTCGACATAGGCGGCAACAAACTTTCTGCCGTATTCAACCCCATGGTCTGCATGCTTTTTAGTCTCTGCAGCCTGCGCAAAGCGCTCCCGGATGCCTTTTGCAGCAGCATCGGTCACAAGTTTCACCAGCTTCTCAACAGACCCTGTCTCTAAAGCCTTGTCTGCAGCAGCAACCGAGGGCTCTACTGCCTCGCCTGGTTTCAGGCCGGTGTAAGGAGCTCCCTCACCTGCCCTATGAATACGTACAAGGGTTTCAAAGAAGTACATATCGGCAAGTTCCCTTGCTTCTTTGCCCTGCTTCCTCACAGCCAGGGTCCTGTTAAACTGATCCCGGATCTCTTTTTCATCTTCCTTCTTGACCCATTTCAGCACAGGCGTTATATCGCCCTTTTCAAGCGCTGCCTTGGCCGTGATCACGACCGGGCCATCGAGTGTATCGCAGTGTGCTCCCGCAATATCCGGTATCATATACATACCCACAACAACTGCCAATCCAAACACGATCCTGAAAATGTTCTGCTTTTTCATCTGCTTCTCCTTTGCTTTGCCACTGTTTCTAATGAAGGGAGAGACCCAGGCCTCCCCCTTCATTAAGGATTTATACTATTTTTTTGCTGCAGCCTTTTCAGCTCTTAGTTTTTCCGCCTCATCCTTAATCTTCTGAAGTGTCTCCTTCATCGGCGCCCAACCGTACCAATGCATGTAATCCGGGTTCATATGGAACGCACCCTGGAAGGCCCTCATCCTGTATTCCATGAACATGACATAGAGTTCCTGTTCAACTGAACTCTTGGCCTCATAGAACTGGAGCAGGTCAGGTGCAAAGGTCCAGTCTGCGGGTTTCTGCAGGATGCCATCTTTATAGAGTCCTTGAACAATCCGTATCGCCTCTGCCATGACTTTGTCAACATCCTTTACTACACGGTCGCCCGCATCGAGCTGGGCCTTTGCATAAGATTTTCCATGGCACTGGGAGCAGATGCCGATCATTTTGTCGCGCTCTTTCTGGAACTCCTCCTTTGTAAGACGTGCAACCTTTCCGGCCTTTACCAGATCAAGCCGTGCAGTAGGAGTGCCTTTTTCATCAAGTACACCGAGTGCCTGAAGTATCGCCACCCTGTCATTCATCCAGTCCTTGTCATCTTCAGGCAGCCGTACTGCGAGAAATCCCCACGAGGTCATAACATTGTGGTCTCCCCCGCTCATATGGCAGGTCTGGCAGGTCGGGGCCCGTTTGCCGCCCTTGCCCTCTATCTGCCAGATAGTCCCGTGCTTTGAGGTTGAGTACATCTCCCAATGGGGATGATCGAATCCCATATGGCAGGTCTGGCATGCGCGCGGATCCTGGGCTTCGGACTTCTTGAATGAATGTCTTGTATGACATGAATCGCACTGGGCGTGGCCATAGCGGTAACCGGTCTTGTCAGCGTCGGGCTGGACACCTATTCTGTGACAGCTTGAGCAGCCCTTGTAGTCTCCTCCTGCTATAGCAGAGGGCTGATGGCCCATCATCGGCATTGAACTCGATGCGATCCATGCAAGGTTGTGCTTGCCCGCCTTGAACTGGTCTGTCTGCTTCTTGTGACAGCCCGAGCAGGTCTCAGGGGTAGGCATTTTGGCGAGATTTGCATCATCCATTTTCTTATGCTCAGACCCATGGCAGGATGAACAGTCAACGCCCTTTTTCGACATCTTGCCTTCAAGGTGCTGCTTGACGACCCCCGGCGTCACTTTCTTGTGACAGTCAATACAGACACTTTTGGGTCCTGCTGCAAGGGAGACACCACAAAGCGTAAAGATCAAACCAGCGACAAGCATTATCCTGTAAAGTTTCATTTCAAGGCTCCTTTTATTACATTGTTAGTACCTTGTATCGCAGTTGTAATCAACCGTCTTTAATTTTCTTATTGCCGACCTCCTTTCAGCCTCTGATTTATCTCCCGGACTCTTGTGCAATGCGGCGTTATTTTCATCTTTAATACCTCTCTATCCTATCCTCTTTTTAAACCGTAATGAGCTTATTGTCAAGACCATAGCTTATCATCCGGCACGCTCATGAATCGTGTCCTCAACTGCCCGGGAGCAGAACCTTGCTCGGACATCGACGAAGGACGAATACTTGAAACCGCATGGCCTTTTCTATACCTGAGGATAACTTGGACACCAGGGAAGAGATCGGGCAGAACCTCGGCAGCCTTTCTTCCCAGGAAATCAAAATGCTCTCCCGGGCTGAACAGCGGATCAAAACTAATCAGTATCCGACCCATGATGTCTCCTGTTCCTCAAATCCAGTAGCAGCCGCTGGAATTCAGTTGATTCCGAAAGTATCTTGTGAGCCGCCTCTCTTAACCTATCCACCGTCTCAGAGGGAAGACCGAGCGAGCTCGACAGTCCTTTCAGGCGAGCCCGTTCCTCGCCGTCTTTTAAGGCATCGAAATTGACTTCTACGAGATAAAACGTGATATCCTCGCACGATCCCGGTCCTGAAATGGTCTCCACATCATTGTTTTTGCGGTCCTGATCACCGCATCGCTGTCTTCTGATATCCACGGCCCACTTCCTGAGATATCCCCGCAGCAGTTCCACGGTTTCAAAATTGTACCTGTTAACAGTCACTGTAGTTGCAGAAATAAGCATCTGGGTTAAAGCAGGAGGACGTTCAAACTTGTCCCACAGGATATCCGGTGCAGTCTCTGCGTTCACAATGATAAAGACAATTTTACGTGTATTTTCTCGTCCAACCTCATGAAGAGCTTTCCCCATGTTCCCCACAAGAATCACTTTGTCTATCGCAGCCCTCAGACCGAGATTATCCGATAGCCCTCCATCCAGAAGGTGAATATACGGCCTTTGTTCAGCATCCAGATATGATGCCGTATGCACAGCCTGATTAAATCTTCTCGCAGAAACTTCACGTTGGCTAATGGCCTCAATAACCCAATCAGGCGTTCTGTATCCACAGCTGCCGGAATAGTTACGCAAGGTGAGAGGAGTGAAAATCACTGGTACAGCGGATGATGCCGCTACCGCCCTTGCCACGGAAATCTTCGAAACATCAGAACATATCCAATCAAAGTAATCCTGCGAAAAACTAAACCAGGTGCCGAGGGTCATATCAGTAGCATTAATAAGAATGAAAGGTCCGTTCCGTTTCTCAATATCACTGAATGTTCCTCCAGCAAACAGATGTTTATCATAGTACTCAGTGGCAAGATCACTTCTGTCAAAGGAGGGCGAGGCGAGTCTCAGCCATTTTAGAGGAGACAGAAGTCTGGCAATGAGCGCGCCTTGGATGTTCTTCTTCAGGAATTGTTTTTCAAAGTCTTCAAAAATCTTGTCACCGAACACGCCATAGTAGGCAGCAGTGAAACTTCCCCCTGACACAGAAGAGATCAGGTCGACTTCATCAAGCAGACGATGCCGGTGGACCCCCTCTGTTATTTCTGTCCTGGCCAGCTCCTCAAGAACACCGTAGGAAAAGGCAGCTGCCCGTGTCCCCCCTCCTGAAAATGTCAGGACTAACATAAGTTCATCAGAATTATTCAGGACATTCATATTTTTTAGACGGTATCCTGTCTGTGGGTCATATCTTCCCAGGCGGGGATTGACAGGATAGTGAGCGCAAGCGGACATTCCCATGGGAATAAATAGCAACACCGCACAAATGCGACATAGCTTCCATAATGGATTATAAATTGATCCCGGAAGAGCCGCATGCTTCTCAAAGACTTCGTTCGCTATCTTCACCAGAAATATTATCATCCAATCCTCTTACTGAACCTCAGGGAACTTATGGTCATAACCACCACCCCGAGGGCAAGCAACGCCAGCATCTGCGGCCAGAGGACCATGATCCCGTTGCCTTTCAAAAATATCCCCCTGATGATCACAAGGAAATATCTGAGAGGATTGATATAGGTCCCGTACTGAATAATCATCGGCATATTTTCAATGGGGAACATGAAGCCTGAAAGCAAAACAGCAGGTATATAGAATAAAAAAGTCGCCATGAGGGCCTGCTGCTGTGTTCTTGATATTGTGGAGATGAAAAGCCCTATCCCCAGAACAGACAGAAGATATATTGCCGTTGCCAAAGGCATGACTTGCAAAGGCCCTTTGATCGGGATATCAAACCAGAATACCGCGACGAGCGTTACGAGCAAGACGTCAAAGAACCCTATGATGGCGAAGGGTATGGTTTTTCCGAGCATCAGCTCTATCGGCCTCAGCGGAGTGACCATAAGCTGCTCCATGGTGCCTATCTCTCTTTCCCTCACAACAGCCATCGAGGTGAGCAGGAGACAGATGAGCATGATCACGATCGCAATCACCCCGGGGACGTTATAGTTCCTGCTCCTGAGGTCGGGGTTGTACCATGCACGGGTGTTTACCTGTACTTGCGCCAGCTTCGCCGACTGCCCAGCCCCGAACTCCTTTGCATATTTCATGACAATCCTGCTTGCATAGTCCATGGCGATTGTTGCGGTATTCGAATCAGTCCCATCCACTATAATCTGGATTTCCGTGGCGACCTTCCTCTTCAGGTCAGAGGAAAAACCTCTGTTGATCTGGATTGCGCAGAGTACTTTCCCTTTGTCAACCAGCTCCTGAATCTCTTGCGGGGATTCCGGAAAGTATGCAATATTGAAGTAGCCTGAAGACTCCAGCCTCCGTGCCAGCTCCCTGCTTTCGTATGATTTATCCAGGTCATAAACTGCTGTTGTTATATTGTTTACGTCAGTAGTGACAGCATAGCCAAAGAGCATCAGCTGCATGATAGGAGTAATAAAGACGATCGCCTTCATCCTTTTGTCCCTGAAGACCTGGATGAATTCCTTTATTACCATCTGTTTTATCCGTTCAAACATTTTCAGACAACCCTTTTCCTGAATTTTTTATTTGCCAGGGCAAAGACAAAAAGGCCAAAAACAGAGAGGAGCATTGTCTCGAACATAAGAAGCTTCAGAGTGCTGCCTTTCAGGAATATCCCCTTGAGAATGGTCACAAAATATCTTGCGGGTATGGCAAGGGTGAATATCTGGAGAGACTTCGGCATGTTCGATATCGAATACATGAACCCTGAAAGGAGAAATGCAGGAAGAAAGGTTGCGATCATAGATATCTGGCTCGCAACAAGTTGGGACTTTGCTACTATGGATATGAGGATACCCAGACTAAGCCCTCCGAAAAGGAATATGCTCGAAAGCAGCATAAGCAGGAAGGGACTTCCCCTCAAAGGGACTTCAAACAGAAAAATAGCCAGAAGTACGGAGAATATCACATCGATAAAGCCTATGAAAAAATAGGGGACAAGCTTTCCAAAAATAAGCTCCGGGACCTTGACCGGCGTTGATATGAGCTGTTCCATCGTGCCCCGTTCCCACTCTCTCGCGATAGTGAGAGAAGTCAGGAGAGCAGTGATGACCGCCATGATGACTGCGATGAGGCCTGGGATAATGAAATTTTTCGATTTAAGTTCAGGGTTATACCAGGCACGTACCCTCGGGTCTATGAGCGGCGTTATGCGGCCCCCACTGATACGCTGGGAATACCTCTCTGTTATGGCAGAAATATATCCGAGGGCAATAGTCGCCGTGTTGGAGTCACTGCCGTCAACAATGACCTGTAGTGATGTGTCCCTTCCTGTTTTCAGCTTTTCAGAAAAATCCTTTGGAATGGAAATTACGACAAAAGCCTTGCCGGTATCGAGGTAGAGGTCTATCTCCTTCTGATCATGTATACTGCCGACAACCGTAAAATATCCTGAAGCCCTGAAGGAGTCAACCAGTTCACGGCTTAAGCTGCTCTTGTCAAGGTCATACACAACGGTTTTAAGATTATTGACGTCAAGGGTTATCGCATATCCGAAGATAAAAAGGAGCATTACCGGCATCAGGAAAGCCATTGCAAGACTCAGGGGGTCTCGCCATATCTGGATGAGCTCTTTTTTTGCTATTGCCTTGATCCTGAGAAGTTTCATCTCATGCAGCCTCTATCAGACTTACAAAGACATCCTCAAGTGACGGAACAATTCTCTCGATTCTCCGCGCCTGGATACCGGCCTCTTGGAGGACTTCTTTGATCCTCGGGACCGCCTTTTCCATATTGTCCACCGTAGCATGGAGAAGGCTTCCGAAAATCGCTGTCTCTATCCCGTTTTTGTTCATGACCTCCATAGCATCAACAACCTTATCAACCTCTACTTCAAGGACATAGCGTGTCATATATTTCTGCTTCATCTCATTCGGCGTACCTTCAGCTATTATCTTCCCTCTGTATATCAACGCAAGCCTGTTGCAGTAGTCTGCCTCATCCATGTAGTGTGTCGTGACAAAGATCGTGGTTCCTGCCTTTGACATCTCATTAATAAGGTTCCAGAAATTACGGCGTGAAATGGGGTCAACGCCTGACGTCGGCTCATCAAGGAAGATTATTGGCGGCTCATGCAGGATTGCACAGCCAAGCGCTAGCCTCTGCTTGAACCCGCCGGGAAGGGTCTTTGTTACCGCCTTTATTCTGTCCTGAAGCCCTGCCATTTCAAGGACCCATTTCAGCCTTTCTTTTTTCCTGCTGTTTGCAACGCCGTAGATACCGCTGAAGAACCGGATATTTTCCTCAACGGTCAGGTCATCATAGAGGGAGAACTTCTGGGACATGTATCCGATGTTTTTCTTTATCTCCTCTGATTCTTTCATGATGTCAAAGCCGCCGACTGAACCTTCTCCACCAGTGGGAAGGAGGAGGCCGCAGAGCATCTTAATTGTTGTTGACTTGCCGGCACCGTTTGGTCCGAGGAAGCCGAATATCTCCCCTTTTTTTATACTCAAATCTATGGTGTCGACTGCTGTGAAATCACCGAATCTTTTTGTCAGACCCCTGACTTTTACCGCGATAGTGGCCCGTATCATCGCCCTTCCACCTTTGAGATGAATATGTCTTCGATTGATGGGAGAATTTCCCTGTGCCCCCTTATTTCTATCCCTGAACGACTCAAATTCACGATAATATCATTGACGAGTTCGCTTTTGGTAATCGCAACGTGCAGTTTATTGCCGTACAGACTTACGCTCTGAACACCTTTAACGGACTTGATTATATCAATGGCATTTCGTGCATCATCTGACCACATCTCAACCATCGGCATACCCAATGACTTCTTGATTGCGGCCGGATTGTCGTCCATAAGAATTTTTCCTTTATGCATAAGGCAAATCCGCGTACACCGCTCTGCTTCGTCAAGATAAGAAGTTGAAACAAAGATGGTCACACCCTCCTTTAGAAGGTCATAGAGGATCTTCCAGAAATCCCTCCGTGAAACCGGATCTACGCCGTTCGTAGGCTCATCAAGGAAAAGGACCTCCGGTGTGTGTATCAGCGCACAGGCAAGCCCCAGTTTTTGCTTCATGCCACCTGATAGTCGTCCTGCAAGTCTTTCTTTAAACGGTGTGAGGTTGCTGAATCCGAGCAGCCGTTCGACCCGCTCGGGACGTTCTTTCTTCGGCACTTCATAGAGATCAGCATAAAAAATTATATTTTCCATGACCGTAAGGTCTTCATAGAGACCAAACTTCTGTGACATATAGCCGATCTTTTCCTTGATTTTTTCACCTTCGCTTAGTACAGAGTGTCCTGAAACCCACGCCTCCCCTGAAGTCGGATCCATAATCGCCGTGAGTACCCTCATGGTTGTTGTCTTGCCTGCACCGTCAGGGCCCACCATGCCGAATAGTTCGCCTTTTGCTATTTCGAGAGTCAGGTCATCGACTGCGACAACATCGCCGAATGCCTTTTTCAGATTGACTGTCTTTATCGCCGGCTCGTTCATTGTTGCTTTCCTTATACAACTCTCCTGTGCGTAAACGCGCTGTTTTATCTGAGAAGGATTTTTACATCAGCAGGCATGCCAGGCTTAAGTTCATCATTCCTATTCTTCACACTTACTTTAACTCCAAAGACCAGCTTGACCCGTTCTTCCTGCGTCTGGACGTTCTTAGGCGTGAATTCCGCCTCTGACGATATATAAGTAACGGTTCCGTCATAGGATTTATTTGAATAGGAATCCACACTGATTTTTGCCTTCTGCCCGAGTTTTACCACCCCGAGCTTGTCCTCTTTTACATACACCTTTATCCAGGGATTTTCAAGGTCACCTAGGGTACAGACAGGAATGCCGGACGCAACGGTCTCACCTCTCTCGACATTTTTCCTTAATATTACTCCGGATACAGGTGCATAGATCACCGTGTCTTTCAGCCGTTCTTCAAGTGCGTGCAGTCCGGCCTCTGACTGTTTTGTCCGATATTGAGCAGCGGTTATCTGCTCCTTTCGGGGGCCTTCCTTTACAAGACTCAGTGCTTCCAGCGCCTTCTGCTGCTGAGAGACAGCTGAATCATATGTCTTTCTGGCAGCATCCATGGTCTGGGCAGAAATAGCGCCATTCTTAAAAAGAATCTCGGCCCGTTCATGGTCCTTTCTTGCCTTGCTGAGGTCTGCATCAGCATATCCGACATTCGCCCTTGCCTGTTCAACTTCCTGGGGCCTTGAGCCTGACTTCAGCTCCTCAAGTTTCGTCCGTGCCTCATCCAGATATGCCCTTCCCTGCAGCACCTGACTTTCAAGTTCGCCGCTGTCAAGGGTAGCCAGCCGCTCACCCTGTTTAATCTTCTGCCCCTCTTCAACAGGAAGTTCTATGATCCTTCCCGCATATTTAAACCCGGCATCGACCTCTGTAACCTCAACGTTCCCGGACAAAACAAGCTGACCGTCATCATGTTTGTTGCCTAATTTCCTGAGTAGAAAGACACTTACTACAATGAGAATAAGGATTCCAACTATCAGCAATCTTTTTTTCATTTCACGGCCACCTCTCTGTATATGTCTTCGCCAACCGCCTTTTTCAGCGCAGCTACGGCAAGTTTGTTATCGAAAACAGCCTGATGGTAGGCAGTCTCCGCGTTCAAAAGCGCTGCCTCGGCATCGATCACATCAGTGCTCGTCCCGGTACCTGTCCCGTACTTTAGCATCTCGATACGTAGTGTTTCTTTCGCGGTTTCAACTGCTTTTTTCGTTACCTCTATCCTTTGCCTCGCATTCTCTATTGTCATATATGCGTCTTTTATCTCCCGGTTTATTGCGAACTTTAAGGACCTCTCCTCTTGCCTGACCTTTTCAGCCTCCTTTTTCCCCTGTTTCACCTCTGTGCGAATGAATCCGCCGTCAAACACCGGAAGAGAGAGTCGCAGGGCAACTGACCAGTTCTCCTTAAAAGCAAATTGTTCGCCAGCTCTGTTCGCATATTCACCGGCCAGATATACATCCGGAAGCCTTTTCCCCTCTGTTATCTTCACCTTTTCTTCTGTAAGTCTTTGTTTCTGTAAAACAGCCTGATAATCAGGTCTCCGGGCAAGGGCCATGTTAAGGCTTTCTTCGAGTGAAGGATAAGGGTCATTCGAAGGGGCTTCCTGCACAAGGGTTATTTTTCTTTTGTCATCTACGCCCATAAGTGTCTTCAGGAGTTCGTAAGCGCTTTCAACGCTGTTCGATATACGCAGAACATTCTCCTGCGTGCGTCCAAGTTCGACTTCTGTCTTCAGAAGTTCGACACGGGGGACTGTGCCTGCCTCAAGAAAAAGCTCAACGTTTCTTTTATGTTCTTCGAGCTGTATTTTCGATGCCTCGGCCGCTTCAAGGAGTTTTTCGAGCTGAGAGATTTTGTAGACAACACTTGTTATGTTATAGACCAGTTCCTGTCTATTAAAGGTATATATATCTTCTGCTATCAGTTTTTGGATTTCTGCAACATGGACTCCCCTGTCAAGGCGGCCGCCCCTGTACAACGGCAGTCTGAAGGATATCCCAAAGTCATATACCAGATTGTCGAACTCAGGGAATTCGGTCCCGGCAAGAGGTGAACCGGATATAGGAGTCAGGGCAGTCGGATAACGGTGCCTTGTTACATTGCCGATTAAATCTATCTTCGGCATCTTAGCAGATTTCGCTGCATCTACTCCTAAAGTGGTCACATCAATTTCTTTTCCGGACGCCAGTATGCCAGGATTGTTCTTTAGCGCAAAGCTGATCGCTTCAGACATGGTGAAGGTACTTTTATCCATCTCAGCAAATACTGTTTCTGGCATTACAACCATGCAGAGCAATAAAATTATCTTTATCATCAATCCTCCTAAACGACTTTTTAGAGATAATTCAGAGAAAAATTAACCCATCTTTATGCATTTTTCATAATTGTCCCACAGCTTCATCCCTTCTGTAACAAGGGGAAATGAAAAACCGCTCAATGACCACCTCAAGACCGTAACCTGGATCATCCCAATAAGGGTTAATGCCGCCCCCCTGGAATCGATTCCTTTTTTGATTTGACCGATTTTTTGCCCGTTTTTTATGATGGCATCCAAAGAGACAGTATATTCATTAATTGAGCAAAGGAGCCTGTCCTTAAGAATTTCGTTGTTTACATGTATCTCTTCAGAATAGACCAGTCTTGGAATGCCTTCATTTTTTTCTATGTAATCAAGGTGTAGCATGAAAGCCCTCTTCAGTTGTTTAAGCGGCGAATCAGAAATGCTCATTTTCAACACATTCTCCATGTTTCGCTTCATTCCCTCTCCGACTCTTTCCACCGTTACCTGCAATATCTCGGCTTTACTCGCAAAATGCCGGTATATATTCGCCTCTGAAATTCCAACTTCCCGCGCAATACTTGCAGTGGTTAGGGCGCTCACTCCCTTTGCGGCTATGAGCCTGAGGGTTGCATCTGCTATCTGAGCCCGTCTGACGTCCGTACTAACTTTCGAAGTGTTATTAATTGTCATTGCATAACTCCTGACTAATATAAGTGAGTGTTCACTTCTACTTTACATTACAGATGATACAATTGCAATAGAAAACGACATAGAAAACGACTTCTTTGTGAAAAACACATATACTTCTCTGTTGCGATTGGATGGAAAGAGTGGGGAGTCGCCAGGCATAAAGAGAACAAAACTACTTCAGGAGGTTCGGATAATGGGATGACTCAACATTGCTCTCCCCCACATGTGCGCCATTGATGCCACCACCGATTAAGATCGGATACTTCTCAGTCACCTTCCGACAACGCTCAATTTCATCGCAGAGCATGCCGCTTCTAACTTTGGCCTTCTTCCTCTACGTTCATGATATTCCTATGCCTGTTGTCGTGGAAAATGCAAAATGCTTTTAATAGATACCAGTCAATGAAGCGGATCTGATCAGCGAGGGCGACTCCTGCGGTCTTCGCCCCATCGAGGTTGACTTCAAAAGGGTACCCTTTGATCTTTGTAGTGATAGGACAGACAAGGCAGAGGCCGGAGGCCTTATTGTATATGTCCGGCGACAGAACAACTGCCGGCCTGAAGCCGGCCTGTTCATGTCCTAATGTAGGATCGAAGCTCAACATGATAACATCTCCCCGGTCCGGTATCGCTTTCATCAAATGAGCTCCTTGCCTGCTGGTAGTCCGAAGTCAATTTCCCCATGTCGGTTCTGAGGCGTAATCCCTTTAACAAGCTCCTTCAATGAATACTCTTTCTTCCTTACAGACTTGATGATAACCCCTTCATCTGCTTCATCAATCTCAACAGTGGAGTTCACATCGATTCCGGCCTTCCTGGCCAAAGATCGGGGGATCCTTACGCCGATACTATTGCCCCATTGGGTTGTCTTCGCAATCATATCTATACCTCCTTTTGACGCTTTTCTTATAGATAGTATATCCGATGGATATACAATAAAAAGTTCAGGCAGGATGCATAATCCCGGAATAAGCAATAACTTCGTGGGCAGGGCAATTGTAAAAAAGGGTGAAGCGACGCTCCGTATCTCAATCCATTTTGCCACTTTTTCAGTGACCGGGCACCCCATTCTGCCGCCGACTCTATACAACAATATTTTACCAAATTGTTCTATAAAGAACACTACCTTCTTTTGTTCAATCCTCCTTTTTGCCTCGTACGCTATTCAACCAATTTCAATAGTCTCCTCATGATCTGACGGCTCCATGCGCAGATTTCTTTTCTGCTTTATATTACTGTCATCAAAGATCTCATTCAAATTCCGAGAGGCACCATGGCCGGATTCCCTATAGCTCGCCTTGGACTTTGTCGTGGCTGTCGGATTTGCCGGGACTTTTTTCTTACCTGCAGACTCCTGTCGATCGGCTCTTATTGTCTTCGCAACGTCTTTTTGGGGAGCTGAAGGAAAACCATCCGTATATGCGGTAACCATGTTTCTACCTCTCTGTTTTGATTGATAGAGCGCATCGTCAGCCTTTTTGAAGAGATCACTGAGGTTCAGAGCTTCATCTTGGTGGAGTTCAGTCAGGCCCATGCTTATCTGGATGTAGTGCTTTACATCCTTATATTCAAAGATTTCTCTGTCAACCTTGTTCCGAATCTTGTCGAGTGCAGCAAATGCCTCTTCTTTCTTTGTTTCCGGCAAGAGTATAGCGAATTCTTCCCCTCCGTATCTTCCGAAAACATCCGTTGTTCTTATGCAGGATAACACGAATTTTGAAAGGGCTTTGAGCACATAATCACCCACCTCGTGCCCGTATTCATCATTGAACCTCTTGAAATGATCGATATCGAACATGCAGAGACAAAACGGGTGGTTGTAGCGATGAGATAATTTCATTAGCTCATAGGTGCGTTTGAACAGGGTGCGACGGTTTAAAAGCCCGGTTAGCTGGTCCCGGGTCGCTGAGTACTGCGCTCTCTCATAGATGACGGCATTTCTAATAATTCCGGATAAGTCGTCGCTAATGTATCTGTGCGCCTTGGTAACTCCCCTTCCGATGACAGCCAAGACCCCGACAGGGAGGAAGGACCGGCAGTTCATGCACCTGGCCGTCTTTTCTTTGTATGTCTTGAGATCGTCTCCCCTATATCTCTTATCGCTTTTTACCCAGCATTTATGTTCCTGCTTGTGATAGCAACTGCATCCAGAGTCGTTACAATCATTTATTTGCCAGCAGGGCCCTTCCCACTTCATATTGACCGGCAGGAAGTGGAGTTTTCCCCCGTATTTGTCTTTGATGAAATTATCCGCCTCGTTATCCCCGAGCTCATCGTTAGGAGTGGGCTCCATCGTGAGAAAGGATCTTACCATGGTGTTATGCTGCAGAACGGGGATCGAGTGGCTATCGTCCTCCAGAGACATGGTTTTCCTGTTCTTTACAAAAATTCCCTTAATTTTCAAGCCGAATTCAGATAAGTCCTCACCGATAACTTTAAGTATTTTCTCGATTCCGACTTCTGCATTGAGGTTGTTATAGATTTTTTTCAGCTTTGTATTCTGGCGTTGCTTTCTATTGAACAGCAAAAAAAGAAGGGCATTCGCTCCGAGACTTATGACAAGAATAGAGAGGAGAAGAATAGAAAACATCGCCTTACTCCTCCTTATATTATGTCATCAGATTTCAGGTTACTACTTAAAACATATTACCTTGGAGTCGGAGCTGAGAGTTAATCATTAAGTCTATCACGTCAGGCATCAGGCAACCCAAGCTCTCAGCCGATAAACAGTTGTGGCAAAACGTTGACCCGAGGATTGTGATTTCACCAGTTTATGGATGCGCTCAAATGTCTCCTGTTTGCAGCCCTGGTTTTCAGCAGCGATTAGCGTATAGTTGTATGCCTCCCGAACCTCCAGCGCAGTAATTTCGTACCCGTAGCCTTCGACCAGCCATCTGAGAGCCGCCCAGCCGGCTTCAACTGCAAAACTCGGCTGGGTCGCAGACATTTCCTTTGCCGCTCGTGTCAGCGTCCTTGGATCACAGGGCGTTCGGTTAGCTAAGGTTATGGCTTCGTCATATAAACCTGCCGACTTTGCTGCGGCAAACCACTTACCCTCCTCCCCCGGATACTGGCGACAAGATCACTCAGTATTTCGCTTTCCGTTTTGTGAGGGTATTTCTTGGCGACGGC
This sequence comes from uncultured Thermodesulfovibrio sp., assembly GCA_964499365.1. Classification (GTDB taxonomy): domain Bacteria; phylum Nitrospirota; class Thermodesulfovibrionia; order Thermodesulfovibrionales; family UBA6898; genus PALSA-1316. Next base: position 97,166 of record CAZCKU010000002.1, read on the forward strand.
ACGAAAGGTCGCAAGGTATGAATTCTTTCATGGATGGAATAAAGAAGTCGCTTAAGAAGGGGAACAGGGTAACGCTTGTTCCAATATTTTCTTTCGCAAAGCCTGCTCCTTTCTTCTTGGTGATATAAGGTCGATTACGACGGCTATGACTTACCGTCTCAGGGTTGCTAAAAGCCTCTTTGAATTTAGCAGAAGATCGGCAGCGTCCAGAGGCGACAAAACAAGTATCTGTGCCGCTGTCAGAGTCTCGATAGAACACCCTTCCTTGAGACAGACGGCAATCCCTATGCCTGCAGCTTTAAGCATTCGGGCGTCGTTGTTTCCGTTTCCAAGCGCGACAACCTTTTCAGCCCCCAACGATAAGACATATCGCTCTTTTTGGCCGGTATGATCCGGGCCGTCAAGAATATGCACTGTACCTCAATTTTCAACGTTGGGTCAGTAGTGGCTTGACATATGACTTTATGTCAGCATCGTTTTGGACAAAAGCGAACTTGCTATCCCACGTAAACGCCGAGTGCATCAAAAAAGTGCTTTCTGCGTCCTCCAAATGTTTTCTTCCCGCTTTGAATCATTTTGAACCTTCCCTGAAATAGGCAGCGGCAGCACGAATGCTGTTCCTGTCGCCTGTATAGAGTATGACATCACTCGTTTTGAAGTTGAAGTCAGGGGCGGGATTTGTATGCATCTTTGAATCGCGACGCACCGCTATTACTGTGGCGCCGGTCTTTTTTCTAATCTGCAAAGCACTTATGCTCCGGTCAATTAGCGGGGAGCCGACTGGTATCCGGAATCCTTCAATTTCCAATTCAGAGACCAAATCAGCATGTTCAAAAAGATGTCTCCTTGGCAGCTCAAAACTCCTTAAGGCTGAATAACTGCCGCTCCTGACACTATCGGCCATATCCTCAATGACATTCTTCGGAAACTGATATCTGTGAAGCACCCTCGAAAAAATCTCAATCGATGTTTCGAACTCCTCAGGTATTATTTCGCTGGCTCCCAGAGATTTGAGATCATCGATTTCAGCGATATAACGGGTCCTGACGATAATATCCAATTCGGGGTTTTCATGTCTTGCAATAGCGACTATCCTTCGCGTAGAAGCCGGATCGGAAATGGCTACAACAAGTAGCTTTGCCCGCTCAATCCCGAGTTTATGCAGTATCTCCTTGCTCGTACCGTCGCCGTAATAGATAGGTTCGCCCTTTTTCTTCATTTCTCGCACCGTGTCGCTGTTCATTTCAAGAACTGCATAGGGTATGTCGGTTTCCTTCAGAACCCTGGCGAGATTCCTTCCGTTAAGTCCGAAGCCGATGATGATCACATGATCCCTTTTTTTGCTGGAAATACCTTCTATCTCCTGGGCGCTCCGTCTACTGGCAATTCTCTTTATTCCCCGTTTTGATGTCAACCAGGCAGAAAACGAAGGAGCCGCTTTAAGTACAAAGGGCGTTGCCATCATGGTAATCACTGCCGCTGAGAGAAAGACCTGATAATAAGCGTCAGGAATCAATGCGGATGTCCTGCCTGCGGCTGCAAGGACAAAAGAAAACTCTCCGACCTGAGCCAGACCGAGACCTATATGCAGGGATGTTCTCAGGGGAGTCCCGATAAGAAGGGGAGCAGCAAAGCCGGTAATTACCTTGAGTATAAAAATGACAGCTACACAAGCAAGGATCTGGCCCCAGTTGCCGATCAGGAACCCAAGGTTCATGAGCATGCCGACGGAAACGAAAAAAAGACCAATAAAACTGTCTTTGAACGGGAGGATATCTGACATGGCTTGATGTGCATATTCCGATTCAGAAATTATCAGTCCCGCTAGAAAGGCCCCGAGTGCGAGTGAGAGGCCGAATTTTGAGGTCAGAAGTGCAATGCCCATGCAGAGGATAATAATGGTGGTAATGAAGAGCTCCCTGCTTTTCGTATGCACTACCTGATGAAGCAGCCCAGGCACTAACCAACGCGAGCCTAGGAGCACGACCACTATTATGAGGGCCGCTTTGCCCATTTTTATGGTGATGTCAACAACGGGCAAACCCTCTCCGGCAAGCGCCGGCGTGAGCAGCATAAGGGGAACGATGCAGAGATCCTGAAAAATGAGAATGCCGACCATGATACGGCCATGCGGCGAATCCGTCTCCCCCCTTTCGGCAAGCACCTTCATGACGATCGCGGTGCTGCTGAGTGCGACAAGGAACCCGAGGAACAATGCCTGGCCGGTCGTTCCAACAGTATACGAGCCGGCTATAGCGATTAGGGCGATGGTAAGCGCCATCTGGAGGCCGCCGCCGGCGACCACGGCCCTCCGCATCCTGAGCAGCTTAGATATCGAGAGCTCTATCCCGATAGTGAAGAGGAGAAGTATGACTCCTATCTCAGCCAGTATCTCGACGGCATGGGCATCCTTAATGATCCCCGCACCATATGGGCCAATAATAGCGCCGGCGACAAGAAAGCCGACGAGTGACGGCACTCTGAGCTTATGGAGCAGAAAGACGACAACAGCCGAAGCCAGAAAAGTTATTTCTAACGACTCAAGAAAATCCACGCGGCACCTTGCCCCTTATTCACTGATTTCCTTCCCCGGACTTATGAAAGAGATACCCTGACCACCTTTGCCGCCGATCATGACCGCTTCTATAACAGGCGGATTGACTTCTTTTTCGGCCTTCCAGCGGACAATGAAATTGGAGCCCATCCCTCCGCTGGTATCTCTCTCAGTGATATGTATATCCTTAGATGCCATGGGATTAATAATCAGTTGACTGGACAAATATTTCTTCGTCAGCTTCCCCTGCGTGTCATAATAGTCGACTGCGGTTATGGTAACGGGCGATTTAAAGTCCGTATTCCGGAGCAAAAGGGTAATTCCCAGGTCAAAGTCGGTTCCGCGTGGCCCCATGAAAACCTGCGGATATGCAGACACATACACGGTTTGGGACTGCTTCTTTAGCTGCTCAGAAAAGGCATTGTTTGCCAATGAGCAGAACAAAATTACTGTGGCTAAGATTGCAGCGGCTTTCTTTATCATTTGTTTCCTCCTATACTTTTGTTTGCAGTGCTGCTTCCCTGCAGTTTCAACTTGATTATTTTACTCTTGATTGCTCTTTCTTGTAGCCCTCTTTCCTGTTCGCCTCACCGAGAAGCACGATAAGAGGGCTTGCGACGAATATGGACGAATATGTACCGATAACTATACCCAATATTATGGCTAATGAGAAGTCGTGAAGCACCTCTCCACCGAACAAGAACAAGGCAAGGGCGGACAGTAGAGTCGTAATTCCGGTTACGATAGTTCGGGATAGGACCTCGTTGATGCTGCGGTTAATAATGCTCTCCATGGACTCTTTCACGAATGCCTTCATATTTTCCCTGAGTCTGTCGAATACCACTACCGTGTCCGACAAGGAATATCCGGCAATAGTAAGAAGGGCACTCAAGATAATGAGGTTCATCTCCCTATCCAGCAGATAGAGAATACCGAGCACTGCCAGAACGTCATGAATCGTTGCAAGTGTTGCGGCAATGCCGAACCTGAATTGAAACCTGAAAGCTATGTACCCCACTATGCCGAGCGCAGCCAGAGTCATTGCCCACAGTGCTTCCTGCTTCAGTCGCGAGCCGACCTTTGGTCCTACCTCTGTGGTTGAATCAATCACGGGTTTTGTATCTGATAACTTAGTGGACAGAATGCGGGTAATAGCCTCTGCCGTTTCTCCCAGGTGACCCTCCTGTTTCTTTGTCTTTATCAGGACCTTGTTTTCAGAGGGCAAATCCTGCACTTCGACATCTTCCAATCCGCCCTGCTCAAGTGCGGCTCGTACTTCTTGAAGGGGAACTGATCGTGCAAATTTAATTTGGACTGCTGTTCCCCCTGCGAAATCAACTCCTAAATTTGCATTGCCGCGCGCTATCTGAATGATAGCAATTATGCCCAACAGGGACATTGCTGCCGTCACTACAAAGGCATACTTCCTCAACCCCATGAAATCTATGTGAGTATTCTTTATAAGTTCAAACATTTATTCAGCTCCTATTGTTCAAGTCTCTTCCTTCTGTTTTCCATGGATGCCGCAGGACATCTTTGCTTTTCCCTGTTCAATGAGGGAAGAAGCAAACTAGGCGCATCAAAGGGAAAATTAGAAATCCTTCGCCAATCTACTGGCGAAGTGATGCCGGTTCTTATGCCAGACGGAGTGAATAAAGGGGTGGTGATATATCTGAAGCGAAAAGGCAAAATTCAGTATGAGGATGAGATGTGAATTGCTGCGTGATAGAACAAGCCGTGATGCTTACCGGAAGGTCAACGGCAATGACAGAAGATGTAGACAACAGCAAACGGGAATTCTTAGCATTCGTATGCGTATGAGACACCGCCCGCTTTGCCAATAAAGTCAGAGCACTCTGCGGCCCTCTTTCTTTCAGGGTATCCTTAAAAGGCGCAGACTCACCGTGCAGACCGCGGGCATTGCTTATCCAGGTGTCACCCGTAGAGGATGAGGGAATAACTCTATATTCCTGCTCAGAATAATGGAGAGCAGGAACTAGTGAAAAACAGGCAATGATCAATAATGAGAAAACTGCCTTAATCATTCGCTCCATACAATGAATTATAAGACATAGCATAATCATTTTACAACGAAAGAAGATCTCCCATGGCCAGAGGCTATGGCCTGAAATAAATCGCACCGAAAGAACGTCAAGCATCCGCTTGTTACACCTGATGGGAAATATGTGCTTATTAACCACACCGGCGAGGTGAAAGCGGTCCTCTTTGATGTCAAGACTGACAAAGAGTTGAGGACCTTTGCTGTTGATCATGTGAATAAATAGCAGAAGGGCCCTTTAATGATGCACTCGGCGTTTACATGGGATAGCAAGTTTGCTTTTGTTCAAAACTATGCTGACAAAAAGTCATATATCCTGAAGATCCCATCACTTGAAGTTGCGGCAACAATTGACGGAGACAGTCCTGCTCATTATTTGCTATATCAACTTCCCTCCCCGAGGTTGTTGTTTCCATTGCAGCTATTAGGATGGGTGCTGTTGACCTCGCAATTGGCAATCTCTTTGGAAGCAATATCTTTAACATATTTATTCTGGCGCTTGACGACATTTTCTTCCTTAAAGGCCCTCTGCTCTCATATGCAAATCCCAACCACATCATTTCAGCATTGTCGGCTATCGCGATGACAACCATTGCTATTATCGGACTTACCTATCGTGCGGAGAAAAAGAGATTGATTGTAGCATGGGATTCCCTATGCATTCTCCTGGTCTACATAGCCAATTTGCTGTTGCTGTATATGCTGAAGTAACAAGCTGTTCTGAAGTTATCTCATATACAGCTCTGTAGATACTCTCTTGGCGAAAGGGCAGCGGACGCCAAGGATTCTCACTAACTGACAGAAAAAGCATGATTAGCTTGATGCCATCCTTCTTCAATGTAACTCCGAATATGCCTCAGGTCATATGGGCCAACGGCGTAATCGCCTCAGCCGCGGTGGGAATAGTGGTAGACATCATAACAGGATGGACAAAGACATTCCCCAACGTCATATATCTTCAGTATGATGGAAACAGTAATACACTGATGCCGCATAAAAGAATTGAATATATGGATCTCTCCGCCAACTGTCCCCATTACCCTATTGAAAATGTAGGCGATCCAATGTTCAAAAAAAATATAATATATTTTTAACCGGAAAAGATAGGCAAAAAGGAAGAACAGCTTCCCGAAAATAAAGTCAAAAAAGTATGACAAAAAAGGCTAAAAAAAGAGGGTTTTTGATGCTGAGAAAAAAAAGTTCCGACATTTTCACGACATGAAAAAAAATCAAGGACCTACAAAACCTTGTAAGTCCTTGATTTTATTGGTCGGGGCGACCTGATTTGAACAGGCGACCACTCGCACCCCAAACGCTGTCAAATGCCCTATCTATTTGATTTTATTTGCTTTATCTTGTCCTAATTTACCCTATTTTTGCACTATTTATCACAATTTTTACGACATTCTTGCGACATGGAAAATGTCTGCCTTTCACAAAATAAAATCTCGACCCATTTTGCCACTATTCCAGTGAGCAGGCGTCCTATTATGCCGCACGCTCTATACAATCATATATTACCATTTATAAGCTCCTCTCCCACGGCAGCCCTTGTAATCTTCTGGTCCACCCCGATACGAGACGCTTGGATCGGAGTTGTCTTCGCTCATCTTTTTATGGACTCACTCACCATGATGGGGGTTCCCCTTCTGGATGCAGCCTGAAGACGCTAAGCCGCATTGCTTATTACAATTACGTGAAACCTGTTGATAATTATGATAAGATTTAATTTAATGAGATATGTAATTCCCTATTAATACTCAGGAGGTGAGTCGTGAAAAAGACATTGCTTTTGTTGATAGGTATCATGACAGCTATGATGTTTGTGGACAGTAAATATGCGCCGTTTCTCCTTCCTTTGGTCTTTGCTCACTGCGACACACTTGACGGGCCTGTTGTAGCTACCGCAAGGGGTGCCCTCGAAAAGGGGGATATTACGCCTGTCCTTAAATGGCTTAGGAAGGAAGACGAAAAAGAAATAATCGCACAGTTCGAAAAAACCCTTTCTGTCAGAAAACAGTCCAAAGAGGCAAAGGAATTAGCGGACATGTATTTCTTCGAAACCCTTGTGCGCATACACCGGGCCGGAGAAGGGGCGCCTTATACAGGGCTGAAACCTGCCGGTGCTGTTGAACCGTCTGTGGCAGCAGCTGACAAGGCACTTGAGTCAGGTTCAGCAGACGGCCTCGTCAAGCTTGTTACCTCAGCTGCAGAAAAAGGCATACGTCAGCGTTTCACTCATGCCTTCGAGACAAAGAAACATGCAGATCACGGAGTAGAGTACGGAAGAAAGTTCGTTGCAGCATATGTGGATTTCACGCACTATGTCGAAAGGCTCCATATGGATGCAGAAAAGCCGATAAGCCATGGTCATAGTTCGACAGAAGGAACATCTGCGCCTGAACATCAACACTGATTCGTTTAATGCAGGACAGGTTATTGAATACAGGGAGGCAGGAAGGAAAATGCTTTCTGCCTCCTCCAACTGTTTTCTTTCCACTTTGAGTCATTTTGAACCTTCCCTGAAAAATGCAGCGGCAGTCCTCATGCCACTTCTGTCTCCTGTATAGAGTATGACATCATCCTCTTTGAAGTGAAAGTCAGGGGCGGGATTCGTATGCATTCTTGATCCTCTTCGCACCGCAATAACTGTGGCCCCTGTCTTCTTTCTGATCTGAAGCGCACCGATACTCCGGCCCGCCAGATGAGAACCGTAGGGTATCCGGAATCCTTCAATTTCCATTTCAGGGACCAAGTCGGCACTCTCATGCAGATGTCTCTTCGGAAGCTCGACACTCCTCAAAGCTGAATAACTGCCACTCCTGACACTGTCGACCATGTCTTCAATAACATTCCTCGGAAACTGGTATTTATGCAGCACCCTCGAAAAAATCTCGATGGAAGTCTCAAACTCCTCAGGAATTATTTCGCTCGCGCCGAGAGACCTCAGGTCATCTATCTCGGCAATATATCTTGTTCTGACAATGATGTCCATTACTGGATTTTCATGCCGGGCAATCGCGACCATTCTTCGCGTGGAAGCCGGATCGGATATTGCAATAACCAGGAGTTTTGCACTTTCAATGCCGAGTTTATGGAGGATCTCCCTGCTCGTTCCGTCTCCATAGTAAATAGGTTCACCTTTCTTCTTCATTTCCCTTACCGTATCGCTGTTCATCTCAAGGACTGCATATGGTATGCCGGTCTCTTTAAGGACCCTTGCGAGATTCCTGCCGTTGAGACCAAATCCAATGATGATTACATGATCCCTTTTCTTGCGGGGAAAACCCTCCGTCTCCTGAAGGTTTCTTCTGCCGGCAATTTTCTTTATCAAATGCCTCGATGTCAGCCAGGCAGAAAGAGACGGCGCCGCCTTCATTACAAATGGCGTTGCCATCATTGTTATTACTGCCGCTGAGAGAAAGACCTGATAATAAGCGTCAGGGATCAATGCGGATGTCCTGCCTACGGCTGCAAGGACAAAAGAAAACTCTCCGACCTGAGCCAGCCCGAGACCTATATGCAGTGATGTTCTAAGGGGCGTCCCGATAAGAAGGGGAGCAGCAAAGCCGGTTATTACCTTGAGTATAAAAATGACAGCTACACAAACAAGGATCTGGCCCCAGTTGCCGACCATGAACCTAAGGTTCATGAGCATGCCGACGGAAACAAAAAAAAGACCAATAAAACTGTCTTTGAAAGGAAGGATATCGGACATGGCTTGATGTGCATATTCCGATTCAGAAATTATCAGTCCCGCCAGAAAGGCCCCGAGTGCGAGTGAGAGGCCGAATTTTGAGGTCAGAAGTGCAATGCCCATGCAGAGGATAATAATGGTGGTAATGAAGAGCTCCCTGCTTTTTGTATGCACTACCTGATGGAGCAGCCCTGGCACGAACCACCTGGCACTGAGAAGCACGATCGCGATGATGAGGGCCGCCGTGCCCATTTTCATGGCTATTTCTACAGCAGGTAAACCCCCGCCGGCAAGCGCCGGGGTAATCAGCATAAGCGGAACGATGCAGAGGTCCTGAAAGATGAGGATGCCGACCATGACGCGGCCATGCGGCGAATCTGTCTCTCCCTTTTCGGCAAGCACCTTCATGACGATTGCAGTGCTGCTGAGTGCGATGAGGAAGCCGAAGAAAACGGACTGCCCAGTCGTTCCAAAAATAAAAGACCCAGCTGCAGCGATCAGGGCAATGGTAAACGCCATCTGAAGTCCGCCGCCAACGATCACGGCCTTTCGCATCCTGAGCAGCTTGGATATCGAGAGCTCTATCCCGATTGTAAAGAGGAGAAGGATGACTCCTATCTCGGCCAGTATCTCGACCGCATGGGCGTCTTTGATTAATCCTGCTCCATAAGGGCCTATAATAGCGCCGGCTACAAGAAAGCCAACGAGTGACGGAACCTTCAGCTTATGAAGAAGAAAGACAACAACAGCCGCAGCCAGAAAAGTTATTTCTAGTGATTCGAGGAAATCCATGCCTTACCTTTATTCACTGATTTCCTTCCCTGGACTAATGAAGGATATGCCCTGACCACCCTTTCCGCCGATCATGACCGCTTCAATAACAGGTGCGTTGACTTCTTTTTCAGCCTTCCAGCGAACAATGAAATTGGAGCCCATGCCTCCGCCGGTATCCCTCTCTGTGATATGTATATCCTTCGATGCCATGGGAGCAATACTTAGAGGAATGGACAGATATTTCTTCGTCAGTTTCCCCTGCGTGTCATAATAGTCAACCGAGGTTATGATAATCGGCGATTTAAAGTCAGTATTCCGGATCAAAAGGGTAATTCCCAGATCAAAGTCGGTTCCGCGTGGACCCATAAAGACATGAGGATATGCAGACACATACACGGTTTGGGACTGCTTCTTTAGCTGATCAGAAAAGGCATTGTTTGCCAATGAGCAGAACAAAATTACTGCGGCTAAGATTACAGCGGTTCTTTTAATCATTTGTTTCCTCCTATATTTTTATTTGCAGCTCTGTTCCTCTGCAGTTTCAAATTGATTGTTTTGCTCTTGACTGCTCTTTTTTGTCGCTCCCTTTCCTGTTCGCCCCACCAAGAAGCACAATTAGAGGGCTCGCGACGAATATGGACGAATATGTACCAATAACTATACCCAATATTATGGCTAATGAGAAGTCGTGAAGCACCTCTCCACCGAACAAGAACAAGGCAAGGGCGGACAGTAGAGTCGTAATTCCGGTTACGATAGTTCGGGATAGGACCTCGTTGATGCTGCGGTTAATAATGCTCTCCATGGACTCTTTCACGAATGCCTTCATATTTTCCCTGAGTCTGTCGAATACCACTACCGTGTCCGACAAGGAATATCCGGCAATAGTAAGAAGGGCACTCAAGATAATGAGGTTCATCTCCCTATCCAGCAGATAGAGAATACCGAGCACTGCCAGAACGTCATGAATCGTTGCAAGTGTTGCGGCAATGCCGAACCTGAATTGAAACCTGAAAGCTATGTACCCCACTATGCCGAGCGCAGCCAGAGTCATTGCCCACAGTGCTTCCTGCTTCAGTCGCGAGCCGACCTTTGGTCCTACCTCTGTGGTTGAATCAATCACGGGTTTTGTATCTGATAACTTAGTGGACAGAATGCGGGTAATAGCCTCTGCCGTTTCTCCCAGGTGACCCTCCTGTTTCTTTGTCTTTATCAGGACCTTGTTTTCAGAGGGCAAATCCTGCACTTCGAAATCATCCAATCCGCCCTGCTCAAGTGTGGCTCGCACTTCTTGAAGGGGAACTGATCGTGCAAATTTAATCTGGACTGCTGTTCCCCCTGCGAAATCAACTCCTAAATTTGCATTGCCGTGCGCTATCTGGATGATAGCGATTATGCCCAACAGGGACATTGCTGCTGTCACTACAACGGTATACTTTCTCAACCCCATGAAATCAATATTGGTATTCTTTATAAGTTCAAACATTTATTCAGCTCCTATTGTTGAAGTCTCTTCCTTTTGTTTTCCATGGATGCCGCAGGACATCTTTGCTCTTCCCTGTTAAATGAGGGAAAAAGCAAACGAGGCGCATCAAAGGGAAAATTAGAAATCCTTCGCCAATCTGCTGACGAAGTGACGCCGGTTCTTACGCCAGACGGAGTGAATAAAAGGGCGGTGATATATCTGAAGCGAAAAGGCAAAATTCAGTATGTGGATGAGATATGAATTGTTGCGTTATAGAACAAACCGTAATGCTTACCGGAAGGTCAACGGCAATGACAGACGATGTAGACAACAGTAAACGGGAATTCTTAGCATTCGTATGCGTATGAGAGACTGACCGCTTTGCCAAAAAAGTCAGAGCACTCTGCGGGCCTCTTTCTCTCAGGGTATCCTTAAAAGGCGCAGACTCACCGTGCAGATCGCGGACATTGCTTATCCAGGTGTCACCCGTAGAGGATGAGGAAATATCTCTATATTCCTGCTCAGAATAATGGAGAGCAGGAACTAGTGAAAAACAAGCAATGAACAATAATGAGAAAACTGCCTTAATCATTCGCTCCATACGATGAATTATAAAACATAGCATAATCAGTTTACAATGAAAGAAGATCTCTCTCATGGCCAGAGGCCGTGGCTTGAAATAAATCGCACCGACATCTTCGTCTATCGCTGGACTCAGGGACAAACTCGCACTTCCCTTTGATTGGATACAGGCAACTCATAAAACTCATAAGTCAGAAGCATCAAGCTTTATACACCGTTTTTTCCACCACTTTCATATTCTTATCTCGCTTTTTGTGGTGGAAAATATATCCCCCCCCCCTTCTAACCGCTCACTCGTCCTCAACGTGAGTGCTCTGTATCATATTCAAGTTCCCGTAATTAGAATAACTTCTTGTTATTAAATAATATATTTTCTCGCCGAATTTACAATAAAGCATAATCTACGACAAATGTCGCGATATTGTCGTAATGTCAGCGATATTTTCACGACCTCCTCCGGGGATGGCCATTGCCGTCCCCATTGAGCTATTTTCAACGTTATCGTTCTGCGCGCTGGCGCTCGAAGCCATTCTTTGAGTTGCATGGAGTTGTCCAAGGTCCGCATCAGGGGTCGCTGACATGTGCGAGGGTAATCAGCAAAGGCGTCCTTCAATACCCGTATCTCCGCTCCTGCGTATCTCACAAACCTGCAAGTGCGCACTCGTCTTGCATGTGAATGCCCTGCAAAACAAATTCTCACCATCCATAAGATAACACCGCGTCATTCAACAATATTTTTTCAGGAAGATTCACAAAAGAGAATAATCTTTGACCCATGTCGTGAAAATGTCGCGACATTTTCACGACATGAAAAAAAATCAAGGACCTACAAAACTCTGTAAGTCCTTGATTTATATGGTCGGGGCGACCTGATTTGAACAGGCGACCACTCGCACCCCAAGCGCTATTAAATACCCTATCTATTTGATTTTATTTGCTTTTTCTTGTCCTAATTTACCCTATTTTTGCACTATTTATCATAATTTTTGCGACATTCTTGCGACATGGGAAATACTGCCTTATCGCAACCCATATCTCAATCCATTTTGCCACTTTTTCAGTGACCGGGCACCCAATTCTGCCGCCTACTCTATACAACGATATATTACCAAAATTGATTCCATAAAGAACACTACCATCTTTTTTTCAATCCCCCCTTTTTGCCTCGTACGCCATTCAACCAATTTCAATGGTCTCCTCATGATCTGACGGCCCCATGCGCAGATTTCTTTCCTGCTTTATATTACTGTCATCAAGGATCTCATTCAAATCCCGAGAGGCACCACTGCGGGATTCGTTGGACTTTGCCGAGGCTGTCCGATTTGCCGGGGTTCTTTTTTTAACTGAAGACTCCTGTCGGTCAGCATTTTTGGGTTTGGTAGCGTCTTTTTTTGGGGCTGCAGGAAAACCATCAATATATGAGGTAACCATATTTCTACCTCTCTGCTTTGATTGATACAGGGCATCGTCGGCCTTTTTGAAGAGATCACTGAGGCTCCCTGCTTCGTCTTGATGGAGTTCAGACAGACCCATGCTTATTTGAATGTGGTGCTTTACATCCTTATATTCAAAGATTTCTCTGTCAACCTTGTTTCGGATCTTATCCAAGGCAGTAAATGCCTCTTCTTTCTTTGTTTCCGGCAAGAGTATAGTGAATTCTTCACCTCCATACCTTCCGAAAACATCCGTTGTTCTTATGCAGGATAACACGAATTTGGAAAGGGCTTTGAGCACATAATCACCCACCTCGTGCCCGTATTCGTCATTGAACCCCTTAAAATGATCGATATCGAACATGCAGAGGCAAAACGGGTGCTTGTAGCGACGAGATAATTTCATCAACTCATAGGTGCGTTTGAACAGGGTGCGACGGTTGAAAAGTCCGGTCAGCTGGTCTCGGGTCGCTGAGTACTGCGCTCTCTCATAGATGACAGCATTTCTAATAATTCCGGATAAGTCGTCGCTTATGTATTTGTGCGCCCTGGCAACTCCTCTTCCGGTGACAGCAAAGACACCTACAGGAAGGAAGGACCGGCAGTTCATGCACCTGGCCGTCTTTTCTTTGTAAGTGTTGAGATCGTCTCCCCTGTATCTCTTATCACTTTTTATCCAGCATTTATGTTCCTGCTTGTGATAGCAGCTGCAACCGGCGTCGTTGCAATCGTTTATTTGCCAGCAGGGCCCCTCCCATTTCATATTGACCGGCAGGAAGGACAGTCTTTCCCCATATTTCTCCTTGATGAAATTGTCTGCCTCGTTGTCCCCGAGCTCATCATTGGGGATGGGGTCCATCGTGAGAAAAGATCTTACCATGGTGTTATGCTGCAGAACTGGGATCGAGTGGCTATCGTCCTCCAGAGACATGGTTTTCCTGTTCTTTACAAAAATTCCCTTAATTTTCAAGCCGAAGACTACAAGGTCCTCACCGATAACTTTAAGCATTTTCTCGATTCCGGCTTCTGCATTGAGGTCGTTATAGATTTTTTTCAGCTTTATATTCTGGCGTTGCTTTTTATGGAACAAGAATAAAAGAACGGCATTTGCCCCAAGACTTATGACAAGAATAGAGAGGAGAAGAATGGAAAACATCGTCCTACTCCTCCTTATATTATGTCGTCAGATTTCAGGTTACTACTTAAGACATATTACCTTGGAGTCGGAGATAAGAGTTGAAACATCAATGCTATCCCCTCAGGCATCAGGCAAACCAAGCTCTCTGCTGATAACGGTCGCGGCAAAGCGTTGACCCGAGGATTGTGATTTCACCAGTTTACGGATGCGCTCAAATGTTTCTTGTTTGCAGCTCTGGTTTTCAGCAGCGATTAGTGTATAGTTGTATGCCTCCCTAACTTCCATGGCGGTAATTTCGTACCCGAAGCCTTCGACCAGCCATCTGAGAGCCGCCATGCCGGCTTCAACTGCAAAACTCGGCTGGGTCGCAGACATTTCCTTGGCCGCTCGAGTCAACGTCCTGGGGTCACAGTGCGTTCGATTGGCTAAGGTTATGGCCTCGTCATATAAACCTGCAGACTTGGCTGCAGCAAACCACTTACCCTCATCCCCCGGAGTACTGGCGACGAGATCACTCAATATTTCGCTCGACGTTTTGTGAGGGTATTTTTTGGCGACAGCACGAAAGGTCGCAAGGTAGGTAGTCCCCTGATTGACCTCTACGGCATAGCGGTTATAGGCGTCCGATACCAGTCCACTTGAAAGCAGGATCTCTTCGCAGACCTCTGATATGGCGCCTGAGGGCTCATTGATGCCGCGCGACTCTTCTGCATAGCGGATTGCCTCTGCCTTTCTTCCCATTGCTGCCAAAGCCTTCACGCCCCACTTCCTGTAATACCAGTATTTATTTGGCGAAAGTTGAAGTAATGACAGGATTTCATCATTCCGCCCGGCCTTCAACAAGGAGCTCAAGCAAGCTGTTGTGCCTTTGAAATAGCTATGTCCCCCCGATCGAGGTCTAAACGATAAGCGGACCATCTCAATAAGACTATCAGCCCACCGCGAGGCTCGCTCTCTGGTGGCGCAGAGTTCGCCCCAATAATCCGGCAGGAGCTCCAGATATGGAATGTCGTCCTCCTCCACTGCGTGCCATAAACGCTCCAACCACTTCTCACGCAGAGCACTATCAGCCTGAGCCCCGGCAATAATGGGCACCAAGGTTTCTATGGCATTATTTACAGCAGTTCCGATAGAGCCAGAGGAACTATCCACATGGGCCAGAGCCTGCGACACCCTTTCCAGAAACACTACAGCTCCTTCTGCTGCCAGGACCGGATCCTTTCGAGCCGCTTTCTTGATTTCCGAAATCGCCTCCTTGATCCGTGTAATTGCCGGCTGTGAGCGCCAGCCGAAGGCATTCCTACGGAAGCGAGGGGCAAAAGTCCATTTGTGAGTGGTTCCTGAAGCCATTTTAGTCATTTACAATTCTAAACAAACAACGCAGTGGATTCCTACCATATCCTGACTAATCCATTTTTGCCCTTATTTTATTGGACTTGCAAGTATGTTTTCCGTGTATAATTTCATGTATCAAATTATCTCTCTGGGAGGCAACATGACAAAGGTAGAGCTTATCGAAAAAATGGCAAAGGATGCTGACATCTCAAAGGCAGCAGCACAGAAGGCTATGGATTCATTCATGGATGGAATAAAAAAAGCACTGAAGAAAGGTAATAAGGTAACGCTGGTAGGGTTCGGGACGTTTTCGGTTGCAAAACGCGCCGCAAGGAAGGGCAGAAATCCGCAGACAGGAGAGACCATTAAGATCAAAGCATCTAAGTCTCCCAAATTCAAGGCAGGCAAAGCATTTAAAGACGCTCTTTAGTCAGATCAGAACAGGACAGATGGTACTTCAGTAGTATTTGAAGATTCATACTCCCAGCTTTATAAAGGTAAGAGGCAACCTACGCCCCCGAAATTAGGGACTGGAGGCGCCTATTCTTCCTTTATCAAGGCCTGTGCAAAACAGGTGAACCAATTGTCTCTTGCAGTACCACTTGAATGAGGGCCGACTATGGAGCATACAGACACCCCGCCAAGAGGGTTCCATCCCTGAGAGATATGCTCATTCACATCCAGCGATAGACGTTCTAACGCATCGCTGCCTTTTGCGGTTTCCTCACTTATGCTCCGAAGGATCTTATACTTTAGTACTCCCATGATTGTTATTCTCCTTTCTCATTTAGCCTATCTCGGATTTTATTATAATGTCACTGTATGACCCACCCGCCAATTGATTTTCAGAAAGTCCTAAGAGTGAAAGAAAGTATTTGCACTGTTCAAGCAACTTTGCCTCTCCCATGGTGCCATCCTCGTCAATGGCCTCTATCTCCACGAAAACTCCTGCCAGGCCCTTAACTCTATCGATGTGAAACTTAACGTTTTCGATAAAATATATCTCTCTTTCCTTGTCTACCACCACAAAAATGCCGAGCGCCTTCGAGAGAAGATCTCTTAGAGAAGGAGGCGGATCTTTAATGAGAATAATTTCAGATTTCTTTGGACCCTGAACGTCTTCACGCTCGTAGAATATTAGGCTATTCTCGATATTCCCTTGCCTTAATTTGAGTCTCTTGCCAGGGTCAATATTAAAATATGTGTCAATTTGATGATCCAGCCCTACAAATCTGGCGTTCCTGTTTTTCAGGATCGCACGAATTCTGTCAGGATCAGAACATCTGGCTTTAATTTCTATGTTGACCATGTCATGCTCCTCTCAAAAAGTGCGGAATAATGCATGAAAATATTGTAAATTAAGACCATATCTTGTGAAACCTGAGTTTAGAAACAAAATAATAGATATTCTCCTGAGAGAAAAAAAAGAATACCTATGCCATATTCAATACGTGGTCGAAATAGGTTCCCGTTTAGCAAAAGAACACCAAACTGGCGCATCCCAGTCCTTACAAGGTCTGGGATGCGCCGAGATAGGAAATCCCTACATCAAGTGCAGCTGCACATCGGGGCGTTACCGCCACATTCGGCCTTAGCCATGATTCTCTCGTAGATCTCTTCGGGGGTCGCGTCTGCATTCACCGCGTAGAGTATCTCCTTCTCCGTTTTTGGCTTTCTGATCACCGTCATTAAAATCACCTCCCTTCAAATAGATTTACTATGACAGCACCGCATGAACACGAACTATTAATTGGTACCCCTCAACTCGCCACTCACAGGCCCTCGCTAAGGAGGGTATTGATGCCGCCCAAGAGCGACTTGCTTGAGAAGATACTGGGTATTGGCAGGAATCAGGGAGCAATGACTGCCCCTGCCCTGATGGTCCATGCTCGCCTTGCGGCACCCGCCCATGCAGAGCGGCAGGTAAATGCATGACAGACAGCGTTCTTCGAACAATTCCCGACCCACCCACTGTTCCCACTTTTCCTCCTCGCGCATCATCACGCCCTCGGGAGTCAGGCAAGCCACCCGGTTTTCCGGATCGAAGCCGTTGACGGTGCATTTATACACGTCGGCATTGTAATTGATGATGAATTGATTCTCTCGCTCGGCGTAACAGTACACCAACCTGCCGGGCTCGATGATGCTTTTGCCCATAACCACATCGTATCCTAACGACTCGGCTAGCCGATAATACTTGTCCATTGAGGCGGCGATATCCTCGGAGGGAAGGTTCACGGTCGCGCTCACCCGGCAATCGCCAAAGATAGGCGCATAAAGGACTCTCAGTTGTTCGCGTACATCCTTCGGAAACATTTCGAGCAGGGTCGGAATCCCGTGCAAATTGTCGTGATTGAAATTAACCCGCAGGGTTACCTTCACCTTCCGATCCGCCCGGACCAAGGAAATGATGTTTTGGAAGATGCGGTCGAAGGTGCCCTGGCCGTCCCTGCGCACTCGTAGCCGGTCGTGAATCGTCGGAGGGCCGTCGAGCGTGACCTGAAAATCCAATATACCGGAGTCGATGATATCCCTGATGCGCTCCTCGTTGAATAGGTAGCCGTTGGTCGTCATGTGCAGGATACAGGAAACGCCTAAACTACTGGCAAGATCTCTTGCCTCCCGGGTGATGCGTATCACATGCTGGAAACCGAGCAGGGGCTCGCCCCCGAACCATTGCAGTGTTATCACCTTGTAATTCGGCAATTCCCGCTTGATCCACCTGATGATTGCCTCCGCCGTCGCCACGGACATCATCGAGGGAATATGCGATTCATAGCAGTATGTGCAGGCCATGTTGCAGTCGAGCGTGGGCATTATGAAGAGATCGAGCCGATTGTGGTCCCCAATCCCAGCCAGCTTCCTGCGACGAACCAGTTCCAGCTCATCGACCCTATCCTCCACCAGATATTTTTGTTCGACCAGCCTCGCGTACATACCGGCACTGTCGCCGGCGACCGGATTGGAGAGAAGCTTCATAACATCATCCAGTCCGGCAGAATCCAGAACGCTCATGCTTCCATAAAGGGAATTGAATAGAATGGTTTCTTCTTCGGAGCTTTTTACCAGTATATTGTACCTTGACGCCTTCATCCTCTTATCCTTTCGGTTTTTTTACTCGAGCTTAGATCCATATCCGTCCAATTATCTTTCGAAAGTGAAAACGTCTCTGATTTCACAATTCAATTTATTACCTTCCCCTCCAAGCTCCCTCTGAGCTTATTGTCTTTTCCGGCAGCAAAGCTTTCGGCAGTCTTAATATACGACCTAATTCCTTTGATGTCTTCAATATCCTTTTCCCTGCCAAGCGAGGATTTCCAAGCCAGCACATGCTCCAATTTAACATATCTCACCCCATCAAAAAAATCGGCATTTATTATTAAGAAATCTGTGTCATCAAAGGGCGGCCAAGTCTTAAATATTTCTATATTTGGCGTAAGTTCTAAAGCCAGATTCCCGGACAAAGCAATCTGTGTTGGGGGATTATATTCTTTAACAATGTCATCCCATAGGCCTTGTGTGACAATCAGATCCAAGTCTTTATTTTCTTCCTTGATACCTCTGACAACCAAAGGAGCAGACCCAAATAGAGCAAACTGATCTCTCGGGAATTCATATCGAAGCAAATCAACGAGATAATTAACTTTCATTGACCTTGTCCCCTTTCAAGCATGTCGCACTATTTATATCGTTTATTTCTTCTTACAGCAATTATCGCAGTTCCGCTTCTTAAAGAAACATCCCTCTCAGATGAAGTGCCACCAATGAGAACGCCTATAGTTTTATCTGTCAGCATCATTTAATATATCCTCGACATTTTCATGCCTTATCAGTGTCCAGCTTATTTTACGCATCTGCAGCTGTATCTGTTGATCGAGTATACAAAGTTGCCCTCGATATATGCCTGCTCGATATCCGAAATCCATTGCGTCAAATCATTGTCTGGAATCATGACTTTCTGTGAAAGCCATTCAACCATCATGTGAGACATCTTGTAAGGATAGGTAGTTCGTCCCCATGATATGCTTAAAAAAGGGTAAATGAATGGAGTTACGGAAGAAAATCCACCACCTTTGCATAAACCATAAAGTTCTCTGCCCATCCAACCGTTTGGGCCTGCATCGGAAAAAGCCTTAACTATTCTCCGAGTGCGTTCCCTGTCTCCCGCATTAAAAACCTGGGTATCGAAGTCCGAATGAACAAACAGGGCAATCCCATCAGGTTTCAGGACTCTGCAGACCTCTGATATCGTCCTCGTCGGGTCCGGCACATATTCCAACATTTCAGCACATATAGCTCGATGAAAATAGTTGTCCGGGAAAGGAAGGTTTTGTGCATCAGCAACTTTAATTTCAACATTATCAGGACTGCCGCGCTCTTTCAAAAAATTTAACGCCCCTTCACAATACTCTGGATTGCTGTCTACTCCCACGATCTGTTCAATGGCAGGGTAATCTTGGCTTAGAAGGTATGCTGCATCGCCGGAACCTGAGCCAACATCGATAACCCTGTGTCCGCTCTCGGGCTGAAGCAATGAAAAATAATACCTCCATTGCTCAACGATATCCGGCAGTGGGATATCGAGAAACTTCATTTGGGCCATTATGCCCTCCCTCCGCTTGCCTCGTCACCGAATACCATGCGAAAACTTATTTCTCCATACATGGTATTTAGAAGAATTCCTTCGTCAACGCAGTCAGCAGATATCACCATAGCATCTTGTCGAAGGCTATCAAGTAACTTCTCCCTGGTTATTCCTATTTCCACTACTTTTTCACTCGACATCAAATCTTTTCCCGGTTCAAGATCAATGCCGCCTTCGACTTCTTGGTTTGACGCCTTGCTTACAGCTCTGGTAATAACCTGTCTTGCAGTTTCCTCCTGAGCCTGCCTTACTTTGGCTTCATCAACAAGTCCCTTCGATTTCATCATTTCTATGCCTTGCCGAATATTATCAACAAAGCTTTCATACCCCATATCTTGCCCCTTAAACAGTTCATACTTTTCGTCAGGACTATTTTGTTCCCATGCCTTTAAATCCTCAGGAGATTCCAAAACTGTTTCCATTATAAGGTCAATGGTTTTCACCCAGAATGGCAATAACTCTTCATACCCCATAGGCCGCCCGCTACGAACCAGATTAAGAGCGGCATTAGATCCAGCCGTGGCCATACCATCCCGCCATATTTCTCCTACCACTACACTTTTTGTCTCCTTATAATCTTCAGAATCCATTGCTCATCCCCTTATCTTTGTTGCCATATTTTTGATGATGGCAGTTCTATTGCTGTTAACGGCCCGTATCTCCCGGCGCCAGTATCGATATTTATGCGATTTGGCAGTATAGTCGGCTTTTCAACAATGTCATGTCCGTGCACAATTATTTTTCCGAAATCTTCCCTGGATGAAAGAAAAGGTTCTCTGATTTCCAGTAAGTCACTATTTTTTTGTTTATCTAGGGCAATTCCAGGCCTGACTCCGGCATGACAGAAAAAATACTGCTCTGTCTCCCAGAAAAAAGGGAGAGATTCATAAAAATCTCTATGGTCCTTCAGGTAAGAACCATGCCGCCGATAACTCGCAAGGGTCTGGTCCCCTCCATCTGTTTTTTGCCATAACTCACGAGCGTTTTGACTCATATTCCCCATGAAGAAAGAGACAATGAGGTCCTCGTGGTTGCCTCGCAGCAGAATGGTTTTGGGGAATTCTTCCTTAAATCGAGTAATTAACTCCACCACCTCAAAGGAATCTGGTCCACGGTCAACAAAATCTCCCAGGAAGACCATCCTGTCATCACTTCGAGGGGCGATCTTGGCAAGCAGCCCCGTTAGTTTCGTCAACCTGCCGTGAATATCACCTACTGCTATCAGTCTATCCATTATCTTTGTTCCCTCGTTTGCTATTCCAATATGATTCAACCTCTGCAACATACTGCCCTGACAAAGCCGGCTGAAGATAATCCTCAGCAAGGTATGTTCTCGAAATCCTTTCAGGCACGTTATGAAGATGCTGAACACTTTTCACATGTCCCAGATAGAGCGAGACTGATTGAGGCGAGTATCGGTCGAGCACGTCCAATATCAAGCTCAAGGTCCTTCCACTAATCACATCATCTTCTATAAGGAGAACCCTTTTCCCTGAAATGGAGGAAAGATCATCTACCTCTCTCACCAGAGTCGGCGGGTAATCAACAAAGAGCGACAGAACCTCCGCCCCCAATACTTCTAAGAAAAAACTGTAAATATGGCCCTCTGGGGCAACTGCAATATACTTGTCAAATAGCCCTCCTTCGGTAAGAAGTTTCGCCATTTGGAAGGCTGCCACGCAATCATGAGGAACGAAATTATTTATGCCTTGACCTTCCATACAGCCTTTACTGCGGCAGTATCTTTGGACTTCTTCGTATGTTTGCTGGCATACGATCTCAATGGACATCTAATACCCTCCCTTCATTTTGTCAGCGGGAAGCCTGACAGCACCCAATCTATAGAGCCTTTAAATGCTCTATAACATTCCATGAAGTCCTCTTGGTATCAACTTTTCTTTCATACAAGAGGTTTCATACTCCTTGCATATTCCGCAACTATTTCGATCATTTGGTCAATGACTCGTTTAGTATCGGCGAATGATGACTTGCGGTCACCAGCTAATTCATCCATGTATAGGTCTCGCCTCACCTCTATCATAACTGAGCTGATTCGCCTGTCACCACCGCTGTAAAGCATCGGCACGTATGTTCCGGCAAATGGTTTGTTCAATTTATAACTTAGGCCATAAAAATCGCATAAGGATACCAGAGAATCAATTATCTCCGGAGGTGTAAGAAAATTATCAGTTCCAAAACAGATATCAGGTCTGCTCATCTCCTGATCGAGTTCGTACATGAGTGGTTTGCTCGGAAAGGAATGACAGTCCAATATCAGACAGCGGCCAAACTTCGTTATTTGATAGGCTACAAGCCTCGTTATCCCATCATTATAGGAGCGTAAGTATTTATTAATGAGTCTTTGACGTTCTGCACTATAGGTATCCGGATTTCTAAGAAACTGCATGTCAGAGGTTCTGAGATATACCATACCCATCCCCCGCGATGACATAAGTTCCTCCTCATCTCTTACATAGCGCTCTGGGTCGAGAACCAGGCGACTCAAATTATTCACCAGAGCAGCGCCTCCTAAAGAGACTCCCATGCTAAAAAGATCATCTGTAAATGCGTCAGTCATGGCCAGCAATTCATGGGAGAGGTGTTCATCATTCAGCAATATGTGCTCTCTTACATCCTCGGGGATACACTTACCACTGTGAGGAATATGCAGTACAAGCGGGATTGATTGTAAATCTAATATTGAAAATTGAGATGGCATGTCCGAAATCCTCCTTGTTCTGCACTCCTTACACTCATGAATCTTGAAATACGTCCCGCCAAATAACCATAGGAAAATGTTTCTCCCACAGTCAGGACGGCTTAATTTCGACTGGCCTCTCCCTTCTCCCTTAAAAAATATAGACTCTTATGCAAGCTCGGCATAAACAAGTCTTCTCTGCATTGATTAAAGGATGCCTTTTACAGGCCTGGATCGCGTCCATGTTGACCCCCGGAAATATGATCTGGATATCAATATCATCAAGAATTTGAAGTTCATTTAATGGAAACGAGGATAATTCGTCTTTTGTTCTACTTAGTGTATCCGTTATTTCTTTCATATCTTCACTTCTCTTTTGCCTGACCGTCGCTTTCTGTTCATCCTCCAAGCGCTCAATGGCATCAGTCAGATACAATAGATTGTCCCTGGAACCTGAATTTGCAAGGAAGTTTGACATGCCTTTAAGATCAGAAACTGACAAAAATTTCTTAAAAGGAATCTGAGTAGCTCCCAAAGAAATGATCAAACTACTATTGTTGACGAAATGTTGATACTGAGGCATATCAACTTTCACCTGTTTAAATTTCACATCTGTTTCTGTCAGAATTCGGCAAAAACTATCCCAGTTCATGATCATCTGTTTCCTTTGCGATAGCCATTTCCATTTCGGCATAGTTTACCCGTCGTTCATTAATGGCTTTTTCAACATCTTCGGTGAGCATTGTATATCTTTGCCTTGAATTGGAAATGATCGTGGAAAAGTGCGCCGACCTTCCTGTCTCCACCATGGGAGCAGTCTTAAAGACGAATGGACGCGTCGGCGCATTGCAGCTCAGAATCCTGGATGCCGCTGTGAAATCGGGGAGCTCCTGCAGGTCCTGAGAATCTAGCTCCGGTTTAGTGTAGACCGCCATCCTTTCGGAATCTATGGCGCCAAGTCTCAGAATAATCATGCTGCCGACGTTTCCGAGGACCGAATCGAGGATATTCAGCTTGCCGCTTCCCGAATTAAGCTGAGACAGATTCTGGTTTGCAAGGGTAAGATGAATTCCGAATTTTCTGGCTTCCGACAAAAGATAAGCGATACTGTCCGTTGTGAAGTTCTGGAATTCATCGATCGTGAGAAATAGCGGTCTCCTCTTCTCCGGTCGAACTGCGACACGACCCATAGCTGAACTGAATATTTTCCCGATTATGAGCATTCCGAGAAGCTGAGCGTCCAGTTCGCCGAGCAGACCCTTACTCAGATTGACAAGTATAATCTTTCCCGTGTCCATGGCCTCACGAAAATTAAGAGTGCTTTTCGACTGGCCGATGATGGGCCGTAGCAGTGCATTTGTTGTAAACTGATTTAATTTTGAACAGATATACGGGCTCATATTTTCAAGAGCCGCCTCACCTCCAGCCCTCTCAGCTTGTTTGAGCCAGAACGATTTCACAACGGCACTGTGGCATCTGTCCAGTAGAAACTTGCGATAGTCCTTATCCTCGAATATCGCGGGAATGTCCATGAGAGTTGCGCCAGGAAACTCATTATCCATTACAAGTAGAAGGGCGTTACGCATGTATTGTTCAAACATAGGCCCTCCGGTGCTCCTTAGATCATACAATCTATCGAAGATCTTGATCATTTCGTTGACAATGAAGTTCATCTGGATGGGCTTATAGTTATCGGAACATTCAAGAAAGTTGATGCCTACAGCGTGTTTAAAATCGCAGGGATCAACTATGATGACATCATTTTTTCTACGCTCTGGGATAGCATTGAGAATCTGCGCATGAAGGTCGCCATGAGGATCGATCAGACAAATACCTTCTCCGTTTTCGATATCCTGTCTGATCATGTTAAATAGAAGGGTGCTCTTACCTGTACCTGTCGCCCCGATTATATAGGCGTGCCTGCTTCTATCTGCTCTTGCGAAATTCACTTCAGCCCTTGAACTTTGCGAGGAAGCATGGCCAAGGAGGATGCCGTCGTTTTTCAGACTCACTGCGGGCAAACTCAGGACACGGTTGACGCCGCTATTCAGAAGAACGGTCTTCTCAGGGAATAAGGGGGGCATCGGGATGGCGCTGTTTATGTAATCCCTCAGATCGAGGGCATCGAGTTCTCTTCTTTCTTCAATCTGCTCTACCCTCTTGCTCATCGTGATTGAAAAAGGGCAGTTGAAAAGCTCTCTCCCTAACATTGCGAGATATGAACCTGGAATCGGCTTAGGCGATAGAACATTGCAGATTATCCGGTATCCTGAAGGGTGTTTCAGCCAAAGTTCAAGGTTGTTTTTGAGCCGCTTGAGCAATTCCTCATCCTCGACCCCCTCCTCCACGAAATCGTTGAATCTTATCTGCTTTACCTCCTGCCTTTTCAGCCATTTCAATGAGGAGGCGATAATCTCTATATCGCTCTCTGAAAGCGTATTAGTCGTAATTGAGAGCATTACCTGCACATTTGCGGGGCAACCAAAGGCACCGTAGGCGACAGCATCAAATGTCTCGGCAGCACCCTTGTCATCATGGGGTACAACGATGACTCTCCTCTTTTCGCCTTTGACGTCCTCGCGCCTAAAGCCCACAGTGAGCTCGTCTGAGGCGGCGATCTCGATACCTGCAGGCCTGATCGTCCCAATCCATCCATCTTCCGTTTCGTCTCTATTCAGATCATCTCGAATGACCGGCGCAAAGGCGTAGTCATTTTTCACAGCCTTAAGCGTTACGTTGAGGTTTTGGAAGAGCTGCCTTGCAGAGGCGGTGACTTCATCGAAGGATAATCCCCGTGAGAGACCGGCAACCTTCCAGTTGAATGCTGGATTGCCGTAAGCGTCTTTACCTGCACTATAAATAAGCTGTAGACCCTGCTTCGACGAAAGCCCGGTAATGAGCGACTTACGATACCTGCCCGTATCAGGCTTATTTGTATCCTCCCGTTTGCCGGCAATTTCAAGATTTAGCCTATCTTTTGTGACGCCCACAAGTTCCATGGCAAACTGAGCCTCAAAATATTCCTTCTCCTTTTTCTTGCGGACATATACGGACGGATAGTCCGGTGATTCGGGCTCAAGAACTTCCTGACGCTCTATCCCGTCGTTTGGCAAGGTTTCGAAGTGCAATTGTCTCATTGGCCTCCTTAGTTTTAGTATTACTTCCATTTGTTGTTCATCTTTACCTTATTAGGTGATCTATGCTCGTAGCGCGGGTTTATCCTGTAGATCTCTTTCCCGATCTGGTGAGCTAACGCTCTGCAGCATTCGTTCTTCAATAAGTCTTCAGTCATCATATGCTGCAATCTGAGCGCGTCTGGGCCGCATTCCTCAAGAATATCTAAGGCATGTGTAACTATTTTAAAAACAGGAGGGTCCGCTATTTTGCCGCCCCGCCCGTTTTCTTGGATCTCAACACTCCACGATTCCAGCCGTTTCCGCCATTCCAGCTTGAATCTTTCATGGTCATCCATTGATAGCCTTCTCAGGAACTCTTGACGCCTACATCTCCGCCGTTTAGCCGCCTTGCCCATTTAGGTCCCTCCCGCTTAATTCAGCATAACGATATCGTCTTTCGGCCTATTCAGGCTGTGTGATACACCTCACCCTTTCGGTCTGAAATACTCAATTTCAAAGATCGCTGGAGGTACCAAGAGAATGTACCATCCACTTTTAAGACGTGCATTAAATCTCTTTTGTTGTATAAAATCGTACGGACCAAGAAGATTAATTTATAGTGAGTATAAAGTACGGTGCTTGATACGTGTTTTTGGTAGGTTAGATGATGCCCTAATTGCCTGTAATTTCGAAATGTAATAGCTCAGAGAGACTAATTTTATATGCTATTGCAATCTTGTGCGAGGCCGTTCGGTAAACTGTGTCAATCGTCAGTAACATGATATCAGACCCTGAGGTCCAATTTCAGCCTGCCCTCGAAAAACACTGACAACTGGAGCACGGTCTGGCCCCAGTTCCTGGGAGGCATAGTCCATTTCTTCTCTATATTTTTGATCGCAAGATAGATCAACTTTAACAGAGCGGTTTCATTGGTGAAGGCCCCCTTGGTCTTGGAAACCTTTCTGAGTTGCCGATGGAACCCTTCGATGATATTGGTCGTATAGATGATCTTTCTGATCTCTTCAGGATATTTGAAGAAGGCCGAGAGCTCTTCCCAATTAACCCGCCAGGACTTTATGACGATGGGGTATTTCTTACCCCATGCCGCATCAAGATCATTGAGGCGTTGTTCGGCCAGATCTTTCGTGACTGATTTGTAGACCGGCTTGAGGTCTTTCAGAAAAGCCTTCTGGTCTTTTGATGCCACATACTTCAGAGAATTCCTCACCTGATGGACTATGCACAGCTGAACCTCAGTATTGGGGAAGATGGTTGTTATAGCCTCACTGAAGCCCTTGAGCCCATCAATGGAGGCGATCAGGATATCCTTTACCCCGCGGTTGGACAGGTCGGTGAGGACCTGCAGCCAGAAGTTGGCCCCTTCGGCCTCTGAGATGTAGACACCCAGCACATCCTTGATCCCACGGACATTCAGACCGAGAATCGTATATACAGCCCTGGAGACGATCTTGCCCTCGTCACGAACCTTATAGTGGATGGCATCCATCCAGACAAAGGGATAGACCTCCTCAAGGGGCCGGGCCTGCCATTCTCTGACGATCGGCAGTATGTTGTCGGTAACTGAACTGAGGGTCGCCGGAGAGATCTCAATCCCATACATTTCCTCCATATGACTGGCGATGTCTGTATAGCTCATACCAAGACCATAGAGTGCTATGATCTTGTCATCGAAGGATTTGCCGAGGGTGGTCTGTCGCTTCTTTACCAGTTCAGGCTCAAACGTGGCATTTCTATCCCGAGGGGTATCAAGTTCAAAGGAGCCATAGTCGGACCGCACATTCTTCGAGCTCTTGCCGTTTTTCCGGTTCCTGGTCTCCGGGGCCTCTGCATCAAGGTGTGCTTCTACTTCCCCTTTGAGGGCTGCCTCCACTATGCGCTTGATCAGCGGCATCATGACCCCGTCTTTGCCGCTTAGGGGCTTGCCAGCCTTCAGCTTCTTGATTGCTTCTTTCTGAAAGACCTCAAAATCAAAATCAGGTGGTATGAACTTCTTGCTGTCCTCTTCCATGCAATCCTCCTGTTATATTGTAGCCAATATGGCTACTCAGTTGGATTGACACAGTTTATCTAATAGACCCTCTTGTGCAGAATAATGGCGGTAGGATTTTTTTCGCCGCGCTCCAATTCTCCAATATATTTTGGATTGACGCCCGCAATGTCGCCAAGCCGTTCCTGTGTCAAATGTCTCTCGACTCTGTAAGTCCTTATCGCCTTACCCAGAGCGTTCAAGAATTCTACCTCTCCAGACCTTCTCTTCATCTTCATCACGATATAAAAGACGAAGAAATAGTGCAATTTGTTGATTTTCAGAAAGGTCCTTGGCTAACTCCCCGTAAATAAATCAAATACAATTCAGTAAGGTGTCTAATAGATATCTTTTTCCAATAATCTCAATACAAGCTTCCCAGCACCGCTTTTCAATAATATGCCATTAATGGCGTCCCTGGCATCTTTGCTTTGCTCCGTTATAGTGCTGTTTTTTTCAGTGATGCTAATGTCAGCCTTCACTGCCTTCTTTTTTGCTGAATACGCCTTTGAAGAGATTTTAACCACATGCTCAGTTGCAACGTCGCCACTGGGCTGCTGTTCGACCCGTATCTTTTGCGAGAGGCTGTCAATATCGCTTATTATGACAATCTTTATACCCCTTTTAGAACATCTCTCAAGAAACTGATTCCATTCCTTCTGAGGATTTGTTGCTAAAGGAGGTCTTAGATCACTCACATCGACTAATTCGTACATGCGGCTTTCCTGTAATGCCTGACTGATTAATCCGTCGTTAAGCCCACGGTTATTGGCAGCAAGGGAGTTCACTATTGCTATCTTCAATGGCTCCCTGAGCAAATCAATCCACTTCTTTGCATCGGTCGCCTCCTGACTTTTGGATCCGAGATCAACGACCCTTCTAAATTTTTCTATAGCCATATCCTTCGCGCCTGTAAAGGTATAACACACTCCCAAGTAAAACAATGTTGATAGATCGTCATTATTAATGCTCTCAGCTTTCTCGAAAGAATAAAGGGCCTGATAATAATTTTTCTTCTCATACTGGAACTGGCCTTTTTGATAATAGTTCTGAAAAGCCTCAAAATTTGATATCTTCCGTCTGTTCCTTAACGTTGCCACACTCTTTATTTCAAGAAGCGAATAGAGTTCCTTCGGAGGGCGTGCGTTAAAATCATCAATAATTTTAACAGCAGCGGCGAACGCGGCTTGATAGCCTGTCTTGCCCACCTCTTCCATGCCGCCAAGAAAAGCGCCCACGAAATTAAGCTCGTTGCTTCTGCTTTCCCCCATTGCTTCATCATGCCATAAAACTTTTCCGCCCAAATCATAAGCGGTTATTTTTATTTTGGCCTTTCCTTCTATATATCCTGACAATGTTCCAACTGCATTGCCATAACAATAAAGTATCTCTGGAACAACTACAGCTTCGACATCCGGTTTGTATTTGTCGTTATATGGAGGAAGGGAATTTACGGTGACGGCGTCCTCGAACATCGCTGAAGCCATTTGCAAAGATATAGGCGGTAAATATTCTCCTACATTCATTTGGAAGGTCATTCCCATTTTTTGCTGCTTATAGACATATTGCTTTAGGTCATCGCTAAGGTACATACCAACCTTAACAGGTATCTTCTTTGTTCTGGGCAAAGCCTGACTCATGTCCTTCGTAGGATCAACTGCAAGAGGGACATTATGAACACATCCTGCAAGCACAAAACTCAGAAGTAAGACTTTAATCAAAATGCTGAACCTATATTTATATAACATAGCCACCTCCATTTATAAATCATCCCGCGAATGCGGTGCAAAGCTTTTCTTTTCAACTTTCGTCGGCTCCTGGTCTTTAATTGTATCAGGTGGCACCGATTGCGGTTTCGGCCTCGCCACCGGTGCAGGCTGTTTATGTTTTAGTTCGGTTGTACGCTGGGGACTGTCAACAGCTGTCGGAACAGGCTGTTGAATTGGTTGTTCTACAATAGGTTGTTGTCCTGTGGGGTTAGGCCGCTCAACCGGCTTTTGCAGTTGTGCTGGTTGCGGTTTTTGTAATATATCTTTCCCCTCCTGATCAGAAGTTTTGCTCAAGTACGATTTCAGGAAAAAGGCGGCTACGACAAGGACAAGAACTATCACGCCGATAATTACAAATTTCATGTAGCTTCTTTCTGAGCCTTTGATTTCAGGCTGAGCAACAGCTACAGAAGGACTAAAATGTTTCTTTTGCGCAGGGGTCTCGGGCGCAAGCGTTTTTGCTGTAACCTTCAGATTCATTGCAGAGAGCAATTTATCCAATATAGCTAAAGCATCTTTAGCCTTTTGGACGCTTGATTCATCCATATCGTCCAATATGTCGCAATCGATAGTCTTATTGTAATAGGATAAAATTACATCAAAATCGTCAGGATCCTTTTCTTTGTGTAATACAGCTAACTCAAGATAAATTACAGGTGAACAGAGCTGCTTTAAGAGCATTTCTTTCGCATGCAAGTAAGATAAGCCCTCTTCAATTCCAGACAGTTTTTTGGTCTCTCTGGCCTTCAGTATGTATGCGGCGCAGACACTCCGGCAAAGCAGCCTAACTGAATCACTACTGAATATCTCTTCATAATTCCTCGCTAAGGATAAGGCATAATCATACTTCTCGACAGCCTTGTTAAGATCATCCAAGCTCGCCAACTGAATACCTATGGATATGTGGCTGAATACTTCATCTTTAAGTGGCAACCCTAAGGCTAAAGCCTTGTTCAACAGTTCCATTTTAGTCTCTTCACTACCCTGACCTGAGGCAGCCAAACGCAGATACTGCTCGAAGAGCTCACCCCCATTATGGCGAGTTTCAGCAATCTTGGGCAGTGGACATTCTGTGCCTTCCTCGTTCATCCTAACCGGCTCTATTACGGTGGCATGCTGCGCTGGAAGATTCTGACCCGTAACCTCGTTCTCGTGTCCTGTCGCAGTGTCTGCTTGTTTCTTTCGTTCGGTGATCGGCTCAGTGATCTCATAATATTCTGTCGGATAACCAGCAAACCGACTAAAATCGACCTGCCAAGGCGTTTTAGCCCATTTTATTTCACCGCCGATATTGAATACAAGTTGTGTTATAGCAGACTTTGCAGTGTCTCTAAAGCTCTTAAACTCGTCCTTAAGCGGCGACTTTTCGATCAATGTCTTGTAAATATAAGCGGCGACTTCATAATTCGATGCGGCTTCATTTATTTCATCTTTCGATAGCGTTTTCTTTGCCTCAGAAATATTCCCTATAAGCCCCCTCGTTAAGGCATAACCCAGATTAAAGTGAATCATCATTCGTTTTTCATAAGCCAAGACGTTCATTTTCAAGCATTGCTTTAATAGATTGACAGACTGATTAAAATCACCTTGATTCGCCACCTTTACAGCATTGTTGAATAAATCAGCAAAGCTATCCTCTTTTAATTCTGGCGCGGGCTGTTCTGTTTGCTTCCTATCAAGATCTATCTGTTCATGTTTTAAGGACGCTTTCTCTTCTACCCGATCAAGTTGTTTTCCGCATGTTTTACAGAATTTGAAATCCATCTGATTTGCTGTTGCACACTTATCACATATTAAAATGTCTTCTTTATTCTCTTGGTCAAGAGAAATACCACATCTGAGGCAATATTTCTTATCATCGCCATATTCCTGCTCGCACTTTGTGCATTTTTTCATGACAGCACCACTCTTGCTCCACAGTAGCCGCAAAAAACAGAATCTGCAGGGATTTTCTTATTGCAAGTCGGATAAGAACAATGCATGTTTTTATTAGCATCGGAAGTCGCCGTTGTTTGATAGGCTGACCGAACAGCCGAATCTTTTTCTTTGTCTGTAATCTCATGGCTGTCAGTAATAAGAGGCACACTTGCTGGCGTTTCAACTGATTCTCTCTTATCATCATGACTTTGGACAGTTTCGGGCTCCTTATTCTTAGACTCAGCAACTGCTGGTTCATTCTGTATATGATCGATAATCTCCTGAGCCTGTTCTGCTATATTAGGTTCAGGATTGAGTGTCAATGAGAGTTGAGCTTCTTTTAAAGCTTCCGTCTCATTGCCTAATGCCATATGAGCTTCAGCGAGCATTTTATGCATCGTAGCATTCTGAGGCTCTAATGAAAACGCGTGGTTAAGCTGGGGCAACGCGTCGGCGTACATTCCCATGTTGATATAGCATCGGCTCATCCCCAAATATGCATTGGTATTTTCCGGTGAGGCTTGCAATACTTCCCTGAACAGTTTGAGAGCCTTATCAAAATCATCCAGCATAGCCAAACAATACGCGAGATCCATTTTGAGTCCCGAATCATTAGGATCATATTGCATCGCGGTGCTATATGCATTTACTGCCTTATCATAGTCTCCGATGCCTTCGTAAGCATCTCCCAATGCTGAATGGAGCACTTTCTGTCCTTCACTATCTTTTCCCCCTACTTTTGCATTTTCCAGTTCAAAAACAGCTTTACCATACTCTCGTGATTGAAGATATTTTAGCCCCAAACCCAAACAGGTGAAATTATGAAAAAACAAACCATAGAGTTTCTCAGATGGCCATCCAAATACATACCACGGGATCGTAAATAATGGCATCGTAAGCAGTCCAGAATATGGAATTTTATGTACCTTATCAAGAATCCAGTTAAGAGGACCCCCAACAGCACCCAAAGCATAAACATAAATGGCCATTGTTAACACTACGGACAGCACATTGGACAATCTTTCATGTCCCAAGGAAACAATTATTAAGCCAACTACAATACTCCAGCCCATATATACGGGGATTCTTAGTCGTACGTCACTAACTCTAAACCATAATAAAGTAGTTCGGACAAACTCATTGTTTAAAAGTTCTTTGTGTTTTCCCGCCGCAATAGAGTCCTTTACCATTCTTGATTTAGACAGTAATGTGGAAGATATATCCCCCGCAGTCTTCTTCAGGTCCTTTGTAATATTGGACGTCCTTGACAACTCTTCGATGCTGGATTCTTCTTGTTTAACAAATGACGATTGAGTGCCTGCAATAGAGGTCCGTCCCTCTGACTGTCTTTTAATGTCCGGAGCCTTTTTCTTCCCAAAATCATCAATTATTTGAGATTTACCATCTTCAGACAACTGGACAATACAGAGCATCTCGTTTGTCTGTCCGGACTCATTTTTTGGACCAGTGGCTTCTTTGTATAAAACAACTTTTACGATGCGTTTGCCAGGTTCACCAAGCACTTTTGAGAAAATCATGGCAGAACCAACAGCTTCCGGATAATCGAAATAAACACTACCCAGCAGCGCCATTTCCTGTTCGGAAGGTGTAAATTGCTGATTCCATATATAAACGCGGTCATCGAGGTATTTGAGCTTCAGTTTACCGAGAATTGTCTGTACACGTCCCGGTCTATTTTGCTCAAGCACAGTTGCTACTGAATCAATATTCACCTCTATTTTTTCATCTATTTCACCTCTGAGTTGTTCCTTGCCTCTTGAATCAGCGGCAACCTTATAATCAATTAATGCCTGTTCAAGAAGATCAAGTGCTTCATTATTAAACTGGTCAGCATTAGGCTTGAACGATGACCATGCCTTCTTAAAATAGGCTCTTCCCCTTAAGAATCTTAAAACAGCATCATCTTTGAGAGTTTCGTTATTCAACATCTCGGAGCTAATAGTAACGAATTGCTCTGGCTGGTCTTCGGAGAGTTCGTTCATTCTTGACCAATAGGCACTTTCATCTTTTTCAAATAAGCTTCTAAGCTCATAAGACAAAGTTGTTGTGTCAGTCTGAGACAAAGACGCGCTGCTCCGATTTTGCTCAGATACGGAAACAAATTTATTTCCGCATTCCAAACAAAATTTTGCCCCTTCAGGATTGTCTTGATTACATTTAGAACATTGCATATATTCCCTTCCTTATACCTTCACCACGGTTAAAGTCATTCAAATCTATCCATCCCAGAAATTTTGGCATAATCTGAGCGCGCCAATCGAAGCCATCCGACGTCACCCTTGTGATTATTAACTTTTACCCACAAAGAAGGAGCGTCATCGTATTTTTTGATCCAGCTTCCCTTATTTATTTTGGAGTCAGGTTCCAACCAAAACATACTAATACATGCCATTTTGCCCTTGACCCAAATGTAACAATATCCTTCACCTGCATAACAAATGACCCCAATAATATCACCTCTTTTTAAGCCGCGTCGAGAAAAGAAGTCCGTATTTGGAGAACCATTTCCAATATCCGGATGAACATCCTCGTTTACTTTGGCAATGCCTATATGATCTACGTGGACATTACTGGTAATAGCAGTAATGTCTTCATTCGGCATTATAGTATATGCTATCCTCGATGTATCGCCTTCGGATTGATAAGCAATCAGTTCCTCCTTAGCGGTCCATTTTCCCAAAAGACCACCCTCAAATGGAAAAGTATCACGCACTACAGTAGGAGCTTTAGAAGCTTCCGCTAAAGTATTTAGATCTTCTCTTTCATTAGTAGTTGTGTTTGTTATATTCTTTCCCCCAATCGACATAATGAAAGACGGGGTAAAAACTAAGAGCATTCCAGCAATAGCAACAAGACCCGCATATCTGTAATTCTGACTTGTCTGTCCAGCAAAGGTTGTTTCTGATGTCGAAACATTATTACTTTGTCGATTGTCTGCTGATTCTGATAATGGAATCGAATATTTTGTTATTAACTGTATAATATCGGCATCAATATTCGTCTTTCTGTCTCTTATGCTTTCTTCTATTCCTCTCTTTTGAGTCTCAATTCCTTCTCTGGCAAAATTTATGAAGTGTCCTGTCAATGTGCTCGTTCTAATTCTCCTATATCCATACGCCGCAATCGCCCCTATAATCAATCCAACCCGCCATCCGATATCCGCAGACCCACTTTCAGGTGCTCCAGAAACAATAGCCTCAACTATTTCAACTAATCCGCGTACTGGACCAGAAGCTTGGATAAATGAAAAGGAAGCTGCTATAGTCCCAATGACTGCGCCAACAAAACAGGCAATTACTGCAAAAACTATAAATGAATACGCCCTATCATCCGGTTTATTGAAAATCCTCTGTCGTTGCCCGACAATCTTTGCTTGCCACTGCTCGTCAACTGCCAAAAGTCTTTCCGCTCCATCCTTCTCTATCTCATCCATCGTTTGCTTCCTAAGAAGCTGAGTTAGCCTTTCCCGTTCTATAATCCCGGTAAGCTTTAGGAATCTATAGCACTTCTCACTCGGCTTAATATCTGCTGAAAGTACTTTGTCTATTTGTTCAGCAAGCTCCGGTTCGCCAAGACTGTCTCGAATCCACTTGATTGATCCAGGAGGTAACTCGATGTCGCCAGTCATCAGCCAGCGCTGATAGCGATGCTCTGCCAGATCTTTTAATGTGTATATCTGCACTTCTCTATTTTCCTATCAATTCAACTGATATATTAAACGCAAAAGGGTCACCGTATCTCTTTTCCAGGTCTGATCGTGTCATTTCGAAAGCATAACAATAGCTGCCGGACATATACCCCCATCACAACCTGTATTTTTGCATTTGTCGAAATATACCTTGTCAGAGTTCCTTATATAAACCCTGACTTTACTGTATGCGTTCTTTAATTTGTTGTATCCATCCAAAAAGTCAATCTTATTGTCGTCAATATCGAAGTAAATGGCGCTGGTACTAGAGCACGAAAAAAAGTCATATTTTTGACCTTGCTCATCTTGCAGACCAAAGCCCCAGAAAGTTCCTGACCCTTGCATTTCTGACTTCTCAGTAACAGTTCCCTCAAGCATAAACGTATCTTGCTTCAAGTTGCCAGTATGCTGATAGATTTTGGCTTTATAAGCAAACACCCAAGATTTCGTAGCGTGACTCAATTGATCGGCTAAATTGGGATATGCCCTTTCAAGTTCATCCATCTTCAGAGAAGCTAATTTATAGTTTCCTCTCTTGATTTCGTTTCCAATTTCATCAAGGCGCTTCGATATCATCTGGTCAAATTGACCTGAATCCATACTATTAGTGGAGGCTTGAGTTGGAGCAGGGACCAGCTCCGGAGATCGGCCACTAATGGGAAACAGATAAGACGGACTAATAATAGATAAGAGGCCTAAACTGGCAATAACCCCTGCATACCTATATTTCAGACTATTCTTTCCGCCTACAGGTATTTTCGACCTATAGACATTACTGCTTTTTGGATCGACTGACGATGCCATCAGTGGAAGCGAAAACGTTTGAAGGAGCTGTCGAATATCAGAATCAAGATTCGCCTTTCTGTCTCTAATGCTTTCTTCTATGCCTCTTTTCTGAGACTCAGTCCCGCCACTAGCTGAATTTATAAACTGCTCTGTCAGTGTGCTCGCCCTGGTCTTTCTGTATCCGTAGGCAACTGTGGCTCCGATTAGCACTCCAACCCGCCATCCTAAATCCACAGACACGCTATCTGAAACACGACCAACAATCGCGCCGATGAAGCCGCCAATTATAGCGACAAATACTACAAACCAGAAAAATGAAAACGAAGTATCATCGTGCTTATTGAATATTTTCTGTCTCTGTTCATCTACTCTTGCCCGCCATTGTTCATCAACTTCAAGAAGGCTTTGCTCCCTCTCAGCTTCCAATTCGTCCAGTATCTGCTTTCTGAGAAGCTTAATGATTCTCTCCCGCTCAATTACTCCGGTCAGCTTCAAAAACCGGTAGCATTTTTCACTCGGTTTTATTGCTGCCGAAAATATCTCGTCAATCTGCATAGCCATCCCAGCTTCTCCAAGGCTGTCTCTTATCCACTTAATTGCCCCGGAGGGTAAGTCCGTTTGGTCTTTAGATAGCCACTGCTGATAGCAGTGCTCAGCCAGATCTTTTAATGTATTCATCTGTAAGCCTTCATTCTCCTGTTGCGTAATTTGTCTCCGACATTTTCAAGGGAGGGCCAACCTCACGCCGAATTATGATCTATTGCGCTGCTGTCAATAACACCTAAACAATATTAATGTTTCCGTGATGGCATAGCTTAAAATTGTTACGCCATCATTTGATTTTAAAAATCAGCATATCATCTCTTTACGATTACTCGCGACGATTACTCGCCATTATGACCCAATTGCCAAATAACCTACTGAACAGCACGAACAAACCACGCGCACTTAGCAAAGTACTTGCCGTCGTAACTTGCACCGCCAGTGCCGATCCACACGTACCACGCATCACTCGGATCGCCTGCGCTGGTAGTAGACGACCAGTAGTCCCACGACCGCACATTCGTAAATCCTATGCTATTAAAGAAATTCTGTAAGTCGTATGTAACACCTCTGCCATTAGCGTAAGATACATGAGTCAGCAAATCCTCTTTGCTCGGCAAACGCCAATCTCGATATCCAGCATACCCCATGCTGTTCAATCTCTTTGCGAACTCATGCGCCGCGTCCCATGTCATTTTCGTGTTGGCTATGTCGGCATTCCTTGTCCACATAAGGTTTGTTTTTTTATCCAAAGCTGTCAGTTTTGCAAAAACGAATCGTTCAGTTTCTGAGAATGTGTCACCAACTTTTGGTTCTTCCAGTGCAGATGCTGGAGCGGGTGCCTCAATAGAAGCCGATATTGGTGCAGGTGCCTCAACAGGAGCCGATGTTGGTGCGGATGTTGACGCAGGAACCCATCCTCTGTCTGGATCGTTTACATAGCCATATGGAGCTGCCGGGCTTGGCGCGGAAGCAGGTATCGAGGCGGGTGCAGACGTTGTATCTGTGATATACTGGTTACTATTTGAAATAATATATGATGGACTGAAAACTAAAAGAAGGCCTAACGTAGCAACTAGCCCAGCATATCTGTATTTATGGCTTGTTTTTGTTGCTAGACTTGTTCCCGACGTCGATACATTACTACTCTTTTGACTGTCCACCGATAAAGGCATATAAAACTTATTTATGAGTTGAGGGAGATCCTTATCAATATTAGCCTTTCTATCCCGAATACTTTCATCTATGCCTCTCTTCTGAGTCTCTATTCCTTCTTGGGCAGAATTCATGAACTGCTCTGTCAGTGTGCTCGCTCTAAGTCTCCTGTAGCCATATGCCGCTATAGCCCATATTATCAATCCGGCCCGCCACCCAATATCCGCAGACATAGACTCTGAATTGTGGCCAATTATAGCGCCGACGAAACCGCAAATTATAGCGAAAAATATTACAAACCAGAAAAAAGAAAACGCAGTTTCATCAGGCTTATTGAATATCCGCTGTCTCTGCTCATCTACTTTTGCCCACCATTGCAAGTCTACTTCGCTAAGCTTTTGCTCCCCCCCATTATCCAATTCATCCAGCACTTGTTTTCTGAGAAGTTGAATAAGCCTTTCTCTTTCTATTACCCCAGTCAGTTTCAAGAATCTATAGCACTTTTCGCTCGGCTCTATGTCTGCCGCGAATATCTCCCCTATCTGTCCGGCCAGTGGAGGCTCAACGGGGCTGTCCCGTAGCCATCCAATTGCTCCGGAGGGCAAATCCGTCCTGTTTGTTGTCAGCCATTGCTGATAACAGTGATCAGCAAGATCTTTTAATGTGTAAATTTGCACGTTGCTATCCCTTTTTATATAGTCTTATTCCAACCAATGTTCATGATACAGGGCATGAGACTTTTGTTCAGCAGCCCAGTAACTTCTCAGCATCTCGTATAAAGCCGATTTGTATAAAGAAGTGTTTGCACTCCTCATCTCGAAGTCAGTTTTTTGGGGATATCGAGTTAATGTAATTATCATGTTACCTGGGATTAGGTATGATAACCTTATGGGCATCGAAACTGGGCCCCCCCGTAAACTCGCCGACTCTTTTTTCCCACGTACCAGTGACGTCAGCCTGCTTTCCTGTTAATGAGGAGATAATCCCTGTACCGGGATGACCGCACAGATCTTCAGGACTCCCTTTTTTATTATTCGAGTAATAAACCTTTGTTTCTGATGTGTTTATAGAGAAATCTACCTCAATTTTGTTATTGCTATATAATGCTTCGAAATGTCCTACCCTATTACCGCAAAAACCTTTGTCGACTAATACAGAAATAGTTTGATCATGGCTGAGCAATGATAGCAAATAGGACGGACCGACTAATAACAAAATGCCCATGACGGCAACTACACCTGCGTAGTTGTATTTCACGGGCTGTTGCCTATCAAAGGATATACTGCTTGTTTTACTTATGCCTTGTATCCTTTTGATAGATTCATCTAATTGAAGTGAATATACTCTTTCAAGGTCCGTTAATACTCTAGCAATATATGAAACCCTATCCCGAATATCTTCCTCTATCCCTTTCGTTTGAGCCTTTACTCCATCTCCGGCGGAACTTACAAACTGCTGCGTCAACGTGTTAGATCTACTCCTTCTGTATCCATAGGCTGCCACAGCCCCTATTAGCAGACCAGCTCGCCATCCTATGTCCATAGACAAACCATCGGAAACTCCACCAACGATCACGCCAGCGATACCAAAAACAATTCCGACTATTATTCCAAAAGCGAAGAAAGGAAGCGCATTATCATCGGGTTTATTGAATATCTTCTGCCGTCGTGCGGCAATACTCGCTCTCAAGCTTTCATCGACTTCCAGTAGTCGTTGCTCCCGCTCATTATCCAATTCATCCAGAACTTGTTTTCTGAGAAGTTGTACAAGTCTTTCCCGTTCTATAACTCCGGTCATCTTTAGAAACCGATAACACTTCTCACTCGGTTTTATTACTGCCGAAAATATCTCCTCTATCTGTCCGGCCAGCACCGACTCTGCAAGACTGTCTCGCATCCACTTAATTGCACCGGAGGGTAAGTCCGTTTGGTCTTTAGTGAGCCACCGCTGATAGCAGTGCTCAGCCAGATCTTTTAATGTGTCCATCTATAATTTCTTCTTTTCCCCTATTCAATCAACTGACTCTCTGTTCAATTAGTTAATTATACTTAAGTTCCCATTCTGAACCTGCTAATTCGTAAACATAACGATGCCAGCCGGACATCCTGCATTCTTGTATTTGTCAAAAGAATCAGCGTTCCATATGTATAGTCTAACTTTATCGTATGCGTCTTTTAACTTGTCGTATCCATCTACAAAGTCAATCTTTTTATCGTCAATGTTAAAAAAAGGCACGGAAGTTCGAGAGCACCCGAAGTCATGCTCCTTGCCTTGCAGATCTTGTAGAGTGAAGTCCCAGTAGGCCCCCGACCCCTCCATTTCAGTCTTTCTAGTTACAGTTCCTTCCACTATAAAAGTATCTTTTGCTATGTCGCCAGTATGCTGATAAATTTTTGCTTTATAACCAAATAGCCATGACAAATTGGCTCCGCTCAAACGATCGGCCACATCTGGATATTCCCTGAAAATTTCCTGCATCTTCAGAGAAGCTAATTTATAGTTTCCTCTCTTGATTTCGTTTCCAATTTCATCAAGGCGCTTCGATATCATCTGGTCAAATTGTGCGCTAAATTCAGGAACCGGCGTTGAGGCGGTGGATGGAGTTGGCGCGGCGGATGGGGTTGAGGAATATTCGCTGCTCTTGGAAAGAATATAAGACGGGCTAAAAATTAATAAAAGGCCCACCGCAACAGCAAGACCAGTATATCTGTATTTATGGCTTGTTTTTACGACTACCCTTGTTGCTGACGTCAGTCCATGACTGTTTTTTTGATTGTCTGCCGATTCCGTTAAAGACAGAGAAAACTCCTTTATTAGCTGTAGAATATCAGCATCAACATTCACCTTTCTATCGCGGATACCCTCCTCTATCCCCTTCTTCTGACTCTCTATCCCTTCTTTTGCAGAAATTCTGAACTGCTCCGTTAGTGTATTAGCTCTAATTCTCCTGTATCCATATGCAGCGATAGCCCCAATTAACAGACCAACCCTCCATCCGATATCCGCAGATATGCCAACTGGATTGTCGCCACTCGGTGTCTTCCCTGTCAAATTGTGAGCAACGATAGATGTAATAAAGCCGAAAACAATACTAACCGTTATTACAAACCAGAACAAAGAAAACGAAGTGTCATCTGGCGTATTGAATATCCTCTGTCTCTGCTCCTCTACTCTTGCCTGCCATTGGTCCTCAACTTCCCTAAGTTTTTGTTCCTTCTCATTATCCAATTCATCCAGTATTTGTTTCCTGAGAAGCTGAATTAGTCTTTCTCGTTCGATTACCCCGGTCAGTTTCAAGAATCTATAGCACTTTTCGCTCGGCTCTATGTCTGCCGCGAATATCTCCCCTATCTGTCCGGCCAGTGGAGGCTCAACGGGGCTGTCCCGTAGCCATCCAATTGCTCCGGAGGGCAAATCCGTCCTGTTTGTTGTCAGCCATTGCTGATAACAGTGATCAGCGAGGTCTTTTAATGTGTCTATTTTCACAAACTATTTCTCCTAATGTCCTTGTCAAACTAATAAGTAACGAATGAA
Organism: uncultured Thermodesulfovibrio sp.; assembly: GCA_964499365.1. Lineage (GTDB taxonomy): Bacteria > Nitrospirota > Thermodesulfovibrionia > Thermodesulfovibrionales > UBA6898 > PALSA-1316. Next base: position 138,122 of record CAZCKU010000002.1, read on the forward strand.
TATTCTCCTGGAGCCAAAAGATGGCCACTAAATTGAAATCGGCAATTACAGCAAGTAGTGTCCCCTTTAAGCAGACGAAAAATCAGCAGCAGCCCGATTTTATGGCAATTAATCACTGATCTTAGTCGCCTCATATTCGTCAGTTTCTCCGCGAATTTCAGACCAGAGAGAATAAAGCATCTTTTTGTTAGACTTGGCGTCAAGTGTAAACCTATAAATAAATTCAATTCCATGAGTCGCGCCGAAATTTCCGGAGACAATTTCCCCTTTTAATTTTTCGTTCGAAAGGTGCAAATAAATACCATCTGCGTTTTTTACCTCAGGAGTTAGCCATTCCAGTTCACCTTTACTGTTTTTATATCCCACAACTAATTTAAACCTATCAGGTTCATTTTTTGTTATCTTCAAATACTCATACTGCTTAATTCCAGCCCCAATGTCTGAACTGTATTCCCATATTCCACAGTATTTAGCCACAAGAGCTTTATCAAGAGACGGCCAAAGAAGAGAAGGACTAACGATCAGCAGTAGAGCAAGTACTACTCCTATAGCCTCATATCTAATCCTCACTCGTTTGGTTGCATTCACGGCGGCAAGCTCACTTTTCTTGAGGTCCTCGGACTTTCGTAGGAGGAGTGAAAACTGCTTTATGAGAACGGAGATATCTGATTCAATACTTTCCCTCCGGTCCGATATGTTCTCTATGATCCCTTCCTTTTGCGATTCGACACCGGAACTGGCGGAACTTATAAACTGCTCCGTCAGTGTGGTAGCACGACTTCTTCTGTACACATAAGCAGCTACTATCCCACCGAGCAAGCCTACCCGCCATCCAATGTCAGCTGATAAGCTTTGTGCATTATGACCAATTACAGAGCCCATGAAACCACTCGCGATACTGATCAACACTGCAAACAAGAAGAAGGGAAAAGCCCTTTCATCCGGTTTATCAAACAGTCTCTGTCGCTGCTCATCTACTCTTGCCCACCATTGCTCGTCTACTTCGCTAAGCTTTTGCTCCCTCTCATTTTCCAATTCATCCAGTGCTTGTTTCCTGAGAAGTTGAATAAGTCTTTCTTTTTCTATTACCCCGGTCAGTTTTAAGAACCGATAACATTTCTCGCTCGGTTTTATTGCAGCCGAAAATATCTCCTCTATCTGTCCGGCCAGCCCTGGCTCACGAAGGCTGTCTCGTATCCATTTGGTTGCCCCAGAGAGCAAATCCGTCCTGTTTGTTGTCAGCCACTGCTGATAGCAGTCATCAGCAAGATCTTTTAATGTGTCTATCCGCACGTCTTTACGCTCCTATAACCTTTATCAGCCCGATATCTATCGTCAGTCTCCTCTGTCTCTCCAATCTCAGATCTTTTGATATTAGAACTTAGCATTTTCTCTTTCTGGTTTCCCGCTCAAGGTAAGACTTGTTCCATTCAAATGATAATTTAGCGTAACAATATACTCTGGAGCAGCATGTGAGCCTCCTTCAAACCTTGCAATAGAGAGATTACCGTTTCTGACTTTCACGCCATTATCAGTAATTCTCCAAATATCACCCTTAGGATAGTAGAGAGCGAGATCTCGTCCCATGCCTTCGTCATTTAGTTCCGCAAGTAATTTGGCCTGTCCATCTTTTATCGCGTAAATAAAGATTTCGGAATAACCAAAGTTAGCAGTAAATTCTCCACAGGCTACATGCACGATAGCCTCATCGCGTCCGTCACCGTTTATATCTCCGTAAAGAACGTTATTGTTTGCAAGGCCAAAATAGACTTTGTCGCTCTGAAATTCGCCTTTACTCACTTTGACTAGAGTGCCAATGCCCGCAATTTGCTTTGAACAAAGAGAAGAAGGATAAGTGAAGTTAAGAAAATCTACATCCTTGATTGATGATGAATCATACTGAGTAAATGCCTGATTCGGGTTATTTCCAGAACCTATTTTTTGAAATAGAGATATTGCTGATACGAATGCTGGTAGGAGCATTAGAACCAAGGTAACTGCCGCTGGCCAAATAAGGTACCGCATCGTATTAGGAGCAGAGACGATTAGGGATTGACCTAAGTCTTCCACAAGCGTATCAATGAGAGGCCCGTTATAGAGAAGCTCCAGTTTTATTGTCGCGTCATCTATATGGCCCTTTCTATCTTCGATATCCACTTCAACAGCATTGCGCTTGTCTGCTAATCCCTGTTGCGCTGAACTGACAAACTGCCCAACAAGGCCAGATGTCCTAATCAGTCTGTATCCGCATGTAACACCACCCCCCACCAACGCTCCAAAACTCCATCCAATCGAAGCGTAAACCATGCCTCCCAATACTGCGGATACCAAAGCAGCGCCTATCATCAGCAGCCAGAAAGGCATTGCCCCCTCAGACGGCCTTTTTAGCACTCTCTGTCTCTGCTCGTTTACCTTCTCGTGAAATTGCGCCTCAATTTCCCTAAGTCGTTGTGCTCTTTCTACCTCTATTTCATCCAATACCTGCTTCTTTAGCAACCGCCTCAGTCGATCGCGCTCTATAACCCCCATTAGTTTTAGAAACCGATAGCATTTTTCGCTCCCATGGATACGGGCTATGAATATTCGCCTGACTTCGTCTGACAACTTTTGCTCGTCTAGTTCATTACGTATCCACTCAATTGCTCCAGAGGGCAACTGAGTCTCACCTGTAGTCAGCCAGTGCTGATAACAGTGATCAGCCAGATCTTTTAATGTGTTCACCTATACTTTTCCCATCTTCCTATACAATTAACGGACTTTTTGCTTTCTTCTTGCTGTACGATGGGTAGTCAACATAAAACGAAATCGGAATTTCAATTGTTCCTTGATAGTCGTCTCTAAAAGTATAGTTATTCTTAGTTAGTAAAATGGCAGCCTTGTATGTCTGAGCAAAGCGCGGGAGCAAATGAGCATCGATTTCAATTAAAATTTCACTTGATTCCCCAGGTAAAAGATTAATAATGTCTTTTCCTTTTTCGCCGGAGGTAGCAACCTCTACTGAGGTCTTCAATTTAGAGGCAAGACTGGAATTATTTACTGAAGCTACAAATCCATCAATCTCGCTATTAAGACTTGCTCTGCAAGAAAGTAGTCCTCTCGGCCCCTTATTTAATATTTTAAACTTCCTTTGTACGGATGAGATACTTTCTATCGTCCCAATATCCAACACTGGAGGCTCTATAGAAACCTGCGCCTCTTCAAGTTGAGGATTCAAACAATGAAGAAAACTTTCAAGAACTATATCCGAGTTATTAGCACTTCCACTTCCTATTTTTGAGCTGGTCCAACGCTGCAGTATCTGTTCTCCTCCAGGAGTGTACTTCAGCCATATTGATATCCTGCCCGATAGAAAATGTTCCTTACCAAGCTGCCAGTTCGCATCAATAAGGGTCGCAAGTTTCTCCGGAGATTCAGCCTGTAGATTTGGTGTTAAAAAAAACGGGATATCCGGATCAAGTATGCAACTAATTTCAAGTAACGCTAAATCCGCATCTTTAACTTTTTCTTCAATTCTTGAAACCTTATCAGCCTTAGTTTGGTCAAATGGTTCCAGCCACTGACTCAGCGATTTTCTGGCAAGACGCTCTTTTAATAATTTCACATCGTTAAACGTTTGTAATAATACGGCAAGTTCTTTTTCATTGTTTGCTTTGATGGTCTCAGTTAACTTGTATGGAGGCCTTTTTTTGCTGAAATCCTGATCAATAACATCCTCATACACCGGAACATCCTCACCGTTAAGCCAGCGCTCAATTTCAGAAGCTCCCCACCGTTTTTTTCTTTCCTTAATTAATAGTCCGGATAAAAGCTTCTTAAATCTGTCTGATAGGGGATCTGGCGGCAATATCCTTTCCGTAGTGTGTTTAGTCATTATCTGCAGATTCGATAGTCCATAAAACGGACTCTTCCCTAGATATAAATATATAAGCGTTATACCTAACGCATAATAATCAGCCTCTCTGCTGACATAGTGTTCACCCTTATAGCCAAACAGTTCGGGTGCTGCAAAATCTGGTGTGAGTGCACCCTTTGTTTTTTTGACAGTGAATTCGTGATCAAGCATTGAGGAAATTCCAAAATCGCCCAGTACAATATCCGTCTTGTCTTTATCTCTATAGAATATGTTTCCGGGTTTTATATCCCTATGAATAATTCTATGTTCATGACAGAATTTGAGACCATTGGCAACCTCAGGAATGACACACTCAACCAGCTCTTTTTCAGAAAATGAGTTTTTAGTCAATCTCTCCACAAGTGTGCCGCCTTCAGCATATTCCATTACCTCATAAAACTGCCTCTGCTCGGTACCATAATCAATTACATTGATAATATCCTTGTGCGTAATTTTTACAAGTGTTTTTACTATATCTTCTTTGGCGGAGAAGCCCTCATGATAAAGCTTAATTACTACACTCTTTTTGTCTGATAGACATTCACCAAGATACACATACGCTTCTCCGCTGGGATGGCCCAGCCTTTGTATTATTTTGTAAATGCCCTTTACAATGTCTCCTTCTTTCAAGAAAACAGGAAAAGCGTTCCTGGTTTCTCCAAAAAGATTCTCAGTTACACCTTTTCCTAATTTCTCAGTTCCACTTGGAAGTTTTTGAGTTCCAGGTGATGAATTTAACTTTTCTGTTTTGTCAGGCATTTGCTCCCTCCACTTTGATTAAAATAATCGTTATATTATCATCGCCGCCGCGCTCATTCGCACGGTTTATCAGGTTGCTCACTTTTTCCTGCATAGAAGCGCTATCAATAAGAACAGCCGCTATCGATTCGTCATCCAGCATATCGGTCAAGCCGTCGCTGCAAATAAGGAAAATATCGTCCTCAAAATAACCGTATTTATCAGTGATTTCAGGCTCACACTTGCTGTCCCCACCCCCAAGACTATTTGTTATGATATTTCTTTGAGGATGCATCAGTGCTTCCTCTTCGCTGATCTGCCCGGTGTTTAGAAGCATTTGGACAAGAGAGTGATCCTTTGTTAGAGGAAGCAATCCCCCATTTCTTAGCCTGTAAATCCTGCTGTCACCTGCATGAAATGTATACAACGTATCCTTACAGAAAAATAATCCAGCCAGTGTTGTACCCATTCCTGAGTAATCAGTAGATCTCTTACTCATCTCCAGTAAGGCTTCATGAGAAAAGACGATGGCTTTACTCAAAATGTCTATTACTTCATCTGCCTGAAAACGTTCTTTACGGATTGACATCAACTGCCGAGACAACAGATTTAATGCAAGATCACTCGCCACCTCTCCGGCGTTGTGACCTCCCATGCCATCAGCACAGCAGACTAATAGGCCGTAGTTTCTGATAACTGAGGATTCTATAGGTATTTCTAAGTATAATGTTTCCTTACTTTCAATAAGGTTGCCTACTATAAATGCATCCTCGTTATGGTCTCTTTTGTTACCGATGTCACTGCTGCCGCATATTTTTAAGATAGTTGCGGAATTTTTCGTATTCATTTCATGATATCCGGAAAATAAATAGTTCATTAGCCAAAATTATTTTTTCCTCATCCTTGATTTGTACTTTTTCAGCGGGCATTATTGGTCTTAATCCGACTTTCGTGCCATTTGTACTGCCCTCATCACAAATAAACCATGTTCCGTCTTGACATGCAAAAGACGCATGCTTTCCTGAAATGTATGTATTTTTAAGGCACGCTAAATCTATATAGCTATTATTCGAACGCAAGGAAGACGCCGATTCATGACTGCCATTGCCTATGATATCACCATCCTTAATTTCAAATTCCAATTCATTTGCTGTGTTTTGCCGGCAAATAAGTCTTGGACGAAGCAATTGTTGCCTGAATTCAGCGGCTTTTCCTCCCTCCAAAGTATCTGCACACTTACAACACACAGTAGCGTCAAGTCTATTCCTCGACTTACAAAATGGACAAGATCTATATTGTTCCGGTGTAGCACACTTCTCGCACATTTCATTGCTATCCATAACTTCATTCCCGCAGCCCCTGCATAAAGAATAAACTTCAGCCTTTATGGGGGCACCACAATTAAGTTCGGGACAATATTCAGTATATTGATATTTATCTGGAGTGATGTGATGTCCCTTTCTGCATTTCCTAAATTTATTAATCTCGGCCTGCTTTTTACTGCTACCTTTTATTTCTGTTTTATTATGGATATTCTCAGCTCCACAATAGTCACAAATAGTGGTGCAAAGAGAAATCTCTTTTTCGCAATTTTCACACCTAACCATTTCCATTTGTTTTCCTTCCTACAATTGACATCCCTTTTGTCAAAAGCGCTTCTTCAAAATGTCTCATAAATCCTCTCACTGGTATTCCAATGATTTTCAACTCGTTATCTTTATCTAATTCAAATGAAAGAGGGCGTTTAGCGTCATATTTGGTATTTTCAATGTATCTATATTTCTGAGCCCTTTCACTTAGAAGATGCAGTTTCTGGTTGTCAGACCCTCTCCATATTTTATTATTGCTAAGTCTCTCCTCAAAACGCCCATCAACTAAAATGTCAATCAAACTGATTATTTTCCTGGCGCTTTCGCTATGTTCATTTAATTCTTTTATGGTGTATCCTGAATAAGCCATAATATCAAGATGGGTTTCGCTTTTTATAAGTTTAATCAGCTCATATAAAGAATCTGCCTGTTCAAAAGGCTCTCCACCTGAAATAGTTATGCCGTCTAATCCTTCAGCCGTCTGTTTTATCCTCTTTAAAATGTCCTGCAGCGGCATTCGGCTGTGCTGATGTCTTATTTTCATGGAAATTGCCATGCAACCAGTACACTTTAAAGAACAGCCTTCAAGCCACAATGCAATTCGTTTTCCGGGACCAAGAACTGTAATCGGGTGTGAAGTGCTGTGGATATATAGATAGCCTGTTCCTTTCATTGCATATTACTATGTTTCAAGCACATACCATTCGCCTGAATCTGTTGTCTCATCTTTTATTCCCTTAATTACCAAAGACTCACCTTTCTTAACGTCTTCATCCCATAGTTTTCTTGCAAGCGGATTTACAATTACTTTTTCTATATTATTTCCAACACCTCTGCCGCCATGTTCAATATTTTCCGATGCCTTTTTTAATATCCAATCTTTAACTTCATCAGAAAATGAAATATTAATAACATGCTTTTCATATACTTCATCTTTAATCTTATTCAGGATACTTTCTATAATTAATTTCATTACAGGAGGTCGTATATAATCGAACACAACGAAATTATCTCCTAATCTATTTAGTATCTCAGGTCTTTTTAATGAATAATTAAAATGTTCGCTAATAGCATCCATAATTTTCTTCTTAATTAAAGAATACGGCGTTTCTACTTTTTCAAAGTCTCTTCCTCCACACTTCTCCTTTCCACATACTTCCGGATTATCCACTGACATCTCTATAAAACCACATTTCTTGCACTTCATTCCCGTTGGATAAATATTTCGCACTCTGTCGTTACCAACAATCCGATTATTTTCATCCCTAGCAGTCTTTTCAACATAAGTCCCTATATTACTGGTGAAAATTATCACTGATTCGGAAAAATATACCGTTTCTCCTTTGCCATCAGTCATACGTCCGTCTTCAAGTATCTGAAGAAATTTATCCAGTATACTCGGATGGGCCTTTTCAATTTCGTCAAACAAAAGAACCGAAAATGGTTGTTCTTTGATCTTGTTTGTCAACTGACCGCCTGATTCATAGCCAACATAACCTGGGGGGGCGCCAAGAAGCTTTTGGTCGGCATGTTGGGACGAGTATTCACTCATATCAAACCTGTGAAAGGATTTCTCATGATTAAGGTCCTCGCCTCCAAAAAGCACACCTGACAATGTCTTGGCAAGTTCAGTTTTTCCAACACCGGTCGGCCCCGCGAAAAAAAGTATGCCTCGCGGTTTGCTTGAACTTGATGAATGCTGCACACCTGAAAGCCCCATTCCAGCTCTCTTTATAATATCGAGCACTGCATTTATAGCTTGTTCCTGCCCCATAACCCGTTTTTCAAATATGCCTTTTGCTGTCTTGAGTTTATCCCTCAATAAGTCCCTCTGCCACTTGCTTTCTGTAACGCCATATTTGTATTTGTTAACTATCTTCTCAAACTCTCTTTCACTAATAACGCTTTTTTCACTTACAATTGAAATGTTTTCGTTTCTTGATATAGTGCTCAGACTTGCAATTTCAACAATACACATACCGTCGGTAAGATCTGCCAGCAAATTGACGGCCATTTTCTCGTTATCTTTAGGTATTTCACCTCCGCCCTTAAAAGCATGAATATTTTGTGATATATAATGTTTTCTATCTTCTAAATCCGGTTTTTCAATAAGAAGAGTTTTTGCTTCCGGATTATTGAGATAGAGCCATGCCGGAATGTCATTAACTTTGTCACAAATAAGAATAAGAATATTATTGTAATCGGCATCTCCAACATTTGGTTGTTTGGCATCTTGCACACACTTTAAAATCTTAAGAAATACTTTACTTTCTTCTTCTTCAATTTGGTCCGGCCTTTGACATAAATGGGAGCTGTAATCGATAACAAAAAATGATGGGGTATCCTCTTTTGACATAGAACCCCTAATAATATCCAAGACTGAACTAATATCTTTTCTTTGCACATCCTTATTGTTTTCATCTTCACGCTTAAACATCGTTAAGCCGTCTACTTTGTCAAAAAAACCGGCAACAGTATATCCTTTATGAAAAAAGAATTTTTTTAATACCTCTCTCAATGGCAAATATTCGTATTTATCCGAGACATTTGGAATTGGAAACGGAATCTTGTCGTAAATATTACCGTATAACAGGAATAGTTTTTTTACAGAAAGATATCTTTCCATTTCGCACATCCATTTTGGGTAGTCATTACTCATCAGTCAAGACTCCTTTCTTTCAATCTATCTCTTCTTTTTTTCTTAGTCTTTAGCACTTCCTTCAATATTGAAGCATCAAATTTTTTCTCTATGGTAATCTTGACCGCCATTCCCTGGTCTTTCATTTTCTTGCTGAGTTCTGGCAAATGAGAGCAAAACTTTTCCTCCTGAGCTCTAAATTCGTCATAGCTGGCATCAGGCGCGTCTTCAGGCCTAAATACCTTAGCTGTGAATTTTTTATCAGTGTTAAGTGCTATCCGTACAGCCTCACCACCAGGAATCTTCATTTCCATAATTTTGTTTTTCCCTACAATGTCCTGTTCAATAGGTAGTGGCTCATAGCCCATATGGTGTAATACATCTCCAATGCTATTCATTATGTAATTTCTCTCAGCCTCATTCTTGGTTAACTCTAAATATTCAATGTAAAGTTTGTTTATCTCGTCAGATAATCTCCTGAGTTCCGTCTGGACAAAGTCAATATCATTAGTTGCATAAAGACCGTTGATCTCTCTCTTAAAAGCTGCAATCCTGTTCGCATCTTTAATAACTGGGGAAGAAAGGCAAATCAGAAGCTCGCTTATTTCAAGTTCTATTGAATCGATAAGCTTCTCTTGATGCTCCCATTTCTTTTTCGCCATGGCAATTGCTTCTCTTGTCCTCAGTTTAATGCCTTTCAAAATGCTTTCATAAAAAGCATAATTACCGGCACATTTATCCTTTATTTCAGAAATACTCTGTTTCACTTCGCCAATATCTTTGGCGATAAACTGCGCATAAGCTTTCGGCAGATCTTCTATGTCTGCTTCTATCCCGCTTATTATATTTATTACTTTTTTTTCTTTTTCTTCAGGATCGTAGCCATATTTCTTGATTTCTTGTATCCGTGTCTTAAAAACATCGAGATCGGATTTATGCACTTCAATGTTCCCGACATTTGAAGCTTTGATTGAAACACCCAGTAGTGCAGCCTCAGCCTTAAGAATTTCCTGCAACTTCTTTTCCTTAACGTCATCAACTTCATTAATTAATCTTGATAAACTTATATTGAGCTTTTCTTTTACCGCATCAAGCTGGCTCACGGAAAGCTTGGACACATTTTGCATAATTCGGTCTCTTTCTGCTGCTTCCATCAAGCTTTGCCGCTTTGCCTCATCTTCTTTTGCCTTTTGTGCTTCTGCTCTCGCTCTTACCTGTCTTCTCTCTTCAATTTCCCTCAACTCATTTTCTAATGCCTGTTTTGACTCAAGCCTAAATTGCCCAGCCTCTTTTTCAATCCTCTGCCTCTGCGCCTCCCTATTTGCTTTCTCCTGCTCTACAAGAGAGTTCACAACGGAAGCGATTCCGTAAATAGCTGCTCCAGCAATAACTACTGGTATTGCTGCAACGGCAACAACACCAACAGACTCACCACTCATAAATATCTCCTCCCATCATCTCCATAACTTTATGACTACCCAAGATGGTCATCTTCATGCACTGGAACATCATCACTATTAAGCCAACGCTCAATTTCAGGAGCCCCCCACCGTCTTTTTCTTTCTTTTATTAATAGGCCTGATAAAAGTTTTTTAAACCTGTCAGATAGGTCATCCGGTGGCAATAATCTTTCCGAAATATGTTTTGTCATGATTTGCAAGGCTGACAGTCCATAAAAAGGACTTTGTCCGAGAAACAAGTATACGAGCGTTATACCTAATGAGTAATAATCTGTCTTTTTGCTTACGTAGTGTTCACCCTTCCAGCCAAACAGCTCAGGAGCAGCAAAGTCAATGGTTAGAGCGCCTTTTGTTTTCCTTACGGTAACGTCTTGATCAAGCAAAGTTGAAATACCGAAATCGCCGAGAACTATATCTCGCCGAGCTTTGTCTCTGTAAAACAGATTACCGGGCTTGATGTCTCTGTGAATAATTTCGTTCTTATGACAATATGCTAACCCGTGCAAGACTGCAGGGATCACATGTCTGGACAACTCTGTTTCAGAAAACGACTTTTCCTTTAATCTATCCAGCAACGTGCCGCCCTCTGCATATTCCATTACCTCAAAAAACTGTCCGTTGACTTTGCCGTAATCAAGAATATTTAGCACATCTTTGTTGGTGACACCTACAAAAAGCTTAACGATTTCTTCACTTGCAGAGAATCCTTGGTGATAGAGTTTTAATACTGCTTTGTCCCCTCTTGCTATGTCCTCGCAAAGATATACATAGGCCTCACCACTAATTCGGTTCACAATATCAATAATTCTATATTTGCCAGCTACGAGCTGGTCTTTTGAAAAAACCAATGGAAACTTATTCTGATCTCCATTTGGCTGTTTATCCTGAAATGACCTTTCAGTAATTGGCTCTGTCCTATTCTTTTCTGCTCTTATTTCATTCGCACATTTCTTACATATCTTGAACTCCTTATCGTAATGTTTAAGACACATATCCCTTTGACACGACGAACAAAAAAAGCAAGTTGCGTCAGATGGAAAGGATTTCTCACAAATAGGACATTGCTTATTCATCTTACTTTGCTCCTATCCATCTTTTTCTTAACAGCACCCTTCATCCCTATACCTCCCTGTACACGGGTCTCTTTTATAAGTTTTTCTCCCCCCGCACCCGTGGTCAACAGTCACTCTGCCCTGCCTTCTTGATCCGCATCCCCCACACATTCCCCTGCAGATGATGCTGTACAAGACAAACATAATGCCAAGGAATATCGCGCTTTCCATACACTTAGCCCCTGCCCCGCCTCCTGCATCGGCAAAAGCCAATCTCGGTGAAATCAGGAAAGCGATAGGACTTAGTTTAGTCGCCCCCCTGAATAAACCGTCATCACAAAGCATGTTGGCCTGTTCAATAAGATAGTCTATCCCCTCTATTGTCTTCTTAAGTCTTGTACAAATCATTTCATGAACGTAACTGTTTACTGGCAAAATGGCAATTACCGAAGATATGTCTTTCCAAATCTCTCTCAGCACCGGCGCAACCCTCGATGAAACCCACTTCAAATTGCTGGGTTCAAACTTTCCGCCTCCCGCAGCGCACGAGAGAAAAGGGTTAAATGCTCCTGATCGCCTGTCCGTGTCTACATCAAAGGCTGCATCAAGGACATATACAAACCTGCCTATACCTTTACCCAGTCGGCAAAATCTCTCCCTCATTATTGGCTTGTTCATAAGGAACGCCAGATGACCGAATATATCTCCCATTACTGCTGAGGTTTGTTCGCTGAGAAGAAACAGATCTGTTATGCTGGAATGTTCAATAGTCCGCTGATGGTAAAAAGCGTCGACAATATTTTCAACTGGAAAGCCTTGTCCTCTCAGAATGCTTTCCGCCTTTATCCTCCATTTCGACAGCTTTCTGGCAATAATTCCCGACGGATAGGTGTCGCCGTCATAAACGTCATCTATAATTTTTTCGTGTGCAAGTATGACTGTAATTGCCGCTAAAAATAACACTGGCGGTAGGTCTGCCTGTAGTTTCCGGTGAATCGAAAGGGCAGGACAGAGAAAGCGTCTCCGAGACTTCGGAAGATCCCCATAGGAAGATGCAATGGCAAGGCACAGGGCCATTTCATTATTCGTCAATAGACGGGCCATACTGCCAAAGATCGAGCCAAGTGCATCGCATAGGCTGCATCGATAGAACCTGAATTGTAGGTCCCTGTGAAAGTCAAGATCAAGATTACCAAACATCTTTTATCTCCTGAATACCCTGTCCATAAACAGTCTGAGTGCCAAAAGCACTATGAATCCCATGATAAGCCAAGCTTTCCAGGAAACTCCGCCGGAAAATCCAGCATGAAAGGTCTGTGTGATGGCCGATCCAAGAAAAGGAAGCAGCATCAGAAATAACAGAAAAAACAAGACGCTTTTCAATCTCACTACGCCAAAGATAATACCGAAGGCAAGAAAAACCATGATAACCGGCGCTAAGGAATTTATCAAAGAAATAATACCCTGCATTTCATGCCCCCCTTTGCTTTTTGTAGTAGTTTTCAATTATATCTGAAGCACTTTTATAATCTCTTGCTTCCAGAGCGTTCGTGATTTTCTCAAAGGACCCATCACCAAGGACAGAATCTGTATGCCTCATCAGTTCACCCTTATCTCCACCAAAATAGGCGGCACTGAGCGGTTCCTTTCCAATAGTAGATTCGAGCTTACTCACAATCTCGACTTCTCTTTCGTAATCAGACAATGGCTTAAGGTTTTCTTTTCCGCTATGATCAATATCTTTGAGGGCACCCATTGCACCGGCCCTCTCACGAGCGTAATATTCAGTAATCCCTTCATTAAGGCGAGTTGGGAGCTCACTCATGCTTTTTTGATGAAGCTTTTCATGAATGCTGGTTTTAAGGGTATCACCCTTGTCTTTTACAAATGCTTGATTGTCCCTGCCGTCATGAAAGCCTCTGGTAAGTTCCTTATCCTGCTCTGTAGTGGAGTGATCACGTTTTGCAAGCTCGTCTCCAAAGTCCTGCCCGTTTACATAGTGGAAATCCTTTGCATTATCCAATCGCTTCTCCGACGACAAGGGAAAGTCCTTTGATACCATAGCCTCACTAATCTCAGCTTTTTTCTCCCTTGTCTCTTTGAGTTCGTCAAAATCAGAAGCATTCTCCAGACGCTTTTCCTGATAATGGACAGCAGAGTCATTGCGACCATGTTCCTTTGTCTCTCTGGCTTCAAAACTACTTTTCTCAGTATTCTTATGGGAATCTAACTTGAAGTCGCTCGCCACTTCAAGCCTGCTTTCCGATCCCTTTTTCGCATCCGGTTTTCTTATGTCATCATTTTCCTGGCCTTCTTTTAGACTGTCATTTATCATCTCCTTACCTCCATCAAACTATAACTATCCCTTTTTCGTAAATAGCATTAATATTTTTCGCAACTTTTTCTTGAATTCTTGGAGGATAATCGGCTTGAACAACTTTCTGGGAAAGATAGCAAAGGGCAACCCCCTTAGCAAGCCCGGAAGTGGAGCCAGGAACAAGTCTTCTGGATACTGAAAGACAGAGCTTTGCAAGTTCTATCCACATGCTGTTGTCATCATCAATTTTTGTCGTGATGTAGTCAAAATCTGCATTAATACCAGCATCATACAGAAAATATGATGATTCGTACCGATACAAACAAACCTTGTTACATACAATACACCCCGTATAAGGAGCTTCAGATTTTGATCGAAGTTCAACAAATCTTTTCCGGAACTTCTCAAGATTCTGACTGTCAATCTTGCCGTCAAAAATAAAGGACTGCATTAACTCAATAAAAAAAGCACTCAGTTGGTCCATCTCTTTGAAGGAATAATCGTATAGTCTTCCTTGCGATTCAACTTCCAGGAAAGCGGCCTGGATGATATAACAAAGACACATATTTTTTATATCATCTTTGTCTCTGGCTATCATGTTCTCGCGGATTAATCTGTTAACATCGGTGAGTATTTCCCTTCTTAAGGAATCCAAACCAGCTGTAATAAATAGACTATTGAATGCCATCCTGTTTTTTCGCTCTGACAGCAGCATTTTAATTATTTCTCGTGCTGACTCGCACCTCTTTTTTTCCAAAAAACAGAAGGTGCACGCCTTATATTTCAATAAAAGCCCTTTGTGCTGATGATAAAACGTCTCCTTCATGTGCTGGTACAGGTATCTGTTGGATACAGGTTTGGCCAGCACAGCGGTATTCAATAACTCACTAATAGACACGTATAGTAGAAAAGGACTGTCCATGCCCTCCGCAAATACAACAGCTCTCCCCTTATCAAGTGTAGTGACAAACTTCTTTTGTTCGTCTGTAAGGTTCATCGTATCGCCCATGATATCGCGGTCATCCTTTGCAACGATCCTGTGCATTATCTTAAGATTCGTATTCTTAATAAGATCTCTTGCCAGTTTGTCCGGAATCTGTTCGGACACTATAACTCCTTCGCCGTAAGCCCTTATTTCTGATAACATATTGCAAAACGTTTCAACTGCCTTGCTTCTAACATTGCCGTCCTGCTCAGATGCCTCCTCAGGAACATGTTTGAGCAATCGGTGTGCCTCTTCGATCAATGTCAGATGATTTAACCCTCTTGATGTGTTTTCGCTATGAGCTTTGGCTTCGTAGTATTCGTATATCCGTGTGAGAATAATACCTATTAAGAATGCCTTTTCATCGTCACTTCCGAGTTTTTTGAGCTCTATCAAGACAGGCTTCTTCATAATGTCCGCTATCGGCACTGATTGGCTTGTATCCAGCATTAATCCTTTGCCGCCCAGCCTGAGATTATTGATCCGCGTCTTCAGTCCAGCCAATATATCTTTGGATATGCGTTCATCATAACCAAGCCGTGAGACAACCTCATCGATTTTTTCGTAAAGGTCAGTCAGTGTTGGAAATGCCCCAAACCCTGTCCCCCTTTCATTTGAATTCGCGGAAAGATTCCATCCTTTGTCCCAGTAAACCTCATATAACGCCTCTTCCAATACATAGGGCATAGGCGCATACATGACAAAGCTTGCCCTGAAAAGAGATTTAAGGTAGTCAAGGTGTGTCTGTACGAGAATTCCTTCAGGGACCTCAAAGGGGTTTATTCTGAACGGAGCAGCGCTATCAGGGGTTTCATCACCGAGAGTGAATACCAGCATATCTTTAAAAAGCGGATCATTTAATAACTGTCTATATTCGGATTTTGCCGATTCGATGACAAGGAAAGGTATTTTTTTTTGTTTCAGTTGTTTTAGAAGATAAAAACAGGTCGTAGTCTTACCGCTTCCAGTAACACCTGCAATAAGCCCATGCTTTGTCAGATCTGCCAACTCAATTGCGTATTTGTTATCAGTTATTGTCCGGTTGAGCAGTATGTTGCCAATAGTGACAGGATTGACAGCATTGGAATCCATGGTATCTGAATCAAACATGGCGACTTTCTGAACTGTATAACCTGGGACTTCTTCATCCGGAATACTTATCAGCACTGATGCTTCTGAAGTTACCAAAAGATTGGTGAATGAGGGCTTCAGGGCGCTATCCTTACTGCAAAGATGCGTTCGGATAGGCTGGATTATGGATTTCTTCCCCCCAAGGTGTGCGCTGAGTATTCCTAATCCCTGACGAATGAGCATTTCATCTTCTGCAAAGAAATATACGCCAACCTGCCACATGCCGGTTAACCTGCCATGTTCAAATCTCTTCAGATTTGATTCCAAAAGTCCCTGATAATGCTCCGCAAATCTCTTTTCTTCGTAAAGAATATCCTCTCTTATTGCACGCGTTTTCAGCATGGCTATTTCAGATATAATCTGATCCTGATATTCTGCAAGCAGATCCCTCGATATGCAAAAGCCGCTTACAATATAGGTCCATCTTCTGCCTTGAAGAGACTTCATCCAGTGGTTGGACGGAATCAATCTTTTAACAGACGTGCGCACCGATGTGACATTCGGTATTCCTGTAATCGCCCCGCAAACAGAATAACTATTCAACTCCAGTATCCTTGCCCTAATTCCATTGTTTTTCAGTAAGCAGTCAGATCCCCAGTAACCATCAAAAATAGCCTTATAGACAGGTGAATTCTCTTCTGAAGGTTTGCTTTTACTGCCAATATAAATTTCGATATGATCGTCGTAAGAGTCAATCACATAGCAGTACGGATTCTGCGAAGAGTACATTCCTATCAGCAGCGCTTCTGAAATATCCCCCGTAAAATAATCATTGCCGCCTTCATCTATTAGCTTCGGCTTGCGTCGAAGACGATGGAATTCAAGCTCACTTAAGAATGTCAGATTATTGGGAAACTGGAGGGCGGCTCCGTCAATATCGCTCCTTGATATGAGAGAAAGTTTCTCTCCGATGGAAGCAGCCTCTCTTATTTGCGGGAATATCATCGAGAGGTCACCATAAATGTCAGTACAAGAAGTACCAGCAATCCCACGAAGACAAATCGCCAATAATCACCGCGGATAGAAATGGCTGTTCGTAGAGTTTGGTTGTATCCCCGTTGAACAAACAATGTTCCGTTCCTCCAAATACCTTCGAGTTCTATTTGATCTCCTCTGCGAAAGGTTCCACTAACAAGTTCCCCTTTAATTAATGCCGGCCTTTCTCCTTCTGAACTTTGTATTGTCAGCCTGACCGCAGGGACCTGATTCGCTTGTTGAATTCTCGGGAATGCTATAGCAACCAAGACTCCTACGGCATTGATTGTATTTGCAATATTAAAAGGACTGACATCACGAGAAAGAGAACTAAATCCCAAAATCGCTAAAGAAATCCAAAGAATAAAACTAATAGAAAAAATAACAACTAAAAAAGGCAGAAACATAAAAAATAAGATCAATTGAGAGAAGAATCTATAATAATTAAAATCAATATGCTCTGTTGTCGTTTCAGTCCAGGTGATGCGTCCAGATAACTGATTATCCTGAACAGTAATTATATGCTGTCCTTCATTTGAAAATGTAGATGGCTCTGTTTGACATGAGCCATCAGAGCTATGTGGTCCTGCAACAGTATTTACGCGCTGTGAGTGATCCTCTGCAGGTCGTTCCGTTTGCTCTGGCGAGCGCAACAGAGTATCACACTGTTGACACCTTTCAGCAGTGTTAGGATTGCCTGCAAAATGACAGTTATGACATGTTATAGCCATATTAGTTTTCTATCCCCAGGTCTATTCGTCTGACTTTGTTCTTATTTTCTGCTTCGCGTATAATTTTGATCATTTTACATTAACCTCTAAAGCCCGCCTCTTCATTTTTTCAAACTACTATTTCAAAAGAGGGATTAGGTTGCCCAATCTGTCTTATCCCCAGCCAATGGAAAACAATTCCATCTGTGCGATCACCGACCTATTTACCCTTCATGTCCGGACAGGCAGACTTGTCGTAATCAACTTTCGTTTTGAACTTGTTACAGTAATAAGAAGTACTAGGCCAAGACCCCTTTTTTTCGAAAAATGGGCAATCCTTGCACTTATATATAGCCATATCCTTTTACCTCCCTTCCTGTTTATATTCCTTTCCTCTTCAGCTCCAACCGGTCAATATGACAATCTTCTGCAACAACGGATAGCATCTTCGTACCTGCAGAGGCAGACTGATCGTAATCATTATCCCCAAGCATATTCTTTGCAGTAATCCATATGTCATCAGGAGCTGGCCAATCATCCCACGTTGTTATTTCGGTTAGAATTCCTAATTTGTTGGCCCCTGTCCCCTTTTGAACATATTTACGATGAGCACCTGAATACGCAAACCAGCAACGGGGATTGGTCGGGCCGAATATTGCTATCAAATTAGCTCCACTGGCTGCTGCTATATGCATTGGACCACAATCATTCGCAATAACCAAACTGGCGTTTTCACATAAAGCTGCGATCTTACGAGTGCTAATTTCCGAATAGACTTTTATGTTTGTCATAGTAGACAGCTTCGGAAACAAGCTTTTTTCTTCATAACCGACAATTATTCCGATTTTATAATTTTCCCTTGAAAATAATTTCAGTAAATCACTCCAGTGTGTTTCAGGCCATCTTTTTAATTCATTGCTACCACACGGTATGAACAGAATATCTATTTGTAAGTCATCTTTATCAAGGAATACATCATGGTCAGTTCGAAAATTGAAGAACGGTTCAAATGGTTTATTTGCCCATTCTGATAAGGGTTTGTTTAACATACTTGAAACAAGCGACGCTTCAAGATGCCAAGCCGGTTGTTCTGGATAGTCAAAAAATGATTGGTACGCTACTGTTCTGCTGGGATCTATAGCTATTCCGTTTATTACATGCACAGAAGGATCTGCCGGATCATGTCCAACGTAATTCTTAAAAGGAACTTGCTTGATCAAGTTCAGCGAAAAAGGTTCTGAGGCACAATCAATAATCCAATCGTAACCTCCATGGTATATCTCTTCTGAGCGTTCTATGTAATGAAAAGCATGCCTAATTTCCTTCAGATCGCCAAAAATATCCACTATGTTTTCATTACAGCATAAATCAATTACAATATCTGGCATATATGTCTTAAGCGATACAAATGCAGCACTCGCACAAGTAGCATCGCCAATTGCCCTGGGGAGAACAAATAATAGTTTCATATTATCCAGATGTTACGTAAAAATAGTTTAAGCATCAGATCAATTTTATCCTTCACTTTTTTTGTTAATAATGGCCCCGTCATTTGACGGGGCCATTATGATATTATCTAACCTGAACGATAACTTATGCCACAAGTAGAAGTGTAGCCCTTAGGACAATTACAGGCCATTGATACTGTGTACATGTTACTTTTAACGACAAGTCTCATTTGAAATACCTCCTTTCTTGCTGAGTTTTTTTGTTGATGAGAACACTTGTGCTAATTTGCATGCATAATTCGGAGGAATCATATAATCTCCAGTTTCCGATTTCCATGCACCTGGGCATCGAATACAGAACTTAAAATCGATACAGTCTCGACATTTTTCAACATCCTTCAAGTGCAACTTACTAAATTCCATAAAAAAGTTGGAGTGATTCCACACTTCTGAGAGAGAGGTTTCAGGATAGAGTCCCAGAGACGTAACCATTGCAATACAAGGATATATTGTGCCATCAGGTGCTACAGAAAGAGATGATGCTCCGGCACCGCAAAGATTTGCTTCTGGCGAAGGCAGCATAAATGAATCAATAGCTTCATCTCTGATGAAAAGTTTGTAGTATCTATTTGAAAAAACGTCTGCCAAAACATCTGGATCATCCACACGTAAAAGCAGCGGAGAAGTTCCTCCATCGTTTTTCGCGGTAATATTGAGGTCAAACTGAATTTCGCAACCAAGTTTTTCGGATAACGCTTCAATCTCACGCCAATGAGGAGCTGTATTTTTCATAAGCGGAGTTTTGATTACCACGGGAATATTCCTGTCTCTGAGTCTGCGAATAGAATCGATCGATTTATTGAGCGAGCCTTTATTTTGTGTTATTGAATCGTGCAAGAAAGGATTTGCAGAATAAATACTACAACCCACGGCTCTAGGATATAGATCGCATATTGCATCAGTAAGACGATCATTCAATAGTGTAAGGTTACTATTAAGAGATACAACCAATCCTAGTTTTTTAATCAGATCAAATATCTCAATAATGTCTTTTCTAATCAACGGCTCACCACCGGTGATCAATACTGAAAAGCCTCCGAGTTTCTTGAATTCCGTTAACAATAATTCCAACTGTGCCAAAGGCAATTGTGCACTCATTTTGTGTTCCGGGAGATAGCAATGCAAACATTGTTCATTGCAAGAATAAGTTACCTCAAGGGTTAAAGAGTATAAAATGCGATGATCCGCCATTAATTGAGCAATTTGTTGCTCTGCATTAAATTCTGGGTCAACTATATCTTGAAGGTTTTGGCGTTTACCTTGCCTGCATGAACTATATTTATCGTATTTGCCTTCTGGTAACAAGAGATTACTGTCGTTCAAATTTTCTATAAATGCATTAAGTGTAGCAGATGCATTATCATATGGATCTTTTTCAAAAGTTCCATTTTGAAGAATATAATTCAAGGCCTTATCTGTGTCTCCATTCGATTCCCATATGCTGTCCCATACATTAGCCGAATCACCTTCAAAGGTTGACACTGTTTGACTTGGTGTATGGTAGGCAATAGCATAAACCTGACCCGATGGAAAGATATATTTCCGGCTGAACACGCCCGATCTGATTTTAAGGATTTGATTATGCCGATTGAGATTCATAAATGGGCACAGAGTCTCAAAACTCTATTACCTCCTCGCCACCAAAGGTCGCCATTACGTCGAGCAACAGCTTGAAGTCCTTGCAAGCATTTTTGACAACGTCCTCGTTGTTTAACAGAATGGTTATATCTTTCATATCTTCTATAACACCCTGCTGCAAGGCGCTGACAGTATCTTTAGTAATATTAGTCCCCTCTTGTGTCGTAAATGTGAGAGGATGGTTTTCCAATTTGTATTTTGCAATCAGCGCCTTTTCTTCCTGTGTTAATTCGATACGAGAGGACAACATAAACGACATTCCTTTATGCCCCCCAAATAATCCGGTTTGAGCTCTCTGATCTCGTTTGATGATAAGTTTCATTAGTATTTCTCCTTTCTTTTTTTGCTTCTTATTTCCATAGACGCAAAAAAACCAGCTATTGTTGACTTAGTGCCAACCTCCAGATAAAAAAAACGGCGACCAATAATAGGGATGACTATATTCTGGCATGGCTTTTAGCTCAAGCATCGCGGTTCTCAACGCTTCCGCCTTGCTCTCATCCTTGTCCACCAGGCCATCATAAAATCTTTCCATCAGAAACGCCGTTGATTTATCATTAACTGTCCACAGACTCGTAAGGAGAGCAGAGGTTCCCGCATAAAAAAACGCCCTGGAAAGGCCGATAAGCTCATCACCGGCAGTAAATTGGCTCAAGCCAGTCTCACATGCGCTTAAGGTGACGAGAGATGCGTTCAGCCTCAAATTGAAGATATCAGGCAAAAATACGGGGGATGTTTCTCCTTCCGCGTCTTTAAGCACAAGATGAGAAAAAAGTGGCTCGTCTCCTCTGAAAAAACCGTGACAGGCGAAATGGATAACGTCGGCACACCTATATTCTGATAACCTGTCCATAGAGGCAAGCTCCCTTTTGAAAAGATGACCGTTCTCACCAAATCTTGACCTGATTCTTTCTCCCTCATCGTCAGCATAGGGCAAGTCATTTGATGGATTGGCAAGTATCAGCGCGGTCTTATATTGTTGTTTCTTCCGGCTGCATAAGTTCAGAGCTGTTGCGCTTGGCGCATATGAAATGCTGAACTTGTCTATCAGGTATTCCTTTGTTTCGCTGTCATAAAGAGCATGAAAAGGCAGATAGTGCCAGAAATGATGAGGGATAATGATAAGGTGTTCGGCACCTTCTATCAAATCATGAAGTGGAGAAAGTAAAAGATCATGGAAATGGGAAAGAGGCTTTTTGACATCCTTGATAAACTCATGCGATCTCATATCTATGCCGCTTCCGGTCGAGAGCGCCGTAAATACCTCAAATAGCCTTTCAGATTCAGGCCCAACATCCATGGGGATTATTACGGAAGAAGGCGGTGTGTTCTTTTTGATAACTAACACAAAAAGGCTATCTCCGGTCTGATAAAATTCAAGGAGCGCTATTTTTTCGCCGAGCCCTCTTTGAACCGTTGCTATATCCGCAACTCCGACAGAGACCAAAGAAACCCATTCGGGGTCCCTTATTTTGATATTTTCAAAGGTCTTGAGATAGGCCTCCTCCAGGTCGTTAATCTCTGTAACTATATCCTCGCGCCTGATATCGGATCCGTTCTTATTTATATCTAAATAGGATGCCGCAATCTGCCTCCGGAGAAGGTCGAGCTTTCCTCGTAAATTGGCGACTTCTTCGATCTGTTCCGGCTTTAGTTCCTTTGCGCCGATTGAATCGGACGCAGAAGAAAGCATATCCACGAAAGCCCTTGATTTTGATCTTTCGATATATTCGAATGCCTCTTCCCTCTTACCCATGCGAATACAAAGAGATATCATTTGTTGATAGAGTGCAACCTGGTTTTCGGCAAAAGATATCTTAAAATCATCGAGCAAAAGGTTTTCACGCAGGGTTTCGGAAAGCCTTATCGCTTCCTTGTAATGCTGATAAGCGGCAAAGGTAGCGTCGTTAAATAGGTCCTCTATACTTCCAAGGAGATATTGAGCGTCAGCTTGTCCAGAGGTACTATAAATCTTCCCGTAGATTTCAAGTGATGCTTCTGCTTGGAACCAGGCTTTATCAATATTGCCTTCCCCCAGTTCCAGCATTGCCATATTTGAACGGATAGTCCCCTCTGCCGATTTATCTGACATCTGAATGGCTAAGTCGAGCGCATCGAAGAGAATCTCTTTTGCCTTTTCAATTTCTTCCCCTGTGAAATAAACAAGGGCAAGGTTATTGAGGATGAGACCCTGAAGGGACTTGTTTTTCAGTTCATCGGCTGCAAGTCGCAATGCTTCTTGCAGATAGTTTTCGGCGTCCTGTAATTCATTCAGTGTGGAAGATACTACGCCAAGGGCATTCAGACAACGAGCCGTTCCATTAAGGTCGTTTTCCGTCTTCGAAAGTTCAAGTGCCTCCCGTCCATATTCCAAAGCCTTATCATACCCGCCGATCTGGTAGTACAAATGAGAGAGATTGGAAAGAGTCCTGTTCCTTTTTCTCCACGGATCATTGGAACCGGCGTCTATTTCAAGGCTTTTGTGAAGCAACTCGATGGCGCTGTAATAGTTTCCTAAAAATATGTGGATTTGGCCCAGGTCTGAATATGCCAGCTTTAGAAGCTTTGCCTCTCCCAATTCCTCAGCTATGCTGATAGCCTCAATACTATAATTCAAGGCGCTCTCAATATTACCAAGATGTAGCTCGCAGATTGCCAGCATATCAAGAAACATACCTCTCGACCTTTTGAAGGTAAAGCTGAGCATGTCATCAAAGTGTTTTATACCGGTTGTCAAAAGGGGGTTATCGTATATGGTATTTAATATTTTGATAGCCTTGTTCTTTGTCTCGACGAGATAGGTTCTATTATAGAGATCAAATGTAACAGGTAAGTCATCACAGATTTTTAGCAGTTCTTGTAAAGATTCAGCATCTGGCATATTCTCGGGTGATACAAACATGGTAGGATTGTTATGCAGTATATGTTCAATGAAGTCAGCCCCGTCTTTATCCCCCGTTTCTGCAAGAGCATATGCAGCCATTACCCCAAGTGTAGCGTCATCGGAGCACATAATTTTTTTGAGGTCCCCGATATATTTTGGGTCTTTGAGACGAGAAAGTAGTGTTATCGCTTTGCCGACTTCCTCTTTAGAGCCATATTTTAGGGCATCTAAGATTTCATGATCATCCGTGATTTTAGTGCCCCTCCCCACAGGCAAACAATATCATTATAATGTCTCATTTAAATTCCATGTTAGATGTTAATTCTCCGTTGATTATTAAAACATAACTACCTGATTTTATACTATAAAATTCAGCTAAACCGCCTTCAGTAGTTCGTCTTTGATGCATTTCTCGCCCGGAAAGCTCTACATCTATACCGGATAGAAACTCTTCACTGCTCAGTCTCATAAGTGAGATGCTGACCGCAGCGCCAGATTCTTCAACCTCTCTATTTATCGTCACTTCAACAGACAAGTCCCTATCTGTAAAGTCTTTCCTTATGACTATCGGCCTCTCTTCTTTTTCCTCTTCGCCCCTGACAGCGTTGAATTGTGGCGCCAAGGACAAAAGTTCGCCATTATGACCTATGAGTTCAATGAACTTATCTCTACCCTTCAGCACTATCTCAAGGACTTGTTTTCCAACGCCAGGCAAAGAAATATCTTCTGCCTTCAAGACCGACATATCAAGGTCGAGATCAGTTAACGAATTCATTGCATGTTGAAGCCGTAATAACTCAAACATGCAATTATCGCATTTTTGAAGATGTGACTCAACCAGCTTTAGCTGGTCTTCCTTAAGAGATTTATCCGCATAAGCAAGTATCGATCTTTTGGAAAGACATCCATGTATAGCGCTTGTTACATCGTGTTTGCGTCTGACCGGTTCAGTCAAAAGAGATCTTAACAAACTCTGTTCTTCTGACAACAGACAGCCGACTTTTTCACGGCAACTGGCGCACACAGACAAATGAGATAATATATTTCCGTTCATTTCTTCGGTCAATCCATTATCAACAAATAAGTCTAACGTCTCCTTATCAGGACACTTTTTCATATCCCTCATTCCCTAAAGACGAAATATTAATAAGAAATGTCTTATCCATCCTTCACCATGATATTCTCCGCAAGCTGTTTTTTTGCCAGGAACACGCGGCTTCTGATCGTACTCACATTGTCTTCACCCAAAATCTCGGCAATCACTTCATAGGGCGTCGTTAAAACAAGTTTAGATTTGTTCTTCAGCAAGTCATTTCTTTTCTTTTCAAGGTTCGAACGCCTACCTCTGATTTCAGCCAAGTCGTCACACTGGCAATCTTCATCATCGCTATTTGTCAAGCGTTGCTCTTTGATCGTCAACTTATGGATGTTGTAGCAGAGTTTCTCAAGTCTCTGCTGAAAGGCCATTTGCTTTTCCCTCTGAGGCCGTAAAATATCCTGCCCTCCCGGCTCAAGGTATTTGACAATCTTTTCAGTGATCGAACCAATCGAAATACCTTTCTTCTTGGCGATGAGGCGTATCTCATCCAGAGGAAACCCAAAATAGTCGTAATATCGCAGGAGAAACGCCAATCTTAATTCATCATTGAGTACTTTTACAGCCTCGGGAATGTCTTCTTGTTCTGGGTAGGAGTAAGGACTATGTGTTGCTGCGGTGCCTTTCGGCAATTTATCGTCCTGACCTATGGTATCAATAGGCTCGTTTTTCAACTCTTCTGAATGCTTTCTGAGCCAATCTCTGATTTCCCATTCAGTTGCCTTTGTGATATAAGCAGAGAAACTGCACTCACCCCGGTATTCCCGTACAGCCTTGTAATTATTCTCCATCAATCTCTTCCCAACACCATCAAAGATTTCTTCAACGGCTATTTCGCTGAAAACATCAGGAAACTTCCTGTTTATGTAAGCTTCAATTTTCTTGCGGAATTCATTATAAAAACGATCCCATGCCCCGCAATCCCCTGACAGGAGCAGCTGCGCCAATTGGTAATCTTCATTATATGCTATTTTGGAATCAACCATATTCATTCACTCAACAGGACTTAAATCTTATGGAAATCCTTTCATCGCTAACCACTAATACTCCTTTTTCTCCATCGCCTTCTCGCATAGCTTCTGATATATATTTCACAGAGACTAAAATGTAATATAATACAATAATTACTTCGCCATTTTATAGATAGCTTTTGATTCAACATGTTCTGGAAATTGGATGGATAAGGCTGCAATTGGAACAATGTAACTTGGAATCTATTAGGTGGCTGTCTTCAGACATTCTGACATCACGTCGTATGTTTTTCTTTCCATTTATTCTCATGGCATTTTGCATAGACCAATGGTCGTCTTGACTGGACACAGGAAAAGACTTACAAAAACAAATCGATGTTCTAAATTCTCGGTAACTGTCTCTGGTAAAAGTGCAAAAAAAGGGGCTTTTGGGGAAGAACCAGTGAAGCTCAGTATTTTTTATAAGCGTCAGAAAAGAAACGGTTCCCGATGGAGCGGAACAGTCAAATATGTGTTACGAAGAGACCCTTTCCTGCGAGACTACCTTTCCTCTTTCAATAATTACCACAGGTGAGGAGAGCATTCCATCATCCTGAAGATCTCCGACAAACACCCGAAGAGCTTTTTCAACGGCGTCGATATTGAAGTAATCTCTTGAAACCGAAAATATTGCTATCTCACCGTCACTATCGGCACCTAAACTGACCTCCGCCCCATAGAGCATGATAGTCATGTTTTCCCCGTGTTTCCGTCTCACGATATCGAGTGCCCTCTTTGCATAAGGATAGAGGGATTTACTCACAATTCTCATAGGCTTTCTATCTGATTCCAAAAGCAAAACGTCCTCTTATTCGATTATTTTTCCGCTCGACATCTTGAATATTAGCTCCAGAGATTCTAAACGATTTGCATTTCGCATTACCATCTTACATGGGGGATGGGAATGGTTCAGCTTGAATGGTCGTTTAAAGAATCAACACTCTTTGAAGAATTTGGGGACTCCCGCCCGTCGTTTATGGAGGGGACTCAGGGCGGGAGCTTTACTGACCTACCAGCTATTTTTTGAGGGGACAACTGGTAAGTCGAGGGATCACACTGATTATAGACCTTTGAGAGGATTTTGGGAAGGTTCGGTAGATATGGTTTTTGAATTTGTCTGAATCAAACTGACCCACTACCTAGAGGATAAGCCACTCCCGCTCCACAAAATAGAAGCCGAGCGCCCGAACAACAGGCAAGCGCTCGGCTTCTATTTCACGGAAATGGGTCCGACATTTAGGAACCCTACTCGGACATAGAAATTGCTTTCATCCTTACCCCGAGAAACTGAGACATCATCTCCTCTGCCTGCTTCTTCTGGTCTCCACTGATCTTCTTCCACAGAACAAATCGCTTCTTCGAAAAAAGTGCAAGGAAGTTCCTATACATCCTGACCTCAACCTCTCTCTTGCTGGAAATGATCGGTGCAGCCTCAATAAGTGACTCGATCATTATCCTGGCGTTGAGTTCCATATAAGCCTTTGACTCCTCATCACTACCCATAAAGGAAATGAACTCAGCTGTTTCGACATGTGACCTGAGCAGGAGAGAATTGAACACCATCTTGCGCGTGGCAGGGAACCTCTTTGAGAGGAAACAACCAAAAGGTTCAGATTTACCTACCAGCTCATCAAGGAGGTTTCCCTTTCTCAAGAAAGAATCAGGGTCTTCCTCCTCGGGTAGAGTAACAACCGATCCTTTCATCCTCTGCTCAAAGAGGAGCTTTACGGTTCTTTCTGCTGCTATCTTGCCTGCGTTGTCGCCGTCAAACAGCGGAACCACTATCTCGGTATGTTTCCTGATAAGCTGTATGTGTTCTTCCGAAAGGGCAGTTCCAAGCGGCGATACTGTGTTCTTGTAGCCATGCTGGTGGCAGGTGATCACATCAAGATACCCCTCGACGAGGAGCGCGTAGCCCTTCGCCTGAATTGAACTAGAGTCGAGGCCGTAGAGCATCCTTTTTTTCTGGAATATGGGAGTAGCCGGCGAGTTCAGGTACTTTGGCCCTTCTGTCGCGCCGAATATCCTTCCACCGAATCCTATGACCTTACCACGCTTAATGATAGGGAAAATAATCCTGCCCCTGAAGAGATCCCGAATGTCCTTATCCTTTTTATAGGCGAGGCCGGCAGTAATGATCTCCTCATCGGTAAACCCCTTGCTTCTTAGAGCCGGTATGATAGA
This sequence comes from uncultured Thermodesulfovibrio sp., assembly GCA_964499365.1. Lineage (GTDB taxonomy): Bacteria > Nitrospirota > Thermodesulfovibrionia > Thermodesulfovibrionales > UBA6898 > PALSA-1316. The sequence continues at coordinate 165,929 of CAZCKU010000002.1, forward strand.
GACCCCATTGGCACTGCCCAGCCTGAATCTCTCGATACTCTCCATGGTGAGGCCTCTTTCTACAGTGAGATACTTGAGGGCTTCAGGGTTGCCACTGAGCAGATTGTCCGTATATATCTTCTGCGCAACTTTGTTCAGATCGAAGAGCCTCTCATATGGATGCGTTGTCTCCAGTAGACTGACCCCAGACTTGTCCGCAAGGTATTTCAGGGCAGCGAGAAAGTCTCCTCCGTCTCTTTTCATGATGAAGTCGAAGGCCGACCCTCCTACGCCGCAACCGAAGCATTTGAAGGACTTATTGTCCTCGTACACGTGAAAAGAAGGTGCTGTGTCCTGGTGGAAAGGGCAGCGCATGACAAACCCTTTTGAATTCTTCTTAAGGTCAGTTCCGTAGATTTCCTGCGGCGACAGATGCTCTAATATCCGATCCTTATCCACTCTCGACCTCCTTTCTTGTTAAGATATAGACATATTACGTTGATGATTCATTCTCACGCGGTTACACTTTCACTGGCATCTCCTTTGCGAGGTTCTTTTCAAGCTTCTCGATCATCTCGATCCAGTGCCGATAGTTGACGTTACTGGAATGTTTTTCAACCCATTCGATGAGTTCCTCGATTTCGATATGTCCCTTACCTCCGAATTTCCTCTGCGCTTTCGATATTGTGGTATTGAGCATCTTGGCAACAAAAGCGATAGGTACGTTATACATCCTTACCTCCTGAAGTTGAATCCTGATTTGATTATGTATTCAGTTCTCTTAGGCCGCTTTCAGTACTCTCCCTGTTGCGGCCTTTCTCTTCCTGTAGACCCAGCCCATTCGTTCCCATGTCGCAGGATCGACAGGTAGCGGCCGGACATGCATTGTTTTCAGGTTCACATAGACGCCATGCACTGTGATGTATCCTTCCCTGAATCCCTTCCAAAGGAGCTCAACCGCGAACTCAGCCACAATGCGATTGATGAAAAGGTCCTGTTTTTCAAGGGCCTCCTTGATGCTGCAGGAAGGCCCCTGCCTCTCCTCCTTGTCCTGATTTGCAATGTCGGGGTACAAATCCACGGTAGTTGGGAGATATCCAACGCAGCCTTGGTGCTTAGGCTGCCTGATCACACCGCCCAGGACGCCGAGGATGCACTGGCCGGTCTCTCTGGAGTTGCCCATATCCAGAAAATAGACGGGGCCGACGTGTTTTAGGCTGTTCCAGATCAGCAACCTCGTCTCAGCATTGTCCACCGCGGAAATGATTATTTTCAGATTTCTCCGTCTGCAGACCTCTGCCAACTCGCCGATATTATCTGCATCCACTCTCATGGGATATGCCTGCCACCTGAGGTCGAAAAAACAGTTGACCCTCGTTACAAGAGATTCAGCCTTGTTGCGGCCCTTCTCAGCGCGTGAAAACAGCTGCCTTCCTATGTTCGGATCCTCCACCCTGTCATCATCGAATGCGTATACATGGAGGCCAGCATGCCCGAGGGCGCGAAGGGCAACGTGCATCCTCGCCAGTTCGGTAAGGACAGGCCCTCCGTTTCCGCCCACGCCGATCAGCGCAACACCGATGGGTACATGAGGCATCGTGAGGGAAGAATCGAGGTAATGCTTAAAGGATACTGTCGATAAGTGTTGTGTCATCTTCCTTTGCCTCCAGATAACAAATAGTGTCGTCCGAAAAGATAAACCCCTGTACACAGTACCGGGCTCTCCAATCAAACCTCGGACCGTCTTCAGAGTCCCTGAAATTCCCCAAGACAACGGATATTCTGGCCCCCATGCTGTCGCTGTAATCGTCAGTGGGAGAGAAGGAAGGCGCCATTCTATGGTGACTGTGGACGTCGCCCACTATGTAGTGGCCTTCGGGCAATCTCGGCATCTGGATGTCCTCCGCGCGAAAGCAGGAAGCCCTGAAAGGTACGGGAAGGTAGTAACACCCTTCGCCATCCCAGATGACAAGCCCGGCCCATTCTTTTCCGTCACGGGCATATGCAGCGGCTTCCTGAACCATGCAAGTTGATATTACTGGCATGATGTGACTTTGCAGTATGTGGAGAAACCCGTCTACTTCATGCACTGTCCCATAGGGGAGAGGCCGGACCCGGGAGAGGCTCCAAAGCCGTCTGATAAGTCCGCCCCATGGCTGGTTTGTCTCCAGATACAGACCGTCGGCGGCCATCAAAAGCCTTGTCTCACCGACAGGGCACTCCGGCAGTTGCTCTTCCCTCGGCATCATCAGCGTCGGGAACCGCTTCCTTAGCACTTCGTCCTTGGTCATTTATTCCTCCTGGATTATGTCTTTGAGTTTGCCCCTCTTCTTCAGGCAGTCGTACGGAAACTCGGTGAGACCGCTTCTCGTGAGGCCACTCCACAGTCCCTGGCCATCTGTGCCTTCCAAAGTGGGAGTCCCGTGGGCCGTAAATGCCCCTTGAAAGAAGAGCTCTTCCAGGTCTCGGGTCTCTTTTGTGGTAACCGAGATCGGGACCTTGGCGTTTCCCATGCAGCCGTCGTTATAGAAGGGTGTAAAATAAACGTCTGCTTCAGGGTCCGGCCTTCTGTCTTCCTTTAGCGCCACAGTCCTGATCGAGCCCTGGTTGAAGATGAATACCAGGGGCGGCAGCGGAGCCTTCCCGCTTTTGATTTTCATCTCCTTCGAGAAAAATAGCGTCTGAATCCCCGCGGGCCTCCACCAGACCATCACCGAGCCGTCAATGGTGTTATAGGACAATACCTCGGGCGGCAGGTAGATAGGCTTGGCTTTCAGCTTGGGCATCACCGATTGACAGAGTCGCAGTAGCTGTTTTTTCGTGATTGGTTTGCCCTCCCGCACTGAACCGTCTTGAATGCGGTGAAGGGTAACGTAATTCTGCAAGCCTTGTTCATCATGGGACAGATAACTTTCTTCGCTTCCGCATCTCAGGGAATACAGTATCAGAGCGGTGGTAGCGTCATAACGACGCTCGTCAAGGGTTTTGACAGGTATCAGCGCCATGTGCGGCCTCCTTTACTGAGCAATTGGGCAAAGAGGTAGTACATTCTGATCATGGAGACAAACTTCTCAACATCCGTCCTGGATCTGACCACAACCCTCACCATCGGCCCCATTGCCTCGCAATATTCGTATTCGTGAAGGGTCGAGTCCGATACATAGCTGCCTTCCTTCCAGAAGAGGTTAAAGCAGCAGTTCAGATCAATCCGGTCGCCGTCCTCAGAGTCGTCAAAGCGGTAATCCATATCCATCGCAACAAGCGCATGCTCAAACATCTCAATCGCATCCCTGACCCATTTATTCTCTCTGCGTTTGAGTGATCCGGAAACCTTCCTGTATCTTCTTTTCAGTCTCCGGATAAAGACCGGCATGCGGAGTCTGAGTGCCTTGACATACCTGTTGAATTCCTTCTGCTCATGTTTGATCTCCTTTACAGCCTCATGCTCACCTGCTGCGGTCAGCTCGTCAATCTCGTCGGAATAGACATCGAATCTCCTTTCGAAGATGCTGCCGACTGTCTCACATGGCAGATAGGCGCTCATGCCTCTGACAATGAGGCGAACAAGCTTGTAGACCTCCGGCCTTTGTTTCCTGAGTCGTTCAAGAAAATCGAGATAAAAGACATAAAAGATGTGAAAATCCACATTCAGTACGGCTTCCAACGTAACAGTGCCTTTGACAATATTGCAGGAGACCATCGAAAATGGTGAGTCCATGGGAGAGGACTTTGATGTCCATCGCTTTATCTCCCTGCTCTTTGTTGCCTTGGAAAGCAGTTTCCCAATTGCCCCTTCTATGACGGCGAGAGTAGAGTTCTCAGCCAGGCACCCGGAGGACGGATGTCCCCCGAGTGCAAGATAGAGTTCCTTCGCCGACGACAGGGCTTCCGCATACTGTCTGGTGAATATCACCCAAAAGGGTAGCGACATAGGCACCCGGTCGAATTTCGGCAGATTCATATCAGATCACCCCGAGTTCCTCAATCGGGATTTCTGTTGCCTCGTCCGGCTCCCACCCCCCTGTATCGTCTAAGGCACGGGCCACGGCTGCCATAAGCTCGAAGTGGGCGTCTCCATTTGTGTCGCCTTTTGTGTCAACGGCCTTCCGGAAGGTGTAGACCATGGAGCCGTCCTTGATTTCAGGGCCCTCGACCACGCCGTTGGATAAATCGGTATAGAAGTCTGCATAGAAGGCCAGCGCCTCCTCAGGAGTGCCGGAGACATCATCGAGTGTCATGTTGTTATAGACAAACTTTCTCGGTAACTGGTTCAGCTCGCTTGTCTTTTCCATTACGCAGCCTCCTGCTCTTCTTCAATGTCCTCTTCTACGTCCTCCAATTCCGAATCATCATAGGTGATCTCTTGTTCCTGTCCCGAAGAACCAGCCGGCGCAGATGCCGCGCTTTCCGGCTTACTTTCGGGATTGTCGTCTGCCTCCGGCTTGAGTGTCTCCGGCCCGACCGATCCAAAGAGGTTGCCAATAGGAGGCTCGTTCTTCACCGCTTTTTCCAATGTCCTGGCAGTTGTGTCCGCTGGCCCCGTGACTTTCGGCTTCTCGGAAGTCTTTGTCTTTGAGGTTGCAGTCCTGATGGACTTTGCCGCCTCATCAAGGGCCTTTGTCCTGTCGGTGATTAACTCAACGAGAGACCTCGTGGATTCGACCGGCTGTTTGATCTTCTCCTCGAAGCTCGTATTAAGCTCTTCCGCAGTAGCCGAGAAAGCGTAAGGCTGGTCAAGAAGCTTGGTTGCAGCTTCGATCTGTTTCCCCTCCTCGGTGCTCCGTGCGGAGCTGTTTTTCATCTGTGCGAGATCGTGCTTTACCCGGAAAAGAATATCGAGCTTTTCGCCTTTGCCCTTTTTTACGCTCAAAGAGAGGCCACCAGCCTCGGGAAGCAGTTTCGAAAGTTCCTTGAAATCTATCAACATAAGATCCTCCTGAATATGTGATGTAATTATTTGCTGGCTGCCAAAGACAGTACCGGCAGGAAAGAAATGATGAGCAGAGAGCTAAGCAGCAAGCGGTATGATTTTTGCCATACCACCCTTGAGCTTCACCTTCATCTTATTGCCCTTGAAGGCAATACTGACGACCTTAGACACATCCAACCCGGTGATTCTTAGCCCCTCCAGCAGGGTCTGTTTTTCATAGGCCCCTTTCAGCCTTATGATGTCCTCAGTGATCTCTTTTTCGAACTCATACTGCTGGGTGTCATAGGAGTCGCCCTCATCGTTATAGAGCTTGCCCTCGAATATGGACTCGCTGACCTCATCAATCTGATCCGGATCTTCTCTGAAGAATATCTCGCCGCATCCCCATGAATCGACCATGGCAGCTGCCTGAATATGCTTCCCGGCGCAAATGATTTTCCGGGCCTTTATCCAGGCGTAGTTAAGGTGATTTGGGACCTCATCACCGGATATGAGAAGTGCATGTTCCTTCGTAGTAACTTTCAGCCATGACGGATGCTCACCTGGAGCGGTAACCTCTTTGACAGCCCCCTGCGGGAGAACAAGCTTATCCGGCGCCTCGGCATAGAGCTCTCTCTTCATTCCCCTTTTTGTCATATACTTCACGACTACAGCTGAAAGCACCTCACTTACGGGACAGGGCTCATTCCTGTGGATTATCTCTTTGTGAATAAGCGGATCGATCAACCAATGATGGGGCTCATCGACATTCACATAAAACCTGTCGAGTCTGTCGAGTTCTTCCTGAGCGCCTACATTCCCCATTACCTGCATCAATGCCGTCAGTGTCGAATTGTCTGTGGTGGCTGGGTCGTTGATCTGCTCAATACAGTAGTCTGAGACCGTCCTGCGAAGAAACTCGCAAAACACATCGAGTTTCCGGTCCTGCTTGATGGTCAGCCGATAAGGAAGGACCGGTGTAAGTGGTGATCCGGTCTTGACGTCTATGAATACGTCGATATAGTAGGGGTCCCTCCCTATCGGAATGCCATACCATATCACCTTAATCTTGTCTTTGATGAGCGAAGGGGTAGCAGAGAAATTGGGACTTACCCTGATATAGACGTCATTGCCCTCATATTCCCTTTTGAGAACAGTGGTACACCTGTATTGCCCGCTCTCAGCCAATAAGTCACGTTTCGCGATAGCCTCCCCGTTTACCGTAATATCGAGGGGGAAATAGCCGAGGTCGGAAGTCTGAGAGACCACTGATCCAGCAACCCCTTCCTTGAGGACTGCCCTAAGCAGAAACCCTTCTCCTTTATCTGAGCTATCCAGGTTATCAAGGATATTGGAACGGTATTCTGCAGAGTCCATGAACTTATCGCAGTCGACCGTGAGGGACCCGAACCTGCTTTTGTAATACAGCTCTGTCGACATGCAAAGCAGATAATAAAGGCCCCAACCTGCCGGGTCAGCCAGTTCTACGCTTTCGTTGGACCAGTCGGAGGCCGCGAGCACAAACAACGGCTCAGCACTGTCAGCGCCCCTGCCGTTGTCCGAAACGGTCAGGACATTGTCGTCCAGGGATATATCAAGTTTTGTTGCGCCTGCCCGCTGTCCGTTCTGCGCAAGTTCTATCAGAACATTTGCGGGCCGTTCAAAGAAATTCGGAATTTTCTTAAAGAGTCTTGTCTCGTCGATTATCTTCATGTTATTTCCTTTCCTGTTTGTTTTTGGTTATGGGTTCGATTGCTGAGCTGTCTGCTATTAAATGAGGAACAACTGCGATGTAGAGGAGTCAGTAGAAAAGCATTCACCAAAGAGCTCGGCGTATTTTGATTCAATCGCTCGCCGGTGATCATCCTCGCTGAGAAGCGCCAGTTTGTTCTCAAGCTCAGCCGCCTCTTGCCGTAGACTCTCGATGCGGGCCTGAATGTTCTGCTTTTCCTGAAGGTAGAGTTGATATGAGTTGCTCGCGTCGGCTTCGAAATGTCCGCGGGCTTCCTTGAGGAGGTCTTTTTCGAGGCATTCAAGCTCTGTCTTGAGAACTATCATCATGGCCGTGCTGATATCGGTATAATCTCCCCAGATATTAAACTGCCCGATGAAGCTCTCCCAGTTGTAAAAAGCCATCGGAATGGACCGGAGTGTAAAGTTGTCCTCCTTCGCATGACGGTGGAGATCGCGGGCATACGCGCCCCAGTACTCACCGTAGAACCCGTGCTTGTTGTAATGCGCGATATACCCGCAGTGCAGATGGAGATGCTCGTAGATGGAGCTTGTGAATGAAGTTTCCGGAAACCCGTTTTTCACAAAACCAGCCCACTGCTTCAGAATCTTTCTCTTTTCATCGGCGCTCAGCCATTTCGAGTCGGTAAACTCAGCAGGCTGTATGGGGGAGTGATAGGTGATTTTCTCATCCACCGCTTGGGCCTGCCGCCTGAGCGTGAGTATCCCGGAGGAAATCTCCCGGAGGCGCATCCGCTTGAAATCCCTGTTGTCCGCCTGTTGAAGGTCAGCAGGATAGTACTGAAGGCTTAATTTGATCATAAAGATGTCTCCTTTCTGTGAGTGTTCCGATAAACTGATCGAAAATCACAAAATGCCGCGTTCTTTTATGGATGTGAACCCTCCGTCATTGGCGATAATGATATGGTCGATCAGCTTGATGCCTATGATTTCGCCGGCAGCCCTGAGTTGCTCGGTGACTTGAAGGTCATTACGCGAGGGTTCAAGGTCACCTGAAGGATGATTATGCACACAGGCGATGGAATCAACTCCTCCGTTTGCTATTGCCTTTCGGAAGGTCTCCCGTGGATGGATCAGGGCAGATGAAAGCGTGCCGAGACTTACGAGCTCGATAAACTGAATCGAGAGTTTCACCGAAAGACCTATGACCCAGAAGTGTTCCTTGTCCCTGTCGATATCATCTTCTCCTCTGAGGATTGAGGACATGACTTCAGCCAGTCTGCCCGGGTCTGATACTTTCATTCCCTTATGCCTTGTTCTTACTTCCATAACAGAACCTCCTGGGATTGAATTTCCCTCCGCTCGCCGGAAGAAACCGGTTGACCTCAGGCCACGCCTTTTCAATGCTCATTGTCAGATCATATCTGCTACCAACAAGCATTACCGTCTCTACTGCAGCCCACAGCAACTTTGTCCCCGTAAGTCTGTAATCGCAGAGCGTCTCACCTTTGTACATCACGCCTGAGCATTTAGGGCATGTTCCCTCGAAAATGATTAATCTCCCCTTGCCCATTTCCTTGTCGGGATGTTTGAGATCAATCGAAAAGATCTTCTCGGCCTTGAAGTATCGTGCGTAATGGTTCTCTTTGCCATGACTACGGCCATCCTTGCATTTGCACTCTCGCGACATTTTCTCCTTCGTGCCGTTATCTTCCCGACCGGCAGCCGCCGAATTTGACCTCTCCCGCCTCACCTCTTTAACCTTCTGCGCATATCGTCCTGCTTCACAATCAAGGGCAATATTGCGCATAGCCGTCTTTACTTCGCTCGGCAGCAACTGTGACATCTTCATGTTTCCTCCTTTGCCGTCCTTTTAGGATTCCTCCGGCTCTAACTATGGAAAGAGTCATGCAACCTGCTTCCTGCCCTCAATCGGAAGAGTACTGATAGTGGATACCGGCCTATCCAGGGACCGTAAGGCTGCCTTGCTACGCTTAGCGAGCAATTCACGTGAGACTCCGCTGAAGACCCCTGTAAGTGCAGTGTTTTCGTCAAGCACTTCAAAGGCGACCGGCCATATGCCTTTTTTGTCATTCCGGAACGCGACTACGAGCTGCCTTAAGGTCTTTTTGTCTGTCCAGATCTCGGCGAAGTATTCGTCCCTTTTGAAGAGTTGAAAGGCGCTTACATCCCATTCCTTGCTGGTCTCCCCCAGTTTCATAATGAGCTCAGCGCTTGGGTAATACTCTTCCCGGCTTTTATCTACCTCGCCATTTTCGTTGAATTGGGCCAGTCCCACAAAACTGGTAAAGAAACTCCTCAAGCTCTCACCTACCGGTGTCAGCGTACTGTTTTTCGACATTGCTCCTCCTCTTGAAACGACAAAAGCCACAGAGCCCTGATAAGGGAACCTGTGGCTTTCTTAAATTGTCTGGTAATTCAGGCCGAAAGGCCCAACGTTAAGATGCCAGATGCCTTGTAAAGTACCTTCTCAGAAATAGCGCGAACATTCTGCCGACGTTCTGGTTGAGGTCTTCTGCATAGAAGTTACGCAAAAAGACATCTTCCAGTCTGTGGTTGGGGTTTCCTACATAGCCCGCGCCGACCTTGGCGATCTTATTCAACGCCTTCGCATACCGCTTGTCCTCCTCTTCTACACATGCGTCCGATAGAAACAAGGTGAACGAGTAGCGACTCGGCTCTGTTCCAAGAGACCTGTAATTTTCAGAGCCGCCCCATGCCGAAAATCCGCGCAGCGCATCAATACGCTTTAAAGGGACTAAAATTGGGTCTTTGCTATTGTTCGTTGTGATGCAGATGTCGACCGGAAATACAAGTGAGAGGATATAGGCAAGGCAGGAACCGGACATAAACGGTCCGTACTGCATGGAACCGCTGCCATCCAGGACACAGAGGATTTTCTTAAGGGTGATCACAGACAGTGTCTCTATGTCGTCTTTGAACGGCGCAAGCGGCGGGTTCTCTATCCGTCGTGCGTCAAAACGCCTGCCCGTAAAGGTGAAGGCAGTCTCGCTCTTCGACCTGACCGATAGAAGCTGCCTGAGGATGCGGGCCTGCTCCTGGATGAAGGGTATGTCCCACTCAAACCATGCGTCACCGAAGAAATCTGTGGATAGGTCCCCGTCATCGCTATGGTCAACTCCGCCTCCCACGATCTCTACCTGAGATTCCTGACCTTTGCCGCCCATGGCATCGGAAGACCTTTCGATGCAGCCCAACGCCGGTGTGTCAGATTTGTATTGGTCGAAGAGAAACTTCCATTTTTCATAGAGGTCCTGAGCAAGACCTCCTGTATGTTCGGTCGAACGCGACTCGATGCTCAGGTCTATGAATCGGTCCCAGTCTCCGATGAACTCTTTGTATTGGTCGTCGTCAAGCTCCGGTGGCTTTTCGGTCTTTGTCTCCACTCCCCATCTCTGCCATCTCAGAAGGATCCCCATGTTGAAGGGATTGGCAAAGGGATTATCCTCCCCCTCTTTCTCCAGGTAGTGCTTCAGGTATGAATGGGCGTGCAGTGGATAGAAATCCCTCTCCCTTTTTTGCTCGATCCTGGCGTCTTCAAGGATGTTCAATAGATCGAAAGGGTAAGTAAGGGCCTTAAGGTCGAGGTTCCTGCTCGTATGTATGACGTGGCCTACTTCATGCTCCATCAGGAGTTCGGCGAGCATATCCACGTCCCTGACCTCCATACCCTTTAGTCCAAGCTGAATCACGAGTCCCTTGTAGTCCCATGAGGATTCACTGCTTTTAGCGTTGATCCTGAGGCAGAACTTTTCCTCGCCCGTGTTGAACCCAGCCAGAAGTTCGAGCCTTTTCCGAAGTGATTCGAGCGTGTAGTTCGCAGCACGGGCCAAGGCCGTCATACTCTGCTCAGCAGGTCGTTGATCGCCGAGAGCTGACCCGCCTCCGGATACCCCATGTTATCTCTTTCCACTACCCTAAAGAGCCACGTCAGAGAGGCGGCTTCGGGAATCCCGACTCCGCTTGCTATCGCATCGGCCCACTCGATGAGAGAGCCAGTATCAAGAGGACAATTGAGCCGTCCGGTGCGATACTGCGCCCTTATCTCTTTTGCTATCTTGCATAGCTTTTTGGCAATGTCAGCTCCGACTCTTCTTTCAAGGACCTCCCGCTCGTTCTGGACGTTATAATCATGGAAGATGAAAATAGGGAAGCGCCTGGCCAGTGCCGGATCGATTTCGCTTGTGTCCGAATACCCCAGGTTCGCGGTCGCCATAAAGAGTATATTCTCCGCCTTTACCGCGATCCGCTCGCCAGTGGTAATGTCGTGAAGAGTGTAGAAGTCATCCTCCCTGTCGAGGGCCTTGATAAGGAGATTGCGCAGGGACCGGGTGCTTCTGGTCAGTTCCTCAAGCTGCACAATCGTCTTCTTTTCCTGAGCCATATCGAAGGCGACTCGCAACTCTCCCTTGCGTCGTTGCCAGCCGCCTTTTTCCGGGTCCGGCAGAAGTTTCTGCAGAAGGTCCACGTCCTCCAGTCCGTCGCTGATATGTATCTTGCAGACTTCATATCCGGTGTTTTGCTGCAGGAGCCTGCGCAGCTCATGAGTCTTTCCCGAGCCGGTCGGCCCGAAGAGGAACGTATTTTTCCACATCTTAAGGCCCAGTGAAAGCCGGTCGCCGTTGTCCGAAGAGGCCCATGATTCGGCCAGTCTCTCTTCAATCTTTGCCTTCGCAGCGCTGTCAAGGTTCTCATAGGCAAAGACGATATGTTTACACATATACCCATCAGGGTCATGCTGAGCCCGTTTTTTCCAGAACTCGCATTTGTCTTCCCTCTCACTGTCTGACTTCACGATGCTTGCGTCCCCGCACCACATGGTAAACAGGCCCGTAGTGGGATGCTTGCCAATCACAACATTGTGCAGGGTCGGCCCGCCGGAACTGGCTTTTTTATTGACCACCTTGAAGACGACTGCAGGAGATTCCTTTTTCATGCCCTTGAATGTCACGGCTACGTCTCTTATCTCCCTGACATACAAATCAGCCAGCTTGCTCCGGTGTGTAGGGTAATGTATGCCGTAAAGCCTCTCGACATCCTCCCATTGATTGTTCATTATGATCGTCTCCTCCTTTTGACTCTCTGAAACATCACCTTTCCCGAACTGCCTGAACTTATTGCCGTAAGATGTATATCCCTACTCATATTCGAAGTTAATGGGGATGTTAGACTTCTTCCCTGCGATATCGGGGTTAACATTGCCCTTATCCATGACATGGTCGAAGTGGGTAACGGGAACGCGCAGGAAGATGCCCGGCTGGAAATCGTAGGTGACCTCGGCCATTGTTTGGGGATACACCGTATAGGTAGTATCCCCAAGTTTTCTCTGATTGATTCCTGCGTTCGCCTCGGCAATAGAATAGGAATGGCCAAGGCAGTACTCGTCAATGGACTCAAGGTGCCCGGGAATAAGTTTCGGACAGTATTCGGGCAAAGGCATGTACAAGTGGTCCTTGATAATCGCATGCGGGTGCACAAGGAACAGCATTGACCCCCTGTCCAGCTTCTCGACAGGGAAATTATTAGGGATTCTCTTCGATGCGCCGTAATGTCTTACCTCTTCCAGAAAGTCCGAACAATAGGGATAGTACTCTGCCCCAACCCACAGGATGAGATGGTTCTTGCCTTCCTTCTCAAACACAATAGGTGCCCTGAACGGTCCAGTCTCGTAGGGAAGCGGAGGGTCTATAATGAAATTTTCTATGGGACTGCCATAAGGGCTCTGTCCGCTGCAGACATAGAGACCTCCCGGCACTCTTTTGCCGCAGCCGCGTATGATTCCGGTGATGCTCTTTTCAGACATATGCCTCCTCCTTTCTCAACGCCTTTATGGCCAATTCCAGACTCTCTTTCTTTCCGTTCCTCGTTATGGAGGCGGCCCTTTCGAGTCTGCTAAGCGCCTCTTTTATGAGAATATCTACCGTGTCTTCCTCGGTCGGTTCAGGCAGACGAAAGAGCTCTGCCGGGACAAGGTTCTCAAGCTTCTTGGTCCGCAGAGCACCCGACACCGTCGCCAGGGTCAATTTCTCATCATCAAGCAATTCCCTCTGTCTTTCCGCAGGCAACTCACGGAGAACCTTCGCTATCGGGAGGCTGATCTTGCCCTCCTTCAGCTGAGTAAAGAACTCCGGGATGAGTTTGAAGAGCTTCATCGAGGATTTAATGTGCGAGACCGGGATGCCCAGGTGGTCGGCTATGTCTTGCTGGCTCCATTTGTAAGCCGACATCATAACGCCCAGAGACTCAGCCTCCACTGCCGGGTTCGGTCGTCTGCTCATGTTTTCCACAACAGTTATCGTTGCCAGAATAGCTTCAGGAGTCCCGGACTGCAGCACCAGCGCCGGCACAGTATTGAGGCCAGCCTGTTTAGCAGCGTGTACCCTCCGTCTTCCTGCCACAATTCTGTAAAGGTCCTCCTGACTGACAAGCACCACCTCCTGAAAAAGCATGCCCAGGTGAGAAACAGACTTATAGGTTGGCGCGACCACGCTTGCCTGCAATTCCTCTTCAACAACAATCTTGTCGATCTCGACTTCCCTCCGTTCCCATGTCCGGGGGATCTTGAATTCCAGCTGTCCCATTGTTTCCGTCATCTTGTTCTTTCTCCTTTCCGTTGAATTAAAGCGGCAGGTGCCAAGTAAGGCTGCACCTGCCGCAGTTGTAATGTTGTAGCCGCCATTCTCAGGATGGGACAGGTTTATGCCGCCTTCTCCGTTATCACTGCGCCTTCCTCCGCCGACTCCACGCTGTCCCTCCTGTCGATGTCCAGCTCTTTGTTTATTTCGTATTGCTTCTTAAGAAGCTCCCTGAGCCTTTCTTCGTGCGGGAAAGGTTTCTCCAGTTCCGCGGTAAGCCCCATCAGGCGTTTTTCCATCTCGGCAAGCTCTGATGAATACTTGGCAATCGACGTCTCTATTCCCCGCAACGCGAAATCAAGACTGTTTACTGTGCCGACATCGTTGTCCGAGACATTCCCCTTATGCTCCGCCAGCCCTCGTGCAATAATGAGGGGCTGTGCATAACCATTGATATGCGTCCGGATATAAAGATCAAACCCGGCATAGCTGCCGATTTTCTCATATGCGTCAGTCCCTTTGTTGAGGTTCGCAAGACTGATTATCTTGTCACCGGCGTACTTTCTTTCCGTATAAAGGGTCCCGTCGATTTCCATCCTGAACGGATCGGGCATCCTGCGGACACCGAGATCGTGCTTACGCTTCTCGATTGCCTTCTTGTAATTCTCGATTCTCGCCGGCAACGCGCTTACTTCGTACTCAAGCCTGTAGCGCTCGGATGAGTGTTGGGACCGCAGGGTTTCGAGTCTTTGCACTTCCAGGTCTATCTTGAATTTCTCCATGACCAGCGGATTGCCGCTTGCAAGCGCCTTTACCTCCGCGTAGCTCAACACAACTCCCTCAACGTCTTCGACCACCCTGGAAGAAACCTGATTGCTTCTGAGCTGGGCAATGAAACGTCCCTTGGCCTCGACTGCCTGCCACATATAGGCGTCAAAGCTGCCCTCAGTGACATATCTGTAGATTCTGACCGTCTTGTTCGTATTGCCCTGCCTCAGAATGCGTCCTTCCCGCTGCTCGACATCCCGCGGTCTCCAGGGGACATCCAGATGGTGCTCGGCCCCAAGTATCCGTTGAACGTTTGTGCCTGCTCCCATCTTCTCCGTGCTGCCGATAAGGACGCGGACCCTCCCGAAGTTGACCCTGACAAAGAGGGTCTTTTTCTTCTGATCGGTGTCGGCCTCGTGAATGAAGGCGATCTCCTCCCTGGGTATGCCCTTTCTGACCAGCTTCTCCCGAATGTCCTCGTAGACGCTGAAGCCATCGCCCCTCGGCGTGGAAAGATCACAAAATACGAGTTGAGTCCCCTTGAAATCCTCCATGTCCACCCATTCCTCGTAGATCTTCTGGACACACGCGTTGACCTTGCTCATTTCGAAGTCGTCTGCCAAGGAGTCTACAAGCCGCATGTCGAGTGCCGCCTTGCGGCCGTCAGTGGTGATTTTGAGCATGTTGTCCAGTCTCGGATCGATATGCTCAGCCCGCAAGGCTTCCGCCCTTTTGACAAGCGCTTTTATGAATTGCTTCTGCCCGTCGCTTGCTGGAGCGGCAACGACAATGGGTTTGCCACCGGCAAGCTGGGGCTTTGCGAGCTGAAGGGTCGCGTCCGTCTGGACATCGGCTACCTGCCAGTACATCTGGAGCAGTTCAGGAACGTTTACGAACCGGGCGAATCTGCTTCTCATTCTGTAGCCGGAACCATCAGGAGCTATCTCAAGCGATGTGACTACCTCTCCGAAAGTTGCAGCCCAGGAATCAAAGTGACTGATGTTATGCTCTACGAGCATCTCAGGCTGCTGGTAGCGCTGCATGGTGTACATCTCAGCGATGGTGTTTGATACAGGGGTGCCGGTTGCAAAGACTACGGGCTTTCTCCGTCTCAGAAGCCACTGACTCTTCATGCTGAGGTCGAATGCCCGCTTGCTGTCTGCGTTGGGGAGACCTGCGATGCGGGACATCTTCGTCACAATGAAGAGATTCTTGAAGAGGTCGGCCTCGTCCACAAACAGCATGTCAACACCGATCTCCTCGAACGTCAGACCGTTATCCTTTGCAGCCTCGTTAAGACGTTCCTGCAATTTTTCCGCAAGCCTCTTTTTGGCCTTTTCGAGTTCCTTTACGATTCTGCTGCCGGAATTATCCTCCCTCATGGATAGAATCGCTTCTTCAAGTTCCCTTATTCTTCCCTCCATGTGTGACGCGATAACGGCTGTAGACAATGGGATCTTCTCGAAACTGCTGTGAGCGATAATCACCGCGTCCCAGTGATTGAGCGCTATCTTCCCAAGGAAGGCCTTCCGTTTGGCAGGCGTAAAATCGTCGTGGCCCGCAATCAGGACGTTTGCCATGGGATAGAGCCGCAGAAACATCGCACCCCATTGCTCAAGCAGATGGTTCGGCACGGTTATCATCGCCTTCGAGATCAGACCGAGCCGCCTCATCTCCATAGCGGCCGCTATTATTACAAAAGACTTGCCTGCACCTACGATATGATCGATGAGCGTGGTTCCGGTCTGGATGATCCTCCAGATCGCGTCTTTCTGGTGCTTCATCAGGGTCAGATGAGTCGACATTCCGGGAAGGTTCAGGTGCGAGCCGTCAAACGTACGGGCACGGAGACAATTGAAAGTGGCATTGTAGACCTTGGCAAGGCGCTCCCTTCTTTCGGGATCCTTCCAGAGCCACTCCTTGAAGTGTTCCCTCACAAGCAGCTGCTTCTCCCTCGCGGCCTCCGTCTCCTTCTCGTTGATTACGGGCTTGTCATCCTCATAATCCCTGACAGTGGACATCCGGTTGTTCAGGGCGTCCCTGATCAGGGTAACCGCATTGCATCGGGCGGTCCCCCAGGTCGTCGTGTTATTGACGCTGTCGCTGACCTCCCACCTTTTGTATGCGCTGATCTCTACGGTCCAGGTGCCTATGACAGGCGAATAGGCCACTTCGCAGGCGTCCTTCACGTCCACCAGTTCGTTGATGAAAACCTCTACGTCCTTCGCGGGTATCCATGAGGCCCCCAGATTTGCGCGAATCTCCGTGCAATCGATATCCTTCGGCTGGACAGCCTTGAGTGCCTCAGAGTTCTTCCGAAACTCCGGGTCGGTAGTCGCAGCGAGTTCTGCGATCTCCAGCTTCTTCCGCACGTTCCCGCTCAGGTACTGATCCGCAGGTTCCCATCCACCCTCGGGGTTCCTGAATATCAACCCCTCAAGTTCATCCCGGATATCGGATTCGCTCTTGCCCGTCAGAGAGGACATCCTTTCGAAATCCACCCTGCCCAACTCGTTAAGGGTCACAAGAAAGGCCTCTTTTACTGTCTCCACCCGTTCCACCTTCCTGACAGGGTGAATTACCCTGCGCGAAAATACCTCCGCCTTCGCTGCCTTCTTAGTCTCGTCGTCATAGAGTTCCAGGGATAGAAGCAAAGGATAGTCAGGGTCCTCGGAAAACGCCGATTTGTTGCTTCTGGATTGTATATAGCCGAACTCCTTTACGAACCGGTCGTAAACGGAATTAAGCTGAATCCTAACGAAATTGATGCTCGCGTCATCGGCAGTCGTCATTTCGTCATGCAGAAGCTGACGGGCGGTATCGCGGAGCCGAACCATTTTCTCGACCCGTTTTGTTGTGGTCGCCGGTAATTCCTGAAGCGCCAGCGAGCCAGCGATGCTTCTGTAAAGCCTGCCCTCATGGACGACGAAGGCACCCTCTTTTACGCTATCAGGAGAAGGGATTGCCCTATCGACAGTCGAAAGCGGCAACTCAGCCTCGGTCTCGAAGATATCCGGAGGGAAGAGGTGGACCACTTCGTTGAGCGCCTCAGTCAGTAATCTTCCATCAGGCTTGAGGCTTAAGTCATATCTGCCGTACATACCGCATTCCCAAGCCAGCTTTCCGAGCATCATATGGGGGTTCTTCATGAAGTACGCGTTAATATGCACGTCCTCTGAGTCGCCGACTTCACAGGGAACAACCTCCAGCCAGTCGCCGTCACCCGGTATGCCGCCTTCTTCCCTCTTCCGCAGGAACACGATATCGCTGGTGACCTCAGTGTTTGCTATCTCCTTGAAGGCAGTGCAGGGAAGCCTGACCGCTCCGAGAAGGTCCGCCTTTTCGTAGATGTAATTCCTGACGCTTGCGTCCCTCCTGTCCATCAGGTACCGGCTTGTTATGAAAGCAACAATACCGCCGGGCCGCACGAGATCCAGCGACTTCGCAAAGAAGTACTCGTGAATGCTGAACTTGTGCTTCCGATACAGCGGATCGTGGAGCTTATAATCCCCGAAAGGAACATTGGACACTGCAAGGTCAAAGAAGTTCACTGGGAAACGGGCGGACTCGTAGCCCATCACCCGTATGTCCGCGTCCGGGCAGAGCTGTTTGGCGATCCTTCCGGAGAGGGAGTCGAGTTCTATTCCTGAAAGTCTGCTATTTGAAAGCATCTCATCAGGCATCAGGCACAGAAAATAGCCTATCCCCAGGGAAGGCTCCAGAAACCTGCCTCCCTTGAACCCCATCCTTCCAAGGACTGCGTACATGAACCGAATAACGTCGGGGGAAGTGTAATGAGCATTAAGTGTGCTTGCCCTGGCAGAATCGTATTCCTCTTCGGTAAGCAGTTTTTCGAGTTCCTCGTATTCCTCCTCCCATGCACTGTTGGCATAATCGAAGGCCTGCGGCATCCCGCCCCAGCCGGTGTATTTCACCAATACCGACTGCTCCTCGGTCGTCGCGTTGCGTCCCTCGGCCTCCAGCTTTCTGAGCAGTTCGATAGCACTGATGTTATCCTTGAATTTTGCCTTCTGATTCCCCTTTCCGAGCTGGTCCTTGTCCGTAATACGGTAATTCCCGCTTATGGTGGGCTGATCACAGGCGACAACAGGCATCGATGCGGGCTCAACGATACCAGACGTTTCAGGCAGCGCCCATAATAAGTCCTCGAAGCTCAACTGGTCTGTGCTTCCCTTGAGCCGGCGTTTCCCGTTGCCTTTCCCTGTAGGACTTGCGGCCAGAGAAGGCCCGCTTTCTGCCTCTGCTACTAAACCTGACATTCATTTACCTCCTTTCCGAAAAGCGTTTCACTTCCTGTGGGCTTCAATAGAGACTTTGTCTTCCTATTTGCTTTGCCTGGCACAGGGACGGCTGTCCTGTAAATGGCCCTGCCGTCTTTATCCGCCTTGGCTATCTTTCCGCAGGCAACCAGTTCGTCGAAGGTGCTTTGAATGAAAAGACACTCGGCCCTCCGTAATTCGCCCCTGTGGGCGAAATATGCAAGACCTGTTTTTATGTCCAGATCCAGAGACTTGAAGAGGTTTCGCCGTGGGGTCCAAAAGCGTTCGAGCAGTTGTCCTTCGAGAGCTTCTTTTCTTTCTAAAAGGACCGCATTCAGTTCCTCCACGTTATAGTTGTAAGCCTCCTCGTAAGTGTCCACATGGTAGAGCTTGAAGGTGGAGCCCTTCCTTAGGGCCTCTGCGATCTCCTCCAGCCTGTCCTTCCTGACCCATCCGACGAGGTCCTGAGGGTGACAGTACAGATTCTCGCAACCCCCTCTGAAGCCTTCGAAGCAACTGCCGCTGCCGGATTTCTTCCAGCTCTTAAACCCAATGGCATCGAGAATCCTTACCACTTCGAAGTAGAACGTCCACACCTTCTCCTGGGGCATACCCTCTCCCCAGACGTACCCTGACTCCACCCGGAAGTAACTTCTTACGTAAATGTTTTCGTCTCTTGGCACTTTTTCTCCTTTCGCTAAGCTGAAATGCCATTTAAAAAAGCAAAAGGCCCCGGCGGACAATACCGCTCGTGGCCTTTCGTAATAGTATTGGGACTTATACCGGCGAGTTAAATTTCGAGCTTCACCTCTGGCATATCTCCTCCGCACTTCAGACAATGAAGAGAAAAGCTGTAATGGATATCCGAGGCAACATGATGGCCGCACTGCTCACACTTATACTCCCACCACTTGCGAACATCAGAGGAATCTTCAGCAGCAAGTTCCCCCTTGACCTTTTTCAAGTCATCAATCTCAACAATTAAGGGCATCTTACGCCTCCTTTGGTTTGTCCTTATTTCTATCTTTGTCTTACGCCGAGAACTGCCTGCTTCCACTTGAAATGGCAACGGGGCCCAGGACGGAACCGGTTAGAAATGTCTTTCGGTCAACCATAAAGAGCGTGGAATGGACATCACGTTCAAATTCGTTTACGACCCCGAACCGGACCCTGAAGAATATGTTCGCCTCTGTAGAACAGACTATTTCGGCGTTGCTGAACCCACCAAATACCTGATTGAGTCTGCCGCCTATATAGATGCTATCGGCGGTCTTCTCCATAACTTTTTCGACCTCGCTGAACTCATGACTGTTTAGGCGAGTCATCCCTATCTGTTTGAAGTCCCTCGGAAATGAAATGACAGTAGAGATCTTAGATTGTGTGGAAGAATGATCATATTGAACCTCCAAAAATGTGATAGCCGTTGCAATGTATGCTTCTTCTGACAGTCGGTAGCACTTCCCCGACACGAATAATCAATCCTCCTCAGGGAGCATTATGGTTATGACGGGCGAACCGTCGTCACCTGGCCCGCAAAGGGCCTTGAGTGGTATCCTACGAAGGTTTCCATGCAGGCGGTAGTAGACTTCAAATTGGAGTTTGCTCGGGTCTGTGCAGCAGCCCTCTGACTGCTTTCTGCCACTGATCGCGACGCGAAGCATCCAGATCGTATCCCATAACCTTCCCTGAAGGTCCTGTCCCCACCTCTCTTGGTCATAAGACGACGGCTCTACATATTCCTCCCATGCGGACCTCGTGATGGCTACGGGGAATATGATGCCCGCCTCACGTGCCGTCTCCGTTGCTTCGACCAGAACCCCATCCGCTATCGCCTCGGCACGGCTGTAAGTGTCGATGACCTCAAAGCCTTCAAAGGGTCCCTCCGCAATAACGTCGCCGGTTTTCATGATAGCTCTCCTTTCAGTCTGACAAGATTCCTTCGAGTGCTCATCCATAGGATCAGGCCCCTTGTCATCTCCAGTCCTCATCTCTTTTGTCGAGTTCCTCCCACATATGACCGTCTCCGTCGAACTTGATCCAGATACACTGCTTATTTGCTGCGAACTCCAGAACCTTTATGAAAGATTCCGAGAAACCGTCAGCCCGTAAAACCGCAAGGTATTCTTCCTGATCCTTAAAATCCTCTGCGATTTCAGGAGGTGCCGGCACATATACGAAGGCACCGTACTCGTTAGGATAAGCCAGGACCTCAGTGCTTCTACCCTCGCCAGATACCTCATTTAGCAAATCCATGTCCAAAGGCCTGACGTGGATAGTGCTGCAATCGAGAATGTTGTGTATGCCTTCTATTTTCTCCAGTTCATTGATCACAGCCGGTATTTCAAAGAATTCGATAGCGTCCCTTACGGCGTATATGACACCGATAGGGTCTTTCGGGACGAAATCATCAGGAACTTCTACGATAAATTTCATCTGCTTTTCCTTTCTTCCCTATAGCTTCTCGATGTCGAGGATCTGGAAGCTGCCCGGATAATATTCCCCATCTGTGGCGCAATCGAGATCCTCGACTATCTTCGCCGCTTCGTCTCGCGATTGGGCCTCAACAGTTTTCGTGAATTTGCATTCCCACGTGATATTGAATTCAGGCATGCGAACCTCCTATGTGCAATAAGGTGTTGCGAACAGGCAGTATTTCCGCCTTCCGATCTTTATGCTTTCAAAGGGGGCACTGCCGGCGAACTCTACCAGATGATCAAAAGCAGTCTCGAAGTCCAGGGCTGTAGGTGCCTGCGAGTGAAAACCCTGTCGTATCTTCTCTTTGACCTCGATGGCCTCCAGATGCATGTCGAGTCCATTGATTCTGATGTGCGTTTGCAGCCTCGCCCTTGGGTCCTCGGTCGGCCCCGTTTTCTCCCATGCATCCTCTGGGATGAACATGGTAAATGGGGTGTTTGCGTTATGCATCGACTGATTCCTCCTTTCTAATAGAATGTTTCTCCTTAGCTTCCGGTTTTCCAGCGGAAATCCCTGCATAAATAAGCACTGAGACTATAAATCTCGGCACCTGCTGTTCCGCACTCAAGAGACAGTTTGCAGTCATCACAGGACGGCTGCGTAAGAATCACGAGCCTTATCGCTGTCATATCGATGCTGAAATCGCAGGGCGCGGAGCAGTAAATCTTCTCTATATGGGAGCCCTGCGCTCCTGCCAATGAAATGTCGTACTTTGCCGGAGGAGAAAGCAGGGCATCATGGCGTGTTGTCACCTTTGTTCGTAGCGTGCCCTCCCTCTTGCATCTGGGGCAGATGAACTGCTCGGGGAGAAGCAAAGATCGCGAATTGTTCCTCAATGAATCTGACAGACCAGTGAACATGTTTCTTCACACTCCTTTCTTTTTTTATGGCACAACTGGACGCTCACGAAGTCCCCGATATTGGCTATTGCTCGGATAAAGCCTGGGGGCTACTTATTAATTGAAACTTGTGGATTTTGTGAACCTCGTTTACAATAAAAATCAAAAGTTAGGCATCCTCTGAAACTCGGTATAAATTCCGCTTTTTTAACGACTGTACGACAGGAATGCCTGACAACATCAAAGGAATTCTTCCCCAATAAATGCTAAAAGGACTGAATCAAGAACAGAAAGCTGCGGTCGAGCACTTCGGCTCACCCTTATTGCTCCTGGCCGGTGCAGGCAGCGGCAAGACCAAGGTCCTTACGCATAAGATCGGCTATCTCATCAGGGAGAAAGGCATTAAACCTCACCGTATCCTCGCCATCACCTTCACAAAAAAGGCTGCCCAGGAAATGGCTGGCCGTGTCGAAAAGATGCTTGACATAAAACCCAGATCCGTCAGCACGTTTCATTCGTTCTGCGTCAGGGTTCTCAGGGAGGATATAGCTGTCCTCGGCAGGAACTTCGACAAGAAGTTCATCATCTACGACCAGACGGACACCAAAAAGACGCTGAAGGACATTCTGAAGCGGTTCAATCTTGATCCCAAGGAAGCTGCAGACGCGCAGAATACCATATCAAAGGCCAAGCAGACATACAGGGGCGACATAGTGGGATACATCTCATCCCTGCCTTTCCCCCAAAACCAGTATGCGGAAGTGGCTAATGCCTATCAACGAAGTCTTGAGCAATCAAACGCACTGGACTACGACGACCTGATCCACTACACTACCCATCTTTTCGTGAACAAACCCGAGACCCTCGCGAAATGGCAGGACCGATATGATTTTCTTATGGTGGATGAGTTCCAGGACACCAACGAGATCCAGTACTCCCTAATCAGGCTACTTTCGCGTAAGAACAGAAACAATATCTTTGTGGTCGGGGATCCTTTCCAGACAATCTACACCTGGCGAGGGGCAGTCCCGGAGAACATCCTGAAATTCGGTCGGGAGTTCGGGGCCACTGAGATGCGGCTTGAAAAGAACTACCGATCAACCAGAAAGATCCTCGATGTCGCCAATATCGTAATCGGTAAGGTAGACCGTATGTGGGCGGACAAAGTCCTTACGCTTCACACCGACAAGGAAGAGGAAGGGGATGTAGAATACCGTGACTCAGCTGACCATGACTCGGAAAACAGGCATATCGCCGAAAAGATAAGAGATCTCGCCTCAACCTATTCCTATTCGGATATTGCCATCCTCATCCGCATGAGCTTCCTCTCCCGGGGTCTGGAAAGCAGCTTCATGCAGTATGGCATTCCCTACGAGATCGTCAGAGGTCTGGCGTTTTATGAAAGGGCCGAGGTGAAGGATCTGCTCTGCTACCTTAGGCTTATGGCCAACACCAAGGACAGGGCGGCCTTCGATAGGGTAGTCAACACGCCGGCGAGGGGGATCGGAAAGAAGGCCATCTCAGTGATTGCGGAGAACTTTAAGACCGACTGGATACAGGCTCTCAGAGATGCCGAGCTTTCCAGGAGACAAAGGGTCAATGCAGATGCGCTCATCGGTATACTGTCGAAACACGGAGATGCAGTGGAAGAAAAGCCATACACAGCCCTGATGAGCATAATCAAGGAACTGAACTATCTCGAATATCTGCAAGGGGAATACAAGGAAGACCATGAAGACCGCATAGAAAATGTCTCAGAACTCTGCAACGTGCTGCTGTCCGTTGAGACGGAGGGGAAGCTCTTCTCTGAGTTTATGGAAGACAGTCTTCTTGCCTCAGACCAGGACAGGATCAGCCAGGAAGAAAGCGTCAAGATTATGACGATACATGCTGCAAAGGGTCTTGAATGGCCGGTTGTCTTCCTTCCCGCAATGGAAGAGGGAATCTTCCCTTCTGAGAGGTCCATTATGAGCGGTGCAGCGCTTGAAGAAGAGAGGCGGCTCTTCTATGTGGCATGTACAAGGGCGAAGGAAGGGCTCTACCTTTCGTCCGCTGACTACAGGATGAAGTTTGGGAGAACATCCCCAATGCTGCCGTCACGTTATATCGACGAGATAAAGGGAAGTTATAGCAGGAAGTGATCTTCGACACAGATTACAAACGTTCAGGCCCTTAAGTGCGTCCGGAAGTCTTTCTTTTTCCACCACTTTCATGCTCTTATTATGCTTTTTGTGGTGGAAAAGTACAGGCGTCTTCTAATCGACAAAAATCTGTTTATCTCCTGCAGTCCAATGCATTCATACAGAGTTCTCTGGGTTGAGTGTTTTCTTGACATGAATACCTTGAGGGTACTACGAGTTTCCTAATCAACGGGAAGGCTCTCTCTTCCTCTTTTTCATGTCTTCGACTATCTTCTCAATTGTGACACCTTTCAGAAGCTTCTTGCGCTCCTTCGTGTAGTCGCCCGCTCCCTTTTCATACATTAGAATAAATTTAGTAGCACCGGAATGACCAAGCTCCTTCACGAGCGCATTCCAGCCTTTTGTCCTTATTTCAGCAAGTGCTGTTCCCATTTTATTTCACCTCCAGTCCTGTAAATTCTGCCAAGCTTATACCATGCACGTTTATTGACTCTTTGTTCTTCCTGAAACAGTTGATTATAGCGTCATCGCACGTAATAAATAAATCTGCATTCGATTTTTCAGCGAGAGCAACATGAAACGCATCGATATCACCAAACCCAAAACCCCTCAGTCTTTTCGCCCTCTCGACTGTTGATGTGTCGATCCCAACCGACTCCCCGGCCAATCGGAAATATGAATCTATGCGTTCCCTTCTTTGAATATAAGGATTCCGTCCATTTTCATACCTTAGGATGTCGGACACAACCAAGTTGTACCTGCCCGCCTCGATTTGTTCCAAGATATAAATGAAGATACCGGTTTCAAGCTCTATTCTGCTCTGTGCCTGATCATCAAAGGGTCTATTATAGACACACAGATCAAGATAGATTTTCATTTTTCCCAATAGCTCCGTCATTATCGTACCTTCTATGTCTATATTCTATTATAATTCTCTTTTTCTTACACATAATTTAATCAAAATTATCCTTTCATGGTAAGGCCGCGGAGGGAGGACCCTCTCACGGCCTTACCTTACACTACTCGCATTCGCCGATAATTAAGAGCTTAGAACGGTTCGAGTTCGGTCGTCTCTTCGGGAACCGTTTCTTCAGAATGCTGGGCTCCGCCGCCGTTTCCCTTCCCTCCGCCCATGAACCTCACTGATTCGGCCACGATCTCCATCTTGCTGCGCTGCTGGCCGTCTGACTCCCATTTGCGTTCCTGGAGCCTCCCCTCTACGAGGGCCTTCCTGCCTTTTGCGAGGTACTGACTGCAATTCTCCGCCTGCTTGCCAAAGACAACAACGTCGATAAACAGAGTCTCGTCCTTATAACCGTCGCCGCTTTTGTGCTTCGTTGTTACCGCAACTCTGAAGTTGGCCACAGGCGTCCCCTGCGGGGTGTAGCGAAGCTCGGGGTCTTTGGTAAGGTTTCCGATCTGTATGACTTTGTTATACATGCTGTTATATCCTCCCGGTTAATTTATATTACTTGTTGCCATCTCTGAATGAAGGTCTTCAATCACCATGTCAACGACCTTCTTGTAAATGCTCACGCTCGGAAGCTTGAACATGTTGCCACTCTGTTCCCGGCCGAAGGTGTCTCCCCATCCTCTGGAGTCAGTATCCTTCTCAGCCAGCTCAAAGCCGTCATGGACGGACTCAAGGAGCTTGAGACGCTCTTCAGCCTCGAGATTCTTGAACATGAAATAGCAGAACGACCTGTTGCCCCTCCTGCCTATTCTGCCTCTGAGCTGGTGCAGGGCAGACAGTCCGAAACATTCAGCCCCTGAGACTATCAGGATGGATGCTTCCGGGATATCGATGCCGGTCTCGATCAGGGATGTTGCAACGAGAATCCGTTTTTCCATCGACGTCCTGAACTCCGACACGATATCCTCTTTCCCATCGGTCTTACCATGAACAAAGAGCGTCTCTCCCGGAAATGTCTTTTCCCAGAACTCCTTTGACGCTTCGACCGACTTGTACTCCCCCTTTTCGTCATCGACCAGAGG
Organism: uncultured Thermodesulfovibrio sp.; assembly: GCA_964499365.1. Classification (GTDB taxonomy): domain Bacteria; phylum Nitrospirota; class Thermodesulfovibrionia; order Thermodesulfovibrionales; family UBA6898; genus PALSA-1316. The sequence continues at coordinate 191,624 of CAZCKU010000002.1, forward strand.
ATAAACGACAAGGGCCTTGCCTCCACTGTCGACCACGTCCCTGATATGTGAGAGGATTTCCGGCGTATAAGACTTCGAGACCACCTTCGTCACGACTTCACGCTTAAACGGAAGGGCGTTGAGCGTCGAGATATCTATCGCTCCCTGGTAGATCAGACTTACCGTCCGAGGAATCGGCGTCGCTGTCAACTGCAGGGCATGGGCCCCAAGGGCTATCTGCGTTCTCTGTGAAACGCCAAACCGGTGCTGCTCGTCAATGACTACCAGCCCCACGTCATCGAACTTCCTGTTCAGAAGCGCATGTGTCCCGATTATGATCCTTGCCTCTCCGGTTTTCTCCCTGCCCGTGCAAAGTCCCACATTCTCCTCGCCGAAGAGTTGCGAAAACTTCTCGAAGTGCTGTCGGGCAAGTACAGTGGAGGGAGTAAGGACAAGGGTCCGGTATCCGCAACACATGCAGGCATATGCCGCGGCCTGACTTACAACTGTTTTACCCGAAGATACGTCTCCCACCAAAATGCGCCTCATGGCGTCTCCGGTCGCCATATCAGCCAGTATCTCACCAATGGTTTTGACCTGGTCGCCCGTCAACTCAAAAGGCAGTCTTTCAATAAAAGGCTGAATGTCCACGTCAATGAGAGGGGCAGAAGGTTTTCTGACGGCAGACAACCTCTTCTTCAACTCAAAGACCTCCCTATAGGCAAGCCTCAGGAAGGGTCGTGCATCCGGGATCTGGTAGGGCCTGTGAATCTGCTGGAGGGCTTCCCTGATAGTGGGGAAGTCCCTCCGCGCCAAAACCTCTGTGGGCACCTCGTCCTCGCTCGTGGACATGCACTTTCTCGCTGCTTCCCATATATGGTCCCTGAACCTCCTCTGTCCGACTCCTCCCGGTGTTTTGTATATCGGGCATACAAGGCCGGTCTGATCAGGGAACCCGGGCTGATAGAACGTCCAGAAGTCTTTTTCCTTCTTCGGAGCTCCCCACATGCTGATGTAGCCGCCCCTCTCGAATTTCCTCAGGTGCCAGTCAGTGTAGTGAAAGTATTTGACGAAGAAGTTACCACCGTCACCTATCATGGAGACGACAAGCACCTTCTTGCCGGTCCAGGTCTCTTCTTCGCCGATCTTGTCAGGACAGCCCCTGAAGAGCACCTTCTCCCCCTTCTTGAACTGTCCTACGGGAACATGCTTTCTTCGGTCTTCATAGCGAAGGGGAAGATAGCCGAAGGGATCGATATCAGGCAGCCGCCGTTTTGCCATCAATTCCTCCTGACGTTTGTGACAGGCATGCAACCAACCACTCCTTGAAAGCAGCCTTCGCCGTCATCATGCAGCCTCCTGTTTATTGAGGCCCGCCATGTGCTGATAGAGTTCGGCCCTTGTCTTACTGTCGAGGCCTCTATCCAACCGAATTTTCTTCCAGATGACGGTCCTTTCCTCAACGGATACTGACTTATCGAGCATCTGCATGTACCCGACCTTGTCGTCGCCCTTCTTTCCGTCGACTTCAGTTGGAGTGGAGGGTTCACGCTGTTCGCCTTCAGGCCCGGCTTTTTCATTTTCCTGCCCTGCCTCCGCGATTTCGGATATATGCGGCGATGAGCCGTTGTCATTGAGGGCATGCTCAGTTACTTCGGCCAATGTATCCACTTCGGACACAAACCCGAGTTCCCTCAGTATCACGTCGCAAGTCTTCACTCCAAAGACCGCGCCAAGAGCGAAAAGGTTCACGACGGCCTTCCCAATCGCCCTCTCGACAGCCTCTTTGCCTCCATACTCGCTTAGGTCGAGGTCGAGGGGAATCTCAGCCCTGGCCTTGTCCGAGTGGCAGAGGAGGTCAAAAAGGTTGGTCCTTATTCTGGCCATGAATTTCTCGGCTTCCTCATGGGTCTGTTCCCTGACTTTCCCCGAGGCGGCCTCTTCTAAAATCTTGATATCCATTAAAGCCTCCTTTCTTGGTTTATATCCTCATAGGCATGATCACGTTCTTGTGGTTACCGTCACCGGTCGCATAAAGGACGGTGGGAGTCACTTCGCTTTTGAGCGTGATGGTCACCTTATCGCCGTCGATTGCATTCAACGTCTCCATCAGGAACGCCGAGTTGAAACCAACGGTCATTTTGTCCCCGGAGTACTCGCAGCCGATCTTGTCGATTGCATCTCCGGTGTCCGAATGAGAGGCGGAGAGGTCCAGTTCCTTCTCTACAAACTCGATTCTAATGGCATGAGTTTGGCGGTTCATCAGAGAAACTCTCTTTATGCTACGGTAGAATTCCTCCCTGTCCACAACAACAGTTTTGTCGTTTTCGGCCGGAATGACTCCCTCATAGGCAGGAAAAGCCCCTTCGACGTTCCTTGCAACGAACTGGATGTCGTCTACACTGAAGAGGGTATGGTTCTTGCCAAGAGTAATCTCCACATCGCCTTCACCTGAGAGGAACTTCTTCAATTCCCGCAGAGCCCTGGCAGGAACTATGACCTTCGTCTCCTCAATACTGTCTTTTATGGTCTCACGCACAATCGCCAGCCTGTGTCCGTCAGTGGCCACCACGTTTAAAACCTTATCCTTGACGTGAAATAGAAGCCCATTGAGAACATAACGGGTGTCATTGTCTCCCGCCGCATAGCTCGTCTTTCGTATTACATCTCCCAGTGTCTTCTTGGAGACAGAAAACTTCTTTCCCCCGTCCACGGCAGGCCATGCCGGGAACTCCTTCATGTCGAGACAGGCAATTTTGTAGGTCGCCCCTCCGGACTGGACCTTCAGGGTATTTTTTGCAAGACTGAAGGAGATTTCTCCGTCAAGCTCCTTTACGATCTCATATAGTTTCCTGCCCGGCACACAGACTCCTCCGCCTTCAGTCACAACCGCTTCCAAGGGTTCGGCTACGGTTATCGCAAGGTCCGATGCTGCAATGCCGCTTCTGCCGCCATCACATTTGATGAGGACGTGGCTCAGTACAGGCATTGTGCCTTTACATTCGACGATGCCCTGGACAAGCGAGAGTTTCTTGCTTAACTCCCCCTGATCTATCTTGAATTCCATTTTTGGATCCTCCTAATAAATCCGATTAATAAATAATTCAGGAGGGGAAAGCCCCTCCCGCGTTTCTACGCAAGAACCTCGACCCTGCTGGCAGTGCCGTCTTTGGTTACTATGATCTTCTGGTCGAATACATCCAGCAGCTTCTTGTCGTGAGCGACAACAAGCATCATTTCGAACATACCCGCGTCGACCAGCTTGTTGACGCACCTGCCGAAGTCCTTAAGGCCGCTCTCGTCAAGTCCGGCAGGCTCGTCAATGACCAGAGTATTGATCTTCACGCCTGCTTTTCTTGAACTGAGTTCGGCGAGACCGACTGTAAGGGCGAGAACGAGTCTTGTCTTCTCTCCTCCTGAGTACTGACTGATCGGTCTTTCTCCCATGACGTCCGAAACAATGATGTCCAGTGTGTCTCTTACGGCTTTTGTAGTCTTCGTGACCTTCTCCGTGCGAAACTCGATCCTCATCCCTGTGGAGCTGATTTCGTCGAGTACTTTGTTCGCCTCCTCCTCAACGATAGGCAGGATGTTGTCCAGGATGAAAAGAGGCACCTTCTCGCAGAAGTCCTCGATCACCTCCAGTATGTGAATATTACGCCGGAGACCTTCGACATCCTTCTCGTGCCGCTTCTTCTTCTCTCCGCTTTTCCCATCCTGATCTGCCTTTACGGTCAATACGGATAATTCTTTCGAGGTATCGCCTTCGGCCTTCTTCAGTCTGTCGAGGTCTACCCTGACGGTGTCGAGTTCAGACTGCAGAGAACGGAGATTGCGGTTGAGGGTCTCTGCACCGGACATCTTTTTCCTCAGTTCATCGAGTTTCTTCTCGATAGCCGATATCTCGACGTCAAATTCCTTCGTGTTCTCGACGATCCTGAGACGCTCGACAACAACCCTGAATAGAGAAAATTCGCCGGACAGCAGTTCAAGTTTGGAGACTTCCGCAAGGACCGCAGAGATACGCTTTTCGATGCCGACTATCTGAAGTTTAGTAGAGGCTATAAGGGAAGTGGCGTCGGCCAGCTCCTTTTCGGCGGTCTCTATGTCCGCAGCCTGTTTTGTCCAGGTGCGCATGACGTCCAACTTTGTTTCGGACGCCTTTAGCACCTCCCTCAGTGAAGCAAAGTCTTTTTCCCCATCGGCTATACGCTGTCTTGCATCGACAGGCAGGGACGAAAGCTGTTTTCTAAGGTCTTGGATTTGGGCGTCCTCAGCATACACAGGTCTCTTCGTCATTTTCTCGATCTCGGCTTTGATGGATGTGACCGACTCCCTGGACTCTACAGCCTTTGAAATAAGCACACAGGCACCATACTCCCCTTGGCCCTTACAAACGGTCTTTCCCAAGAGGGCAACATCTCGCTCCGCATTTGCCTGTCTCTCCTGTGCCGCCCTGAGGTTCGCCAGCCTTTCTTTTTCGTGGGATTTCACTTTACCTTCTGAAAGGGCAATGGCCGTTTCGATCTCGGAGGCCTTTCTCGCGGCTATATTCAGGTCATGGATCTGCTTCTGCAGATTTTCAACCTGTGTCTTCAACGTCTTAAGCCGCCCCTGCTCCTGTTTTTCCTGCTCGACGACAGAGATTATCTTCTCCTTGTTGTCCACAACCCTCTTATAGCGGACAACCCTCTGCTCGGCATCCGAGACACTGCTCTGAAGCGATGCCTTAGATGATCCAAGAGAATCGGCTTGCTTCTTCAGGGATTCCGAGTTCTTGAGGTTCGCCTCTATTTCGGCAATCTTGGAGAGTGCTTCCTCCAATGAAAGCTTTTCCATGAGAGCGAATCCTTCGTTCTGTTTCCCCTCCGGAAAAGCCGGCGACTTCCTCTCGATCTCGTTTTTCCTGAGGCCCGCCTCAACCCTGCGCTTCTCCAACTCGACGATCTCCTTTTGGACATCCTCGAATTCCCCGAGCTTGCTTTTGAGAACCGCTATTTCGGATGATTTCGAGGTCAGGAGGACCTCCTTATCCCTTATTGAAGAGCAGAGGATGGCGAGCGCCTGCTCAAGGGCTGTCCGGCTTTTGAGCAGTTCATCAGGGTCCCCGATCTCTGATGCAAGACGGATTATTTCCTCTTCCATTACCGACACCGTGTCGCTTATCCTGTTTTTCCTTCGGGTGAAGGCCTCTTTGTACTTCGAGTATCTGTCAAGCCCGAGGATATTGAAGACAATCTGGAAGCGCTCCTTAGGAGTAGCGAGGATTAACTTTTCCTGCTGCCCCTGAAGAAGGAAGGACGAAGCGGTGAAGGTCTTATAGTCCCTCCCGAGGACCTTCATGACACTTTCAGTAACCGCGTCCCCTGTGGCAATGACATCGAGGGAGGAAGGCCCCTCTCCGTTGTAAATGCCGAGCACCATATCACTCCTGCCGCGGCCTGTGCTCACCCGTTTGCGTGACGCTCGGTAGCATCTGCCTGCCTGGATGAAGTCGTAAATCACGCTCATCTCGGTCTCGCCGATCTTGACGAGGCTGTCCCCTGTCCCTCTCGATGTCTGACCAAAGAGGGCATAGAGGATCCCATCGAGGAGTCCGCTTTTCCCGGCGCCGTTGTCGCCCTGGATACAGGCGGCCCTGATGCCGGTTAAGTCGATCTCCGTGTCCTTATGGGACATCAGATTATTGAGCTTCAAGCGCAAAGGTCTCATACTCTTTTTCTCCTTTCCCTATTGATTCCCGACCGATAGGTTCTCCAACTGCTTCGTTGAATGTCTGAAGACAGAGGTTGATGAAGTCCTCATCGTAGCCCTTCTGGGAAAGGTAGCGCCTCATAGCGTCCTCTTCCTTCAGGTCCTCAGTCATCTTCTCGTCCCGGACGCGCATCTCTCTCTTTACCGTGAGCTTGTAAAGAAGGGGCGTGATCTCCATGAACCTGTTGATGAAGGGCCTCAGCGTCTCCCTCTCCTCCTTAGAAACTTCGCCCTTGATCCTGTAGATGGTTCCAGGATCGACTTTACTCTCCCAATCGGGATCGTTGAAGAACTCGGTCGTGAGAGTTTTGTATTCACGGGTGGGCGTCCTGATAAACTCAACCTTTGGCGTTCTGTCCTCGAAGGCGGCTACGATGAACCCCTTCTCGTCTCCTTCTTCATTGAAGTCGTTCCGGTCTATGGACCCTGCGTAATAGGCGTTTGTCGCAACCTTCTGGTGAATGTGGATATGGCCGAGCGCCACGTAATCGAAGCCTTCGAAGTCCTCGGGATAAAGGTGCGGGTCATACTTCGTCATCTCGGGGTTTTCAGCCCCCGTTGCGCCGATTACAGTTAAATGGGCCATGAGAATGTTCGGGACCCTGCTGTCTATCTCACCCCGGAATGCCGACACGATCGTCCTGAGAGCTGCAGAGGCGGCCTTGTTCTGCTCTTCTATAGATAGTCCCTCGACCCTGCCGTTGAGGATGGCACGAGAGGGGAAAGGCAGCACGAATATCTTGGCGCAGTCGGGCTGCGGCCAACTCTCCGATTGAGTCATACTCAAGGTATTGCCCTCCAGGTAAAGGACCGTAGGCTTTTCCACGACAAAGACGTTTGGTCTTCCCTGCAGAAACGCAAGGGCGCTGGAATCTTTCGGATTTTTTGATATGCCGTGATTGCCGGGCTCCACGATCACCGGGATGCCGCTTTCCGTAAGCCTGAGAATGCTCGCAAGAAGATATCTCTCTTCGTTCGGCGTGGGCTGGTGTGTCTCCGTGGGCTCCGTGATGAGTGCGACCCGGCACCTCTCTGCGATCATCCGATCGACCGCAAAGGAGATACACCTGTGCATGTCCAGCAGCCTCTCGTTCATCCCTGTTTGAGGGTCTATGACGATCTTGCCTCCTGAGGGCATGGTTTCGGACACGTGCAGATCCGCTAAGTGCCCTATCTTGATGGGACCTTGGAGAGCTGTTCTCATGCTGTTTTCGCAGAGGGAGTTTCCGACCCCGACTGCGAGCCCTTCCACCTGCTTCCTGACCGCCTCGGGAAGGAATTCGTACATGCCGGCAACATCATCGAGGTCGTTCAGCGCGTTTTCGATCCTGCCGAGCCGTTCCTCCCAGTAGGCGAGCGCTTCGGCGGTATCTCCCGATGGGGCCTTTGTGCAGTTGTAAACAAGGAACCCCCACGTAAGGTTCCCCTTTAGCTTGTCCTTAAGTCCTCTGAGCATGTTTTCTGTCTTGAGCGTCCTAAAGACCCTCATACAATCGTAGAGGAATGGTTCCCTTACAGAGACGCCGCCCAGGGTGAGCTCCTTTGAGAGCGCCTGCACGTCATCGGCTTCGGACAGAATTTCGCCTATCCGGAAGTTCGTCTCGGCGACCTGGAAGTTCTTCTGAGACTTGCTCTTGAGCAACTTCTTAATCCGCTCAAGAATTTCCGTGTTTTCCATACAGAAATCTCCTTAATCTTGTTTTGCTACCGCATTGTTTACTTGTTTTAGCCCGGATATTCCCGAATGCCATCTTTTCTACCTGCCGAGAAAGGCCAGGCACACAGCTTCGGCTTCATGGGAAGAAAACCGCTTCTTGTCCTTCAGGGAGGAAAAGAGAGAACAGGCCAGCCTCTTCATGTCGTCTTTGCCCATGTTCCTGCCTCTGACCAGCTTCCATGTGTGCGCATTCCTCTCCTCTGTGGGGACGTTTCTCCTGCCGGCGACGGCCATAATCACAGCGGTGGCGTAACCGTTTTTCATGAGGTCCTTGATATTGAGTTCTTTGCCAGTCCATACATCCCTCGACCGCGAATAACTGAAATGCGAAGCTACCTCGATCTCGCACTTTTCGGGCTCGTACGTCTGAAACAGGATCTCCGTCTTTTCCATCAGATCTCCAAGCCTTTCAGCCAGTCCCTCTCCCTTCGGCCTTAACGTGCCGGAAAAAAGAAGGGCGTCGCCCCTTACCACTGCGACGCCCGTATCGGTTAATCCCGGGTCAAAGGCTATGACAGTCTTAGGCTGCTGCATGGACCCGCTCATAGAAGGATTTTCTTTCATCCTCGGTCATGTGCTCCACGGGAAGGGGAGATGAAACACCCTTCGTCATGGCCAGTTTCCGCAGTATCTCCCTCTGCCTGTCGACAGGGAATTCCAGAAAGTCCTCCACCTGTGGGAGCTTCGTCTCTAAGCTTTTCCGCGATGCCCCCGAAGAGACTGCTCTTACGCTTTTCCGCTCGGTAAAGTGAGCATGAGGCACGTGAGGCAACCCATTTCCGGCAGGGTAATAGATGTCCCGGAGACCAATCGCGTTTAAAGTCACGACCTCCTTGATCCGTTGGTCTTCCATGTCTATGTCAGGAATGACGCTGAGAACCACGAACGGCTTTTTAATATCCCCAAGAGGATATGCCTGCTTCATGCCGAGAAGTTTCATCACAACCCTGGCCTGAGCTCCGGAGATCGCCCTTTCGACCGCAAACTTCTTGAGCTGGATCATATATGACTTCACGTTCATGTCGATATAACGCATCAGTCTTTCATCATTCCACTTCTCCTTCTTGGCGAGCTCATCACCTTTTTTGCTGTACGTCTCCGTAATCTCGCTTTCCCGCGCAGTGATGTTTATCGTCTTGCCGTCACTTTGGACCCTTACCGTACCTTCGATATCGAAACGGCTGCCTCTTACATATGCGGTGACCGTTTCTAATTCAGGGTTTATGTCGATATCAGGTTTCTCGAATTCTATCCTGCCGGCGTCTATGAAACGCTTTATCGCGGTGAAGGTGAAGGCGTACTTCCCGCCTGTAACAGGATATATGTCGCTTCCTATGATCTTTCCTTTAGAGTCCATAGCGGTGTCGATCTCCACGATTCGGATGACCGGCTTGAAAAAGGGCGGCTTGGTCGTCATGACCGTGGTCCCCGGAATGTTGTACCCCTTGTCCTTGAAGCCACTGAGTTCGGTGTTGATTGTCATGATGATATCGTTGCTCAATTCAACCTCCTTGAAATGCAAAAAGGGAAAGTGGAGAATATCCGCTTTCCCTTCGTAGGGTTATAAATCTCAGATTTGTTTGGTATGTGCTTACACTACCTCTTCCTCATCAACTGCACTTATTCCACTCGCAGGAGGAACACTTCAAACAACTCTCCTCCATGACGACCACTCCTCCGCATAAAGGGCATCTCGATGCTGCGCTCACCTGAACATTCTTAACGCCGACTGACCCCATCACCCTGAGAAGCGCTCTTTCGATGTATGCGAGAGGATTGCTGACACTCCCGTAACTTATGTTCGCTTTTCTCAGCTGCTTCATAACTTCCCTGGGATCGATGTTGCAGCGCAGCATGATGCTCGATAGCCGGACGACAGCCTCGATGAGAGCTGCGGCGCTCTGTTCCACAGGGGCGTGCAGCCAGACCTCGCGGGGCTGGTTCTCTACAACAGTAACTTCGACCTCGTACGCGCCCTCGTTGGGGATCTCAACCTGGATAGCGCGCTTCACCCTCTCTCCGGGCAGTTCCATCGGCTTGACGTAACCGTCGTCTTTGGCCTTTACCACTGCGCCGAGCTTTCCGGATTCGCGGTAGACCGTACATCCCTTGAGTCCTTTTTCGTAGGCGTAAAGATAGGTGTCCCTGAAGTCCTCGAAGCTCGTGTTGGGGTCGAAGACAATTGTTTTCGAGATTGACGCGTCGAAGAATTCCTGGAAGGCCGCCATAATGTCGATATGGCCTTTCGCAGGGATCTGTGAGGAGATGAGCACATCCGGGTCTTTTCCATTACCGTTTACGCTCTTCCAGACCCTGTAAGCATAGTCGTCTATAGTGACCTTTCTCTTCTTGTCATCGGTCTCCCTAATCTCACGTTCCACCGTCAGGTAAAGGATCGGTTCGACCCCTGAGGAGATGTTCCCCCAGAGAAGACTGGTTGTGCCTGTGGGTGCTATCGTTAAAAGATGGCTGTTCCGGATACCATGCTCCCTTATGCCTTCCCTGATGTCAGCCGGCAGTTTGCTCACAAAAGCTCCTGAGAGGTACTTGTCCTTATCAAGATGTGGGAACGATCCTTTCTCCGTTGCCAGCTCGATGGAGGCCAGGTATGCGGTGTCCCTCATGAAGCGGCCGAGCTTCCTGCAGAACTCTACGGACTCCGGTGTGCCATATTGCAGCCCAAGCATCCAAAGAGCGTCCCCGAGGCCCGTGATGCCGAGTCCTATTCGTCTCTTGCCCTTCACTTCCTCCAACTGCTCCTTAAGGGGCAAGTGAGCGATCTCTATCACGTCATCGAGATACCTGACGGCCAGGGCAATACTCTCGCCAAAATGATCCTCGTTGAAGCAGGCTTCAGACGTGAATGGACTGTCAACGAATCCGGCGAGGTTGAGTGACCCGAGGTTGCACGCTCCGTTAGGGGGCAGAGGCTGCTCTCCGCAGGGGTTCGTGCTGGTTATGTTCTCTTCATACCAGAGATTATTGAGTCCGTTTACCCTGTCGATGAATAGAACGCCGGGTTCGGCATAGTCGTACGCGTTCTGCAGTATCAGGTTCCAGAGATCCTTCGCCGCAATAGTTCTATGGATCTCGCCATTGAAGACCAAGCTCCACTCCCTGTTATCCCTGACTGCCTGGATGAAGTCGTCCGTTACCAGCACGGAGAGGTTGAAGTTCTGAAGCGCCTTGTTTTCGTCACCCCTCTTCGCCGTTACGAACTCCTCGATGTTGGGGTGGTCGATCCTCATGACGGCCATCATGGCACCCCGGCGATGACCCGATGCCGCAATTGTCGAACACATGGAATCAAATACCTTCATGAAAGAGATGGGTCCTGAAGATGTCGAGCCCACTCCCTTCACTATTGCGCCTTTGGGTCTGAGGGTGCTGAAATCAAACCCTACACCTCCTCCTGCCTGCATCGTGAGAGCAGCCTTATGGAGGCTGTCGAATATCCCATCCATGCTGTCGTCGATCACCTGGGAAACGAAACAATTAAAGGACGTTGCCTTTCTCCTGTCGGTGCCCAGTGAGTTTATCGCGCGCCCTCCCGGCAGGAAAACATCCAGCAGATCGCGAAACTTCCGCGTCCAGGGGTCTATCTCCTGCTCTGCTCCTGCCGCAGCGCTGGCTATGCGATGTTTTGTAGCATCGAGGGAGTCATCGGTTTCGTAACGGTATTTGCGGCTCCAGATATAGTGGATCAGGTCATCAACCGACCTGTCCTGTTCGGTTACTGCCACTGCTGCCATGGAAAGATATCCTCCTTTCTACGGTATTCTTCTGACTATTTACCTGTTGAACCGATGCCACCGTTTCTTTCTCCTTCAGCATCATCTCCATCTGAGAGAAGATAGTTTTCGAATATCCCCTGCGCCACCCTCTCGCCTTTCTTTATCTGCACGGGCACAGAGGTGTGATTGACTATCCCGACAAGAATATGTCCCTCGTTGTCAGGGTTGTTGTAGTAATCGGCGTCGATTACACCCACGTCGTTAAGGAGGGAAGCGGTGTTTTTGAAGGAAATGCCGCTTCGGATATGGATCTTCAGGACCTCGTCATCCTGCATATAGGCTTTTATCCCCGTGGGAACAACCGCCTTGCCTCCAGGTCCGGCTGGAACGGTTACATCTTCAGCCGCTTCAAGATCATAAGCCGCTGATTTTTTCGTCTTTCTCTGTGGAAGGTTGATTCCCTTCCCTTCATAGGTGGAAACCACCTCAAATCCACGTACTTTCATGCTATATTCACCTCCATGATTGATTTTTCTCATGTAGCCTCTCATTTCTCGACATCATGCCTTTATATTACGTGCGAATAGCGGTTTAAAGGAAACCATGAAGTAATCAGGCGCGGAATTCTCTTGTCATCACCCACCCGGCAGATTACCCCTCCACTATTTACGACACTTCTTCCAGAATATGGGCGTGTTCCGGCACTGAAATATCTACCGGTGCCGAGTCTTTGGTAGCAGAGGTCTCTGGAAGGCAGAGCTGGACCGGCTTTTTCTTCTTGGAATTTCTGGCTGCCGAGGTCTTGAGTCTCACGCAGGCAAGATGCAGCCATGCCTTCCCGTGCGCCTCTTCCCTTACCTTGTATTTCTCAATGTCACCAAGCATCCCGAGCCAGCGGTCAACATCTCTCAACTGAAATACCAACGGTGGCGGCATCGCGGACGGCTTATCGATGCAATGCCTCAGCACAGCCGACTTCTGAGGAGACACCTCCTTGTCGAGTTCAAGGGGGATCAGTTTCATCTGGATGTCTTTCTCCAGCCTTGGCGGAGCTTCGTTGGATAAAAAGTTGATGATGCAGGATACGAGGATACACCCTTTGTCGAGATCCTGAAGCTCTGTGCTCTCCTTAAGCTTCCTGGCGACAGCGATATATTTCATGTACGACCGCGGGGAGATATAGTAGCGGGCCAGAAGTGCGCCCTCCTTCGTCAGTGAGTAACGGCCGTCTTTTTCGGTCAGGATATTGCACCTGGAGAGGAAATGAAGATACCTCTCAACGGTCTCCTGCACCTTTTCAACAGTGGTAAATGTCGCTGCATATGTTCGGCGAAGCATATTGACTACATCCGACTTGTCCGCGAGCCTTGTCGAAAGCACGGTAAGTGTCATGGACTCTACAGGAAGGGGAATAGTCTTGTCCAGCGCCTGCTTCATGGCATGAAAGAGCTCTATTTTGTCCCCGATGAGATAGGCGGTCGCCTCATCTTTCCCCCTGCCAGCCCGGCCGAACATCTGGTTGACGTCCACAGTGTCGAGATAGTAAGAACCTCTCCTTGTCCCAAATACGATTACGATATCAGCCGGGGTGTTCACACCTTCAGACAGCGTGTTTGTGGCAAGTATGGTCTTGATGTTGCCCCTGTTGAACTCGGTAACAAGCCTGTCTTTCTCCTTTTCCTCTATGTCGGCGCAGTGGAAAGGAGTGACCAAAGACTCTTCAAGACAGAACCCGATCGCCTTGGTAGGAACGAAGACGATGATGCTCGTTCCCTCATGCTTCCGGAGAATCTCCTTAAGTATGTTTAGCCTGAGAGATTCTCTGCTATAGACATGACCGCTCAGAGTTGGCACAACATTTTTGGGAGGCTTTTTAGGGGCCGGCCCAGCATTGAAATCATCTGGCGCGTGAATTTTCTCCACTGTCAACCTCGTCCGTCGGTAGTTCGAGATGAACAGGTCGGCTTTGAGCATCTGTGCCAGCTCTCGTTTGCACGGGAAAGTGCCCGAGGTCAGAAGGACTGTCCCGCCGAGACTGAGGAAGATCGCAATGGCCACGTCGAGTTCGCCACCTCTTGATGCATCCATGATGTTGTGCGCCTCGTCAACGATCAGGAGAGATCCGTTACACCATTCTTTCTTGGAGCGTACAGCGCTTATGTAGCCTTCGGGCGTGCTCACGATGAAAAACTTCTCAGCGACATCCTTATCACTACCGGTATTGATGCCGACTATCTTTGCTCCCCATATCTTGACGGAATCACGGTAGAGACTCTTTACGAGCTCTCTGGTCGGGGCGGTGATGATGATCCTTTTGCCCTCCTCAAGATGAGGTCTTGCGGCAATGTAGTGCACGGCTGTTTTTCCGGTACCGGTGCCGGATTCGACCACTGTGTTCATGGTCTGGTCATAGTTGTCTTTGAATGCGCTCTGCAGGGGATTGAGGTTTGGAAAAGGGAGGTCTGGATCAGGGCGTACGGGATAATTGTCGTCTATCTCGAATACCCTTGGCTGCCTCACCTCCGTTTTCCTGCCTCTCCGCATGAAGCGCTTGAGCAGATCCCTTAAAAAGGTCAACGCAAATCACTCCCTGGTCTCATGGCATAGCTCCTTTCTCTTGGAATTTCGTTTTGTTCTATCGTAGCTGGACGATCTAAGATCTTCATGGTCACCTCATCTCCTTTCGGCTGGACTATATGGCATGATGTAGCAGACATAATCGCCTGTCTCGGAGCTGACCGACAACGGGCTCTTATCATTGTTGAAACCCACTATGACTTGCCCCTCAGCGTTCTTCACGGCGTTCTTGAAGGACATCCTGTTTACCTTGATCTTCAGGTCCTCGCCGCTCCACTCAAGGTTTGAGATGTGCTCGATGCAGCAGCCAAAGGGCTCCCTGAGGACAAACCTGGATGGCTGTTTCTCGTATCCCTTGAACCCCATAATGATAGAGAGTTCGTTGGAGATGGCCGGGCCTTCGAGCATCGCCATGAACTCTTCTTTTGATCCTCTGAGAAAAGTCTTCCAGTCTTTCCGAAGGACCTCTTTATAATCGGGAAAGCTGTGCGTGTACTCGGGAAGGTATATGTCGATCATGATCTCACCGCTAACGGATATGCCGATAGCGTTCTTGTAGAACGAGAGTGTCGCAAGATCTCCTTCAACCTCGGTCACGATACTCGCGCCGCTCGTTGGAAGTCTGAAGTTCCCGGTGTAAGGGGCCCCTTTGCTGATGCTGTACATTGCCATTATCCTGCGGTCGCAAGCGACGGCACGCATATAGTCCATACCGCACTCAAGAAAGATTGCACGGTAGTCGTAATGGACCTCTTCATCGCTTGAGGCAAAAAGGACCCTTTTGAAGAGCTTCTTTATCTCGGAAAGATCCACGGTAACGCTTCCTATGTGTGTGTCAGCGGGAGGGGCTACGACCTCATATTCCTTGATGACCGGTATCAATACGGCGCTTTTGCCGTCAGTAAGTGTTATGCCGCTTCTTTGACGCATAACTGTTACCACATCGCCCACGCAGGCAAACAGTGGGCAATACTTATTGAGGATCATAGCCTCACCGGGATGGACAACCTCGGCGGAGAAGGAAATAAAGACTTTCTTTATTCCGTCAAAGAACAGGACACTGACACTCTGCGTTTCCTGGTCGGCTTTGAAAGTGAGTGTAGTCTCGTTATCGTCCTTTCTCATCCTGAGCAGCCTTCCGGTTTTTCTGAGGAAGCCTCCGTTTATACTGAATTTCATATGTCACCTCCTTCACTACCCCCAGCCTGTTCACGGACATGCAAAGGCACAGGGAATTTTCGTTAGATAGATGGGTTGTGTGATCGTCAGGAAAGGCTTATACAGAGAGTTTTTTTCTGAGAAGCGAGAGGGCTTTCTTTTCCAGCTGCTCGGCCCTCTGACGAGTCACTCCGAAGACTTTTCCGATGTCATCGAAAGACATATCGTCGGAATATCTCATCCTTATGACTTCCTGAAGACGTGTGGGCAGGTTCTTTACGGATTGCCGTATCTCCTCTCTGAGGGCCTCATCGAAAGGCGTTGGACAATGTGACGGGATAGCCTCATAGATTGATGGCGATTCATCGTCACCCCCGGCATTGGCCAGGATGGAAGGCGCATCGAGTGAAATCTGCTCCTCGCTTTCGAGTCCGCTCTTTTCCATCATGCGCCACCTGATGAGGTTATAGCAGTAGGTACTCAACTTGGAGCCTTGTTTTACATCCTTGTACCTGTCGAGCGCGTCATAAAGGGCAAGGTATCCGGTCTGCAGAAGATCCTCCATTTCAAGTCTGCTGCCGAACTGGAGACACCGGCCGGCAAGAAGCACAATCATTTTCTTGTACTTCATGCCTAACTCCTCGACGAAGCGGCTGTTCCACAGACCGCGGGACTCAAGCACTGTTTTCATTTCATCCTCTGTGTTTTTGAATAGTTTCTTCTTTCTGAGCATTTTTCACCTCTTTAATTTCCGCTGAAGTAAACGTCGGGGAGAAAGGGCAGAAGCGGGGATACGCATTGTCTGGCTTCAAAACCGTTGCTCCTCAGGTATTTAGAGAAGCAGCAACAATCGTCGGAGCCGGTCTTCTTGTAGAGTGTCCAGAGCTTCCTCGCTTGCTCATCCGTAGCATCTGTACATACGAATCTCTTTTCATCGAAAAATACCGTCATGTCGATGACCTCCTTGTGTAGGTTCTTTCATGCTGCTTTCCTTTCTGTAATCTTGTTTTAAACAAACAGAAGGCATCACTGCGGCTAAGGAATTGAATCTTAGAAGCGGGTTATCTCGCGGCTGGAAGGGACGGGAATGTCTCTGGCTGGTATATCTGCTGCCAATTGCGGATATAGAGGAAGTCGTGAACTACTATGGGTTCTGCTTCTGTGGCGCAGGCTGATGAGGGCCTTGATTGATGTATGCCTCCCTCATCATCTTCTCTTTGATCCTTTTCACCTCTTCATAGTTCTGCACCTTTATGCAGGACGGACAGTCTACAGCGGTATCAGCACCCTTGCCAGCCTCAAGACCCCCGGTAATTGTGCCGATACCATATCCGATCGCTGAGCCTACTGCGGCAGCGCAACCGATATTCATGAGAAGCATTCCGGTCAATAGGACCCTAAATACATTGATAAATATGCGTTTTGTCATGAAATAGCTCCTCCTTAGTTAATTGATTTCGTTCTGTCCCGTAGCTTTGGATGGCGCAGAATCTGATTTTTCCTTGGCCTGCTCGGGTATAGTCTGCCTTATTGGCAGGGCTGTCGAGGTAGTAGTCTTATACTGTTGGATGTTTTCTACGATGTCGATCGCCGCGCGTATGATTACATCTCGGGCGACTTCCTCGATGGGAGTACCCTTCAGAGAGCTATATATCCCTCCGAAACCCACTCCGCTAAAGCCAACTCCGGTGCCTATGCCGACTCCGGTCTTCTCGTTGCTACCTTCATAGGTATTGGTGAAGATTATCCTGCCGGTTGAGATATGAATGAGACGGATGTCCAGGGCGATGGAGACCTTTGTCTTTTTAATGTCAACCGAAGATAACACCGGAAGGATGCCTCCTCCGAGATTTGTGTTGGACTTTTCGACCTTGATGGAGTTAACTGACCCCATTATCAGGTAATCAGCCGGAGTAATATTGATAGATGGGCCTGCAGGAGTCATTTCCTTTCTGAGCAGTTCCATCCCCTCCCTCTCCAAGATATCCACACAGCCCGTTTTCTTAAGCGCCGTCAAAAGCATATCGGCCATGCCATCTCCGATGCCCTCAACAGACGGCTGACCACTCAAGGAAAGCAAACCCTGGATAAAGGCATTCTGCGGGGTCTGGTCTTTATTGCAAGTGGCTGCCTTGCAAAGAACCTTGCCTACCATCACCGTCCCGGCAGGTGAGCTGCATTTCTGGATGATATAGGCCCTTTCTGTCACAACGGTATCCTCAGCAAATGACGGTACCACAAAAAGCATGCAGAGGATTAAAACAACTGACTTTTTCATTGAAATCTCCTTCAAAAGGTTATTTATTGTTTGAAATGAAAAGAATCCTTGCGCTGGTTTAAGGTGCTTCCTCGTAGAGAACATTTCTGGAATATTTACCGTCCCTGACCTCGTGGAGAACACGCTTGTTGCCCTTATTGGCGGTCCCGTCCAGTATTATTTCATCCGTCATCTCCATAGGGACTGTTATGCCGAACTCGTCAAGAACATTCCTGAAACGATCAAATGACTTCGGGTGTGATTCCGTCATATCGAGATTGCTGAACAGATACGGTTCGTCGTCCCGATCTCCATGACCGATTCTCTCGATTACCAGAAAGAAACCTTGCAGTGGACGGTCCCAGCCAGCCAAGACTTCTATCTTCTGACCTTTTAGCGTGGTTTTGAACACATGTTGTGACATCCCCTTCCTACCTTTCTTCCGAAATATCGGATTTAAATTTACTTACATTGCATATTACGGTTACCGTGCCAAACTACGCCCTTCCGCCCATTGATGAGTCTCGTTAGTCTTTCTTGATTCTTTTGACTCGGGGGCACCGGCTCCATCCTCCTCGGGAAGCGCAGATGTAACACTGAATTGATATCTCCATGGGCTTTCGGTCATGCATCCTGCACTCGTTCATTAATTTGTTGACGACAAGAACGATTCTGACCTTAGCTCTAAAGAGGAATTTCTGAACGTAGCCGATGACCTTTCTTGGACTTGCCGCGGCGATAGACTTCACAAGTGCTGGAATAAGGGGACAGGAGAGCGAACTGATAACCAGATCATACTCTGTCATCGTGATATCTCCTTGCTGTGCTATGCGTAATACTCGACTGCCAGAAGGGTATTTTTTCTCGGCATCCTCCTCAACCACCGGTGCTTCCTGCATAGTTCGTACTCCTTTCGATTAGAGAGAATACTGTGCTCATGGATACCCTTACAGCCGCAGGCAAAAACATTCACGGTGACATTTGCTTCCTCGCGGCAGAGTGTCTGGGGACCCTCAAATGCTGAACTCCAGAAAGTCTGAGTAGGATTGCCTGCTCTTTCGATATATGTTGCTTTTGTCATAGTTCACCTCATTATTGATTTGGTTTCGGCATACATCACTTTTTTTGCTGGAGATGGAAGTTTAGAAACCACCATTACGCCAGAGAAGATAAGCCGACATGCCCTTCTCAGTCGTACTTTGGGGAGCAATAGATTCCTGCTGTTAGATCACGGAGCTGAGGCAGGGACTGCAGAATGATTCGTGTTAATAATCCCTCGTCTTCTTCCTGCACTCCTTTTTCTTGCATTCTTTCTTTTTGTCCAGGAAGGTGCGATTCCGGAAAAGCGTTACGACTTCATGTCCTGCTGATACCTTGAGTACTTTCTTCACCATCTCTCTCATCTCCTTTCTCAGCAGAAGATCTGTCTGAGTTGAACTGTCTCGGCTTTGATCTTCTCCTTGGTTTCATCGCCAAGATAGAGAACGACGAGTTCGGCAAAGTCGCTGGCGTCTTCAAGCCAGAGAGAGTAGCGATCTCTATCAATATTGAACTTCCTGCAAAAGTATCCGACAAAGTCAACCTTCTTGCCGATTTCACTGAAGATTCGGGTAAAATCGTTGATCTCGCTCTGAAGTCTTTTGAACGTCGGAATTGTTCCGGTATGCATAGAAACCTCCGTTTAGCTATGAAAGCGCGGTAGCATAAACTGCCGCCAACGCACTTTTTAGGGGTTAATACGTGGAAAGAGAGCAATCTTATAAAGAGAATATGTCGTATCTGTTGCGGAGCTTCTTCGTATACCCATCATCACTAATCACTGTGACATCAGCTGCTACCGTGTCTTTCCCTATTCTGAGATTTGTCACTCTTACGTCAGAATGATTGATGTCCCTTTGATAGCGCTCGCAGATCTCGATAGCCTTGCGAAGATTGTCTTTGGTGCATTTGCTTGCCATGTTTTTCTCCTTGTAGGTTATTTTGCCGGGCATAAATCTGCCTGAAACAGGTAGCCGGCGGGTTAAACGTTGCGTGATATCTTCAGCTTCTCGTGATACATCAAGTGTCTGAGGCAGGGTCTGTGAGTGAGGTTCAGCAGTTTGCAATACGAACAAAAACGGTAGCGGCGGTAACATTCCTTCTTACCGAGAATGAAAGATTGTCCATCAGGAGATAGGTAGAGGGTCTGTCTTCGTTAACGCCAAAAAGTTTTGCGGCACGGTCGTGCGATATTTCGGTCTGAACTCCTTTCGATAGCCTCTGGGCATCAACTCCACCGAACCATCTTGAAAGCTGACTGGATGCTGTTCTCGTTGCGTTCATATGGACCTCCGAACGTTTTTTTCCAAGCTACATCACCTTTGACCAGGGTTTAGGACTGGTATGGCAAGACGATCCTTCGAGTAAGTTGGCATACCTCTAAGGAGTCGTATGAGGGGATAAATCGGACGTGATACTACGAAACGTGCAATGGGAAAGCGTGTAAAGCGGGGTACTACTGATTGATGGCGTGTTCGATTTTTTCGATCTGCTTCTGCTGAAACTCCTTAAGAACTTTACCGGTGTACAATCCGAGACTGATGATCATCGAAAAAGCGAGAACCAGTACCAATACCTTTGTCTTCATGAGATCCTCCAAGAAAAGATTGATAAATCCGGTGCGTCACCAAAGGTGAGCAAAGGGGGAACTTCAACTACGTCACTTTTTGCCAGAGTTTAGAACTGGACATGCCGCGCAAAGGGAGAGTAAGTTGATATGCCTTTCCCGATGCTGAGATACAAATAAATGTCTTTAAGAACCGAAAATTGGATGCGTGAGTGAAGAGATATGACAGGTGAATCAGAGAAGCAGAAATATCCCTGACGGAATAAGAGAGGAAAGTAATGCGGGCGGTCAGAAAGGAAAGTGTGCTAAACAGCGCTGGAAGATAGTTGTTCTATTACAAGGCTGAAGATTTGTTTAGAAAAAAGGGGGAAGTCAGGGAGGGGATCTTGACGAAATGCTAATTGTTCACATGAATAAGATATGAAAGGCGATAGGAAAATGGCGGTGAGAAAATGGAACTGACAGGACCGGCAGTCGAGATAGCTTCTGCCTGGCTGCTGGGCTTAATGATCTATTTCATTAACCCCTTGAACAATGCAACAGATCCTGCAGGTAAGATGAACTACTACCACAGTGAAAATGTAAAAATGAGGGAGGCTGTAAGGAAAAGTTATGGAGGGAAGATACATCTTGAATGGCAGGAAATGGCGCCATACATTCACTCGGGATTTGTCAGTTTATTGGGCTGGATATTGATGCGGCTGACTGCATTTTTTGTTGGGGGATAAAAAAGTAGTTTGCAAAATGACTTGAGGGTGCCATTTACGTTTGCAGAGGAGGAGACCAAATTTTGAGGTTGTGTATTTTCTGGGAATGGCCTATTTAAGCCATTAGGGGGATAGAAAAAGATGGGCCTGTCTAACCATCAGCACATAGCAGGTGCTTTTACCGTAAACCTGAACTTTTACTCTTTCAATAAATAATTACTTATTATTATAAGCCGCAAAGGCACTTCGGTCAAGAAACAGGCATCGTAACTCATTGATATTTCAAGATAAAAAGAGCTATTCACACTTAAGTTTAACTGGTCAATTCTGAGAAGTATCGGAAGAATCGTGCAAAATCATGAAATATTAAGCAGTTAAGTCGAATTTCAGCCCGCTATACATGCCAGTATCGAACCCCAAAAAATGCAGTCATCTGTGCAGAGACACAGCAGAAGATAGACTCGTCTTCCAAAGAATCACATTATTCCCTTTGTTGTCATGATGTTACAGAGATTTTTCCCGGTAGAAGATCAGGGATGACATCTATATGCCAGATCAGGGGAAATTGCGTCGAAGGTTAGGTCTCATATCAGGGAAGCGAAGAAATCCTGAAAAAAGCCTTCATTGCTGAGAAAAGGTTTCCAGACTCAGAGGACAGATTTCTTCTATTCGTAATATGTTCGTAAAACCATTTCAGGAGGTCTCAAATGAAGCAATCAGAAGAAAAGAAAATCGATTTAGAAAAAACCCAGAATGGACTTGAAGAGGTCCTGCCCGGAGAACAGGTCATGTCAATTCCGTTGCATAAGATCAGGCCGAACCCCTTTCAGCCCAGAAAGGTTTTCGACGACATAGATGAACTGGCCGCATCGATTAAGGAGGAGGGAGTATTACAGCCTGTTATTGTAAGGAAAGTCACTGACCCTACCAGTGAGTTTCTCTACGAACTCCTCTCCGGCGAGAGAAGATGGCGAGCCTCTAAGAAGGCAGGCAAGTCTCATATCCCGGCAATCATCAGGGAGGCATCCGAGGAGGACATGAAGACAAAGGCGGCGCTTGAGAATACAGCCCGCAAGGATCTCAATTTTATAGAAACTATGACCTGCTATCAAATTCTTGTGGAGCATTACAGGGACACTGAGTTGGTCGCAAACAAGGTAGGCAAGAGCAGAAAGCACGTCAACGAATACCTGAAGATACGGGAGGAGATTTACAAACATCCGAAGGTGGCTGAGATATTCGAGGCCCAGGCCCGCGCAATCACATATAGTGCGGCGAAAGCCTTTGCCGAAGTTGCGGTAAAAGTATACCGATTGGAGAAGTCAAACAATAGAGAGTTTCAGAGGGTCATCAGGAATATGGAGGATGGAGTAATCGGCTGTATAGACTGGATAGTGAAGAAGGTGGTCAAGTCCGATAAGAAAGAGGGAATATCCGAAACTGCGCCCTCGACTCCCCAACATTTTAGAGAGACAGAGAGCGATCTGATCCTGTCCATAAGAGTGAGAAAGAAATCGGGACTTCCCATGCCAGCAAAGGAGGAGATATTTAAGAGCCTGGAGGCATTCCGAGAAAGGGTTTCCGCTCTTGCCACCTTGGGCGCTGCAAATAATAGCATCTCTTCGAAGGAGTAGAGGTATGGGAGTAGCAGATATCACTCCTCGTGATTTGAATATCTTCAGAATTCTGTCCAGTGGACCTGCCCAGCTTGGGTTTATCCAGCAACAGTTGGAGTTTTTCAAAAGAGGCAGACGATCTCGCAGGCAGGCGGAGGACCCTGACGAGGCAGACAGCAATCTCTCTGATATATCTGAAAAGCACGAGGCGAAATCCCACCAGATATATCTTGCAAGAAGAGTACTGGTAGTCAGGCTTTCGCAGCTCAGGAAAAGTGATCTTATCGCCACAAGACGATACAGAGCTATGACCGGCAAGGGGATCTTTACCCTGTATTCACTCACTCCAACCTCCCGCGATGTACTCGTGCAGGACGGATACGCCAGAGAGCATATCCGCATGGTCCTGCCTCACAAGTATGGTGTCACACACGAACTTGCCGTATCTGACATCGTGCGGTCTATAAAGCGCGAGGCCGGTGCAGTTCATTATGGCTTCTCAATAAAGGATGAAAACACCTTAAGAAGCGAGTCGAAAAACAGAAGGGGAAGATTTCCTGACCTTCTCGTCACGCTATACGTCCCCAGACGGCAAGACTCTCCGTTAAAAAAGGTCCTTGCACTGGAATTCGATAATTCTACGGAGGACCCTGATTATGTTGTAGCCAAGGCGCAGGGATTGGCAAATAAGAAAAAACTGCCATCACTGATTCTGTGTAGGGACAGTCAGCGTATTGAGAAACTCAGGAGAAGGTTCGACGAACTTGCCAAGGAAGACCTTCGTCTTATGGTCTTTTTTTCCCTTCTCAGCGATTTCATCTCAAAAGGCTTTGTGGGAACAAAGTGGCTCACTATTGACGGTAGAGCTGCCGAAGTCATAAAAAGCAAATAGAACAAAAGGTTGGTCTGCAGATGATCCATACGGTCAATGAGCTTGAGGGGATATCCATTGGCTTACTTTCAAGAGAGAAGGTAGAGTCCCTGGCCAATGGAGAGGTGGAGATACACAAAACTGTCGACGCAAGCACAGGACTCCCTGTTCCGGGTGGTCTTATGTGTCAGAAGATCTTCGGTCCAGTGGAGTTCCTGCAGTGCGCCTGCAGGAAAAAGTATTCAAGAAAAGGAATACTTTGTTCCGTATGCGGCGTTATGACCAACGACCCTATAGTCAGACGACAAACCTTCGGCAAGATAACACTTGCACACCCTGTGGTACATCCCTGGTTCAGAAAGATTCTCGCAACGTATCTTAATCTGCCTCCCCGAAAATTTGATCAGCTTGTGAACTGCGACATATTTATAGTCTTGGCAAAAGGCAGGAGTCGATTTGAGAAAGGCTCATATATTTCCGCTGTCGAGTTCATTCATCATCAGTCAACTGTTTTATCAGGCGAGAAAAGGGACGAACGTTTTCGGGCAGAGACAGGTGGCCAGGCGGTCAAGAACTTAATCCAGGACATGGACCCCAGTGAGGTGGCTAACAGACTTAGAAGGCTGCCCCCCTCCAGAAGGATTAACAAGCGACTGCTCCTTCTGCGGGATATCCTAAGGGGAGGCGTTGACCCAAGTCGCATGGTTATAGATGTCCTGCCGGTTCTTCCTGCGGGACTAAGACCGGTTGTTCAATTTGAGAATGGGACAATGGTAAGCTCGGACCTTAATGACCTGTATGCAAGAATAATCATCAAAAACAACAGACTCAAGTTCTTCAATGAAAATGACGCTCTTCCCTTTTTTACTTTGCCTGCAAAAAAAGCTCTTCAGCAGTCTGTAGATTCTTTGTTGGACAAGAAATACGAAACTAAAAACAGAACAGGCAAAAAGATATTGAAATCAATAACTTCCCATGTAGAGAGCAAAAACGGAAGGCTGCGTCGGAACCTGCTTGGCAAAAGGGTTGACTACTCTGGAAGATCGGTCATTACCTCAGGCCCCTTTCTGAAGATCCACCAGTGCGGAATCCCAATGGAATTGGCAATGGGACTGGCTAGACCCTTTGTATATGGGAAATTGCGACGTACCGGCCTGGCCTACTCTCTGAAACATGCAATGATACTCTGCGACATGATGCATGAATCCGCGATCCAGGCGCTGGAAGATGAGATGAAAAAGCTGGTCGTTATACTGAACAGGGCGCCTTCCCTCCATAGACTGTCCATGCAGGCTTTTGAACCCATACTGGTGCAGGATCGTGCGATACGTCTTCACCCCCTTACCTGCGCGGGCTTCAACGCGGACTTTGACGGAGATCAGATGGGTGTGCATTTACCGGTTTCAAAGGACGCACAGGAAGAGGCGCGGACTCTTATGCTCTCTACAAACAATGTTCTTTCGCCGGCAAGCGGCAAAGTGGCTATGTCTCCGAGCCAGGATATGGTGCTGGGGCTTTATTGGCTGACGAAGGAAGACCCTATGTCCACAGCCAAGGGGAAGATCTTCGCAGATATGGAAGATGCACTCATGGCTTACGATCACGGGGTTGTTGACCTGCAAGGCCTGATCAAGGTAAGGATTGATGGTGAGATAGAGAAGACTACTCCCGGCAGAATAATCTTCAGCATGCTATTTCCAGGAATAATCCCTTTTAAAGATACCAACAGGCATGTCAGAAAAAAAGATATCGTCAGACTCATTGAAAAGACGATAGAAGAGGCAAGGATGGACGAGACGGTGCTCCTCCTGGACCGACTGAAGGATGCAGGGTTTGAGTATGCAACTCGTTCCGGCATCTCCCTTTCGATAGCCGATGTCACGATTCCAAAAGAAAAGCAGCAGATAATCGAGGAAACCGACAGAGATGTGGACCAGGTTGAGAAAGATTTCAATGCCGGTCTCATGGAGGAAAAGGAGAAGCACAACAAGATCGTTGCCCTCTGGTTAAAAGCTACCGACAGGATAGCCGATGCAATGATGGATAACTTTGGAGCGACTGATGGTGATCTCTCGGAAGATGAGAAAAAGCGCGCCAAGGAATTCAATAGTCTGTTCATGATGGCGGATTCCGGAGCTCGGGGATCTAAAGAACAGATAAGGCAACTCGCGGGAATGAGAGGCTTGATGGCCAAACCAAATGGAGACATAGTCGAAATGCCCATCAAGAGTAATTTCAAAGAGGGACTCTCCTATTTCGAGTATCTTCTTTCCTGTCACGGCGCCAGGAAAGGGAGGGCAGATGGAGCGCTTAAGACAGCAAATGCGGGTTATTTCACCCGAAGGCTCGTGGATATCGCAAGCGACCTTATCATCCATGAAACGGACTGCGGAACATTCAAAGGGTTTACGATGAAGCCTCTGACCGAAAAAGACGATGTAATCATCCCGCTGGAAGAGAGAATATCCGGGCGTGTATCAACGTTGGAAGTTAAGAACCCTCTGACAGGCGAAATACTTGTAGAGAAAAATGGTTTGATATCGAAGTCAATTGCTGAAAAGATTGTCTCTCAGGGCATAACACAGGTGTCAGTGAGGTCCCCCCTCTTCTGTGACCTTGAGAATGGCATCTGTGCAATGTGCTACGGACATGAGCTATCGAAGAAGAAGTTTCCTGAGATCGGCGAGGCTGTCGGAATCACAGCGGCGCAGTCCATCGGTGAGCCCGGAACCCAACTTACCCTGAGAACCTTCCATTCAGGCGGGAGCGCTTCGGGTGGCGACCAAAAGAGTTATATTGAGGCAAGAGAAGACGGTACTGTGAGTATCAAGGACGCTGTAACCGTCACAGATAGGGAGGGGCACAGGGTTATCGTAAATAGGAATGCCCGACTGTTTCTTATAACAAACGGGGTTGAGCGTGAGGTAGGCAGACTGCCTTACGGCTCCTATCTTTTCGCAGGCGAAAACGACGAAGTACGAAAAGGACAGCGCATTGCCGAATGGGACCCGTTCAATTTGCCCATTATATCGACAAGCGAAGGAGAGGCAAGGTATGAGAGCATTATAAAGGGCGTAACTGCTAAAGAGGAAAACGATCCCGTAACGGGGGTTACCAGAATATTAATTAAGTCTATTTTGGCCGACGAGGTTCCGAAGATAATTATCGGCGAGAAGGAGTACCAACTACCTATAGGCGCAATGCCGATTGCCCGCGAAGGTCAAACCGTCAGTCCCGGAGATGTAATCGCCAAGATCCCCAAACAATCAGCCAAGAATGTCGACATTACCGGCGGCCTTACGCGGGTCCTTGAGCTTCTGGAGGTAAGGAAGGTCAAGCATAAAGCTATTATGTCAGAAATAGACGGTGAGGTGAGGATCGGGCCTCCCCGACAGGGAAAGGTGCCAATAGAAGTGGTCTCTGATACCGGCGAGAAAAGAGAATATCACGCAGGCGTGGGAGAACAGCTGAATTTTTATAACGGCGACCAGATTAAGGCAGGTGACCTGCTCCATGACGGTGCAATTGCGATAGAAGACGTCTTAAGAGTCAAAGGTGTCGAAGCTGCGGCTTCCTATATCATCGATGAGGTTCAGAAAATCTACAGAATGCAGGGTGTCGAGACCAGCGACAAACATTTCGAGGTAATTTTAAGGAAAATGCTAAATAAAGTTGTAATCACCGATCCAGGAGAAACAGCTTTTGTCACCGGCGAGAGGATTCTCCTGAAGGCATTCCTGAGGGAAAACCAGTGCACACCCGGCCGCAAAGCCCGCGCTATGTCAACCATAGTCAGTCTGACAAAAGCATCCCTTGAGGCCGAAAGCTGGATATCGGCAGCGTCGTTTCAGAACACCAAAGAGATTCTCTCTAACGCGGCAGCGAGAAACAAGGTCGATTACCTAAAAGGGACCAAAGAATGCATTATTCTGGGCGCCCCAATACCGATAGGCACTGGGCACCCAAGCAGGCTTTCTCCGAGGATGTACCAAAATAAACTGTCGAAAAAAGAGAAGAAAAGATTGGAGGCCCTTGAGAAATTGGAGAGACTTTTTGGAGCGACAGGCTTGACAACGCCCCCCTGAAACTCAATATATCTTAATAGAGGATAAATAAATACTATGGAATTTCTATATCAAGCGTTGGCAATCACTGGGATGTTCAGCCTCATAGTCGTCTCGCACGAACTTGGGCATTTCGTTGCAGCAAAAGTGGCAGGGGTAAAGGTAAAAAAGTTCTCGCTCGGTTTTGGCCCCGCCCTCTACAGGAGGAAAGTGAACGGAACTGAATTTCTGCTCTCTCTTATACAGCTTGGCGGATATGTGGAGCTACTTGGCGAGGACCCTGCAGAGGATGTTTCCGAAGAAGACAAGGCGCAGTCGTTCAGGCATCAGCCCATCTGCATCAGGGCTCTGGTAGTGCTCGCAGGAGCCTTTTTCAATATTCTCCTCGCAATTGTTCTTTTGACAGTTGTCTATTGGAGTGGCATCTCTGTATTGGCCCCCGAAATTGGCTCGGTTTCCAAGGGTTCGCCCGCAGAAATAGCCGGCGTAATGCCAGGGGACAGGGTTCTGGAAATCAATAGAGTGCAGGTTCAGATATACGAAGATGCGATAAGAGTCATTCAGGAGAATCCCGGAGTATCTCTGCCCATAAAGCTTCAGAGGGCCGACAGAGTCATACTTACAGCTGTAATGCCGGAGAAGCGTGTTGGATATGATGCCTTGAAGCGCCCTTCTGAGACAGGTTTCTTTGGCGTAAGCCCGAAGGGAACAAAAACAGTTTACAGGGTTAATATTATTGAGGCTTTCACGAAGGCTCTGGGAAAGGCCTGGGAAATGACAAGCTTGGTCTCCTCTGCCTTCATCATGTTGCTCAAGGGGCAGTTGCCACTTTCAGCCCTCGGCGGACCCATAATGGTCGTTAAGTCGGCAAGCGATCAGATAAACATCGGCCTGCAGAATTTCATCTTCACTATCGCTTTTCTGAGCGTAAACATAGGGGTCTTCAATCTTATCCCCTTTCCTGCTCTGGATGGCGGGTTCATGATATTTCTGCTCCTGGAGTGCCTGAGGGGAAAGCCTTTGAAGCCTAACACAATGCTTCTTATCCAGAAACTGGGGATCTCATCCCTGATCGTGCTGGTTGTTTTCGTGTTCTACCACGATATCACGGAGCTCGTCAAATAGCTTCTCATTACAGTCGGTCGCCTCCCGGTATCAACGGGATGCGGAAAGAAGGGTACAATGCCTGAACGTGGTAACTGCAAACTGACATATTCGCTAAATCATAAAATCCGTTAGTTTCTTACATTACTTGACATATCAGCGGATACAGATGGCTGTGAGGAATACTAACGGAATTTAACATGATGCCCCGAAGACCATAGAAAGCGGTGGCACGGGAATTATTTTAGAGTCGCAATGCGGTTGAACCACAAATCATACCAAGCGGGTTCGAATCCCGCTGGGGACGCCAGAATTCGGCGTAGTTATTAGATATGGGTGATTACAGCTCGTTACAGATCTGTAGTCACCCAAAACGCCTTAATCAAGCGTCCCGAAGCAACAATTGAACCCCTGGCAGAAATCCTTCCATTGAAGTAAACTTAAATATGAAAGATCAGTCCACAATTCTCTTCCGCCGCCTTAAAACTGGTGATGTTATCGGTGAAATCGTAGATTCCAATGGAAAGATAGTAATGTCCAAGAATTTCGGGGATCTATCTGATAAGGAAATTCAAAACGTATTAGAAGCCTTTCAAGAAGAGTATCCAGACGTAGATATATACCCAACTATTGAGGTTGCAGGAAATTAAATGAGCTCGTCAGATAATCTGCTGGATTCAGTAATAAGCGGCAAGCTTGAATTGGATTGCGTCAGAATGAAACTGACTCAAAATGGTTCCGATAATCCTACAGCGTATGAAGGCTCCGGGACTATTTTTCAGGATGAAGACGGCTTTCTGCATCTAAAAATGTATAGCGTCATAGCTAATCTTTCCGAAGAACTCAAGTCAATATTTGCCCCTGTTACCCCTGGTGCGATTTTTGGCAGTGAGCACTATTATTCGCTTGAGGCAACTGATATGTCTGGACACGTCTGGAAGTTGAACAGACTGTATATCAATAAATCGAATGTCTCTACGCAGGCATCCGCCATGATAATCAAGGCTAATCCCAGGGAGATTACATATATATCTGAGAGGAAGATGCCGGAGCGGACGGTAATTGCCTTGACTATTGCCGGAAAGCATTCAATTCCATGCAATAAAGCTGAAACGTTCCCAAATGGAGGCTGGATTCTGAATACGCTGGTATTTACCACCGAAGATAATATTGAATTCTCCTTCAAGAAGTCTGATGACCGTTTGGATATCAGGATTGATGGCCCAACAGTCAATATGCCAGATGATTTTGAACAGCGTGTGACTCTATCACTGAGCATTATTCTGGGTCGTAATGTTAATCCTTGTTTTATACTGAAAAACTATGCAGATATTGCACAGACGACTATTAAGTCAGTTGCCCTACACCAGTCCGATAAGGTGTTGCCATCTCCAATAAGTCATGGTGCCCCCGAACATCTGGTGCATTTTCAAAAGTTCATTATCCAATATATAAAGAATCCTGGAGCGGCAACACCCTCTCTTTTTGGATACTGGCACAAGGTTAATAGCGCTTATCAGGGCGACATCAGTATTATGGCCCTAGCCTTGAGTGTAGCGATAGAAGGTTTAGTGAAGGAACATTTTCAATCCTATGGACATGTTGATAAAACCGTATTAAAGGCCTCAGATGATGCCGTGGAGTTAATAAATCAAATGGAGATAGACAAGGTAATAGCAAAGAGATTAATAAGCAGTCTTGGCATGTTAAAGAATCAGTCCCCGAAAGCTGCGTTATACGAGATTGCGGGTCAAGGGTGGTTCCCTACAAAATTGGTTGATCAGTGGGTATCGTTACGCAATGAGTCGGCACATGCGGATAAGCTCAATATGGATGAACAGAAGATGCAAAAATACCTGGATAAGATTCATTCTTGCCTCAGCCTGTTCTATAGACTTATTTTCCTGATTATCTCGTATGAAGGCTTTTTTGTGGACTATAGTACTAAAGGATGGCCGGACAAGGAATTCAAGATAGAAGATAAAAAAATGGATGCCACGGGATAATCTTATCGCCATGAAGAACCTAATCTGTTCCTGCTTTCAGTATCCTGAGGAAGATATCATCCTGGATGTTCAGAGGAATAACGGTGAATCCAAGATAATGGCGAGGATCCTTACCGAAAAGAAAGCTGGTGGATGCCAGTGCCATCTCAAGAACCCTACCGGCAGGTGATGCCTCGCCGATGTCCGCCGTGTGGTGGACAAAGCCTTAAAGACCCCTTAATTATAATCCTTCAACAAAGACCTATTCGCTCGTTGTTATAACCGCGTCATGGATTTCCATAGCAGCAAATGTATCATGAAGTACGCCCAATGCTGTCTCACGATGCAGCTTTGCCGCAAGTTGGAATTTGTACCAGTCACTTTCCACATATTTTTCTTTCCAAATCCGCGTCATTGTTGATTGGCCAGCGGTACCTGTCGGATCAGATTTCTGCTCATCAATTGCGGTACCGTACCAAAGCCCCTTGTCGTAGGGCACAAATCTTTCCGGCCCGATCAATTTCTCGTATTTCTTAATTCTCGCCTTTGATCCAGCGGCAGCTTTGCTTGCGGTACTGACCTCGGGTCCTATCGCATCCGCCAAGTCAACAAGAAGCTGCTGTTTAATGTCCGCATACTTCTTTATTTTTGTAAAAGTGCGATAAGCATCAAATATCTTTCCGGCTGCGTTAAGTATCCGCTGTTTGTTGCTCTTTGTGCTGAAAGGGGATGTCAGTCTTATGTCCTGCCAAGTCAGCGAGGGGATATCTGGTTCATGCATTGCCAATGCATGCCCTATAGACGGGCATAAGCAAGACCAGGCTGCGCCTTTCCATCCCTCAGCCTTAGTGTAGTTGAAAGGATCTTTCCATCCCGTGAAGTCGTTATGGCAAAATGTGTCTGCGTACATATGGGTGCCAATACCTATGCGATAGAAGTCGCTTGTTTTCATCGCCTCGGCAAAGATTGTCCGTGCGTTGCTGTTGTCGGGGATTGTAGCCAGAAGGCTGATGTGTCCATCGCGCCTGGTTGGTGATGCCGCCACTACCTCCTTCTGTATGCCGGGGCAGAAATGAAACAAAGGATACACGCCGAGATGCTCCTCCTTCGGGCAGGTAATATCTATTGTTTGGGTTACAAGGCTTTTAAATCTTTCCGTGCCGCCTACAATAGACATCGGTTCCATATTATCGTCAACATACTGGCTTGTATATGCGATAGTATAAGCCTCATCCTTATTGAAACCGGCGCGCAGAGCGATCAGGTACGTCATGTGATAGTGAAATTCAATGTCCATTTTTTCCCCTCGTTATAGTCAGATTACCTTAGTCCCGAGCCGTCGACATAATGGTTAATTATATCCCTCACAGAATCAAAAGGACAATGAAAACTATGCGAAGCGGTAGCTTTTTCCTTCCCGTCTGCCTTATATTTCGGATAACAATTTATTTAGAGGTAATAAATGGAAGGAAAGCAGATACGAAAATTAGGGAAGGTTGTCAAACGCAGTCAAGCGGGGTTCTACGCCTGTGATATACTGGATAAGGACAGCAGCATTGTCGGTTACGCTATTTTCTCTTCCAATGGGAGCCATGTTCAAGACTGTGATACCATCGAAGAGGCGCTGACCTTAGTGAAAAGTTTAGAAGAGAAAGCACCAATTTAAAAACCAAGAAAGAAATAACCCTCGCACCCTCTAATACACCAAAGCCAATAGATGTGAATTGAATGTCCTTCCCCGCCTCACGTGTAAATTAATCGCTGTCTTTGCTGCCATTGCCTTGACGGGCAAATTAGGGTGAATGTTAAAATGACACACCTGCCAGGACCTCCCCAAGGTGCCGTGTCCCCTCCAAAAACATTGGCGGCGCTTCCGACGTCCCCACGTCAGCGCCCCTGGCGGGACTTTTTTCCCCAAATGCGGTAATCTGGCATTTTGACATGCATATAAACCCACTTCATTATGCTGACGTTCCCGGACACCGCTGGGTTTTCAGGCAGGGGATATGACGCCTGAGGGTTCTACCGTTTTAAGATAAGATGACCTAATTCAGACTGAGCTGCATGCCTGGTCATCACCTGATACTTGCTCAACTCAAGCACTACTCCCCCTATCTGCACTCCGCTTGCGCTGCCGTCAAGTCACTTCCATGGACTGTCTTTACATATTATTTGAGATCATGGTCTCAAGCTCCTTATCGCTGGCGAACCCAAAATGGATTTTCCCATTGGGAAAGGCCACGGTAGGAGTGCCGGTTACTCCATATTTCTCCCCTACAGCCAAGTTCTTATCAAGAGCTTTCGCATCACACGTCGCCGGCCGCAGCGGTTTTCCTTCATAAGCTTGTTCGAGTATGGCAACAGAAGGAAAACAGAAGACAGTCTTGGCTTTATCATATGCATCCGGCCTGTAATTCTTCAGCGGATACATTACTATATAAAAACCTATATCTGACCGGCGTTTAAGCAGCTTCTTTATCTCTTTATGGAGCTGAGCGCAGTGGGAACATGTAGGATCAGCAAAGACCACATTTTTAAACCGTGCTGTCTTGCTGCCGAGATAAATGGCATTCTTAAGATCCAGTTCGGATACTTTGATTTTGAATGACTGTTCGAGGATGTTCTGCGTGAGGTTCTCGGCACCCTTAGCGTTTGTAATAGCTCCATAAATTATGTGCTTCTTTTCAAAATCAATATAAAAGACCCCTTTTTTGTTATTTTGTTCAGCAATAACCTCCCAGAGTCCTTTTACTGGTGCCATTCTAAAACTCAGGACTTTGATGCCCCCTTGGTGCTGAGATACAAGTCTTCTAACTTCGGCCTCTGTAATGGAGTGACACTTTCTGCAATCATGGCTGCATCCTTCTGAAGCAAATGCATGCCCTGCGACAAGAAACATCAACATACCCACAATAGGTATCACTTTACGCATTTTTCTTTAGAAACCCCTTCACGGCGGTACCCATTGTGCTTACGACAAATATCCCACCTTTTTCTGAGGCCGCGATAAAAGTCGCATGTTCAATCCCGCCAACAGCGTCAGCGCCGTTCTTTCTGGCTAATTCAAGCATCTCTCTGGTAGCCTCGTCTTTTGCTTTAGCCAGATCCTCTGAATATCCCACCACCTTCCCACCAAAAATGTCAGCGACTTTAGCCCTGGTGTCTTTGAAAATACTTGTGCCCTGGGTCCCTTCCCCCATGACAATGCCCAAAACCTCGGTAACTATGAAATTTGGTGGCCAGCCGCCAATAAAAGGTAGTATGTCTTTAGGCATATCTTCTCCTGGTCTATATTACTTTTTACAAGGTGACCCCTTGACAAGGGGACAGTGTAACCCTATAAATAAATATGAGCGAATCAGGCATGACAAAAATGAACATAAGGTCAAAAAAGGCATACGTCCTCGATACAACAGTCCTAATCTATGATCCGGATATTATGTTCAAGGCCGGTGTAGCTGATTGGGTGATACCCTTGGCGGTTATTCGGGAGATTGACGGGCTCAAGAATAGTGACAAAGAACTCGTCGCCAAGGCTGCAAGGCAGATTGCGAGGACACTGGATAGGTTCGGTAGTTACGGAGATCTGGTGGCAGGAGTAAAACTGCCAACTGGCAGAATCTTGAGGATAATTGAAGGATACGAGAGCATTGATGCATTGGCCAGTAATGCTGACAACAGGATACTCGGGGCGGCTCTGTTGTTAAGAAATGCGGGTGAAAATGTCACATTATTCACCACGGATACAAATATGCGGACAGTTGCCAGAGTTTATGGGATAAAGGCCGAATATTCCCCGTTCTTTGATATTGAGCTCCCGCAGGTTAAGGCTTCGGCAAGAAATACTGCGAATGGTCGTAAAGTGAAAGATAGATTTCCTCATCATACTACCCTCGGCGTAATGCCCTCATTACGGCGTCTGGGGTTTTCCGGGGTAATCATGAGACTTTGTTTCTTGATTGCCATCTTTGGCTTCGTGATCATATTGTTTACGCCAAAAGCTTATTATGATTCAGTTAGTATGGTGACAGGATTCGCCTTGTTGGGGGGAATTGCACTGATGGTGTATAGGGCACTTGTATTGCGAGACTTCCACCCTTCCAAGGCTGCCCGCGATGCAAGCATAGATGTAGTGACCAGCGCCGCTTATTCCGAATATTCCTTCAATATCTGGCACAGAAAAGAAGAGGATTAATTCGGTCATTGTATCGGCTGGTCGTTGCCAGTTTGAGCCGCATTATTCTTTTTCCAGAAATTATAAATACCGCGGGCCTCTATAATTGCCTCCCTTGATAAAGCTATATTCAGCAGCGCTTCCTCAACATATCTATAGCTCGCAAAAGGGTATATGGTAATATTCCTATTGTCCGCCAGAAAATCCATGATATTTTCCGGTATGGGAATATGTAAATGAGCAGCCTTGATAACCAATCCCGCGGAATTCATGCCAATCGCTACGTCTGTTGCTTTAATTTGTGCAGCATCGTCCTCCGTGATGTCTGCGAGGACTATGATGCCATTTGAAACAATGAGAACTTTGTACGCAATCATGGTGCCTCCGTATTAAGGTTCCTGTGGTGAGGTTGTCGTTGTTGAAATATCTGGCTTGTTAACTTCGACCTTATTGGGAGCCGCTTGTGGTGATGGCAGCCCTTTCCCCATCCCCTCGCCGGCTGCCTTGCCCTGGTTGTATATACTCAGAACTGAACTGACTCGTTCTACTGCATTTTTGGTTGCTCCACCAGTAAATATGGCTGTTGTCTGTGCGGAATTGAGATTAGTCAGGTCACCTTGTGCAATAAAGCCCATAGTGCTTACGTTCGCACCTTTCTCAAAATTCATTTTGAACTGGTGCCACCAATTGACTTGCTGGCCACCGTCGGCTTTTTGGTAAAGAGTCATACCGTCAGGAGCGATCTTACTCTCCGATGCATACCCCCCGGTGGAAACAGATTGAGAACTGAGGGAGTTAAACTGAGATACCTTCTTCCCATCAGGGGATATCTGCACTTTATCTATGCCAAATTGCCAGGTCTCCTGTCCACGATCTGTAACTTTCTGTGCTGTAAATATTTCTCCACTTTTTACATTAGTAAAACTCGCTGAAATGGGGTTTGCATGGTGTTTATCATCTGGAGCATACTGGAAATTACCGACAACACCTATAGACCGACCGGTGTTAGGATCTGTTATAGTCTTAAAGCCCATCTCGGAATTTTCATGGAATGTCTGATGTCTACTCCCATATGTCCCAAAATTCCCGATCGTGCTTGTAGTCCCCTTTTGAACTGTATTCATTGCATTCGATTCGTCGCGGTTATTGTGCTGCGATACTGCTCCTCCCACTGATTGAGCTGTTGCAAATTTCTTTGCAGGCCCGCCTCCGACGTGGAAATTATCTCCATGCTGAGGTTTGAAGTTGGGGTTATCCTTTTGAGCCTCATGAATCATGTCTCGATGAGCAGGATTATTCATGTCTATCTGTCCTCGTTGCTCGCGATATATCTCTTTCCCTTCATGATTCATTGAAATGGTATTAATGCCGTCTTTGCTCGCTGATTTTATATCAACGCCGTGGTGGTCGCGGAGAAAATTCTGGAAACCTCCCATTGACAGATTCCCATCTTTATCCCCGTACCCACTGGCTACAGCAGCGTTTTGTAGCATTTCGAACTTTCCAAGCTCATTCTGCATCTTGCCACCTTCGGAAGTAAGAACGCCCTTATCTCCGAACTCCTGATAGAATTCAGAGGCTGCTACACCCTTAAGAGCTGAGATATTGCCCATATATTGCCCCATGCTCTCAGCGCTGTACCCTTTTTCTTCCATCTTCTTGAGCTCGGCCGCAGCCTGTGTATTATGAAAGTTCGCTCTTTCCGTAAGCATGCCGGCGGTATCTCCGCCCCAGTGCTTATCGGCAACGTTCTGCATTGATGCTGAGTCAGCATAACTTAGCATGTTTGCCATCTCCGAAAGATATGAAGCATACTGCATTTCACTGCCCTGGAATCCATGAGCCCTGGCTGTGTCGTAAGACTTCTGCCATCCCAGGTCACCGCCATGTTTTCTGTTGGCCTCAATGTTCGAGAATTCAGACGCAGCGGCAGCAACAGCTGTGTCACGGTCCATGCCGGGATTCTGCCCCTGATGATAGTCTGCTCTGGAATTCAGGGCATTCCTGTACGCCTGTTTGTCGTTGACGTTCTTTATCATCTCGGAGGACGTAGTGGCTGTCAGCATATCCACCATCCCGCCGCCGTTACCTGCCGCTTTCCAACTTTGCAATGTCTGGTTATAGCCCTCCATACGGGATGTATCTACATGACCTGCAAATGAACCCAAGGCGCCTCCAGCACCGATGGTAGTCCCATACGCGATCGCCTTTTCCTGTTGATTGGAATGTGCCTGCGCAGCTGCATCCACACCCCCCTGATTACTGATAGCAGTGGAATTCCCCATATTGACGCTCATATCACTCAGGGCCTGTCCGGAGCCGGCTTTTGTCAGCTGGGGATCACTCATCCCACCGTAGGTCACATTGGCCCCCATGTCCTTAAACGCTTTGGCCGCCATGCCTGTAGTCACAATGTCCGCTCCTCCATAAGTCTGAGCTGCCTTGTAATGCGCTGCTGCCTGTGCCGTGCGGGCCGCACCTTCCGTACCGGTAACAGCTCCGGCGGCCTGATTCTGCGTGAGATTTGTGCTGCCCTGTATGCTACTGGCAAGATGGACCAGGGCTGAATCCGACCCCTTGGCGATTGCGAAGGCAATCATTGGAACGGCCCATGCCATATAACCAGCCATTGCCACAAGATCGTTGGTTGATTCATATATCAGGGGCATCGTTCCCATCGCAAAATAGTTTTGTGACGAAGACAGAACCGTGGCAGCACGTACATTGACTATAAGATTCAGGATGGCATAGAGCGGAGACCAAAGCATCAACCAAAAAAGCATGATGAAATACATATGAAGGGTTTTTCCTCCGAGCGGAGTCAACATCATAAGGAAAAGAACTGGAAACATTCCGTAAATAAACGCCTCAAGGATCTGGCGTATTATCGGCATGTATTTCTTTGCCATTTCCCCGCCTGTGGCCCAGGCACTGCGCTGCTGCTGTTGACTCAGAGCGGCAGCGTAGGCCACGGCATCAGCGCTGACGCCTGTCATGGTTGCAGTTTCAGCCATCGCGGAAGAAATCATATTCACACCAATAGCATGCTTCATGGCGGTCGTTGCATCCGTTCCCACATTAAGAAGATTTTGTAGCACGGTAGGCGTGGCACTTACGACATCCGCCTGCAAATAACTCTGCAGGGCAGCATAGGAAGCGACAGTTGCAGTCCCAAACTGTCCGTCCAATACCCCGTAAGCGTTACTGCAAGTTGTGGCCTGCCCCGAGGGGACTGTCGAGGAGTAGGTCTTGGTATAAGAATTCTGTGAATGAGTTGTGGAAGTCATTTCACCCCATATGTTATTTGAGTAAATAACCGTGTTGAGGTCTTTCTCTCCCCAAAGCACGCTTGTGAAAAAACAGTCCTTTATGTAGTCGTTAAGGGTTCTTTTGAAATAGGGATCCGTCGGTGTGGCATTCTTGAAGGAATCGAGAAGCATAACAGAAAACGCAAAGCCGGTCTTATTAAAGCGCATGTCATTAGGCAACGAGAAGCTGTTTTCAAAGAGTGTAGTCAGGCCCTTTTCGGTAGACGTGAATATATGGGAAAACAATGCTACTCCGTAGGGCACGTTATTTACCCCTGCTGAGACATTTTTGATCTGGTCATATATCACAACATCAGCCTTGGGAACAAGAAGCACATAAAACATTACGATTACGAATACATACTGCCTAACTATCCCCAAAAATATTTGGGTAACGTTCATGGAGAAGAAAAGCTGATAAAAAAGAATCAAAAAACCCAAAAGAATGGATATCCTCGTGAGAGTCGTGAAGCTGCCACTTCCCATAAGATCCCTGACAGCCGTAAATATCTTTATCAGAAAATCTGAGTTGCCGTATGTAAAGACTTCCACTTGGGGATTACCTCATCCCTCTTGCAAACCGGTAACTATCAAGCAGTTTAGTCCGGGACAATTCCTGATAAATAATCTGCTCCATCATGACTGTTTTCTGAAAAGCATCCCCTATGCTATCTCTGAGGGCTTCCCACACTGCCTTTCGACGGTCCTCGCTCGCCTGAAGCTCCGTGTTGATCTTAT
Source organism: uncultured Thermodesulfovibrio sp. (assembly GCA_964499365.1). Lineage (GTDB taxonomy): Bacteria > Nitrospirota > Thermodesulfovibrionia > Thermodesulfovibrionales > UBA6898 > PALSA-1316. Next base: position 229,972 of record CAZCKU010000002.1, read on the forward strand.
CCGGTATTCCAGCGATTTTGTCTCTGACTTCAGTGGTCATGCTCGCCTTTACAGCCTGGACCTGAGAGGTAAGGTTGCGGGTTTTATGCAGCGCGTGCTGGCTCGCGAAATAGGCAATATCATATGCGACCGGATATGAAAGCGTATCGATCAGGCTGTCACTCATAAGGTTATCTATCGTCGCGTCACCGGTCTTGCCCCGAATGTGCTCCACAGTAGCTGCCAATGACATCAATCTAAAAACAGGCACACGAGATGCATTGATCATATCTATGTCAGCCTGGGCAAGACTCCCTGTACTGCCATTCTTGATTGCATCTCTTATCCTGATAAGAGATTGTTTTACCTTGTATCCCAGGCCCTGGGTCTCGTCGTTAATGTATGTACAATTAGTATTAACCGTATCGGATACCGCTGTTTTCTCCGCATACTGACCGAAAACCATAGCATCAATCAGGTAAGGAGCTGATTTTGGCACATTACAGCCCGGATCAAAGTGAATTGGGGGGACCGTATCTACGCTCTCTTCGGCAGAAAGCTGGTATACATCTCCATACCTTGCCCGCATTATGCTCTCGAACGGGAAGGCGCTCAGATCCTCTTCATTGAACGCCTGTCTCATAAAAGGAACAAGAAAAGATACGGCTCCAAGCTTCTTGGCACAATCCATGTTCGTGCGTGATCCCGTATATCCCGCATAGTAGTCATAGCACCCAGCGTAAGTGTTGATCCAGCTTTTGTATTTTTGCGTCACATTATTCATCGCGTCGGCTGCGGAGGCCAGCCAGGAATTATTCTGACCACTCCCCTGAGCGCTTCCGACAGAAAGTCCGAGCTGCTCTCCTGACCAGCCTACAAGTGCCTTTGAAGCCTGGCAACTGTTTACATTTATGTTGTTAATCATGTTTGCGAGTGCATCAAGAGAGTCCAAAATATTCTTGCAGTCCGGACAGAGCACTCCAAGCGCCAGCTGAAAGGCAAAGGCAGGAGCGGCACTCAATATTGCCTGTAACTTTTGCACCAAATACTCAAAATTGAGATAGCTGAAGCCACCCCATACGATATCTATACCACCGCATCCAACTTTTGCGCTTGGCGGAGTAAACGAAACCAGCGGCTGGTCCTGAAAATTAAACTGCAGAGATGCAGTACCACCGACATAGTATCCTCTCTCCTGTCCCTGATACGATTTCGGCGCGGACGACTTGATATCACTAAAAACTTGCGACATATAAGCGCTCATGTCGGCTGAGGATATGGAAAGCGGCATGGAAAGGGTAAAAGTGATCAGGACGGCTGTAACAATCAATTTCTGCAAGATCCTTTTCATTGCCATTTCCTAACTTTCCGGATACTTCCCATTTTTTTGATACTGGTAATAAAAGACAAGTCTGTTCACAATATCGTCTAGCGTGATGATACCCACAGAAATTGGCTGAAAGACCGGCCGGTCCTTATCGTCGCGGAAAACAGCTATAAGCGTAGGGGTGGACTTCACATGAAATTTCTCAAAAAATAGTGGCTCGACCGCGCAGTCACCAAAACCAGGGCCGCATTCGTTGGAACTAATTGTCTTTACGGTCATGCCATAATCAGACCTGAGAAAGTCGATGATCTTGTTCTGTTCGTGGCAGTAGGGACATTCATTGGAAACAAAGAAGATAAGACCGGTGTTGTCCCTGATTTCTTCCATGACAGCCCGCTTTTCTTTTGCGACTATTTTATTGCGGACCTGTGCGCCAAAATTGCTGGTAGGTTGTCTCACTGTCATATCAAGCTCAGGGTGCTGCAGGAGAGTGTCCCGCCACGTATAGGCAAAGGTCATGGTCTTGTCCTTCATGAAGTCCTGCATCCGCAAATAGGCAAGCATTTTGGCGCTGTCTGGATGATAAACCGCCTCTTCCTTAACGCGATCAAGGAGTTCTCTGAATTCTTTTGCGGTCAGAGTTTCGAGGTACTGCGTATCCTGAACCCTTTCCCAGTCAAGGGGCATGTCTTTTGCCTTTTCCTTTCGTGTCTGCAATTCTTCTGTAGTCTCCTTTTTTTCATCAGTCTGAGGGGGCTTGCAATGTTCCCGAAAAAACCATCCCCTCTCTTTATCGGCATAATACTGCTTATCGAGGGGGCGGCAGAGGTAAAGTTCCGCATAATTCTCTTCCCCGGCAAATGCGTATTGCGATAGAAACAGAAGAGATAGGACAATCCTAAGCCCTTTCATATCCCAATATCCCGTGAAGAAACATCTCTGCAGATTCCTTGACAGTATTCTGTTCGGGAGGAAGTTCGATATATTTATGCAGTTCTCCCCTCTCGTAATCGCCAGTTCTCTTCTTTTTTTTCTTCTTGTCCTTTTCCTTTTCGCTGCGTCTTATAATCATGCCGCTCTCTCCTCATTAAGACACTGGTTCTATAAATATTACTTGTCCTTTTTCGATACTGCCGATCAGATCACCTTGGTTACTTTGCCGATTATCCACTCGCGCCGGACAAATCCCCAGAACTTGGAATCGTAACTGTCTTTGGTCTCCCCTACGGCAAAGTATCTGTCTTTGGGAATTATTCCGTTATATTCAAAGATTCGAAGGGCTTTGCCTGTTTTGCTGAATTCTTTGGCTGTGCCGAGGTATTCTCCATCGCAATAATATTCCCTTCCGCGATTCTCCAAATACTCCCCTTCGACGCAACCCAGGCGTTTGACGAAATCCAGTCCATAACGGGGTTCATCGGTAACGGCGAGAAAGCGAAATGCAAAGTATTCACCCTTGGCAGGGGAACTGTTGCCTCTGTCAGTCACCCCGAGGAGAAAATTTACACTATAGTCTGTCTGAACGGCGAGACGATATCGTGGCTGAATCCAAAAGGCAATGAGGGAAATGAGAAACGCAGAAAGCACAACCATGATCGCCTTTTCAACATACCCTGATCTTCTTTTGGTATTTCTGAGCCTACCGCTTATATTCGTTAGTGATGTCCCTGAACTGTTCTGCATTAAGGACGACCTCCTTGAGTAGTACGAGCTCTTTCCTTGACTGAAGGTCCCTTGTAAGAGCATCAAAGAAGGTCCCGACTTCCTTTACCGCCTGCTCTCTGTCCATCTTCTGTGTCTTGAGCTGCTCATAGGCTACAAGCTCCTTCAAATCTACAATTACGATTTCCCGGTGACAATATTTCCGGGTCACAAAAAATGAAACCGTCACTGATACTGCTATGATTACGACTATTCCGAATGCTATCCGTAGGTTTCTATGCATTTCTGTATGCCTTCCTCCAGTCCGTAGTTATCAACCATCTTTTTTCTCCTTGAAACGTCGTCAGCATCCGTTGTGTATATCCAGTAAAGCTGCCGCGGGATCTCAAGCCTCCCTATTCCTCGCCCAAACGGGGTAATAAAGAAGATCTCCGAATAATATCCCTTCACTGTCTTGAGACTTCCGAGCTGGTCAAACTCATATTCGGAGAGCGCGATTTTGCTTTCATTCTTCAACATATTGATGCTCTCCTGCTTCTGGCTCAACAGAAGCCAATGGGCTGATTGGAACATCATCTCCAGTGTGCTCTCGTTTTTGTAAAAGTCATGGATACCCTGTGTTATTGTTATTGCGCTTGAGCCATGCTTGCGAAAGGTCCTGTATCCGCGTTCAATGAATTTTGCGACCTGCGGATCATCGAAAAATTGCCATGCCTCATCAAATATCAGCAGTTTTCTCTTGCTTCGGTCGTCGTCCATATAGACAACCCTGTATATGTGATAGAAGAGGACCATCAGTATTACATTCCTCAAATCCTCGCGGTGGCTGAGATGCTTGAGTTCAAGGACAACGAATTTATGTGCCAGGTCTATATTGTTCGTTCCGTTAAAGAACCTGCCAAAAACACCCGCCGAACTCCAGCGAAACAGGTTCGTTGACAGAAGGTTCGTCACCTGCTTTTTAAGAAGATCTCCGGTCGCCTCAGCAAGTTGCCTCAGAGACTCAATGACCTTATCGACATTCGTCTCCTGCCCATGTTTGAGCCAGGCGTCCTTAATCGCCTCCTCGATAACGGACTTCTCTGTGTCGGTAATCTTTTCTGTGGGTTTCGCCATCTTGGCTATGAGATTTATGAAGAGGTCCATGTCCTCATCTATGTCCCTACAATCCGAGAAGGGATTCAGGACTATGTCGGCATCCTCCCGGAAATCGAGGAATACCCCGCCCAGGGACTCACAAAGGGTCTTGTAACTTTCTCCTACGTCTATAACCCAAATATTGGACACCTTTGGTATTGTGTAATAGGATGCCAGTATGTGCTGTATGAGAAAGCTCTTACCGGAGCCCGTTTTGGCTGCAACACATGCGTTGTATCCCTCAGCCCCGTCAAAGAGGCTAAAGAACATCTGCTGGCCTCTTCTTGATACAAAGGGAACATGCGGGGACCCGGTTCCTTTCCAGTCAGCCTGCACAGGACTCAAATGCGCGGCATTGAAGTCAAACATGGTTCGACCGCGTTTAATGAGCGCTTCATCTATCTCGTAAGAAAGATTCATGGGCGTAGCCGCAAGGAAAAGACCGAGGTTCATCGATCTTATTTCCTCCTGGACCTTATAGCCCCGCATATTCAGCATGCTTTTGAGTATCTGGGCGCTCTTGCTGACAGTAGTGTAGTCAGGATGATACATCCACCAGACGAGATATGCCTTGATAAGTTTGTTGCCGTCAACCATCTTCTCCATGAGCCAGGCCGCTTCTTCCTGCTTCTTGGTCAGCTTAACGCTCAGGGCATTGGCAGCCTTCTGTTTATATAGGAATTCAGCCTTTTGCTGCTGGGAGGATCTCGTCTTATCATCTTGCAGCGTGATATTGAGGGTCAGCAAAAAAGGGGAATTAATCTGCAACTCGTTGCGATAGGCATCGCCGAGGAATGTCACGGCATCTACGATGGTGACCTCCTCCGGAAACTGCTTTACGGTCAATGCCTTGCCATATACTCCATCGTAGCGTATTGAGGACTTGGCGATCTCGATTTCCGTGTCGGCTTCCACTATCTGTTTGTAGATGTACTCGTTCTCGTCATAGTGGGACACAAGTCTTTTGTCGTGGCTCGGGTTGTAGAGCAGGCTCATGGCGTGAATATACTTTTCAGGGGTGACGATCTCGGGAAAAAGATATGCTGTCTCCAGGGACGTTTTTATGTTCTTTATGGCAACAGCGACATCCGTCGCCTTTTCTCTGTAGCCTTGAGTGTCATAAGGAAGCTTGAAGGATATAAAAAGCCGGAAGTTCCTGAAGGGAACAGGCACTATATCCGGAAAGGCCCCCTTCATTTTGTGCGCTGTAATAAAATTGGCAACGCTTTGGCACCATACCCTGCTTTCGTCATTCTGGAAGTTTCCGTACTGGTCGAGGCGGGCATCAAGGAACCTTCCGGCAAAGGGTTCAAGGTAATCGTCTGCCCATAGAGTTATCTGGATGGCTGTGTGTTGAGGGAGAAAAACGGAAGAGAAAATATCCTGAAGTGTCTTTATGGTCTCCTCTCCGGCCAACGGTTTTGGATAAGCCTCAAAAATAAAGCCCACGGTATTGTCCCTGCAGAGATAGCACCCGACCTCTTCATCGTATGCCGCGGCAAGCAGATACTCCGATAGAGGCTGCCGGATGTAGTAACTCTTAAGTTCGTCCACAAGGAGACCAGAGGTGGGCGGAAAGAGCTTGCTCCTGAAAATGCTGAATATCTCGCCGATTACACTCACTTACTGGATCTCCTTAGGCTTCTGCTCCGGTTTCTTTTGCGACTTATCCTTGGGTGAGCTTGTAACCCCGGACTTCTGCGTGTTTTCGATGGGATTAATGATGGCTCTGTCAGCCCTGGCAGGCTCCATCAGATAATCACCGATCACCCACTTTCCCTCCTCAACCTTCATGAAGGAGTATTTATAGTTGTTCAGAATGTTGTTCTGATCTACATAGGGCAGAAACAGAACCCTCAATATCTTGTCCGGTGTTTTTAAGGGTACAGGGGGTTTCTTGAGGACGGATATCATCCTCTGTTGCCGTTCGATTTCTACTGATGGCATCTCCTGCTGCGGCTCTCGCTGTTTGTCACCCAACTCAAGAACCGGTTTTGACCTGGAGACAGACTCCCAGCGGTTATCTTCCCCAAAGGCAGATTCCATCACCAGCAGCAAGTTCAGAACACAACAGACAGCAAGGATAGTTGATCTCATTTCTTTGTGACCTCCAAAAGCACGTTGAATTTCTGTTCCCCGTTACTGCTATCAAAGACGAGGGATATTGGTACTCGCACGTGAGAGATGTAGTACGAGGCCTTGATGTTCTCAGTCGTTGCCACGGGGGACTTAAATGACACAGTAACTTCGCCCGTGTTTCGGTTGTGGTACTGAATCTCACCATCCTGAGATGAGGTAAATACTTTCAATGAACCATCGACAATCGGAGCGTACTTTGTCTTTAAATGGTAAAGCGTAGATCTTCCATCGCCCGCTCCAATGACTTCTCCCCCTGATCCATTATAGGGGGCTGCATGATATGAGACCGTGACCGCAGCATTTCTGAATCCCCATGACTGAATCGGCACAATCCCTGTGCTAATGAGCTGGGCATATGGGACACTGTCTGCTTCGTTCAAGAGATAGGTCTTCCCATTGATGTCCTCCTGTTTCAACTTCAACGTGCCGTATACCATCTGCAGGTCATTTCCCCTTGGAGTATTTTTGAGGGCCGATAACGGCACTATGTATGATGCCGTTATCAGTGAATTCACCTGCGGTTCATTTGCAAACGTGATTTTGACGTAGTTTTTGTTATCAATATAGCCTGAGCCCGAGCCGCTCAAAACACCGAAAGTTGTTTCTTCGAGCACCTGCTCGCCATCCGTGATTTTGAGCGTGCCCTTCGTATAGTTGGGTATATAGCCGGTGTAGGATTTTATTCCCGTGCAGATCTGTTTCGTTGCATCGTTTGGATCGGCTGAACAGGTTTGCGAGCCGGTTGCGAAAAGCGTAGACCCTATCCTTCCTACTGTCTCTGAATACGCCGTCCAATTAGAATTGGATATCGTCGGATTCGCATCTGAGAGATAGGAAAACGGTTCAAGTATTCGCTCGGAATCAGAAATAAGTGGCAGGGTGAACTTCTTGCTCTCTCCGATCTTTATCCGGTAATTAAGAGGATAGGTAATTGACTCACCTTCCCAGCTTACGGTCACCCCTTTGAGAAGGCACTCCTTAGCAAAAAGGTCGCCGCTGCTGCATTCTGCCGTTACATCAATGTTTTCGTTGCCCGTCAGATTGTTCGATTCGATATGATCAGTCGAAAGCGATATGGATACTTCAGTTGTGGAATTGCTCGAACTCAATCCTCCTCCACCGCATGATGCCAAAAATACAACAGCCAAGATGCCAAGTATGACCCGCTTCATGATTAAAACCCGATGATAAGGCCGGCTTTGATATTATTGAACTCACTCCTGGAATAACCGGTATAGTAAACACCCGCTCCCAGGCTGAAGCCTTTTTTGAGAAAGGTTTTTATTTCTATTCCTCCAGTCCCCACGGCAAGGACCTGTTTTACTTTAGTCTCCATGTTTTTGGCATACGCCACGCCAGGGGCGACAAGGGCGTCGATCTTCAGGGAGTCAAATATACCGAGGCGAATGCTTACGGGAATAGTGGCATCCACAGCGATAACGTTTCCTACGGCAGTAGCTTCTACGCCTGCGCCCACGAGAAAGGGATATTGGACGCGCTTCTGTGCGCGAAAACCGACGTAGGCTGCATCCCCGGCCGAGTTTTTCATGAAATGCTTGTATCCTACCCCCAGCGTGTATTCCCATCCCTTTCCAATGGGCTCTACCACATCGAGCGCCGAGGCTATCATCGGAACGACCATAACTGTCACAACCAGTGCTACTACAAAAAAGAGCTTCTTCACCTTTTTACCTCCTTGGTGTTGTTCCGCATGTGCGGGTTTAGTCTTATCGAGCGTTACTCATGTCTTCGGTACACGCGCCACTGACGCATGTCCTTGGTTTTTTTCTGCCGGGAAGGTCTTGACGCACCTCCCTGATGGTTTCTTCATAAACTTCGGTAATGGAGCCGCAGTATCCGGCAGCTGCCCCTTTTTTGCAAAGCGGGGTGTCGCTGTAGGGCATGACCATGCTGGCGCAACCGGTTAATCCAGTCGCTACTGTCATTGCAAGCGCCAAAAGCGTATACCTCATCACTTCACCTCACTAAGGGAAAACTTATTGATAAAGACAATCTCGACCTTTCTGCCGGCCGAAACTTCCACGACAGGAAACATCTCCTTGCTCATGTCTATATAAAACTTACTGAGTTCCTCTGCAGCCTTGGATACTCCTCCGCCAAGCCCGGCCTGCGCGGTCTTATTAGGGTCTATCGTTGAGGTGCTTCCGGTTGGGCTGATGTTCACGACTGTTGCGGACTGTGAAAATGCCTGCGACACACCCTGCAGAAACCCCGCGGCTATTGTTCTGGCAAGCATGGCCCCTTGTTTTGTCACCACTTGCCCTGCAACTCCGAGCTTGCCGTCTTCGCCAACGACATATCCGGATACCTGCGCCTCAGTGACAGTGCCGTCTTTGGAATTGCATGAAATGGTGTTGATCCTGATGTTGGCTCTTTCGCTCGAAAGTTCTCCGTATGCCTCGCCGATAGCGAAACACTCGCGAATGTCAGCCCTGAACTTATTGGGTAGCTGAGCAAGGTCTATGATCCTCAGCAGGACCGGATAAGGGCTTCCCTTGCCCTTTACGCCCGATGGAGCGTCCACTCCATTCATAAGAACGGCCCTGACGAAGGCACCAGCTGAAACTGTGCCTGGCCCGGACTTTTTTCCCGGGCCCTGTTTCTGGCTGGAATCCGGCTCGGCTTTTGTGGCCTCTTTTGTCTCGGTCTTTGAGGGCTTTCCGACCTCGAAGCCGATGAGATTAGTCATTTGTTTGTCCCTCACAGTGGTCTGACCGGCGTGCTGGCCAGGTTGTCCGGCCTGCACCACCGGCATGTAACCGGTATTAGGGGCAAAAGGAACATTAGAGGGTGTACCGGGGGGTGCAGGGGGTGGATTCTGTGAAGACGGCGGCGGTACAGGGGGCATTGTTCCGGATGAGTATCTCTGCATGGGGCCTCCTGTCCCAGGCATACTGCCTTTTTGCAATACCACGACCGCGTCCTTGAGCTCTTTCAACTCTTTATCCTGCTCCTTTATCTGCTTATCTTGTTGCTGTATCTGAGTTGTGCTTTGCTTGATAAAGCTCTCCTTCGCCGTATCCTGTTTACCGGTAACGTCGATCTTGGGCTTGGGGGGAGGAGGAATATACTGTTGTTGAGATGACTGAATAAAGTAGGCCGCGCCAAGAAGCAATATTAAAGCTCCGGTGATCGCTATGATGAGCGTTTTTTTGCGTTTTTTCTCGTCAGACAGTATCTCACTCATTGTTCAACCTCACAATTAAGACCCTTGTCTGCTGTTTTGCCTCCAGAACATTGTCTACGAGGGAAATAGCCAGGGGATTTCTGATCTTCAGTAGGTCAAGAAGCTGAATCTCATCGAGGTTAATCGGTTGCTTCGCATATACGATATATTCCTGCACCTGAAGGTAATCTCCGATATAGTCCCTGCTGTGGACGATGTCGCTCTCATGGAAGTTCTTTACGAGCTTATTGATCTCGGAGATTTCGTAACCGTTGGGAACATCCTCCCTGTATATGTCGCGGATAAGTTTTAAAATGGTGTTCTCATAATCAGTGGCCCTCTCATACTTGCCTGCCTGTTCCTTGTCTCCCATTGACGACTTGAGAAATATTGTGGTTGCTGGTATGTCTCTGGGTATAAGAAGAAGCGAGTACGTCTTGCTGCCACACAGGACGTAGACTTCCTTGGGTCTCTTGTCATACTTAAGCATTAGGGAACCTGTCGCAGGATCCACCGTCTCCGCAGGAAGGTTCTTGATAAAGGCATCCTTCCCCTGGGATTTGATTTCAAGACTTTTTTCCTTCGAATAGACGATATTCGTTATATCCGCGGAGCATACTAGGCGCGAAATATCCTTCATCGCTATTTCGACCGGCTGAAAGCCCTCGTCGTATACTATCTGAGTGGCTTTATTGTGATTACGGAGCTTTTCAATAACATCGTCTTCTGGAGAATTGTCGGTGACTGCAGAGGCGGTCCCCTTATTAACGTCCTTGCCTGTAACCTTTGTCCCATCTTTTGTACCTTTTTCCGATAGCGGAGGCGTTTTGGGCTCTCGCGCTTTATCAGCGGTGAACTGGTCGAGCGGCTTCGTGTCCATCTCGACCTCCTTTGAAAGTTCAGCACCATCGACAACAGCCGGCTTGGGGCTATTGCCGAATACAGCGTTTGGTGCGGGCTGGGGGGACTCGCTGTCAGTAGGAAGCTGATCCTGAGCAGGAGCCGGTGGAAGGGAATCCGCCGGGACTACCGACTGCTGGCCGAAGAACTGCTCATCGGCCCATCCTGCGGCTGCCAGCAGAAGGCACACGACAAGAATGAAGCTACTTATTCTCAGGTTGTTGGTCATTTTTATCTGGCGTCTCGATTTTTTCATAACTGGCTATTACGAACCTCCCTTGTTCGATATGAAATTTCATCCTGTATTCAGCCTTCGCAACCAATAACTCCTTGTCCTGTGTGTATTTCCTGAGAAGGCCAATGATTTGAATGCTGTTATCCTGCATAACCATTCTCTGCGGGATAAAATACTGAGAGATCTTATAGGTGGTGGCTTCGTCCACCATGACGAGAAGAGAGGTTGACACGTCCTTGTAAACGGTGGGAGAAATAAACCTCATGAACTCGTTTACCCTTTCTTTGACTGTGTCAGGGGTAAAATTCGTTATCAATTCTACCGAGTACTTCGCCATCATCTCTATGTACTCATTCGACGCTTTATTGCCCTCTACATAGAATTTTCTGTCGAGATAGGAGGGGACTATAACCGTCCTCTCGTTCTTTCTCATATACACCATGAGCAGTCCCTCAAGCAGCAATCCTATGGTGAGAATAACCACAACAAATCTGAGGAGGTTGTTCTCATCATTTTTGTTCGCTATGGTTTCAAAAAACTTTGTTTTATTCATATCCTCCTCTTCCAGAGCCTGACAGCTCCCTGCGCTTTTTCTTCAGATATTTTTTCGGCATAGCATATACATGACATTGTTTTGGTTTGCGCTGCCGCCTGATGGAATATTACGTCTCCATATTCAGAACTATTTGAACCCTGTTATTTTTTCCTGTAGAGGTTTAAATGAAAGAGATCAAAAGGGAATGCAAAGGGCAGTTTTCTTCTCTCTTCCAGGACAAAACCGCTTTTCAGGATGATCTCGTCTGTTTGCCTTGCGTTATAGTAATGCCTTCCCGCACAAGGACCGGTTTCCTGGGAATAGGTCCCTTTGAGGATAAGCCTTAACGTCTTGTACAGGACCGACTCTGTCGGCTCACTGGTTATCAGGTATCCTCCGGGCTTGAGTATGCGGTCGATTTCTGCCATAGCTGAGTGAATCTGCTCGATATGTTCGAGCGTGTCGAGACATGCCACGGCATCAAAGGAATAACTGAGGAAATTGGTCTGGAGGATGCTCTGCACGGAAAAAATGCCTTCCGAGATCGTTCGGTTCAGAGAAAGAACCGCAGGGTTAACGTCAATTGCAGAAATGCGATCGGGAGCGGTACCTTCCGCCAGGATGCTGCGTATCAGCTTCCCGGAGCCGCACCCGACGTCAAGAACGCTCGCCGGGGATATTCTCTTTATGTAGCCGTTTGCGATACTTATGCGGCAGTTGAATAAGACTCGTGCAAGAGGATTACTGCTCAGGTATTCCGGAACAATCGCGTCAAGGTCGCCAGGGATCTGTGCGGTTTCCTGTTCATCGGGCTTGCCTATGTCCTTTATGAGTTCCATTGTCGATCGTTCCAATTTCTAAAATATTACTTTTGAGTTCCGGCGGTCTGATCTTCCATAGGCGTTTGCTTTGCTCAACAGCAATAAGATCCAGGCAGCGTGGGGGCTGTCCCTGAAGATTGCTTTCAACGAGGTATTGGAATTTATGCAGTGCCCTATCGTCACAGTCCAATTCCCCCCGGCTGATGTCCTTTATCACCTTCTGAACCGCTTTGTCGGTCCAGCCATAGGCATAGCAAGGAGATACGCGAAGAGACGGGTTTTTGTAGATGAGCTGATACATGACATTCATGTCCTCAGTCAGAACATAACTTGAAGCCGGTATCCTCGCGGGGATTTCGGATAGAATCTGTTGCACCCCCCAGGGAAACTGAACAAGCATGAAGAAAACGGCTCCAAGGGTCATCACGGGAGTAACTCTGATCCTATCCGGCACAAACCGAAAAAAAGAGACCATCAGCGACATTATTGTCTCAACATAACGGACCTGGTTGCTCAGGGATAGGTAACAGATAGAGAAAAGTGTTTTCAGGTCCCGCCTCCCAAAATAGATCATGGGCAGTGCGAAAAGGAACATCTTGAAATAGAACCCGATTATGGTTTTGTTCTCGGTCACGGGCAGATTTTGATCATTGAGGCTGGTCACAACTGCCAGTGTCTCTGATACGAAGGCACCTTTAGAATATGCCAGCCAGAAGATGAGAGCGCCTGTCATGGAGAGAATATATTTCCGGTCTTTAAGAAGCAGGGGAACGAAATATATGAATGACAGATAATATAAAACTCCCATAAAGAAGCCGGCTACAACTTTAGTTTCGCCCCTTAACTGCTCATCATAGGCATAGATGGTAAGCATAATGGAGGAGCATACTATCGATGGCCGTCCCAGCATGATCCTGCCGGCAATGTACTGTATGGTGAACGTGAGGAGGATGAGTCTCAAGTTGATATCTGTGTCTTTAAGAAGGCGGTTGGTAGCAATAAACGTCAAAGCAAGAGCCGTCAACTGGGGAACAGCAAGGGCATAGTCGCCCAAGAGTTTATGTAACCACCCCATTATGACGTCAAAGCCAAGGTATGAGTCGAACGTGGGCTCAAATGACGTGATCTGATAGGGAATCCTGTAATCGTAGTCCCATAAATAGGCGACTGCATGCCTTAATAGATCGTCCTTCGGGAAGAATGCCTTGGCGTAAAACCCCACGCACCATACGGCCAAAAGGAATATGAACAGGTGGTAGGGCTTGAAAATAACGTTTTCGTATGTGAAAAGCCTGCTGTACGCTTCAAACGGAAAGGCGCTGATTGGACCCGCCGTTACCCCGGCATTGCCGGGCTCCGGCAGAAAAGGAGCCTTAAAGAGCACAAAATTATCCCCGAAGACTCCTTGCAGCTCTGCGAAGCGGGAAAGTCCTGCGTCAGTAGCCACGACAACAACACATCTGACGCTATCAACAGACGAGAGAAAGGTCCATGACTCTTTTACGGCAAACAGGTTGTTGAATGCCAACACCCTGCCTTCCTCCATGTCAGTGAATAGCAGTATAGGCATGGACTTGAATTTCGTAAATTGGCGGGAGACGAATTTAGCGTAGAGAAGGAGGAATATCCTTAGAACCCTGTTATACGGCATTTCTGTCAGATGGAAGAAATACCGCCAATAAATAGCACATGAAAGATGTTGTCGGTCAGTATAATGCTCCAGGGCGCAAGGGGCGGAGATGCAAAGGTCGTCCTGCCGCTCCACTTCATCGACCAGGTCACTATGTTTGTCCTATCCTGCAGGAAATGCTGCACCCCAATTGCGGCAAGCTTCCAAGCCGGGAATCCGCATAGGAGAAACGGCAGCAGATACGTCAGGACATGAGCGGCACAAACCCAGGACTTCTGCTTTTTGCTTTTTGCCATCCAGTCGGTCTGCAACAGGTAATCACCAATCAGATGGGCATAGATCCAATGCATTATTGAGCCTCCTGTACACGCATGAGCTGTTTAGAAATGGACACAAATATAAGGAAAACTATGCGGAGACGAATATGGAAGGCATCACGGTCATCAGTGAGCCGCAACAAGGATACCTTTCCTCTTATTTTCACGGGATACCAGAAGACAAATCTTTTCGTACATATAGACAATGGCAAGAAAATCCAAAAAGCCGATCTTCTTGCCTTCCTGCCTGGTCCTCGGTTTATAAGGTATATCGATCTCCTTGATATAAAGGCCGCTAAGGATCGCCCTTGCTGTCAGCTCCGTCTCTATCTCAAACCCGCTGGAAATGATTTTCATCCCACGTATTACGTCCCTTTTATACCCGCGCTGGCCTGTAAAAACATCGGAAAGCCTGGCTTTAAACCTTTTTGTCATCATATGGAGAATAAGCCTGTTGGCGAGGTATGGGAAAAAACCAATATCATAGGGCCGGCACACCCTGCAGCCATGAATTATATCGTAATGCCTGAGAGCCTCGGTTATGCCGACGATATAGGTGGGATCGTATTCCAGGTCCGCATCCTGAAACACGATATAGTCTCCCTGAGCTATAGCAAATCCGACCTTCATGGCATTGGCCTTGCCCTGCTTCTGAGCCCTCTTCAGTTTGATTGTGAAGTTCTGACCCATGCCGTGATCGATAAAGGACCTAACCAATGCATAGCTGTTGTCCGTTGAATTGTTGTCCACAACGATAATTTCCTTGTTTATAGGGAGTTCGCAGCATATTCTCAGGGTCGTCAGTATGTATTCTGATTCGTTGTAAACAGGGATAATAATTGAGGTTAATGGCTTATTGCCTGCCATAATACCCTTTTCTCAGCTGTTTAACGATGGCATTGAGCCTTTGATTGCTCGCCTTCGCATTGATCTTCTCAATGGCGTATTCCAGAGATACGTCCCCGTATACGACATAGCTTTCAGCAGTCTTCTGGATATTGCTGTCGAGCCCTTCAGACAACTCCGGATTAATTGTGGAAACTCCTCTTGCAAAGACAATGGCCGGGACCTGACTGATTTTGTAATGTCTATACAGGAAAGGGTCTATCTGGAATTCTGCCAGCCTCTTTATGTCCTCAGCGGGGTTGATAATGGCCTTCATGAATTGGACGGTAGGCTTGATTTTAGAGCAGGACTCCACACACCCCCTCAGAATCATCGCTATGCGTGGGTCACGCAGCTTATCCAGACTGTCAGCATAATTGGTGAGGGCTTTCATCGGAAGGCTGGACGAAATGAATATATAGATCCTCTCGTCATCTGCGAGATATCTCTTTGTTGAGATCTTCTTTGTATTCTCTCTATCGGATGCCGGAGCCTTGTCGACATAGAAATTGCCGTTACCATCCGATTTAATCCGCCCCTTCCATCCCTCGACTTCTTTGCCGCGCTTTTGAGAGTTTTTGAAGCCTTTCTCCGCCTCTTTCTGAATCCCTGCACTGTGTTTGTTCGTGATTTCGACGTTTCCGTATTGCTCAGATCTCTGGAAGGCGCTATCGACATCGTCACCGATATCGGCAAAGGAGGGTCTCACCGTGACTGCCGCCACGAGCGCAACAGCCACGGCAAGACCGGGGGAGGGAAAGTGAAGAAGCCTGTTTTTCAAAGAATAGCCTCAAGCTGTTTGGCGTCGAAGCCAACCGCTCTTTTTCCATCAGGAGCTATGAATGTAGGCGTTCCGTTAAGTTCAAGGGACTCTCCCAGGCCAAGGGACTTATTTAATATCTCCTCCCCTTCCTTGCAGAGGCTGCCGGTATAGTCGCCCTCAAGGTATCTGTTGTAATCCATCTTCGAGCATATGCCCTTTACAGCCTTTTCCCTTGCGCCGTCATGCATCGGAAGGGGATAAAAAACGACCTTTATCTCAACCTTTCTTTTCTCGGCAAAGTCCCGCACCTGGTACTTTGCGAGTTCACAGAACTGGCATTCAGGATCGGTGAACATGTAAACATATTTTTCTGCTCCCAGTGCCGGCTTATAGCTGAAGGCAACGATTTGATCGACCTCCTGTTTCAGACTCGCGAAGCTTTTCACTTGGGTCTCACCCATAGACTGCTGCGTTATGTGTCTTTTATCCTTGAAGAGGTCGCCGGCGATAACATAATCGCCGAATACATAAAGGGGTATGTGCTCGTTCATTACCCTGGCTATGACCTCACAGGTATTTGATATGACTCTCTTTGTGACAATGGACAGCTTCGGGAGTGAAATATGTCGTGCAATTGTGTTCTCGTCAACCCCATCGCAGGGATTGGTTCCGCTATACCCGGCAACCGGAGAGAGAACAAGGAGAAGTAAAACAATCGCGGATCTGATCTTCATGGCTTTCCCTTTACAGCAGACTCTTGAGTTGCTCAGGGATGAAACCCGATACCCTTCTGCCGTTGCCGCCTATGAAAGTTGGTGTGCCAGTGACACCCAGCTTCCTCACCATTTCGAGAGATCTGCCGATCTTCTCCTCCCCCTCCTTGCACAATCCGCCGCTATAGCGGGCAGCAAGGTAATCGTTGTAGTCCATCCTGCCACAGATTCCTTTGACCGACTTGTCCTTTGCGTCGGGATGGAACGGCAGGGGGTAAAAGATCACTTTAATTTCCATCCCGTTTTCGTCAGCAAACCTCTTAATGGGTTCCTTCGCTTTTTCACAATAGGGACAATCCGGGTCGGTTATCATGTAAACCAGTCCCTTGATAGGTGTTGCAGGCTTGTAAGTAAATGCCACCGTATCCGATAGTTCTTTCTCATATTGGCCGAAGGTCTGTGACTCTATGCGGTCTATGACATTTCTTGAGAGGGGAGTCCTGTTTCTGAAGATGTCGCCGGCTATAACGGCATCTTTCGTGCTGGGCACGTATAGTGGGGCGTTGTTGCCGTTTATCAGGATTATCACCTGGCATAAATTGAGGTCCCTGAGAGGCTTCGTCTCGACTACCTTTTCGAAAGGGAAAGGGATGTGCTTGGTGAGGAGATCCTTGTCTATACCGTCACAGATATCGGCAGCTCCGGAAATAGAAGGACTCAAAAACCAAAGAACCCCCATTACTGCCATCATAAGACCAAATACTCTGAATACTTTCATTTTGTTTACCTCCGTTATTTTCTGACGGGCAGTACTGCCGTCTGTTTACATATTACTTTTTGATTGGAGGTAGAAAATGAAGCGGAGAGGAAGGTGCAGACTGAACACCCCGCACACTCCATAGAGGAAACCAATGCTCTTGGAATAAGCCTGTTGGGGCAGTTTTAAACTCAGATATCTTACACTGAACTCCTACATCCTGGACCTGTGATAGCACTGCGGCCGCCTGCCTGGGTGAAGACTTGTATTTGTGTGCTGATCCGTTCCTTGAGCGCAGGCACATGAGATATCACGCCGATCAGCTTGCCGTCCTGCTGCAATCCTGCGAGGGTTTCCAAGGCAGTTTCCAGTGCGTCCTCGTCAAGGGTACCAAAGCCTTCATCAAGGAAAAGAGAATCTACCTGAACATTACGACTGGCCATGTGTGAAAGTCCAAGCGCAAGTGACAAGCTGACGATAAAACTCTCACCGCCAGACAGATTCTTTGTAGACCGAATCTCCCCCGCCTGATAGTTGTCGATCACATTGAGTTCCAAGGGCTGCGCATCATCATTGATCAGAAGGTAACGGTCTGTCATCTTCTGGAGTTGACGGTTGGCATGATTGATCATCATTTCAAAGGTCAGTCCTTGTGCAAAGTTCCGATATTTCTTTCCATCTGCAGATCCGATCAGCTCGTGTAGATTTTCCCATCGACGGCACTCTTTTTTCTGGGCCTCGATAGCCGTTTGCTTTGCCTTTATCCGCTCTTTGGCGGCTGTATTTTCACTCAGTTTGTGCTTGAGACCGGCAATGATGTCCCGCAGCTCTTTCAGGGAAGCTTCGTAATCCTTGTATTGCAGCTCCAGTTCCTCAAGAGATTTGTCGGTAACCTTTTTGGCAATTTCCATGGTCAAACGTGTTTCTCTATCTTTCTGTCTGGCCTTGAGGTCTGTTTGACTGTCGTCCAGCTTCTTTGCTTTTGAAGACAGATTATCCCTCTGATCAGCGGTCAGTATGGCCTCAAGAAACTGTTCTTCATCCGAAAAGCCGACAGGCCCAAGCGCTGCAGAAAATTCAGTTTCCACCTTCTTCAGTTCCGGTTCTCTCTGGTCGATGCGCTTTTTTAAAGATTCAGCATGGGTCTTTGCGGTGCTCCATTTTTGCTGCATTTCATTGTGCAGGTCTCTGGCTTTCTTTTCAGCATCCTCGGCGTCAGAAACAGCCTTGTTCAAGCGAAGCTCCTCATCGTCGGGACTTTTATCGCCGTACAATTCTTTCCGCTCATGACTCCCGATGGTGTGATTTTTTTTCAAGGTCTCCAGACGCTCACTTTTCTCAGCGAAGGCTTTACCTTGGGTTTCAATGACCGCAGCAAGACGATTCATCTCACTGTCGAGATCTGCAATCCGCTTCTCAATTTCAGCCTTTTTCTTAACCTGGGCCTGCCATGCATTCAGTTGAGCTCTGAGTGACTCAAGCAGTGATGATACATCGGCATCGGGGATTTCCGTGATGCCAAGCGGCAAAAGTTTGGCAGAGACGGCCTGCCTGCGTTCGGTAAAATCAGTCCGGAGATTTTCCAGGCCTTCCTTCACCTCGGCAAGGACTTTCTCGGCAGCCTTCTTGTCATTAGCTGCTGCTGTCTCCTGCTTTTCACCCTCCGTCAGATTATTACGTGCCGTGACCTCAGCTTCTTCAAGTTTCTTGATGGCGGTTTCTTGATCCTCAGCCTTGCTGATCAGTTTTGTGAGCGATTCAATCTTCTGTTCGGTTTCATCGGTAACGGGAACATTGCCCTCCGCGAATGGGTGCTCTGTCGCACCACAGAGCGGACAGGGTTTGCCATCTTCCAGTTTGGCCCGGTGGTCTTCAAACTCTGCTATTTTCGCCAGGAAGGCCATTTCACGAAGCAGGGTTTCCTTCTCGGTGCGGTATTCACGCAACAGTCGCTCCCCCAGCAACTGGCGTAATGCGTCTTTACCTTGCTGAAGCCTTTTTGAGGCGTTGCCCAGCTCCTGCTTCCAAGTGCCGCATTGCTTTTGGCAATCATCAAGTGATTTTGCCGCCTTTTCCTGAGCCGTCACGGCCTTTTCTTGATCGGCCTCTTTTTGAACGATTTCTTTTTGCTTGGAGAGCAGGCCGCCCAGTTGCTCTTCAACACCTGCCAGCCCGCTGATCAGCCATTCATCCTGTGCATGCTCCTTGAAATGGCCGTTGACAAGTTCAAGAGTTTTTTGGGCCTCGATACGTTTTTTCTGCTCTTTAAGTATGGCCTGTTTACCCATATCAATCTTTGCCGCATCTTTTTGGCAGCTCTCTTCACCTTCCGAAACAGCCTTTTTCTGGTCGGCAAGCTTCTGATCGAGAAGGCGAACCTTCTGAATGAGCGGCGCAACGGCTTTCAGTTCCTCTTTGACTTTAACAGCCTTCTGTTCAGCCGATTTCAGCGATTCGGCCTGTCCCTTGGCAGAGGATTCCAGCTTAGGAAGGGCCTCTTTCTCAGCTTTCAGTGCCGTCTGATCATCTACCTGTTGTTTTCGAATTGCTGTGAGCGTTGCGTATGAGCCATCCAGTGACGCTGCGCTCAAAGCCCGGCTGAGTTTGTCGCGCTCTGGTTTAAAGGCACCGATATCGCTTTGCAGCTTGCTCGCTTCGTCTGCCAGGCTGATGATTTCCTTCTTCAGGCCATCGATGGCGGTCAGCCATGAAATGGCCTTCCCTGTGTCAGCGAACTTGGTGGTGAGGTCGGTCTCTTCCTTCTGCTTCGACTCAAGTGCCTGTTGAATCTCTTTTTCCTGTTCTGGCTCCAGAATCACAATTCCTGCTGTTTCAGCCTGAAGGATGTTCAGCTTTTCCCGCTCTTCACGCTGGCGTTCATGAACTCGGATGGAAATCTGACTGTAAATCTCCGTTCCTGTGATCTGTTCCAGAATGGGGGCACGTTTGTCTGGATCTGCCTTTAAGAAAGCATCAAAACCACCCTGAGCAAGGAGCATGGAGCGGGTGAAACGATCAAAATCCATACCGGTTACTGCCTCGACCTGCTCAGCCACGCCTCTGAGCTTCACCTCAAACACTTTCCCGGATGCAAGGTCGGTAATCTCATGCTTCGGGGCCTGCAGTTCTCCGTCTGACTTCTTACGGGCACGACGCTGGCTCCAATGACAACGAAAACTGCCCTTCTGGGTTTCAAAAGACACTTCAGCAAAACATTCGCCTGTTTGCCTCGACATAATTTCATTGTCACTCTTTGTGACTTTATTCAGTCTTGGAGTCCTTCCATACAATGCCAGACAGATCGCATCAAGAATAGTAGTTTTACCGGCTCCGGTAGGACCGGTTATCGCAAAAATGCCGTTAGACGTGTAAGCGGGATGGGCAAAATCAATTGACCATTCACCTGATAGAGAGTTCAAATTATTGAATCTGACTTCAAGAATTCGCATGCGTAGCCTTTTTATTCCGCCATTGTATCTTCTTCATGTAGAGAAGTAACTATTTCTTGGTATGCACTCAGCAATTCGCTGCGCTGGTCCTCTGGAACAGCATGCTGCTCCAGGCATCTTAAAAACACGTCATCTGTGTCCAGATCATCGAGTTCTTCATCTTCATGAGCACGATTCAGTGCGCGATCTATCAGCCGATTGTTCTTAACGCGCAGGACTTCCATCTTTGTACCGGCAACGGCTTCGTCGATATGTTCGCGCAAATTGCCGGCAACCTCTTCTCCTTCATAGAAAATCTCAATCCAGGAATTACTGCCTGCAGATTTCAACTCACCAAGGCGGGCGGCAATCTGATCCCAATTCCCACAGATACGCTCCAATGTTTGAAATCGTGGAACTGTGATGCGAGAAACAACCGACATCGAGTCAGACACTTCTATTAAACAGATGCTTTTATCATGATTTGCCTCACCGAAACCCATGGGTAGCGGCGAGCCTGAATATCGCACAATGTCAGAATGACCGATTATCTGTGGGACATGCAGATGACCGAGAGCCACGTAATTGATATATTCAGGGAATACGTCGGTGTCAACATGGGATAAAGAGCCTATATATAGTTCCCTTACGCCATCCCCTTCCACTGTTTGCGCCCCGGTCGTAAAAAGATGCCCCATGGCTATAATAGGCACTGGGAGGTCCAATGCTGCTTTCAGCTGTTTTGCCAGTTCACAGACCTCCAGATAGTGGGAGCGTATCCCTTCTATCAGCTTCCTGTCCTTATCCTCAAGGGTTTCTCCGGCTTCTGCAGTACGAATATCCCGGTCTCGCAGATAGGGAATTGCACAGACAATCATTTCTTCTACTCCGGATCCATCCTTCAGGACCAGAACTTCATCGGCCAATGATTCCGTAATAGCGCCTACAACATGGACATTGAGTGCCCGAAGAAGCTCTTTGGGAGCATCAAGAAAAGATGGGGAGTCGTGGTTCCCGGCAATAATAACCACATGACGGCAGCAAGATTCAGCAGTGCGGTGAAGAAAGCGATAATAAAGCTCTTGTGCCCTATTGCTCGGCGCACTATTATCGAAGATATCTCCGGAGACAAGGAGAGCGTCTACATGCTCAGACAGGATCAGATCAGCCAGCCAAACGAGGAACTCCTCATATTCTGAGTATCTCTTCCGGCCATAGAGCATGCGACCTATATGCCAGTCAGAGGTGTGGAGAATCTTCATTGAGCTACCTGTGGTGATGCATCTATAACTGCTGAGTTTTCTGGAACAACACCAATACTTTGCAACAGCGAGTTATATTGATCGCTGTCTGCTTTAAGTCGATTAATTATTTGTTGAGCGGCAGTCTTCATTTCCGGCACTTCAACAGGCGCAGCACCCCTTTCAAAAACACCACACAAATGGGAATATTCGTTGTTAATCCTGTCGATTAAAACTGCTGGTACTTTTTCGTCACCAAAGAACTGCCGAAGTGTTTCCTCGTTCATTCCTTTATCTGGGTACTTGTAGTAAAGAAATATTTCCAAAAACTTTCTGGCATTATTCCCGAAATTGTAAAACATTGTGTAATTTGAATCATCCACCACTTCTATTGCGGCACACCTATATATTTGGTGAAAAAGATAGTTGAATTCAGTGACGTATTCCTTCAGGTATTTTGGCATCGCACTTATGGTCGATATTTTGTCGTTTCTTGTCACAACAAAAAACTCTTTTCCATAATCTTGCATCTTGTTGTTATGGTTTAGAAACTTTCCATTGAGGCGCTTTAAATACTTAAGAAAATCCAGATTGTGCGTTGAAATAAACAATTGCTCAAATTTACCGCTGGAAACGACTTCCGCATTCAAAAGGCTGTAAACGAAGAAAATATGATTTGCATCGAGACTGGAAATTGGATCGTCAATCCAGATAATAGGTTTAGAATCTTTAGTGCCTATATCCCCCAGCTTTGCCAGGAAATAGCAAAGCGCTAACAGGCTGCACTCGCCTTCGCTCAGGTGATAGGCTTTTTTGCCGTCTCGGATTATTTCAAATCTAATTCGTTTTGAATCTGGTTCAGCAGGAAGGTCTTTCTTTGCCTCCAAAGAGAGAAAATTATGACCAAAAAAGTTATTCAGATATTCATTTACTTTTAGCGCACCTTTTTCTTCGTCATTTAATTCGCGTTTCTTGGATTCGAGCAGAGCTTCTTTATCTCGAATCTCACCATCGATCTCGTTTTTATTTCTTTCAGTTTCATCACGTTTCTTCTTCAGATTTTCTATGAAATCTAGTTGATCTTGGTAATTGATCGTCGCGAGAAAATCAGATACTTCCCTTAATCGCAAGGCTTCTCTTGCCTTGGACTGCTCCGAACTTAGCGAATCCGTGAAATTATTGGATTCTGTCCGAATCGTTTCATATGAACTCCAAGCAGCCTTTAATTCATTTCCGCAATCGTCTGGCCGAACGAAATCTTTGGAGTTGATAATGTCATCTTTTCGATTCCTTAGCTGATCAAGCAAAGACTCCAGTGCGTAGCAGTATTTATTAGAAGCTGTTGTATGCTCAGCAATAACTGAGTCAAGTCGTTGATGGAAGATAGAGTAGAAAAGCTCTTTGCTGATTTTTAGAGCTGAGAACGCCGACTTTTGTTCGCTCGCAATTCTGGTAATGAGACCATCAATGTCCTTCTCAAGTTTTTCTGACTCCTCATCAAAGTGTTTGTTCAACTTCTCCCAGCGTTCTTTGGATATATGATTACCACAGAATGCACAATGGTCACGTTTCCCCTGATGATGTCCTCTACCTTCACTTACCCAGCGATTCAGTACGGCATCCTTTACCAACTCTTCAATTTTATCTGACTCACTGATCTTCTTAGTGACAATGGCATAGGTTTCATCCGACAGCTTTTGGAATTGCAACTCAATTGTTTGAAAGAGAGGCATGGTGTCAAGTGTCTTTTCGTTAATGAGTTTTTCGTGCTCATCCTGCTGCTTATTGGATAGTGTTTGGTATCCTTCATTCAAGACTTTCTTGATGTCGTTTTCCAGTTTTGGCTTGGTGTAATTTTGGTCACCAAAGCGTTCAGGTTTGTATTTAATGCCAATCTTCCGATCCGTGGCTTTATCGCCCAATTGTTTATCAAGCACATTAAGAGCTTTATCATGCTCTTCTTTAGCGGTATTAAATTCCTTGATAGCATTAACTTTTCTATCATATAGGGCAGTTTCTTTCCCTTCTTCTCTATGCCCAAGTTCTCTTTCGAGAGCCTCAATCTCCTTCTCAATCTTGTTGTTGTCATCCCCAAGAATGGCAAATGGTTCTATACTGTCATCAGGGTTTGTTATGAATCGCAAGTTTTCCCGAACGAAATCCTCGTTGAACACCCGGATCTTTTTCCCGTGAGATGTCAGTGCGTTTTGGTCTACATGGCTTCCATCATTAAAAGTCACACAGAAGGAGGGTTTTTGGTATTTGTCCGATAGTTTACCTGTTTCCATTGCCCGTACTATTCGGGAAAGGCTTGTTTTGCCAGAGTAGTTCCTGCCATAAACGATATTAATAACACTGAACTCACGAACATTTCCTTTTTCATCGTGAACTTCTTTATCCCATTCGAAGCTCTGAAAAACAGCGAGATTTCCGATAGACTTAATCTTCTTGATCATACGTCAAGCTCCATTCTCTTTTATTTTCCGATATTGCTGATCCCCTGAATATGGCAAGAAGTTAATCATACATATCTGCTCGGTTATCCGATTTCTCCAGTTCACTAAGGATTGCCTCTTTTTGCGGAAAATAGATCTGGTCCACCATCTCGGTCCAGAGCGGCACCAATATTTCTTCGAAGAAGCAGTCCTGACGGTTCAGCGGCATTTAATTTCAATTTCACATATCTATCATTTTGCAGCTCGCGGGGAGGTGCTGTCGTAGTAGTAAGAATGTACTGAAAGGGGCAATTATCAGACTCGCCGAAGTGCTCTTGCAGGGAGGCAACAAGACGGATTAAGTTTCTGTAGATTCTATTACCAAGGTCAGCTTCGCGAGGGCTATCATGCAGTAGAAATCCAGGCAGATGGGCATTGGCCGACACTGTGGTGTAAATAAGTGAGGCGATATCTGTTAGAAGGACAGATAGGGTTTCCACGGCCTCGCCACTCATTGCCGATCCATGAGTGATCGAAAAAGTCAGTTCACGATTGTTAAGGCCCACCCGTCCATCATATGTCCCTGAAGAGAGTACGGCACGAACAGCCCCGGAAAAGATCGAAGCCAACAAATCTCGGTTTTCGTTATGTTTTGTAAGTAGCTTTGTAAGCTGCTGTTCTAAATCCTTGACGAGGGTGGTAGTCGTTTCCAACTTTTCCCTACACTCGTCAATCTCCCCAAAACCTCCTGGCTGGTCACGTTTTGAGATCCAAGTCTTTAGCCCATCGTAAGCATTCTTCAAATCGCGAAGATATTCTCGCTTCTCACCTATCCCAGCCATCAATGCATCCCTTTTCTTTTGTAAAGCTTGACGCTCTCGTGCAAGATTTTCAATCTCTTTTGCTATATGCTGTTTTTGATCTTCAAAACGCTGACTTTCCACTGCTTGTTCTGCCTCTGCCTGTTTCATGGCTTTTACATCTTGATGCTCTTTAATTTCAAGCACATTATGACGTTTTTGTACATGCTGGCAGTCACGGTATAGAATACCCCCGAGCTGGCATTCTATCTCACTATATTTGGCAAAGCGCGCATTCTGCTCCTGACGTTTTGTTATCACGGGTTTCAATTCCTGCACGACAGCCTCTCCTCTATTAAGCAGTCCATCGAGAATCCTGGCCTGGTCTTCAAGTTGTCGGATCTTAGCTCCATAAATGTCTATGTTTTCCTGAATAACCATTCGATCTTGCTCAACCTCTACAATTTCGCTTTCGGCTTTTGCTGTTGCTCTTGTAGTAAGGCGGTCCAGATCGGGAAGCAGATTACCAGAAGAAAACGGCAGTGTTTCTATCTCGGGTTCATTCGATAAAATACGCAGGAGCTTTCTAAGTTCGGTGTCATAATGATTGATTCTGAATTGTGGCTCTCGCTTTAGTCTCTCCAAGTCCTTTTCTGTATTTTCTTGTTCTTGGTTAAGCCTTGCAAGGTCCTCTTCCCCCTTCAACTCATCCGGCAGGAACAGACCGAGAGCGACTCGCATCAAAAACAAGGGTCCAGCCTTGGGAAAGCGAAAGGGTGGTGTATCTGATTCGCTACGGGAAGAGCGCCAGTCATGTATATTTTGAAAGCGGGACTCCTGATCGCGGGTACACCAAGCTAAAAGATGCTGCCACTGGATAGTTTCACCCGTTCGCACGATGCCGCCAGTCTCAAACCCGTCAAAAAGTTTTTCCAAGCCGATATCCTGAACGTAGGTATCTTGGTAAGCAGGGTGGGAACGATCCGGGAGAAGCTCTTCAACTGATGAGTCAACCTTGACGTACGAATTGCGACCTTTACCTATAGGGCGCAGGACAGACCATTTCTTTTTTTTCACGATTATTTCCGCCGCCACATAACCATTAGGAAGCGCATTTTGGATCAACTCCATGTTGACTCGTGTTCCATATGTCTTTTCACCGAGGACATACCGAAAAAAGCGGCAAAAGGTCGTTTTGCCAGCGCTGTGTCCTGTTATATCTGCAGAAGGAATGTCGTCCTCCGTTTCCTCTGCCCAAACTATATTGAGCCCTCGTGTCAGGTGAATATCTCGGATTACCTTTGGTTCTGGAGTTAAGCACTCAAAAATCACAAGACGGCTGACCCAGACATCTGGTTCTGTTCTAACCGGGCTTATATTCAGAATCTTGTAAATATCCATTCAGCCAATCCTACGCAACCAAAGCATATTGTTTACGCTGTTGTTCAAGAATGCGTAATATATTCTGTTGTTCCTGCGACAACAACAGTTCTTCCCTAACATTCCTCATATATTTAAGTGCTTTCAGCGAATATGACACGACTTTGTCTGTACCCGACGGAAAAGTGCTCTTTACTTCTAAAAAATTAAAGCCGAAGGTGATGGGTTGATCTGTCTGCGTGTGGTTAACATTGATTCCCTTACGCAGTTCTTCAAGATAACGGCGACAATCTCTCCAGCGAATTGACTGTCCTGCGGCAACAAAGAGCTCTTTTGGCCCTGATGCTACTGCCTTATTAAAGTTAGCATAGTCATTTTTATCCAGGAACAACTTGCACCAGTCCGGATGCGTTGCAAGGAGAAGCGCATCAAGATGGTCCATACTTGACAGTCCATTCGCTTGTTCAACAATCGAAAGAGCAGCCGCGCATATTGCCTGATCTCTGTCTGTCGCTGGATAAGAGGTGGCGGCGAGTTCTCCCATATCAAACTCCGGCAGCAACGACATTATCGCTTCGTCCGGTTTTATTGCCTTTGCTTTTACTGCCTTCTTCTTTTCCCACAACCCTGCTTTTTCTTCCTGTTCATGGATTTCGTGGTTCAGTTTCAAGAGGCGTTTAAGGACTTCGCGGCGGGCGGCGGGGGAGATGGTGAAACGGATACGGTCGTTTTCAGGGAGGTAGTCAACCTCATAGAAGTCATGGATAATGTTAATGTCTGTCCAGCCGTAGGCCGAAAGGACAGCATTGTCGATCTCTATATGGAGTTCACGGAGTTTAAGGATGTCTTTATAGCCTTCTTCACAGGCCGTAGTTGGTTGTTTTGAACTTTTTTCCACATCTGCAACCGAGAGGTCTTTTTTGTGAAAAAGGTTATAGATCTTTGTCAGGCCGAGTTGAATTGTAAGCATCAACCGGCGGCGGTGCTCGTAGTATCCCTTACCGATCTGGTCGAGGACGGTCTGCATTTCTGAGATTAGTGACAGGGGGAATGGAAAAGTTTCAAAGATAGAAGATGATGTGTACCGCAAAGTAGTACTACCCATTGTAGAACCTCTTAACCACGCCCACTCATTCGCGATTGATGAATTCAATAAAGCATACATTCCAAATGATTCATCAGCTACTATAGATAAAGCGTGGGAAAAGACAATATCTTTCCCCACAAATTCAAATAAATGATGGTGCGTATGGTTATTTATTACGAGCACCCTCTTCATTGGTGCAATGGTCCGATAAAGTTTTGGTCTTTTTTCTGCATATTGCCACCAATATTTTCTATATTGCTCACGATTATTTTGGTCCCGCTCTGATTTCACCTTAGTTGCCACAATATTGAAGCATTCCTGGTATTGTTGAGCCGCAGCAAAATCCCAATCAGCGAAATTGATTACCCACCGACTGGGTGATTGATCTGGTCGTGAGTTCAAATCGTCACCATTCAAGTAAGGGAACAGAACATCTCTATTTTTCGAGTCTTTGGTTATCAAGGCGTCTGCCACAGCAGTCTCAACCACAAACCCCTTGCCCAACACAGTACTTCCCTGAAAGCTTTTATTTTCGTTTGCCTTTAAGGGGTAGGGGTTAGCGTCAACCTCTGAATCATCAAGATACGGTGTAATTGTCTTCACCGTGTTGCTATTAAGTGTAAATCGGCCCTTCCATATGCCTTTATGAACAGTAACAAGAGCAACCTCAACCGCCGCAAGTCCCGGCCACCTCATACTTCTCACTGCATGGTTGATTGAACCTCCTTTAGAAACTATTACACCCAAACCTCCTTCTCTTGCCCCTCCCTGTGCTATGGTATTCGTAGCAATCAGACTCTGAAATCCGTTATCTTTGATTATTTCGAAAATTCGACGGAAGAAATAAGTTACCAGATCAACAGACCCGGCAGGGGCATATGTCGCTCGAAGATATTCAAGATAAGCGTTGCCGAATGTGCCACTGAGTTTCTGACCACCGAGAAAGGGCGGATTCCCAAGGATACAGTCGAATCCTCCCGCCGCAAACACCTCCGGAAACTCCAGAAACCAGTGAAAGAATGCTCTCTTGCTCGCCACTGCCTCAGCCATCCCTATCGCCTGAGGCAAAAGCTGTTTTTCACCTGCAAGATATCTGCGATATGCCCCATCCGTTGCAATCTTCGGCTGATTTTCCTTAACCTTTGGAATAAAGAATTGAGCGACCTGAATATCGGCAATGATCTTGAGCCTGTGCCACCCCTCACCGCTCGTAAGCCTGATATAAGCCTTTCTTTTTTCCTCTATCTCCTCAGGCGTCCGCTCGGGCAATTCGCTGAAGCCGCTGAAGTCTGCCATAATGTCCTTGATCTTTCCGCCGACAGCCCCTTCAAAATCAAACTTCAACATTCCGGCCCGCTCCGACTTATTTACCTTTCGCAGGTCAGCGCAGATATCCTTGTCATCATCCGGCAGCCTCTTGAACGCCTCCTCTGCAATTCCATTTTGAAGCTCTTCCATGTGAGCCAGCCCAACAATGGAATCTCCGCATTTGATGTGATGATCCAGAAAATTCAGCGGCCCGCCCGGATTGTGGGCCTCAAGCCAGAGGGCGATCTTGCAAAGCTCAACTGCCAGCGGATTTTTGTCCACACCATATATACAGGTTCGGATAACATCACGCACTGCCTCCCTGAAAGCAGTTGGAGACGGCTGGTCTTCACCGGTGCGCACCTTTGCAAGTTCAGTTCCGATCCGGCGGGCAGCATTCAAGAGAATGTGCCCACTGCCGCTTGCGACATCACAAACCCTTATTGAAAGAAGGGCTTTTTCTTTGTCAGGTTCTTTCAGCTTTTCTTCGATTATGTAATCGAGAGAATGCTTGATGAGCGGCTGTACAAGTTCATCAGGCGTATAGTGAGAACCGGAAGCTGATCTGCCCTCACCCTTGATAAAAAGAAACCGCCAATGGCTGTTCTGCTTTTCAACCAAAGGATCATACTCAAGAAGCCCTTCGTACACAGACCCGAACTCCTCAACATTGAGCGAGGCATAGTTGACCCTCATCTTCTGATTGTTGTTCTTATTCGTAAAAACTGTCAGGTTCTTGAGACACTCAAGAAGCACACTGTTATCGAGATTGCAGTTGTTTAAAATACCAATAGCATTAGGGCTGAAGAGCTCACCGCCAAGAGGCTTTATATCAAGCTGCTGACCGTAATACTCCTTTTCAAAGATGCAGAAGGTATTCTTCATCGCTATCCAGAGGTCACTGCTGCCCCTTTCCAGAAGATGCACCTTTTCGCAGTGGCGCCGGAGATGACCGATGCTGTAATAATCGTAATAGATTCTCACCTTCCGCTGGTCTGCATTCGATGGATAGATGATATTGCGTTCTTCAATGACCATCAGGAACAAAAGCCGGTAGATGAGACGGAGATGATACTGGTAGAAGGTAAAGTGGGGCAGCTGGCCTGACTCAATGGCTTCCCTCAGTGCATTATTCGCCGGATGATTAAGGAAACCTTCTGCAAGAGACTTGATGGAGTTCTCGACCGCCTCTGAGAGTCCTTCGCGGATGCGTGAGCCTGAATCAAGAGCATCCTGATGATATTTTTCGATTAGGCTCTCGGCTCCTCCATCCTGTCTGACCGGCATCCGGGAGGCATGAATAAGGCGGTACATGATCGCAAAGTCGGCAAAATGCTCTTCTTCCATCATGGACTGAAGATCAAACTCTATGAAAGACAATTTCACAAGCCGGCTGCTGTCCCTAAGAAGGCGGAGATAAATGCCGTTTGTGACAACAGCATAGAGATGTTCGGTAATGTTGATATATTCCTGCACCAGCGCATGAGGTGACATTCGGGGGCCGGTGTCTTCCCGTTTTTTGTCGAGGCTGTCATTGAACCCCATGATATGGATCGGGAAGCCGTCCAGCTTAGCGGTGCGATGACTTATGGCGTACGACTTGCCGCTTATCTCCTCTGCTCGTGCGACCTCGGCATCATAGCCGAGGAGACCAAGTAGTGGGAGAATCCAGTATTTCCTTGTCTCTGAGGTGCCGGTAACCTTATCGCCGAGGCGCTCGCGCTGGCGGTTGAATATGCGCCATAGGTCATGTGCGTCTGCCCAGGCACGGGCTATTTCATCTTTTACCTTGATGCGCGATTCAAAGTTGAAATTTTCAGGCCTCTGGCCTCCGAGTTCGCCCTGTTCGAGCTTGTCGAGGATGTCCGAGGAAAGTATGCTGCCTTCTATGCGGATGGTGGTGTATCTCATCGCGATTTATCCGGCAACAGAATATAGACGCCCATCAAGTCCATAGGGAGTACAGGTTCTACTACCTTATAGCGGGTGCCACCCAAGACTTTTCTGAAGCGCTCATGAGCCTCAATAAGGATATTTGCCCTTTCCATAGCAACTCTGTCTAACTCGGCCTTAAGTTCCGGGATCTCCCTTAATTCATCGGACAACCACTGACCTCTCTCATGCTCAGTCATGTTAGCTGATGGCAGGGCACTATTCATAAGCTCCATTGCACGCTCATGGGTAAGAGCCTTTTTCTCATGCGGGCTGCCTTCGAAGCCCCAGACAAACATCTCTTCAGCCACAAGCTGGCTTGCCCCTGATTTTTCCTGAATAACATTTCTGACCCTGAAGAGCAGAAGCGTAGTTTTGACAGCAACCTCTCTGCATCTAATAACCGCTGACCTGCCTGGCCCCTTGCCTTTGCTCTGCTTCATTGCATGGGCAATAAGCTGCTGACAGAGCTGTTCAACAAAGGCATGGTTACGACCAAGGTACATATAACCCTCAGGTGCAGGAGAGTGAAAGGTCACCTTTAACCTGTTGGAGGTCGGGAGGGCTGATTTCAGAGATTCGGGAAGGTTCTGGGTAAAGAGGAGAAACCCCTTTTTATCTTTTGTAATCTGTACGCCAAGGATATTGTTAAGCGCATCCACTACAAAGGACTCTACTGTTTTGGGATTGCCGATGGCCTCGTCCGATTCTTTCAGGTCGTTCTCTATTTCCTCAGCCTTAATCGAGTGCTGGGCAAAGATGGAGCGAGAGGCGGTCTCCCGGTCAGCAGCCTTTTTTATCGCATGGCTGACCTCAAGCTCAGCCTTTATGACCGTATCTATTTCACCGAAATCAAGGCTTTGCTGAAGGCTTTCAACTTTACTTTCCCTGGAGAACAAAACCGCCTGCATGACAGAATCCATCAGGGACTTGCTATCTTCAGGGAAGGGAACTGAAATGCCTGTTGCCTTGCGGATCTCCTGAACCTTTCTTAAAAGGACTTTTAAGACAACGCCGTCTATGGGATTGTTCTTGCCGTAATAGAGATAGGTCTTCACAACCGGCGCGGTCTGGCCGAATCTATCTATCCTGCCTTCCCGCTGTTCAAGGCGGTTGGGGTTCCAGGGGAGGTCATAATGAAGAACTGCCGTGAACTTATCCTGAAGGTTAATGCCCTCGGACAGGCAGTCAGTAGCAACCAGCACACGAAGCGAATCCATCCTCATGCCGTCTATGCGTTCCTTACGGACTTCATCAGGGTCCTCGCTGGTTACAACCTGGACGTCTATGCCGTCAAAGCGCTTAAAAAGTTCCTGTTTCAGAAGTGCACCGATATATTGCGCTGTTGCGATATACCGGCAGAAGATCACCGGATGAAACCCCTTTCTGATCCATCCCTCAATAACCGAAACAAGATCAATGATCTTGGCGTCATACTGCAGCCCTTTCAATTCTTCAAGCCTTTCGGCAAAGCCCCGAATCTTTTTCAGCTCGCTCTCTGTCCAGTCTGTTTTGTCTATGACACTGGTGGAGGGATAGTCTTTTTCAGTATCATTATCTTCATCTAAAAGTGGATTGCTTTCGGGTTCTTCTGTTACATCATTTTCTTTAGCCTTGCTGGCGCGGTTCTTCAGCATTTCGAGTCCTGCAGCAGGAGATGACATGATCCCACGCAGAAGAGCAAGCGCTGACCAGTAGCGCATCCTCATCTTGCCCTTGTGCTCATCATGCTTCTGGGTAAGGCCGAGGGCAAAGTCCACTACATCCAGATAAAAGGAATGGTATTTGGGCGCTACCTCATAGGCTATCTCTCCGGAATCACGCTTAGGGAATGGCGTATCCTCACCCAGCCATTTTTCGACATCAGCCCGCCGCCGTTGGACATAATATTGGGCAAACTCCTTCCGCTTATCAGGGGAAGCAGTAGGGAGATCAAGATTGAAATAATCAGTATTAATGAGTGAGATCAGGGATCGGAACTGTTCCGGCTTCCCGCTATGCGGGGTTGCAGTCAGTAGAATTATATGCTGGTCCTTCTTAGCCGAGATGTCCCTAATCAATGCATATCGCAATTGCTGATTGCTGTATTGAGACCCGGTTGGCTCAGAGCAGGTATGAGCCTCATCAACGATAACAAGTTCAGGGCACTGCTCGACAAAGACTGCCCTGCGCTGGTCAGACTTAATGTAGTCTATCGAGATGATCTGATAGGGATAGTATGAATAGACGCTGGTATCCCCCTGGATCTCCCGGTCAAGGCGTGCCTGTGTGTTAGAACGGATTATTACTGCATCTATGCCGAATTTGTCTTTAAGCTCCTCCTGCCACTGTTCACAGAGATGGGGAAGGACCACGATAGCAAACCTTTTAATCTCCTTGCGTTCGAGGAGTTCCTTCAGAATAACAAGTGCCTCGACGGTCTTTCCGACGCCGACATCATCGGCAATAAAGAGACGATATGGCTTTTCCTGCCGCAATGCCATGATGAGGGGCACCATCTGATAAGAACGGGGTCTGAATGAAAGTTTTGCGAGAGACCTGAAAGGCCCGGCACCGCTCCGGAATGACAGCCTTGTGGCATTATAAAGGAGACGGGCAGAGGAGATATCCGAGAGGTCTTCAGTGGAAGGGACAGGGAAGTTGGTAGATTCTATACTGTCCTCCGGAAACCTTAGCGGAAGGAATATACCCGTTATTTCGTCTTCAGACCCGCCTAGCGGTTTGAGGAGCACAAGTTCTGGATCAGGGGATGGCTGAACAACCCAATCTCTTTCTCTGACACGAACCAATGCCCCAGGTCTATATTTGGTTTCCAACCCTATTTCACCTTCTTAAATACATCAGGCCTGCGGGCCACAAGGACATCAAGGTCGTCTTTATAGTAGTAGACAATAAGCTGGTCTCCCCTGTTT
This sequence comes from uncultured Thermodesulfovibrio sp., assembly GCA_964499365.1. Classification (GTDB taxonomy): domain Bacteria; phylum Nitrospirota; class Thermodesulfovibrionia; order Thermodesulfovibrionales; family UBA6898; genus PALSA-1316. The sequence continues at coordinate 263,482 of CAZCKU010000002.1, forward strand.
CGTATAGCATCCCGAACAACCTTGTCATTTGCCTTAACATCAGGCTCGTCGTGCGGGGTGCCATCACAAAAGACCCATATATTCGGCTCGTAGAAGAAATCAGGCTGGACGAATATTCCCTCTACCCGTTTTTGGGCTGAATCCGGAAGCATCAGCCCGCGCTGATAAAGGAAGTCTATGAACTTATGCTCAGTAGAGGAGTTGGGATCGCACTGTCTTTTAAGTGACTGATAGTGTTCGTCATAGCTCCCCTTTGCCCTGTTGCCGATAATTTCAACATTACAGACACGGAGCTTTTCGAGGGCGTCTTTTATGGCAAATCGGTCTATCTTGTCATGATAGGGCTGGTTATAGTAACTCAGAAGATCATCGTATGATGCAGGGTCAGTATAAGATTCATCGTCAAACCGGCAGATTCTGGTGGCCTCTTCTATAATCTGCCTGAATATCCCTGCATCCTCTATGAACTGAGAGAGAACCCCAAGGCTGCCTTCTGAGGCTTCATAAAGCATTATATTCTGCTGCTTCTCATCCCCCATGAGCACTGCCCCAATCTCACTGCTTTCTACCTGAAACACATTTTCTATTGCCCGTTTTATGGCATATTGAAGGGTAATGACACCTTCAGGCTCAAGGGCAAGGGCCTTGATAGGCTCTATATAAAGTGCATCTGCGGTATCCCATGTAAAAAGCTTCACTGTCCGGTTTTCTTCCTTTGCCTCTTCAGTTACCTTGCTCTTCCATCTGCCGGACTGCAGTCCCATCAAGAATCCGTCTTCCTTGGAAGTTCGCCATTTTTTGTTTATCTGTACCAGTTTTGCTGTTGGGATAAAACGGACATTCAGGAACTCCTCTGCGTCATTCTTTATCAGAGCTGTCTTAACAGTATTGGGACCTCCGGGGACTGAGAAAAAGGTGCGAATATCATATCCCTGCCTGAGCCTTTCTTCTTCCTCACAAGTGATCCTTATCTCTTCGCTGCATTTGGTCTCACCCATCTCCAATAGGTCAGTGAAGATTTCTCTGTTGCCTGCATCGCTCAGGGATACGCCTGTGAAGGGACAGACCTCAAAGTCATATTCATTATCCATGAGTATATAGCCTGCGTTCTTGCTGACCTTTGCCTTGTTAAAGCTCTTGTCAGCTTCCTGCATCAGAATCTGATCAACCCTGTATCGAGTTCCATTGTGGTATATCCTGTTCCTTGGGCCAAATTCTCTCAGTGCTATAAATCGCGATCGGGAAATATACTCTCCTGAATCACCTATGGGAATAAACGTGCGGATCGGCAACCTAGTGAAATTGTATCCCGGAAGAAAACCCTCGGAGGCAAGATAGCGATAAGGATAAAATTCAGAAATAGAAACACTCTTTCCCTTAGTCTGTTCATTCCTCAGCAAGAAAAGCTGTCTTTCGGCCTGCCGTTCACGACGACGCGCATCCATCAGCTCAGGGGAGCCTTCCTTATACCTGCCGTCCCGGATAATATTCTGGGCATCTATAAGCTGGGCCATAGCTGAACGGTAGAGCTTTCTCCAGCGATCAAAAGCCTTATCAAAACTCTTAGGTGCATTACTAAGAACAATATCTATCCACTCCTGAGTGAGCCACGAAGGAATGGAGCCGACAATGCTTTTCATGTCATCAATCAGCCGGGCAAAGACAACCTTAATCTCCCCCCTCTGTCGCAGGCCAATGTTCAACTTTTCGACAACATCGGACTTGAGATCAAGCCGGTCTGGATTGGATTTATCGATGATATCGGAAACGCTCTGATTCAGCTCATTCAGCCCGCTCTTCGCAATATAGAGAGAATGAAGGTGGGATTCCCATAGCTCCTTATTGAAGAGATCGAATTTAGGCGGAGCGACGGCACCGGAGACCATCGCTTGTTTCACGCGGAAATAATGACGGTCATGAGGTGAATAATTGGAGCAATTTACAAATACCAAGGCTGCCTGACCGCTTCTGCCGGCACGCCCGCTCCTCTGGGCATAGTTAGCCGGGTTTGGTGGGACATTCCTCATATGCACAACGTTCAGGCTGCTGATATCGACACCGAGCTCCATGGTGGGAGAACAGAACAAGGCACTGCACTCACCCTTTTTAAACTTATCCTCTCGCTCCTGCCTGGTATCTGTATTGAGTTGGCCGGTATGTTCCATGCCGATGAGCTGCTTCATACTCCCGAAGTCGGTCTGGTACATATCCTGAAAGAATTTGTTTGGAGTAAGATTAATCTCTTTATATATGCGAGTCCGTATCTTGTCCGGAAGAATTGTTTTCCCATCTCCCTTTTGCCAGATTATCTGATCTATTTTGAGTTGGTAAAGCCTGGTCTCAGCACCCTTACCCATAGGCCATGATGTACTTTTGAGCCACCCTGCATTTTCGAGGAGTGCAAGCAGGGCTTTCATAAACTCTATATACTCCGCATCCCCCATTCTCTGTCCGCTTATACGAGCAATATCCTTCAGATACCGACCGAGGGGGGATCTTGGGCCAATGCTCTGTGTATATATATGCTTTCTGCCTGGTTGCAAGGTTTCAAGCCTCATATAATATGGCTCTTTTATGTCATCTTTGTTTTCGAGGGTCCAGGGCTCCCGCAACCTTTCACGAATTATTTTGGACTTCTCTTCGATTGCCCGCTGCGTCAGATATTCATTACTGTGCAGAGCATAACTCTTTCTGAAGTAATCGAGTATCTGGTGGATCAGGTCAGCCCTTTCTTCCTTTTTTAGTCCATAGATGAAAGGCAGAGATTCCCACGGCTTGTCCACTGAGCAGTTCTCTTCAACGTTTTTGTATCCGATCTTAAGCAGAGCGCATTGTTCGAGATTCGGCAATATGACGCGCCATGCATGCCTGAGGTCGTAAAGTGCACGATAGGTCAGATAATACTTCAGGGCTGTTTCGTTGTCCCGAATGACTGCTGGGAATTCAGATGGATTCCTCGCATAATCTTTCTGTTCAAGATTGAGAACACTGAAAATTGCATTATCCAAACCAGCATGGTCTATTTCTCCTTGCTGCTGGATTGCCGTGCATGTTGCCGCTCTCAGCCTGATTACTCGGATGTAATCATTAAAGTGGCCGGCCTGTAATGCAGCATCCTGCCGATTATCTGTAAAGCTAAGAAGTTTCTGTTCTGATTCACTGAAGCCATAGAGTGATAGATGCTTGAGAATGGCAAAGGTAATAACAGTAGTTGAAGTGCTCCTGCCCTCACTTCCGAGCCTCGTCAGCTTTGTTCCCTCACTCGTTTTTCCGGCAAAGAATGCCCCTGCAGTGGGATCAAAAAGCAGAGGGGCTGGCATAAACCACCCTGAATATTCATATTGAGGTTTCAGAGAAAAGTTACCCTTCTTATCAAAATAGATCTGGCGGGGGAGTCGCACTTCATAGTCCTTTGCAGGCTTGAAGTCACCCTTTTTATCTATTCGTCCCCAAGCGTCAGGCAGCATGGCAATGTCTTCTTCGGGGTTCCAGATGCCTTCGCCCATAATGATGTAGCCGTCATTGACACTTTCCTGCTCTTCAGTTGAATCCTGAAACTCTCTTGGTTTAAGAAGCAGCTTGTCATCATCTTTGGTCACACATATGAAAGGGTGCCCGGAGAGACGACTGAATACGGCAGGGAAAAGCGGTGTCCGATCTTCACCTTTGCTTGGGCCAGGGTCAAGTGTGATTATGTTGTCATCACGATAACCAAGAGAAAGATATACGGTACCAGTCTGGCTTATGAACTGATGAAGCCTGTAAGGAAGATAGGAATATTTCTGATTCATCTTGGCCGCGTTTACATTTGCAAGCCATAGCAGAAACGAGAGCATCTGTTTCCCGCAAATTGATTCATCAATTCCGGAATCTTCAGAAAGCAGTCTGACTATATCTCCAAAGGACATGGGGGCTCTTCGTATGAGAATCCCATCCTTGTTTTCAATGGCAATGCGGTTTTCAAGCCAAATAGACAAGGCATATTGTTTGAGATCATCCTCGCTGCCAGAAATGTTTATTCCACGATTTAGGGCGTCACTTAGGGCTTCTATTGTAGGAAGTGGCGTGCCGGCTAGAAAACATTGTATCAGGGACTCCATAACGATCTGGTCCCTGCTGAACTTTGTTCCAAATATGCTTGTTGCTACTTTAGCAACTTGTTCGGCCTGTTCTGGTATGGTCCCCCCGGAAACCATCGTGGCTGACGTACCAATACAGACCACCTTGTTGGTAGCCTGGGCCTTTATCCTCCGAATCAGCATGGCAACATCAGCGCCCTGTCTTCCCCGATAGGTGTGGAGCTCATCAAAGACAAGGAATCTTAGATTATCAAAGATGGAATCCCTTATAGAGGCTTCCTGTGGACGGGTCAGCAGCAACTCCAGCATCATGTAGTTGGTTAGGATGATGTCTGGCAATTCCTCCCGAACTCGGGTCCTTTCAGCTTCATCCTCCTGGCCGGTATATTGGGCAAAGGTAATAGGAAACTCTCGTCCTGTTGATGATTCATAGGTTTTGCTATAAGCCTTGAGTGCATCACTCTGAGAATTAATGAGAGCATTCATGGGATAAACAATGACCGCTTTAATGCCCTTCGTTTTTTCACTTTTCAGTAGAAAGTCAAAAATGGTTCCAAGATAGGCAAGCGATTTTCCCGAGCCAGTACCGGAGGTCACAACAAAATCACGGGATTGAATACCGAGACTAATTGCTTCTACTTGATGCTTAAATAAGTTGTATCCCTTCAGGATGTGGACTATATCCGGATGAAGGAGCTTACCTGTGCCACAGAAATCAGCAACAGGACCAAGAATTTCAAAGGAAGGATTAAACTGAATGAGAGGCTCAGGCCAGAACTTCCCGGCCTGCATCTCTTTTTCTACAACTTGCCTGATCTGTTCATCGCCGATATTAATAAAGCTGCTAACGAATTGTTTATAATCTGAGAGAATATCTGAATGGAGATTAAATATATTTGTGGTCTTTTGCATCACAATAAGAACTTTTTCCCCCTCTTAACAACCTTGCCGACAATCCGATATTTTATTCTTGACATCAGTTCGATATCTTGTCTCTCGAATTAGAAGATGAGGTATCGCTGAACTTCTTCAGCTGATTGAAAGTGGCTTTACCTTCACCCTTCGAGCTCAAGCTATCACCTTGAAATATGTAGCTTTTTAGGCTGGGCTTATTTTATCACACTCTTACATACAAAAAAATCTGTCAAAGGTTGTCAATTGTGCAAAAGACGATTGTCTGTTGCATGACGATATCTTCATCGATGGCGTAATTGGATCGGAACTCATGAGAATAATTACTGAAATTACCGTCTATGCGACTTTGACGGCCCTAATTTTCTGAATTGTGATGTCGTATATGGCAGATATAAACGTTACCGAGCTATATCGGTACGGAAATACCTTGTACTGACCGCTGCATTGCTTCCTGAACTGGACCACGGGGACATCTCTCAGCAGAACCCCTTTGCCACCGTCTATCCGTGGCAATGAATGCTGATAGGCAAGTGAGGAGGACAGCTCTTTAAGTTTTTCTCTGAAATCCGCGATACCAACTGACTGTATGATATTGGCCCGTTTAGGTGTGCTCTGGGCCACCCAGAGCCCGAACTCTATGCGGTCCCCTGTCTTTCCCACTGTATAGGGATAATCTCTGGCCATAAATAATGAATTTCGGAGATTTGCATCGATGATCACCCCCTCCGGCAAGTCCAGATTGGAGAGGTTTTCATTGCAAACAACAATAGTCTCAGAATTAGCTATGCCTGTTACCGACCCTATCTCCTGGACTCCATAAAGTGAGCATTCTCGATCAGTAACATGATAACAAAACGTGCCGGCTCCGGTTTTGTAGCCATTTTTGCTGTTAGACAGGTAAAACGAATGGGTTCCGTGGGTGGCTGCAGCCCTTTTTTCATCAAGCTGACCCATCACTATTCGGTCATAAACTCTGTCTCCTATGCTAATTTCCCGATCGAGACTCCAGATACCACCCACAAGGCTTACGGTTATGATATTTTTCTTCTGAGGCAGATCGGCATTGATATAAACCTTGTCGATAACCTGGTCGGCGCTGTCGAGAACGACCACCTCGAAATAATGCCTATCACCATCTTCTTTCTCAATATCCGAAAATACCAGAGATGGCCCATAAATCCGCCCACCTCCAGAATGCTCCTTCAGGGTACGCGAATTGGCCATAACGACGCGGATGTTCTTCCCTTCCCTGGGCAGATTATCAAAATAGACAGTCAGTTCAGTTTTTTTTGTCATTCTCAATTGCCTCTCATAGACTTGTGGCTCGCCTCACACTCGTCTTTGTGGATGGTACCTCCCACAAAAAGCCGTTGAGGATCTATCCAATACTGACTGCGTATCCCAAAATTCCTGCGTACCTTGTGGAACTCTTGCAGGTCCAGATCACTGTTCAGGTAATCCTGCACTATGCGAAGGGAATAGTCCTGGTGGATAGCACAGAATTTCCGCATCTCATCATCTGATGGAAGCTCCTTCATTGGGTGAAACAACTCAGTAAAAAGCAGACATTTACTGCACCCCTTGGATAGGACCGGACAGTCCTCAGGACACCTGGAGTATTCAACTGGCATCCCGTTAAAGGAAACAGTAGCTATCTCCTTACGAGGCCTAAGCAGGAGTTTGGATATCCAGGTTATGTATGCTGTGGAAAGCCGGGAACGCATAAAGAAATCATAGATACGGTCATAGACCTCGGAATCTATTTTGGTCGGGACCAAGGTGAACGTGACCCCATCCAGAATGTTAATGTGGCGAAGCACATTTTCCGTATCCTGTGGCTCAAACAGAAGCAGTGCATGACATGCTGCGGCAGAATTCAGGAGCATATAGAGACGGTCAAGAAAATCAACGCCATACTTGTCGAATATGTAGTAAGGCATCACTTCAGTCTTTACAGAAGCAGGCGCTATCTCCTGAAGATGCTGATACTGCAGTTTATTGTCATTGAGCCCGATTGTTATCACGCCAAACCTCCTTTTGGGTAGTTCCGAGAAGTAGTTCAAAGATCTTTTTATAAACCTTGCAGTAATAGTCGATGCCTTCTTCTGAACGTGCTGTAAAGTATGGGCACCCTCCCATGCAAAGTGTGTAATACGAGCATTCAAGGCATTTGCGCGGCCGGCTCCTGATAAAGAAATCAGCAGCATATTTCCTGTTAAGGTCAAAGAGGTTTCTGTCTCCTGACAGGAACTCTTCGATCCTGATATGAGGGACTTCAAATCCCCGGCTGTGCATGATGTAACATGACGTCACAATGCCGTCGTGTGAGAAGTATATCCCCTTGTCAAAGCAGTCATACCCCCTCCATCCAACTGCTGTCTTATAGTTGCCTCCGAAGGCATGCGATTTGTGGAAAAACCCAATTTCAGGTCCATTGAGCGAGACCTGAAGTGTCAGGAGATCGTCAATGAGCCTCAGATACATGTCGGGGGGGATTAATTCCTCGGAATAGAGGAAGCCGACATGAAACATATCGGCACCGAGGTCCAGCGCCTGCGTATAGTACCCGGCCAACTTCTCTGGAGTATCGCTGACCATGGGAGTGTACGAGATATGTGTTTTGGGCAAAAGTCTTGTCAAATTTGAGAGAGCAAGTTTGGAACTGAAAGCGGGTTGGGCGCTTCGATAGGAGTCGAGGCTGAACATTAGGGAATCAAATCTATTGAGAATATCGACCCAGTCGTTATCTATCTGTATTTGATATGTCGAATACAGCAGGTTTTTCGTCCTACTGTCCTCAAAGCAATCAAGAGAGACTATTTCCTTTAATTGCGCGCGCCCCAACAGGATGGGCTCGCCTCCTCCCCAGTTTATGTTCTGTGATTTGTTAAATGACATGATCTTGGACGTTATTGCTTTAATAGTATCCATGCTGAGGGATTTGGCAGTTCTTTTGTCCATGAAGCAGTGGTCGCAACTGATCGCGCATTTATTGGTAACAATGATGTTATAGGCGGCGTTATCACGCATGTATGGACAACTCCCTGTTTCTGACAAAGGAAAATATCTGCCGATACGACTCGCAGTAAGGATCTCTTGCCATGTAGTCGCCTTTATGAAAATATGCTGCAGCGAGGCAGCCTCCCCTGCATTGTCGCCAGCACCCCTCCTTGCATTCAATAGCCAGGCTCCTCTCTCTTTCGAAAAACATCTTTTCCTGCCCTATCAGCGCTTGAGCATCGTCAAGGAGGAGATTACCAAGAGGAAAGAGTCCTTGACCCGCCAGATCAGGACAGACGTAAACAGTCCCATCAGGGTCAATAGTCCTGAGGTTTCTGCCGCAATTGCCTCCATTGATGCCATTACAGGAACCCAAACAAACGGAGTCCTCAATTCGCCGTCTGTTTTCATTTAAGGGATGTTCATAAAATGTTTTAATGAACGTGACATAGTCCTGCTTCGTCACTGGCGGAGTATTGATCGGTGTCACGAATTGAAGTCTGAAGGCCGTTCCCCCTGCTTCTTCAAAACGGTCAAGGAGACCGGCGAGGGTCCTCACTGTCATATCTGCGGTGATTGTTACAACGGCAGTTACTTGAATCGAGTTATCTGCTGCACGTCTTATATTGGAAAGCCAATTGTCGATATAAGACATTCTGGAAGTATCGAGACTCGTGCCTATTCTGTTACCGAAGTACTGCTTCAGGATGGGTATCCACTGAGGTTCGAAATCTATCATATTGCTCTGCAAGATGTATGGACGATTGCCTAATACTGAAATAGCGTCCTCAATGTAACTCGTTCCCATAAGAGTTGGTTCACCGCCATGGAAAACGATCGATGAAGAGGGAAACAATTTAGCAGTCCTGGAGATAACCTCTGGACTCATGTCCCCATCATACTTCTTAATAAAGCAGTGGCTGCACCTTATGTTACAGCGGCTGGTAATCTTAAGATAGATTGTGCCCATTAATCTTCTCTCTCCGTTCATAGAGCGTTGACCACCAATCGTTGACATCGCCCTTTTCCAGCTCCAGTCTTCTTTCAATGTGACGGAATATTTCCTTATAGTCATCACAGAGGGAGGTTTCCCTGTATATGTCTCCGTGGTAGCTGAAAGCCTCAAGCCTGCAGCCTCCATTACATATCGGGAAATATGAGCACTTATTGCAGGTCTCAGGCAACCGGGTGCTGCGTCGGGCTGCCTTAATCCGGATGCGGGAGTTCATGACTTCCTGCAAGGTGTCTATCAGCAGGTTCCCGTAATTGAATCCTGAAAAATCGTCAAACCCTCCACAGGGGAATACTGATCCGTCAGGGTTAATGCTGATAAAATGGAGAGCGCATTTTGAGGTGAATGGACATTTCCTCACAGAATTTCCGATAAGAAAGAAGCCGAGTATCTCGGCACATGGATCTACTATGATTTTGGCGTTGGGCGACATAAACCACTTATCAAAAAGGGAGATTACAGCTTCGGCATACCTGAGATACCCATGGCGAAGCTCGTTGAATCTCGCTTTGGCGTATCCTATATTTTCGATGGGGTTTATGCGGAACGAGAGGTCAAGAGAATCGAAAAAGGCATATATGTCGTCATAGTTATCCTGATTCCCCTGCCACAGCATGCTGACAACATAGGGGTATATTGCCCTCTGCTTGAGCTTTGCAACGTTGTCCAGCCACAGCGGGGTATCAATAGGGCGAAGAGAGGCCGCTACGTCAAACGACGTGCTTATGCGGCCTCGAAGCTCTGTTTTTATAAAACCAATCCAACGGTCATCGAGAGCCATCAGGTTTGTTTGCATTGACGCCTGAAAGCGTCCGCTGTGAGGTGCAAAGATGGCACGGTAATAATCTACCCCCAGCAAGGTGGGTTCTCCGCCGTGCAATATCAGCTCAGAGCTGGCAGGAATTTTGGAGAGTATTTCGATGGCATCGTCCTGAGACATATCCTGATATGCGGTCCTCTGATCGCCCACAAAGCAGTGAATGCAGCGAATATTGCATCTGAGGGTCGGCTTAAAGATTGTTATCACGTCCTGCTCCAAAATAAAAAATCAGTTTTGGCAATCGGTTCTCGAAGCTCAATGATTTCATAACCCATATTACTCTCACCCCAGGCCCTAATAACCTGTGTTGCCCGATTCCGGGCTGAAGGTTCTGTTTTGTGAGTTGCCGTTTTGGTTGTTAAACCAATTCTGCATTCCCTCCACCGCTTTTAGTTGTCCACTGCCGGGATCAATCTCGGACTGCATATCGTTTACGTACTCACTGAGATCGAGGCGGGAGAAGTCCAGTTTTGACATCTCCTCAGGAGTGAACCCCTCACAATCCGGATTTTTAGCGGAACCAAAGGACTTCCCAATCTGGGGTCTCCCTTGCTCGTTAATGATTCGTCCCAGCTTCGAATTGAAACAGCAGTAAGTCTTTTTCTTCTTGATGCAGACGCCGAAGATGCGCTTGGCGCAGTAGTCTCCTACCTCAGAGCAAGTGCCCCCGATACGCCTTTTCTTAAGTTCTCTCTCCTCGTTACTGCACCAACTCTTGAACCAGCCACTGAGGTTACAGCAATTGGTAAAGAGAGTGGCAAGAGCTGTTGGGGTGCATCTTTTGTCATGTCCGCTGAAGACCTTGAAATTTGTACATTGTTTTGTCTGGTCAATTGGCTCTTCGGGACCGGAGGGAGTATCGTCTTCCGTAGCCTGATCAGATGTCAGACATGGCGTACACTTTATACCGCGCCATTTCACAATGCCACGAAGGCTGGATACGGAGCGGTATTCAACAGGAATAATAGCTTGAGTCGAATCCGCACAGGTCGTTAACACACGTGTTTTGGAATAGGCATTTGTCCCGCACACTATTGAGCCTGAGAAATCCTCCTGATGTATGTCGCATTTATTCAGGCCCTGCTGCTGAAGTCCGGCCGTGCATGTGGGAACTGGGTCATTTGTGCATGTAGACATATCAGACGGAGTCAGCTTTGTATTAGTGAGCGTTTCGGTAAATGTTACGCCGCTACATGATCTGGTATAGGTTTCTTCCTTGATCTTCTTGCACAAACAGGACTCCTCATAGCGTTCCCATGAAAGATTGGGATTGGAACATGTCTTGTTTACAGCGAAGTTCCGTGGCCGCCATTTCCTTGGCGGAGTGCTGTTTATAAAGTCCTGATAGGTACAGTCAACGATATTAAGATACACGTCCTGGTAGAGGATAGCGTCCCTAATCCAAAATGGCCCCTGACCATAGTATTTCCATACGTCTCCCTTGTCATCCAGGCCGGCCATTGTCGCTGCATAATCGTGATAGTTCGTCACCGTCTGGAAATCGCTATACGTCATAGGGTTGACTGTGGTAGCAAAAGTCCAGTAATCACCCTGAGATACCTCTTTCCAATTCTTGTTTCCATAGGGAGAGGTATCCTTGCAGACCGGATCAGTGTCTTTGGGACATATCCAGTCTGTGGGGGGACACTGAGCTGGCTGTTCGCACTTTTTGGTTGTAATGTTAAAGAAATAGTCCACAGGACACTCCGCGGTCCCGTTGAGCGTGCACATTTTAAGGACAGGATCGTAGGTATCTATAAATGGGCACGGCTGTTGAGCATCAGGGTTGCATTGATTCAGGTTCTTGTCCCAGCAGCCCTGCGGGCACTGCGGATTCGGACAGGCTGCTGGCGATATACAATGTCCTGTCGAGGGTTCATACCGAGTGCCAGAAGGACATGCGATCTCAGCGACGCTTTCACAGATATCCAGTGTCGGATTAAGAAGGGTACCATCAGGGCAATAAGGATCTGCCTGGCATGTACCTGTGGAAGGATTGAAAATGAAGTTTTCGCTACAGGTCCAGCAGACACCGTGTTCCTGATCGAAATAGGTAGGCAGGACCTTTCCGTCTTTAGTCGAAATCGCCTGGGGGCATTCCGGGTTCTTCTGACAGACCTGACCTGTTCCGCTCCATGTATATCCAGTCGGGCAGACTATCTTCGTGGGGGGTGCCGAACATTTATCGAGTGCGTTGTCTATGGCCCCGGGCGAAGGACATGTGGGGTTATTCGGGTTATAGCAAACACGGTTCGTCTGATCGAGAGTATATCCATAACTGGTGAGACAGCCTGAAGTTCCAATATAACACTGATAATAATCCTTGGTGACTGGCTGAACGGCTGCCGGACAGGTCGGAACGTTCTGATTGCCGTAACAAGCTGAACCGCCGAAATGAGAATATATATACGAGTTCCAGCCGTAATGGTAAACACAGTAGGTGCTTAAATCACACCATTTGAAGTCAGCTGGACAACTGCCTCCGGTGCTTTCGTAGCACGAATAATAATCCTTCGATGTGAGAACGGCATTAGGTGTAACCGGACAGGTCGGGACGTTCTCGTTGCTGTAACATGCCGAGCCACCGAAATGAGAATATATATACGAGTTCCAGCCGTAATGGTAAACACAGTAGGTGC
>CAZCKU010000002.1:276046-277344 GCA_964499365.1 uncultured Thermodesulfovibrio sp.
GGTGCTTTCGTAGCACGAATAATAATCCTTCGATGTGAGAACGGCATTAGGTGTAGCGGGGCATGTCGCGACATTTTCGTTGGCATAGCATCCTGACCCACCGAAATGAGAATAAATATATGAGTTCCAGCCGTAATGGTATGTGCAGTAGGAATTAACGTTACACCAGGTAAAATTTGTCGGGCAGCTACTGAAGTAACATACGCCCCGAGAAGCATCGAAAGTCCCTCCGTTTGGACATGTAGCAGGATAGTAACAGATGCCTAAGGTAAGGTCAGCAACCGTTCCCGGCGGACAAGATATCATCCCCGCATAGTTCATCTGACACATATCTCTCTGAGTATTCAGCACACCTCCGGCCGGACAGGTCGCCGAAGCAGTACAGATATTTGTTCCGAGTGTATAGCCGGATAGACAGGATTGTGTGCATGTCCCTGAAGATGTACAAGTGGGAACAGGATCATTTGTACATGGCAACGTCTGGTTAAGAGGACACTCGTATTTCGTGGATACATCGGGTGTAAATGTTACAGCCCCGGTTATAAAGTCCAGGGTATTTCCGCCATTTGCTATCGGTCCATAAACGCGATCCGCACTGAAGCCGCTAACTGTACACCCACTAACTGTGATTGTGCCCAATAAGACATTGTTTACGTCGAAAAACTTAATGGTTCTGTCGGCTGCACTGAATGACCGGGCACCGGTTATCGTTGCGCTGCCTGAAGCCGTACAGCCACTCAAGGTTACAACATAGTTTTTATTGTCTGACTCAGTGAAGGTTATACTTTTGCCATCAACTGCAGATGTGAAGCTCTTTATCTCGATTGCGAGATAAGCGCCACCGGATACAGATACAACAACTGGGACAAGGTTGCAGTTTACCGTTGCTGTACACTGGCCAGTAGAGCATGCGTATGCACCGAGGGGACATGTTTCCTGTGGCGTCATCCGACAAATGTTAAGGGCAGTATCATAAGTGCCGATATCCGGGCAGGTCGGCGCCTTTTCGCAATACGGGGCGTTCCAGGTAAAATCAGGGGGACAGTTGGTTGTACCGTTAAACTCGCAGCGTCCCCTTGCCGTGGTATATTGCCCGGATTGGCTGCACTCAGGGGCTTTTTCACATCTTGAAGTTGACGTGTTAAAGGTGTATCCAAATGCAGAACAATTGCCGTAGTTGGCTCCTGATGCAACACAAGTCAAAGCGTATTGGTTCCATGTCGAGCCCGCGGGACAGATATACGGAGCTATGCAACGCTGATAGCTGGCATTCCACGTATATCCCTGATCACAGGCAT
>CAZCKU010000002.1:277444-437618 GCA_964499365.1 uncultured Thermodesulfovibrio sp.
CCTGCTTGAACGCAGGTTAAGGCGTATTGGTTCCATGTCGAACCAGCAGGACAGATATATGGAGCTATACATCTTCCGTAGCTTTGATTGTAAGTGTAACCCGTCTCGCAATAGTATGTTCCTGTTTGTTCACATCGATCTCGCGTGGGATTCCAGCCTGACAGAGTTCCTCCCGGATTACAATAGATTGGATATACACAGACTGGTCCCTGGGCTGTATAAGGCGACTGACAGACCGCTGTCCCGAGATTTTCGCATTTTCCCGTCGCAGGGTTATAGGTCCCATTTGTGCAGGCGTAAGGAGCTTCGCACCGTCCGTTTTTTGCAACATAGTTTTGTGGACAGGCTCCACCACCCCATACAGTTGGAGCAACCCAGCATTTATTATCTGCTGCGTCGAGTGTCTCACCGGCCTTGCAAGCCTTTCTTGTACAGATACCATTTGGAACATCCGGCGTATAGTTGACAGGACAGGGACATACCGAGTCGCAGGTATCCTTATCATAGTTGGTAGCGGTCCGATCACAGGCATAGGGTTTTCCATAAACCACCCAATGATCGTAATTGCACCATCCGGACCCTTTATATCCGTTAGAAGAGATATTGATCTTATACTGCCCGAGACATATATATGTTGCCGGGACTCCAGTCACTTCAGTCATTACCGGCTTGCTGACGCACGTTGTGCAGGGACCGCACCAGTTTTCTTCAGACACTCCCATAAAGATTTTGACGTAATCAGTCTGCGGATCTGTCGGATCAAAAGGAGTGCATGTTCCTATGGCTGTTTCACACTGCTCGGTCGCGGCGTTCAGAGCTATTGATCCACAATCCGTGGCTCTTTCACAACGCCAGGCAGAGGAATTAAAAACGTAATCAACAGGGCAGGATATGGATTCGCATTTGTCATTTTGTTTGTTGTAGAGAGTCCCATTGGGGCACTGCGGCAGGGCCTGACACTTTCCGGTTGAACTGTTATAGGTAAAGCCGGATGGGCATGTGTAGCTGGTGTCGGTAATGCAGGAATTAGTGGCTTCATCATATCGACTGCCAAGCGGACAATAAATCGTTACTGCGCAGATGCCAAGGGAAGGATCATAAGGGATATTGGCAGGGCAGGGATTTGTAGATTCGATCTCGCATAGCTTTGTCTGGTCATTATAGAATCCGCCAGGAGAGCAGGAGCACTGTCCTCCGCAATTTGACTGACAGAGTTCGCCGGATGCGTAAATACCGCTGTCCTTTGAGCATGTGTACGACCATACTGGTGAGCAGGTCTGGTCCGGACAGCCTGTCTGTGTGTCGGGGTCATAATTATTACAGGCATCGAATTCCGTGCCGGGGGTAACAAATTTTGTCTTGGTAAGATCAACTCCGGCTGCATTGAAGCCCTGGGCCAGATAATATATGCCTGTACTGATGCATTTATACCCTACGGGGGCCGTGGATTTATCGCACCAACCGCCACTCTTGGGCTTTGAGCAGACGAACAACTCGCTACAGTCATCTATGCTCCCATTTCCGTTTACATCGACTGCGCATCTGATGCCGTCCCACTTGACGGTACCGGTAATGGGGTCGAACACCTTGCAGGATGTATCCTCGGCGTTAGCCGAAGAGGTAAATAGGATGATCGCAATAATTAACAGTTTTTGCGCTATGTTTTTCATTTCATGTCCCTGGCAGCCGCCCTCACCATGTCTTGCGGCCGCAATCTGAATGACAATTGGTGTAACACCCTACATGGCAGCTGCAGTCCGCAGCCTCCACTTTCCCATGACTTGATTCGCTGAGAATAATGGAGAACATCGCTACCCCTCCGGCAACCACTATTGTCTTTTCAAGAAATTGTCGCCGGGTCATTTTATGACCGTCGGTAACCTCAAGAATCAGCGTTTTTGCCCCAAAACTAAGTTTCGGCTTGTCACTCATGTATCTCTCTCCCTTCGCTTCTTCCATTGCTCACATTACCTTCTTCCTTCCCTCGCTGATAAAGGGTTTAGTTTTTGCATTGTCTATCCCTTGCGGCCTCATAGACAGCACCGAGAACGCCGATGGCCTGTCCCGATGTGTCGAGGCAGCCACAGTCTTTTACCATTGTGTCCCCGGTCTGAAGAGGACAGGAATATGTTGTTGTCCCGGCAACCGATTTCTTACTGCATGGTTGCGCGTAATAGTCGTACTGCGAGTTCCCCTTCTGCGCTGAGCCAGCCACCCTTTTAACCAGGCAAGACATCTCACAGCTATCGCCGCTGACTGTTGTTTGGTCCCAGGTATCGGCCTTGCAATTGGCGTTCGGTTTTGAACACTCATCACTGTTGTATGTGACTGTTGTCCCTGTCAGGGCAGTTGAGTCGGTCACCGTGTTGACCCGTGTAATGTCCGGGTCTGCATTCTTCTTGTTCTGACAGTTATATGTCCTCTCCTTCACCCACCACGGCTTACAGACGTTGCCTACACTGGCGAATGTCTTACAGGTATCCGATGACTCGTTATATGTCGGATTGCCGGCAGATACGATAGTAAGCCAGGCTCCATTTGCGTCCTGCCACCTCTCGTCTTTGAGCTTGCAGTTATAGGAACTGCTACTTCCCGAGTAGAGAGAACAACCGTCGTTTATTTCGTCGCCCAACGGCGGACTGACCTGGACGGCAAAGGATGTGCAGTTTGGAGCGTTATCAACGGTAAAGGCATAATTGCATGAGGACTTATCAGCAGCGCACGAAGTGGTCATATGGACGTTGAGAGGGTTGAGGTCTGAAAAACAGCGCGCGTCCACGGATAAGTCGTTTGATGCAGTATTAGGTCCATCCATCCGATAATTGACGCTAAACTTTCCGATAATGGTGTCATTTGCGTCTGAATAGCCCACTTCTCTTGCTACCTGATTTCCTGGAGGAAAGTTAGCTTTAGTCCCACAGGGGGCTCCCTCCCAAGACGCCCATCCTTCGACTTTTACAGCGGTACCGGATGGATTGCATCTCATCTGCATCTGTGACGAATAATCCCAGCGTGTCTGGGGCTGACACCACTTGTTGGAGTCGGAATAGCCGCTTGCGTAAAATATCTTGTTTGCTTCACAGATTTTGCCGTTCTGTGGTCCTTTTGCAGTCGGAGTTCTTCGACTGATGGTACAAGTAACGTCTCCAGATCCTGAACTTACGTTATTGTTTGCGGCTTGCATTCCCTGATAAGCGGTACAGGCGGCCGAGTCTGAACCCGTACATGCTGAAGCCTGATTCGCTCCGTCACCTTCCATTGAATAGGGATTGTCATAGTATTTGGTGACCGCAAGGTCCTGCGGCTGGTTGTTACAATCTTTTACTTGCCCCGAGTAATAGGATATCTTGGTTCCTTTTTGACGTGATCCCATAATTGTTCGGCCTGTAACAGCGGCATAAAGCTCCGCGATCTTTCCGCCGGCGTATGAAGGAGGGGCCGCTGAGGGTGAAACACAGCCGCTAAGTTTACCAGATGAGATTGCCGTGACTGCGCCGTTAGATAACACTTTCCATGCGTAATAAAGAGTGCCGACCTGTACCCCATCATTACAGATATTGGTAATGGTCTTGGTTTCCACGCTGTCTATAATGCCGTCCGCATTAGTATCGGTCCCGATCGTTATCGAAGCTGATTCAAGCGTGACTTCTATAGCAAGCGCCTGGTCTTTTACGTCTCCCTGCCCGCAAAAGGACGGGGTGTTTTTCTTCTTGCTGCCGTCCAGGGTCGTCAGTTCGGTGGTAGAGTCGGTCATAGGCATCTTAACCTTCATATCTATGTCGCTCTTGGTTTTATATTTGTCAGAGGCAAATCCCCCGGTCAGCTCGCCGGCTTTCTTCCCGCCCGAATCCAGGGCATGGCATACGGATGAAAAAAACAGTAGAAACATTACACAGCTTGCTATTAATTGATTTCTGCGCATATATCTTTATTCCTCATTGTTTCTATTGCATTCCCATCGAAATAAACGACAATGTCCTTTTCAGTGTGAATGATTGACCTTGTATCCCTGTCACAATCGAGAAAGAACTCATTTTTTTTATAGAATAGGTGCAGCTCTGTGGCGGTCTCTTTTCGGGAGTCGAGAGAATAACAGTAAGGGTGTGGCACAGCCACATAGCACAATGCACCAATAACGAAGGTCTTCAGCAGGTTAAAACGCACAGCAGTCCCTCGCTCTATAGATGCCAAAGACGTAATTGGCGTTGAACGGCATGGACTTGCCGACTCCCCAGAGCTTTGCCGTCCTTCCGATTGGTTGCCTGTTAGTGTTGCGGCCTGGATAGAGGAGCAATGGGTTGTATTGGGTCTTCTTCCATATGGGGAATGGGAATGCCTGGCAGTAGCCCCGGAGCATCATAGGGCCACTGGTCAACCACATGATCAGCTCTCGGTGCATTTTGTAGATGAATTTGCCCATAATGGCTGCATTGGCCTGGAGATAATCCACACTTGCTGCATTTTTTGACAAAGGATATGCTCCACCCCAGCAGCCCTGGCACCAGAACATGAAATCCAGGGGGAACGAGGCCGTTGAAGTCGCGCAATCGATCGGACAGGCTGCCTGTGCGACCTTGTTGGCAAACAGATTTGCCTCAGGGCCCAGAAGAGATGCCCACATGTCGTTTTGCCAAAGGGGATCTATCTCTGTCACATACAGATAGTCGAATCCTGTGCCTGCCTGAAAACATATCAGATCAACGAATAGGCCAAGCATGTACCAGACAGGATAGGCAATAAGATGCGCTTGGGCCGCCGCTGTTTTGTCATTCTGGGAGAGACTGCTCTCATCGCCAATAGCTTTTTTGTTGAAGCCAAGGCCGAGATTCAGTCCGATAGTGGGCGAACACCAGGGCTGCTGCACGGTCTCTATGACGTCTGCGGGCTCCCAGAGATGAAGCGGGAACCCGACTCTTATGAAAATAGGAGGCGGCATTTGGCAGATACATATAAAGCCTCCCCCGCTGTCGTCATGATCTTCGAGGTTTCCGAAGTTTAATATGGTGATTCCAGCAAACTTAATCGGGAATACATTATGCAAAGTTGAGATGTAGTTCATGAAGACGGTCATGAAGGTCCCGCTCGGACAGTTGCCCAGGCCGGGGATCATGTCCGCCGAGGTCTTATAGGGGGTAACAGCCTCAAAACTCAGGAAAAGCAAAAGACTTATGGTTGCGATAATTTTATTGAACCGCATAAACATCCACCTGCATATTCTTCCCTTTTCGATAGACCACGCTTACCGTATTTTTGAGGTTGAGTTTGTCGACAATAATCTGCTTGAGATAGTAGACCTGCTGCTTCATCTGCTTCGATACCTCAACCCAGTCCCCCTGTGTCATGACAAGCATGTACCCAGGCTTGTTGCCATAATACTGCTTGACCCAGGAAACCTCTTTCTTTGACTCTCCGTTAAATACCACCATGGGAGGTGGATCAGCCGGGAGCAGTTCTACAGGATTAAAGGTATGCCCTTTGGGATATAGGACACCGACGATTTTCCCTGCTGCGTCAACCTTCGGGATGTCGTAATCGAGGGTATGCCGCATCTCTACCGGATATGAATAACTCTTTCTGGCCGGCTCAAGCTTTGCCATATCGCGGGGGCGGTAATTCTTGAACTTCTCTTTGAGATCCTGCTCTATCTTTGATGTATCAATATTCTTTGCCCGTTCCTCTATATCCTGATAGGCATCCTTCTCCTTGATGTCGTAGACGTTTCCATAGGTCCCAAGTGGAACGACCGAGAGTAATGTTGAAAGCACGATACTTATCATGGCTATTCCCTGTACCGCGAAATATAGCCTTTGATGACTTCAGCATTCTTTGTCTTTGGATGCCATATCCCCCAGTACCAGAGGTAGTGCAGGTAGAAAAAGGCAGGAAGGGTTTCTTTGAGTTTGCTGTATCCCTTCGAGAGTACCCACCCAACGATCAGACCAAGCCAAAGCTTTCGCGTAGGAAGGAAAAAGACGAAGCAGAGCATCATGGGAACGATCTCATCCATCTCCCAGATCAAGAACTGCGGTGGGCTGTCCGCCCACCTGGGAAAACGTGTCTCTACTGCCATAATCTCTCCTCCTAATGATTAAGATGACGGGGAGAGGAGTTAACCTGCTCCCCGTCGGTATTGGTAGCCGCCGAGTTAAATGGTGGCTCCACCAAGGCCTGAAATGATATTCGGAAGCAGGAATATCAGTGCTGCAACCAGGATTCCAGCAAGCGCCCAGACAAAGGACCCGGACTGGAAGGCCCTCATGATGGCTACGAGAGCAATACCGATTGCGATGATGATTGCCGGCATGCCCGTGGCCCATTTGACAACCATGTCATACAGGCTCTGGAATTCGGTGCCGTTTGAGGTGTTTGCAAGAGCCAGGGACGATAAGCACATGACCATGGCAAGGACCAGAACGGCCGTTTTGAACTGCTTGTTGGTGAAAAGCTTGTACATGCGTACAATTCCTCCTTAAACGTTACTTTTGTGGCGTGATTTCAACCCGCCTGTTCACAAAGTGGCGGGCCGGGGCAGTGTCTGCAAAACAGCACTTTCCCTTTCCTTCGACTGATGCAATGTCGTCTTTCCGTAGACCGCTTCGAAGCAAGATGCTTTTGACTGTATGGGCTCTCTGTAGCGCAAGTCTGTCGTTGTGCGCCTTAGAGCCAAGATCACACGTAAAGCCACTTATCTTGAGTGGAGCTTTCGTTCGGAGAGACGGTACTGCGCCCTTGATTTTCTTTATCTCACCTCCTTTAATCTGGGCGCTGTTAAGGTCAAAATTTACCGTTAATAACGGTCCGGACTCGTGCCGATCTTGGATGTCGGAAACCGGCTGATCCGTTTTCGAAAAAATGTCAGGTTTTTCTGAAAACCTCAGTGCCATTTTTGTGGGTTGACGCTCCTCCACAGTGTTCTCATTCATCTGGGTGAGAGGAGGACAGATATCGCATAGCGCAAACTGGTTGCCTGCCGGCACAGTTACGACTGCGGCATTCTTTGGGAGAGTAAGCTGGTAGATGTCTGTTGCGGATGCCAGGCGGGCCGGGAGCATACAAAGAAATACTCCAAGACCCAAGAAAAGCAGGGAGTCACGTGTCTTACTGATATTTAGAGCGCTTATTCTGCCCATTTGCCTAAATCTCCTTAACAAATGTACGGCTTTAATAAGCGCCCAGAGGATTGACCTTCAGGGGTGGTTACTGCAGATAACTCTCCTGCTGCCAGGAGGTGAAAGCCTTATGTTCTAATATTACTTCTTCAACCTCAGTACAAATGGCCTGCCCTTGCTGGCCGGCTTTTCGATAATCGCATCCCCCCGCTTGAGCAGCTGTCTTGCCTTTGCCGGTCGGCATTTATAGCAGGGGATCCCGGTTGAATCCAGGACCTCAACAGAATAAGCGCCGTTGTCAGGAGAATCAGGACCTTCTTTTTTCATATCCCTCTCCACGTTCAATTCTCCGGAGAATTGCGCTTATCTTTTGTGCGTATGATGCGCCTCGCTCCCTGTTGGGACTGTTATAACACCCTATGGCCTCCCAGTTATATCCGTGTTTACGGATGCAGTGCGAGAGTATCCAGGCTCCAACCATGGTGCAGTAGCACTTATTGGAAAGCTGCCTCCAATTATCCCTCCCTATAACCCTTTGCCATCCGCTGTTTATCTGCATATGACAATAATCTACGGTCCCGTTCTTGTTTCTATTGACCGCTACAGGGTTATGTCCTGATTCGTGCCTGGATATCGACCAAAGCACTCTCGCATTGATTCCGTAGGTTGCCTCAGCCGCCATAAAGCAGTAATCATCGTCGTAGGATGTGGGAATAGCATAGTAAGCCTGAGAAGCCCTCTCTTTAATATCAAGGATGACGACGGAAGTGTCTACTTCGGAATATGACACCGCAGGAAGTAGCGCGATTATCATGACGGCCGCCAGACTATATCTCATGCCCCACTTCAAATTGCGCGACCGCTCCGTCATTGTGAGCCCGCCTCAACTATTTGCTTAACCATAAAATATGCTCACTATGTTTGGCAGAAAATAGAGAAGCAACGCTATCATGACGGAAAAAAACTTGACGATCACCGAGGAGATTATTCTGGAGATCCAGACAAGTGAAATAAGAACTATGGGCGCCAGTATCCGGCACAACAGGATGCCATGGACCTGGTAGTTGGCAAAAGCAAAGAGGTTATAATAAATTCCGTCATAGTTCATAACCCCTCCCCATCCATTCCAAGACCTCTATTCTGCCTCTTGTGGATCCTGAAAAAGAACATTGAACAAAAAGGCACTATGATCGCAACCGCGCTGGCAACAAGAACGGTTATGCTGGCTTCGAACAGGGACCTTTTGACATAGTTGTGCAGAAAATAATAAATGTTCGTCGCAAAATTCGTGTTAATTTTTGTGAAGTAAAGGTACATATTGTTTATCGCCGCATCGCTCATCGCAAACTTAAAGAGCACCCCCATAATGAGAAACGAGACCAGCGAAAAAGAAATCAGAAACATGGCCCTGGTTATGAATAAGGTGTTTATGGCACGTTTTGGGGTCATACCGGTGTAATACCGGGAGGTAAGGATGCAGATAGTGGTTGAGAAGAAAAGCCCTCCAAAAGATGCCATTTTAATGAACCAGTAAAGGGGTGAGCCGTTCACGGTCCAAAACAAGAGTTGAGTCGTGCGCTCAACAAGGTAGTTTTCCTGGACATAGTACACGATGGCGCCCACAATAACGTAAAGCGAGAGCCAGAGGATGCTGTCTCTAAACGCCGAGTGCAGTCCAACTTTGCTGAAGCCCATTACATGGCTCATCGTGAAGAAATCTTTATGCAATGGCTGCCCCGAATGCTCGACGAGATAATACTGCTGGATCTCTGACATTGCGTCAATCAATGTGGCCGGAGGTGTGAAATTCAAGCCTACGCTACTTTGTTGTTGATTCATACATACTCCTTCATCTCAGACATATATTTACCGGGGAGACTCATCTGCGGTCATTGCGATGTCCTCATCCGTTCTCAAGCTGCTTTCGCTGTAACCCTCAGGCTGAACTTCGACGCTATCGGATTTCTTACGGAAATTAACCTTTCCCCCTCCAATTTGGTCCCGATGCCCCTTCTCGGTGATAAGGCGTTTATTCTTTATTTCCACCTTGTGAGGTCCCTTAATCGCAGATATGTCGGGGTCTCCATCTTTTATTGTCGGCAGCACAAGGTCAGTGAGTGGCTCTTTAGCGTTGCCCCACAGCTCATAGAGTTTTCTGATTTCCTTGGGAGGCTCTACTTTCATCCTCTGGAGCCACTTGCGCTTGTATATGCTGACCTTATTGGCTATAAAGGGATTGGTTTTCGAGGTGAAGCAGATTATTTTATCTTCCGGAATATTCGTGACCTTATCAGGGTCAAGCAGGTTTAAGCTTTCCTGCGATACCATGAGTCCTTTGAAGAGCCTGTAAGATGCCACCCTCTCTTTCCCGAGGCTGTCCGATATGTATTTTGCGGAGTCATAGTCGAGCCCGCGCATATACACCCTTGTCCTGAAATTTGCCATGAGCGAGCCGTAATCGTCCTTGTAGTACTTCAGAAAGCCCAAATCAGTGACGCTCGCGATAACATGCGTTCGTGTCTCTCGCGCAATGGATACGAGGTCAGGGAGACCGGTGACCTTCAAATTTCTCAACTCATCGAGATATAAATACAGGTCGTTCGGCGTCATGGCCTTTTCGCCCCTCTGAATCGCCTGTTTCATCAACGTTCTCTCCTCGAAGGCCATATTGATAACCAGGTTTACTATAAGGCTCGTCAGTTTGGTGCCCGGTTCTTTCTTATGGATGGGGCAGCCAAGGACAAGTAGACATGGTTCGTTTTCTCTGAACAGCATCGAGAGATCGAACTCTTTTCTGCTGAAAGCCTTTCTAACAGGTTCTTCCATAAATGGCTCAAGCTTTCCCCTGATACTCGTGAGCGCGTTGACCCTCGTCTCGCTGTTGAGCTTATGGAAGTCATCAAAAATGGCCTGGATGTAATCATCCGAGCTATCAATGAATTTTTCGAGGGTTGTAACCGATTCGCTTATCTTAAAAACCGTCGCAAGGTTACAGTATTCCGACCTGAAAGTCTGAACCAGCTTAAGGATCGCATAGAGCAGATATCTTGTCCTCGATTTGAAAAAAACGTCTTCCTTCCCTATGGCCTCCTCTTTCTCCCTGAGCATGACGTCGCATATCGTAAGGAGCTCCTGCTCGTCCGCCCCCAGAAGTGGATTAATAGCAATTGTCTCCGGGTGCCAGGGATCAAAGAGATAGACCTTTTTCCCGGTTTTGAGCCATCTGCCTGCCACCCAGTTATAAAGCTCTGGCGACTTTGCGTCCGGAACGACTGCTGACCCGGGACTATCGGCGTCAAAGAGTAGCGGCGGTATTATCAGAGCTGATGATTTGCCCTCTCCCGTGGGTCCTCCGATAAGCGTATGGAGAAAACGCATCATCCTTGGAAGGCCTATTTTTTTACCGTCCACTTCGCCAAGAAAATAGTAGCCTCGGGAAAATGAGAGTTTCTTGTAGATAGACAGGTATATCTTATCCCTAAGCTCCTGCGGGAACTCATCTATCTCAAAGGACTCTATGTAGTGCAGGAATGAAGAAAGGAGCATCATGGCAGCGCCATTCATAATGACAAATGTCATTGAAAGAACTATTAACCCAGGGAAAATAGACAGGTCCACAAAGTAGAAGGGAGACACCGCGATTATAGAGACCCCGGCCTTGGCCCTATTAAGTATCCTTTCCGAGCCGAGTACCTTTCCCAAGAGTGTCAATTCCCTGTTCGGGTTGACTTCATGGAGGGCTCTGTCTTCCTGTGAACCGTCTTCGGCATGCTTATCCTGGGTTGCCTTCGTTTCTACGCCATTGCTGATATTGCCAGTTGCCTCGTTGCTGTCACCGTCACCAGCATTCTTAGGCTCTGAGGTCGGCTGTTGACGTATCTTTATTCTCTGTGTTTTGCCCTGGAATGACATTGCAAGCTTATGGTTAGGCAGCAGAATGTCGATCAGCACGAATGCATAATAGGGCAAGGTAAGGCAAAAAATTACCTTGTGGAATAAAGGAAAGATCAAACAGGTAAGAGTCGCTATAGCAGCAACTGCAGATGATACCCCCACCTGACGGAGGATAGCCTCTTTCCTGGTCAGCATGTGATAATGCTGAATGACTTCTTTTTGGGTGGCCCAGCCCATTATGACTTATTTCCTTCTGCGCAATTAATGATGATATTTCTGTGCTTAAGCCACATTAGATGAGTTGCTCCTGATCGATATAACTGCTCATCATTATGCC
The DNA here is from genome assembly GCA_964499365.1 of uncultured Thermodesulfovibrio sp. Lineage (GTDB taxonomy): Bacteria > Nitrospirota > Thermodesulfovibrionia > Thermodesulfovibrionales > UBA6898 > PALSA-1316. The sequence continues at coordinate 288,785 of CAZCKU010000002.1, forward strand.
TGTGTATATTGTTCATTCAGTTTGCCCGTGAGAATATCCATCATGCGAAGCTCGATCATTTCACCATAGGGAATAAGGCATTTTTTCGCCTCCTCCTCGGAGGTTGCCGCCACCAAAACATTATTGCAGCTCCCGTTAACACACACCGCAACGTAGAGCCGATAACCCGCTTGAGAAATTTCGTGGGAGAGGTTGTTTCTAAGGAGCTTGGAGACATCTCTTATGGAGCGACGGGTTTCAATCAATCTCTCAAAATGTCTGCGGTTACGTTGCATCTTTCTTTCCGACAGGGCGCTCAGGACCATATACAAATCCGTCGACAAAAGACCCTTAAAGCTCTCAAAACAGATAAGGTATTTGGGACCATAAGAGATAGCCTTGAACCTCTTTGAATTATCCTCCCGTGAAAAAGGCTCTTCCCCTTCCAATTCAGAATCCTCCCTGATTTCTTCCATTTCTTCGGGACCGACCAGTGAGGAACCATAAAGCAGTTCTTCCTCCCGGTCTAGTGGCGACCCATCGTCACTGAAAAAAATGTCGTGGCTGAACCGATCAAGCATCGTTTCGTTGAAATCCGCTGCTTCCATCCCGTTGACGTTTTCGGAGTATCGCGCGCTGTCCCAAGTCTTGTCTGTAACAACCCCATTCCGGGAAGATTTGTCGAGCTGCTTATTTAGGAACCATATGTATGACGAGGTATGCTTTGTCGGTTTTCTGCGGTTGTGATAATACTTCATCCTGTCGTATGCGGCTGCGGCTTCCGAAACGATTTCATCGAGGTCGAAATTATTGCCAAATCTCTTTCGAGCTGTTTTGACGATAAGCCAGAAATTCTTTTTAATGAAAATGCCAAGCTCGTCTTCTGAGTGGCTAAACTTTTCCAGAAACTCCCTGTAGTGATCCTCGTGAATACTTAATTTCATTATGGTGGCCTCCTTTAATGATGTATCTATAATTAAAAAAACACTTTAACCTCGTTAATTCTCTGCATAATGTCTTTTCGACTGGTGAACTCCAGAGATTCAATAACCTTCAGAAACAGAGGAAACTGCTTTGTCATCTTTATGGTGCTTATTCCATGGAGCTTGGCCCACTCGAAGTGAGAGATGGCCACATAGGCCGCGTTCAGCGCCAGTTGATTAATTGCGGGGTTGGCTTCCTTCGGCAGATCTATGGGTTTCTTCTTAATATCGAGTATGTGACCTTCCAGAAGAGCGTTCTTGAGAGCTTCGAGATTGTCCAATAGGTATTCCATCGAGCGGTCAAGCTCGTCCTTGAGCCAATCTCGCGAATATTCACAATCGCGCTTGCATTCTTCCTGCCTCCTGTTTAAATTCTGCTCCAGACGCTTAATTGATTCATCCTTTTTAACACTTTCCTCGTTTGATTTCTTATGGAAACTGTGCTCTTCGTCATAGAGGCCTTTAATCTCTTCGTAAAGAAGAGCATACCCGCCGCTGGATATTATTTTTTTCATTTTTTCAGACTTTCTCTCCAGTATCGGGAGGAAGTGAACGATGACTAAGTCATCAGCATCGTCGAACCACTCAAGGGACCTGAGAACATCGCATATCTTTGTGAGTTTCGATATGATTTCTTCCTTCTTGTCCTCGGTCAGTTCATTTGTTCTATCTATTGAAGCTAAAGGGGTTTTACTGAAGCTGAGGTCCGGCAGGAGATCTCGACCGGGGAATAGGGGCTTGGGTGGTCTTAGAATGAGGTCATTTTCAGGGGGGGTATCATTTTGGCCACGTGGCCAAAATGATACCCCCCCTGAGGCTGGAATGTCAGCTTCTTTCTTCCAACGCATTATTGTCAACTCCTTGACGTCATCATTGTATTCCCGTGCGAGCTTATTGACCTGCTCCCCTTTCTTCAGTCTTTCGACGACTTCGTCTTTCAGTCTTTGCCTCTTTTCTTTGTTTATTTCCTCCAGCCAGCGCCTTATCGAGCGTCCCCCCGCACAAAGTGCCTTGGAAATTCTTTCCTCGGAAAAGCCCTGCTCACTAAGTACGTTCGCTGCCGCTATTCTCTCTTTAAGCGTAAGAGGCATCGGCGACTTTGCATTATAAGGGCATGATAATTCGAGTATCTCGCCGCGGACTTTTCGATCCTCGAGGTCGGAGACTGTATACGAAGGATCCGTATGTACGTTTGCCAGAACATCGGAAGCCTTCAATCTCCTGAGAGCCTCGTATCTGTGCAGTCCTTCCAGAATAAGATATATGGAACTTCTGGGATCGCCTGACTGTATGAGCAAGACTTCTATCGGCGCAACTGTGCGATCCGATTCATACTTGAAAAGCTCAAGAAAGAATAGGACGCGGTCTTCGACAATTTCTTGCCTGGGGTTCGTTCCTTCTAAGGACTGAACATTTCTGAACGGAATCCTCTGTGTAAATACTGCTCTTGTCCCTAACTCTGCTGCCATTGCACCATCTGCCATTATTACACCTCCCCATGTAAAATTCAGACTCCATCAAAGAAATATTATTTTCAGTCTCGCTAAAACTAATTTTTCTTTGTTTTCTTAGTGTTAGAGATATGGAGTTGGGGAAAACGGACGAAAATGCTCCTCGTAGAGAAGATAAAGAAGGGATAAGAACGTGGGTGGGAAAAAGATGCCTATTCTTGCTTTGCCAGGATTTGCGTCGCGATCCCCATGGCCCAGCCAATTGCTAAGGGCCTACTATGATTACTTTTTTGACATTTTCCCTCATGTCACCCCGTAGGAATCTGATGATTCATGGGGCGGGAACTCACACAATTGGGTATTTTCTACGGGAAAAGCAGCCAGCAATGCTTGATGAATATGTGCTCCAGAATGGCGCAGCGCCTCGATCTGCTGAAATAAGAACACTTGCTACCCGTATGGGAACCCGCATAGATACGGAGTTTCATGCTTATTGGGAGGTAAATAGACGGTGGGCAAACAGGTTGCTAATTTTTCATCTACGCTCATCAGATCGCGAAGAATCGACTCGATGAGCATAAGATCTGAATGTAGTTTAATTTCGAATATGATTTATTTTGTCCTTAACGTCATGATTTTAAATAATAACATACCTTTATTTTGAATTTTCCCATCCGATGTTTTTGGAGCTCTCTCCTAATGAAAGAAAAATAAATAATATTATTTTATTCCGTGGTCAAGGTATACGGAGAGGTCATGATGTTACTTAAAGGGAGATCATCGCATTGGCATGCAGAAAATAGAGTTTCCGCGGGAAAATGAACACGATTTTATAGAACATGACGGCTTACCGGTCATCGTTGATGACCTTTACCTGATCAACCAGCTCAACCTGACAAAGGGATTTATCAACCGTCACTCAAAATCTATGGGATCTTTCTGCCGCCCCCGAAGATTTTTTTTAAAAAAGGTTCTGTGCCATCTTGACAAAATGGCAGGTAACTCAATGAATAAAAATAGAACCTCCGAAATTAGTAAGGTGGCATCGATACGTCAGGTGAACAATCTCCTTGACGGAGTTATGAAACAAAGAAAGGGGAAATAAATGACAGTCTACCGAAGGGGAGACGGCTGGTACGTCAACATCAAGCTTGGCGGGATAAGACTCAACCGAAAAATAGCCGATACAAAGAAAGAGGCCAAGGATAGAGAAGCCGAATTGAGAACCAAGTTCCGGCTGAAGCAGCTTCATCTTGCCGATTTACAAAACGTGGTTCTCTTTCAAACCGTTGCCGAGGAATATATCGATTATATCAAAAATACAAAATCGGGCAGACTCTTCGAACTCGAGTCAACAGACTATAAGAATCATCTTGAACCCTTTTTTGCAAACTATTTGCTACAAGATATCAACGACAATACACTCCTGAAGTTCCAGGAAAGGCAAAAATCCTCGGGGTATGCAAATCGGACATGCAACATGCATATGGGGCTTGTTAGAAAAATCATGAATTTTGCGAAAACGAAACAGTATATAACACATTTGGATTTGAAGTATCCCATGCTCAAAGAAAGCAAAAAACAGCATGCCTTTTTTACACCCAATGAGTACGACCTTCTAATAAAACATATCACCAACGATCTCGCCCGCAGACGCATTGAGTTCGCAAAAAATACCGGTCTCCGTCCCGGCGAACTTACTTATCTCGAATGGAATGACGTAAGTTTCGAGTTCAAAGCGATAAAAATTCAGGGAAAGGAAAAATGGAAGCCAAAGACCGATGAGGAGAGGACCGTTCCGCTGAATAATACAGCACTCCAGATTTTGATTGAACTCTACGAGAAGAGAAAAGGCAGGTGGGTATTCTCAAATAGCGATAAACCCGTCAAGTCTATCAAGCGCTCGCTGAGCACTGCCGCACGGCTTGCAGGCATTACAAAAAAGGCAACACCGAATATGCTCAGACACACATTTGCGACCCATGCTCTCGACAAGGGTGCCGATCTTATGTCGGTCAAGGAAGTCCTGGGGCAGAAAAATATAACCACCACGGAGAAATATCTGCACAGTATCAAAGAGAGCATGCGCGATGCCGTGAACAGGGTTGAAAGGAAAAAGAAGAAGTAATTGTGCGCGTCCAAAACTATACAGAGAAAAGCTAAAGGCCATTCACCTGACAATGCAATAGTCACTAATTGCGTTTACACATCTTGTAAACGCAATTAGTGACTCGCACTTACGGGTGGAAGTTCTCGCCTCCAGTTTCTTGGCTGGTCAGACAATTACACCCTGCTACCCCGCACTGCTGGTACTCCATCAAAAATGTTGATTACCAAAAGAAATAGGAGAGAGAATCGCGACTCCCCGGCGCGAGTGTTTACGAGCGTATGTGAGCAGCCGATTGTTAGTCCCTATCCAGCATTTTCTCTGCTTCATTGGAAGTGGCGCTCGGCCCGGTGCGTTCATAGCAGGCAACAAGGTCTGCGTCCATCTCAATGGATCTTACGATTGTGGTTGCCGGAAACAGCCGATTATTCAGTCGTCCGGCTAGTTCCTTTGAGCGGGATGGCCACGTGTTGACATGGACAGTCATAGGAAGATGCGGGATCGGCGTCGGGTCCCAGTTGACGCGTCTATGAACAAGTTCTTTGTCGACCAACCATCTTATCTCGCTTGGGTCCCATTCTATGGCGAATCTGTGAGCTGACTTTGAGGCGTCAAAGCCTAGTTCAATATAGCTCGGTGTGCCCCTATACCCATAGTCAAATCTCGCACCCTCACCGCCAGGATTGTAAAAGACATTCACCAATAGGCGATCTGGTCGATTCCCGGCTATTTCGATATCAATCTCTTGCCTCGGCGAGTCGCGATGCAAAAAAAACCCAGTGACCACGCCCGGCACATTTGCAGCCTGAATGACGGCCTCGAACCGCCCAAACAGATACCGGTCGCAACTAGAGATAGATGCTGCACTGTAGTTCCGAACTCCAAGGGACTCCTTTCGAACACTCAGAACGGCTCCAACACCGGAACGAAACTCAACGTTTGAGGGACGAAACAACGCCAAGTTCCCTGCAAAGGTGTCGTCCCTGAGCAACCAGCGCCTGGTGTCAAGAGCTTCTAATCTGTCATTGGTCGAAACGCGGATTCCAACAGTTGGGTGTGCCCGGTTTGAGGGTGCGGTGTGGATGCCTCTCCAGCTCTCACGTGACTCTACCACCCAAGGCGACCTGTCACGCTTAGGTGCCTTTCGGGACGCGCCCGGACTTGATTCCTGGTTGAAACATAGAATTCGCCTTTGCCCAAGATCCGTAATCTCGGGAAATGAGCAGACGGGCGGCGCACATCTGAGGTGTTCACAAACAACCTGCCACTTATTAATTTCGTCTGAATGCAAGACCGCAACGCCGGAGCCATTTAAGTCGTTGAAGCCGTCCAAGAGGACCTCGTCAACAGCATCGGCCTCTCTCCTGGTGGCTATGAACATAGCCTGAGGGTAGCGTTGCCTCAACTCCCGAACTCTCCCCGTCAAGCATCCGATGTTTACGTATGCGTCAAAGACTCGATCTGCACTCCCGGAGAAAAGCTTTTCAAACTCGCAATGTGGAAGGTCTTCAAGATCACTGCAGCATCTGTATCCGAGCATAGAGAGAGCCATTGCAAGTGATGAAAGACCAGAACCCTCAGATCCAAACACGAAGACTGGACGCTCCGGTGGCCGGATTTGAAAAAGGGACGCGCCTTCACTGTCGATAACCCCAATTTTGGTTAGTGAGGGGAGTATCGAATACGAGTTGGTGGAGCCGCTATCGCGTCGCTGCTCTATTATTGACTGCCGGGTCGCACGCACGTCAAGCGCACCGAACTGATGATTGATCCATAAGTCTACAGGGCCTCGACAAGGCAACAGTCGGAGGAGCTTCGTAGCGCCTCTGCGCGAAAGAATGTATCCAGATAGGTACCAGAGGCCGCGCACTGGACGGAACACGTTCCGAGAGAGAAACGTCTTCTGAGCCCCGTGCTTCACCTCCTTGTAGGAGAGGTACAGAATGTCAATATGTGTTGCACATCCATTGTCGGCCTCAATCTCACTCCACGCCCGATCAAGCTGATGAGCGAACCCACGACGAAACCAGACATCGTCCTCAAGGACGAGCGTGTATTCGTGCTCGCCAGCCGCAATCTTTCTCCATACGCTGATGTGCGATCGCGCAACTGCTACCTCAGGTCGGCTCATTCGAATCTGACGATCAAGTTCCAGTCGGGCCGGCAGAGAGAGCGGTTGCGGCTCTACGAAGAGTTGATCCCTTAGTGTATAGAAGGGGTTGATCTCGTCATCAGGAGGCTGCTGCGCGTCGTTCCGCGCATCGACGGCAGAGTATCGCACTGTCATTCTTACAAGATCAGCTCCGGACGCATCCAAGACATGCTTGAGCTCTCGTTTCATTTCACTCCAGCGGTCTGGCTGGCGATCGAGGTTGATGACATAGATACTCTCTATCTTAGGCAGTCCTTTCGGTTTCGAGGGCACGAATGTCTGGCACCTTTGCCTTGGCAGCAACCTCCGACTCCATATCCCAATGCGATATAGAAGCTTTAAAGGTGCCAGTAAGGAATGTGAAAGATTCACTCATTACCCTCGTTGTTTGGGTACTCATTCATTTTCGAAAGCCTCGCCGGTTTGATAGTCTCCAGTTCCTCTCGTCATGCCGGTAGCTAAGCGGCCATTTGCTGCTAGCGACGTCCTCCCAATTACGTAGCACACATAGCGTCTTTTCTATCTGACCGTCCTCGGTGGCAGCATCGAATATACACTTTGTAAGATTTCCGGGACCGGTCGTTGACTGGATTTCTGGAAACTGGCCCACTGCAGCTCGTTCAAGGGCTTCAGTGGCGCTTGCGAGCGCCCGCTCGATAATGGGGTGATCGCGAATTGCGGACAGTGGGTTATTGTTGAAATAGAAGATCCAGCTCAAGGCGTTTGCTCCAGGTTGAGTGAAGGCCGAGGGAGGTATCATCTCATCCGTCGAGATATCATAGCAGAGCGGCTGAATCTTCAACCGCCCATCGCTGAAGAGGTGTTCGATTTCAGATCCGTGATAGACATCGTCAGCATCTACGTAGCAACCGCCCTCCACGAGGATGAAGCAGAGCCGAAAGTAGTCTGACTGCATCGCTGGGTGGTAGCACATGTCATAGGCTTTTTCATAGCGCGGGCCCAACCGTTGCCGAATAAAGTCTCTTGCTTGGTGCTCGTCGAAGAGAAGTAGTTCGACCCCCTGCTCCTCGATTTTCTTCCAAGATTCGATACACTGTCTAACGTCCCCCGGCAGTCGATCTATGTCATTCCAGAACTGAACGATCTGCCTTGGAGGGAAGGGCAAGAACTCAGAGGATACTTCGCCGGACTCGTGGGATCCCTGAACTAACCTCCGAACAAAATTGGAGCGCGCGCGGTGATCTTCCTCTGTGAGTTTTCTTGTTTCCATACACGATGCATTATTCATAGGAATCCCACGAGGCGAAGCCAATCCTCGAAGATGGCCGGGGTCAATATATGCGCTCTAATCTGAATGTCCTTTCGCGATAGGAATGATTGTTCACCGCGGGATTGCCACTCAATAGAGCTACCGGGCACCCCCTCGAACACTATCCCGATTAAAGAAGGATCTGTATCGGGGCTGGCAACATGGTAAACGGGGCCACCGCTCATCCCGCTAAAGTAGAGCGTATTGTCCGTTTCAAGAGACGACGCAATAAGAAAGGTGCTCTCGCTTGGCGAAAGCGGCCTTGTTACTGCGGCCGCAACTGCAGCTAACGGGGCACTGATAAAATCTTCCGATTGGATTTTGTGCTCGGTTGGATACCCGAATGCCACAGGAACCTGGACTTCCGACCAATTAGGTTCAGCCCACGTATCGAGGTTAATTGCCTCCATATTCTTGCGTGGAAAGTGGATTTGCCTAATCGTCTCTCCCAGCTCAATGATTGCTATATCAGTGCCGTCAATATCCGAAGCCTTTCGCATAGGTCGAAACAAACTCTCGTATCCCTTCGCCGTGAAAGCACCCAACTGATAGATGTATCGTTCACTACCATGCAACGTCAGCCACTTTCCTGAACGAATCTGTTCGTAGTAGACGTGAGCGCAAGTTATACCGAATATTCGGGTTCGATACTCTATGAAAGTGATCGTCCCGTTTGCCTTTTCGACATTGTGGCCACACTGAATGAATGGCGAAGAGAGAAATAACGGCTCACAGTTTCTCACCGCAATCTTATGAGCGCGATCTTGAACGTCCGCCAATTTTATCCCCCTATAACCAGCTATTACCTGTGTGCACTGCCTTCAATATCCACCAAAAATTTGTTTGCAGTATCCTGCGTACCCTTAAACCGTTCGTTACACCTGAAATGACTTTGGATACCCTATACCTAATCATTTATGTCTTTGCATTTTTCTAAACTCCCAGGGCGGAGTGGGGTTATTATCCCGCCATAGTCCAAGTTTCTTATCTCTTGCTAACTTTTCGGCATCAATATAATCAGAAGCATAGGGTCGTTTAAGGATATTGACGATATGCCCATGCATAACCACGCCTGACCATCTCAAGATTGATATCGATCCCATCCCGCTTAATTATGCAGACCTCACGCTTATAGGTTTTCTGCCCCGTAGTCGTTACCTCGACATCCTGACCAAGCACAAGTTTCTTCAGCTCTCTCGATGCTTCTTCACCATAAGGCTGCCCTGCCTTACCCTTCTTTGCAGTCTCAGGGGTATCAATACCATACAAGCGGCAGGTAAAGAACTGACCTCCATCAACAGGACTGACCACAACGGTATCTCCATCCTTTACGCGCATGATCTTACCCTGCAATATTTCCTTTTCCCCGAAAGCTGATGAACAAGTAATAATCAGTAATGCAATCGATATTTGAATAATGTTTTGTATCCGTTTATTCCGCACGCCTTAACTCCCCCTTCTGCAAAATGTAATATATTTTCAACTGAAAAAAATAAGCAAAAAGGAAAAATAGATTCCCTAAATAAGCTCGAAAAATTATGACAAAAAAGACTCAAAAAAAGGGGGTTTTTATTGCTAAGAAAAAAAAGTTGCGACATTCTTGCGACATGAAAAAAAATCAAGGACCTACAAAACCTTGTAAGTCCTTGATTTTATTGGTCGGGGCGACCTGATTTGAACAGGCGACCACTCGCACCCCAAGCGAGTGCGCTACCAGGCTGCGCTACGCCCCGATTTCAGCTGGGATTTTCAACGAATCTGATTGAGTATATCCTGAAGCTTTTTTCTGACAAAGCCGATAGCATCCTGCTGTGTTCTTGAAGCCTTCGGCTTACTCTCTGACATTGTCCTGACCTCAGCGGGTTTCGTCACTCCCTCTCCGAAGCGCTTCCTGACTCCTTCGATAGTATACCTCTCCTGGTACAACATTTTCTTCACCTGCAGAATCAGCTCGAGCTCTTTTTTTGTATAGACCCTCTGACCGGACTTGTTTTTCCGCGGCTTCAGAAACGGGAACTCCGTCTCCCAATACCGCAGGACATATGATTCAATCCCGGTAATCCTGCTGACCTCCCCTATCTTGTAAAAAAGCTTGTCAGGGACAGGCAGCGAAGGCCTCGGCTTCTCAATTGCATGATTATGCATCCAGCTTCTCGAGCTCTTTCTTCAGCTGATTGCTTACACGAAATGTTATCACTCTGCGGGGGGTAATTTCAAGGTCCTGTCCCGTCTTGGGATTTCTCCCTCGTCTGGCCAGCTTCTTTCTGACATTAAAAGTTCCGAATCCTGATATTTTTATCGATTCTCCCTCAACAAAGGTCTGCTTCATCGTATCAAAGAGATACTCGACGATGTCCTGCGCCTCTTTCTTGGAAAGACCAACCTTCTCGAAGATTGTGTCAACAATATCAGCTTTTGTCATCTCTACCGCCCCAAAAATAATTTTCTTAATTATATTAAGGACATAGACTCTTGTCAAGGATAAAGTGGTTTAAGAATCATTTTCCCGTGAATCCCTAACTCCTTGCCATGTGGTTTTGACTTTAGTATGATGTAGTGTGCTCGCTTCATTATTTAATCCGCGGTCCGTTGCTGTTATCGGCGCTTCTGCCGACACGCAGAAGGTCGGCTATTCTCTTCTGAACAACCTTATCAGATTTTCATACCAGGGTGTGATCTACCCTGTCAATCCCAGGGCCGGTGAAATTCTCGGCCTGAAGACCTATGCCAGCCTCCAGGCCATCCCGGGTGATGTTGATCTGGCGGTCATATCGATCCCCGCGGCCCATGTCCCCGATGCGGTCAGAGACTGCATCAAAAAGGGGATTCCGGCCGTCGTCATCGTCAGCGCCGGGTTCAAGGAGGCAGGGTCTGCAGGTACCGTGCTTGAGGAGGAATTGAAGGCGCTTGCGCGCAGCAATGAGATACGGATCCTCGGACCCAATTGCCTCGGGGTTATCAATACCTCCTGCAGCCTCAATGCCACCTTCGCTGCAGGCATGCTTCCGCAGGGGCGCATAGCGTTCTTCTCGCAATCCGGCGCGCTCGGCATCGCGATCCTCGACTGGGCAATCGGCAACAAAATAGGTTTTTCAAAATTCATCAGTCTCGGCAACAAGGCCGACCTGAACGAGACCGACTTTATCGAATACTTCATCAACGACGATGAAACAGACATCATCCTCGGCTATATCGAGGACGTTGTCCAGGGCAGAAGGTTTCTCGAGACAGCACGCAGGGCGACAAAAGTGAAACCGATCATACTGGTGAAATCCGGCGGAACGCAGGCCGGGGCCCGGGCTGCGTCGTCACACACCGGAGCCCTCGCCGGCTCCGAGCATGCCTTCAACGCGGCGTTCAGGCAGTGCGGAATCATGCGGGCCGAGGGCATCGAAGACCTCTTTGAGACCGCCAAGGCGTTTAATTCGAAGAAGCTTCCCCGCGGCAACAATCTCCTTATCGTAACAAATGCCGGCGGCCCGGGAATCATTGCCGCAGACACGGCAGAACGCCTGGGGATAAGCCTGCCTCAGCTTTCGAAGGCCACGACCGGGACCCTTGCCGCGCTCCTGCCCAAAAACGCCTCGCTCTACAATCCGGTCGATATCATCGGGGATGCAACAGCAGACCGGTACAAAACCGTGTTTGAGCATGCCCTTGCTGATCCGGCCGTAGACGGGTTTCTGGTCATTCTGACACCCCAGGCCACGATCAATGCCGAAGACGCCGCGAGAGAAGTGATCACAATATCCCGGCAGACCGACAAGCCCTTCATTACCAGCTTCATGGGCATGGAGCGGGTGCGCTCCTCGATCGAACTGCTGAAGGCGTCATCGATACCCAATTTTTCCTATCCTGAACCGGCTGTCAGGGCGTTCAGAAAGCTGTACGACTACGGCATCCGGGCCGGTAAAGCTGACACACCACCGCCTGATACAGCGATTGATACGGCATCCATTGCCACCAGAATTCAGGGGGCCAACGCGCGCGGCATGTTTCAGTTCGCCGAGGATGATTCCCGCGACATACTCACCTCCTGCGGTTTCAGATTCCCGGCAAAGGAGCTGGCCACAACCCCGCGCGCCGCTGCAGCTGCCGCAAACCGCATCGGTTTTCCGGTCGTTATGAAGATCTCCTCTCCCGACATCCTGCACAAGACGGATATCGGCGGTGTCAGGGTCGGGGTGGGGTCCAGGAAAGAGGCCGAAGAGGCATTCAGGGAATTGACGCTGAATGCAAAGAGGTTTATGCCGCGGGCCTTTATCAACGGCGTTACCGTCTATGAAATGGTGCCGAAAGGCAAAGAGGTCATACTCGGCATCAGCTACGACAGGACCTTCGGGCATATGATCATGTTCGGTCTCGGCGGCATTTATGTTGAGGTCCTGAAGGACGTCTCCTTCAGGATTGTGCCGCTGACGTCGGCGGATGCAGAGGAAATGGTCAGCGAGATCAGGACCTATCAGCTTCTGAAGGGCGCACGGGGGGAAAGACCTGTTGACATCGGGTCAATCACCGACGCCATCCTCAGGCTTTCGCGGCTGGCCACTGAATTTCCTGAGGTGATCGAGCTGGATATCAACCCCCTCGTAGTGACCGAGAAGGGCGCAACGGCGCTGGATGCACGCATAATACTGAGTCGACCAAAAGGAGGAGTCTAGATGATACACCTGTATATAGCTTCGATGTCGGGTTTTTCGGGAAAGAGCCTTGTCACGCTCGGCCTCGGACTCGTCATGAAGGACAAAGGGTTCCGGATCGGTTATATAAAGCCGTATGGCAATATACCCGCGAGGCATGAAGGCGGACTTGTCGATGCTGACGCTGAATTCATGAGGAAGGCGCTCGACCTCCCTGAGCCTCCCGAAACCGTATCGCCCTTTGTCGTCACCTTTGAGCTGCAGAACAGTGCGCTCAGGGGAAGGCCGTCCGACAGGTTCGAAGGCGTCACCAGGGTTATCGGGTCGATAGCGGACAAGGATATGGTACTCATCGGCGGAGCGGGAAATCTCTTCGAAGGTTCAGTCTTCGGGCTGAGCGGCCTCAGGCTGATCAGCCACCTAAAGGCAAAGACGCTTGTTGTAGAACCCTGGGGCGGCGACAGTTCGATCGATTCCCTGATCGGGGCAAAGGAGCTGCTCGGAGAGCACTTTGGCGGCGCGGTCATCAACAAAATCCCCCAGGCTGCCCACGATTACGTGCATACCTCGGTCAGGCCCTACCTTGAAAAGAGAGGCATCCCGATATTTGCCTGCCTCCACCGGGACATCCTCCTTGATTCGATCACCGTGCGGCAGCTGAATGAGATCCTCAACGGCAAGGTGCTCTGCGGTGAAGAAGGGCTTGACGAATTCATCGACAGCTTTTCCATCGGCGCCATGGACGTCGACAGCGCCCTGAGGTATTTCCGGAGGACGCCGAACAAGGCTGTCATCACCGGTGCCCATCGTTCGGATATTCAGCTGGCGGCACTTGAGACGTCGACGAAGTGTGTCGTCCTCACCGGGGGCATGCATACGAACGATGTTATCCTCGGCAAGGCAAAACTGGCAGGCGTGCCTTTCCTCTCGGTGCACGACGACACCTACACAACGGTCGAGAAGATCGAGGCGGTCCTCGGCAAGATCCGCATCCGGGAGCAGAGGAAGGTGCAGAAGACGCGGGAGATCATCGAAAAGGAATTTGACCTCGGCAGGCTTATGAAGGAGCTTGGTCTCAGCAGCAAAGAAGGGAGGGCCTGATGGAAGACCTGAAAACCTCCGAGACCTGGCGGGTCTTCAGAATACAGTCCGAACTGGTCGAGGGTTTTGAAACACTCAATGATCTTGGGCCTGCAGTTTCGATCTTCGGCAGCGCGCGGCTGACCCCGGACAATAAATATTACCAGGAGGCTGAACAGGTGGCGCGTCTTCTCGCGGATGACGGCTTTGCGGTCATCACCGGCGGGGGGCCGGGAATCATGGAGGGCGCAAATAGGGGGGCGAAGCTCGGAAAGGCGCATTCGGTCGGCCTGAATATCGAGCTGCCGGCTGAACAGGTCCCGAACCCCTATCACGACATCAGCCTTCATTTCAGGTATTTCTTTGTACGCAAGCTGATGTTCATAAAGTATGCGATGGCCTTTATCATCTTTCCGGGCGGCTTTGGAACGATGGACGAACTGTTCGAGGCGTTGACCCTCGCCCAGACCAGGAGGATTCAGTCGTTCCCGATTATCCTGTACGGGTCTGACTACTGGAGAGGTCTTGTCGACTGGATGAAGAAATCACTGGTCCCGCTCGAGACGATCGAAAACGGCGATTTCTCGCTCTTCTCGATGGTCGATACGCCTGCAGAGGTGCTTTTTCTGATCAACGAGCATGACCGTGTCTTCGGCAGCATCATGCCGCAGCGCAGGAGACGCAGCACGGATCAGCAGTAATCCCGGCCCCGGCACCTGACGCCGGAAAGCCCGGGCAGACCGGCTCGTTTCAGAGCTTCCCGAGTTTTTTTGCCAGAGCGGTCGTCTCCTCCAGAAGTGCCTCCACCTCGTCGAGCCCGCTGCCCCAAAACGTGCTGTCCGCGATATTGATGCCGAGTTTCCCAAAGATGTTTCTCGGCGAATCCGAGAGCCCGGCAGAGAGAAAGCCCTTGACCTTACCGATATAGGCCCTGTCCTGCTTGACCGAACGCTGCAGCGACTTGGAGATCAGCAGTCCGCCTGCATAGGAGTATACATAGAAATAATACCGGATGTGACTCCAGTAGACCCACCAGTAACGGGACCCCTTCGACTGCTCCACCGCATCTCCCATGTAGGCTGCCATGTGCTTCTGAAAAAGCTCCCCGATCTCGTCTTTTGAAAGATACCCCTTCTGCCGGAATAGCTGATGCAGCTCCTGCTCGAACCGATAGCAGGCGACCTGCCTGAATATGGTCGAGACGTCGTCGTTCAGCTTCATCATCATAATCGGCAGACGCACCCGTTCATCCGAATTCTTCAGAATCTCCTGCAGGACAAAGTCCTCCATGAAGGTGCTGGCCACCTCGGCTGTCGACGTCGGGGTGCCGAAGTAGAGCGCATGCTGACGGGACCTGACCAGCTCGTTGTTGATGCCGTGCCCCACCTCATGGGCAATCGTCAGGACATCGCGCAGGGTGTCTGTGTGGTTAAGCAGGATATAGGTCGGCTGCGATGACAGGTGATGGGCGCAGAAGGCACCGCCGCCCTTCCCCTTTCGAGGAGAAACGTCGATCTGGCCGCTGTCGACAAACTGCCGAAAGATCGCGGCAAACTCACTGTCGAGGTCAGACATGACCTTTCCCGTAAGCGCCACGGCCTTGCGATAGGGATAGTGTTCATTGATATCACCGTACTCCAGATTCCGTTCGTGGTATGCCAGCCGTCTGACGTTCAACAGCCGCGCCTTCAGACGGTAAAACCGGGCAGAGATGTCGAATCGCCCTGAGACGGTCTTGACGAGGGCATCGACAACCTCGGTCTCGATATCGTCACTGATGTGCCGGGACAGGTCCGGACGGCTGAAGCCCCGCAGTTCATCGTCAACCTTCTTGTGGGCCAGCACGGCGTTCATTTCCGCCTCGGCCACGTCGGCGTGCTGCGCCATGATGCTGTCAAACGCAGCGGCAGCCGTATCCCTGATCTTCTTGTTCCGGTTAATCGAGAGGGTCGAGATTTCGGCCAGGGTCCGCACCCCCTTTCTGTTCTTTTCAAGGAGGACCTGCCGCTCCTCCTTTGCCAGGAACCCCGCTGTCATCCGCGTCCACTGTGCATAGGAGGTCGCAGACTTGAGGTTCAGGATCTTTTCCTCAGGCTCGCTCAGCAGATGCGCGGCCTCGGCAAATATTCTTTCCAGAAAATGCCGGTACCTGTGCAGCCCCGGATAGGAGAGGAACCGCTTCTGCCGTGCCTTCGGAATCTTGGCGATCCTGAGGTAGAAAAACTGGCTGTCATTTTCTATCCTGCGGCTGAAATCCTCTAGGCGGTTAAACCGCGCCCTGAGCCCGGTATCGTTCATGTCCTGCTGTGTCCTGAGCCAGAAGTAGTAACCAGCATCACCGTCCGTGCCCCATCCATGCTTCCAGCGCTCATAGGCATCGAGGGCTTCCTTCATCACTGCAGGATCATGCAGGTAATCAGTCCGGTCCTTCCATGCGTTTATGAAGGCGTAACTCTTCTTTTCGACCTGCTTCAGGTTCTTCTCGATGCCGGGATCATCATCGGACCTGAACAGGGGTGAAAGATCCCAGACCAATCCCTTCTCTGCCGTATATTCTCTTTTCTTCTTCGTCATGTCGTCTCCAGTTTCCATCGTGATTTCCGGCAGCCGGAGGGGCTATTGCTGAAGTTTCCCGGCCTTCTTTGACCCCTCGTAGAGTTCATATTCAAGCAGCCGGCACTCTATATCAGCATTAAAAAAGGGTATTCTCCTTTTGGGCCTGAGGCCTACCTTCTTGGCAAGCGCCATATTGCCGGTAAAGATATATCCGGTATACCCCTTGCACCGCTGCTTGAAAAAATCGCCGATCGCCGCATAGGTCTGTTCCAGGGCTTCTTCACTGCCCAGCCTCTCGCCATACTCGGGATTCAGCAGCACGATACCGCCATGCCCCGGCAGGTCGGTCTCCGCAAAATCGCAGACATCGAAGAGGATGGCATCGCCAACACCGGCAGCACGGGCGTTCTTTCCGGCGGCGTCAACGGTATCGGGATCAATGTCGCTTGCGAGAATGCTGACGGCCGGCTTCGCACATACCATTTTTTCGGCGTCCAGGAGCAGGGCCTCCCAGACACCGGCACGGTAGCCCCGATAATGCATAAAGGCGAAGTTCTTTCGCAGCAGACCCGGGGCCTTTCGCAGGGCGATGAGCGCGGCCTCGATGGCCAGGGTACCGCTGCCGCACATCGGATTGATAAAATCACTGCCACCCGTCCATCCCGCAGCCATGATCACCGCTGCAGCGAGGGTCTCCTGCATCGGGGCCTTCATCGGGATCTTCCGGTACCCCCTTTTCGACAACGGTTCACCCGAGGTGTCGAGATAGACAGCGCAGGTCCGGTCTTTCCAGTAGAGGTAGACCACGCAGCGGCCGCGGTCAGGGCCCGAGTCAGGTCTTCTGCCGCAGACATGCAGTATCCGGTCCACAACAGCGTCCTTGCATTTGAGATTGGCGTACCGGGTATCCCTGATCGAGCGGTTGTCGACACTCGAGGTGACGCAGAGATAGCTGTCTTCAGGTATATATTCTTCCCATCGGATGGCAAAGAGTTCGCGGTAGAGTTCGTCGGCATTGTCTGCCTCAAACTCCTTCAGCATCAGCAGCACCCGATGTCCGGTCCTCAGGAAGAGATTCAGACGCATCGCCTCGTCCATGCCCCCGCGGGTCATCACGCTGGCTATTGTTTCTGCTGCGACCGGGAACCCCAGGTCCTGCACTTCCTGCCGCAGGTAGGGCGTGATGCCCTTGGCGCACGTTATCACGATCGGATGGCTCTGCATGGGATATTATAGACAAACAGGGTGAAACAATAGTACAAATCAGAGCCCTTGCTTTATAATAAGGAAGGAGTGCCGGTCATTCCACAGTAAATCTATTGACAGGAGTCATTGCATGAAGAAACGTACTATGAAGCTGTTGGTCACGGGAGCTGTCGTCGCCCTCTGCCTGGTCTCTGCCCAGGCCGGTCTTGCCGCAAAAAAAGAGGCGGCAAAAAAAGAGACAAAGACGCAGGAGCAGCCTGATGCATCCGGACTGAGCGGAAAGGTTGTTCAGACCATGAACAGCGGCGGCTATACCTATGTCGAGATCGAAAACAAGGGCAAAAAGCTCTGGGTTGCCATCGGAGAGACGAAGATAAAGAAGGGCGATATGGTAACCTTCAAGCCTGGGGCGGTTATGGAAAACTTCGAGAGCAAGACGCTCAAGCGCAAATTTGACAGGATCATCTTCAGCGAAGGGCTGGCTACGCCAGGGGCTGCAGCGGCCGAACCGAAGCCAACCGGAAGCAAGGACAAGGCCGTGGCCACGAAAGAAAACGTGAAGGTCGAAAAAGCCGCCGGGGCCAATGCCTATACCGTGGAAGATCTTTATAAAAAGAGGGCCGCGCTGAATAACAAGCCCGTTACGGTGAAGGGAAAAGTCGTCAAGGTCTCCATGGGGATCATGCAGCGGAACTGGATACACATACAGGACGGCACCGGCAACGCATCCAAGGGAACCCATAATCTGGTCGTCACCTCAACAGCACAAAACGTCCCGGCCAAAGGCGATGTCGTCACCGCCAGCGGCACCTTCATTAAAGACAAGGATTTTGGCTCCGGCTACAAGTATGAGGCAATTATTGAAAACGCCACGTTCGCAAAATAAGCTGCAGGCAGTTTAGCATTCCCTCAAAGAGAAAGGCCGGCTTTCAGCCGGCCTTTCTCTTTGAGCACACAGGGAACCGGACCCCGTGCACTTCACGGTTCTCCCTGCAGGTTTCGTCTAATTCTTAAAACTCTGGACCGGCGCAGGGATTCTTCCGCCGAGGGCGATGAACCCGTCGGAGCCGCCTTCATTCGGGGCATGCATGATGGCAGCTTCACCCAGCAGACCGCCGAAGGACGCCCTCTCGCCTGCTTTTTTCCCCGGAACGGGAATGAGCCGTGCCGCTGTTGCCTTGCTGTTGATCACACCGATGGCCATTTCATCGGCGATGATGCCGGCGAGAGTCGCGGCACTCGTGTCTCCCGGCAGGGCGACCATGTCGAGACCCACGGAACAGACGCTGGTCATCGCCTCAAGCTTTTCTATACTAAGATGTCCCTTCCTTGCCGCCTCCGCTATGTTCAGGTCCTCGCTCACCGGGATGAAGGCCCCGCTCAGCCCACCCACATGCGAGCTGGCGAAGATGCCGCCTTTCTTGACCGCATCGTTCAGCATTGCCAGGATTGCCGTGGAGCCGGGGTTGCCGATGCTCTTGAGGCCGAGGCTCTGGAATATCTCGCCGACGCTGTCGCCCACGTTCGGCGTAGGGGCGAGTGAAAGATCAGCTACACCGAACGGGATGTCAAGTTTTTTTGCCACCTGCCTGCCGATGAGTTCACCAACGCGGGTCACCTTGAAGGCCGTGCGTTTTATAACCTCCGAGAGCTGTCCCAGATCAAGGCCGGGGTTTGCGGCGCGGGCACGGTCAATCGCCTTTTTCACCACTCCCGGCCCGCTTACGCCGACATTGATCACGGCATCCGGTTCACCCACGCCGAGATAGGCACCGGCCATAAACGGCACATCCTGCGGTATGTTGGCAAAGACAACGAGCTTTGCGCAGCCGAGGCCGTCCCTGTCTGCGGTAAGCTCTGCTGCCTGCCTGATCGTCCTGCCCATGAGCGCCACGGCATCCATGTTGATGCCTGCGCGCGTTGTCGCCACGTTGATAGACGCGCAGACGCGGCCAGTCTTTGCTAGCGCCTCGGGAAGCGCCTCGATAAGCGCGCGGTCGCCGCTGGTGAAGCCCTTTTCGACCAGGGCGCCGAAGCCGCCGATAAAGTCGATCCTGAGCTGAGCGGCGATGTCATCGAGCGCCACGGCTATCGCGACCATCTCTTCAGGCGATGCAGCGCAGGCGGCAACAGCGATGGGGCTGATGGAGATCCTCTTGTTTACGACCGGGATACCGTACCTGAGCCCTACCTCGTCGCAGACATCCACAAAATTTGCCGCGAGGCGGCTGATCTTGGCGCGGACACGGTCGATGAAACGGCCGGCGTCGTCACTGGCGCAGTCGAAAAGGCTGACGCCGAGCGTCACGGTGCGGACGTCCAGATTCTCGTTCCTGAGCATGTCGAGGGTTGCGATGATTTCACGTTCTGTCAGCATGGTTACACCCGGTTGAGTTCTTCAAAGATTTCCCTGTGCTGGAGGCTGATGTCCAGCCCCAGTTCCTCTGCCCTGCCGCAGAGTGCGGCCCTGAACGCAGAGAGATCCACTGCCGAAGGGATGTCGGCTTCGAATATCATGACGTAGTCGTGGTGACTCTCTTCTCCCCTGGAGACCGCCTTGAGGCTGGTGATGTTGGCACCATAGCGGGCCAGGATCTCTGTTACCCCTGCCATGAGCCCCGGCCTGTCAGACCCCACGGTGGTGATCACAAAAGGCTCGCCTGTCCGGACACCGCCCGCAGGCTCTTCCTCCAGCGGCCTGAGGTGCACGAACAGTCCGAGAGAGCCGATCCGGCTGCTCAGCGCCGACAGCACCGCCTCCTCATTCCCGTCGTCGGCCATGGATGCGATGAAGATGCCGACGAACTGTCTCTGGAGAATCGTCTGGCTCACATCTTCCAGGTTACAGCGCTGTTCGAAGAGTGTTTCCGAGACCGCCGCAATAATGCCCGTTCTGTCCGGTCCCAGGACAAAGACTACAATCTTTTTCACTTTTTGCCTCCTGTATTAACGAGTTCATAAGTAGTAGGGAAGTTTTATAAAATCCCTCCTACCCTCCCTTTGCCAAAGTGAGGGATAACTCCCCTCTTTAGCAAAGAGGCCTGCCTGACCGGTAGGCAGGGGGTTGGGGAGATTTTCCGGAGAATCACAATTACGTATGACCTCATTAATATATTAGAAAACCCGTGTATGGGAAAATACTCATCGCCATATCAGCCCGGCCCTGCTGTTCTTTTCGATAAGTCGGCGATGATCTGCATGCAGACCTCCTCCTGCGTTAGTCCTTCGCAGGCAATGGTGATATCGGCGTACTTCCGGTAAAGGACCAGACGCTCCTCAAACAGTTCCTCCAGGCTCTGCTCCGCACGTTTTGCTATCCCCCGGCTATGGATGTCATGGATTCGCGACAACACGACAGACAAGCCCAGATCGAGAAAGACAACGGTCCCGCTCGACCGCAGGTGGTCCATCGCTGCGGCGCTGTATACCGCGCTCCCGCCGGTAGCAATGACATGCTTCCGTCCAGCCAGGGTTAGGATTACCTCCTCCTCAATCCTCCGCAGGGCCAGGGGGCCATCCGTATCGACGATCTCCTGCAGGGACCGGCCTGTTGACATCTGGATAAGGATATCCGTATCAATGAAATCGCGTGAGGTCATTTTGGCCAAAATAATGCCAACGGTGCTCTTTCCAGCACCCGGCATACCGATTAATATAATATTACGGTCGTTGTCCATCTCAGGGTAATTTACAATGCAGAAACAAAAAAAGGGCCGGTCATGGCCCTTTTTTTGAAGGTTCCAATCTATCAGCTGCCGGCAGCTATTTCTTCTGGTCCTTAACGGACTCCTTCACGGCAACAAGTTCTACCTCAAAGAGCAGGACGGCATTCGGCCCTATGCTCCCGCCGGCGCCCCTCTCCCCGTAGGCCAGTGCCGACGGAAGAGCCAGCTGCCATTTTGCACCTTCCTGCATCAGCTGCAGCGCCTCTGTCCAGCCCGGAATTACGCCGCTGACCGGAAAGGTCGCCGACTGTCCGCGTTTATAGGAGCTGTCGAATTCCGTACCATCAATCAGCGTGCCGCGATAATTCACCACAACCGTATCAGCCGGCTTCGGCGACTTTCCGTTACCTTCGGCTATGACCTTATACTGCAGTCCGCTCGGAAGGGTCTTCACCCCCTCCTTCTTGCTGTTCTCGGCCAGAAATGCCTCGCCTTCCTTCTTGTTCTTTTCTCCCAACACCCTGGCTGCCTCCGCTTGCTTTGCCATAAATTCCTGCTTGTAGGCATTCATTATGTCTGTGGTTTCTTTTTCGCTCAGGAGCGATTTACTTCCGCCCAGTGCATCCCTGATCCCCTTCATCAGGACGTCAGGCTCAATATCAATTCCCTGTTTCTTGAAATTGTTGCCGATATCCGTACCGATTATATAACTGACCTTATCTTTTTGCGTCTTCAATGCGAACGAATCATCGGCAAACGCCGACCCCGCAAGCATCGCTAAACCCAGAACGGTACAACAGACTACCCTCATACTGTCTCCTTTCTCTCCTTTTGATATCACAACAGCATACTTTATATTTTAGACAGTGCCGACGAGGGAATGCAACCTCCGGAACGTTATCCCAATCCCCGCATCTCAGTATCATATTTTACGAGGGACTCCCAGAAACCGGCAACCATAGCCGGGTTAAAAACCGTCCCGGACCCATCGGACATTATCGCCCGGATTTCATCGGAAGCCCTTGCCTGCCGGTATGGCGTCGCAGTGCGCATGGCGTCAAAGACATCAGAGATGGCAACCATCTGGCTGACAAGGTGCTGTTTCTTCCCCTGCCGGTCAAACCGGGGATACC
This sequence comes from uncultured Thermodesulfovibrio sp., assembly GCA_964499365.1. Taxonomy (GTDB): domain Bacteria; phylum Nitrospirota; class Thermodesulfovibrionia; order Thermodesulfovibrionales; family UBA6898; genus PALSA-1316. Next base: position 311,007 of record CAZCKU010000002.1, read on the forward strand.
CGGCGCCGTCATACCGCATATGATGTTCATATGCGGTGATCATCGCAAGTTTCGGCATATCAGCCAGTCCGGAGAGATACCGGGCACCGTAGACGGGATGCATCTTCATGCTGTCCCATTCTTCTGCGGTCAACGCGGTCTGCTTGTGAAGCAGTTCGGCGGGGATGAACATCTTGCCGATGTCGTGCAGAAGGGCCGCAAGCCCGATATCATACAGCAGCTCGCCGCCAAGGCCCATCGTCTCGGCCTGGAACAGAGTAAGGAGGGAAACATTGGTTGCATGGACATACGTATATTCATCATAGCCATGCACCGGGCTTACGACCTTCAGTATATTCGGCTCACCCCGAACTGCCGACAGGAGGCCCGCCACGATGCTGTCCAGGCCCTCCATATCAAGAGGTTCCATGCCTCTGGCCCCCTCAAAAAGACGCCGGAGTCTATCGAGGCTCGCGGCAGCGTGCGCGCGGGCGGATAACCCGTCCCCGCCCCTACGGACCTCGACAGTGCCGAGCGCGATATGGGCGCTCGAAGCAACGTCGTTCTTCGCAGCCATGGCGGCGATAAAGCGCAGGAGTTCATCGCGCGTCACGCCCCGGCTGATGATCACCTTGTCGATGCCCTTTCTCCTGAGCCTCGCGCTGAAGTTATCGATGTGATAGCCCTTTTCGGCCACCTGCTCATCATTCAGGATAAGGCTGTCTCCAAGGAGGGTTATACTGAATACATCATGAACAAAGAGGCCCTCAAGACTCCTGAAGACCCTTTCATTGAGATCCCTGACGATCTGATGCTGCTCTGAATAGAGCGTGCCGTTGGCCATGGCTGACATCAGTGCAGCGATAAAGTCAGTTTTGCTACCCATCCGTCTTTCTCCTCTGCAGCAGCCGCTGCGCTATCCTGCGGATCTCGTCATTTTTTGAAGCAGCACCCTCATCAAGCAGGGGCCTGACCGCATCCGGTTCATAGCAGTGCAGGCTGCGGTATATCTCAAGCTTCAGGGCGTCCAGCTCGTTCCGGTGCAGGAGACTGCTGGACTGGCAGATGCGGGTCAGCACCGGCAGTGCCGACGAATCGCCGATCTCCGCGAGTGCCCTGACCATGGCAGCATTATGCTCCAAACCGATCGAATAATCCTTCCTGCCCAGGATCTCTGTCAGAAGGGGCACCGCTGCCGCAACACGGTAATGCCCCGCAAGTCTGGCAGCCTGATCCCGGAGTTGCAGGTCTTTGCCGGTGAGGTGAAGCTTGATATAGGAGAAGGCATCGGGCGTATTGAAATGAACAAGGGTCCTGATCGCCTCACCGGATATCCGGCGATCGGGATGCCTCGCAAAATGGCGGACATTCTGTGTATACGTCACGCCGCCGCACTCCCTGATGAGGTATACCATATTTCTGATGACATACCAGCGGTCATCATTAAGCCTCTGGACCGCACGACCGGGTATGTCCGGTCCGATCCCGACCAGCAGGTCCAGGAAGAATCTCCTGATCGTGGCATCCGGTTCCTGCGTCAGGGCGTCGAGCAGCGGGTCCTGAAGATATTCCCGTAAGCGGACCGTCAGGTTCTGGACCTTCTCACGCTCGTGTCGTCCCCAGACCTTGATTGACTCAATCAGACGGCGGATAAAATCAACGGAACCGAAGATCGTCCGCTTCATCCCGGACGCCTCGTCTTTGAACATCCCGGAGAGGGAGTCTTCGTGGATCCTGACGTATATCGACTGAATCTCCTGATATCTCCCTGTGTCGATATAATGGCGCATAAAATCGGCAAGTCTGTCCAGAATAGCGAGGTAATCCTCACGGGTACCCGATTGCGTCTGCAGCAGCTCAAACATGATTTCAGTCGCACGAACGTCAACGGCAGCGGGCCGGCACTCCGCCTCAACAAGGGGACCCAGGCTTCCGGTCCTGGTCTCCGGGCTGCCTGTTATTACGGAGTCAAGCAGATCAGTGTAGGCCTTGTCTGCAAAACACGCCGACGGGTCTTCAGTGAACTTCCTCAGTGCATCCTGATCGATTTCAATATCATCGATACACACTGTCCCGCTCTCCGGGATGGCCGGGACCGCCGGCGTCTTCAACGCATCGAGTTTTCGGATCAGGTATCTCAGGTTATCAGGCAGGCTGGACGCGTATTCCTGGAACAGCCTCATCATCCTCTCCAGCGTATCCGGTCTCAGGTCGCGCACGACCCGGCGCAGTTCCTGATAGTCCAGGAGCGGTGCATCCAGGGCCTTCAGGAAGAAAAGCTCCCGTTGTTCCGGCCTCAGACCACCGAGAAGATCCAGAAACCGGGACAGGAGTTCCTGCATCCCCCTGCCCCGCCCCAGACGGAAATACGTCCTCATGACTCCGGCAAGCAGCGGGGCAAGGGTTGTTTCGTCCGTCTGCCTGCCCAGGAACTCAGCCAACTCCTCAGGCGACAGCTCGGCAATCCCCGCGTCCAGATCTCCATCGACAAGAGACCCCTCGAGCAATCGCCGGACATATTCCTCCCACAGCTTTTCTGGGGACGGCTCCTCACGCAGACTGTCCTCCACGAAAGAGAACTTGCTGATATCAAGGGGGGTCAGGACAATATGACTGATACTGCTCTTTTCGATGGTATCAGCGAGGCCCTGCCCGACCGGCAGCTCCCTGCCTGTCATGATTTCGTGGTAGCGCTGCAGTTCTTCGACCGTCAGACCGGGCACAAAAGTCACGGCAGCAATCCCCCGGGTATGAAAACCCCGGGCAAAGTCCCTCAGGGCCGGGCTCTTCATATCAAGGCTGACCTCGTCGACCAGCAGGACATTCTCAGCGATGCCGACAGTTACTGCACCCCGGGAGTCAAGGAGACCCTGCAAACAGACAAAGGCCCGCTGCACGGACTCCCTGATCTTCGGATGATCCTTCGGATACAGACCGATCTTGCGTTTCGAGGTCATCAGTTCCACAAGCGCTCCGGTAATCAGCACCCCTTCATTCCGATCTTTTGCAGCGCCGGTCGTGTCCATGATATATACTATAGCATCGCGAATGGCTAATGAAAAAATGATAACAGACGTGATAATTCTCGGCGCCGGGGCCTCCGGACTCATCGCTGCGATTGAATCTGCCCGCAGAAACCGGTCGGTACTCGTCATCGACCATATGAAGCGGATCGGCAGCAAAATCCGGGTCTCGGGAGGAGGTCGCTGCAACTTTACGAACCTTCAGGTATCGGCTGAAAACTATTGTTCACGCAACAGCCACTTCTGCAAATCAGCGCTTGCGCGTTTTACCCCGGCGGATTTCATGGCACTCCTCGACCGGCATCACATCAGATACCACGAAAAGTCTGAAGGCCAGCTTTTCTGCGTCAGGACCTCAGAGGACATCCTCTCCGTCCTTCAGGCAGAGGCGGCCTCCCGGCATATCGAATTCCTGCTGGGAGCAAAAGTCACCAAAATGAGAAAGAAGGAGCTCTTCGAAATCCTGACAGACCGCGGTCTCTTTATGGCCCGATCCCTAGTTGTTGCCACCGGAGGGCTCTCATATCCCGACCTCGGGGCCACAAATCTCGGATATTCGATAGCACGGGAGTTCGGGTTGAAGGTCACCAGATTGCGACCCGGGCTCGTCCCCCTCGTCTTTGACAAAAACTCTGCACGCCGGTTCCAGGACCTCAGCGGAACCTCGCTGCATGTCGAGATCAGCTGCAACGGTGCGCTGGTGACAGGAGGAATGCTCATAACACATACCGGCCTCAGCGGCCCCGCTGTCCTGAAGGCCTCATTGTATTGGGAGGAAGGAGACAGCATATCGGTGAACCTGCTTCCCGGGACCGACCTCGCCGGGTTTCTCTCCGAGCACAGCCTGTCACGCGCCCAGTTTGCAAATATCCTTTCGTCATTCCTTCCGAAGCGGTTTGCCCTGAGATGGACCGAGATGAACAAACTGGCACGGCCGCTCTGCCAGTTCAGCCCGGGAGAACGTGAACAGATCGCCCATGATCTCCATAACTGGGAGATCAGGCCGGCAGGCACCGCCGGCTTCAATAAGGCAGAGGTTACACTGGGCGGCGTCGACACGAGCGAGCTCTCTTCAAAGACCATGGAATCGAAAAAAGTTTCGGGGCTCTATTTCACCGGTGAGGTGATCGACGTCACCGGACAGCTTGGCGGGTATAACCTTCAGTGGGCCTGGTCCTCTGGTTTTGCGGCGGGGCAGCATGCGTAGGAACGGGCAGCGGGAGATAATCCTGGCATCGGCCTCCCCGCGGCGGAAAGAACTGCTGCGGCTCACCGGGCTTGCGTTTAAGGTGGTCCCGAGCAATTACGAAGAGGACATGACCCTGCAGCTCACCCCGCGGAGACTTGCCTGCTTTCTCTCGGCAAAAAAGGCCGAGGATGTCGCACAGCGCTGTCCTGACGCACTGATCATCGCGGCTGATACCTTTATCGACCTCGGGGGACACCTGCTTGGCAAACCCCGGACGACCGCCGGGGCGAAACAGATGCTCCGTTCACTGTCCAACCGCGCCCACGAGGTGATCACGGGATTTACGGTCCTGGACGCAACGTCGGGCGTCCGGGTATCGCGGGCGGTTTCAACAAAGGTCTACTTCAGGAAACTTGCCAACCGGGAAATCGATGCCTACGTTGCCTCAGGCGAGCCGATGGATAAAGCGGGCTCCTATGCCATACAGGGGCTCGGCTCCGTCATCATCAAAAAAATTGACGGGGATTATTTCAACGTCATCGGTCTGCCCCTGAATGCCCTGGTCTCAGCGCTGAGGAAATTCGGCGTCACCGTTCTCTAGCGCTCAGCCCTTCTTCAGACCCTCCACCATAAGCTTTGAAACCGTCCGGGCAAAGCCGGCAGGGTCGCGGGGCTTTGACCCCTCGAGGATCAGGGCCTGGTTATACAGCATATCGGTATATTCCTTCAGCAGGTCTTTCTTCGACTCGTCGTCCAGCATCGCATTCATCGCTTCAAAGACCGGATGGCCGGGGTTGATTTCAAGGATCTTCAGGCTGGCCGGGACGTCCTGTCCCATGGCCTTCATCAGCTTCTCCATATTCGGGTCCATGCCGCCCTCGTCTATCACCAGGCAGCAGGCGGAATCCCGCAGCCTGCCCGACAGTCTCACGTCCTTGACATCGTCCTTCAGCAGTTCCTTCAGCGACACACGAAGCCTCTCCATCGTTTTTTCGGACTCTTTTGTCTCGGCTGCCTTCTCCCTGTCAAGACTGATATCACCCCGGATAACCGATTTCAGCTTCTTTCCCTTGTACTCATGCAGACTGCCCATGATGATGTCATCAATCTCATCGGGCATGATCAGGACCTCGTAGCCCTTTTCCCTGAAGGCCTCCAGGTACGGCGACTTTATAATCTCGTCCCGATCAGATCCGGTCATGTAGTAGATCTCTTCCTGTGCAGGAGGCATCTGCCCGACATATTCCGACAGGGTGGTTACCTGATCGTTCTCCGTCTTCGTGGAGGAGAACAGCAGCAGATCGGCAATCTGGTCCTTCCGCGAAAAGTCATAATGGATGCCTTCTTTCAGGATGCGCCCGAACTCTTTAAAAAACAGCCGGTACTTCTCCGGCTCGTCCTTCTTCATCTCGGCAAGGGTATCGAGGACCTTCTTGGTAAGACTCTTCCGTATCGTCTCGATCTGGCGGTTTGCCTGCAGGATCTCCCGGGAGACGTTCAATGGAAGGTCGGAGGAGTCGACAACACCCTTGATAAACCGGAGATACGGGGGGATCAGTTCTTCGCAGTGGTCCATGATCTGGACACGCCTGACATAGAGTGTCGGGCCGATCTTGAAGTCCTTGAAGAAGATGCCGTAGGGCACCTTCGACGGAACAAAGAGCAGTGCGGTAAACTCTGACGTCCCTTCTGCCCGGTAATGGATGATCTTCGACGGGTCGCTGAAATCATGAGACACATGTTTGTAGAACTCAAAATACTCTGCCTCGGTGATCTCGGCCTTGTCTCTGAGCCAGAGAGCCTTGCGGGAATTCAGCGTCTCGTCTTCCCTGACCGTAAGCGTCTTCTCTTTATCAAAGGCATCAGGCTTTTTCCGCTCGACCTCCATGACGACCGGGTGGTCTATATAATCGGAATACTTCGTGACAATAGAACGCAGCTCCCACTCGTCGAGATATTTCTTCTCGTCATCTTTCAGGTGGAGGACAACGTCCGTGCCCGGACCCTGTTTCTCGACATCGTCAACCGTAAATGAACCGTCGGCCGTTGACTCCCACTTTACGGCCTGACCATCCCTGAGCCCGGCCTTTTTCGTCAGGACAGACACCCTGTCGGCAACCATAAAGGCGGAATAGAATCCGACGCCAAACTGGCCGATCAATTCGGGATTCGCCTGCTTGTCGCGCTCCTGCAGGGTCTTAAGAAACTCCTTGGTGCCGGAATGGGCGATCGTCCCGAGAGCCTGGATTATCTCGTCCTTTGTCATCCCGATCCCGTTGTCGCTCACCGTCAGCGTCCCTGCAGCCTTGTCCGCCGTCAGCCGGATCTGCCATTCACCGGCATCCGTCCCAATCTCCTTGTTGGTGAGTGCTTCATAGCGGGCCTTGTCGATCGCATCCGAGGCGTTCGATATCAGTTCACGCAGAAATATCTCCTTGTGCGAATAGAGTGAATGGATCATGAGATCCAGAAGCTGCTTCACCTCGGTCTTGAATTCCATCTGTTCAACGGTCATTATGTTTCACCTCTTTATGATATTTTTTTATTATTTTTAGTATACGGCAAATGCAAAAGTCAACCCGGTGATGCTGTTTTCGTATCCCAGGGCGGCTCCGCAGGCTGCAGGCCGACGGATCTTCTCAGGATCTCCCTGAATGTATCTCCCGTGATCTCGCGGGCCCCGAAACTCTCCAGGTGCGCTGTCCTGACCTGGCAGTCAATCAGCTCGAAACCGGCCGCCGCAAGCCTTCCGGCAATCGTTGCGAAGGCAACCTTGGAGGCGTTCGGTCTGTTCGCAAACATCGATTCCCCGAAGAATATCCTCCCAAGGCTTATTCCGTAGAGACCTCCGGCCAGTTCGTCGCCATCCCAGCTCTCGACAGAATGGGCATAACCCATCTCATGCAGCACGCAGTATGCCCGGATCATCTCCCCGGTAATCCACGTACCCTCATCACTGCCGCGTTTCGCCGAGGCGCAGCCGGTGATAACTTTTTCAAAGGCCTCGTCGCAGGTCACCCGGTATACGCCCCTCCTGATGACCTGCCTCAAACTCCTCGATATCTTCAGTTCCCGGGGAAAGAGGACAAGGCGGGGGTCAGGCGACCACCAGAGGATCGGCGTCTCGTCCGAATACCAGGGAAAGATGCCTCTGGCATAGGCACGGATGATCCGGGCGGGGCCGAGATCGCCGCCGACAGCAAGCAGACCATCAGCTTCGGCCAGTTCCGGCGGAGGGAATACAGGCTCGTCCCCCAGGGCAAAGACAGGCATGGTGCTAGGACAGATAGCCGAATGCGAGTTTGTCGTCCGACAGTCTTACGATGACCCTCCCGCCTCTGGTCAGGCGACCGAACAATATCTCATCCGCGAGCGGGTCCCTTATCTCAGTCTGAACCAGCCGGGAAAGCGGTCGCGCGCCAAAAACCGGATCGTATCCCTTCCTGCTGAGCCAGTCGATAGCGGCATCCTCCATCTCGAGGAAAACCTTCTTCTGCTTCAGCTGCTCCGAGACCTCGGCAATAAACTTCTGTACGATCATCCGCATCACCTCCCGCGTCAGGGGGGAAAAGGTCATCACCGCGTCAAGACGGTTCCTGAATTCAGGATTAAAGAGCTTCGTAAGGGCTTCCGTGCCTTTGGAAAGAGCGTCCCCTGATCTCTCACCGAAGCCGATAACGCTGCCGGACATCTCCTTGGCCCCTGCGTTTGAGGTCATGATCAGGACGACGTTTCGGAAGTCGGCCTTTTTCCCGTTGTTGTCGGTCAGCGTGGCATAGTCCATGACCTGAAGCAGGATGCTGAATATGTCCGGATGAGCCTTTTCGATCTCATCGAGGAGCAGCACGCTGAAGGGATGCTTCCTGACCGCCTCGGTCAGCATTCCTCCCTGGTCAAAGCCCACATACCCGGGAGGGGCACCGATGAGGCGGGCAACCGCGTGTTTCTCCATATACTCGCTCATGTCGAATCTGACGAACCGGCTGCCCAGGACCGCAGCCAGCTGTTTTGCGACCTCTGTTTTGCCGACGCCTGTCGGTCCGGTGAAGAGAAACGAGCCGATGGGGCGGCCCGCAGGACCGAGCCCTGCGCGCGAACGCTTAATCGAAGCAGCAAGTACCCGAATCGCCTCATCCTGTCCGAAGACAGACTGCCGGAGGTCATCTTCAAGGTGTTTCAGTTTTTCGATATCAGATGTCGAGACCGTCCGGACGGGCACGCGGGCGATCTCGGCCACAACCCGCTCGATATCGCGGACGCCAACGGCTCTTTTGCGCCCGCTCCCTGCCGACAACCGGGTCCTGGCCCCGGCCTCATCAAGGACATCGATCGCCTTGTCAGGAAGGAACTTGTCATTGACATATTTTACAGACAGTTCCGCGGCAGACCTTACCGCCCCGTCCGTATACCGCACGTCATGAAACTTCTCATAGTAGGACCGCAGACCGTTCAGGATACCGAGCGTCTCCTCCAGAGATGGTTCCTGCAGCTCAATCTTCTGAAAGCGCCGCGACAGGGCACGGTCTTTTTCGAAGTAGTTCCGGTATTCTTCAAAGGTACTGGCACCGATACACCGTATCCGGCCGGAATTGAGAACCGGCTTCAGGATATTCGAGGCGTCCATGGAACCACCGCTGGTGGCCCCTGCACCGACAAGCGTATGTATCTCATCAATGAACAATACCGCCTCAGGGATGTTTTCAATCGCCCGTATGGTCGCCTTCAGACGCGACTCGAAATCGCCCCGGTATTTTGTCCCGGCAAGCAGTGCCCCCATGTCGAGCGAAAATATCCGCGTCTTCTTAAGCGGGTCAGGCACCTGCCCCTGATGAATGCCGAGGGCCAGTCCCTCGACGATCGCCGTCTTGCCGACACCCGGTTCACCGACAAAGACAACGTTATTTTTCCGGCGCCTGCAGAGCACCTGCATCGTGCGTTTGAGCTCGGCAGTCCGCCCGATGAGCGGATCGATCTTTCCGGCAGCCGCCATCTCGGTCAGGTCCACGGTAAAGGCCTTCAGGGGGTCGCTCTGCGCCGTTCTGCCCCGGTCCCGGCCTTCCCCCTCCTCCTGCTCCTGTTCCGCAGGATACTCGTCCGGCAGCGCGCTGCGCGCAGATTTCACCGTCCCGTGAGACAGATAGTCCAGGACGTCCAGTCTTGTCATGCCCTCAGACTCAAGGAGATAGACCGCCTGAGATTCCTCTTCCAGAAAAATCGATGCAAGCAGGTCACCCGCACCTGTCTCCTGGCGTTGCGAGGACTCGGCCTGAAACAGGGCTCGCTGTATCACGTTCTGAAATCCAGGTGTCGGATGGGGAAAGACATCCGATTTTTTCTGCAGTTTCGGAAGGTCGTCACTGAAATACCGGTCCAGGGCGCCCTTCAGACGGAGGACGTCTCCTCCGCATTGCGTAATGATTTCGATTCCGGCCTCATCGTGCAGCAGGGCATAGAGGATATGTTCGACGGTCAGATATTCATGCCTGCGCGTCCGGGCATCCCGGATAGTGGCCTCAAGTGTCAGTTCAAGTTCCTTGTTTATCATTGCCCTACTCTTTCTCCATGATACATTTGAGAGGGAAGCCGCGCACTCTCGCCTGTTCGTGTACCTCGGTGACCTTTGCCTCGGCGATCTGTCTTTCATAGACACCGGCAAGCCCTCTGCCCTGTTTATGGACAAAGAGCATGATCCGGGTCGCCTCGACCGCAGACTTGTGAAAGACCGACTCCAGTACCTGCACCACAAAATCCATACTGGTGTAATCGTCGTTCAGAAGAAACACACGGTAGAGAGGCGGTTTTCTCGTCTGTGGCCGCTCCCTGACCGCTGTCTCTTCGCTCCGCTTCAGATCAGGTGTGCTCATTGGCTCTTTCCTGCAATTTCGGCATCGGGCTCCAGTACTATTTTACCATAACTCACCCTGACATCGTTCGGCTGCGGCACGCGTGCCGACCTCTGTACGCAGTAAAATCATTGACTTAAAATGTATTTATTTATATCATGTAACACCAATAAAACAGGGAGAAACGCAATGAAAACAAGAAAGATACTCCTTTTCCTGATACTGTCCGCGCTGGGGTCCACCGGCATGCTGCTGGCCGGCTGTGAGACGCTGAAGATCTCCAGGCCGATACAGCCGCTGAAGGAATTTGAAAAAATGATAGCCGGACGCCTTGATGCCAACTACATCGGCACCGGCAACTGCCTTTCAGCATGTCATTACCACGACAAAATCAAACAGGATTTTGATGCCAGCACGATGGGAGTGCAGCTCTCGAAGAAATCCGGCATGCCGCTGGTTGATTGCGAATCCTGCCACGGTCCGGGCAGTCTGGCTGTCGAGGGGCTGACTCCCGAAAAAGTTGCCGACGACGCAAAGGCAGGAAAGCAGACCGCCTGCGACTACAAGACGCTGATCGATATCCGGTCACTGCCGTCGCAGGCAAAATCGCTCATATGCCTGAAATGCCATACCGCGAATGCAACCTTCAACCTCCATAACTGGAATGCCGGCACCCATGCCCTCAGCGATGTCTCCTGTTCGGACTGCCACAAGGTGCATATCGGACCTGACCTGAAGGTGGAGCCGCAAAAAATGGCCGACATGTGCGACGGGTGCCACCTCACCACAAAGGCCGAGTTTGCGCTGCCGAGCCATCACCCGGTTCCCGAAAAAAGGGTTTTCTGCAATGACTGTCATGACCCGCACGGTTCGACGACAGACAAGATGCTCAGGAAGGCCACCGTCAGGGAAACCTGCACACAATGCCATGCTGACAAAGAGGGACCTTTCACCCTGCAGCATGCGGAAAACATGGAGGACTGCAGGACCTGCCACAGTCCCCACGGCGCCCCGTTTAATAATCTGCTGAATGTCCCGCCGCCTTTTTTGTGTCTGCAGTGTCATGCAGGACACCGCACGGGGGCAGCGACAACGGCGGAAAACAGGGCCGCACGGAACACCCGGTGCACTGATTGTCATTCAACAATACACGGAACCGACCTCCCCTCTGCCAGCGGCAAGGGCAGGTTCATACAGTAGGAGGCCCCATGAAGAAAACGGTATTTATCGTCCTCGTATCGCTCCTGATGGCGGCATCTCCGGCCTATCTGTCCTCTGCCTCAGCATCGTCCGATGAACCGGCTGCGGAGGAGGTCAATGTGTTTCCTTCCATTGCCCCTGAGTTTTCACTGTCAGCCGGCTACCGTTACGCCGATGTCAGCGGCTCGTCCAGGGCCGATGAATATGAATACCTGAAGAAATCGCTGGCTCTCGGCGCGGAATACCGCCTGTTCAGATTCCCCCATCGCTTCCATCTGGATATCACCGGAAAGAACGCAAGGGATTATTTTGGAGACGTTAATTATTCCTATGAGGACATCGTGCTCTTCAGGGGTCTGTTCAGAGGTCTCTATCACAATCTGGATGCGATCACGCTGGTTGACCTTGACCCTGCGACCGCATCACCGGGAGTCATCCGTCGGGACGCGGATCAGAATCACGGTGTGCGCTGGAATATGGCCAATGTCTTTCTAAGATTCAAAACGCATGACTTCCCCTTTCATGTCTATCTTGACGGAACCTACATAGAACGAAAGGGTTCCGAGCAACAGCGCTTCCTGCTCGGTTCCGGGGGTAACAGCAGTATCCTGAGGACATCACAGGCTCGGGAGATTGACTGGAAGACCAAAAGTATCATCGTCGGTATGAACAGCCATCTCGGCCCGGTGGAACTCGATATATCCCATGGGGAAAAGAGATTCGACGCGGGCGGCACCACTGTCTTCCATGATGCCTACTCCGCGGTCACCGGAACACCGTCGCGTGCCGCGGGCGTTTATCCCCACAATGCCATCCCTGATATCAAGGGGTCATCCAATACACTGAAACTGCACACCTCATATACGGGAGGCCTGGTCGCTTCCATGACGATGTCCCGGAGCGACAGGGAAAACCGTTATTCCGGCGCCAAGGCCGATACGCTGACAGGGGCCGGCGACATCGTCTGGACCATACGGCCGGATCTGCAGGCCTACATGAAGTATCGCCACAGGGAGATCAGCATCGACAATCCAGAGTCGGCGACGATAACAGACACCCTGAATCCTGCCAATACCTATACCTATGCGGTTGAGCACTCGGTCACCTCGATCACGGACACGGTCAATGCCGGCGTGAAGTACCGCCCGGTAAAGGGGATATCCCTCAGGGCGGACTATGCCTATGACGATACCCGGCGCGATCACACCGCTGCCGTGGCGCTGCCGGATGGGACCAGAAGACAGACAGTTTCCCTGAGCTCCGATCTCAGGCCCTTCAGGGGAGTGGTCATCAATGCCCGCTATGCGCATAAAGAGATTTCGAACCCGGCGTACAATGTCGATCCCAACCGTTCTGACGAGGGAAGGATCTCAGCGACCTGGCTTCCCCTGCCGGTCCTGAGCGCTATGGTGAGCTACGGTATCACCAAAGAGCTGAGAAACGATATCCATTGGCTTGAGACCGACGGGTCGCTGACCCACGGCGAAAGACGGGATGTCCGCAGGGACAGGCTTGTCGGCAGCCTTACCCTCACGGCGCTGAAGAATGTCGCTGTTACCGGCAGTTTTGCCTATATGCATAACCGAATTGAGCAGGACCTTGAGTACCATAGTGCCACCGGAAGTCCGCAGGTGTATCCGTCCATACCATACCGGGACATGGTTCAGAGCTATTCGCTGGATGTAACCTATACACCGGTGCAAAGGGCAAGCCTTACCGGAGGGATCACACACTCCATCAGTTCCGGCGCATTCAGTCCGGGAAACGCGGTTCTGATGCAGCCGGTTTCCGTGGCTTCTTTTTCAGAGATGAAGATGCGTGAAACCATCGTTACGGCCACCGGAGAGTACGGTCTGTCGAAGGGGACCACCGTCGGCCTGCAGTATAAATACAGCGACGTCAGAGACGCCCTGGACAACCCGTATGATGACATCGAAAACGGCAAGGCTCATGTCGTACTGCTGACACTTTCAAAAAAATGGTAAGAGGATACTGAATGATACGAAGACAGACAATGACGGTACGTGCGCTTCTCTCCCTATGCCTCGCGCTGCTGGTTTCATCGCCCGTATCTGCGGCTGAAAAGACGATCGGTGTCATTATGACCGGCAACATCCCGTACTACCGGGAGATCCATAAGGCCTTCACCGAGGGGCTAGCGGCCGAAGGTGTCGGCCATGGAGCGGTCGAGATCATCCAGCAGAGCCCGAACCCTGAACCGATGTCCTGGACAAACGCCGCGAGAAAACTCGTTGCGGTCGGCGCCGATATCATCGTTTCCTATGGTGCTCCGGCCACGCTTTCTGTTCTGAATGAAACCTCGGATATTCCGGTCGTATTTGCCGGGGTCTACGACCCGCAGGGCATCGGCATAACCGGGAAAAATGCGACGGGAGTCAGCTCGAAAGTGCCGGTCGCCAGCCTGCTGAAGAACTTCAAAAGCATATCGAACTTTTCAACTCTCGGGATCGTCTACAGTGAATCGGAGAAGGACACCGGCATACAGGCCAACGAGGCGCGGCAGCTTGAGGGCAGCATGAATTTCAAATCCGTGAAATTCAATATCAAGAAGGCCGACGACTCCTCGCGGATTGCAAACGTCAATGCCCTGTTTCTGACGACCGGGTGTGCGGCCCAGCACTGCGTCAGCAATATCCTCGGGATAGCCCGGAAACAGAAGCTTCCCACGGCGACAACGATCGGTGGGGGAGAGTCCGGCGGCGTCATCCTTACCATTTCGGCGAACCCGCAGGAGCAGGGACGCGAGGCTGCACGTATTGCCGCAAAGATAGTCAGGGGGGCAAAGGCCTCCTCCATCCCGGTCCAGCAGCCGAAGAAGATCGACATGATCATCAATCTGAAAGAGGCAAATGAATTGGGTCTGAAGATCCCCTTCGACCTGCTGTCAGCCGCCACGAGGGTAATAAAATGAAGAACAACATGAATCTCCAGCAGAAGTCGATCACGGTCGTTGCCGGCATACTCTTCATTATCCTGGCCATCAATACCGCCGTGCTCACGTTTATCGCCTCGAACAAATACGAGGCTGCCATTCTCTCCAAAACAACGGCCATCGGCGAGGGGATGCAGCGCGAACTTGCCAAGGTCCTGACACTCGGAGTTCCGGTGGAATCTCTCGAGGGTGTCAGCGATAAGCTGAAGGACCTGGTAGCCCGCGACAAGGCAATCGGGTATTCGATGATCATGGACACGACCGGCAAGATATTGCATCACAGCGACAGCGCCATGATCGGCAAAGAGCTGCGGGACAGTGCTGCCAGGAGCAGCGCAACGTCAGACAAACAGCTCATACAGACCGTCGACGCTTTTTACGATCTGTCATTCCCCCTGGTAAGTGCAGAGAACAAGGTGGTCGGGGCCCTTCGGGTGGGTGTGTACCTCAAGGCGATCAAGACGCAGCTCTATCAGCTGCTGCTGTGGGCCCTGGGAATCTCGCTCCTCTGTTTTCTCCTGTCCCTTGCCCTCGTGCACGTATCCATCAGGAAATTCATCACCCGCCCGATACTCTCGATGGAGAAGGCTGCAGACCGGATGGCATCCGGGGATCTGACTTATGTTGTCCAGGTCGAGGGCAGGGACGAACTCGCCTCGCTGGGCAGGGCCATTAACCGTATGTCTCTCAACCTCACGGATATGCTGTCGAAGGTAGGCGGGGTCACGAACAGCGTCTCCGGCGTCACTGCGGACATAGCCGGACTTGCCCACAGCGTCATGGCTGCCGTCGACGTGCAGAAAAAAGCGCTCGAAGATACAGCCCTGACGATCGAGGGGATGGACGGCTCGATTACGGAGGTGGCAACCAGCGCCGAAAGCCTCTCAGAACTTGCCAATGACACCTCGTCCTCGATCATGCAGATGACCGCATCGATCGAGAGGGTCGCCGAGAATACAAACATCTTCAGCGAGACGGCCCACGATACGGCTTCTTCGATCGAGGAGATGATCTCGACGATAAAGCAGATAGCAGAGAGCATCGATACCCTGTCAGCCTCGTCGGATGCGATAGCCTCCTCCATTGATGAGGTCAATGCTACCACGAAGGATATTGAACGCCGCGCAACTGATTCGGTCGGGCTTGCCGAGGCGGTCATGGTGAAGGCCTCTGACAGGGGCATGCATGCAGCCGACGCGGCCCTGCAGGGCATCGAGAATGTCAAAAAGAGTGTTGTTGCCCTGTCGGACGTCATCAATATGCTCGGCAAACGCACCGATGATATCGGGAAGATTCTGAACGTTATTGACGACGTTGCGGACCAGACGAACCTCCTGGCCCTCAATGCCGCTATCCTCGCCTCAAAGGCGGGAGAACACGGGAAGGGCTTCACGATTGTCGCCGACGAGATTAAGAATCTGGCGGAGCGCGCCTCGGTATCGACCAGCGAGATAGCCTCGCTGATCAGGTCGGTCCAGGACGTTACGAAGTCCAGTATCCGGATGGCCTCTGATGGAATCCAGACGGTTGAACAGGGGCTGCTGCTGGTCAGGGATGTCAATGCGGCACTTCAGGACATCTCGGCAAGTTCAAAGGAGTCGACCGAGATGGCCCGGGCGATCCAGAGGGCAACTGCCGAGGAGTCTGTCGTTATAAAGCAGATTACGGATGCGGTTGGTCATATGGCCGAGCAGACCGACAACATCTCGCGGGCGATTCAGGAACAGTCAAAGGGAAGCAGGTTCATCATCGAGGCTACCGAACGGGTCAAGGAACTTTCGAGCCAGGTCAGGTCTGCGACAAACGAGCAGAGGGACGGCAGCCGGCAGATTGCCCATGTCATCGAAAACGTCACCGACAAGGCCTCGAGGATTGCGGGCGCTACCGGAAAACAGAAAGAAAAGAGCATCGAGATCGTCAGGTCGATGGAAAAGATCCTGAATACAACCGGCAACCTGATTCAGTCGTCGAACGAGATGAACACGGTCATCAATTCCCTCAAGGAAGAGGCGGTGAACCTCATTGAGGAGCTCCAGAAGTTCAGGGTCTAGACAGCGCTATTTCGGTTTTCTGACGCTGACCAGTTTTTTTGCCGCGAGCCTGACCGCTTCGGAGACATTCTTGTTCTTCTCAAGGATGAGGAGATCTTTGGTCTTGAGGTCGCTGACGTGGGTAACCGCAATCCCCGGGGGTGTCTTGGGATTGGTCACCAGGCCCTGCACAATCGCATAGCTTCTCATCCATTCCCTGTTTCTGGAGATCCTGCGCAGGGCCTCTTCCAGGGCAGAGCGGGACTTCACGATCAGTTCAACCTCAGAGTTCGTTATCTTTGCATTGTCGAGCACGCTGAACATGACCTCTTTGTTGGAGTCCCTGGCGAGGATACCGCGAATCTCCCTGCCCCCTTTCAGAGCCAGCTGCACGCGGGCTGAAACAGTCAGCCTCTGAATTTTAGACGTGAGACTCTCCCGTCTCGCCTCCGGGGAGACCTCAACCCTTTCCCTGCTGACAACCGGCACGGGGACCTGCAGGATACCGGTGATAAATGATCGCACCTCCTCAGGGGTGTCGGGGTTGTTCAGGAGCATCGAGAGAATTTCCGGCCGGTGCGTGTTTGCCCTGGCGATATCGCCGAAGGCAGCCGGATCCTCGATATCCTCAATAAGGATCTCAAGCACCTCCGGCGATGCAAGTGCATAATCCAGTCCCAGGAGTATCTGCTGATTTTCTTCCATTTAACCTCTCTCCAGATAGATAAAATATTCTATATTGCCTTTTTGTCCGGTAATGGGAGACTGAACCACCCCCTTCACACGGAACCCAAGGGCCTCAGCCCCCAGTCTCACGGCGTCCACGGCAGCAAGCCTGTGGGCCTCGTCCTTCACGATCCCGCCCTTGCCGACCTGGGCCCTGCCGACCTCGAACTGGGGCTTGACAAGAGCAAGCACGGTGCCGTCCCCAGCCAGCAGCGCACGAACAGCCGGCAGCACCTTCAACAGCGATATGAACGATACGTCGATGACCGCGCAATCTATCCGGTCGCCGATCTTGTCCTGACCGAGATACCGGATATTCGTCTTTTCGAGCAGGACGACACGGGGATCGTTCCTCAGACTCCAGTCGAACTGCCCGTAGCCGACATCTATAGCATACACCTTCCGCGCATTTTTTTTGAGTACGCAGTCGGTAAAACCGCCGGTTGAACACCCGACATCCATGACCACCTTGCCGGCAAGATCCACCGCGAAATGGCTGATCGCCGCGTCGAGCTTTATCCCTCCCCTGCCGACAAAGGGGATGGCATCGTCCTTCAGAACAATCGACGAGCCCGGGTCGACAAGAGAACCTGCCTTGAGCGCGGGCATGCCGGCCACAGTTACCTTGCCTTCCATGATGAGGGCCTTTGCACGCTCCCTGCTCTTGACAAGACCCGTATCGACAAGAACCTTATCCAGCCTTTCCTTCTTTATCCCGGGCATTGCGGGGATATCCTCAGTGGGTCCTGCTCAACAGATATGACGCGATCTCCCGAAGCGGATCTGCCTCCGGACCAAAACACCCAAGACTTTCAATCGCCTCGGCAATGAGTCCTTCTGCTATCAAGCGCGATTTTTCGATACCGTAGAGGCGCGGATAGGTCAGTTTCTTCTTTTTCTCATCAGAACCCTTCGGCTTGCCGATGACCTCGGTCTCCCCCACAATATCGAGGATATCATCGACTACCTGGAAGGCAAGGCCGATCCGGTCGCCGTATACGGATATGGCCTCAAGAGGACCTGCCTGTGCACCGGCCAGCAGGGCACCTATCCGCACAGAGGCAGAAAGAAGGGCCGCGGTCTTATGGCGGTGAATAAACCTGAGCGTTTCTTCGTCCGGCTCCGCATTTTCAGACAGCATGTCCTGTACCTGTCCGGCAACCATGCCGTTCATGCCTGACGCGGCTGCCAGCTCTCTCAGTGCGGCCAGACGAGCCCCGGGATCGACCGGGGAGGGCATTGCAAAGACGCTGAAGGCCTCGGTCAAAAGGGCATCCCCTGCAAGGATTGCTATCGCTTCCCCATAGACCTTATGGCTGGTCGGCTTTCCGCGTCTCAGGTCATCGTTGTCCATCGCCGGCAGGTCATCGTGGATCAGGGAGTAGGTATGAATCATCTCAAGGGCAGAGGCAAAAGAGACAACGGCAGCAGCCCTGCCGCCACAGGCTTCACAGGCAGCGATGCAGAGGATCGGGCGAATCCTCTTTCCTCCGGCCTGAAGCGAATAGTTCATCGCCTCGGAAAGAACAGCAGGCCGGGACTCCCCCGTAAAATAATCCCGGAGGAAGGTGTCGATCAGAACTTTCTTTTCCCTGAGGTATGTCTTTATATCCATAAAACGAGGCCCGCCTTCCGGCCCGCCTTCAGGACGCTATTCCCACTCTATCGTGCCGGGCGGTTTCGAGGTGATGTCGTACACAACCCGGTTGACACCCTTCACCTCGTTGATGATCCTGTTGGATATCCGTCCGAGCACGTCGTGAGGTATCGGAGCCCAGTCAGCGGTCATGCCGTCGACACTGGTCACGGCACGCACCCCTACAACGCTGTCGTACGTCCGCTCATCGCCCATGACGCCGACGCTCCTGATCGGAAGGATCACCGCAAAGGCCTGCCAGATGGTCCGGTAGAGGCCTGCGGCCTTGATCTCCTCAAGCACAATCGCATCGGCTTCGCTCAGGATATGAAGCCGCTCCCCGGTTATCTCTCCGATACACCGGATGGCCAGCCCCGGACCTGGGAACGGATGCCGCCAGCAGATCTCCTCGGGGAGACCGAGTTCCTCGCCGAGCACCCGCACCTCGTCCTTAAAAAGCTCACGGAGCGGCTCGATCAGTTTCAGCTTCATCACATCGGGAAGTCCGCCGACATTGTGATGGCTCTTGATGACCGCCGAGGGTCCCTTGAACGAAACGCTCTCGATCACATCCGGATACAGGGTCCCCTGCGCGAGGAAATCAGCATCCGTGATCTTATTGGCCTCATCTTCGAATACCGCGATGAACTCGTTCCCGATGATCTTGCGCTTCTTCTCGGGATCTGTCACGCCCTTCAGTTTATCGAGAAAACGGTCGCGGGCGTCCACGTGGACCAGCTTCATATGGAAATGTCCCTCGAAGGTCTTTCGCACCTTCTCCGCCTCGCCCTTGCGCAGAAGGCCGTTGTCAACGAAGATGCAGGTCAGCTGGTCACCAATGGCGCGGTGGATCAGCAGGGCGACGACCGATGAATCAACGCCGCCGCTCAGCGCGCAGATAACCTTTTTGTCGCCTACCTGCTTCCTGATATCGGCCACCGCCCAGTCGATGAACGATGCCATCTCCCAGGTTGCATGGCAGCCGCAGATAGTGAAGACAAAGTTATGCAGAATCCTGGTGCCTTCATCCGTATGCACCACTTCAGGATGGAACTGCAGGGCATAGAACTTTCTTTTCACATTCGCCATCGCGGCCACAGGAGAATTACTCGTTGTGGCGGTGGCTGTAAAGTCCTCGGGCATCTTCTCTATCCGGTCGCCGTGGCTCATCCAGACCCTCGTCTGCCGGGACAGGCCCCAGAGGACGTTATCCTTATCGTCATCAACGGACAAAGCTGCCTTGCCATATTCCCTCATGGTCGAGCGGGCAACCTGACCGCCCAGACAGTGGGCCATCAGCTGCATGCCATAGCAGATACCGAGGACGGGGATGCCGAGATCGAAAATCGCCCGGTCAGGTATCGGGGCTCCCTCGTCATAAACGCTGGAGGGTCCGCCCGAAAGGATGATCCCCTTGGGGTTGAAGGCCTTTATTTTCTGCAAGGGAGCGTTATAGGGAAATATCTCTGAATAGACCTTGCCCTCTCTGATCCTGCGGGCGATCAGCTGTGTATACTGCGAACCGAAATCAAGTACAAGAATCTTATCTTCAAGCATACGCGGTGATGTTTCTCCTCTCGGGGTAATGCTTCAATATAGGGAACCTTACGTTAAAATCATTCCAGAAAATCCCTCCTGGCCTCCCTTTACCAAAGGGAGGAAGCATTGTCCCCTTTTTGGCAAAGAGGGGCGAGGGGAGATTTTTCAATAATATTGCCTCGCTGTGTACGCTGTCCGTCTACCACTCGGGCCGGTAGTTCGGGGCCTCTTTCGTAATAATAACATCATGGACATGGCTCTCGCGCAGGCCGGCACCGGTTATCTGCAGGAACTTCGCCTTCTTCCTGAGTTCCGGAAGGTTCTTGGCACCGCAATAGCCCATGCCCGAACGGAGACCGCCCACCAGCTGGTTGATGCTCTGGGAGAGAGAACCCCTGATCGGCACCCTCCCCTCGACTCCCTCGGGAACGAGTTTCTGTGCCTCAACGCCCTCCTGCTGATAACGGTCCTTGGCGCCCTGCTCCATCGCCCCGATGGACCCCATACCACGATAGACCTTGTAGCTTCTGCCCTGGTAGAGGACCGTCTCGCCCGGAGACTCTATCGTCCCTGCAAAGAGGCTCCCGATCATGACGCAATGCGCGCCTGCCGCAAGGGCCTTCGTGATGTCGCCGGAATACTTGATGCCGCCGTCGGCGATAAGCGGTATGTCATGGCGACGGGCAACGGCAAAACAGTCCTTGATGGCAGTAAGCTGGGGGACCCCGGCGCCCGCGACAATCCTTGTTGTACATATCGAACCGGGCCCTATGCCTATTTTCACGGCATCAGCACCGGCCTTGATCAGGTCGAGCGTACCCTCCGCTGTTGCAACATTACCCGCAACCACCTCGACCGCATATCTCTTCTTGATCTTCTTCAGCGTCTCGATGACCGCCTTCGAATGGCCGTGCGCCGTGTCGATGACAATGACATCCACGCCCGCATTGACCAGCAACTCGGTCCTCTTCATCGTATCCTCGCCCGTACCGATGGCCGCACCGACCATAAGCCTGCCGAGCTTGTCCTTGCACGAATCAGGATATTTTCTCCGTTTTTCGATATCCTTGATGGTGATCAGACCCTTGAGCCTGAACTCCTTATCAACAATCGGAAGCTTTTCAATCTTGTATTTGTTCAGGAGTTCCTTCGCCTCATCCATCTTCGTCCCGATGGAGGCAGTCACCAGACGCTCCTTGGTCATCACCTCCGAGACCTTCTTGTTCATATGCTTTTCGAACCGCAGGTCCCTGTTCGTCAGGATGCCAATCAGGACGCCGTTGACGGTGACCGGCACCCCGGAGATCTTATACCGCTCCATCAGCGTCATCGCCTCGGAGAGGGGAGCCTCCGGTCCGACCGTGATTGGGTCAATGATCATGCCGCTCTCTGATTTTTTCACCTTGTCGATCTCAAGCGCCTGCCGCTCGGGCGACATGGCCCGGTGGACAATGCCGATACCGCCTTCCCGTGCGACGGCAATAGCCATCCCCGCCTCGGTGACGGTATCCATGGCAGAGCTGAGGATAGGGATATTGATCTTAATTTTCTTCGTCAGATGGGTGCTGACAACCACTTCGCGGGGAAGCACTTCTGACTTGGAGGGAATTAACAGTACATCGTCGAATGTCAATCCGGTCTTGATCTTATCGGGCATGGAGCTCTCCTGGGGTTTTCAAAAATTGTACCACGCGGGTCCTGCTGATTGCAACGCAGCCAGGGGCCTACGGCATATACGCTGATTTATCGCCGATGTCGTAATGGAGCGGCATGAAGACCTTTCTGAGGGTGAAAAAGACCAGCATGGCCGCGATGACGATGAGGCCCTGCAGCGCACCTTTCGGTGAAAACGCACCCAGAGCATAGAAGACACAATAGAGCGGCAGCAGGGCAAAGAGGATATATCCCTCGTACAGCCTGAAGCAGAAGGCCTCCTTTGCCGTCACAAAGCCAAGGCAGAACGCGGCGGGGACCAGGAGGAGCGCTCCGTACGCCGGTGTCGCGAAAAGCGGGAGGAGCGGGTTCCCGGAGCCCGCGATGACCAGGCCGGCAAGGCAGAACGCGGCAAGATAGTAAATACGCTTGAGAAAACGGTATAATTTTCCAACATAGAGATGGATAAAAAAAACAGACAGGCCGATGCTGAAGTACAGGACGAAGAGCAGGACGGTCAGGGCAAAAGCACTCTGAAAAAAAGGCAGGCCCTCTCCGGCAGAGAGGTTCTGAAAAGCCAGAATTCCCAGAAGGCCGATGACAGCCGAGGATAGCACGATCCCGGTCCGGTACAGGACGACCGTCACCTTGTCGGTCGTAGTCAGCGGCTGATATAGTGTGGATTCACCCATAATAATCTGACAAAAGTATAACACAGTATGGAGGAGAGATATGCCGAAGACGACCATTCAGGACCTATTAAAGAAGAAGGAGCAGGGACTGAAAATTACCATGCTCACCGCCTATGATTTCCCGTTCGCGCAGATCGTCGATGAGGCGGGCATCGATTGCATCCTGGTCGGGGATTCCCTGGGGATGGTGGTCCAGGGCCTCGAAAATACCCTGCCGGTGACCATGGATGAGATGATCTACCATACGCGGCTTGTCACCCGGGCAGTCAAAAACGCGATGGTGATCGGGGACATGCCGTTCATGTCGTATCACACCGGCGTTGATGACGCCGTCAGGAATGCCGGCAGGTTCCTCAAGGACGCAGGGGCTTCGGCGATTAAACTTGAAGGCGGGGCAGAGGTCGCAGGGCAGATCAGGGCGATGACCAGATCAGACATCCCTGTTATGGCGCATATCGGGCTCACCCCCCAATCGATCCACCGGATGGGGGGATATAAGGTCCAGGGCAAGACAAGTGAAGCGGCAAAGCGCCTGATCGACGAGGCCCGCATCGCCGAGGATGCCGGCGCGTTTGCCGTGCTGATCGAGGCGGTCCCCCTGGAACTTGCCGGGAAGATCACTGCTGAACTCACCGTCCCGACGATCGGCATCGGAGCCGGCCCGCACTGTGACGGACAGGTGCTCGTCCTGCATGATGTCCTCGGTATCTTCGACCGCTTTGTCCCCAAGTTTGTCAAACGGTATGCACATCTGAAGGCCGATGCGCTGGCGGCGGTCAGAAACTACAAAGAGGAAGTGGAAAAAGGAGGGTTTCCGTCGGAGAAAGAAAGCTTTAAGTAACGTCTGCGTCTGCCGTTTCTTCAGCCGGGGGGACCGGGGCCACCTTGATCTTCAAGACCCTCCTGCCTTTCATCATGACTATCGTGAATTTGTGCGTCTCGGTCGAAAACACATCCCCGACCGAGGGCAGGCGCTGGAGGTGAGAGATCAGAAATCCGCCGAGCGTATCATATTCGTTCGACTCCGGAATCTCGAAGTTATGGTCTTCGTTGAGGTCCCTGATCGCCAGTGACGCATCGACGAGCACCGCGCCGTCGCGCAGGGTCTGCACCGGCGTCTCGGTATCGTATTCATCCTGGATCTCACCGACAATCTCCTCGATCAAATCCTCAAAGGTGACCAGTCCTGCGACAGCACCGTACTCGTCGATCACGATCGCCATATGCTGCCGTTTTTTCTGCATCTCTCTGAGGAGGGTGCTGATCTTCATTGTTTCCGGGGCGAACAGCACCGGATGCAGGAGCCGCTGGGCCACAATCTCACGGTTGTGGGCCAGTTCGTTGAAGACGTCCTTGTTGTAGAGGATGCCCTTGATATCCGAGCGGTCGCGGTCAAAGACCGGATAGCGTGAAAAGTTCTCCTCCGAGATTGTCCGTACGATCGTTTCCGGAGAATCCTTGATATTGAAGGCCACCATCGACGTGACCGGCACCATGACACCCTTTACGGATATGTCGGTGAACCTGAAGACGCTGTGGATCAGTTCATGCTCCGTGGCCTCGAAGATCCCTTTGTCCTTGCCCTCTTCGATCAGCAGCTTGATCTCCTCTTCACTGATGAATGACCGTTCCGAAAAGGCCTTGGCCCCGAACGGCTTCAGGACAAGATTCGTACTCGTGGTGAGAAGCGTGACAAAGAAGGATGCGAAATGAGATATGAAGGTGATGGGTCCGGCCACGAAGAGACCGACCTTCTCCGGGTTGCGGAGCGCAACCGACTTGGGGACCAGCTCGCCAATGATAAGCGAGAAATAGGAAATCACCACGACGACGACACCCAGCGAGATCGGGGACGCCCACTGGGCTATAAACGGCACGGGGATCCCGGCAATCAGCGGCTCCAGCGTCCTGACGGATGCGGCACCGCCTATCGCCGAGGTGAGCGCTCCCAGGAAGGTGACACCCACCTGCACGGTCGCGAGGAATTTATCGGGCTCTGACTGGAGCTTCAGAAGTTTGTTCGCCGCCGAGCTGCCCTTGTCTGCATACTTGTTGACATAGGACTTGCGGGAGGTGACGACCGCAATCTCAGAGGCAGCAAAAAACCCTGACAGCAGCAACAGAAAGAAGATGAATATCAGTTCAAGTATCATTATCAGCTATGGAGGTATTATACACGATATTGCGCAGGCTGATAAGCCTCAGGCAGACCCCAGATCGCCCAGTTGAAATTGGCAGAGTGCAACGGCAGCGATGGCGGCGGTCTCTGCCCTCAGGATCCGTCTTCCGAGTGTGGCAGCAACAAAACCCGACGCGGTTGCCTGAAGGACTTCCGCCTTCGGGAACCCGCCCTCGGGCCCTATAAGCAGATCTATCTGCCGCGCACCGTGCAGCCTGCCGAGGGAGGCATGAAGATCTTCTCCTCCGGACTCCCACAATACAATGCCGGGAGCGGTCCCCGGCCGCAGGGCACCAAAGACATCAGAGAGTTCAGCGACCTCGTGCACCGTTGGGATGACGCAGCGGCCGCACTGGCGCGCCGCCTCCTCGGAGATCTTCTGCCAGCGCGCCCTTTTCCTCGTCTCGCGTACCTGACTCCGCTCCGTTACCACCGGGACGATCTCGTTCACCCCAAGTTCCACGGTCTTCTGAATGACAAGGTCCATCTTTTCACCCTTCAATATCCCCTGAAACAGGCGCAGATGAACGGGAGACTCGGGAATCGACGCCACCTGCTCAGCGACAACCGCTATCACTTCTTTCCGGGAGGCACTGCGGATCGTCGAGCGAAAAACCCTGCCGGTATTATCATGGATGAGCAGCGTATCGCCAGGCCTTGATCTCAGGACCTGGGAAATATAGCCGGCCTTATCCCCGGTAATGACGACTTGATCCCGGACAGGCTGATCTGGAAGAAAGATGCGGTGCATCAGAAATCAGTGTTCGACGCCGGTAAACAGATCCTTCAGCCTGTCCTTAAAACCCTTGGCGACCTCATCGCCGTTGATCGCCGCAAATTCCTCAAGGAGTTCCTTCTGCCGGGCAGTCAGCTTCTTCGGCACATCGATATTGATCCTGACCACCTGATTGCCCCGGGCGTTCGATCCGATGCGGGGTGCGCCCTTTCCCTTGAGATAAAAGATCTTGCCCGAAGGGGTGCCGGCCGGTATCTTGAGTTTGGCCGTGCCGTCGAGGGTAGGGACCTCGATCTCGGCGCCCAGGGCCGCCTGCGGGAAAGTGACCGGCATCTCGCAGATTATCTCGGTGCCGTCTCTCTTGAAAAACGGGTGCTCCTCGACGTGCAGGACGATGTAGAGATCCCCGCGGGGTCCGCCGTACATCCCGGGATCGCCTTCGCCGTTTATCTTGAGCCGCGACCCGGTGTCCACACCTGCAGGAAATTTGACCGTAACGCTCTTCTGCTTCTTTATCTTTCCCCGTCCGCTGCAGGCCTTGCAGGGATTCGTGATCACCCTGCCCTCGCCGGAACATCTGCCGCAGGTCTTCGCAACGCTGAAAAAACCCTGCTGAAAACGCATCTGACCGGTGCCGTTACAGGCAGTGCATACCTCGGGATCCTTGCCGGGCTCGGACCCTGACCCCCTGCATTCCGGACAGTCGTCCCACCGGGGAAAATCGATCGTCTTATCGGTCCCGAAGACCGCCTCGACCAGGTTGATGGACAGGTCATAACGCAGGTCGCTGCCGCGGGAAGGCCGCCGCGCACGCTGCCCGCCGAAGCCGCCGAAAAAATCACCGAAGATGTCCTCGAAGATATCGCCAAAACCGGCACCAGCTCCGCCGCCAAACGGGCCGTGGGCCCCGGCACCGTCAGCTGTGCCATAGCGGTCGTAGTGGGCCCTCTTTGCCTGGTCGCTCAGGCAGGAATAGGCCTCGTTGATCTCCTTGAACTTATCCTCGGAGGCCTTGTCTCCCTGGTTCCTGTCCGGATGGTACTTCATCGCCAACTGCCGGAAGGCCTTCTTTATCTCGACGTCAGTGGCGTCGCGCGCGACCCCGAGCAGTTCGTAGTAGTCCTTCACGATGTCTATTTCTTGTCCTTGTCAACATCCTCGAATTCTGCCTCTACAACCTCTTCCTCAGCTGGCTTTGCCGATGCGCCTCCCGCACCCGGTCCGGCATCGGCACCCGGCTGCTGCGCTCCGGCGGACTTATAGATGTGCTCTGCCAGTTTATGCGACACCGTGGTCAACCGGTCGGTCGTCTTCTTGATCTCCTCGGCATCAGAGCTCGAATCCTTCACCTTTTTGCAGTCCGCAAGGGCGTCCTCGATATCCCGCTTCTCCTCAGGGCTGAGCTTGTCCGCATAATCAGCCAGGGATTTCTCGACGCTGTAGACGAGGGTGTCGGCCGTATTGCGGGCCTCCGCCAGCGCCTTCTTGCGTTTGTCTTCGTCGCCGTGTGATTCCGCATCGCGCACCATATTCTTGATCTCGTCCTCGTTGAGGCCGCTGGAGGCGGTAATCCGGATCGACTGCTCCTTGTTCGTGCCAAGGTCCTTGGCCGATACATGCAGGATGCCGTTGGCGTCGATATCGAACGTCACCTCGACCTGCGGAATGCCGCGCGGTGCCGGCGGAATGCCGATCAGCTCGAAGTTGCCGAGCAGCTTGTTGTCGGCCGCCATCTCGCGCTCCCCCTGGCAGATCTTGATCGTCACTGCAGGCTGGTTGTCCGTTGCGGTAGAAAAGACCTGGCTCTTCTTGGTCGGGATCGTCGTGTTCCTGTCAATAATCCGGGTGAAGATACCGCCGAGTGTCTCGATGCCCAGGGAAAGAGGGGTAACGTCAAGCAGCAGCACTTCCTTGACATCGCCCTTGAGTACGGCAGCCTGTATGGCGGCGCCGACTGCCACCACTTCATCCGGGTTTACCGTGCGGTTCGGCTCCTTGCCGAAAAAGCTCTGCACGATCTGCTGCACCTTCGGGGTCCTGGTCTGCCCGCCGACGAGCAGGACCTCATCGATATCAGCAGGGGTCAGGCCGGAGTCCTTCAGGGCATTCTTGCAGGGTCCTGTCGTATTCTCGACCAGGTCGCCCACGAGCTGCTCGAATTTCGAGCGGCTGATCTTCATCAGGAGGTGCTTCGGTCCTGTTGCGTCCGCTGTGATAAAAGGCAGGTTTATTTCTGTCTCGGTCGCGGTCGAAAGCTCGATCTTCGCCCGCTCCCCGGCCTCCTTAAGCCTCTGCAGCGCCATCTTGTCTTTCTTAAGGTCGATGCCCTGGTCCTTGACGAATTCCTCGACCAGCCAATCGATAATCCGGAGGTCGAAATCATCTCCGCCGAGATACGTATCGCCGTTCGTGGACTTGACCTCGATGACGCCTTCGCCGATCTCGAGGACCGACACGTCAAACGTCCCGCCGCCGAGGTCGTACACAGCCACCTTCTCCTCTTTCTTCTTGTCCATGCCGTAGGCAAGGGCAGCAGCCGTCGGCTCATTGATGATCCGCAGGACGTTCAGACCCGCGATCCTTCCGGCGTCCTTCGTCGCCTGGCGCTGGCTGTCATCAAAATAGGCAGGGACCGTAATGACCGCCTCGGTAACCTTCTCACCCAGGTAGTCTTCAGCCGCCTGCTTGAGTTTCTGCAGTATCATGGCCGAGATCTCGGGCGGGGAATACTTCTTCCCCAGGATCTCGACATGCGCATCGCCGTTCGAGGCGCTGACGATCTGATACGGCAGCCGCTTCTTGGCATGGCTCACCTCATCGGACGTGTACTTCCGGCCCATGAGCCTCTTGATCGAGAAAATGGTATTTTCGGGATTCGTGATCGACTGCCTCTTGGCGATCTGGCCGACCAGCCGCTCCCCTTTTTCCGTTATCGCCACAACCGACGGCGTCGTCCTGTTGCCCTCCTGGTTCGGGATAACGACAGCCTCGCCTCCCTGCACAACGGCCACACACGAGTTCGTGGTGCCAAGATCAATTCCTATTGCCTTTCCCATATCATTCCTCCTCAGTAATTATTCTGTTTATTTTGATCTCATGCCCTTCACTGGCGGCCCCGCCACTCTCTGCGGCACTGTCTGCAGCGTCGCCAGCGGAGGCTGCCTTCTGGGGCCTGACTGAGACGGATACCAGCGCCGGTCTCAGTACCTTGTCCCGGTAAACATATCCCGGCCGCATCTCCTCAGCGACCATCTTCTCATCCAAATCGTCGCGCTCCACCTGGATCATCGCGTGGTGGCGCGAGGGGTCGAATGCCGTTCCGGCCGCGTTAATTCTGGTAACCCCGAATTTCTCGAGAGTCCTGAGCAACTCTTTCAGGGTCATTTCAACCCCCTGTACCAGCCCGGTCTGCGACTCTCCGGTGGCGTGCTTCAATGCCAGGTCAAGGCTGTCCAGAATCGGAAGCAGCTCGTAGATGAGCGACTCATTGCCGTATCGGATGAGCTCTTCCTTGTCCTTGTTGACCCTCTTCCGGTAATTCTCAAAATCGGCGTACAGTCTCAGATACTTGTCGTTCATATCCCTGGACTCGGTATCACCCGCGGCCTCGTGCTGGCCGCGCTGCTGCTCCAGGCTCTCCCGCACCTCTTTCAGAGCCTCTTCCATGCTCTCGTTGCCCTCTATCTCAAAATCACCTTTATCGTCTTCCACGGTTCTCATGACCTCCTATCTGTACGACAACATCGCGGTAATATACTTTGCCGTCAAATCAACGATCGAAATCGCCTGCTGGTAATTCATCCTCGTCGGCCCGATGATCCCGACCGTTCCGACCGGTCTGCGGCCTTCTTTATAGGTCGAGGCGACCACACTGAACTGTTTCATCTCGTCAAGGGGATTTTCAGAACCGATGAAAATCTGCGTGCCCTCGGCGTCCGAAATCGTGTCCAGAAAATTCACCATGATCTGCTTGTCTTCGATTGCAGACATCAGGTGCTTGATGCGTCCGATATCGCAGAAGTCAGGCAGGCTCAGCATCTCCGAGAGGCCCGAAATATAGACATTCCCGGGTGCCGACGTAAAAATGTCCCTGCATATCCTGATCGCGTCATCGATGAGGTTGTCGCAGAGCGTCTTCTCCTTCATCATCTCACCGATGATCACCCTCTTGATCTCATCAAGCGTCGAGCCCGAAAACCGGTCGTTGATGTAACCCGAGATCCGGTTCAGGTCCGCCTGTGTCATCTCGGCAGACGTGGGGACAATCCTGTTTCGTATAATCCCCTCATCGCTGAAGAGTATCACAGCGACCTGATCCTCACGAAACTTTATCAGCTCAATCCGTTCCAGCGTCGTCGAACTCGTATTCGGAGACAGTGCAATACCGATGTAGTGCGACAGCGACGAGAGCATCCGGGAGGCATCGTCGAGAAAAAGGTTCATATCCCTTCTCAGCAGCTCAAGGCGCCGGTTGAGGTCGGTTGCAAGCCCGCTCTCCAAAGACTGCTTTTCCGCAGTAAGTGCATCGACATAATACCGGTAGCCGGTATCGGTCGGGACCCGTCCGGCAGACGTATGCGGCTGCCGCAGAAACCCGATCTCCTCAAGGTCGGCCATGATATTGCGGATTGTGGCAGGCGACAGCCCGAACGAATACTGCTTCGTTACGACCCGCGACCCCACGGGACCCGCCGAATTTATATAGCAATCTATAACGGCAAATAGGACCTGCCTGCTTCTCTCATCCAGCATTATTAGCACTCTCCATCATAGAGTGCTAATAATTTAACAGGTATGAAATCCACCTGTCAAGCTTTCGATGTTTTTTCTTTTATTTTCAGGATGTTCTACCATCCGAGCCTTCCCGTCAGCAGTTTGCCGTACATGTCCTCAGGCAGGAAGCAGGCCGAGTGTATATCGTTGGAATAGTACTTCGTCCTGATGCGGCCCTTCCTCCTGATTTCTCTCGGATTGAGCCCCATCGAGCCCACAGAGAACGTCCACCAGTTGCCTGCATAGGTGGCAAGAGGCGCAGTATAAAGGTCCACGACCGGGAAAACCGCCTGAAGCGTCTTCTGGACCTCCACGACGATATCCCGGTGGAAATGCAGCGATTCTGAGAGCGTTACGAACATCCCGTCCGGTGTCAGACAATTTTTGATCGAACGAAAGAATTTTGTCGTAAAAAGGCTCTTCGCAAATCCGACGATATCGGTTGAATCAACGATCACAAGGTCGATATCGTGCCGCCGGGCCTTCACAAATTCCGCTCCATCCATACACCTGATCTCGACCCGCTTGTCCCTGGTGCCTGAAGCAACCGTGGGAAAGAATTTCTTTGAGATGTTGATCACCTCTTCATCGATTTCTATAAAATAGACCTTTTCGACCGACTTATGCCGGAGCACCTCCCTCACCGTGCCGCCGTCGCCGCCGCCGATGACCACCACCGTCCTGGGGTCAGGGTGCGCGCTCAATACAACGTGGGCAAGCATCTCGTGGTAGAAGAACTCATCCTTTTCGGTGATCTGCACCACACCGTCAAGGATCATCATCCTGCCGAAGAAAGGGTTTTCGATGACAGCGATCTCCTGGAATCTGCTTCTGCCGCTGTACAGGATCCGGGAGACCTCATAACTGTACTGTATCGGCGCATATGGGTCTTTTTCATGAAAGCGGATCATCAGGGACCTCCGGGTCAGATCAGAATGGTTTTCGGAATGGCAAAGCCGTTGAATTCGGATGCGTAGGACATGGTATAGGCGCCGCTCGAAAGTATCAGGATGAGGCTGCCGATATCCGGCTCCGGCAGCTCCACGCCCTTGTCGATGACATCCATGCTGTCGCAGCTCGGACCGGCAATGGTCCATTTTTTCGTATGCTTTGCACCCTCCACAATATAGCGGTAGCGGATCCCCCCGATGCTCTCCATGAGGCCGTTAAAAACCCCCACCTCTATATACATCCAGTCTTCGTCCCCCCGCACGGCCTTTCCGGCCACACGGGAGACATAAATGCCGGCATCCCCGACAACCGCCCTGCCCGGCTCAATGAAGACCCTCGTTTTTTTCGGAAATTTATCGCTGATGAGACCGCTGATATTGCGGTCGATCGACTGTATATCGACAACGCTCTTGGTATACCGGATCGGGTAGCCCCCGCCGATATTCAGGACCGAAAGCCTGATACCGGCCTTCTCCATCCTGTCCCAGAGGATCTTCGCCTTGTCCAGTGCGGAGTTCCAGTTGTAAATATTCGTGCACTGCGACCCGACATGAAAGGTGAGGCCGATCGGGTTGAGCCCCTTCTTCTTTGCATAGAGCAGAAGCTCTTCAGCCTCGTCCAGCTCCACCCCGAACTTCTTGCTGAGAGGCCATTCGCTGCCTTCATTCGGCACCACAAGCCTCACATAGACGTTCGATCCCGGCAGGTAGTCACGGATCTTGCGTACCTCCTCCTTGGAGTCAAACGCAAAATACGAAAGGCCGTAATCAGCGGCTGCCCGCAGGAACCGGAAGGACTTGATCGGGTTGCTCGTGATGATCCGCTCCGGCTCCACCCCGATCTCGGCAAGCACGGCCAGTTCTCCTTCAGACGCGATCTCGAAGCCCAGGCCCTTCCTGTTGATGACCTTCAGCACCTCGATATCGGAATTGGCCTTGACCGCGTAAAAGACCGTCGAGTTTCTGATCTTCTTGCCGATCGTGCGGGCCCTGCTCTTCACCCGTGCCTTGTCCATGAGGAGAAACGGCGGTTCGAGATCCGTCGTTTTCAGGAAAGCGAGCGCCCGCCGTATCACCGACCGGGGAACAATCTCGGTATGGGACTTGTCTATGCGCAGTCTGTTTTTCATTTGAATATTATACGGCTACCGGAGAAATTATAAAAGCAGTTTTGCCAAATAAATACCGGAACTGAATGGACACGGCGAAAGACTCCGTCCTCAGACGCACGCACCCTCCGTGTCAACGGCAGCATCCGCGCATGTCGCGCTGCAACAGCCATTCATTGCCCCGCAGCCCCTATAGTCTCCGGGGACGCTTCGGACTGCAGTTTCGACAGAAAATCCCTGATATGCTGCCAGAAGACTTCGCCCGCATCAATGGAATTATGGTCCGCCCCCTCCAGGACCACGAACGTCGCCTGACCTCCCCAATGATCAACGAGCCTCTTTGCGTGGGGCGGCGGGATAATCGTATCTCTTCCAGCAGCCAAGGCCAGCATCGGCTTTCTGATAGAGGGCGCAAGGGAAAGGGAGTCAAAGCGGTGCCTCAGAAGCAGGGACACCGGCAGAAACCGGAAATGTGCCTGTGCAACGCTGAGCATGCTGTCAAACGGTGTTATCAGCACAAGACCTTTCACCGGCCGCTTATCCGCCAGATAGACCGCAACACCCGACCCCAGGCTCCGGCCCATGAGGACGATGTCCTCACGGAGGATGTCCCGCCTCTCCGCAAAATAGTCATAGACCGCGAGGGCGTCAGAGAACAGTTCTTTTTCTCCCGGACTCCCCCCGCTTGTCCCGTATCCCCGGTAATTGATCAGGGCCAGCGACCATCCCGGCAGCCTCTCCGACTCGCTGATCAACCAGGATACCTCCTCTGCGTTCCCCCCGAAGTAGATAATCAGCGGTGACCTCGGGACTGAGGTGTTCTTGACAAGCCAGCCGGTGACCAATACGCCGTCCCCTGTCCTGATCTGTATCTCCTCTCCACTCTTCCGAAGACCGCGTATTCTGGCGAGTGCCTCCGGAGAAACCGGCTGAGGGAAAAAGATCATTTTTTCCTGGCG
The DNA here is from genome assembly GCA_964499365.1 of uncultured Thermodesulfovibrio sp. GTDB lineage: Bacteria > Nitrospirota > Thermodesulfovibrionia > Thermodesulfovibrionales > UBA6898 > PALSA-1316. The sequence continues at coordinate 344,176 of CAZCKU010000002.1, forward strand.
GAGATACAGGACGAAAAGAAAAAGTGCATACCCGGCAGCAACAGCCAGAACAATTCTCATCGCCATGGCCCACCCATCCATCCCCGAAGCCCAACGTGTTCCGCGGAACATCCCGCTTCCAACCCGCAGCTAAACTCCCCGCTCATCGGGGTCGTAGATATATTTATGCAGCTGAAGGTTCAGCCGCACCGGGAGCCGGTCTTCGATAATCCAGCCGGCCAGGCTGCGGGGCTCAAGCCGTCCGGTCACCGGGGAAAACAGCAGGACACACCTCCTGCCGAGATCATATCGCCCGATGATCTCCCGTGACCAGTCGTAGTCGTTCCTGTCGCCTATCACGAACTTGACCTCATCTGAGGCCTTGAGATAGTGCAGGTTCGAAAAGTCATTTTTATCCGCCATGCCGCTCCCAGGGGTCTTCAGGTCCAGAATGACGACGGCCCGCCTGTCCAGGTCCCTGATGCTCAGGGACCCGTTCGTCTCGATCAGCACCCTGAAACCATTATCGAGGAGCGAGACGGTCAACTCCTGCAGCGCGGCATCCTGCAGCAGGGGTTCGCCTCCCGTTATCTCGACCAGGGGAAGACCTGCCTCTTTGACATAGGCAAGGACCGTATCCACGCCAATCTCCCGTCCCTCGTCAAAGGCATACTGCGTGTCACAGTAGGAACATCTCAGGTTGCAACCGCTCAGACGGATGAAGGTGCACGGCTGGCCGGCATAGCTGGATTCGCCCTGTATGCTGGTGAACAGCTCGCAGATCTTCATAGGCCGGAGCGCACCCTGCCGCCGTTGTCCCTCAGGGTCAGATAACCGGAAAAGATGATCAAGCCTCCGCCAGCCAGTGATTTCATTGCCGGCACCTCCTGAAGAAAAATCATGCTGAAGAGTATCGCCATCACCGGTTCCAGATATCCCAGGACAGCCGTCCTGTTCGCCGTGACCGATTTCATGCCCCAATAGTACAGCATCGGCGCGACCGTCGAGTGAACCACACCCATCACGATGAAACTCCAGAGTGCGTGAAGCGGGAACTCCCTCACGAAGGGCGCAAGGAGCAGCATGATGACCAGATTCGGAACAAAGGCCATCACCAACGGGTGCAGCTGCCGGGTATAGACACGGGCCATGATGATCAGAACCGCATAGGAACACCCTGATATGAGACCGGCGATAATTCCTGCAGTATCGCTGCCACCGGACGAAAAGCCCCCCAGCATCACAAGCAGTCCGGCCGACGAAAGGACAATCGCGATGACAAGCGTCCTTGTGGCCCTCTCGCCGAGGAAGTACGCAGCAAGAAATGCCACCAGCACCGGGGCAATGTAATGGGCCAGCACAGCATTCGCTATGGTCGTATGCCGGAACGCATAATAAAAGGAGAAGGTGTTCAACAGTCCGACGCAGCCGAGCATGGCCGGATATTTCAGGATTCTCCTGTCCGGCAGAAACGTCGTCCACCCTCGTGCAGCGATCACGATCCCCTGGAGCAGGGCAGCTACTGCGGAGGAGTAGAAAATGATCACCGTCTCGGAAACACCGGCAAGCCTGACGATCACCCCGAGAGAACTCCAGAGAAAAATTGCAGCCAGTATGCTCAGAGACGGCATTATCCGGCGGGTTTGAAGTAAAGCACCGAGAGGGGGGGGACCGTGATGTTCAGAGAACAGGGTCTGCCATGACACGGGACAGGGTCCGCCAGCAGCCCTCCGGCATTGCCCAGATCGCTGCCGCCGTATAAACGGGAATCGCTGTTCAGAATCTCCCGGTAATAAACGGCCTCAGGAACGCCTACCCGGTAGCCGTAGTGCGGAACAGGGGTAAAATTACAGACCACAACGATATGATCGCGGCGGTCCTTTGCATGGCGGACATACGCTATCATGCTGTTGTCCGCATCATGGAAATCGATCCATTCAAATCCCTCGTGATGAAAGTCAACTTCGTGCAGCGACGCCTCGGTTCCATAGAGCCTGTTGAGATCCCGGCTGAACAGCTGAAGCTTCTGGTGCGGGGTCTCAGCAAGGAGATGCCAATCAAGACTGCGTTCAAACTGCCACTCGTGCCACTGGCCGAATTCCCCTCCCATGAACAACAGCTTTTTTCCGGGATGACTGAACATGTAGCCATAAAACAGCCTGAGGTTCGCAAACTTCTGCCAGGCATCACCGGGCATTTTGTCCAGCATCGAGCGCTTGCCATGGACCACCTCGTCGTGGGAGAGCACCAGGACAAAGTTCTCCGAGAAGGCATACAGGAGACTGAAGGTCAGGTTCCCGTGATGATATTTCCGGTAGACCGGGTCCATCGAAATAAAATCAAGCATGTCGTTCATCCAGCCCATATTCCATTTCATGTCAAACCCGAGTCCGCCGAGATAGACCGGCTTGGTGACACTTGGCCATGCGGTCGACTCCTCCGCTATCGTCAGGATGCCCGGGAAATATCCGTGCGTGATCTCGTTGAACTTCTTGATGAAATCGATCGCCTCAAGGTTCTCCCTGCCGCCGTGGACATTCGGCACCCATTCGCCCTCATTCCTCGAGTAATCCAGATAGAGCATTGAGGCGACCGCGTCTACCCTCAAACCGTCAATATGATATTTGTCCAGCCAGAACAGGCCGTTCGAGACCAGAAAATTCCTGACCTCGTTTCTGCCGTAATTGAAGACCAGCGTCCCCCATTCTCTGTGTTCACCCTTGCGGGGGTCCGCATGCTCATACAGACAGGTCCCGTCAAAAAAACCGAGACCATGTCCGTCCTTAGGGAAATGGGCCGGCGCCCAGTCCAGGAGGACCCCAATCCCGTGCTGATGGCACTGGTCCACAAAAAACATGAAATCCTCGGGGGTACCGAACCTGCTGGTCGGTGCAAAATAGCCGATCGTCTGATATCCCCATGAGGCGTCGAGGGGATGTTCACAGACCGGCAGGAGTTCTATATGCGTATAACCCATCTCCGTAACGTACTCGATCAGGGTTTCGGCAAGTTCCCGGTAGGTGAGAAAGCGGTCAGCCTCATCAGGCACACGCATCCATGAACCGAGATGCACCTCGTAGATCGAAACCGGCGCTTCGAACCAGTTTCTCTTCTGGCGCGACTTCATCCAGCCGCTGTCGCGCCACCGGTACTTGTTTATGTCATGGACGATCGAGGCGCTCTTCGGCCTGTGCTCAAAATAGAACCCATAGGGGTCGGCCTTGACCGCATGATGGCGATGATACCTTGAGGTGATATCGAATTTATAGATCTCACCTTCCTCCAGGCCTGGTATAAAAACCTCCCAGATACCGGATGAGCCGATCAGGTGCAGGTTGTTTCTGCGGTTGTCCCACTGGTTGAAGTCCCCGACAACGCTCACCGTCTTTGCGTTCGGGGCCCAGACCGCAAAATGGACACCGCGGACGCCGCCCGCCTCCATCACATGCGCGCCGAGTTTATCGTAGCTCATGTGATGACTGCCCTCACCGAGCAGGTGGATATCGTAATCGGTCAGTATCCTTATATGCTCGCCGGACTTTTTCAAACCTTCATCTCCATCTCAGATAACCTCATACCGGTATTGTACTATAATTCAGCCCGAGTCATGAATGAATTTACGGTTCTATCGGGATTTCAGTGGGTAGTTTTCATACTCCCCCTTAGGAAAAGAGGCCTGCCTGCCGGCAGGCAGGGGTGAGGGGAGCTCTTCCCATTAAATAATAATTCCCTCCTTCCCTCGCTTTGCCAAAGGGAGGCTTGACTGAAGAGCCTGAATTGATTGTCCCCGCGCAGCTCAGTGCAGCCCCGCGGCAGAAGAATCTATCTTCCCCTTTCGCATCAGCAGCACCAGTGGCAGGATACAGATCATAAGCACGCTCAGGAGATAAAAGGCATCGTTAAACGAGATCATCGACGCCTGTTTCAGCATCTGCCCGTAAATCATGCCGAGCCCTCCCTGAGAGGCGGTCACCGGATCCATCCCCCTCAGCTCCAGGGACTGCGCCGCGCCCTGAGCGGCAAGCTGATAGTTACGGTCGAACGGGGTCAGGTGGTCGGTAAGCCTGACCCCGTGGAACTGGCCGCGGCGGGAGATGATCGTCGTTACGAAGGCAACCCCGAAGCTGCCGCCCAGGTTCCTCAGCAGATTGTAGATGGCCGAGGCGTTTGCCATCTCCTCTTTCCTGACGCTCGACATCGTCAGGGTCGTCAGTGGTATGAAGAGAAAACCCATGCCGATGCCGAGCACGATCCTTGGCCAGATGATCGTGTTGAAATCAGCATGCAGATTGAACCGGGACATGAGATAGGTCGAATACGCCGAGACAATAATCCCGAAGACCAGCAGGCCCTTGGGATTGACCTTTGTCACCAGCCGGCCTGCCAGAGGCATAGCGAGCAGGGTCGCAACCCCTCCCGGTCCGAGCACCATACCCGACAGCGTCGAGGTATAGCCCATGAGCGTCTGGAGATAGACCGGCAGCAGGACGATACTGCCGAAGAGATTGAAAAAGGCAAAGAACATCACGATCGTCCCGGTGCTGAATGAGATATTCCTGAAGGTCCTGAGGTCGACGATCGGATGGTCTGCCACCGACTCGACATAGATGAAGAGCAGCAGTGAAACGACGGAAATCACGGTCAGGGTTGTAATGTACCCTGTTGAAAACCAGTCCTCCATCTGCCCCTTGTCCAGTACGATCTGGAGCGCGCCAAGGCCCACGGCAAGCAGCACCAGACCCCAGTAGTCTATCTTCATGCTCATGCGCTGCATATACGGCGGGTCGACGATAAAGAACAGCACCATCAGCACGGAGACGACCCCGATCGGAATATTGATAAAAAAGATCCAGTGCCAGGACCAGTTGTCGGTGATCCAGCCCCCGAGCAGCGGCCCGATGATCGGGCCGAACATGATGCCGACCCCGAAGATCGCCATCGCCATCCCGTGCTGCTTTCGGGGAAACGTCTCGAGCAGTATCGACTGGGATATCGGCTGGAGCGCGCCTCCTCCGATGCCCTGCAATATCCTGAACGCCACCAGACTCTGCAGGTTCCAGGAGATGCCGCAGAGAAACGAGCTCAGCGTAAAGAGCATGATCGAAAATATGAGATACCGTTTCCTGCCGAAGACCCTGCTGAGCCATCCGGTCATCGGGATGATGATCGCGTTCGAGACGAGATACGACGTGATCGTCCAGGTAGACTCGTCGATGCCGGCAGAGAGGCTGCCCCTGATGCTGTCGAGCGCCACGTTGACGACCGACGTATCGATGATCTCGATCAGCGTCGGCAGCATCACCGTCAGCGCGATGATCCACTTGCTCATGGACTATTCGATAATAATCGTCGGTTCGACCGACATGCCGACCCGGAGGACCTCTTTTCTGTTCACGTCCTTTTCGAGGACGATCTTCATGGGGATCCGCTGGACAACTTTCACGAAATTGCCGGTTGCGTTTTCAGCAGGGAAAAGCGAAAAGGCAGAACCCGTGCCTGCCATGATGCTGTCCACGGTACCCTTAAAGACCTTCCCGGGATACATGTCCACCCGTATATCGACCCGCTGCCCCGGCCTGACCTTCTGAAGCTGCGTCTCCTTGAAATTCGCAATAATCCAGATATCTTCGAGCGGCACGACAGCCATGAGCGGCTGGCCCGGCTGAACCTGGTTGCCCGCCTCGACAGACTTCTTGGTGACATAGCCGTCTGACGGGGCAAGGATCTTCGTGTATCCTCTCTGCAGTTCGGCTGCCTGCGCTCCCGCCTCCCGCTGCCTGATGACTGCAGACTGAGACTTCAGAAACGACTCAGCCTGCTGAATAACCGCCTTCTGGGTCTCCAGTGCAGACTCTGCCTGCCTGACCTGATCACGGGCAGCCTTTACCTGGGCAGCGGCAACATCAAAGGCAGTTCTCGTCTTCTCAAACCGTTCCTTCGAAATCACTTCTTTATCGACAAGGTTCTGTGCGCGCTGAAGGTCCATTTCAGCCTGCACCAGCAGCGCCTCCTGGAGATCGAGCCCGGCCCGGGCCGCAGCAAGCCTGTGCCGGAGTTCAGACTCCTGCTTTTTCGCAACCTCGACCCGGGCTGCTCCTTCGGCAAGCCGCGCCCGGTCGGCGTAGAGACCTGATGATGCCTCATCGAGCCGGACCCGGTAATCGGCATCATCGATCTCAACCAGAACGTCCCCCTGCCGCACCATCTGATTTATCCCGACCGGAACGACTCTGATCGTACCCGGGATCCTGGAGGCTATCGTATGAATCCTACCCTCGATAAAGGCATCGTCCGTCGATATGTGTGTTGCTTTGTATCTTATATAGAAAAAAACAGATACGGCGGCAATAATGATAATGATCGCAAATACCGTCAACGCTACAGTCTTTCTCCTCCCCCCGTTTGCGTTCATCCCGGCATCTGCCGCAGCGCCTGTCGTTGTCACCGAATCTCCCATTTATTGATACACCTCCGTTAGATCTCTGCCAAGGGCGTAGAGAACTGCAGCCTCGGCTTTCTTTGCATCGTAGACCGACCGGTAATAATTCGTCTCCGCTACGGTCAGCAGCGTCACGGCATCAAGGACCTCAGTAGCCGTGCCAATGCCCTCTGCGTATCGTGCACGATTTATCCTCAGGTTTTCCTCTGCCTGCCGGACAGCATCCTTCGTCACCTGGAGCCTCGCACGCGCGGTGGCTGCATCCAGCAGATACCGCGTCACCTCAAGCCTGATATCCCCGATCACTTTTTCCTTCTGCTCCCGGAGTCCCGAGCGCTGTGCATCGATCTTCTGCAGTTCAGCCTTTGTGCTGCCGCCGCTGTAAAGATTGATCCCCATGCCGAGGATGACCGACCAGTTGCCTTCATGGACCTGATAGCGGTTTTCGGTGTAATCGTACCCGCCCCTTACGACAAACCGCGGGTAGAGTTCAGCCCTTCGCGCCGTCTCATCCAGGTCGAGCGACTTCATGGTCTCGTCGACGATCCGAATCTCCGGTCTCTGTGCAACCGCTATCGCCCAGGCCTGCTCTGGAGTCAGGTCAGGGCTCATCAGTGACGAGGCAATACGAATGTCACTGTCTGTGGCCGTGACCTCCGTCGTGAGCGGACGCACCAGTATATTGTTCAGGCGTGAGACATGGACCAGTCTGCTGTTCGCCGCTCCGATATGCCGGGAGCGCGCATCAGAAAGCCTGACCTCAGCCTGAAGCAGGTCATTTCTGGTGATGGCCCCCTCTTCCAGAAGCACCCGGGTATTGTCCATATGAGCCGTCAGCCTCTCGACTTCCTTCTCCGCGACGGTGACCATCTTCTGCGATTCGAGCAGATCAAAATAGGTCAGGGCAAACCCTATGGCGACAAAATTCCTGACCCGGAGCGTATCGAGCTTTCTTGTCCCTGCCCTGAGCCTGCCGGCAGCGTACCGGGAGGCATTTCCCTCAAAATCATACAGCGTATGCTGAATGCTCAGACTGTACTCAAGAAAGCTCCGCTGGGAAAGCGGGACGGACGCAGAACCGAAGAAGGCCGCAGGCTGCGCATCAAGCGCCGTCCCCCGGAACGCCGCGTTGACCGACGGCAGCAGACGGGCCCGTTCGACAGAGGCCTCGGCCTGGGCGGCAGTTTCCCCGTGGGCGGCGATTTTGATATCCCGGCTGTTTTCGACCGCCAGTCTCAATCCATCGGCAAGCGACAATTCGGCAGCACCGGCCGTGACGGGGACTACAGCGAATAGAATGATAACAAGGGTCCATACAACATGCCTCATCGTATACATTTATTCCTTTCTTTGGAATCGCAGTCCTGACATATTCCCGCCCCTCTTCAGCTAAGGGGGACAGACATTATTAACCTGGCAAATAAATACATGAAATCTTCTGCTTTGTCACTGCACGACCTGATCGGGAATCCAGGTATTTCAATAGGTTCTGGCTTTTCCGATCAAGCCGGACAATGACGACATTGTTCTCTTTGCTTGCCAGGTTAGTAATTAATTACTGATCTTTACCCTCTGCCCACCCCTTATTCATACCTGAGGGCCTCGATCGGTTCGAGAAGTGAGGCCTTGTACGCCGGGTAAAAGCCGAAGAATATCCCCACGATACCGGAAAAGCCGAAGGCAAGCAGGACGGACAGCGGCGATACCACCGTCTCCCAGCCTGCCACCATGGACAGCACTTCCGCTGTGCCCACACCAACCACAACGCCTGCAATGCCCCCGATCAGCGACAGGATGAGGGCCTCGATGACGAACTGGAGCCTGATGTCCCAGGTCTTTGCACCGATCGCCATGCGTATGCCGATCTCCCGCGTACGTTCGGTGACCGACACGAGCATAATATTCATAATACCGATTCCACCGACGAGCAGGGATACCGAGGCGATTGCACCCAGCAGGATCGTCATCATCTTGGCCGACTGCTCCGATGCCTGGAGGATCTGGGTCAGGTTTCTCACCGTGAAGTCATTTTCCTGCTGCGGTCCTATATGATGCCGCTGTTTCAGCAGGTCCGTAATCTGCCGCTCGGCAGCGTTCATATCTTCGAGACTCCGTGCCTGAACGTACATCATCCGTATCATCCCCGGAAAGGACGTGCCGAACAGTTTCTTCTGGGCCGTCGTCACCGGGACATAAACGACATCGTCCTGGTCGCGTCCTCCGGGGTCCTGCCCCTTGGCCTCCAGGACACCGATAACCGTAAAGGGAACGTTCTTTATCCTGATGACCTGTCCGATGGGATCCAGAGCCCCGAAGAGGTTGTCGACCACGGTCTGGCCGAGGAGGCAGACCTTGCCTGCACTCCTCACCTCCTGATCGGTAAAGACCCTGCCGTAGGCAACGGGCCAGTCCCGAGCGGTGAACATGCTCGGCGTCGTCCCGGTGATGCCGGTCGACCAGTTCAGGCTGCCGTACACCAGCTGGGCGCCGCCTCCGAAGACCGGCGCAACAGCCGAGACCGCCGGACACTCCCGCTGAACCGCGTCAGCGTCACTAAGGGTAAGAGTAGATTGGGTGCCGGCCCCCATCCGCACGCCTCCGGCCGACGTCGAGCCCGGCAGCACCATCAGGATATTGCTTCCAATGCTCGAAATGAACTCTGATATCTTTTTGCTCGCGGCGGTACCCACGGCAAGCATGGCGATGACGGCTCCGACGCCGATGATAATGCCGAGCATGGTGAGTGCCGAGCGCATCTTGTTCACGCGCAGCGCCCGGGAGGATATGCTGACGATCGAGGGGATATCGATCATGGCCGCCCGGATACTTCGTCTCCCACGACGTTCCCGTCGCGGAAGAGTATCCTCCTCCGGCTGTATTCGGCAATATCCTTTTCATGCGTAACGAGGATTACCGTGATCGAAGACTCCTCGTTCAATTGTACAAACAGGTCCATGATCTCCTCACTCGTCTTTGAATCGAGATTCCCGGTCGGCTCGTCCGCCAGAATTATCGGGGCGTTGTTCACGAGCGCCCTGGCAACCGCCACCCGCTGCTGCTGTCCCCCGGACAGCTGGTTCGGGTGATGCTGCTCCCTGCCGGCCAGACCGACCCGTGCAAGGGCCTCTGATGCGCGCGTTTTCCTCTCGCGTGACGGAACCCCGGCATACAGCATGGGGAGCTCAACGTTTTCGAGTGCCGACGTCCGCGCCAGAAGATTGAAACCCTGGAACACAAACCCGATCTCCTTATTGCGGATCGCCGCCAGTTCATCCCTGTCCATCTTCGCCACATCCACCCCCTCCAGAATATATCTCCCTTCTGTCGGCCGGTCGAGACAACCCAGGATGTTCATGAACGTTGACTTGCCTGAGCCCGAGGGACCCATGATGGCGATGAATTCCCCTTTACCGATGCTGATCGATACCTTGTTCAGGGCGTTCAGTGCTATGTCGCCGAGCAGATAGGTCTTGGTGATCTGCTCTGTTTCGATGAGGGCCATGTCAGAAACGCATCCGCGGCGGACCGGACTGGGATTGTCCCTGGTTATTCGCCTTCCCGAGTGCCTCGATGATCACCTCTTTACCCTCCTCAAGACCCCCTGAGACAACTTCGGCAAAAGCACCGTCGCTTATACCGGTCTTTATGGAAACACGCCTGGGCTGCCGGTTTTCAAGCACCCAGACCCCAGGCCCCTTCTCCTTCTGCACCCTGTCCTTCTGCCCTTTATCCTTCCGATCCTTCGTCCCGCCTTTCTCTGCCAGACGGAAGCGCAGGGCGGCATTCGGCACGCGCAGCACGTCTTTCCTGCTCTGAACAACGATCGATACATTCGCTGTCATGCCCGGCTTGAGCTTTTTTTCGGGGTTATCGACTTTGACGACTACATCATAGGTCACCACGTTCTGGACGTTGATAGGCGCGTTCCGGATCTCCGATACCCGCCCCCGGAAGGGACTGTCGGAATAGGCGTCGACGCTGAATTCAACATCCTGGCCTACGAGCACCTTCCCGATATCGGCCTCCGCAACATTGCTGTCTATCTGCATCTTGGTAAGGTCCTGGGCTATCGTAAAGAGCGTAGGCGTCTGGAAGCTCGCCGCAACGGTCTGGCCCGCATCGACATTGCGGGAGATAACCACCCCGTCAACCGGGGATACGATCTTCGTATACCGCATATTGGTCTCGGCTATCCTCAGGGCCGCCTCTGTCTGCGAGACCTGGGCCTTTGCCGAAGCGGCCGCGGCCCTCGACGTCTCGAAATTCGTCTCTGCAGCATCCAGATCGCTCTTCGCAATGTACCCCCGGGCAAAAAGGTCCCTGCTCCTTTTCAGCGTGCGGTCCGCATCGTTCTGCGTCACCTCGGCCTTTGCGAGATTTGCACGCGCGTTCAGCACATTGGCCCTCGCCTGGTCGACCTGTGCCTCGAAGGTCGCCGGATCGATCTCGGCAATTAACTGCCCCTTCCTGACCGGAGAATTGAAATCGGCATGGATCTTTCTGACCGTCCCCGAGACCTGGGTGCCGACGAGGACGGTCGTAACCGCATTGACCGTACCGGTCGCGGTCACCGCCTCGGTAATGTCCCCCCTGGTGATCTTTTCCGTCCTGAACTTCTGGTCGGCCTTGTCCTTCTGCCAGAAGAAATAGACCGCAACCGCAGCCAGCATCACGACCCCGATAATCACAACCGCTTTTTTCAATGAAGCCTCCGTTTCTCAGGCACCGGACTGATTGTGCCCCTCACAAATATCCGCACATATTCCCTGACAACCCTGTTCGTATCCGGCACCGGATATTTCCTGGGCATGAGAAAGTTCTGGTTGTTGAAGTATGAATAAAACATGCCAAAAAAGGCACGGGCACCGAGGGCCGTATCGAATTCACGCAGGACACCAGTCTTGATCAGCCCGTCGAAATACACGGCAAGGGTATTGATCATTTCATCGATAAAGGCATGGTAGATACCACGTATCTTCTCCGGGTAGCGGCTGATCTCGGTATTCATGATCCGGATGAGTTCCCTGCGCCGTTTCAGGGCGAGGAGCTGTTTGCGGGCGATCCTGACCAGCGCGTCTTCGTACGACAGGCCAGCGATCGCGGGGAGCAGCTCCCTGAGGACCGGGAGGAACGAATCATGCTTCAGGACCTCCTCAAAGAGCCGTTCCTTGGAGGCAAAGTGCCTGAAAAGCGTCAGTTCGGCAACCCCGGCAACCCGGGCGATTTCCTTTGTCGTAGCGCCCAGGTATCCCTTGGTCGAAAAGAGCTGCAGCCCGGCGTCGAGTATCTTATCACGGGTGTTTTTTTGCATCGCATCAGATGTTAGCGCGTACTTACATAAATGATACGGAAAAACAGGGCCAATGTCAAAGGATGACGCGATTGCCCATTTCACGTTCGTGGCCCCCGGAGGCCGTTGACCGTGGTATACTTAATGTAGCACGGCAGTGAGCGCACAAACCTCACGGCATTGATTATACCGGCAGGGGGATCTCGTTGAACAAATTGTTTTCGATGTCTATAAGAACACAGCTGCTCCTGATCGTCCTCATCGTCGCCCTGCCCGCTGCCGGAATTATCACCTATTCGGGCTTTAAATTACGGACGCAGGCCATACGGGATGCGCAGGATGAAACACGGCATATAGCCATGGATATATCATCCGGACAACAGAATCTTACCGACGCGGCAGAGCAGCTGCTGGTTGCCCTGGCGCAGCTGCCCGATGTACAGAAAGCGGACGCTCGCCGGGTGCAGCCGGTCCTGAACCATATCCTCGCACTGAACTCACGGTACTCAAATCTCTTCATCGCCGATGCAGCCGGCAACATCTGGGCCTCGGGAGTCCCGGGCCAGTCCTACAATATAGCAGACAGGCTGTACTTCAGAAAGGCGATGGCCGCGGGTCAGCTGGCCTCCGGTGAATTCCTGATCAGTCCGGCAACGGGCAAAGCCGTGCTGCCCCTGGCATATCCATACCGCAACGGGCGGGGACAGGTGGTCGGTGTCATCTGTCTCGGCTTTGACCTGGACTATCACAAACGGCTGTTCAGGAGGTTCGAGCTTCCGACAGGCCAGGGATATCTGCTGCTTGACCACCGGGGCATAGTCCTGAGCGCTTCCGGTCCGGCCCGGTTTGTCGGCACACAGTACAACCGGGAGACCTTCGCCAAAATGCAGCGGGGTAAAGACGGGGACACCGTTATCGAGACCGGCATGGACGGAAGGGAACGTGTCATCACCTATCGCAAACTGCATCTAAAGACCGAAGCTGCACCGTATATGTATGTACGCACGGGCGTGCCCCTGACGAACGTGCTCTCGACCGCCAACAGATCACTGGTCTACAATCTGGTGCTGCTTTTCGTCGGACTTCTCCTTGCCCTGTCCTTCGCCTGGCTTATCGGCAGGCGATCCATCGCCGACAGGGTCAGCCTTCTTGAAAAGGCCACGCAGCAGATGGCCCGGGGCGACCTGAATACCACGGTCTCCGAACTTGTCGGCGGCGGGGAACTGGGACGGCTGGGCAGGACTTTTGACGATATGGCAAGACAGCTGGCCCAGAGGGACCACGAACTTTTCGAGTACCGGAATCATCTTGAACAGATGGTATCGCTGCGGACTGCTGAAATATCCGCGTTGCATGACCAGCTGAGAGAGTCCCAGAAGCTTGAGGCCGTCGGTCTTCTCGCCGGGGGCATAGCCCACGACTTCCGGAATATACTCGCAACCATAAAAGGGGCGGTCTATCTCATCCAGAAGAGGCTGGACAGGAATAGTCCCCTTATGAAATATATCGACCAGGTGGTGTCTTCGATCGCGAAGGCAAACAATCTTTCCGAGAGTCTCCTTGCCTTCAGCAGAAAGCAGGACCTTGCTCCGCAGCCGCTGGCCTTAAATGGTGTCATCCGGAGGACCGAAACGCTTCTCCGGCAGATTGCCGGCGAGCGTGTCGAGCTCACGGTACGGCTGACAGCAGAACCCTCGGTCATCATGGCAGACAATAATCAGCTCGAGCAGATCCTTCTGAACATGGTTACCAACGCCAGGGATGCGATGCCTGACGGAGGCAGTCTTACGCTGCAGACAGAGAACATAACGATGGATGACCGCTTTATCAGAAAAAACGGTTTTGGCGTAGACGGCCCGTATATCGTGCTGAGTGTTGCTGACACAGGGTCCGGGATGGCTGACGAGGTCAAGGAAAAGGTCTTTGAACCCTTCTTCACCACAAAGGAACTGGGACAGGGATCCGGACTGGGGCTCGCGATCACCTATGGAATCGTGAAACAGTACAAGGGATATATCGGCATAGAATCTGCCCCCCAGCAGGGGACGGTCTTCAGAATCTATCTTCCTGCATCCGATGTTTCGACGACAGACTCAGCACCCGCACAACCGTGTACAGCGGCGGAAGGCACCGAGACACTTCTGCTGGCAGAAGACGACCATGACACAAGAAGGACCATGGCTGAAGTCCTCAGGCTGACGGGCTACTGCGTGCTGGAAGCCGGCGACGGAGAAGAGGCAGTGGCCGTCTACGAACAAAACAGGAACTGCATCGACCTCGTCTTTCTTGATGTCTGGATGCCGAAGAAAAATGGGCTGGAAGTATATCGTCATATTAAGGCACTCAATTCAGCCACCAGTTTTCTCTTTATGAGCGGGTATGCAGATGACCCGATCGACCTTCAGGATGTAGCGGCAGAAGACCTTGCTTTTATTTCCAAGGGGGCCCTCCCCGAAGAAATCCTGGGAAAGATCCGGAAACTGCTCGACCAGCAGTCCTTCTGACAGAGCACGGGTGGCCGCAGTATCTTAAGCCGCTTCCCGGATATAGGCGATCTTGTCCGTGGGGATGACGATCCAGCCGGTCCCTTCAGATTCGAGATAAACCTCATTTTCGTTGATCTCGATCAGCGTGCCGGTATAGATCATCTCTCCGGTCCCGACTTCGACCAACCTGCCGATCAGTTCTGTCATGCCGCACCTCTCGCTTTCCTGTTGCCGCCTAAATTATATACGATTCCGGCGCCGATCAGAAACAGCCCCGACGAGTAGTACAGCCAGAGCAGAAACAGCACAAACGCAGTCAAAGGGCCGTAGACCCGGCCGAACTGGGCAACACTCAGTGCATACCAGGTGAAGACGTGCTTGGCCATCTCCAGCATAATCGTCGTAAAGCACGCTCCGCTGAAGGCCTGACCGAGCCTGACTGAAGCCTGCGGCAGGATCCGGTAAACCACGGTCAACGTCACCAGCACCATGAAAAACGGAAGAACGTAACCCACCGCAAAGGCCGTGACCCTGCTGAAACGGATACCGGGGAAATACGGTTTGAGCTCAGAGATCAGCGGGATGAGCGATGCAGCTGCAAAGGAAAGACCGATCAGGACAAGGACCAGGGTGATCACCACAACCGACACGACGACCGAACGCAGGAGTGGCCGCTTCTTCTTGATCCTGAATATGATATTCAGGGCTTTTTCAACGGCCAGAAACAGCTGAAAAGAAAGGAGCCCGTACAGCAGGAGACTGACGGTGCCGAGGCCCTTGTGCGAGATGAGCTTGACGATGTCCTTCGCGATGCGGTCGGTCGCCGAGGGGAAGAGGTTCGAAAGCCTGCCATACAGAAAATTGTAAAAATCAGGGTAGTTCCCGAGGACCTGTCCAAAGAGAGCCACCAGAAAAAGCAGAAACGGGACGAGGGCCATCATTGTGAAATACGATAGCGAGGCAGCCAGAAAGAGTCCGTCGTCCCGGAAAAAAGAGAGGACACTTCTCCCTATCAGGCGGTAAAACGTCAAGAATCGCGGTCTCTTCTCCGGGCCCTGACGTAGATCCGGAGGGGTGTCCCTCCGAAGCCGAAGTATTCACGAAGACCCTTCTCGATATACCGGAGATGCGAATCCTTGACAGAGTCCGGATAGTTGGCAAATACCACAAATGCAGGCGGGGCCTCGCGCACCTGGGTCATGTAGTAGAGTTTTACCGATTTCCCTTTATACATCGGCAGCGAGAGGTGCGACATGATCTCTCCGAAGAACCGGTTCAGCTCCCCGGTCGGAATCCGCTTCTGCCGTTCTTCCATGATATGATCGATGATCGGAAAGACCTTGGTTATCCTCTTCTTTTCGGTCCCGGAAATTGAGAGTACGGGCGCATACTGAGAGAACCAGGCCTTCCGCTGCAACTCCGGCACCAGCACCTTGAAGGCCTCGTCCGGGTCTTCAACGAGGTCCCATTTATTCAGCAGAAAAATCGCCCCGCGGCCATATTCCTTGACAATACCGGCGATCTTGAGGTCCTGCTCCGTAATGCCCTCGCTTGCGTCAAAGACGACCAGCGCGAGGTCGCAGCGTTCGATGCTTCTGACAGCGCGGACCATCGAGAAGCGCTCGATCGAATAACCGATTTTGCCTTTTCTCCTCAGTCCTGCCGTATCAATCAGAAGATATTTCTTGCCGTGATAGGAGCAGACGCTGTCTATGGAATCCCTCGTGGTACCCGGAACCGGGCTGACCAGCATCCGCTTTTTGCCGAGCAGTGCATTGACCAGCGTTGATTTTCCCGCGTTCGGCCTGCCGACAACGGCGATCTTCGGATAATCGGAAACAGCCTCCTCGTACACCGGCAAAAGGGCGGCAATCCTCTCCATAGCGTCCTCGTACCCGTAGCCGGTCGCAGCAGAGACAGGCCAGAGATCTTCGGTTCCGAGGGGATAGAAATCGTAGAGGCGGCTGTCCCGTGTGGGGGCGTCAATCTTATTCACCAGCCAGACGACCTTCTTGCCCGACGCGCGTATCAGCCGGGCAAGCTCCATGTCAGCAGGGGTGAGGCCATCTTTACCGTCGAGAAGGTGAATGATGATATCACCCTCGTCGATGGCAAAAAGCGCCTGCTCCTTTGCCTGGACAAAGAGGTCCTCGGGAGGGTCAGGATAAAAGCCCCCGGTATCGACGACCATAAAGGTCTTCCCGCCCCAGCGGGCATCCAGGTAATTCCGGTCCCGGGTCACCCCGGGAAAATCATCGACGATCGCTGTCTGAGATTTCGTCATGCGGTTAAACAAGGTGGATTTGCCAACATTCGGTCTGCCGACGATTACAATAACAGGTTTTGCCATGCGCCTATTGTACAATATTACGGCAGCATAAAGCCGCCTGACGGAAAACCCGAGGGGCTTCCCTGCGGGATTTCAAGCACCGTGGGCGAAATCACGGGCAGTCTATTCATCTCCGGGAGGCAAATCCGCTTCAATTCTGCGATTTCATCAGAATTGAGACCGGGCACGCAAATTGCTTTTTAATAATTAAGGACTTTTGCATCGTGATTATCAGAACCAAGATCATAACCATCATCGCCGTGACTATTCTGCTCACGGTCGGCATAACGACCATTGCGCTGATCAAGTACCAGAACAACAAAATGCTCGAGGCCAAATTCGAGGATACCGAGTTTCTCTGCGACCTCATCGAAAAGACGACCGAGAGCGCCATGAAGCAGGGCAATACCGCTGAAGTTCAGCAGATACTTGAGAGTATCGGGCAGAACAGGGAAATCCCTTTTCTCAGGATACTCTCGCCTGACGGGATCATTCTGAAGTCCACCAACAAGGCAGAGATCGGGGCCAAATCCGCGGAGTTCATAAAATCCTCTTCCCGGGAAAATTTTCTGAAGCCGACCCTCAGCAACGACACCACGATAAACTATTTTCACCCGATCAGCAACAGCAAGGACTGCTACGGCTGTCACGACCAGTCAAACCCCGTTATCGGCGTTATCCACCTGAATTACGATATATCCCGGAATGTTGCTACCTTCCTCTCGATCAAGAGGATACTGATATTTTCGAATATCGCCGTTGTCATTCTGGTCTCGATCATCCTCGGGATACTGTTTTCCCGGCTGGTCATGAGTCCGCTCAGGCGCCTCATGGATGCGATGCATGACGTCGAGGGCGGTAACTGGCAGGCGGCCGTGAGAATCAACGGCAACGATGAGCTGAGCGTTATCGGCCGGTCATTCAACACCATGGTGCGGGAGATTAATAACCTGTACCACAAGAATATTTCGAAGGAGCGGGAACTCTCGAAGATGCGGGGGGAACTGGAGCACAAGAACAAGGTCGAGGACCTCAACGCACAGCTCGAATTCAAGATCAAGGAGCTGGAAACGGCGAACAAGGCTGTCACCGCCCTCTCGCGGGAGGTAAAGAGCAAGAACGTGAAACTCGAGATGGCTGTCGAACGCCTGAAAAAGATCAATGAGGTGGGTAGAATCCTGGCATCGATCATCGAGATACAGGAACTCATGAAGATCATCATCCAGACCGCCGCAGACCTGGTAAAGGCAGAAAAGGTGACCATGCATCTGAGGGACGCGGCCCGGCCCGAAATGACACTGCAGTACGTCAGAGGAATCGGCATCCAGAACAGCGACGAATTCGCAATCGAAATCAGCAGGGACTATGCCGATCTCCTTGCTCACGGCAGACCGGTGCTGCGGAACGAAGGCCCTGCGGCTGACAATGAGGACTCGGGCTTCCGGGGATCAAGGATAGCGGTCCCACTGAGGATGAAGGGGCAGGTCGTGGGGGCGATGGTCATCGAAAATGATACCGACTGCGGCCTCTTTACCGAAAATGAGCTTGAACTCCTCACGACCCTCTCGAACCAGGCTATGGTCGCCATGGAAAATGCATGGCTCTATGAGAGTGTCAAGAGCAACTATTTTTCGACGATTCAGTCTCTTGTCAATGCATTGGAGGCGAACGACCGCTTCACCAAAGGACATTCAGAGCGGGTGCGGCTGCTGTCTGTTGAGCTCGGACGGTTCATCGGACTCGATTTCAAGGAACTCGAACTGCTCGAACACGCAGCGATCCTGCATGACATCGGAAAGATCGGGATCGACAACTTCATCCTGCAGAAGAACGGGAGGCTGTCTCCCAAAGAATACGGCATCATCAAGACCCATCCCCTCATCGGGGACCAGATACTTCAGCCGATCGGCACACTGGACGGCGTGAGGAATACGATCATCCAGCACCATGAGCGGTACGAC
Source organism: uncultured Thermodesulfovibrio sp. (assembly GCA_964499365.1). GTDB lineage: Bacteria > Nitrospirota > Thermodesulfovibrionia > Thermodesulfovibrionales > UBA6898 > PALSA-1316. The sequence continues at coordinate 362,660 of CAZCKU010000002.1, forward strand.
GGCTCCGGATACCCCTTCGGGATCAGGGGCGACGAAATATCCCTGAAATCAAAGATCCTCTCGGTCGTCGATACCTTCGACGCGATGATGACCGACAGGCCGTACCGGAAGGCGCTCCCGATTTATGAGGTAAAGACGGAGCTCAGGGCGAATGCAGGGACGCAGTTTGATCCCTATGTGGTTGCCGCATTCGTAGACCTGATCACCACAGATGAAGAGCGGATACTTTCGCTCCCCGGTTACCAGAGCATGGCCGCTCTGTAGGACCATCAGGAAGGCGCCGCAGGAGACCGGGAATTTGTCGTATACGCCGTATCACTGATCGAGGGAGCGGATAACAGCTATATCATCACCCCGCTGACGCAGACGTCCCCCTATGCAGTCGTTGTGGTGAGCGGCAGGAGAAACATTTCGAGCCTTCGAACGATCGATCACAAACCGGGGAGGGAGGGACATGTCACTCAATAGGCCAGCCGGCAACAAACAGACACAGCCGCTCGACGCACGAAGGTCCGCAACCGCATTTTTCCTGCTGCTGTTGCTCAGTATACTGATCTTCACCGCCGCCGGAAATGCCGGTGCAGAAGTACCTGTCCGCCTCCGGCTGATCGTAACGGCAACGGCTCGGGAGGCACAGGAGGTCCTCTCCGCTGTCAGAAGCGGCAAATCCTTTGCGCAGCTTGCAAAAGAGCGCTCCATCGACAAAAGCAGCGACCGATACGGAGAACTGGACAGTACCGCCATCAGCAGTCTGCCTGGTCCGCTGCGCACAGCCATCCCTCCGCTGCGGGAAGGAGATATCAGCGGGGTCGTCCGTCTTGCTGATGACCGTTATGCCCTCCTGCAATTTATCGATCTGCGGCAGTACCGGCTCGGGGCTGCCGCATTCCGTGCAGGCGACGTTGACCGTGCTGAAAAGCACCTGCGAAGACACCTGGACGAAAATCCCGATGCGATCAAGGCCCGCCTCATGCTCGGTGCACTGTACGAGCGTCAGGACCTTCCGGAGCAGGCCCTGACCCTTTATAACGACGTGCTGCTCTCGGAGCCCGGCAACCGCGACGCTGCTTCACGCATCAATGTCCTCCTCGCCTCAAAAAGAGTCATTGACACCCTTCCCGTGACCTCTGCATCATCTGCATCAAAGGCACAACGCATCGTGGACATCCTTCCTGCAAAGACCGCACAGGAGCGGACGGAGACAAAAACCTCCCAGCCGGCAGGTATCCCCCTGAGGATGATCATCGCCTCCAGCGAGAAACAGGCTGAGGCTATCATTGCAGAATTTAACCGGGGCAAGCCCTTTTTCTTCCTGGCCCACGACAGTTCTGCCGACAAAAGAAGCTCTGAAGACTATGGAGACCTGGGGGTCGTTGATCCGACGACGCTGCACCCGGCGATCCAGACCGCGCTGGCAGCACTTCAGCCGGGCCGGATCAGTTCGATTATTCGACTGGGGGAAGGCAGGTATGCTATTATCCAAGTCAAGGATATGGGGTATTTTGCTGAGTCTGAAAAGGCTCTTTCGGCGGGAGACGATCACCGCGCTGAACAACATCTGCTGAAACACCTCAGTACAAACCCCGAAGACACGGAAGCGCGTATGATGCTCGCGTCTCTGTACGAAAAGCGCCTGGACACCGCCCTGGCTGAAGATGCATATACACAGGCAATAGTCTTTAAGCCCAGGGACGCGGTACCGTATGAGAAGCTCGGGAAATTATACCTCGGGCAAGGGAATTTCACGAAGGCGAAGGACGTCTTCGGCAGGGGGCTCAGATTGACATCGTCGCACAGAATTCTTGAGAAACTTATGGAGATTGCTACGATATCCCTCATAGGAACTGTCCGCTGACCGGATGAAAAAACTATTATTGATATGCTCTGTCCTGGCCGTCCTGGTCACTGCGACCGTATCCGTGGCCGAGGCACGCAAAAAAGCACCTGCCTTCAATGCAGCTGCCCCCGCTGTCCGTGCGGTTGTCAATGTCCCGGTCGCCGGGGTCTATGTGAGGAGCAACCGCTCCTCCGAACGCGTGACAGAGGTGCTCCTTGGCGATGAATTCAGGGTTATATCGATCAGCAATGACTGGGTATATGGCTCGATTCCTTCGCAGAAGGACTACCGCGGATGGATCGGGGCCAGGAACCTCATCGTTCCGCAGGATGACCGTTTTTTTCGTGACCAGACCTTTGTCCAGGTCAAGGCAAAAAATACAATGCTCACCATGGCAGATGGCTCGACCCTCGCAATTGCTGCCTGCACAAGACTCCCGCTGGCAGGCAGGAACGGCCCGACATATGAAGTCATGCTGCCCGACGGAGCAACCGGCTCGATCCCGGTTTCATCCTGCGTCCTTGAAGATGAAGCCTTCGGGAGAAGGGTCACCCCCGAAGACATCATGTATGCCGCGGAATTCCTGGGCGCTGACTATAAATGGGGGGGGATCACTGCATCGGGAATGGACTGTTCCGGGTTCGTCTACTCGGTCTTCAGGGTAAACGGCATTTATCTGAAACGCGACTCTTACCTGCAGGCCGGCGAAGGGGTCGATATCCCTGTCGACGATCTGAAGCCCGGGGACCTGGTCTTCTTCAAGCCGAAAGGGGCAAAACGCATCACCCATGTCGGTATCTACATCGGCTACGGCAATTTCATCCATGCAAGCAAATCAAACAACAGTGTGACGATCAGCAGTCTTTCTGAGGGCTATTACAAAAAAGGTCTGGTGGCTGCCCGTCGCATACTCACCAGCGAAAAAAACAGCCGCGCTGCCGACAGCACGAACTCCATGCAGTTCGCCAAACAGTAGCCATCGGCTTCCGGGAGTCCCCCCCGCGTTCCCCCTTTTTCACGGCCCCGGCCTGCCCGCTTCTTCCGCCTGCTCCAGCTGCTTCTGAAGTCTGCGGGACAACAGCGGGGCGAGCGTCGACAGAACTTCCCGTTCCTTCCGGACCTCGTCATATTTCTTCATGCCCAGAGAGGCAACTGCCAGCAGGTAATGGGCATCGGCGTCATCCGGACTGACGGCCAGAAGGCTTCGGAACGCCTTGGCAGCCTCGGGGTATCTTCCCAGCCTCATATAGGCGATGCCGAGATTGAACTTCGCCTCGGGGAAATCAGGCCTGAGACGAAGAACGTGCTGCAACACCTCCACTGACTCCTCGTACCTGGCGGCCTTCCCGTACACGACGCTGAGATTGTTGTATGCCTCGATATAGTCCGGGTCTATCCGTGTCGCCTCCCTGAACGCCGCTGCAGAATCCATTGCCCTGACCTTTTCTGCGTCATAGAGAAGGCCGAGCTCAAACCAGGCCCGACTCAGAAGCAGGGCTCTGTATTCATCAAGCATACTTTTCACCACCGCTGCCGACACGCCCCCCCCCGCGGACGACTTGTCCCCCCGGGGAATGACGACGGCAACAACGTCGCCCTGCCGGGTCAGAACCGGCGAGCCGGCGCTCGCAACCGGCAGGCTCGCGTCTATCTCCAGCCCCTCTCCTCGGGGAGACACCCGTCTGATCTTCCCCTTCAGGTGCAGCAGCGGACGGCCTGCGGGCCCTCCCGCAACGCAATAGTGGCTCTCCTGCGTAAACACGAAGTCAGGTCGAAGCCTGAGAGCCGGCAACGGAGTTGCCGAGGTCCTCAGCAGTGCGATACCGTATACCGCATCAGAAGCAATGACCTGCTCTGCGCGCAGATCCGTCCCGTCAAATGTCTTTATCAGCAGGAGACTGGTCGGTTCCTGCCATTGAGATACCACCGAATAACTGGTGGCAACAATCCCCTGCTCACTGACGATAAAGCCGGTGGCCGTCGCAAGCTCCTGTCCGTCACGGGACTGCAGCGTTACTGAAACAACCGATTTTCCGGCAAGACCAACCTGATCCGGAAGTTCAGATGCCGCCACCAATGCGGGCAGGCAGGTGAGCAAAAATAGGATAATCAGTATTCCCCTGTGCGCAGGCATATCAAAGGATAAGATATCACCGGTCAAAAATGCCAATTTTCTTTTGTTTTTAATCGGCCTTTGCTATACTTCTTAAGGACGTTCAAAGGGACCGGCATGAAATACATCTACTATATTCTTTTCATCGCACTGCTCGCCTCGGCTATCGCCGGATATCAGCTTTTCGTTCACCAGCCCCTTCAAAAGGATGCCGCGCTGATCATCAATGACCGGGTCATAACCACAAATGAATTCGACAGTCTCTACGCGGCGAAACCGGTCCAGATCGAGGGGAAAGCGGAATTTATCAGCGCACTGATCACCAAGGAACTGATGATACAGGAGGCCCAGAAAGAAGGCATCGACAAGGATCCTGCCTTCAGAAAGGCGATCCAGAACTACTACGAGCAGTCCCTGATAAAACTGCTCATGGACAGGAAGTTTTCAAAGCTGCCGGTCCTGGTGTCCGAAGGCGACATTGATCAGTATATCGCGCTGCAGACCAGAATGCTCCACCTGACGATAGCGAGTGCAGAGGACGAAGCGTCTGCCGCATCCGGCAGGTTCTCCGCGCAGGAGAAGAAAATCGTCCGCTGCCGCGACCTGTCCGAGGACATCAGGGAGAAGATTATCACCCTGAAGGAAGGGGAACGTACAAAACCGGTCAAGGCAGGGCCGTCCTATATGGTGATACAGCTCGACAAAATGGAACCCCTGCAGGAAAAGACGCCCCCTGCCCCGAACCGCAAAACAGTCAGACTCATTCTCGCCGAGCAGAAGAAACAGCAGGCCATGGACCAGTGGATGGCCGGCCTGCGCCAGAAGGCCGCGGTAAAGAACCTTTTGAAGGAAGAACGGTAGGGAGACCGCTATGGACCAGAAATGGAAGCGCAGGAATTATTTCATCAAGAAGGAACTCCAGGGCCAGTATATCTTTACCATCTTTCTCTTTGTTGTCTTCGGCTGTCTCATCTTCACCTTCATCTTCAGCCGGCTCGCGGCAGATACGCTGACAATCACCTATGAGAACTCCGTGCTGCAGCTTGGCAAGACACCGGTGGTCCTTATCAGGGAACTCCTGAAGGCCAACTGGATATTTATCCTGACCGGGGGGATATTTATCGGTTTTCTGACCCTGTTCGTTACGCACCGTTTTGCCGGGCCGCTCTACCGCTTCGAGAGGACCCTCGAAGGCATGATCAGGGAGGACCATTCCTCGGTCATCAGGCTGCGTCCGAATGACGAGGCGAAGGAGGTGGCTGAACTGCTGAACCGGTACAATGAAAAGATGTCCGCAGATCTCCTGAAACTCACGGAGGAGTCGGAAGCCCTCAGAAGGGATCTTGCTGCTGTTGCAGAGTCCTCCGATCCTGCAAAGACCACCGCTCTGCTTGCAGAGGCCTCCGGCCGCACCGAAAGACTTATAGCCAGACTCCGCAATTACAAACTCAAGAATGACCGCTGACCCATGCGCCCCTTTTCGGTCAGCGCCCTGTTCCTCCTCTGCTGCAGCCTTCTAGGCCCAGAGGCCTTCGGGGCTGATCTCAAGACCCAATACACGACGCTTGTATTCGAAAAAGAAGAACTGCTGAGGGAATTCAACCATGCCGTCTCTCTCGGGAGTCTCAACCACCTTCTCCGGAGCAGAAAAAGCATCACGGCCGACGACGAGATAAAGAACAAGATAGACGTCCTGATCGAACGCATCCAGACCGTTCTGGATATGCATCCCCGTGAAATGAAGTTCAGAATCGTGCTGCTGGCAACCGATACGGACGTCCAGAAGGTTTACCGGTCAAAGTACGGCGCGCAGGCCGATTTCATCGCGTTTTATTCCCAGCGCGACAAGACAATCTATCTTTCGGTCGGCGACATCAGACTCGGCGTGCTTGCACACGAACTGGCTCATATGATCATCGACCACTATTTCGGCGTTCCCCCTCCGGTAAAGATCCACGAAGTCCTGGCCCAGTTCGTCGAGGAGCACCTGAAAGACTGAAGCGTTGCGTCGTCCTCTCAGCTCGTTCTCAGCGCCTCGACAATATTCATCCGCGCTGCCCGGACAGCCGGCAGCAGTCCGCCGATCAAGCCCATGCCAAGGGCAAAGCAGAGAGACTGCAGCGCAATTCCCACACTCAGGGTGAATCTGAAGGCAAGCTCGGAGAACGTCTGGAAGTTGACGGTCGAGACCGTAAAAAACTGGAGAAAGGCAGCAAAAAACAGGCCGATGCAGCCTCCGATCAGCCCCAGCAGGAGAGCTTCAAGGACGAAGGAGGCCAGAATGCTCCTGCGGTGGAAGCCGAGGGACCGGAGCATGCCGATCTCTGCCGTGCGGTTGGCAACCGAGGCATACATGGTGATCATCGCCCCGATGATGGCGCCGATAGAAAAAATAACCGTCAGGGACATACCCAGAATGCGCAGGAATTTTGCCATCATCTCGGACTGGTCAGCATAATATTTCGTCTCCCTCCGTGCCTCGAGTGTCAGCCTGGGATCGTTCTCGATGCCTGTCTTTACTGCAGGGAAATCGCGTGAATCACGCAGTTTGAAGATGACTGATGAATAGACGGGCCTCCTGAAGGCCTGCATCAGGAGGTCAGCGTCACCCCAGATTTCGGAGTTGTATCCCGTATTGCCGGCATCGAAGATGCCGACCACGGTCCAGTCCCTCATGCTGAACCGGAGTCGCTCCCCGACCCCGCCGCCCCTGAACCTTTTTGCGATGCTGGTACCTGCGACTATCTCGGAAGACCCGGGTCGCGGCATCCTGCCTTCGATGAGGCGCACCTGGGGACGCAGGGCAACCGAGTTTTCGTCGATGCCCCGTATGACCACGAGCGATGGCCTGTTGCTGCCCCGCTTCGGCAGATTGATCAGCACCACCAGTTCCTTTGCCAGGAAGGGTCTGCCGTTCAGACCGGCGGCTATACCGGGCTGTGTTTCGACAATTGAGGCCTGCAGGCGTTCAATGCCGCTCTGGACCTCTGAGTTCGAAGACTTCCGTACGACAACGACATTATCATAGGAACCCGTCTCGACCAGTGTCTTTCGAAGACCCTCGGCAAGCATCAGAATCGCGGCGAAGACAAAGACCACCAGTGCCATGCCAAGGGTCGTAAACAGCGTTGTCAGACGCCTCGTCATCAGGTTGCGATAGCTGTAGGCAAGCGGCAGCTTCATGGCAGCGTATATCCCCATTTCCCCGCATGCGTGCTCATCCGGTTTTTCTCAGGGCCTCGGCAACGCTGATATTTACGGTGCGCCACGCAGGAATCAGGGCCGCTAGTACACCCACAACCACGCCCGCAGCGATATCCAGATAGATCGTCTCCCGCGCCACATTGAATACCGGAAAAAAGGTACCCATGGCAGCGCCGAACGCCCCTGAGACGGGGAAGGTCAGGGCAATCCCTGCTGAGCAGCCCAACAGGGTGATCAGCAGAGACTCCCCGAAGATCAGGCCGGCTATCCGCCAGCGCTGGAAACCCAGCGTCTTGAAGATAGCATATTCTCCCGTACGCTCACGGACGGTCATCGCCATGGTATTTGCCACCACCACCAGGATGATCACAATGACCACAAACGAAACCAGCTGAATCGCCATGATAATCGCGTCGCTCATCGAGACAAACCCCATCTGGAAGGCCTTTTCCGTCTCGGTTATCGTTTCGCCGATGGAGTTTTTGAAATTCTGGTCTATAGCGACTGCAACCGACGAGGCCAGATCAGGGTTGGTCACGCCGACCACGTAGAAACCGACATTGTCCGCGCGCAGCGGATAGTTCTTCCGCAGCGTCTCGTTCACGTAATCCCAGCGGAAAAGGAGCTGCGATTCATCGGTATTCTTGAATCTCCCGGTATAGATACCCCTGAGGACCAGCTCCCAGTTCCCCGGGAAGATGGTGCCGCGCAGGGTAATGGTGTCGCCGACCTTCCATCCGTATTTGGCCGCCACCTTTCTCCCGGCAATACAGGCCTTGCGCTCCCGAAAGAAGGCGGATCGCTCCACCGGCGTCAGCACGAATTCAGGATATAGATCGAGATAGGTCCTGGGTTCGACAATAAAGTTGGGGATGAAGTTCTTCTCATCGATATAGATTCCGCCGAACCAGTTTCCGTAGGAGACCTGCTTCACCCCGGGTACCTGGCGGATTTTCTCCCGGTAGGAAAGCGGCAGATAGAAGATGATGGAGATCGCGTTCCTCGTGACCAGTCTGCTGGAGGAAGAGGCCTCGACTCCCGCATACCAGGCGCTGATCACGGTTCTGAGGAGTCCGAAGGAGAGGATCGCAATCATGATGCCGGCGATTGTCAGAAGGGTACGAAGTTTGTGCCTGAAGACATTCCTGAGGAGAAACTTAAGGACCAGCATGGTCGTTCATCAACCCTTTCTCCAGGTGGCGGATGAGATCTGCCGTTGCCGCGGCCCGGGGATCGTGGGTCACCATGATCACGGTCTTTCCGATTTCCCGGACGAGCCTCTCCAGCAGCCTCAGGATGTCCCCCGCAGAAACACGGTCGAGATCCCCGGTAGGCTCGTCAGCAACGAGTATTGTCGGATCGGTCACTATCGCGCGGGCTATCGACACCCGCTGCTGCTGGCCCCCTGAGAGCTGCCCGGGGTAATGCGTCATGCGGTCGTCGAGGCCGACCATCCGCAACGCAGTCTCAGCGTGCTCCCGACGCTCCCTTCGCGACAGACCGGTGAGGACCAGGGGCAATTCGACATTTTCCCGCGCCGTCAGAACAGGGATGAGGTTGTAGAACTGGAATATGAACCCGACATGGGCTCCCCGCCAGTTTGCCAGCTCGGTCTCGTTCAGTTCCGTAATATCAACCCCGCCCACTGTAATCGAACCGGAGTCCGCCTTGTCAATTCCCGCGATAAGGTTGAGCAGGGTGCTCTTCCCTGAACCGGACGGACCCATGAGCGCAAGGAATTCCCCCTCCCGAATGTCGAAGCTGATGTCTTCAAGCACCGGAAGCACCTCACTGCCGCGTCGGTAGGACTTGAAGATATGGCGTATCTCAACAATCGGGGTATCGGTCCCCATTTACTTCTCGACGATCTTTATCCTGTTTTTATTGGTGCCGGGCCTCATTTTTTCGATAGGCCTCACCACAAGCTTGTCCCCCGGCTTGACGCCGCTGAGGACCTCAACCATATCTCCGATTGCCGGGCCGAGAGTCACGGCCGTCTCGATTGCCTGATCACCCTTCACCAGAAAAACGGCATGAGCCCCCTGTCTTGTTATGACTGCCCCGGGAGGAACTGCGGTCCGCGGCTTCTCCTCCCCGTCTGTCAGCGCTCGCTGAAGAAAGGCAACCTTGGCGCTCATCTCGGGGAGGATGCGGTTATCCGAATCCAAAAAAGCAACTTTCACCAGTATGGTCGCCCGCGTGCGGTCGGCTGTCGGTACGATCATATGCACCAGTCCCCTGAAGCGCAGGTCCGGAAAGGCGTCGAGCTGGATCTCGCAGGGTTGTCCCCGCTTCACCTGGTTCAGGTTCGACTCGGCAACGTCCACCTCCACCTGCAGGGAGCCCATGTCCGCGAGGGTGACAACGGAGGCCCGCGCATTTGCAGCAGCGCCGAGCGGTGTCACAATATCGCCGATGTCCGCATTCTTGGTCAGAACAACGGCATCGAACGGCGCCCGTATCTGGGCATACTCTACCGCAACGTCTGCAGACTTCAGGCCTGCCCGCGCGGCCCTGATTCCCGCCTCTCCCCCGGCAACGCCTGCAGCCGCCTTCTTGAGACGGGCATCAGCCAGATCAAATTCCTGGCGCGAGACGTACCCTTTTTCGATCAAGTCCCGGGTCCGCGCAAATGAACGTTCCGCGTCCTGCAGTTCGGCAAGGGCCTGTTTGCCGGCTTCGACAGCGCCGGCGAGCTGTGCTGCAGCCTGCTCTTTCGCGGCGACGGCATCGTCATTTTCGAGCCTTGCCAGGACGTCCCCTTTTTTCACCCTGCTGCCCTCCTCCACCATCAGCGCAACCAGACGACCGGTCAACTTGGAAGCAACCGCGGCCTTGCGCTGGGGAACGACATATCCGCTGGCATTCAAAAGCGTTATCGTCTGTGAGGGATAGACCATCGTGACCAGGGCAACGTCGACCTGGGTGGCGGGACTGAAGAGACCGGTCAGAAGGAAAAGGCCCAGAAGCACGACGAACGCCCCGGCAGCGCCAATTTTGATCATGGCGCCTTTTTTCGTTCTTTTTCTGTCCGGTAGTGTCTTGTCTATCTTTAACTGCGCAATATCGTCAGCCATGCAGACTCCTCAGGTACTCATCGTTCTCGGTGCTTAAGAAAGTATAGCAAAACTGGACAGACGGCTTAAAGGGAGTACGTATGAGCCGGCCGGCATGCGCCTGGCAGTCTGCAGTCTCGCCCAATAAAAAAGGACAGCCGGGCTGTCCTTTTTTATTGTCCTCCGCAACGGACTACAATCACTGAATTCTTACGGTCTCTATGTCGATTTGGGTGCAATGACCATCGTGATATTCTTGCCCTCAAATTTCGGCTGCTGCTCTATCTGATATTTTCCGGTCAACTGTCCTATGATCTTTTCAAAGATCTTCAGTCCGAATTCCTGGCGGATAATCTCACGGCCCCTGAACATCATAACCACCTTCGCTTTGTCCCCGCCATCGATGAACCTGTTGATATTCTTGACCTTCAGTTCGAGGTCATGCTCATTGATCTGGGGGCGGAGCTTCACTTCCTTGACATCGGCGGTCTTTCTCGGACCGTGCTTCTTGTTCATCTGGTACTTATATTTTCCGAAGTCGAGAATCTTGCATACGGGAGGTGCTGCAGTAGGAGACACTTCCACAAGGTCGAGGTCTCTTTCGATGGCGACAGCCAGCGCGTCCCTGACGGTCATCACCCCAAGTTGCTTGCCTTCATTGTCAATGACCCGGATTTCCCTCGCCCGAATCTGGTCATTGATCCTAATACCTTTTGTGACATCCCTGCTGCTTATGTTTTCACCTCCTGGTGTTTATCTCTTCGCGCAGAAAAGATAAAAGTTCATCCGTGGTAAAGGGGCCGATATTCACCCCATTCCGCCTTCTGACCGATACCTTATCCTCGGCCATCTCTTTGTCGCCTATTATAACCGAATAAGGTATTTTTCTAACACTGCTCTTCCTGATCTTGTTCCCTATCTTCTCGTTGTCCGTATCCAGTTCGGCGCGAATGTCCTGCTGCACCAGCATATCCAGGAGGTTCCTGGCATACGCATCGTTATTCTCGGAGATCGTCAGCACCGAGAGCTGCACCGGAGCCAGCCAGAGAGGGAATGCCCCCGCGTAATGTTCTATAAGAATGCCGAAAAATCTTTCCAGGGAACCCATCAGCGCCCGGTGGACCATGATCGGGCGATGCTCTTTCCCGTCGGAGCCGCGGTAACCGATATCGAACCGTTCAGGAAGGTTGAAGTCTACCTGGATGGTGCTGCACTGCCACGAACGCCCGAGGACATCCTTCACCTTGATGTCGATCTTCGGGCCGTAGAAGGCACCGCCGCCCTCATCAACGCTGTATGCAAGACCCTTGGCCTTGAGCGCCCCTTCAAGCGCGGCAGTCGATTTCTCCCAGTGGTCATCGCTGCCAACATATTTCTCCGGCCTCGTAGACAGGTACGTGTCAAACTCTTCGAACCCAAAGGTGCGCAGAATGAAGAGAATGAATTCAAGACATTTTTCAATCTCAACTTCAATCTGGTCTTCACGGGCGAAGATATGGGCATCGTCCTGGGTAAAGCCCCGGACGCGGAGCAGTCCGTGCAGAACCCCCGAGCGCTCGTAACGGTAGACGGTACCGAGTTCGGCATACCTGATCGGAAAGTCGCGGTAACTCCTGAGAGAGCTTTTATAGACATGGATATGAAACGGGCAGTTCATCGGCTTTATCTCATAGGGATAGCCCTCGACTTCCATCGGAGAATACATATTCTCGCTGTAGAAATCGAGATGGCCGCTCGTCTTCCAGAGGTCGAGCCTGGCAACATGCGGACTGAAGAGGAGCTTGTACCCGGCCTTCAGATGCTCGTTCCTCCAGAAATCCTCAATGGTCTTGCGGATCATCGCGCCGTTTGGATGCCAGAGGATCAGTCCCGGTCCGACCTCGTCATTAATGCTGAAGAGATCGAGTTCCCTGCCGAGTCTCCGGTGGTCGCGTTTCTTCACCTCTTCAAGGAAGTCGAGATATTTCTTGAGGTCCTTGGTGTTCGCAAACGAGATGCCGTAAATCCTCTGGAGCATCTTGTTCTTTTCGTCTCCACGCCAGTATGCGCCGGCAATACTCAGAAGTTTAAAGGCAGCAATGCCCCCGGTGGAGGGAAGGTGCGGGCCGCGGCAGAGGTCGATGAAGCCGTCTTCTTCATAGACAGTGACCGAGTCATCGGCAATCTCCCGTATCAACTCAACCTTGTAGGTCTCGCCCATGGCCTCGAAGAGGCGGATCGCCTCTTCCCTGGACATCACCTTCCGGATAAAGAGGGAGTTCTTCGCGATCAGCTCTGCCATCTCCTTTTCGATCGCCAGCAGGTCCTCGGGAGTAAAGGGCCTGTTCAGATCAAAATCATAATAAAACCCGTCCTGGATTGCCGGTCCAATTGTTACCCTGGCCTCCGGGAACAGGCGTTTGACCGCATGCGCCATGATATGTGACGTGCTGTGGCGGAAGATCTCTTTGCCTTCATCCGAGTCAAACGTAATCGGTTCGACGACCACATCGCTGTCGATCGGGGGGAGAGACGAGATATCGGTCAGTCTGCCGTCAACCTTTACTGCAACGGCCTTCAATCTCTTGAGATGCTTGTCAATTTCGGAAACCTCATGCAACTGCAGTTCATTTCCACCGTCTAATCTGAGCTTAATACCAAGGCCTCCTGTGTATACGTAATAGTAGTATAGATATCATACCTGATATGAAATTTCAAGGTCAATTGCGAACGCTCTCTCAAGCAAAGACAAGCAGGTAATCAAGCTCATACAAGCTGGCAAGCATTCGGAAAGTCAGTATGTGTCCGCCTGGATTTGCTGACGGGCTGCATTGCCGGATTTATCGGCCCTCAGGTCTGAAGATCAGCGACACCCAAATATCGGCAACCACCTTCTCCACACACTTCAGGCCGGTTTTCTCCATTTGTGCTATGACCTCATCTTCCTGGCCAACCATAATGCCCGAGAGCAGGACCGCCCCGGAGGCATTGAGGCGGGCCGCAATTTCAGGGGCAATCGATATGATGATCTCGGAGAGCAGGTTCCCGGCGATGAAATCAAACGTGCCGTCTGCAGCAGTGATACCGCCTTCCCTGATGCTGACATTGTCCAGCCTGTTAAGGCTGACATTCCGGGGGGCCGCTTCGACGGCCAGGGGGTCGATATCAACACCGATCACCTCCCTGAAACCCAGCTTCGAGGCGCAGATCGCCAGGATCCCGGTGCCGGTGCCTATATCCAGAAAGCGGTCCTTGGCGCGGTGATCCATGAAACGCTTGATCAGCAGGAGGCAGCTCTGCGTCGTATGGTGGTGACCGGTGCCGAAGACCATGCCGGCGTCAATGACAAGATTAATCCGGTCGGGCTGTTCGGTTTCCCATGACGGCAGAATCAAAAAAATGCCTCCCACATCGATCGGTCTGATATTCTTTTTCCATACCTCATTCCAGTCCTTGTCCGGCAGGTTCATGAATTCAAACGTAAAGGCCGGGTCCAGGCCGGCTTTTCTCAGTACGTCGCTGAAGGCACGAAGTCCTTCCTTCAGGACAGCCACGTCACAGGCATCATTAAAGTAGGCGAGAATCCTTTCCTCCAGATCGGTGACACCGAGACAGCCCATCTCGGTCAGCCGGTGGACGAGGGCATCCTTGGATTCCGCAGGCACCGTGATTGCAACTTCGTAATAGCTCAATGAATTCTCCTTTGTTGTTCTGTCAACTTGTGTAAAGTATCATAGCGCCAAACAAAAACGGTGGCAAGCGGATATACGTTGCAGGCTGGCAGGCAGAGACAAGGAGAAAACCCGACAGGCTTTCGGTCAGGCAGTTATCGTTTCTGTTTTCTTTATGGTTTTCGAGCATGTTTGTGCCTGCCTTCCTGTATTTCCCCGATTACCGTCACGATGTATGACATAATAAGAGACCATGGATCCATTCATAAAAAAGGCAACCGTGCAGAAGGGTGATCCCCTGGCAGCAGCCGACTTTCTCGCCGCAGCCTCAGGACTGTCAAAGACAAAGGTCAAGGACGCGATGAACAAAGGGGCTGTCTGGGTCAAGAGGAGCAGGGGAAAGCCCAACAGACTCCGGACGGCAACCGCATCTCTCAGGCCCGGAGACCAGATTGAACTCTATTATGACCCTGAACTGCTCGCGAAAAAGCCCCCGATCGCACATCGCCTGGCCGACCGCCATCATTACAGCATCTGGCTGAAGCCGGCAGGTCTGCTTGCGCAGGGCACCATGTACGGTGACCACTGCAGTCTCATGAGGCAGGCGGAGCTTTACTTCGGACTGCAGCGGGAGATATATCTGGTGCACCGTCTTGACCGGGAGGCGACCGGTCTGATGGTGCTTGCCCACAGCAGCCAGGCAGCGGCAGCCTTCTCCGAGATCTTCAGAAACAACCTGATCATAAAAAAATACCGCACCCGGGTCCGCGGCGACCTTCGCAGGAAATCACCCCGAGGAACAATCGATCTCGCTCTCGACAACAAACCTGCAGTCACGGAGTATGAGGTGGCGGCATACGATGAGGAGACAGACACATCTCTGGTCAGCGTCATCATAAAAACCGGCCGTCTGCACCAGATCAGGCGTCATTTTGACATGATCGGCTTTCCCGTAATCGGCGATCCGCGCTACGGAACGGACAACAAAAACAGCTCGGGAATGATGCTCGAGGCTGTTTCACTCTCCTTCACCTGCCCGTTTCTGAAGAAAGAGGTTGAATACAGGCTGCCGGACTAGCCATATCCCCGCCCGATAGTGTGCAGGGTGGAGCCTGTTCCCCGCTTACCTGCCGGCCTGATAGCTTGCCAGCCCGGGGCCCGGGGCCAGGGAGCGTTGCGGATTGGCACTCCCCGCAAAGGCATGCATCACGTCCGACAGGGCATTCAGGAGTTCTGTCGAACAGAGAAAGCAGTCGCCGTCCATTTCCTTGGTAATATCGATGCAGCCGTGGCAGCCCCCGTCCCCGACGATCGGCAGCGACAGCGCAAGAGGTCTTCCGTCCTCACTCACGTTTTCATTGCTGTACTCAAAAAAAGGCGCGACGGGATCATGCGCATAGAAATAGATCCTTGCCGTGGTGAAGGCATAGAGTTCCATGAGCTGCTTAATATGGTTCTTCAGCTCGTCCAGAGAGTGGGACTTTGAAGCCTCACGCCTGAAGCGCTTTATGATAAAGTTGTAGTACTTGCGTTTGCGATTCAGTTCAAAGTTCCTCTTCATCTCTTTTACGATGGGGACAAACTCGACGTAACCCAAAAGCCTCAAACCGAAAACAGCAAAGAGGACAATAAAGACGAAGCCGAAAAATGCGCTGTTTACCCTCTGGCTGATCGACAACAGGGCCATGAGCATAACGAATACGTTAATGCCGTAGATAACGATCAGGACCATCTTTTTTGACAGGCCCTTCTCGAGCAGTTTGTGGTGGATATGCTCCTTGTCTGCAACGCCCAGGGGCACGCCGCGGTAGTAACGCCGTAACACGGCGTAGGCCATATCCATAAGCGGCACGCTGAAGGCAAGAATCGGCACCATGAGCGCGGCCAGAGCGGTCGCCTTGTGAGATGACATGATCGAGGTGGCCCCGAGGAAGAAACCGATAAAGAGGCTTCCGGCATCACCCATAAAGATGGAGGCCGGAGGGAAATTATAGAGCAGAAAGCCGCAGAGAGCTCCGATCAGGATGATCAGGACAAGCTGCAGGTGGACCTCCGCGCCGGAAATGTAAAAGAACGTGGCAGCGATGAATATGGCCGACCCTGCGGCCAGTCCGTCCAGCCCGTCAATCAGGTTAATGGCGTTCGTAATCACGATCATCCAGATCACGGTAACCGGCAGACTCATCCAGCCGAGCAGTATCTTGCTGCCAAAAGGATTGGTGATCGCCTCGATGCGTATGCCCCACGCATAGATGATCAGCGCAGCCGCTATTTCTGCAATCAGTTTGTGGCTGACCCGGGCGCCTTTGATATCGTCAAAGAGTCCGATCAGGACGATGACGACGGAGCCGAGTATGACGCCGATGAAGACATCATGGAAGCCGTCCCATTGCCCGCGGTAGAGCGAAGAAATCGTCGTGATAAAAAACGAAAGGTAGAAGCCGATTCCGCCGAGACGCGGAATGATGCCGGTATGCACCCTCCGGCCCGTTCCTTTGTCAACCGCCCCTGTCATGAACGACAGCGGCCGCATCAAAGGCACAAGAATCGATGAAAGAATAAGGGCTGCTGCGAAATAGGAAAAATACTGGCTGACACCCATCCGTTTACTACCTCCCCGGCATTTACGCTTCCCCTGAGACTGCCTGCTGCAGTGATTCTAATATACCAGCATATTTATTGCAACCATTTTCTGATCCCGACATGCACACACTCAATTGACTTGCCCTGATCACTGTGCAACAATGTGCTCATGTGGGACTATACCGACAAGGTGAAAGAGACCTTCCTCAAGCCGAAGAACGTCGGGGCTATTCCGGATGCCGACGCCGTCGGTGAGGTCGGCAGCATCGTCTGCGGCGATGCCCTGAAGCTCTATCTGAAGGTCGATGAGAAAACCGGGAAGATCACGGACGCGAAATTTCAGACCTTCGGGTGCGCCAGCGCCATCGCGAGTTCGTCTGCGCTTACCGAAATGGTCAAGGGAAAGACGCTCGATGAAGCCCTCCGGCTCACAAACCGGGACATCGCCGATTATCTCGGTGGTCTCCCTGACCAGAAGATGCATTGTTCGGTCATGGGCCGGGAGGCGCTTGAGGCCGCAATTGCGAACTACCGCGGAGAACCTCTCCCGCTCAAGGAGGAAGGCAGGGTTGTCTGCAGGTGCTTTGATATCACCGAAGAGAAGATTCGGAAGGTCGCCATCGAAAATCGTCTGACGACGGTCGATGAGGTGACCAACTTCACGAAGGCCGGGGGAGGATGCGGAGAATGCAAGACTGATATCGAGGCGATTCTTCGTGAAGTCTGGTCGGTGAAGCTTCCCGAAAAACCGGCCGCTCCAAAGAAGCTGACCAATCTGCAGAAGATAGCCCTGATCCAGGACGTCATAGAAACCGAAATCAGGCCTGGCCTTCAGGCGGACAGCGGGGACGTCGAACTGATTGACGTCGAAGGCAGCAGGGTTGTCATAGCCTTGCGGGGCATGTGTACCGGCTGTGTCATGTCGGGTGTAACCGTCAAGGGGATACAGGCCAAACTCAGGGAACTGGTCAGCGGCGATATTGTGGTCGAGGTCCAGGCATGAGCGTCATCTACCTCGATAACAACGCGACGACCCGGACGGCTCCGGAGGTCCTTGAGGCGATGAGGCCCTTCATGACCGACCTCTACGGCAACCCCTCCAGCATGCATACCTTCGGTGGACAAATCCATCGCAGGATCGAAGACGCACGCGCACAGGTCGCCCGGCTTATCAACGCCGATCCCTCAGAGATCATCTTTACGAGCTGCGGGACCGAGAGCGACAACACCGCGCTCATGAACGCAATAGAAACCAATCCACGAAAAAGACATATCATTACCACCCGCGTCGAGCACCCGGCGGTCCTGAATTTCTGCCATCACCTCGGCAGAAAAGGCTTCCGAATAACCTATCTCCCGGTTGGCAGCAATGGGCTGCTAGCCCCGGATCAGATTCTGAAAGCGGTTGACGATGATACCGCGCTGGTTTCAGTCATGTACGCCAATAATGAGACCGGTGTCATCTTCCCGATTGAGGAGATCGCCGGGAGGCTCTCGGACCGGGGGATCGTGTTCCATACCGATGCAGTCCAGGCAGCCGGCAAGATCCCCGTAGACGTCAGGGAGGCCGGTATTGACATGCTCTCGCTGTCCGGGCACAAGATCCACGCGCCAAAGGGCGTCGGTGCGCTCTATGTGCGCAAGGGGCTGAGGTTTCATCCGTACATCATCGGCGGACACCAGGAGAGCGGCAGGAGGGCAGGCACCGAAAATGTCGCCTCGGTCATCGGTCTCGGCAAGGCGGCAGAGCTTGCGCTGACGAAGCTCGAAGAAGAACGCGCCTCTGTCATGAGACTGAGGGACCGGCTCGAACAGGGACTGCTCGCCTCGTGTCCGGATGCCAGTGTGAACGGCGACACAAAGAACCGGCTGCCGAATACCACGAATATAAGTTTCGAATATATCGAGGGGGAAGCGATTCTCCTGAGGCTTGATGAGCACGGCATCTGTGCCTCGTCAGGATCTGCCTGCTCTTCAGGCTCGCTCGAACCCTCGCATGTCCTCCGGGCGATGGGGATAGCCTATACCGCAGTGCATGGGTCGGTCAGGTTTTCACTCAGCCGGTATACGACTGCCGGTGAAATAGACCGGGTCATAGACCTGATGC
Source organism: uncultured Thermodesulfovibrio sp. (assembly GCA_964499365.1). GTDB lineage: Bacteria > Nitrospirota > Thermodesulfovibrionia > Thermodesulfovibrionales > UBA6898 > PALSA-1316. The sequence continues at coordinate 381,210 of CAZCKU010000002.1, forward strand.
CGGCCATTGTGATGGAGCTTCGGGAACTCTCACCATTCGGGAGAGACCGGTTGACCTGCCCGAAGCAGGAATGACGACCGTCTACTGGGCCGCGGGTTTAGTCTCCTCGACCGGGATATTGCCGGTCCCGGCATTGTCTTCCTGAGTCCCCCCGTCGTTGATCTCTTCATATTCCGGAACCACGATCCCGCGCTTCACCATGATGTTATAGATAAGCCGGGACCGGTTCTGGACGTATTTGGAGGAGCCGAGGGGGTCGAACTTGCGCGGGTTCGGAAGCACGGATGCCAGACGGGCCGACTCCTCCGGATTAAGCATGGCTGCTGACTTGCCGTAATAGTGACGGGAGGCTGCCTCGATACCGAAGATGCCGCGATCACCCCATTCGGCAATATTGAGGTAGAGCTCGAGTATGCGTTTCTTGCTGATCGCCTTTTCCATCCGGTAGGTTATGATCGCCTCCCTGAACTTGCGTATCGGATTTTTTGAGGGCGATAGGTAGAGGTTCTTGGTCAGCTGCTGACTGATGGTGCTGCCGCCGAGTTTGAATTTCTTCTCCTTGATATCCTTTTCTATCGCCTTCTGCATCGCCTCGTAATCAAACCCCTCGTGCTGCCAGAATTTATCGTCCTCCCCGATCAGGACCGCCTTGATCAGAAACGGTGAAATGGCGTTCAGCGGCACCCACTTCTGATTGACCTTGTATTTCTTCCCCGCCTGCTCCCACTCCCGCTCACGGTATTTCATGAATGCGGTCTTCTTCGGGTTTTGCTTTTTCAGGGACGATACATCGGGATACAAAATATTGAAGGCAACAAACCCGGCAAGGGCGATAACCAGGATGCTGATAAACCGGAACAACAAGGATTGCTTTCTCTTCCGTGCCATGGGTCCGGGCTCAGAGCAGCGACTGGTCGGTCAGATGCAGGTCTGTCAGGGGGAGGGTCTCCTCGTGACCCAGTGCCTTTTGCTGCCGCAGCTCCTCGATCTTCCGGAGCGGCCGCTCCAGCATGTTGGTGCGGGTGGTAACAATCGCATCGTACTCTTTCTTTGCGGCATCGAGCCTCTCGCCCATCAGCTTGAACTTGTCCTTGTACAGAGCCCACTGCTTCGAAAATTCCCCGAGCAGCTTGAGTATCTCTGATGCGGTCCGCTCAAGATTGAAGTTCTCGACAGCCTGCCTGATGACCGCAAGCACGGCATACAGCGTAAACGGGGAGCAGAGTATGACCTTCTGCTTCAGCGCCTCATCCATGATCATGCGGTCCGACTCATTGATAAAACCATAGACCTGCTCATTCGGGACAAAAAGAATGACATAATCAACGGTGTTCTCGGCTGGATTGATATAGTCCCTGGTCGTCACCTGTTTGATCATAAGCCGCATATTCTTCAGGAGATCTTCCTTGAAGCGCTTGCGGTCATGCTCGGATTGCGCATCAAGATAGTGCTGGTAATTATCCAGCGGAAACTTGACGTCCATATTGATCTTGAGCCTGTTCGGCAGGAGAAAGGTGTAATCAGGCCGGCCGGCAGCATGTTCCAGGGTCTTCTGCTTTATATAGTTGACGCCTTCGACCAGCCCAATCAGCCTGAGAATATCTTCTGCCATGCGCTCGCCCCACTCACCCCTCTTCTTGGAGCTTGCAAGGGCCTGCTTGAGATGGTCCGTTGTCGTATTGAGTTTACTGGTCACCTCTTCATGTTTCTGGATGAGGGTCGTCACCTGAGTCATCTTGTCGCCGCTGGCCTTGCCGACCTCCTCGATCTTGCGCTGCACCTCGGCAAGGGTCTTTCCGATCACCTCGATGTTCTGATCGATGAGCACCTTCTTTGTGTCGAGCTCCCGCGTGCCCTCCACCGACTGTGATTTCAACTTCTCTTCCGCAAGTTTAATGAATTCGTCGGCATATTTCCTGAATTCATCAGAATTTTTCGACAGCGCATCGTGCGAGAGGGCCTTGAACGTCTCTCCCAGCTTCTGTTCCATCTCCTCAAAACGCCCGAGCTCCTCCCTGAGGTGGGTCTGGCCCTCCTCGAGTCTGGCCTTCAGCTGCCGCTCAGCATCGAGTTCAGCCCGGAGACCGGCCAGCTCAGCATCCCGTCTGGTGGCCTGAGACCTCAGTTCGGCGGTGATTGCCTCCGCACTCTTCGCCCTTCCCTCAAGGTCTGCCTGCATCCCTGCATGCTGAAGCTGCAGGTCAGAAATCTGCCTCGTATACGCGGCTGCGCTCCCTGCCCTCGATACAAACCATGCTATAAGAAACCCCGCGATAAAGGCTGCAATAATATAGATGCCGGTCATCATAAGATTCTCCTTACGGATTGTATTCTACCCTAAGCATCGGAACAAAAAACAGGGCTGCTTCGGTTATAATTTATAACTTTTCATAATTATCTTTTCCGGAGGTTTTTTTATATGAGCGAAGAGAAAAACGAACAGCTTGAAGGCTCCTTGAAGGGATACAAGGAGAAGATCAACCCGCATGTCAAAGCGACGCTAAAGTGGGAGCGGGAGCTTATCTTTACCGGCAGGACGCAGGAAGGGTACGAGATCGAATACGACGCGCATGTCCAGTGGGGGTGCAAACCAACCGATTCACTGCTTCTGAGTCTTGCCGGCTGCATGGGGATCGATGTCGTCATGTTCCTGCAGAAGATGAAGGTCGAACTCGCAGACTTCAAAATCAACCTGGTTGCCGAGAGGAACCCGACCCCGCCGCAGTACTTCAAGAAGATAGACTGCGTCCTGCATATCGCGGGCAGAAACATCGACAAAAGAAAGGTCGACCGCGCCGTCTCCCTGTCCCAGGAAAAATACTGCTCTGTCTACAATTCGCTCAGGAAGGATATGGAGGTGAACGTCACCTACACCCTGGAAGACAAGGAGCCGCCGGCAGAACGACCGGTCATCGACTAATAAACAGGCAGTCCTGCGGGGGAGTTCGTTCTAAAGGATAATCTCGGTCCCGATCCCCTCATTGGTGAAGATCTCGAGCAGGAGGCAGTGGGGGATCCTGCCGTCGACGATATGGGTCTTGCTGACCCCGTTTTCGAGCACGCTGAGACAGGAGGTGACCTTGGGGAGCATCCCGCCGCTGATCGTGCCGTCCTTGATCAGCTTTGCGATCTGGCCCTTCTTCAGGGTCGAAAGGATTTTACCCTCTTTGTCCAGCAGACCGGCAACGTCCGTAAGCAGGATCAGCTTTTCTGCCTTCAGCGACGAGGCGATAGCAGCAGCGACAAAGTCAGCGTTGATGTTCAGGGTCTCGCCGGCAGGACCGACGCCGATCGGCGCTATGACCGGGACAAACCCCTCCCGGTCGAGGCTTTCGATGATGCCGGGATTGATCGAGGTGACTTCTCCGACAAGGCCCAGGTCGATGATCTCGCTGACGCCGGTTTCGGCGGTAGCCTTCCTGATCATCTTCTTGCGCGCGTGGATAAGGTTTCCGTCCTTGCCGCTCAGGCCGGCCGCCTTCCCGCCATGCCGGTTGATGAGAGAAACGATCTCCTTATTGATCAGCCCGCCCAATACCATCTCGACAATATCCATCGTCTCCTGATCGGTCACACGCTGTCCGTTCACGAACTCCGGTTTCTTGCCCATCTTCTCCATCGTCGCGGAGATCCTCGGCCCGCCGCCGTGAACGATGACGGTCCTGATGCCGATATAACTCAGCATAACGACGTCCCGGGCAAACGACTCCTTGAGTTCTTCCTTTGTCTGGGCAGCACCGCCGTACTTGATAACAAACGTCTTGCCGGCAAAATTCTTGATATACGGCAGTGCGGCAAGGAGAATTTCTGCCTTCCTGATAATCTCTTTCATCGGTCGTTCCTCCCAAAGCAGGGCAGGCAGACAGTCAGGCCGTTTTTTATACGCGCCCGGGGCTCCATCATCTGCTCGCCGCAACAGCCGCAGGTAAGGCTCCGGTAGATATGGGCCTCAGACGGCATTGCCACCTTGCCGCGCGTCACGGTCAAGATCTCCTGGTCACGTGCCCCCAGTATATAGGCCAGCTTTGCCGCCTTACGGTCGTGGACGACCTGCTGGACTTTTTTCGACCGGTCGCCCTTCATATATTTTTCCCATGCCTTTTTTTCCTCCGCCGATTCAGGCTGCTTCGAGATATTGACCGCAATCCTGATACTCCTGCCGGAGGGACGTTTGATAAAGGTGTAGACCTGCTTGCCATAGTCGTTGAAGATAAAGTTGCCCTTGCCGAAGGTGCAGCCGGTCAACACCTGAACCGCGTCAACCGCACAGGAACTGTTCTCGACGATCGCAACCAGTTCTTCATCCTCCGCGCGGTCCCCGAATTCCTTCAGTGCGCGCAGAGCGACACGATACCCTATGGCCAGACCGGGGCAGGAATGCCCGTGAAACTCCACTGCTTCGTCATATGTCTTCATACAGGAATTTTACACCAAGTGGAGGTCTGCTTACAATTGCAGGTCTGCCTTCACAATGATCGGCTGGTAGCCCTCCTGCCCGAGCTGCTCGGCGGCTGAAAAGGCATGCGCGAAGCTCTTGTAGACACCGAGTCGAACACGGTGGTAGAGGGTCCCCTTTACCAGGGCATCCTCAATATATACATTGTCATACTTCAGACTCAGGGCTGCCTTCAGCCGTACCGCATTGACGTTTTCGGCAAAGGAACCGGCCTGGATCGCAAACAGGCCCTTTCTCCCGACCGCCTGCACCTTCACCTTCCGGACATAGCTGCTGTCCCGGCCGGTCACCTCAAGAAGCACCCGCGAGGTGCCGGGCCCGACAACCCCGATCTCCTTTGCCACCGCATAGGAGAGGTCTATGTCCCTCCCGGCTATGAAGGGACCCCGGTCATTTACCGTGCATTCTGCCGCCCTGCTGTTGGACAGATGGGTCACCTTCAGCTTCGTGCCGAAGGGGTACTCGCGGTGAGCACAGGTATGTGCATACATATTAAAAATTTCGCCCGAGGAGGTAGGTCTTCCGTGAAAATCAGACCCGTACCATGAGGCAACGGCATACGACACCGAGGGAAGATCGGTCCTCACTTCTCTCCTGTATGAGGAGCAGGCGGACAGGGTTGCCATTACCACGCAGAGACCGGCAGCAATCCAGATATTCATGAGTGATCCGTCATGAGGGATGATCCGATGAAAAAAACGCAATGACTGTCACACCCTCACATGAAGCGCAGGCAGCTCTACAGGATATACCGGCTGAGGTCCTCATCCTTCACAATATCGCTCAGCTTTTCCCTGACATAGGCGCGGTCTATGCCAAGCTTCGAGCCCTGCCTCTCGGGCGCCTCGAACGAGATGTCCTCAAGCAGTTTCTCCAGAATGGTATGCAGTCTGCGGGCCCCGATATTTTCGGTCTTATCATTGACGTGAGCCGCGATATCAGATATTTCGTCAACGGCATCGTCGAGAAAGGTTATCGCCACATCCTCGGTGGCCAGCAAAGCCGTGTACTGCTTTACAAGGGCGTTGTGCGGTTCGGTCAGGATCCTGATGAAATCGGACTTGCCGAGCGCATCGAGTTCCACGCGGATCGGGAACCTGCCCTGAAGCTCGGGGATAAGGTCAGAGGGCTTTGCCATGTGAAAGGCTCCGGAGGCAATGAAGAGAATATGTTCGGTCCTGATCGGCCCGTATTTGGTCGTGACGGTCGAACCTTCGACGATCGGCAGCAGGTCGCGCTGGACACCCTCCCGGGAGACGTCCGGACCGTGACCGCTGCCCTTGCTCGCAATCTTGTCTATTTCATCTATAAAGACGATGCCCGTCTGCTCGACCCGTTCGACCGCCTCCTGGATTATCTTGTCCATGTCGATCAGCTTGTTCGATTCCTCCTGCTCCAGAATCACCATCGCCTCGGGAATCTTCACCTTTTTCCGCTTCGCCTTCTCGGGCAGAAGATTCCCGAGCATGGATTTGAGGTTCATCTCGATATCCTCAAGACCGACGTTCGATATGACCCCGAAGGGCATCGACTTCTCCCGGACCTCGATATCGACATATCGCGATGCAAGTTTCCCCTCGCGGAGCTGCTCCCGGAGCCTTTCCCTGGTCTCGCGGTTCTTTTCGCGGTCCTGCTCGTCGAGCTCCGCAGCCTTCAGATGGCGCGGAAGCGGCAGCAGAAGATCCAGCACCCGCTCTTCCGCAAACAGCTTCGCCTTTTCCCTGATCCGCTCGAGGTGCTCGGCCTTGACCATATTCACCGAGATCTCGGTAATGTCCCTGATCATGGATTCGACATCTCTGCCGACATACCCCACTTCGGTGAACTTCGATGCCTCGATCTTCAGAAACGGCGCATTGGCGAGCTTCGAGAGACGGCGGGCGATCTCGGTCTTGCCCACCCCGGTCGGGCCGATCATGATGATATTCTTCGGGAGCACCTCGTCCTTGAGATCCGGAGGAAGCTGTTGTCTTCTCCAGCGGTTTCTCAGCGCAATCGATACCGCCTTTTTGGCCTTATGCTGTCCGATAATGAACCTGTCGAGCTCCTCGACGATCTTCCGCGGTGTCAGTGTCTCCATGCTATGACAGCTCCTCGATGCTGATATTTTCGTTCGTATAGATGCAGATACCGGAGGCGATCTTCATGGCCTTCTCGATGATCTCCCGGGCGCTGAGTTCGGTGTTCTCATACAGGGCCCGTGCCGCTGCCTGTGCATAAGCACCTCCCGAGCCGATCGCCGCAGAACCCTCGTCAGGTTCGATGACATCGCCCGTGCCGGATATGATAAAGACATGCTCCTTGTCAGCGATTATCAGTAGCGCCTCAAGCCTGCGCAGCATCTTGTCCGTGCGCCAGTCCTTCGCAAGCTCGACCGCCGCGCGGGTCAGGTTCCCCCGGTACGCCTCGAGCTTTCCCTCGAATTTTTCGAACAGCGTAAAGGCATCGGCAGTCGCACCGGCAAACCCGGCAATCACCTTGTCGCCATACATCTTCCGTATCTTCTTCGCATTATGTTTTAAAACGGTATTGCCCAGCGTCACCTGTCCGTCACCGCCGATGGCGACTTTCCCGTTTCTTCGTACACAGAGTATGGTCGTAGCGTGAAACATTCTCACCTCTTGATGCTGCATTGATCAGTTAGTTTACACGATAGGGCGGATCTCTGTCATCCGCAGGGGCGTTATGTTCAGGGCGCCGTAGACAGTGAGCGCTATTGCCCGAGTTTCTTCCGGAGGGTCAACCGGTTGATGCCCAGGATTCTGGCTGCCTCGGACTGGTTCTCCCTGGTATAGGACAGCACATAGTCCAGCAGGGGCTTGTCTATCTGGGCATGAATTTTATCGTAGATGTTCTTCTCGTTCCTTTGGATGGCATCACGGACGAGGGGTATCACTGCAGAGGAGACGGTTTCGGCCGCTGCGGGGCCCGGCCCTGCAGCAGACTGTTCGCCAAGCTCCCTGAGTTCAAAGGTTGTGAGATACGGCGTCTTGCTCAGCGCAATCCCGGACCGGATAACATTTTCGAGTTCCCGGATATTGCCCGGCCATTCGTGTGACTCCATTTTCTGCAGAAAGGCCTTCGTAACACCTCTGATCTGGTGGGGTGCGGTATGGCGGTACCGGTTGACGAAGAAATGGATAAGCGGCGCAATATCCTCCTGCCGCTCGCGCAGGGGCGGGACATGGATTGTCGTAACCCGCAGGCGATGATAGAGATCCTCCCTGAAGGTGCCTTCCCTGACCATCCGTGACAGGTCCCTGTTCGTTGCAGAAATAACGCGGACATTCACCTGCACCTCCCGTATGCTGCCCAGGGGAAAGAAGGTCTGTGTCTGCAGGAAACGCAGCAGTTTCCCCTGCAGGGCAAGGGGCATTTCTCCTATTTCGTCGAAGAAGACGGACCCTTCGTCGGCGATCTTCAGCATACCCTCTTTTGCTGCCGAGGCACCCGTAAACGAGCCCTTTTCAAACCCGAACAGCTCGGACTCAAGGAGATTGTCGGGGACAGCTGCGCAATTGACAACAACAAAGGGCTTGCCGAAGCGCGACGAAAGCTGCGCGATCGATTCGGCAATGAGTTCTTTCCCGGTGCCCGTCTCGCCGGTGATCAGCACCGGCGCCTCGACCTGCGCCAGTCGTGCCAGTTTCTTGCAGGTCTGCATGATCGCCTCCGAGTGCCCCACAATCGCGCAGGTCGGCACGGGAGGCATATGCCTGATCTCGACGACCTGCTTCAGTTCACTGCGCAGCGTGCGTACTTCGTCAAAAAACTGGGCCAGGTGATCCCGCCTCAGCGGTCTCTGCATGGTCTCATATGCCCCGGCAGTCACCGCCTTCATCGCCAGTTCCGTATTTTTCAGGCGGGTGACTGCAACGACAACACTCTTCCCGCTGAGTTCGCTGATCAGGGAGGTCTTCATGGTATCGAGGTCGACAAAGACGACCGCGTCAGCGGCCTTCTTCACGTTGGACTGAAGCACCGTATCCCTCGGGAGGGCAGCAGCCAGTTCCTGCTTCAGCGAATCGTCGGTCGTGTAGACAATAGAACTCTTCATGATGCCGGTTATGTACCTCATCGTTAACTTTCAGCGGCGGACAGTTCCTCTGCAGGCGTGTCCGTCTTCCGCGCTGCGCCGTCAGAGTATATATTATATACAGCCTGTTTTGATATTAATCAAGCCCTATTTCTCGTCTTTGTCAGACAGCGGGTGCGCCTTATCGTAGATATCGATGAGGTGCGTGAGATCGAGATGGGTATACTTTTGGGTCGTCGAAAGAGAGGAATGACCGAGCAGTTCCTGGATGACCCGGAGGTCGGCGCCCCCCTGGAGCAGGTGTGACGCGAAGGAGTGCCGCAGCGTATGCGGTCCTACCGGGCCGCTGATCCCGATTTGTCTGGCATACTTCACCACGATCCTCCTGATGCCCCGGTCTGTCAACGGAGTACCCCTCCTGTTCAGAAACAGCGTGTTATTCTTCCTCTTCAGGAGAATTTTTTCGACAAGGTATGTCTTGACGGCGTCCACTGCCTTGGATCCGACCGGAACGATGCGCTCTTTCCTTCCCTTCCCGCGGACTTTCACGAGTCCCTCCCTGGTGTTCAGATCCTCTACCTTCAGTCCAGCGACCTCGCTCACGCGCAGACCGCTTGAATACAGCAGCTCAAGGATGGCCCTGTCGCGTGCCTGCATAAAGCCGATCGCCCCGGGTTTCTCGACAAGGGAAAAAGTATCGTCAACGGTCAGAAATTTCGGAAGCAGCTTCGGCGTCTTCGGGGTTGAGACCAGTTTCGCGGGGTTCGTTTTGATCTGCCCTTCACGGTAAAGAAATTTAAGAAACGACCTGACCGCGCCGAGACGTCGCCCTGCGGTCGTCTTGCTCAGCCCGGACCTGATCTGAAACGCGACAAAACCCCGTATATCGATCAGTTCGAGGTCCTCCGGGGCTTTCTTGACGTAGTCACTGAACGCCTCGAGGTCTTTCCGGTAGGCCCTTACCGTATGCGCTGAAGCCGCCCGCTGGACCTCCAGATACCGGATGAACTTGTCGATATGCTCTTTCACCGCCCCCTGGTATACTGCTCCCAGTCGGCCAACGCCTTCTCGACGACAAGGGCACGGCGCGCCTTCTTGTCCCGGATCTTCACGGCACTCTGCGGCACCGGAAACAGGCCGAAGTTAATATTGCTCGGCTGAAAATGGGTGCTCTCGCTGTCCGTGAGGTGCCTGATCAGCGCCCCGTGGGCCGAGGCCGGGGGTACGTCTGCAACCAGCCGCCCCGTCATTCTGGCCGCCGCATTTATGCCCGCGACGAGTCCCATCGCGGTGGACTCGATATAGCCCTCGACCCCCGTAACCTGTCCGGCGATAAAAAGGTCGTTTCTGGCCTTCAGAGAGAGATCCTTATTCAACGCCAGCGGTGCATTAATGAAGGTATTCCGGTGGAGACTGCCATACCGTAGAAACTCTGCCTTTTCAAGACCCGGGATCATGCTGAAGACCTTCTTTTGCTCCGGCCATTTCAGTCTCGTCTGAAATCCGACAAGATTATAGGCAGTCAGTTCCCTGTTTTCGGCCCTCAGCTGCACGACGGCATAGGGGTCCCTGCCGGTCCTCGGATCAGGAAGTCCCACCGGCTTCATCGGTCCGAACCTGGGCGTATCGACTCCCCGGACAGCCATCACCTCTATCGGCATACAGCCCTCAAAAACCCTGTTCTCTTCAAAGTTGCGCGGCGTCACCCTGTCCGCCTCAGTCAACGCAGCATAGAACTGCTCATACTCTTCCTTCGTCATGGGGCAGTTGACGTAATCGTCGCTGCCCTTCCCGTACCGGGACATCCGGTAGACCTTCCGGTAGTCGATAGACTCGGCATCGATAATCGGCGCGATGGCATCGTAAAAATAGAGATAGTCACTGCCAACCAGCTGTGCAAGTCTAACGGTCATCGCCTCCGATGTCAGCGGCCCGGTCGCGAGTATCGTCAGCCCATCGGGGATCTCGGTCATCTCTTCATGGATCACCTCGATATTCGGGTGACTGCCGAGCCGCTCCGTTATGAAACCGGCAAAGACAGTACGGTCCACCGCCAGTGCAGAGCCCGCGGGAACTGATGCCGCTCCGGCCGCAGCCATGATCAGGGAGTCCGCCATCGAAAGTTCCTTCTTCAGCAGACCCGGCGCGCTCTGAGGATCATTTGACCGCAGCGAGTTGGAGCAGACCAGTTCTCCCAGAAGGCCCGTCTGATGGGCCTCCGTCTGTTTTTTCGGCCTCATCTCATAGAGGGTGACCCTGACACCGCGCGAGGCAGCCTGCCATGCAGCCTCCGACCCTGCAAGGCCTCCGCCAATTATGACCAGTGAATCAGACATGTTTGATTGTAACTTAATTGCCGATGAAATGCTAAAATAGGACCTGCTATGATGTCGGACCACATAACCTTGATAGGGCTTGCGGCAGGAACGCTGACCACCGCTGCTTTTATACCGCAGGTGATCAGGACATGGAAGACGCGGTCAACCAGAGACATCTCGCTTGGCATGTTCGTCGCCTTCTGTGCCGGCATCGCGCTATGGACTGTCTACGGGTTTCTGATAGATTCCGTCCCGGTCATCCTCACAAACAGCATCACGTTTGTTCTCGCATCAATTATCCTTGCTCTGAAGATACGGCATAAATAGTGTTTGTTTGCAGACTCTACTTTTTTTCTGTCATTCCCGAAATCCTTAATCGGGAATCCAATGTTTTCAGTATGTCCTGGATCCCCGGGTCAGGCCTGCCTGCCGGCAGGCAGGCCCGAGGATGACAACTTTTTGCTTTATGGACAATCTCTAGGAATAGTTATCCGAATGTTCAATCTGAAGGAATCTCTTTTTTATATTGATCCTGAAGTCAATTGCTTTCATGTTGCCGGAAGAGCAGTTCTTCTGGCGATCGTATTCGTCTGGGGACTCAGGTTAGTGTTCTCTTCAATAGAAAGCAACCATGCAGGCGCGAGTTTTTTGCATCTTGTCAACCTTCCCTTCCATGAGGCAGGGCATATCATATTTCGGATTTTCGGCAGATTCCCTGCAGTACTCGGCGGCAGCCTGCTGCAGGTCCTGATCCCGCTGATCTGCCTCGGGACCTTTCTCGTCAAAACACGGGACCCCTTTGCCGCAGCAGTATCGCTGTGGTGGGCAGGAGAAAGCCTCCTCGACCTCGCACCGTATATCAATGACGCCCGGGCACTGAAGCTGATGCTCCTTGGCGGGGTCACCGGGGCCGACGTGGACGACTACCACGACTGGCAGTTTATCCTGGGGAAACTGGGCCTGCTCAGCTGCGATCACATCCTCGCAACGGCAGCACATCTCTTCGGCAGCATCCTGATGCTGACCGCCTGCATCTGGGGAGGTTATGTCATCTGGATGCAGTTCCTCTATCTTCGAAGCCAGGAAGGCTGACAACCCGGGCACTGTTATGCGGAAGTCACCTGCTCTGATACCGCTTCATTTTTCTTAAACTCCCGACGCTTCCAGATCAGATAGATCGCGGGATAGATCGTCAACTCCAGGATCTCGGACGTTATCACACCGCCGATCATCGGTGCCGCAATCCTCTTCATGACATCAGAGCCCGCGCCGTGGCTGAACATGATCGGGATAAGTCCCGCAAGGATAACGCCGACCGTCATAAGCTTCGGACGGATCCTCTTGACCGCGCCGTGCATGATCGAATCCTTCAGGTCTTCGATGGTATTCATCCTGCCCTCTTTCTTCCACTGTTCGTAGGCAAGGTCAAGGTAGAGCAGCATGACGACGCCGGTCTCGGCATCAAGCCCTGCAAGGGCGATCATGCCGACCCAGACCGCAATACTCAAATTGTAATTCATGAAATACAGGAACCAGAACGAACCGACGAGGGAGAAGGGCACGGCCAGAAGAACGATCATGGTTTTTACCGATGATTGCGTATTCATGTATATCAGGACAAAAATGATCAGCAGCGTCAGAGGGATAACCAGTTTGAGCCGCTCCTCTGTTTTAACCATGTATTCGTACTCGCCGCTCCACTGCAGGCGGTAGCCATCGGGTATCTTCAGGGAGGAGACCTTCTTTTTTGCCTCCTCGACATACCCGCCGATGTCCCTGCCCGAAAAATCTATGTAGACGTATGAGGCAAGCAAGCCCTCTTCGCTCTTGATCATTGCCGGCCCCCTGACGGTTTTGATCTCAGCAAGCTGCCCCAGGGGCACCTGCAGAACCGCTGGGAAAGATGAAGGCGGAGACGCCGACTTGGTCATTCCGGCGTCTGATCCCGGGGCATTGGCATTCATCATCACCGGCACGAGTATCCTCTTCAGCGTCTCGGGACTGCTTCTGAGCTCGCGGGCATATCTGAGGTTCACGGGATAACGCTCCCGGCCCTCGATCGTCGTTGTCAGGTTCATGCCTCCCACCGCCGTCTCGATGATCTCCTCAACGTCCCCCACACCAAGACCGTAGCGTCCCGCAGCCTCGCGGTTTACCGTGATGTCAAGAAAATATCCGGTCGTGACCCGCTCGGCGTAGACACTGCGGGTCCCCTTGATATCCTTGATAGCCTGTTCGATCTCCATACCGATCCGGTCGATCTCATCGAGTTTCGGCCCCATGATCTTGATACCGACAGGCGTCCGGATACCCGTCGAAAGCATATCGGTCCTGGCCTTGATCGGCATCGTAAAAGAATTTGCAACACCCGGGATGCTGAGGACGTCGTTCATCTCATTCTTCAGTTTTTCGGGGTCCATGCCCGGCCGCCATTGCGATTCAGGCTTCAGATTGATAACCGTCTCGAACATCTCCATCGGGGCAGGGTCCGTGGCGGTCTCGGCGCGACCTGCCTTACCGAAGACCTGGGCCACCTCGGGAATGCTCTTCAGGAGCCTGTCCTGCATCTGGAGGAGCTTTGACGCCTCCGATACAGACGCCCCCGGAACCGTGACCGGCATATAAAACAGCGTACCTTCATACAGGGGCGGCATGAATTCATTCCCGAGTTTTGTTACAGGGTAAACCGTACAGACCATAATGATCACGGCCAGGATAACCACCAGCCAGCTGTGTTTCAGTGAAAAGGCCACGCGCGGGCGATAGAGCCTTCCCAGGAAGGTGATGATCGGGTTCTTCTCTTCCGGCTGGATCTTGCCCCTGATGAACATCGTCATCAAAACCGGCGTCAGCGTAATGGCGAGGAACGAAGCAAAAAGCATGGCAAATGTCTTGGTATAGGCCAGGGGTTTAAACAGGCGGCCGGCCTGCGCCTGCAGCGTAAAGACGGGAAGAAAGGCGACCGAGATGACCAGCAGCGAAAAGAAGAGCGAGGGCCCGACCTCCTTGGCGGCCTCGATGATCACGTCGGTCCGGCTTTTACCCGCCCTTAGTTCCCCCCCTTTATAAAGGGTGGATTGAGGGGGGGTATGCTCCCATTCCTCAAGCTTCTTATGGGCGTTTTCGACCATAATGATGGAGGCATCCACCATGGCACCAATCGCGATGGCTATACCGCTCAGGCTCATGACGTTCGAGGTAACGCCCATATAGTACATGCAGATGAAAGAAATGATGATTGCGATAGGGAGCGTCAGGATGACCACGAGGGCTGAAGGCAGGTGGAAAAGGAACACAATGCAGACGACGCTCACCGCAAGAACCAGCTTGATGATCTCTTCCTTCAGGGTATTGATCGCATTATGGATAAGGTCTGACCGGTCATAGGTAACCACAACCTTCACGCCGTCCGGCAGGCTCGACTCAATCGCCCTGATCTTCTCCTTGACCCTGTCTATGACGTTCAGGACATTTTCCCCGAACCTGACGACAACGATGCCGCCTGCAACCTCTCCCTTGCCGTCAAGGTCTGCCAGCCCCCTGCGTATCTCTGGGCCTATCCTGACGGTACCTATATCCTTCAGCAGCACCGGCGTTCCTGCACCATTGGTGCCGACAGAGATATTTTTAATGTCGTCTACATTCCTGATATAGCCCCGTCCCCTTACCATGTACTCTATCCCGGAGAATTCGAGCACCCTCCCCTCCACATCCTTATTGCTCTTGCGGATGGCATCCATGACGGTCGGCAGCGGTATGTTATAGGCGAGGAGTTTGTTGGGATCAACGGTTATCTGATACTGTTTGACAAAGCCGCCGACGCTGGCCACCTGCGAAACTCCCGGCACGCTCTCCAGCGCCAGCTTCAGGTTGAAGTCCTGCAAGGAACGGAGTTCCGCAAGATTCTGCTTGCCGGTCTCATCGACCAGTGCATATGAAAAACCCCATCCCACGCTTGTCGCATCAGGGCCGAGTGTCGGGTTGACATCCGCAGGGATCTTGTTCCTGACCGACTGCAGGTACTCAAGCACCCGCGACCGTGCCCAATAGATATCGGTGCCCTCTTCAAAAATAACATAGATAAAAGAACTGCCGAGAAAGGAAAAGCCCCTGACCGCCTGGACCTTCGGGGCGGCAAGCAGCGTCGAGGTTATCGGGTAAGTGACCTGGTCCTCTACCAGATCAGGGCTTTTGCCGGCCCATTCCGTATAGATGATGACCTGGGTATCGCTCAGGTCGGGTATGGCATCAAGGGGAGTATTTTTTAATGACCAGTACCCCCAGATCGAGAGTGAGGCAACAAACAGGAAGACGATGAACCTGTTCCTGGCGCTGTATTCGATTATTTTTGCGATCACAGGCTTATTTATTAATGCCGAGGGGCTTGATGCCTTTCAGCTGGGCCTCGGAATCAATGAGGAAGTTTGCTGCCGACGCGACTTTTTCGCCGGCCTTGAGACCGCGCGTAATCTCGACCATGCCGTCGGTTTTTATGCCGGTCAGGACTTCACGCGGCTCAAAAGTGTCCTCTCCCCTGTCGACATACACCACCTGCCTGATCCCGGTGTCAATGACCGCCTCCTCAGGGACAACGAGTCTGCGGCCAAGGCCCATACGGAGAGAGACGTTCGTGAACATCTGGGGCTTCAGCAGTCCGCCCTGATTCGAAAGGGTGAAGCGGACCTTGGCGGTTTTCGTCTCTGCGGACAAGGCGGGGAAAATATAATCAACTTTGGCCGAAAAAATCTTTCCGGGAAAGTAGCTGAGGTTCAAAGCGGCAGACTGGCCCTCTTTGACAAACGGAAGATCATACTCATACACATCCGCAATAACCGAAACAGACGAAAGATCAGCGATGTCAAAGAGTTTTTCACCAGGCATAACCTTCATTCCCTGCAAGGCCGGCTTCTGAAGGACATAGCCGCTTACCGGGCTGTAAACAACAAAGGTCCGGACGGGTCTTCCCGACTCCTCGATATTTTTTATCTGGGCCTCGGTCAGGTCCCACAACCTCAACCTCTGACGCGCGGCCTCGATAACGGATTCGGCGTCCCTGACAAGCATTCCGCTGATATCGTGCCCGGGGCTTCCCTCCCTTCCAGCGGAACGCTCAACCGATGGACTGTCCTTTCCCGGTCTGCTTTCCCTCTTCCACCGCACGGCATTAATAAGCTCCTGCTGGGTCGCAAAGAGTTCGGGGCTGTATATTTCAGCGAGGGGCTCGCCCTTCTTTACCGCCCTTCCGGTGAAGTTGACGTGCAGTTTCTCTATCCAGCCTTCGTATCTCGTATTGACCGTCGAAATTCTTCTTTCGTCATAATCGACGCGGCCCACGGTCCGTATTTCCTTTGTCACAGGCTTCACTGCCGCCTCAAAGGTCCTGACGCCGATCAGCTTCTGACTGTCGGCCGAAATTTCGATCGTCGGGGCCTCCGGCTGCTCTTCAGGGGCTGGGGAGGTCACGGTATGCCCGTCATGCTTCACGGCATTGCCCTGTTTTCCGTCTGACGGCTGCGACGCGGGGACATCCGGCGCAATGCCTCCGGAACCCTTCTGCCCAATCCCGGTCCTGGCAAGATACACAAACGCCGCGCACGCAATGATCACGGCAAAAAGCATCAGAATTTTTTTATTCACGGTAGCACCCCTTTTCCTGTCGCTGTCGCAAGCCGCGCAATCGCCTTTTCACGTTCAACAAACTGTCCCCAGTAGAGTACTTCCACATCAATAAGGGTCTTCAGCCTGCTGATGACAGTCATCGCCTCGGCCTTTCCTGCCGTATAGCCGGCGAGGGCCGCATCAAAGTCCTGCCGTGTCTTTGGCATCAGCCCGTCACGGTAGAGTGCCATCAGCCTTTCGGCCGATTGCAGCATGGAATAATTATCCCGTATGACTGCAGACAGCATCGACCTCATCGCGAGGACTTCGTGCTCTGCCTCAGCCATCACCGCCTTTGCCTCCAAGACGGCCTGCCGCTGCTTCGTCTTATAGAAGATCGGGAGATTTATCGTCGTGGTCAGACTCCACATGTCTTCAAATTCGCGGGCCCGTTTAAAGTAGCCGGCGTTGATCGTAAAATCGGGATAGAACTCTTTCTCTGCCATCCTGAGCTTCGCCTCGGCTGCCGCAACCATATTTTCCTTCTCCCGGACAAACGGAGAGTGGTCCACATGCATATTCAGGAGATCTTCCATCGACACAGGCATGTCAGAACCCGCCGGCACAGCAGGCCTTCCGACAGCTGCTGCGGCATGCCGGCCGAGCGTAAGATTGAGCATCGCTTCTGCCGACCGAATCTTCTGCCCCAGCATCTCCTCCCTCTCAAGGAGCATGTATTTCTCGGCCTGGGCCATCAGAACTTCCTGCTGAAGTCCCATGCCCGCAGAATACCGGGCAAGAGCCGCATCCTCAATGCGTGAAAAGAGAAGCTTTTTTTCCTGAATGAGTTCAATATTGCGATAACTGAGGAAGAGATCGAAGTATAGTTCCTTGACTTTCTCGGCAGTCTTGAGCCTGAGCCCCTCGTACGCCGCACGCACTCCCTCCGCCTCCTTCGAGGCCATCTGGGCTTTCAGCGAACGTTTACCCGGATAGGGGAACATCTGGGTGGCGGAGAACATCCACTGCGCTCCCTGCATCTCCCCATAGGTATATTTTTCCCAGCCCTCGTTCTGATACCCGAACATGAACATGGGGTCCGGCAGGCTCCCGGCCTGAGGTATCCGGTAACCGGCTGCAGCGAGCCTCGCTTCAGCAGCAATGATTTCGTGATTGTTCTTCAGGGCCTCCGCGATCAGCAGGTCGAGGGACAACTCGGGGGGTGACTCCACCACAGACCCCTCAGGGGCTGCAAAGGCTACAGCGGCAACAGCAAAAAACAGAACAAATACGGCGAACGGCACGGCGCACCGCCATGCCGTTTCGCCGTACCCTGCGGGGGAGGGCTTACTTCGCATCAACCGTGAACTTCATCGACGTCTTCTTGCCTGAGCGGGTGATCTTCACCACAATATTCCAGGGGCCTGACATCGACAGGTTCATCGTGGCCTTATACACGTTGCCCTTCAGCACGGCCTCGGTCTTGTAGTCCATGGCCGGCATTCCCGGCATGGCAGACATGCCAAAATCCAGTGCAACCTTCGCATCTGTCACATACTTTCCCGAGGAATCCCTGATGTCGATGCTGACAATATTGTCTCCGACTACCGGAGGATTCTTGTCAATACTCACCACAACATCGTATGCTCCAGCCTTCTTCTTCACCTCATAGTCCTTCGCCGACGCAATGCCAACGCCCACACCGGCCAAAACTCCCGCAATGACCAGCAGGGCCATCCCGACAACAAACAGTCTTTTCATCTTGATTCTCCTTGTGATCATGTTCTCGTCATCCTGCTGCAACAGGCAGGCAACGGATAGCAATTATGTTCAATCTGTCCTGACGATCACCTTCTGTCAGTTTATCATGTTTACCAGCATACTTTACAGAGTAGTTATGAAGAAAGTTTGAATTTTTTTCCTGGCGTCCGTTTCTTGACTAATTGCGTTTTGCTCTGATATGTTAAAAGAATTCAGAAAAGGAGATCTTATGGCAACGGTGAAACGAACAGTAAAGACCTCTAACAACAAGAACTCAAAACCAGCGGCTGCCCCAAAAAAGTCCGTGAAAAAGCCTGCTGCAAAAAAAATAGAAAAGCCAAAAATAACCGCGCCTGTCAAGGCGGCAAAACCTGCCCCTGCTAAACCGGGAAAGAAAACGGCAGCAACGGCAGCTGCTCCGAAGGCAGCCCCTTCAAGGACTGTGCCCGCGAAACCTGCTGCAGTATCGGCCAATACCGCCAAACCGAAAAAGAAGCTCACCGAGCGCGAGGAGCGTCTTCATAATATCAAGCTGCACCTTATGCGCCAGCGCACGGCACTTCTCAGCGGCGCTGAACAGGCACTGAACGAGCAGCTGCCCGGGCAGACAATATTTCCTGACCTCGGTGACCAGGCAACTGCCGAGACCGACAGAAATTTCATGCTCCGCCTGCGCGGGAGGGAACAGCGGCTGCTGAACAAGATCAACGAAGCGATTGAACGGATCGACAGCGGTACCTTCGGCATCTGCGATGACTGCGGCAATGAGATCGATATCAAGAGGCTTGAGGTGCGGCCGGTCACGACGATGTGCATCGAATGCAAAACCCTTCAGGAAGAGGAAGAAAAACTCAGGGAAAGCTGAGCACAATACGCCAGGCAGGAGCCGGCCGGACCTGGCTGGTTCCTGCTGATTTCCTGTCAGTTTCCTGTCTTTCAACACTGTCTGAAAAACAACAAAACCCTCATTCCTGCAAACAAAGCGCACCCGCCTGCCGGAAGAACCCATAAACAATACAAGAAGATTTCAGGAAGCGTCCCTATTTGGCGGCCGACAACTGTCTGATGGCAAGGACCGTCTGGTCACGCAGTATCCTCAGATAATTGAAATATTCCCTGGAAATATCCCCAAACCCCGGCTGCTGTCCCTCGAGGCAGAAGAGACCAATATTCTTCCTGTTGACGCTGATCGGCAGCAGGATCAGATATACTGCAGCAGAGACATTGTCCTTGTAGCGGTCCGGAATAAACCGTCGTATTTCCGGCGAACCGCTGTCCTTGATTATAAGATCACTGTCCTGAGAGATGGCAAGATTGAATATATCCTTTGCGTCGCCTATTTCAACGACCAGGTGCCTCTTGATCCTCTCGATCTCTGTTCCAAAACCCAGCCGTATTTCCATAAGGGGTTTTTTCGGGTTCCTCACAAAGAAAAGGGCACGGGAAATCAGGACGTTCTTCATCCCGCGGTACATAGTCTCAAGGGCAATCTGGATTATGTCGTTCAGAGCGTAGGTCTGCAGCATGGAATTGTTAATGTCCTGGATCCCCCGGGAAAAAATAGACTCCGGGTTTTCCTCCCTTTCATCCTTTTCGAAGAGGGTATCGATAGTCTTCAGGGCATCTGTTTTGAACTCAAGGACGTCGGCGTCGGTCCGGGGAGAGGCCTCAGTCTCCGACAAAGCCTCAAGATTTCTGCAGAACCGGGACTTATGGACATCCAGGTTCAAGGCACCGGCGAGCTCGCTCAGACTCTGCGACGATGTTTTGATCATGTCGCCGATTGACTCTTTCACCTTCAGGTGCCCCCGGGTCGAACCAAGCAGCTGTTTGATCCGTGCCGTCTTCTCCTCATTGCCCGAGTCGGCCGCAAGGGCATTCGACACGTCATGGGAGAGGGTCGCTACCATACTGAGTTTCTCGTAGGCACCGGCATGAGGCCCCAGCTCAGCTCCGGGGGTATTGCGCATGCTCTGAACAATGGCCTGCGGATAATTCCATTCAGCCGCGATGGTCGTACCGATATCTTCAAAAGAGATTTCGAGGACCGACGCAGCCGCCTGGTCTTCCGTAATACCCTTCTGTACGCTGAGCTCCCTGATCTCCGCTATCTTTTCAGGCATCGAAAATGCAACCAGTATCTTGCCGAGAGGATGCAACAGGGCACAGATAAAAGCCTCTTCCTCCTCGACAAAGTTGAGGTCATGCACGAGCTTCTGGGCGATAATGCCGCTCCACAAGGCCTGCACAATGACATCGACGACCGTCGTATAGGCACTGTTTTTCTTGAGGTTATCGAATAGCATGAGGGTGAGCGCAATATTTTTGACGTGCTCAATGCCCATGAGGAATATGGCACGGGACACGGTCGTGACCTCACCGGCCTGCGAATAGTGGACGCTGTTGACGACCTTCAGCAGTTTGGTTGTCAGGGAGTAATCCTTAAGGATGATGTTGGCAAGTTCCGATATCGTAGAGTCCTCGACGGTCTTCAGCTTGTTGATAAGATCAATGGTGTCAGCCATGGCCGGCAGGTCGCTTATACGACGGATCTTCAGCAATACATCATTCTTCTGGCTCACGGTGTATTCTATCCGGTCTGTTCCGAAAAAATCATGCAGCTGCAGGCGTTCCCTGCACTGCTGCTCCGACCCGCACCGGGGCGAATCCGGACAAGGCCCTGGTGCACCGTCAGGGCATCCTGAAGGCCCTGGTCCTGGGCTCCCGCTCCGTAACATGTCTGACGTGATCATCGATCAGCCGGGACAGTTCATGCAGCTGCCGGTCCGAAGGCCTGATCCTGTCGAGCTTTGAACTGGTCCATTCCAGCAGGTTCATGAACAGGCTGATCGCACCGTAGGAAAGGAGGAAGGCTCCCCCGCTCCCCGCAGAACAGCGTTCGCACAGAACGGTCCCGTGCGACAGATAAAAGGATGCTCCGGCGCTTCCGCAGCGTCCGCAGCCGTCGATCTTCGGCAGATACCCGGCAATTTTCAGGAGACGGATTTTGTAATAGAGGATGAAGAGCTGGCTGCCGCATTCACTTTCGAGCGACCGCAACAGCGCCAGCAGGAGGCGGTAGGCATTGCGGCTGGCATCCCGTTCGGGCAGGAGGTGGAGGATAAGCTCAATCACCTCGGATGCCCGCAGAAAACACTGAAGACTGGACCGGACAGCATCAAAGGAATGAATGATATCCGACTGCGTCAACCGGGGCAGGGCTGCATCCTCTTTGCCCCAGAGAGATATCCGGGAGCACGTCAGAGGTTCGAGGCTGCTGCCAAACCTGCTTTTGATCTTGCGGGGGCTTTTGGCAAAGGCCCTGACAATGCCGTGGTCAGAGGTCAGATACGTAACAATAAGATCAGCTTCACCAAAAGTACTTGTCCGAAGAACAATACCCTCTGTGCGCTGAAGCATTACATGATGTTGCCGAAGTCCTCGGGCTTGAGGTTCTTCAGCCACTCGTCGAGCTCGTCGGCGGTGCGTGCACCCATGACTCCCTCCTCGACATAGATCGGCACCTGGCTTCGGAGGGCAACCGCAACCGCATCGCTCGGCCGGGAGTCGATCAGCGTCTCCTTCTTGCCGTCGCTGAGGTGAATGAGTGCATAATAGGTGTTGTCGATGATTTCAGTGATCACGATCCTTGTGATCCGCATGCCGAGTCCGTCGACTATATTCTTCACCAGGTCATGCGTCAGAGGCCGCGGAGTGGCAACCTTGCCGAGGGCGAGGGCGATGGAATCCGCCTCGGGCTTCCCGATCCAGATCGGCAGCGTGCCCGTTACATCGACTGCCTTCAGCAGCAGGATATACATATTCGACCGGGGATCAAAAAGCAGACCCTCGACCTTCATCTCAACCAGCATCAGGGATACCCCAGTTCCTGCAGGGCACGGTTGTCATCACGCCACCCGCTTCGCACCTTGACCCACAGCTGGAGAAAGACCTTCGTGCCGAGCAGCCGTTCGATATCATGTCGTGCGTTCGTTCCGATCATCTTGAGCAATGCCCCGTTTTTTCCTATTATAATACCTTTTTGCCCTTCTCTTTCAACATAAATATTCGCGCTGATCGCGACCAGACCGTCTTCCCGCTCCTTCCACTGGAGCACCTCGACCGCCACCGAGTGCGGTATCTCCTCCGAGGTCTTCAGCATGATCTTCTCCCTGATGATCTCAGTTGCCATGAACCGCTCCATCTGGTCGGTCAGCATGTCATCAGGATAATATTTTGGGCCGGATGGCAGGGTCTCCTTTATTTTTTCGACGAGCAGGTCAACCCCCTCACCGCTCTGTGCCGACACCGGCAGGATTTCCCGGAACGCAAACAGGCTGCGGTAGGTCTCGATGAGCGGCAGCAATTCATTTTTTTTGATACGGTCGATCTTGTTGATGAGAAGATAGACCGGCCTTGACGATTCTCTGAGCAGGGCAAGGATCTCCTTGTCCTTCGCAACCGCGGGTTCGGGATCGATCATGAAAAGGACAAGGTCAATTTCGGTAAGGACATCCTGTGCCGCCCTGACCATCCTCCTGCCCAGAAGGTGCTTGGGATCATGGATGCCGGGGGTATCGATAAAGATGATCTGGGCGTCAGGAAGGGTCCGTATGCCGACCAGCCTGTTCCTCGTCGTCTGTGGCCGCTCGGTCACAATCGCGATCTTCTGCCCCAGGATGCTGTTTAACAGCGTCGACTTGCCGACATTCGGCCTGCCGATGATCGAGACATAGCCGGAACGGAACGTGTCGCTCATCTAGGCGCCGTATTTCAGGTTTCCGATGGCTTCCCGGATACGTTCAACGCCCCGTGTAATGTCTTCGAGAGAGGTGGCGTAGGAAAGCCTCAGATAGTTGTCATCACCAAAGGCCGCGCCATGGACAAGCGCCACCTTCGCCTCCTCCAGGAGATACAGGGCAAGGTCGCTGGAGCCCGCAATAACCCTGTCTCCGAACTTCCCGCCATAGACCGCCGCGGTATTCGGAAATGCATAAAAGGCTCCGGCGGGCATCCTGCAGGTCATACCCTTGATCGTGTTGAGCTGCCCAACCAGAAACTTTCTCCGCCTGTCGAACTCCGCGTGCATCAGTGCGATAAAGTCCTGGGGACCGGTCAGGGCTGCCACCGCTGCCTTCTGGGCGATAGAGTTCGGGTTGGATGTCGACTGACTCTGAATATTCGTCATCGCCTTGAGGATATCAGCAGGACCGGCAGCATACCCGATGCGCCAGCCGGTCATGGCATGAGACTTTGAAAGACCGTTCACGACGATCGACCGGGCCCTGATCTCCTCGCTGAAGGAGGCGATGCTGACATGCACCGAACCGTCGTAGACCAGCTTTTCGTAAATTTCATCGGAGATCACATAAAAATCATGTTTCACCGCAAGCTCGGCAATCTTTTCGAGCGAGGCGCGGTCATAGAGCATCCCGGTCGGATTCGACGGCGAGTTCAGAATCAGGGCCTTTGTTTTTTTGGTAATGGCGGCCTCGAGGGCCTCGGGCCTTACCATAAAGGAATCAGCCTCATAGGTCTTCACAAAGACCGGCGTCGCGTCATTCAGCAGCACCTGATCCGGATAGGAAACCCAGTACGGCGAAGGGATCAGCACCTCGTCTCCCGGACCATATAGGGCCTGGGCGATATTGTAGAGACTGTGCTTTGCCCCGCAGGAAACAAGGATTTCCTCACGTTTGTAGGCCAGGCCGTTGTCCTGTTTCAATTTTTCGATTATCGCGTCCTTCAGCGGGTCAATGCCGCCCACCGCAGTATACTTCGTAAAGCCGTCCTTCAGCGCCTTGACGGCCGCCTCTTTGATATGGTCAGGCGTATCGAAATCCGGTTCGCCAACCCCGAAGCTGATGACATCGACGCCGGACGCCTTCATTGCCTTTGCCTTCGAGTCTATCGCAAGTGTCGGAGACGGTTTAATCTTTTTTACTCTCTCAGCAAGCATGGTATCTACCTCACAGATAAATTTCGGTATTGTATAACATTTTGGACGGTTTATAAAAGCGCCGTGACCGCCGCTCTGAAATCCGGGATGCTCACTTTCCCGAAAAATCGGTTATACTACCCCATAGATCATGTACATCGACCTGAACCGCAAAAAGATACTGATCATCGATGACTTCCGGGACTTCCGTAAAGGCCTGAAGAATATGATGGAATCACTGGGGGCATCGGGGATTGACGAAGCAGCCACGGGTGAGGCTGCCATAGAAAAAATAGCGGCCACCTCCTACGATATTATCCTCTGTGACTATAACCTCGGAGAGGGCAAGAAGGACGGACAGCAGGTACTGGAGGACGCCAAGCACCGCGGCCTCATCAAATACGGCTGCACCTTCATCATGTGCACGGCAGAAAATACCATGAATATGGTCATGGGCGCGATCGAATACCAGCCTGACGAGTATCTCGTCAAGCCCTTCTCAAAGGAAATGCTCCTGAACCGCCTTGAAAAGGTGGTGAAGAAAAAAATGGATTTCGGGGACATAGAGCAGGCCATGCTTCGCAAGGATTATCTTCAGGCCATCGCGGTCTGTGACCGGCGCCTTGCAGAAGATAACCGCAACCGTTTTGAATACCTCAGGCTCAAAGGCGACCTGCTCCTGAAGACCGGGTCCTATGAAGATGCTGTTTCTCTCTATGCCGACGTCATTGCGATACGGGATCTCCCGTGGGCGAGGGCTGGACTGGGCAAGGCGTATTACCTGTCAGGCAATTTCAAGGATGCCCGGGAGATCTTTCAGTCGGTCATCGACGATAACGTCACTTATATGGAGGCCTATGACTGGCTGGCCCGCACGCTCGAGGAACTCCAGGAACTGAAAGAGGCACAGGAGGTCCTGATGACTGCGGCGCAGATATCGCCCAAATCCATCCTCAGACAGAAGGCCATAGGCGATATCTCATACCGGAACCAGGACTATGACACATCGGAGAAGTCATTCAAGATTGCAGTCAACCTCGGAAAGAACTCCTATCTCAAGAGCCCGACGATGTACACCGGACTGGCGAAGACCCTGGTGGAAAAGCAGTCCGGCGATGAGGCCCTGAACGTCCTGGACAGTATCAGGAACGAGTTTCAGGATGACGAAAGTGCCGTTCTCCATGCCGCCATCGGTCAGGGCATCGTCTATCAGAAGATGGGACGCGAGGAGGAGAGCAAAAAAGCGCTTGCCGAGGCAACGCAGCTGCTTGAAACCCTCCCGTCACAGGTGCCTGCCGACGTAGTCATGGAACTTGCCACCGCCTGCTTCAGGGTGGGGGACACAGACAAGGGCAAGCAGCTGATGAAGGAACTCGTCAGAAACCATCACGAAGACGAAAAGGTGATCGGCAAGATCCAGGGCATCTTTACGGACATGCAGCTCTCCGAGGAGGGGGCAAGCATCATCAGCGCTACCCGGCAGGAGATCGTCAAGATCAACAACCAGGGCGTCCGCATGGTTGAGGAAGGCCGGCTGCAGGAGGCGATCGACTACTTTGAAAAGGCGGCCGAGGGTCTGCCCGACAATAAGATTATCATCGCCAACGCGGCACAGACGATGCTCCTGTATATGCAGAGAAACGGTAAGGACGACCACTACCTGACCCTGGCAGGACAGTACCTCGCCCAGATCAGGAGAATCGACCCTGCGTATCAGAAACTCCCGAAGCTCCTCGAGCTCTACCGTGCAACCGCGGGAATGAATACCTGATGACGGGAGGCACTTTCAGCACATGACCACACCGAGGAACAGCATAGAGTTTCCGGAAGTTCTCGCCTCGCTCGTCCACGACATGAAGAATTCGCTGGGGATGATCCTGACGACTGCAGAGGAGACCGTCAGCGCCTGCAGTTCCCGGGACTGTCCTTCCTCGAATCGCCTCTCGCAGATGCAGTATGAAACCAAGCGGCTCAACAACAATCTGGTGCAGCTGCTGACCCTCTACAAAATGGACCGGGCCCAGTACACCGTCAACATTACAGACAATGTGGTTCGCGACTTCATCGAAGAAACCATACTGCAGAACAGGCCGCTGCTTGATTACCGGGGAATAGACGTGGTCATTGATTGCCCGGACGACCTCTTCTGGTTCTTCGACAGCAACCTTATCTCGGGTGTTATCAATAATATCCTGAACAACGCCTACCGTTATGCCCAGGATCGTCTGAAGATCGTCGCGCATGAAAAAGAGGGGTATCTGGTCCTGACGGTCGAAGACAACGGCAGCGGATATCCGGAGTCGATGCTGAGTTCACGGGAGCACGACGCCGGGGGCACAAGCTTCAAGACCGGGAGCACCGGGCTGGGTCTCTATTTTGCGTCGATCGTCGCCAGCCTGCACAAAAACAGGGACAGGAGCGGTTACATCGAAATCAGAAACGGCTGCGATCTGGGCGGAGGCTGTTTCTCGATCCATCTGCCCTAGGACGGGCAAAGGTCAGCTTCCCATAAGGATGCTCTGTATCCTCTCGATAACGAATTTTGCATCCATTGTCTTGACGATATAATCCTTCACCCCGAATTTCAGCGCCTTGACGACCGCGTCCTGGTCGCCCTCGGTCGTAAACATGCAGATCGGGATATGACGCGTGCTGGACTGGCTCCGTATCACGCGGGTGCATTCAAGCCCGTTCATCTTCGGCATATTGACATCCATCAGGATCAGATCGGGGAGCCGCTCCATCGCTTTTTTGATTCCTTCAAGTCCATCGAAGGCCTGCAGCACCTCAAAGCTTGCGGAAAAAGCCTGTTTAAATCGCTCGTGGACAGCCAGCGAATCGTCAACAATCAGGATTTTACGTTGTTTTTCACTCTCAAACTGCATGCCCCGTTCGAGCACCGCCGCCGACCGGTAGGTCTTTTTCTGAACGCTGTCGATCATCCTGAGCTGACGGACATACTGCGAAATCTTCGATGAGTCATAGCGGTCATCCCGCAGGAACTGAAGTCCGCATCGGTCCTCGCAGGAGTACCGGACCATACCGGCAACCGGAACCACGACAGCGGCGCCCTCCCCCGGAAGAACAACATCCATCATCTCGATCATATCTCCGGCATTGAATATCGAATCGGCGTCATATACCCGTATACCAATACCCCCCTCGCTGAGATCGACCACCTTGACGAGCGGAGAGATCCCCCTCAGACTTCCTGCCTGAAAGCGGACCCTGACCGGATGATTATCTGAAGGTTCGATACGGGGGTATTGACGCTCATAATGAATGCGCACCGTCTCCGGAAGCCTGAAGCCCAGGGACCCGTCGGGCCGATCATATGCATCCAGTCTCTCGGCCGTAAAATCCATGTAGCTCGCATAGATCGAAAGACGAAGGTTGACAGCCTCCTTGCCGGAAAGTCCTGCCTGGAGAGATGCCTTGAGAAGAAAATACGGGGAATCCTCGAACTCAACCCCCGTAACAGCAGCACCTTCCAGAGGGAATTCATATCCACCCTTCCGGATCGCGACAGCTGCCTTGAACGCCGCAGCCGCCCGGATACGGGCAAAGATCTCCCTGGGGTTCTCTATGTTTTCAGTGCGTTTCGTCTCGTCGTCGTACATAGTTTCTTCAGCAAAACAGCTGCGGTAGCAACAGCACCAATAGTATACCTGTTTTTCATTCTTTCAGATAGAGACTTTTGTACCGGCAAAGGGCCAAGACGGAAAAAATAAGCAGGACTTTTGGCAGGAAGAAAAAGCGCCCCGCTTTTCTGCGGGGCGCCCTCTCTCAATCGACTTTCCTGAACATCTTCTTCGCCCTGCAGATCGGACACTCATCCGGTGCCTCATTTTCAACGGTATTGCCGCAGACCTGACAGACATAGTAGTCAGTTTCCTGGTTCTTACCTATCGCATCGAGCGCCTTCTGATAGAGATCAGCATGGATCTTTTCGACCTCATTGGCATAGGTAAAGCTCCTGAGTGCGCCCTTATTGGCCTCTGCCTCTGCCTCAGCTATCATCTGGGGATACATGCTCCGGAACTCGTGAGTTTCCCCGCTGATGGCAGCCGCAAGATTCTCCTTCGTGCCCTTTATCCCTCCCAGCTCACGCAGGTGGCTGTGCGCGTGCACTGTTTCGGCCTCTGCCGCAGCCCTGAAAAGTTTCGCTATCTGCTGAAAGCCTTCTTCCTCCGCCTTCCTGGCAAAGGCCAGGTACTTCCGGTTCGCCTGTGACTCACCGGCAAAGGCATCCTGCAGGTTCTTCTCTGTTTTTGACATCCTGTTATATCCTCCTGTTGCATCGTTATCTCTAAAAACAAGTTTCTTCTGATGAATTACTGGACCGCGTCGAATACCTTGCCGACCAGCTTTGCCGAGGGCTTCAGCGTCGTGTCACCCTTCTGCTGCCAGTTGACCGGGCATGCCTCATCACCATGCGCAGCCAGATAGACATTGGCCTTCACCTTGCGCAGAATCTCCTCAACACTCCTGCCAAGGTTATAGAAGTTTACCTCAGCGTTGAAGAGTTTCCCGTCAGGGCTGATCACAAAAGTGCCGCGCAGCGCGAGCCCGGTAGCCTCGTCCTGTACCCCGAACATGCGTGCGATATTCCCGGTGGGGTCTGATCCCATCGAATACTTGACCTTCTCAAGCATCTTCTCTTCCCGCTGCCAGGCCAGGTGGACAAACTTCGTATCGTTGCTGATCGTCACAACCTCCGCGCCGGCTTTCTTGAATTCACCGTGCAGCTCTGCCAGAGCCGCAAATTCGGTTGCTCAGACAAAGGTGAAGTCAGCGGGATAAAAGAACAGCACGGCCCATTTCTTCTTTTGCTTCAGGGAACCCAGGCTGAAACCTCCGAAATCTCCTTTGGACGGCTCATACGTCTCGATTGTGAAGTCAGGAACAGTCTGCCCCACCCCCAGGCAACAGCAATGCTCGGTCATGCATTCATCACTCATTTTGTACTACCTCCTCATGTTTTATTTAAAAGCTTACTATGAAATAAGGCCGATGTATACCGGCCCCTGCTAGATCCACAAAATACCCGATCAATGCACCGTCGACTCGCAATAGAACACGCGCTCCCCGCAGAAAAGGCACCTGGTTATGTCGGCCGCAGTCCAGAACTCGATATCCAGACCGCAGTTCGGACAGGTCATATACTCGGGAACCGGACCACATGTTGCCGTAAAAGAACAATTTCTTTCTCCATCCAGATCAGCACGTCTCACGCAATACCTTCCTTTCTGCATTCCAGCCCCTACGCTGCAGTCCCGGACTTGCTTTTGCAGGATGGGCAGATGCCATAAAACTCTATATGATGCCCGGTAATCTCGAAATCAGCCCTGCTGCCTCCGGGTATTTCTATCCCGAAATCCTCGAAAATATCCTCAATGCAGCGGCAGTTCCTGCATATGAGGTGATGATGCGGGGCCGTATCAGGATCAAAGCGCTTCTTTCCCACATCTATGGAAAGCTCCGCGACCTTGCCCCTGCTGACCAGGAGTTCGAGTGTATTGTAAACGGTCGCAAACGACATAGTCGGGAACCTGCTGCTGACAGACCGAAAAATCTCCTCCGCCGAGGGGTGTTCCCTGTTCCCCTCGAGATATTCAAGGATTGCCATGCGCTGCGGAGTCATCTTGAAGCCACATTCTTTCTTCATTTCCCGTACACTTTTCATGTATGTACAATACCAGTTTAGAATTATTATTGTCAAGTAATTTTTATAATTTAAGCTAAATTCACAAGTACGGCCATTAGAAACAAGATAGCTCGTTCCAAATCCCTTGACACGTGATTACCCGTACTGGTTAAATATCGCCATGCTAACCAAAACAGACAAAATATGGATGGACGGGAAGTTTGTTTCATGGGATGACGCGAAGGTGCACGTTCTGACTCATACGCTTCACTACGGGCTCGGCGTGTTTGAGGGAATCCGCTGCTACAAGACTGCTCAGGGCCCTGCAATCTTCAGGCTGGACGAACACGTTGACCGCCTGTTCAACTCAGCTCACATCTTCATGGTAGAAATACCCTTTTCCAGAAAAGAAATCAGGGATGCAATCGTCCAGACAATCAAAGTCAATAAAATCAAGGAATGTTACATCAGGCCGCTGGTCTATCTCGGCTACGGGGCAATGGGTCTTTATCCAAAAGACAACCCTGTCAGCGTAGCTATTGCAGTCTGGCCGTGGGGAGCATACCTCGGCGATGAAGGCCTGGCAAAGGGGATCAAGGTGAAGGTCTCGTCTTTTACCCGGCACCATGTCAACGCAGCGATGACCAAGGGCAAGGTCTGCGGATACTATGTCAACTCTCAGATCGCGAAGAAGGAGGCGATTCACTGCGGCTTCGACGAGGCGCTGCTGCTTGATACGGAAGGATACGTCTCCGAGGCAAGCGGCGAAAATATCTTCATCGTGCGGGGCGGCACCATCAAGACGACACCGCTGACCTCTATCCTCGAAGGCATTACCCGCGACAGTATCATCCAGCTTGCCCGAGACAACAGGCTCAGGGTCTCCGAAGAGCGGTTTACCCGTGACGAATTATATATTGCCGACGAGGCCTTCTTCAGTGGTACTGCTGCCGAGGTAACGCCGATCAGAGAAGTCGACGGCAGGGTAATCGGCCGCGGGGAACGGGGAAAGATAACAAAAAAACTTCAGACACTCTTTTTTGACATTGTCAAAGGCAAGAAGAAGAAATACGAGCACTGGCTGACGCGCGTCTGAGCGCGGGACCCGGCAGCGGCAATAAAAAAAGCCCCGAAAAATTCGGGGCTTTTTTTATTGATTAATCAACACGAAATAACAACAGGGAAATTACTTCTTATGGCACTTTGCGCAATTGCCCTCTGAAGCAAATGCCTCCTTGCCATTATGGCATCTGAAGCAGAACTCACCAGCCTTGTGCGGAGCAGTGATCTTAGCTGCGCCCTCTGCGCCCGGCTTCTTCATGGGGAATGCACCTTCGCCCTTATGGCACTTGCCGCAATCCTTGATCTTCTCGCTATGAGCCTTGCCATCAAAGGTCACCTTGCCCATCTTGCCGCCTGCAAACTCAAGCACGTTCTTGGACGCAAATGCGCTTCCGACAAATGCAACGGCGAGAATCAGTGTTACCAATAATACCGTCTTCTTCATTTCTTCACCCCCTTTCGTCGTTAAGATTTGTTTATCCTGATAAACAGGTATCAAGTATGATGCCAAGTATAATCACATCAAATCAAAGTCTTCTGCTCCACCCGTCTTCCCGATATCGTCAATCGCTTGCTCATTTGGGAACCAGGCGACCCTCAACTATAAATAAAAAAAGAATGACGTGTCAAGGGCAATGTCGCACCGCGTCCCCCCTGGTGGAACCAGATGCTCAGGCCAAAGGTAAGGTATTGAATTTTGTGGTCTTTTTTGGTATAGTTACAGAGTTTACTTATGGAGACAAACGAGAAAAAAGCCCTGGTCGAGTCGCTGCTCTTTGTATCCGGTGATCCGGTGACGCTGCAGACATTAAAGAATGTCGCTGATATGCCGGAGGCGGATCTGAAGCAGCTCCTCGATGAACTCATTGCCGCGTACCGCGACAGCAACGGCGGCATCCTGATCATCGAGGTTGCAACGGGATATCAGATGGTTGCCAACCCTCAGTATGTATCATGGATACGCAAGATGATGAACACCAGCACACCGAACAAGCTCTCGCTGCCCGCGCTTGAAACCCTCGCTATTATTGCTTACAACCAGCCGATCATCAAGGCGGAACTCGAGCAGATCAGGGGCGTCAATGCCGATGGTGTCATCAAGAGTCTTCTCGACAAAAGGCTTATCAAGATCATGGGACGAAAGGAAGTCCCCGGCAAGCCGCTGTTATACGGAACAACGAAAGAGTTTCTCGAGTATTTCGGACTGAAAGATCTGACCGAGCTGCCGACGCTCAAGGAGCTGACACGGGATGAGGCAGCGTAATATGATGAAAACAGCGAAACAGATCTCTGCAAGACTTCTGGCCATCATTGCCGTCACTGTTTTATTGTCGGCAACGTGGGCAGCAGCAGCAACAAAATATGTCGTCAGGAAAGGCGATACCCCGGCCTCCATCGCCAAAAAGCATCACATACCCCTTGACGCCCTGCTGAGCGCAAACAAGGTAACTCCTACCAATATGAAGATCGGGACGAAGATTGTTATACCGGGGAAAGAGGCGACGGCCCGAAGCAGGAAACAAGCAGACCGAAGCCAGGTCACGGCCCAGGTAAAAGGCAAGGGACGCAAGGTCGAAAAGAATTCGAGGGTGACCGCCCCGGAGGCCGCAACAACACCGGCGGCAGTTCAGGACAACACCTATCACACCGTGAGAAAAGGCGAGACACTCGCCGCAATCTCGAATAAATATGCACTCACGCCCGCTGAACTGAAAGAACTGAACAACCTCAAATCGAAAAGGCTCAAAAAAGGACAGAAGCTGCTCGTCAAGCGCATCGGGCCAAAGACCTATATCGTCAGGAAGGGCGATACAATATGGAAGATAGCGCGCAGGTTTGATATGGACCCGGAAGATCTTATAACGATGAATGAGCTTGACACCCGCGAGGTTCAGGTCGGGCAGAAGCTCTACCTCGAAGAAAAAATCGACGCTGCTGCGGCAGAAAACTACCAGCAGGCCCTCGGCAGAAGTGTCGAGGAAGAACTGAAGAAGGTTGCCCAGTCCGAGGAATTTGCAGAGCAGAAGACCCAGGACAAGGTGACCATTTTTGCAAAGAAGATGCTGAATATCCCCTATAAGTTCGGCGGCAACAGCATCCTTGGTATCGACTGTTCAGCCTACGTCAAGAAGGTCTACGGCCTGCTCGGCATGAACCTCCCCAGGACAGCGCGGGAGCAGTTCAAGGAAGGAGAGGCCATCGACCGGGAGGAACTCTCGATCGGCGATCTCGTATTTTTTAAAACCTATGCATCATTTCCGTCGCATGTAGGCATCTACCTCGGCAATAACCTCTTTATCCACGCCTCGTCAAAGGGCAAGAAGGTGACGATCGACAGTCTCGAGACTCCCTATTATTTTAAGCGTTTTATCGGCGGCAAGCGGCTGCTCACCGAGGCTGATCAGGAAACAGACCCCAAGGGGTAGGTCTTTCAGTTTCACGCGATTTCTCTCCATGAATTGTCATTCCCGCCGGAGATACGACACGCAGTGCACCCCGCATTGATTTAACCCGGGAAATACATTATTCTTTCATCATGCAGAACGTACTCCTTGTCGGTATCGGCGGCTTCTTCGGTGCCATCGCGCGGTACGCCGTAGCCCTTTGGATAGGGCAGAAATGGGGCAGGATATTCCCGCTGGGAACATTCATCATCAATGTCAGCGGAAGTTTTCTGATCGGCCTGCTGATGCCGCTTTTTACTGAACGGTTCATGGTCAATCCCCAGTGGCGGCTTTTCTTTGCCGTCGGCTTTCTCGGCGCCTATACAACGTTTTCAACCTTTGAATTCGAGACCGGCGGACTTATCAGGGATGGTGAGTGGGCACTCGCGACACTGAACGTCGTACTGAGTGTTCTGGCCGGATTTGTGGCACTGAAACTCGGCGACGTCATCGCAAGAAATATATAGGAGAGAACCCATGAACAGGATCCCCGCAAAGAAAATGACCATCTACCTCGACGAGTCAGACCGGCACGGCGGAAAGCCCCTCTATGAACTGCTGCTCGAACTTCTGTACCGCAACAAGATTGCCGGGGCGAGCGTCTTCAGAGGGGTCGAGAGCTATGGCAGCGATGGCGTTTTTCATACGGCAAAAATACTTGAACTGTCGACCAGCCTCCCGATCAAGATCGAGGTTGTCGATACTGAGGCACGGATCAGTGCCGTGCTTCCCGAGATCAGACAGATGGTTGTCAAGGGCCTGATTGAACTTGGCGATACAGAAATAATCGGCCCCTAGACCCGGTCTTTACTTATACGCTGCTTTATCTGATAATAGACAGAAGTGATATTTCAATTCAGGAGGAAGATATGAAGAAGTTTATTCTGTATAGTTGTATGCTCGTGCTTCTTTTCAGTGTATCAGGCTGCGGCTATAACCAGATGCAGGCGAACGAAGAAGCGGTCAAGGCCGCATGGGGAGACGTCGAAGCTGCGTACCAGAGAAGAAACGACCTGATACCGAACCTGGTCGAGGTCGTCAAGGGATATGCGAAACATGAAAGCGAGACACTGATTGCCGTAACCGAGGCACGGGCCAAGGTCGGTTCTGTCAAGATGGACAAGAGCCTGCTGGACGACCCCAACGCGTTGTCCCAGTTTCAGCAGGCCCAGGGCGGCTTAAGCAGTGCCCTCTCACGCCTTATGGTGGTTGTCGAGAAATATCCCGACCTCAAGGCAAATCAGAACTTTCAGGATCTTCAGCATCAGCTTGAAGGGACAGAAAACAGGATCAACGTCGCCAGGACGAGATTCAACAAGGCCGTCGAGACCTTTAACGTCTCGGTCAGGACCTTCCCCAACAGCTTAACAAACAGCCTGCTGCTGCACCTGAAGCTCAAGGAGCCATTCAAGGCCGAAGCAGGTTCTGAGAAGGCGCCAAAGGTCGATTTCAGCAAGTAATTCGGTCGTCACGTTTATGATCGCAACCAGGCAGTCTGTCAATCCGGACAGGCAGGAGTCTGCTGACAGCGGACTCCTCGCCCGACGGGTTCTTTATGCCTGCTGCGTGGCCCTTGCGGCCTGCATCTTCATTATTGCTCCAGCTGCTTCAGCCCGTGAGGTGCCGCCCCTGACCGGATATGTCAATGACTACGGCGGGATGCTGTCTCCGCAGGTGAAGGCCCAGATTGAAAGTGAGCTGTCTGCCTTCGAGAAGTCGGACTCGACTCAGATCGTGATTCTCACCATACCCTCGCTTGAAGGAGAGGTGCTCGAGGAGTTCGCCATCAGGGCAGGCGAAGCATGGAAGATCGGGCAGAAGGGAAAAGACAACGGGGTAATCATCGTCGTGTCGAAGGGCGATAGAAAGATCAGGATCGAGGTCGGCCGCGGGCACGAAGGAAAACTGACGGATCTTATGGCAGGAAGGATCATCGACCTGGTCATCAAGCCGCGCTTCAAGCGGGCTGACTATGACGGTGGTCTTCATGCAGGGGTTGCGGCGATTATCGATGCCACCAGGGGCGAATTCAAGGCCGAACCGGCCCGGCCCGGGCAGAAACGCGGCTCCTCCTCCCTCATGACCTTTCTCATCTTTGCCGGAATTGCTGTCGTGGTGCTCGGAAGCATAAGCCGGCCGCTCGGGGCGGTCGGCGGAGCGGTCGGTCTGCCCCTCAGCGTACTCCTCTCCTCGTTGTCGGTCGGTTTCGTCTGGCTTGCAGTCCTCGGGGTCATCGGGCTGATTCTCGGCCTGCTGCTTCCTATGCTCTTTGGCGGCCATGGGGGCGGCAGGGGCGGCGGGTTCTTTCCGGGAGGCGGGTATTATGGCGGCGGGGGCGGTTTTTCGGATGGCGGCAGCTTCGGCGGCAGTGACTTTGGCGGCGGGGGCGGCGATTTCGGCGGCGGCGGGGCTTCAGGAGACTGGTAAATGAATAGAACAGCAGCCACTTTTTTTTCAGCCGAGGAAAAGGACAGAATCTCCGCAGCCACACGTCAGGTGGAAGCGGCAACATCCGGGGAGGTAGCGGTCATGGTTGTCGACCGCAGCGACCAATATCAGGATGCGGATATAACCGGCGGCATGGTCTTCGGCAGCATAGCGGCCTTTGCCCTGACCGAGATCTTCTTTCATGCCCTGATCTGGTATTATATCCCGCTGAGCATCCTCTTTTTCTTTCCCTTCAAGCGATTGACAGGGCTCATTCCGGAACTGAAGAGGGTCTTTATCGGTGTCCGGAGAAAAAATGATGCGGTAGCGCAGCGGGCGCTTAAAGGCTTCTACGAAAAGGGCCTCTACAGGACGAGGGATAATACCGGGGTTCTGTTCTTCATATCATTGCTGGAGCACAAGGTTTGGGTGCTCGCCGACAAGGGAATTTACGAGAAGATCCACCAGGATACGCTGAACCACTTTGCCTCAAGCGTGACAAAGGGGATAAAGGAAGAGCGTGCATGCGACGCCCTCTGTCAGGCGATCAGCGAGGCTGGACGGATCCTCGCAGAGCACTTTCCGGTCAGGCATGACGATACAAACGAACTCTCCGATGAGGTCATGAGCGGGTAAGGGAGAAGGGTAACGGCAGGAACCGGCTATGCCCCGCACCGTATCACTCTGCGGTCCGTAACAATAATACTGACCCTGATATCATGCGGCTCGGCAGGAACCGCATCGACGAGCTGCTCTTCATACGCCGGGGCAATAATCGGAAGCGTGTTCTGAAGTCCGGACAGAAGCCGGTCATAGTATCCGCCGCCGTACCCTACCCTGTTTCCTTTTTCATCAAAACAGGCTCCGGGGATGATCACGGCATCAATGCTGTTTATATCACGGATCAGCCTGTCAGCCATCCCGGCTGGTTCAGGAATACCCCTATAGCCAGGCACCAGCTCATCTGCACTGCTGATTTCGAATAATTGAAGCGTACCGGTAGCAACCTCGACCTTCGGAAGCACAACCCGCTTTGCGGCTGTGAGGAAGCTGCTGATCATACCGGACGTGCCGACTTCAGACCTGAACGAGGCAAAGAGAAGGATGGTCCCTGCATTGGTTATTTCAGCGAGAGACTCCAGATGTGCCGCAATTGCCCTGTTCTTGGCCTTTCGTACTTCGGGGGGAATGTTGTTGCGTCTCAGGAGGAGTTCTTTGCGGAGTGCAGCCTTATGCTGCCCTGCATCTGACCGTGCATCGGCATTCGTATCAGACACTGAGACTTTTTTCGATCACTGCCTTGATTGCACGGATCTCTTCTACCGTCTTCGGGGAATGACCGTACGGTGCAGCCCCGTTGATATCAGCCTCCATAACGTCGTTGTTGAACGATATATAACCGGCAAGATCCATATCACCGATGCCCTTTTTAATAAAAGCAAGGTCTTCCTCTCCCCGCACCTTATTGGCCACGACAAAAACGTTCTTCACCCCGAGCCCCTTTGCCATTTCCTTTACTACGCCCGCAGTCTGCATGCTCCGCTGACCCGGCTCCACGACAACGATGAACGCATCGACGGAATCGGCCGTACCCCGGGTAAAATGCTCGATGCCCGCCTCCATATCCACGATCACCACTTCGTTCCGCTCCACGACGAGATGGCGCAGCAACTGCCGGAGCAGCACATTCTCGGGGCAGTAACAGCCTGATGAGGCGGCCTTTGACTTGCCCATAATCATGAGCGTAATGCCGTTGATCCGGTAGCCGATGCCTTCAGGCAGATCATCCACCTTCGGGTTCAGCCTGAAGACCCCGCCCATGGTTCCCGGTTTTGTCCCCATCCGCTCCTCGACAAGCTCACCCATCTCTGCAATAGGTCTGATCTTGTCAGCCTCGGCCCGCGGGACGCCGAGCGCAGACGCCAGGTTGGCATCAGGGTCGGCATCGACCGCGATAACCGTCCTGCCCTCAGCAGCATACAGATGACTGAGCACCGACGAAAGGGTTGTTTTTCCGACACCGCCTTTTCCGGTAACCGCTATTTTCATGCCTACATTCTAGCATTCCGGCACGGGAGATGTCAAAGTCTATGTAGTTGATTTTTATATGAATTTCGGGTTATACTTCAAATCTTATGGAAAGCAGAAAATTATTCGAGGAATCAGCTCACTACCTGATGCATACCTATAACCGGTACCCGATCATTCTGAGAAAAGGGCGGGGGATGAAGGTGTGGAGTTCAGAAGGCAAGGAATATCTTGATTTCGTCGGCGGTGTCGCGGTCAACTGCCTCGGCCACTGTCACCCCAAGGTCGTTATCGCGGTCCAGAAACAGGTACAGAGACTGATCCATGTCTCGAACTACTACCATATCGAGCCGCAGATCAAACTCGCAAAACTTCTGGTTGAAAACTCGTTTGCGGACAAGGTATTTTTCTGCAATTCCGGCGCAGAGGCCAACGAGGCTGCCATCAAGCTTGCGCGGAGATATTGCAGGGAAGTCCTGGGGCAAAACCGGTTTGAGATCATCACGGCGATGAACTCATTTCACGGCAGGACGTATGCCGCGTTGACGGCGACCGGACAGGAAAAGTTCCACAAGGGCTTTGAGCCGCTCGTCCCCGGATTCAAATATGTAGCGTTCAACGACATCGATGCGCTGGAGGCGGCTGTCACCAAGAATACGTGCGCCATCCTCCTCGAACCGATCCAGGGGGAAGGAGGCGTAAAGATTCCCGACCCCGACTATCTGCGGGAAGTCAGAAAACTCTGTGACAGCCACGGCATCCTGCTGATACTCGATGAAGTCCAGACCGGAATCGGACGGACCGGGACTCTCTTCGCCTATGAACATTTCGGCGTAACGCCCGACATCATGACCATCGCCAAGGGCCTCGGCGGAGGGCTGCCGATCGGGGCGATGCTTGCGACCGACAAGATCGCGGCCGGCTTTGAGCCGGGATCGCATGCCTCGACTTTTGGCGGAAATCCGCTTGTCTGTGCAGCGGCCGCAACAACGCTTGATGTGATTCTGGAAGACGGGTTTATCCTCGACCAGTGCAGACGGATGGGAAAACACTTCAGGCTGAAGCTCGAGGAATTGAAGAAAGAATTTCCGAGCATCATCAGTGATGTCAGGAACATGGGACTCCTTGTCGGCATGGAACTGACGAGAGAGGGGGCGTCGATCGTGAAGACGTGCATGGAACGCGGTGTGCTCATCAACTGTACCGCGGGTAATGTACTGCGGTTCATGCCGCCGCTTGTCGTGACCGAGAAGGAAATCGACCATCTCGCGGATATTCTCGAGCAGGTATTCGACCACCTCGCATAGGAGATCAGATGAACAAAGACTTTCTTACCTTATGGGATATTTCGCCGGACGAGATTGCCCGGCTTCTGGAGCGGGCGGCCGGTATGAAATCCGGCCGCGACCGTTCAGCTGTCCCGCTGGCCGGGAAGAGCATCGGCCTCCTCCTGGAAAAACCCTCGACCCGCACCCGCGTGTCGTTCGAGGTCGGTATATACCAGCTTGGCGGCCAGCCGGTCTGCATGAGCCCGTCAGAACTGCAGCTCGGCCGCGGGGAATCCATAGAGGATACGGCACGCACGCTTTCGCGGTACCTCAGCGCGGTGATGATCAGGACGTCTGCGCATGACCGGCTTGAGACCTTTGCCCGGCATGCGTCGATCCCGGTGATCAACGGACTGAGCGATAAACATCACCCCTGCCAGGCTCTTGCCGACCTGATGACGATCCGGGAAAAAAAGGGGCGGCTCAAGGGACTGAAGGTCGCCTTTGTCGGCGATGGAAATAATGTCTGCAATTCTCTGGTGGAGGCCGCCTCCCGCATGGAGTTCGACCTGTCGATTGCGTGCCCTGCGGGTTTCGAACCGGACGCCGAAACAATCGCCCGGGCCCTGGCAGCCGGCCACAGCAGGATCGAGGTCATGAGTGATCCGCGCGACGCTGCAGCCATGGCCGATGTCATCTACACCGACGTCTGGGTGAGCATGGGACAGGAACAGCATGCGGATGAAAAAAAGGGGAACTTCAGCGACTACCAGATAAACAGCAGCCTGCTTTCAGGTGCAAAAAACGACGTGACCGTCCTGCATTGCCTTCCCGCCCACCGGGGGGAAGAGATCACCGACGAGGTACTGGACGGCCCGCACAGCTCGGTCTTTGACCAGGCAGAAAACCGGCTGCATGCACAAAAGGCACTCTTGGAAATGCTCATCTCCTGATCCATCAGCTATGATAAGCCACCGGGATATACACGAAGAAAAAAAACCTTCGATACTGGTCGTTGATGACCTGCCGATGAACCTGGAGGTAATGGAAGGTCTCCTGTACAAGGAGGGCTACCGCGTCACGACGGCGCTCAATGCGGTCGAAGCCCTTGACGTCATGTCCCGGAACCAGATGGATATGGCGATCCTCGATGTGATGATGCCGGGCATGAACGGATATGATCTCTGCCGGAAGATCAAGACACAGTACGCCAACACCTTTTTTCCGGTAATCCTGGTAACCGCGCTCGATGAACTCAAAGACAAGATCACCGGCCTCGAGGCGGGAGCGGATGATTTCCTGACCAAGCCCTTCCATACCATAGAACTGACCACGAAGATCCGCTCGCTCCTGAGACTCCGCAAGCTTCAGGGAGAGCTGGACCATTCCGAAGACATCATCCTGACCCTGGCGATCGCCATCGAGGCAAAAGATCTCTATACCAAGGGACATTCCGAGAGGGTCGGTACGCTCTCGATGGAGTTTGCCTCCTTTCTCGGGCTGCCGGAAGACGACCGCCACCTGCTCTTCAAGTCAGGCGTCCTGCATGATATCGGGAAGATAGGCGTGGATAACCAGCTTCTGCATAAGACGGGTGACCTGCTCGGCAACGAACTGAAGACGATCAAGGAACACGTCCTGATCGGCGAGACCATCTGCTTTCCCCTCAATTCAGCACGGCTGATCCTTCCCGTAATCCGGCACCATCACGAACGGTGGGACGGCAGGGGCTTCCCCGACGGACTGAAGGGTGAAGAGATCCCTTTCTTTGCCCGGATCACCGCGATCACCGACTCGTTTGATGCCATGGTTTCGATGCGCCCGTACCGGGCCCCCTACTCGATCGCCGAGGCTGTCGAGATCATGCGCAATGAACGGAACGACGGACAGTGGGACCCGTGGCTGATAGACAGATTCATCGAGATGATGAAGAACCACAGGGAATTTATCCTATGACCGTTACCAAGAAAGACCTTTGGACAATATACCAGAACGGACTTTCCCTCACCTCCGCAAAATCTCTCGGGAACGTCCTTGCCGCCACGCTCGAAAAGGCCCTGCTCCTGACGAATGTTCCGGCCGGCAGCATCGCCCTGCGGGAGCGCAGCGAGATGGTCATGGCGGCAGCGGCAGGCCTCGACACCACCATCAATGACCTGACACGCTGGAAGTTGCGTGACGGCGGACTCACGGCCCATATCATGAACTGCCGGGACATTGTCGCGATACCGGATGTCGCAAAAGAGACACTGTTCGACGGACAGCCCCTGCTCAATGCCGGCATCCGTGCCCTGCTGGCCTGCCCGTTGAGACTGAACGGTGACATCGTCGGGATTCTGTACCTCGACGACTTCAAACCCCGGAGATTCGCAGAGCGGCACAAAAATCTGATTCTCCTTTTTGCGATGCAGGCGGCGCAGGCCATCGACAAGTTCCGTATCCTCGATGAGCTCTACCGGGTCATCACCGACCTTGACGAGAAAACGGCCTACCTGAAGAACGTACTGGATGATTCCCAGGACATGATCATGACCACTGACTCCAGCGGTATCATTGTCGAAATCTCCCGGGGCGGAGAGCGTATTCTCGGCTATACCCGTGATGAGATCATCGGTCTGCCTGCTGCCGACTTTTACTGCGACCCCGAGGAGCGTGCACAGATCCTCGAGACGCTGAAGACCAGGGGTGCGGTCTGCAACTATGAGACCAGACTGCTCAGAAAAGACGGTACCCCGGTGGATATAAACCTGACTATTTCACCTCTCAGCAACAAGACCGGGAGAGTCATCGGGACCGTCGGGGTCAGTAAGGATATCACCGAGGAGAAGAAGCTCAGGGATGAACTGGCAGTCATGAACAGCGAGCTGCGTGACCTGAATACGCGCCTTGAAGACAAGGTCTTCGAGCGGACGCGCGAACTCGAAAAGAGCAACAGTGAGCTCATCAAGTCAAACCAGATCAAGGCCCGTTTCATATCAAACATGAGCCACGAACTCAGAACGCCGCTGAATTCGATCCTCGGGTTTTCCGAAATACTCCTCGAGAAGACCTTCGGCGATCTCAACGACAAGCAGCACCGGCATGTAACGAATATCTCTTCTTCGGGAAAACACCTCCTGCAGCTGGTCAATAATATCCTCGATCTTGCCAAGATAGAGGCGGGTAAGATTGACCTTTTTTATGAAGACTTCGATGTGCGGCAGGCGATCGATGAGGTTTCGATGATCATGAACTCACTGGCGGCAAAAAAGGTCATCAGCATCCGTCATGCGATCGGCCCGGAGATCGGGATTTTCCATGCAGACAAGGTTAAATTCAAGCAGATCCTGTACAACCTGATTTCAAATGCGATCAAATTCACTCCCGAGGGGGGCGAAATCGGGATCACGGTCCATACCCTGAAAAACGGGAATTCCCTTCTTCCCTGGGCGCTGGAAGGACAGGAGTTCCTGCAGGTGTCGGTCTGGGACAAGGGGATCGGTATCCGGCCGGAGGATGCCGATCGGATATTCGAGGAGTTTGAACAGGCCGATTCCTCCATGGCCCGCAATTTTGAGGGGACCGGTCTTGGGCTGGCCCTGACGAAAAAACTGATAGACCTGCACGGGGGGCAGATATTCCTCAACAGCGTCTATGGGGAGGGAAGTGAATTTACCTTTTATATGCCCCGGATCAGCTCGGGTGAAAAGCATGTCGTCCCGGAGGAGTTCATGCCGCTGCAGGACAACTTCCCGTGGCTGAAGGAGGAGGCCCCGCTGGTTCTGGTCGTTGAGGATGATCTGCCGACCTCTGAAATACTGACGATCCACCTCACCAAGGCCGGATACCGCGTCATCCATGCCTATGACGGCATTGAGGCCATCGCCAAGGCAAAGGAGATGAGACCCTTTCTGATAACGCTGGACGTCATGCTTCCCCGTAAAGACGGATGGGAGGTCCTGCAGGCGCTGAAGGCAGACCCCGAGACGAATACCATTCCGGTCATCATCCACTCGATGATTGATAACAAAGACCTTGCCTTTGCCCTGGGCGCATCCGACTACCTTCTGAAGCCAATCGACAAGAACGCGCTGCTCGGAAAGATGAGCGAACTCGCCATTTCTACCCGCAAAAACAATCTGCCCATATCCATTCTCCTCATATCCACGGACAGGGAAATGCAGGAGCAGATCCACAAGATGTCGGTCTCGAACGGGTTCCTCTTCGATACGGCCCCCGGACAGGAGGAAGGGATTGAACTGGCTGCGGCGATGAGACCGCATATCATCATGATCGACCTCAGCAGTGGAGGTTTCGGCATCATCAGCGCACTCAAGAACAACGCAGCAACGATGGACATCCCGGTCTTTGCCCTGACGAATACCGACCTGTCGATT
Organism: uncultured Thermodesulfovibrio sp.; assembly: GCA_964499365.1. Lineage (GTDB taxonomy): Bacteria > Nitrospirota > Thermodesulfovibrionia > Thermodesulfovibrionales > UBA6898 > PALSA-1316. Next base: position 424,569 of record CAZCKU010000002.1, read on the forward strand.
GCCGAACGACAGGACCTGACGGGACAGATCGAGCGGATACTGAAAAAAGACGGACTGATCGAGAATGACCTCGTGATGCACCTGAAGGACCTCGAGGTGCTTCATCCGCGGCGGGCCGGACTGGTTGATGAACTTACGGGGCTCTTCAATCACCGGTATCTGCAGCTGAGGCTCGCCCAGGAAGTGAGCAGATCCCAGAGGTACCGCACGCCGCTGACCCTGCTGCTCCTTGATGTCGACAACTTCGGCCACTATGTCACGCACAAGGGCCAATACCACGGCAACCTCGTCCTGAAGAAGATAGCCGACCTCCTGAAGCGGAGTATCCGCGGCTCGGACGTCCTGGTCAGAAACGGCGGCGACGCCTTCAGCGTTATCCTCTCGAACACCACACTCACCTCGGGGATCGCCCTGGGGAAACGTTTCAATGCCATCATCGCCGACTATCCCTTTCTGTTTGAAGAGATCCAGGGCAAGGGCAAGATAACCGTCAGTGTCGGCATTGCCTCGCTGCAGGACCAATCGACCGAGGAACTGCTCCGGGGGGCGGAGACTGCCCTGATGGCGGCACTCCGCAGAGGCGGCAATGCCGTCGAGGTCTTTGAAAAGCCGGGGCAGAACGTCCATGGATAATACACTCTCGGTCATACCGCTGGGCGGCGCCGAAGAGATCGGGCTGAACATGACTGTTCTCGAATACGGCGATGACATGATCGTCATCGATGCCGGCCTGATGTTCCCGGAAGAAGGCATGCTCGGTATCGACTATGTGATTCCCGACTTCACCTATATTCTGGATAACAGGGAAAAGCTCAGGGGCATCTTCCTTACACACGGGCACGAGGACCACACCGGCGCCCTCCCCTTTCTCCTGAAGGAGCTGAGCGTGCCGGTCTATGGAACGCCGCTGACGATCGGACTTGTCAGGGAGAAGCTCGTGGAATATAACCTTGAGAATTCTGAACTCGTTTCCGTACGGCCGCGTGAGGTTGTTATCCTGGGCGTCTTCGCCGTCGAATTTATCCGCGTAACCCACAGCATTGTGGACGGTGTCGGCTTCGGGATTACGACTCCTGAGGGCCGCATCGTCCATACAGGAGACTTCAAGATCGACCCAACCCCGGTCGACGGCCAGCTGATGGACTTCCACAAATTCACGGAATACGGGGAAAACGGAACGATCCTCCTCATGTCCGACAGCACCAATGCCGAAAAGGGCGGCTTCACCTTTTCTGAAAAGGAGGTCAGGCGCGCCTTCGAGCGGATCTTCGCACAGGCTGAGGGAAGAATTATCATTGCAACATTTGCATCAAACATTCACCGGATACAGCAGGCGATCGATGTTGCGACGATGTTCCACCGGAAAATAATCCTTTCAGGCCGGAGCCTCATTTCGAACACGCAGATCGCCCTGGATCTGGGGTATCTCAGGATCCCGGAAAATACCTGGCTGAGACTTGAGGATCTCAAGAAGCTGAATGACAACGAGGTGGTGATCATCACGACGGGGAGCCAGGGAGAACCGATGAGCGCCCTCTCACGCATCGCCGTCGGCGAGCATAAGCAGATCAAGGTCAAGGAAGGGGATGTCGTCATCCTCTCGGCAAAGATGATACCGGGCAATGAGCGCTCAATCGGCAGGATCATCAACCACCTTTTCCGGCGCGGTGCAGACGTCATCTACGACAAGGTCTCGGAGATTCACGTATCCGGACATGCATCGAAAGAAGAGCTGAAGCTGATGCTGAACCTGGTGCGGCCGAAATATTTTATGCCCATACACGGCGAATACCGGCATAAGGTATACCACGCGCGGCTGGCCGAAAAAACAGGTATTCAGAAGCCTGATATCTTTCTGCTCGAAAACGGCGAGGTACTCGAAATCGCCGGCGGCAGCGCGGCAAAGGCCGGAAAGGTTTCCTCCGGCAGGATCTATGTCGACGGCAAGGGGGTCGGGGACGTCGAGGAGATGGTACTGCGCGACAGGAGAAGGCTTGCCCATGACGGCATCGTCCTGATCATTATCGGGATAGAAAAAATTTCCGGCAACATTGTCTCGGGTCCTGACATTATCTCCCGGGGTTTTGTCTTTGAGGACGCATCGCAGGACGTGATCAACGACGTCAGGGAACTGGTCTATGTCAGTATCAAGCAGCTGGACAACGAGATCATCTCTGACCGTGAGCTGCTGCAGGCAAAGATCAGGTCCATCCTGAAGAAATACCTGCGCAATACGATGGACAGGAAACCGATGATCCTACCGATCATCTTTGAAATATAGGAAGGGCTCGGCTCAACGTCGCATCTGCCTGGCCCAACTGAGGGTCTATACCCGGCCGATATATTGTCTTATAATAGAAAGTACTATACCGTTATGGGAACCGGGATTATCATACAGGGTCTTGCCGTTGTGGCGCATCGCCGGTGGAAACAGGTGTCCGGGGAGTCAGTGCTGACTGCGGTGAGGACCCGCTGATCCGGCCGCCATGCCCGTCAGAAAGAATCTCACCAGAATCATCAGCATGCTTGCCGCACTGGTTCTCGCCCTGCTTATCCTTATTTTTCCGGTCGGGTATTACCTGGTTTCATCCCAGTATCTTGCCGGCAGTCTCGAAACCGACGTAGATATCACCGCAAAGATCATCACGCGGATGATCATCGAGAACCCGGCGCTGTGGGAGTATGAGAAGCTCCGGATCGAGGCCCTGCTTGATGAACGTCCCCGGAAAGGCTTCTCGGAAGCCCGGCGGCGGGTACTGAATCTGAAGAATGAGATTGTTGCAGAAAGCCCTGAGATCATGAAGGCCCCGGTGATGGTGCGGTCCGCGGACCTGTATGATGCAGGCATCGTCGTCGGCAGGGTCGAAGTAGCCCACTCGCTGCGGCCCCTGATCGTCCGTGCAGGACAGATAGGACTGCTTATGCTGCCGCTGGGTATTCTGGCGTTCCTGGTCCTCCGTACCCTCCCGATCAGGGCCATATATAATTCTGAGCGGGCATTGCGTCAGTCCGAAGAGAAATACCGTGATCTGTTCGAAAATGCCAATGACGCCATATTTATCCTCGATGCCGACCTTCATTACCGGGACGTCAACAAGAAAGGGGTTGAACTGCTGGGTTATCCGAAACAGGAACTGCTTGCCATGCGGGTGCCGGACCTGATACCGCCTGAGCAGCTTACCCGTTCTAACCGGGAATTCAGCAAACTGGCCGACGAAGGAAGTTATGAAAAATTCGTGGGGAAGGTGGTCCGGAAAGACGGCACGCTGCTGGATGTTGAGGTCAGTTCCTCTGCCATCGTTGAAAAGGGCCTGCTCATCGGGTCGCGGGACATCATGCGCGACATTACTGAACGCATGAAGATGGAAGAAGAGATCCTGAAGTCCCAGAAGCTGGAGTCACTCGGCATTCTGGCCGGCGGCATTGCACATGATTTTAACAATCTCCTGACAGGCATCCTGGGGAATATATCCATTGCCCTGCTGCGTGTCGACAAGGATCAGGCCGTCCGCGGACGGCTGGCCGAGGCGGAAAAGGCCTCCCTGCGCGCGAAAGATCTGGCACAGCAGCTTCTGACCTTCTCGATCGGGGGTGATCCGATCAAAAAGACGATGCTGATTAACAGCCTTATCAGGGAGTCTGCACTTTTTTCGCTCCGGGGCAGCTCAATACGTTGCGACTTTTCTATTCCTGATGACCTTCTGCCGGTCGAGGTCGATGAGGGCCAGATCAACCAGGTGATAAACAATCTGGTTATCAATGCGGTGCAGGCATCTCCGGCCGGGGGGGCCATCCGCATTACAGCTGAAAATATTTCGCTGCCCGATTCCAACGTTCTTTCGCTCGAGCCCGGCCGCTACGTTCGTCTCGATATAGAGGATTCCGGTATCGGTATCCTGAAGGAACATCTGACGAAGATCTTTGACCCTTTCTTCTCCACAAAACAGGACGGAAGCGGGCTGGGACTTGCCACGGCCTATTCGATTATCAAAAAGCACGGCGGCCAGATCACGGTCGAGTCCGAACTGGCAGCCGGCTCGGTGTTCCATATCTATCTGCCGGCGTCCGGCAGACAGCCTGAGCCGCTGCGGATCGCTGATGAACACCCGACACACGGCAGGGGGAACATCCTGGTCATGGACGACGAGGAGATTATCCGGGATGTTGCCGCAGAGATGCTGAAGGAGATGGGGTATACGGTCGTTGTGACCTGCGACGGCAAACAGGCACTGGAGGCCTTTACCCTGGCCAGGGGGTCGGGCATGCCTTTTGATGTCGTCATTCTGGACATAACCATTCCGGGCGGACTGGGGGGACTGCAGACAATCGAGAAGATGATCGAGATCGACCCCCATGTCAGGGCAATCGTCTCAAGCGGCTACTCCCACGATCCGGTCATGGCTGACTATCCGAAATACGGCTTTAAGGGTGTGGCGGCAAAACCGTACCGCATCAAGGAGCTTGGCGACACCATCGCGGCCGTCATGGGAAGGACGTAGAATGACCGGCTTCGATATTGCTGCGCTGTCAATCGTAGGATTGACGGTGGCCCTGGGGCTCTGGAAAGGCCTGGCGGTGCAGGTCTTCGGCCTGGCCGGTCTGATACTGGGGTATATACTCTCGGTCAAATACTACCTGTACGCTGCAGGGCTTCTGCCGGATATCAGTCAGGGCACCGCGCGGATCATCGGATTCCTCGCCATCTTCATCGGCTGCATCATCGCGGCCTTTATCCTCGGCAGACTGATGGAGAAGCTGCTGAAATTTGCAGGACTGGGCTGGGCTAACAGGCTCTTCGGGGGGGTGCTGGGACTGCTGAAGGGGACCCTGATCGTCTCGGTCATCCTCGTCATCCTGGTCGCCTTTCTTCCGTCCGACAGCAGCCTGATGAAACAATCCGTCACCATCCCGTATCTCGTATCAGTCACGAAAGTCTTTGGCGCGGCTATCCCTGAGGAGATCAAGACGAAATATAAGAGCAGAATTGAGCTGTTCAGTATGCTTCGGAAGACGACGGGAGACGAGTAGCAGGAAAAGAAGCGGGGCATCATGGTCAGGCCACATCAAAAAACCCCCTGCTCGGGTGAGCAGGGGGTTTTTTCCTAACTCTTACTGACTCGGGACTAACAGGTAATGCCGGATGACGACACGTACCCGAAGGATGCCCTTACAGCCCTATATGTGCACGGCTCGTCTTTTCGATCTCGCGGCGGGCAGCCATGTCCATAAGCACCTTTTCGGTGCCGAACTTGCCCGGCTCGTATTTCTTCAGCTTCAGGGCCTCGCGGGCCTTGTCGATGAACTCAAGCGCAAGGGCCAGCATTTTTTCAGGATCGGGTTCGAAAAAGAATCCGCCCTTATACCGTTCCATCCAGACGTCAGTCAGGATGCGGGTAACTTCCTTCGAGGCACTGACCGGAGACTCACCACCGAAGATGACCGGGACACCAGATGCCGCAAAATACACCCCGATCGAGACAGCCTTCTCCGTAATCCATTCAGGTGCTATACCGACAGCAGGCATGCCGCCTATCTCGTCCGAAAGTCCACCTTCAGCAGCCATCGCCGAGGCAATCGTCAGGATTCTCGAGTTGTCGACACAGGCCCCAAGGTGAAGTATCGGAGGGATACCGATTGCCTCACAGACCTCCCTGAGACCCGGACCGGCATTCTCCAGTGCGTTCTCAGGGGTAAGATAGCCCGCCCCCCCGCACGCAGCCGAGCTGCACCCGGTCGACACGATCAGAACGTCGTTCTTGATCAGTTCGGTCGCAAGGAACTTGTGGACACCGGTGGAAGGCCACCGTGGGTTATCGCAGCCGGCCAGCCCGACCACGCCCCTGATCCTGCCTGCGGCAATCGCATCGTTGAGCGGACGGAACGAGCCTCTCCACCTGCCGCCCTGCATATACTCGATATACTCATGAGAGAAACCACCGATCATCGGGAATTTCTCGGTGACATGACTTCCGGTCTTCGTCCTGTTCGGGAAATTATCGATAGCCATGCGGACGATCTGACGGGCCTGATCTTTGGCTATATGCTCGTCAAAGGATATATGCGTCGCCCCGGGGATCTTCACCTTATCGGAAGAGGTGATAACCTTTGTGTGGAACTTCTTGGCAACATCGACAATTGCCGGTATGATGCACTGAACGTCAACGGTAAAGGCGTCGATGAGACCGGTCATGATAGCCGGCTCCTGGTTCGTAAAGCCTCCTGCCGTCGGAATGCCATGCCGCATGAGCACCTCGTTGGCGGTACAGCACATTCCGCCGAGGTTGATACCCTTGGCCCCCTTTGTCTTGGCATATTCGATCAGCTCAGGCTCCTGGACCGCCTCAACGATCATCTCGGCCAGCGAGGGCTCGTGGCCATGCACGATGATATTCACCTCGTCCTCCTTGAAGATGCCGAGGCTCGCTTCAGCCTTGATCGGCATGGGTGTCCCAAAGAGAATGTCGGTAAAATCGGTCGATATCATGCTGCCGCCCCAACCGTTCGCAAGGGCACAGCGTATCGCCGAGTCAAGGATTGAGTCAGGGTCTGCATCCATGCCCATCGTCGTCCTGTCCATAACCTCGACCACCTCGCGGTCCATGCCGCGGGGGACAACGCCGTATTTTTTCCAGCGCTCCTGCGTCTTCTTGGGGGCGCGCTTCAGGAAGTTCATCTCCCCCTTCTGCCTCCCGAAATCCTCAATCATCTTTGTCGCAACATCCTTCGCCACGTCAAGCACGGGCCTGCCCTCAAATTCTATGCCCAGGATGTCGGCAGTCCGGTACAATTTTTTCACGTCCTTGACCTGGAAATCCTTGGCGTGGCCCTCGGCCACTGCCAGGAGCGTAAAGGCCATGTCTCTTCCATGGTCACCGTGGGCAGATGTACCGCCGGCAACCATGCGGGCGAAATATCTGGCAGCAATAACCGGAAGCGTTGCACCGCAAACGCCCTTGGCCGTTGTCTCTGCGTCCTTGCCGACCAGGCGGCATGGGCCCATATAGCAATTTTTGCAGCAGGCGCCCTCATGACCTATCGGACAGGGCTTCATCTTGTCGGCCCGGTCAAAACAGGTCTCTATCGTCGGCTGCTCCTCGAGTATCTGTGCTGTAGCATGTTGTGATGTTCTTACTTGCTTTTCCTTTGCCATACTCACACCTCCCTTAAATTATCGAATCCATCGAAAGCGCCGGATGACCCGCTGTCGTCAGGAACTCCAGCAGTTTTTCAGAGTCCTCACAGATCGACTCATCCGCGATCTTGTCGAGGAGGTCAGCCACGCCCTCTTCCTCTGCCCGCTTCTTGAAATCGTCGCCAATCCTCTCCTTCAGTGACTTCGGCATCCAGACGATGCGCTTGATCCCGCCGTCGCCGTAGAGGAATTTCTTGCTGGTGACAAAGTTGACGCCGACGCCCATAAATCCCGGCGTCTGCGCACCGCCGCCGACCGTACCGGCCAGCGTTGAGAACTTCATGCCCATCGGTGTCATGCCGGTATAGCCTCTGTGTACGAGCATGACCCCGTTGGCCTCGGGAATGATCGCGATGATGCATTCAAAACAGCCGCAGGACGTCATGGGGTTCTCCATGATCGTATAGAGGTTCAGCGTCTCGACCGCGCCCCCCGTCGCTTTTTTCAGATATTCGTCAGCACCGGTATAGCGGCCGTACTTCGCATCAAGACACTCGCCCTTGGTGATCGGCTGATTGCCGCCGGTCGGGTCGATCTCGAAGGCCGCCTTGCCGTCAAGCCAGTTATACGCCCCGCAAAGCCCGAGACGCTCCGGGGTTATAACGCAGACATGTGCCGGAGCAAATGACTGGCAGAGCAGGCAGGAATAGAAGGTATCAACGGCCTCATCCGTGAGGCTGCCCAGCCGGTGGTCGCGCTCTTTGTAGGCTGCACGCGCCTCATCCAGCTTCTCCTTGACATCCTTCTCATCGATGAAGAGCGTCACCTGGACTTTATCCACAATGGATTTGAACCGGTGATGGGTCATCGCCGCGTTCAGGATGCCGAGATGCTCAAGGGTAAAGCCGTCCTTCTTGGCAGCATTGCTGATTCTGATCCAGTTGATGTCCCGCTGTCCCATATGCCAGACACCCTGCGCCTCGTTGATATTGGAGTGGATCTTTCTCTCGATAACCGATTCGAAATCCTTCTGCATCTTCCGGCCGGCGCATTCGATGAGCAGGCCCAGAGGCAGCTGACCGCCCTTTTCATAGCGCTCCTGCCAGTTGTCGCCGACAATGATTACCTTGTTGTCTTCTATCTCGTCCATCTCGCGCATCCGCACCCATTCAAAGGCTGCGGTACGCTGACCGCCGAACTCGATAAAGGTATCCTCTTTCCGGATACGCTCTCCCTCGAAGGCAGGGCCGAACGCCACCGGTATCGGAGGCTTCTCGACCGTAATCTTGAGTCCCCTGAGTTCGATGGCACGCTGGACAATCTTGGAGTGGTCAAACTCCTTGTCAACTTCCTCGTAGGTACAGACACCGGTAGGATGGATAACCGGAATGTCCGTATCTGCAATGGCAGGGAAGCCCATGTTGATCGCACCCGCGCCCGTGGTCCATATGATATCGTCCAGAGGCCCGAGGACGATGGCAAAGGCAAAGACCCTGTCCTTCTGATACTTGAGATGTTCCTTGAAATCACCCGGTTTCTTTCCGCCAAAAATAAGCGATGCCCTGATCGCCCAGTCAAGTGCATAGAGTGTATGTTCAACATCCGGGCCAAGGGGGACAATGCGGGCATCCCAGCCGAGTTCGACGCCTTTTCTGAGAAGCTGCTTGGTCACGCTGTTGCCATTCACATTCCCGGAGAGGAAGGTCAGTATGTTCTTTTCCTGGAGCTCACGGCAGATGTTCACCGCGATGTCGTCGGTCGGTGCAGCACCGATGATCGCCGCAAAGCCTGGCATAGATCCGTCGACGAGCTGTATGCCGAGGTTTCTCTGGATCGTGTCAGAGATATAGCCGTTATAGACGTATCCCGTCTCCTCGTCCTTGCAGGGTTCGAGCCCCTGGATATACCTCAGGGCAAGCAGGATCTCCTCGGCAAAGAGTGTCGCCATGCCCGAATCCAGCGCCTCGCCGAGATACGGCTTCCAGATATGCTCATCCGGCAGATCGTGGAGCAGCTCCTTTGCAAAGCCGAGTCCCACATTCATGTCGCCCAGCGTCTTGACCTGGAATCCCGTCATCGCATAGATCATCGGAAGGTAGAATGCGGTGTCAGGAAATTCAAAGACATAGTCCTTGCCCTTTTCTGCGATCGTCTTCTGCAGCATCTCATCCGCCTGCCTGACAAGTGTCTGAGCGCCCCTAATGGCTGCTGTTGCAATTAACTTAGACATCTGACCTCCTTCTCCTGGCCGGGGTATGTTCATACCCCGGACGCAGCTGCTTTGTTATATTTTTATATTTTTTACTGTAATTTATCAACTATTCTTTTCAGGCCCTTGATTTCAGGAATGTCGGTATCGCATTCGCCTCACGCGGACCAACCGTGATCTTCCAGCCCGGGAGTTTTTCCTCAATCGAACCGCTCAGGATCGCGACATACCCCGGAATGATCAGCTCCTTTGTTGCAATCTCCTTGTCGATGCCGCTCTCCTGTATGAACGCCGCAATCTTCGTCGCGGTGAACTTGCCTGCAGCCCAGGCCGTCAGCACCGACAGGCCTTCCGAGTCCATGACCGCAAGACGGCACGGGATTTTGCTGTTCTCGATCTCGCCCGAGACAATAAAATAGGTGAGAGAAAAATTTGTCGTGATAAAGAACGGCGAATCGGCCGTCGGCTCACCGATTTTGTAGATCTTCTGCTCTACCTGCATCGGCACCTGGGGATCGGTGTAGATATTCTGCCTCAGCGCAAAAAGGGCAAGGTTCTTCCATTTCTCAACGCTGCTCAGTACAACGATCGACGCATACTTTGACACGCAGACCGCGGCAACCAGCGCTTCGACCATGCTGTCGCTGCGCTGAATAAAATTGATGACCGGATACCCGAGAGGCTTGAAGCCCTTCTTGATCGCCGCCCTTCTGATAAGGGTATTGTTCGCGATGATATCCTTCGCCTTCCGTGCGCCGGAATCCAGCACAAGGTCTTCCACCCCGAAGCCCTTCGCCTTTTCCGTAAGCTCGGAAAGCTCGTCAAGGCTTGCTGCGGCGATGCCGAGCGCTGCCTTATGGTTCTTTGCCACCGCTGCCATCGCCTCAAGGTTCGAGGCGTTTGCGCCGTATATCACCGGCTTATTTCCGGCAAACAGCTTGACCGCTGCCTCAGCTGCCGCAGGATCGGTGGTATTGATGATCACGGCAACATCGGCCGCCTTTGCCGCAACGGTCTTTGCGGCTGCTTCGAGCTTGCCGCCGTCGCCCGAGGCATTCGTGATCAGGATCGCATCGATCCTGAGTTTCTGGCCGACCCGGTCTATCTCGGAATGCATGACCTGCTCGCAGACTGCCGCAATCTCGGCCTCGGACTGGGTATCCTTCACCTCAATGGCAAAGGCACAGGGGTTGACAAATTTCTTGTCGTGCCTGAAGAGTACCGTCTCTTCGCCCATCTTGACCGCCTTTGCACCGGCACCGAGGGTAATCGGGCGGACCGGCGGGGCAGAGGCCTCACCCAGTTTCTGCTTCGACTCCTCTGAGACATCAGGGCAGAGATCCAGGGTCGCCTGCCGCTGGGCAAGCTTCATTGCAAAGGCAAGACAGGTCGGCTGACCGCACTTCTTGCAGTTCGTCTTGGGTAAGAGTTTAAATATTTCAACGCCGGATAAAGCCATTATTCATTCCTCCTTAAACAAGTTCTTCAATGACGGTCTCGACGGCCGCAACCGCCTTCGGATGACGCATGATCAGCAGCTCGGCACCGGCGATCAGCAGCGCAGTTGCCGTTTCAGCCTCCCAGAGAATGCCCCGCTCCTCGGCCGGCCCCCACTGGGGCAGATCTGCCTCGGCAGCCTGGGTCTCCTTCACCTTCCAGACGTACATGCCGACATCCCCGAGGAGGGGCTGCTGCATGGTCTGGTCGTTCTGGGTGAGGGCCGCAAGCCTGATGCGCTCCATAACGGAATAGGTGTACTCAAGCCCGTAACCAAGGGCTGAACACATCGGGTCGGTAATGACCTTCTCCTTGTCAAAGCCCATCTGGGTAATCAGGATGTTCAGCTGCTTCGAAAGGTTGATATCGAGCTCTGACATCGCGATCAGCTTGTGGTTATTTGCCATGGCAGCCGCGGCGATCGTCTTGTAGTTGGCCTCCTGGGCCTTGCCGATGATGCAGTTGCGGTCCTTCGCGGCCTCGGCAACAGCAATCAGCACGGACGTATCCTTTTCAGCGTGGTTGCTGCCGAGAATGATCAGAGGAACGTCAACCGCCGCCAGGACATCCTTCACTGTCTTGACCGCATCCTCTGCAGAGCGGTTTTCGCGGTCCGGATGGGTACCGACAAGCCTCAGGGCGATGGCCTTGGCCTTCAGCTCGTTCTGGCAGTATTTTGCCCACGTCACCGGATCACCGGAGACACCTTCGTAAACCTTTCTGACGTTTTCCGGCCAGTCCGCCGGCGGGACATCCTGTATCTCGATCGCCACCAGCGGCCTGTTCGGCGTCTCGCCCTCGAACGAATGGAACGGCAGCACATTTTCCCCGCCGATGGTCGCGGCCCTGTCACCGGTCCCGATCGTCACGGTATACACTTTTCCTGCGTAAGATTCTTTTGGTGGTGTAAAAGCCATAAATCCTCCTGTCTGTTAGTTGAAAAATAAGAAAGTGAACATGAGTAATGAAAGAAGCATTTCCTTATGCCCGCCTGCGGCATTCATCCATTTCTTATGTATCATTATTAATGGTATCAGTCTTCAGGTTACATTTCCAGATACGAATGTGCATAGAGCGTTCTGCCCATCATCACATCAAGCGTTTTGCTTATCTCTGCCATCTTCTGCGCATCAGCGATCTGCCTGCCCGCCGCAACGTCGGCGACCAGCGCCCGGTCATTCAGGGCCTCTGCCATTTCATGGCTGTCGGCGATGGCCGCTGACAACCCCGCATCCGCGAGGAGCAGGAAATAGTATTTATTCAGAATCGGCCTGAGGGCCTTGGGACAGCCATTGGAGATATTGCTCAGACCGACAACGGTCTTCATGGGAGGATCGTTCATCTCCTGAAACATGCTTATGGCCTTGATGACGTGGCGTGCATGATCCTGGGAGGTCGCGATCTGCAGGACAAGGGGATCGAGATAAAGGTCTTCAAGGGGTACGCCATACTCCATGGCCCGCCCCATGATCTCGGCGGCAATGGCACACCGCTCTTCGGCATCTGCCGGAAGTCCGCCCTTGCCGACGGTGAGCCCGATAACCTGCGAGTTGTATTTGGCGCCAAGCTCGAGGATGGGGAAACGCTCAGGGTCGTTCGACGTCGAGTTGATAAGCGGCCTTCCCCATTCGTTGTTGTGGACCTTCAGCCCTGCCTCAATCGCCTGGAAATTCGTGGTGTCGAGGCAGACCGGCAACTGAACAACCTCCTGTATCGTCGTCACCATCCACTGCATCAGGTCCTCGCCGCCATCCTCTGCAGGCCCTATATTCGCATCGATCATGCCGGCCCCTTCCTTCCACTGCCGGATGGCAATTTCCTGGATAGGACCTTTGTCCTTCTTCATCATGGCCTCACGGACCCGTTTGGCGATGATGCTCAACTTCTCACCTATAATGAGCATATCCGGTACTCCTTTCTTAAACTGTGATTTATGAAGACAATCGTTTTCATCCAGCAGTAAAAAAATCCCGGGCCCGCAAGCTATAATTATTTTTTATAAATTCATAAGACTATAGCATATGTTTATGAGCCCATAAAAATTTATTATTTTTATAAAAGTGATAATAAATTTTTATAAAGTAAGGAAAAATAACATACTTTTGCCCTGAAATAAAAGAAAATGCTGATTGTTTTAACTTATAGCGTCATAAGAATGGTCTGACAGGAGCGCCGCGGGGAAGGTCAGCCATACAGCCGTGCCCGCCCCCCC
>CAZCKU010000003.1:0-149079 GCA_964499365.1 uncultured Thermodesulfovibrio sp.
CCTACGTTGCAATGTGGCTTCGTCCTCTCAAATTTTGCCTTTGCCATCTTCTTTCCTCCTTCGTCCAGTGGACAGCGTTTTCGCTCACGGCGCCGCCGTGCTCTCCACAAATAATAATCTCTCGAGACCCTGTTATAGTCCTGGAGCCCATGACCGGAATCGAACCGGTGACCTCATCCTTACCAAGGATGTGCTCTGCCGACTGAGCTACATGGGCATCACACCTTCGGCAACGCTTTCCGGCTACTCAGCAGCGTTTTGTTGCTGCTCCTTGCCGGCAAACTGCTGCCCGAAACAATACGTCTTCCAATTTAGTTCCAATTATGGAGCGGGAAACGGGATTCGAACCCGCGACCCTCAGCTTGGAAGGCTGACGCTCTACCACTGAGCTACTCCCGCATCACCCGCTGCACACAATCAATGAAAAATCAGTCCGGCAGACCGTCTCTGCCTGCTGATGCTGGTGGAGAGGGGAGGATTTGAACCTCCGTAGGCTACGCCAACGGGTTTACAGCCCGTCCCCTTTGGCCACTCGGGTACCTCTCCATCTGAAAAACAGAGCCGGGTCCTAGTTTATTAAGTCCGGGGCTCCCTTTAACTGCACTTTAACTGACTGCCGGCCACCGTGCTTGCTGGAGCCACCGAAGGGATTCGAACCCCCGACCTGATGATTACAAATCAACTGCTCTACCAACTGAGCTACGGTGGCATTCCCTAAAAAGGCAACAGTACTCCACTGGGTTTTTGTCAAGTTATTAATATAAAGGAAAAATTATAGTCCCGTCAAGCAGAAAAAAGCAAGCAACCGTCAAAGGGGTATTTTGCGGGGCAAAATTAATATTAGCATAGTGCTGGTCAATAAACTATCCTGAATCAAAAAAGGCTGTCATTCCCGCAAGTAAAGCGCGTCGGGAATCCTTCTTTGACGCCACCTGAAAGATTCCGGACAAGCCGGAATGACAGACAAACAAAATGGCAACTCAATGGACAGCCTGAGTCCATCACCCCTTGCCAATCCTCTGGCGCATTATCTCGAACAGTATGACCCCCGCAGCAACCGACGCATTCAGGGAGTTGACCATCCCCTGCATAGGCATACTGACTATAATATCGCAATCCTCTCCTACGGTCCTTCTTAAGCCTTTACCTTCAGACCCGATGACCAATGCGAGCGGGGCCGAGAGGTCTGTGGTCCATAACTCATTCTTGCTGCCGGCCTCTGCCCCGACGACCAGTATCCCCTCATCCTTCATCGTCTTGATGGCATGTTTGATATTCGAGACCATCGCGACCGGCATGTACTCGGCAGCACCCGCCGAGGCCTTGACCGCCTCGGGGGTCAGGGTCGCAGACCGGTGGGACTGGATAACAACGCCATGGACACCCACGGCATCCGCCACCCTCAGGATCGCCCCGAAGTTTCTCGGGTCCTCAACAAGGTCAAGGATCAGGAAGAGCGGAAGTTCATTTTTCCGTGCCGGTATGGCCATAATATCGTCGAGGGTTGCATATTGTCTTGGGGCAACAGCAGCCGCAATGCCCTGATGCCCTTTAGGGAACTTGCTGTCAAAGAAGTCCATCTCGGCCTTTTTAACGGTAACACCACGGCCGGCAGCAGCCTGACTTACTTCGTCAAGCTTGTCTCTGCGACCGGCAAGGATATAGACAGCCTTCACCTCTCTGCCAGCCCGCAAAGCCTCCAGCACCGGGTTCAGGCCGTATATCCAGTTGTCACGCTCGCTGCTGCGCGGTCTTTCCCTGAATCCGTCCCTTGCCCCGTCCCTGGATTCATCTCTGAACCCGTCCCTCGGGCGGTCTCCGCTTCTGTCGAAAGACCTTTCAGCAAACCGGTCACCTGAACGGGCACCAGGCCTGTCGCCTGAACGGCCACGGAAACTGTCCCCCGAGCGGAAGCTTGATTTCTCCCCTGATTTTTCCCCATAGCGTTCACTGAATCTTTCACTGAATCGGGAACCGGACCTTCCGCTGCCGGATCTGTCCGCATGCCTGCCCCCTGATCCTGATCCGGAACCTGGCCTGGCACCGGACCTGGCCCGGGCTCCGGACGATTCCCCGGATTTGGGCCTTTCCTGGCGTCCTCCACGGCTGCTATATTTCTTCAATATATCCTTCCTTCACGAGTACATACAATAATAGTGGTCATGGTTGATATGATACTACAATTATTCAATTTTTGGATAAGCGACGGGCGATAGAAGGCCCGAAAAAGCTCATTGTTTATCTAACCAGCTGATTTAACAAGGTTTGTCCTAGACAAAGCCTTCTTTATTCACTTATAATGGTCAATCTTTTTTTTGGGAGGCATTTGATGGGGATTCGCAAGTCTGTTGTTTCGGTATTATCAATTTTTTTAATCATCCTCTCAGCTGTCAGCGCCTTTGGCCTGTCTGAAGCCGAAAAAACGTTTCTTTCGATGTACTTTTCTGAGTCTGAACTTCAGATTGTCTCGACGACAAGGAGTCTTAAGTCGATCACACGCGTTGCTGAGAATGTCGAGGTGGTGACAAAGGCAGATATAGAGCTGATGAATGCTCATACGGTAGCGGATGTGCTGAACCGGATAACCGGGGTCCAGGTACGGAACGACGGCGGGACCGGCGCATTTTCATATGCGCATATACAGGGCTCTGGCCATAATCATATAGCAGTATTCATGGACGGTTTGCGTGTCAATCTCTTGAATACCGACATAGCTGATATAGGCATGATACCGGCCCAGCTTGTCGAGAAAATAGAGGTGATAAAAGGTCCTGCCTCTTCTGTCTGGGGTTCCTCTCTCGGAGGCGTTATAAACATCATCACCAAGTCCGGGGCTGACCAGATGAGGTCAGGCGGCACACTCTCCGGAAACATGGGGGAGCAGACCTTCCTTGATGCGCGAGCCGAGCTATATGGCAAGAAGGATAAGACAGGTTATTATTTCTATGCAGGCAGGATGCAGTCCGACGGTTTCAGAGGAACGCCTCCTAACAATGCTGTAGCCTTCAGCAATCTCTATATGAAGCTCTCACAGGACCTTGGAAACAGCAGCCAGATCGTTCTTACCACCTTCTATGACAGGGGCTCAAGGGGTTCGGGCTACCCTGCCCTGGACTGGCTTGATAACGTAAACATAGAAAATCTTTTTGCCACCTTGACTTTTAATACATCTCTGGCCAAAGGGGTTGACCTTTCTCTTTCTGCACGGACAGCCACTCGCAACTGGAAGTTCAGGGAAAAAACCCCGAGTACTGAGGCCCTTTATGACTTTCGCAGCCGGGACAGCAGCAGCGGCGCCAGTGCAAAGGTCAGCTGGAATATCGATAACCATGCCGTTGTCGCTGGGTTTGATTATGATGATAACCTGATGAAATATTATGACACCAATGGTGTCGACGTCAGGGGCAGGAACGCAAAAACTGCTCTCTTTATAAATGACACGATCAAGATAGGAAAGTTTTCAGTCACCCCGGGCATACGCTACGACAACGCAGATCGGGTAAAGGATTTCATAAGTCCGAGCCTTGGAGTAACCTATGAACTAGGCGAACAGACTCTGCTCAGGGCAACGGTCTCAAGGGGGTTCAATGAGCCCCTCATCGTAATGACTAAAGATAATCCGGTTTATGGATACATCGGGAATCCCGGGATAAAACCGGAGAAAGTTTGGTCGTACCAGGCAGGTATTGAGACAGGGGCCTTAAAATATTTCTGGTTAAAGGCGAGCGCCTTCAGGCATGACATAAGCGATGCTATTGTCCAGGTATTCCAGTTTGATCCTGTTTTTTCATATATGGATGTAAACCAGGATAGGGTGAGGCGCCAGGGCATAGAGACCGAGATCAGAACACTACCTTTTTATAACTTTACCTTATCTGCAGGAGTGGCAGCCATCCAGAACAAGAACAGGGATACTGGGGACGTAGTCCGTGAACTACCGAAATACACCTATGACGCTAGCCTGAAATATGATGACAAAAAGACTTTAAGAGGCCTGCTCTCAGCCCATTATATCTGGTTCGACAGCACCTCAGGCGGAACGTACAACGCTTGGGTGGTTGACCTTAATCTGATCAAGAAGATATACAAACAGGAAGACAGGGAGGCGGAGCTTTTCATGACCGGCCATAACCTCTTTGATGGCTATCAGCATGCCTCAAAGAATTATTTCAATGCGCAGAGATGGTTTGAGGCAGGAATCAGATTCAAGTTCTGATCGTTTTCTGCCGATAAAAAGGAAGACCTCATAGAGGCGGCTTAACAACAGAACAGGGGAGATAACTATGGGAAAGCGCACAAAGGTTCTCGACAAAGGAGTGAAGAAACAGCATATTGCGGGGACAGCCTGCTGTCAGGCAGGACCCACAAAGGCCTGATTGAAAAGGAAGACAGGGGAGATTCTTTCTCCCCTGTCTTTTTGAATAAACATACCTGCAGCAAATAATGATTCTCTCCTGCTTTTGCAAAATCTATCCGGACAACGATAATTATGATAACCTCATCCTCTTTTCGACAAAGACCGCATCGAAGATATCAGTCCCGAAGTCTTTTATCGACGATATTCACAGCGGCAGGCTGTCTGAAGAAGAGAGCCAGACGCTTGCGGAACTCGGCTTCCTGGTTGACAGTCCTGAGGTAGATAGAACTGAAATCATTAAATTCCTCGAAGACGTGAATAGTGCCGACAAAATATTCTCTGTCCAGCTCGTCATGAATTTGGACTGCAACCTCGACTGCGGCTACTGCTTTGAAGGCAGCAGAAAGGGCAGACATTATATGACAAGGGAAACTGCCGCTGCCTTTATCGAATTCATCAAAACGCATCTCAAATCAGGCCTGGAAGAACTGAGGGTCAATTTTTATGGGGGCGAACCGCTTCTGAGCAAAGACCTGATCGCGTGGATATCGTCGGAGATAAAGGCCATCGCAGAAGAGGCGGGCCTGAAATATACCGGCAAGCTGATCACAAACGGCACCCTGCTGACGCCAGAAGTGGTCAAGACATTAAACAAGACAGGGATCAGCAGGGCAAGCATAACCCTTGATGGGCCTGCTGATATTCACGATAAAGCCAGGCCCTTGAAAAACGGGGGTGAAAGTTTCAGGACGATCGTGAAGAACCTGAAAGAATCGATAGGGGTTATTGATGTTGAATTGAGCGGCAATTTCACAAAAAACAATTACCGGCGTTTCCCTGAACTCTTCGATCAACTTCAGGATGCCGGGCTCACGCCAGACCGGATAGCATCGCTGCAGTTCTACCCGGTCCTTCAGGAGATCGAGGGGATGGCAAACTGTCTTTTCAAGGAAGGCTGCAACTCGGTCAGCGAGCCCTGGCTGGCCGAGGCAGAGATTTTCCTGCGGGAGGAGACCATGAAAAGGGGATACAGGACATCGAAAATAATCCCGGCCGCCTGCATGATAGAGCTGAAGAACAGGCTGATCGTGAATCATGACGGAGGCATCTACAAGTGTTCCGGGCTCCTCGGCAGAGACGAATTCAGAGTCGGTGATATCCGGAGCGGCATTGTGGACTACCGGAAATCACACAACCTCGACAACTGGAAGAACGAAGAATGCCTTTCCTGTCCCTATCTCCCCTTATGCTTCGGAGGCTGCCGCTACATGAAATATCTCCGCGACGGCAATATGAACGGCATGGACTGCAAGAAACCCTACCTCGACGCAACCCTCGAGGCAATGGTGAAGCAGGATATAAGATACGGACTGGCGGCTGCATAGGCGAAACGCACTCCATATCACTTCAACAAAGTATATCTGTTATCATGTATCCACAATAAGGATCTCATTACCACGAGGATAGTATGAAACGAATCGCAAATTTTCTTTTTGAGGCAGGGATGCTCAAGCGCACCCCGCGCACCGGATTTCAGTTCCTGGGGTCAGGGGCCGAATCTGTTGCCGAACATATCTTCAGGACGGTCTATATCGGGTTTACCCTCGGCCACCTGGTCAAGGGCGTTGATACGGACAAGCTTCTCCGGATGTGTCTGTTCCACGACCTGCCCGAGGCGCGGACCGGGGACCTGAACTACGTGAACAAGAAATATGTGAAGGTCGACGAGGAAAAAGCTGTCAATGACCTTGCAGACACCCTGCCGTTCGGGGATGAGATCAGGGACATGATCTTCGAATTTATGGAAGGCACGTCGATCGAGGCCCAGCTCGCCTATGACGCCGACCAGCTCGAATTGATCCTCGCCCTGAAGGAATACAAAGACCTGGGCAATACCTATGCAGACGAGTGGCTTGCCTTTGCTCTCAAGAGGCTCAAGACCGACGCAGCGCAGGAGCTTGCGAAGACGATCCTTGAGACCGACTCATCCCTGTGGTGGTTTTCCGACAAATCCGACTGGTGGATCAGGGGAAAAGAGGGCAAACCCGACCAGGCCTAGCCCTCCGTCAGTTCAACCCCGGCTGTTTCTTCTCCCGAAAGTGCGACATCAAGGGGCGGCAGGTTCCGGTCGAGGAATATCTTCAGTATCCTGAGCTGGAGCTGGTTTTTTTCCTTTTCTGTCGAATGCCTGAACACCAGCTTTGTCAGCGCCTCGATCGCCTCTACAGGATCGGCCTTGATATCGGTCACCCGGTTGTCTCTGCTCAACGCAAAGATGGCAGGGTAGCTTCCGTCGGGATGGAAGACCTGCATCACCCGCTCAACCTTGTCTGAACCAATCACCTCCCTTGACGAGGAGATAATCTCGTTCACCGCATCGATGATCAGAGGCATCCGGTCGCCCGTGCCGGTGATGATATCGAGCCCCACACTCAGCCCATTCATCCTCTCGAGAAAATCCTCTATGAGTGGGCCCTTGATGATACCGCCGTGCTGCGGCGCAATCATAAGGGGCGCGGGATCGAGTGCCCTAATCCGCCTGACCGCAAGACGAAGGGCGTCATTGCTCGGCATATACAGCTGATGAAAGGCCTTTATACCTGCCCAGTTTGCGTCGGTCGCGGTCAGGTCGGACGACGCGATACCACCGAACAGGTCGCCGGAAAAGAGGATCCTCGTCTCCAGATCGTAGACCATGCATGCGCCCCTGAAGTGGCAGAATGGCGTCGGGATAAACTGCAGTCTGTGGCCTGTCGGCAGGCTTATCCGCAGATTCTTGAATCTCTCGACTGCCCGAAAATTCTTCTGGTCCAGTCCGAAAAATTGGACGAGACGCCAGGTGTCCTCGGTCATGAGCGTCAGGAGCTTCGGGTTGAGCTTGGCCAGGTAGGTTGTATTGGCCCCGACATCCGGGTCCTGGTGGTTCACATAGACCATCTGGACCTTCGAGAGACTGCCGATCACCGAGGATACCTTCCTGGCCATCGGTTCGAGGTCAACCGGCGGACCGGGATCTATCACCATATTGAGCGTCTTCCCTGCCCCCTGAAAGACCCTCAGATAAATATTCCTGTTCAGGAGCGCATTCGCAGAATCCCCTACCCAGTAAACCCCGTTGTCTATTTTTATGGGCTCATCATTGCCCGCAGCTGCCGTCATCGCAAGACCTCCTTAAAATCAAAACAGGATAATACAACTCCCGTTAAGACTACCATGCAATGGAGGCCATGTCAAACAACGACAGTTACAATGAGAAGGCACGCACCGTTGAGTTATGCAGGCCGGCTCACCCCATTTTTTCTTTCATTCTCGCAGCCACCACATCGATAAATTCCTCTGTCAGGGCGTATCTATCGACCTTCGGCTCAGCGATCAGCATAAGGTCCTTGGTCATGATGCCGCTTTCGACAGTCCCGATAACAACCGATTCGAGTGTGTTGGCGAAGTTCACCACCTCCGGAGTGTTGTCAAGCTCGCCGCGCTTTGCGATGGCGCCGGTCCAGGCGAAAATCGAGGCAACAGAATTGGTCGAGGTCGGGTTGCCTTTGAGATGTTCGTAATAATGCCGCATGACCGTGCCATGGGCAGCCTCGAATTCAAACTTTCCATCAGGGGAGACGAGCACCGAGGTCATCAGACCGAGGCTGCCGAAGCCCGAGGCGATCATGTCCGACATCACATCGCCGTCATAGTTCATGCAGGCCCAGAGCATACCACCCGCAGACTTCATCACCTGAGCAACGGCATCGTCGATCAGCATGAAGCGGTACTGGATACCGGCGGCATGGATCCTGTCTTTCGCTTTTTCCACCTCTTCTGCAAATATATCCCTGAAAAACCCGTGGTACTGCTTTGAAATGGTGTCCTTGGCCCCAAACCAGACATCAACCTTCTCGCTGAGGGCATAATTGATGCAGGCCTTCGCAAAACTCCTGATCGACTTCTCGGTATTATGCATCCCCATGACGACCCCGGGTCCCTTGAACTCATGGATCAGGACAGTCTTTTTCTCGCCGTCCGAGGATGGGGTGAAGACGATCTCGGCAGTCCCCGGACCATCGATCACCAGTTCGCTGTTTTTATAGATGTCTCCATAGGCGTGACGGCCGATCATGATAGGCTTCTTCCATGCAACCACTCCCGGAGGGATGTTTTTGATGATAATAGGCTTTCTGAAGACCGTGCCGTCGAGGATCGACCGGATCGTGCCGTTGGGGCTCTTCCACTGCTGCTTGAGGCTGTACTCCTTCACCCGGGTAGCATTCGGAGTGATCGTCGCGCACTTGACGCCGATGCCATGCTCCTTGATCGCCTCTGCTGCGTCAACCGTCACCCGGTCATCAGTCTCGTCCCGGTGCTTCATCCCGAGGTCATAATACTTCAGGTCTATATCAAGAAACGGCTGTATAAGTTTGTCCTTGATCGACTGCCAGATGATCCTGGTCATCTCGTCACCGTCCATCTCGACAATCGGATTTTTCACCTTAATAGTCATAGCTGCCCCCTTGCGCCCTGCGTGAAATATAAACGTACTTCCATAGCGTATTACTATACTGGCGGCCGATCGAAAAAACAATATTGCTGCAGCTGTTCGCGGCGCCTGAGGGCTTCAGGCACGTCATTTTCAGCCCGGGCCTGCAGCAATCTGCTAAAATAAATTACAGGAACAGGAGGATGCATGAATATCGTCAAGGCGCTTGAGATGCTGAAAAAACTTGAGCTGAAGATGGAGCAGTTATACAGCCACTTTCATCAGCTTTTTTTCTATGACCCGGAGGCGGCAGGAATTTTTCTGTTATTGCAGAACGACGAGAGGTCGCATGCAGGGCTGATAGACTACCAGATCCGCATGGCGCGAAAAAACCGGGACCTCTTCCAGGACGTTGAGTACGATGCCGCACCGCTCGAGGAACTGATATCAAAAATAGACCAAGCCATACAGTCGGCAGAATCAGTCTCGGTTGAAGGTGCCGTAGCCTTCAGCATGGAGATCGAGAAAAGCGCCTGTGAGTATCATTACCGCACTCTGATCGTGAAATCGAACCCTGAGATGGCGTTGCTGATCAATAACCTGGGCGCATCTGACCAGGAGCATTCCGAGACCCTCGGTGCATTGTCGAAGCGTATCAGCCCGATGCGACAGGCTTCGGATAAAGCATAAAGCACCTGAAATCAAAAACAGCGTTAAAACATGCCCCTGTCCAGTGTCCGGTACTGTATCGCCTCGGAGATATGCTGTGGCTGGATATCCTCCGCTGCTTCGAGGTCGGCAATCGTGCGGGAGAGTTTCAGTATCCTGGTGTACGCACGGGCAGACAGCCCGAACCGCTGCATGGCTGTCTCCAGAAGGGTCAGCGCATCGTCCCTCAGCCGGCAGTATTTCTTCAGATGCCTCGTCTTCATCTGGCCGTTGCAGTATATCTTCTCCCCCTTCAGCCTGCTTAACTGTATGTCCCGCGCATTGACGACCCGCTGACGTATCACCTCAGACTTCTCGCCGCAGTAATCGGTCGAAAGCTCTTTGTACGGCACGGCAGGCACCTCAAGATGGATGTCGATCCTGTCGAGCAGGGGACCGGAGACACGTCTCCGGTAGCGCTGAATATGCCCGGGGGTGCAGGAACACTGGTGGCGGGGGTCCGAGAGATAGCCGCAGGGGCATGGGTTCATGGCAGCAACCAGCATGAACGACGCCGGGTAGTTCACCGAGGCAACCGCCCGCGATACGGTCACCTCGCCGTTTTCTATCGGCTGTCTGAGCACCTCAAGCACGTTCCTCTTGAACTCCGGCAGTTCATCGAGGAACAGCACTCTGTATTGTGCTTTTGGCTCACTAAATCAGGTGATTCCACGGAAGTCATCACAGGTATCTGCAATTTATAGCTTATTTGGCCGTCAGCGTGCATCAGAATCGTTTCAAACAGGAGTCTGACTATCTCCCTACGTTCTGCAGGATTAGCCTCTGTAACAACCTCCTGGAGCATCTCAAGCGTCTGTAATATCTCTTTGTGTCTCTGGGGTGCTGCATCCTGAACCTTCAAGTCCTGTTCAATACCATTCCTTTGCCTACGCTTGGACTGGATATCTGTTTCGAGTTTCGTAAGCCTGCCCCTGTGTTCGTTCATTTCCTCTGAAGTGTTGGCGAATTCGTAAAGATCCATAGCCCGCTTTTTCCGCTGGACAATATCCGCCAATTCCTTTTCAACTCTTAATAATCGCTCTCGGCATTGCTCTTTAAAGGTATTAGAGTTAGAAAGCATCTGAAATACCATTTCGGGAGTCGTAACAATCCTTTCAACGGTTTGCCATATCATCGGCTCAACATCCTTGACTTGGCGGGACGGTAAGGAGCAAGTAGTGTGTCTTATAGAAGCCAGTTTCTTGTTGCTACAGGTGTAGTAGTGATATTTCTTCCTTGGCTTCATGCCCACCTTCAGGTGGAGGGGGGCGTTGCATACGGCACAACGAATTATTCCAAGTGAGGGATATCTTTCTCGGCTATCTTGGTGGATCCTTTGACGTTCCCCACGAAGTTGCAGCGTCTTTTTTGCCTGAAATTCACTTATCAGGGGTTCGTGAAGCCCCTTCCCCATGACTTCTCCATCATCCTTCATTGACAGCACATAGCCCGCATAGAACATCGCCCTGTCCAATATGTAGCCCAAGGTGGTATCGTGACTGTCCATTGAGTCTGCAATACTTTTTATAGATTCACCAGAAAGATAACGATTGAAAATAGTTTTGATCTCATCAGCGGAAAATACCGTAAAAGGACACCCCTTTTTTCCAATCAATTCACGGCGCGTTGGGTTTGGGACAAGTCGCACATCTTTTCCAGTTCCTGTTTTGAGATACCCCGAGGGCACAACAGGACCCCAAAAATGGCCCTGCAACTTCTTCTCTTTTACGCCTCTCTTGACCCTCTCCTTTATCTTTTTCCTCTCCCACCCAGCCATTAAAGATTCCAGAGATGAGAAAAACCAGTCGCTTGAATTTGATAAGTCAGATACTCTGCCGCCTAAACTCGCGAGTTTTACCTGGTTAGATATCAGAACCTTTTGAAGCCGTCCCAAGTCCACCAGGTTATCGGGGCGGGCAAGACGGTCGGCGTCTGTTGTGACGATGACATCTATTTTGTGCTGCTCTGCGTAGCCAATTAAACTGAAAAAAGCAGGACGATCTTCAAAAAGTGAGCCGCTGTATCCCTCATCCACAAACTCTTTTACTGTTGTCCAACCGTTACGTTGGCATATCTCGGCACACAGTTTCTTTTGCGCAGAGATACTGTATTTTTCGGCTTGCTTGTCAGTGGATACTCTGCAGTATATTGCCGCTCTCACCCTTATCTCCTTCCGTTAATTGTGGCTTCCATCCCTGTACGATGTCAAGGACGGATTGTAGTTCTGGATGTTCAGAGAGAAGGGGATTCAGTGCATTTTCTATTGTTTCAATGTCACGGATCTTGCGTATTTTGATTTGATTATAGATCCTGGCGATCTCAACCATATCATTATTGTAGCGGTCCCGTTCCTCGATCTCCAGTGCAGAATTGCCTTGTACTACAGAAGATGTATCGTATGGGGTCATAGCATTTTTTTGAGAGTCAAAATGCTGGTGGTGTCCCCCATACTGCGTATGGTAAGGCGATCCTATTGCCGCCCTCAGTTTTCCGCCAAACTATTTTTAATTAATTAACTAACTCTCTTCCTCCTTTTTCTGAATTTGCTGAAATTTTCAGGAAATTAAGCTGCCCGCAAAACTCTGCATGGATATAAGCGTGGATTTCAGCCATCTCCGCTTCGTGTTCTTCCATAGCGGATACTTCGGCATCACTTAAAAAACCCGCATAAATTATCTCTGAGTTTCTCATCTCATCCTCCATTCTTGGAATTCTATGTTTATGTTAAGATCCTTGCAGTTATCCTGCAGAAGGTTATAGTTGTGCCAATTTCTGAACTTCACACCAAAAGACGGCATCCATTGCGCCATGTCAACTGGGTCCGTCAGGATGCCCTTCAGTGCCTCATGTGATACTTCCAACGTATCATGATGAAGATACCCAGGATCTCCTGGAACCTTTTTCAGACCATGAAATACCATGGTGTCGCCATGTTTTAGAATCCAATGAATACAATCGTCGTTGACAACGATGTATTTTTCATCCGACTCAATGTAAGCGTAATTACCCAGTGAAACCCAGTTCTCAGGCAAGGACAGTTTAGTAAGATCCAATTTGCGCAACTGTTTCATTGTTTTCACTCCTTTCAATAGAGGCATAAGCCTTGTTAATGGTTTCAAAAATATCTTCACAGTCTGAGGATATCGCCCGCGCTGCATTGTCAAATTTCGGTAAGTCAAAGTCACAAACGGTACTGCGGAGATCCGTAAAGCCTGGGACAATATGCTGTCTTGCTTCACTTATCGCCCGCGTTATCTGCAAAAAATGATTAACATAGCCATCACCGTCGTCATCATCGGGCTGGTTGTCTTCGGATACGTTTTCCGCTGGTGTATTTTCTGGTACCATGATGTCTTCAATCTTTTGGATAATCACTTGCTCGTTCTTATTAAAGAAAACTTGCTGTTTGATTTTTGCTATTTCGCCCTCAACGTCGGCGGTTGTCATGGTTGGTCTGTTTTCTACCATCTGCACAAGACCAGCCCAGTCTTCCCTTGGGCACTGGTTGCGAATAACTAACAGATGCTGGATTTTTTTCTTGAAAGTGTTCGGATGTCCAGACGGTTTAACAGTCATGTATACTTCACCAGCTCTGCACAGTTCGCTTACCCTGGCCTTGGACATGTTGTGTTTGCGGGCGTACTCGGAGAGTCCACCCTCTTCCCCTCTTCCACCTTTTGCCCTGTCAGTGTATTTAAAAATGTGCACTGCATATTCAAGGGAAATAAGCTCTGACTGACTGTTTGCCAACGTAAGTTCGTCGTACGCCTCCTCGTCAGTCATCGTTTCGGACCAACAAGGGATGTATTTGATTCCAGCTCTTTTAGATGCTTCAACCCTGTGATGCCCAGACAGAATCTCATAATTGCCGTTTCCTATGGGGCGTACGGTTAAAGCATACTTCGCATTGAACCTGCCGCTGTTCAGAAGTTTTGCTCCAATGGTATTTACAATATCCTCACGTATAAACAGACGCGGGTTTTCAGGATGGGGGACAAGCCTGTCTATAGGTATCCATAACAGCCTGCCTTGTCCATGTTTCTTTGCTAACTTTCTCTCAATTCTCTTGTTCATTGTTAAAACCTCTTTCTTTTGAATAATTACCGCGTGAAACGCAGTTACTTCTGCAACTCAGATACTTACCTCCTTTCCTTGTGCTTTTTTTAACCGCCGCTTATAATTAATTAAATCAGATAACTTTTCATGTGGTACGCATAACTGTTATTTGCAGCACATTAAATAAGCTGTTAAATCAGAGTGTTATAAGTTTATTTGCTTATAATCAAAGGGGACAGGTATGAACGATAAATCACTAAATTTAGTAAAAAAAGCACTGAGCAACCTGAATCTGAAAAAAGAAACTATTGAAGTTATTGCAGCAGAGATAAGGAAGGTGGAAAAGAAGGAAACGGGAGAGGATACTGCGGTAAAGAGGAAGGATTTAAAAGTAAGGTTATCGGCAAATCTTACAAAGGCTGAAGAACAGCTGGCTATGCTGAAAATGGGGAAGGAGCAGGCGGGACTTACTTTGAATGATTTTATTCTGAGGTCTGCACTACGAACCGCAAAGAGAAGAGCATGGAGGGAACCAATGGATGCCTTTCAGTCAGCTATTGGGCTCCAGGTGTTTGACCAACTTCCAGATGATATGCAGGAGTTTTTAATGGATCATGAGAATTATAAAAAGAAATACAGCACATTGAGGTTCAAAGAACCTCTAGCACCGAAGAGGAAAAAAAAGAAGGCTGAAGAGGAGTAGAAAAGCGTTATCAACAAAATATGTTAGGAACTTGGAAATAACTCAGAGGCGAGATTGATTTTACGGGGACTTCTTCGGTTTGCCTAAAAAATAGACAGATGTTTTATTTATCTTCCTTCGTACTTCTCAGAATGTTCCTGGTGTGCCTTCCAGTTATCTGTATATGCCTTTGCCAGATCCTTTGATTTCAATATCAGCAGATTCTCCGCGTTTTTCTCTTCCGCCGCCTTCGTGAAGTTAAAAGAACCTGTAATTACCGTCTCTTTGTCTATAATCATGATTTTATTATGAGCAATAGCATGCTTTGTATCTATGGAAGTGGCAATGCCTGCATGAGCGACAAAATCGGCCGAGGTGTATTTTTCAGACCGCTGTGACTTATCCAGGATTACCTCAACGTGAACCCCTCGCTTGTGTGCGTCCACCAGTGCCTTTGCAATAGGCGCAGAAGTAAAACTGTAGGCTTGTACTAGGACTTCAGCCTTTGCCTTCCCTAAAGCCTCCACAATCGCTTCTGTGCAACCTCCCTTGGGGCTAAAGAAGACTTTTGCATCTGTATTGCCAAGAGTTGTGTCTGTAGCCTGCGTATTTGAACAGGCAAACAGGGAAACAAACAACAGTAGGACGATTATCTTTATTTGCAACACGGCATATCTATTATAATGTCCATAGTCTCAACGCTTACCGTACAAACTTTTTTGAGCAGTTCTATTGCTTCTTCCTTGTAATCAGCAAATCTGTATGTATTAAAGTCCTTTGCGATAGTGGGATCGCTTATTTTGCTCTCCTTATATTGGTCCAACACCCATTCAAGGGCGCTATAATGCCCCAGCTTATATTCCCAAGCTTCTGGCGGAATCCCCGTAAGAGATGTTTGCTCGTCTATTTCTATGGTGCCCGTCTCTTTCACAGCCTTCAGTTTTACTTTTAATTTCGTCTTATAGCCAAACAGATGTTTGTCTGGAGAAGTTTCTACTCCGAATAATTCTTTCTGCTTTTGGCTTAAATCAAGATCTGTTCTCTTCAACTTAAAAGGTTTTGCCTTCTCAAAGTTTATATGCAGATCTGCCAATTTTTTCCCTCTGTCCCGCCATTGGAAGAACTCTTCATAAAATGGCAACCGTGGAAACTCCTGTTTAAGATCCAGATCGTACTTTTCTCTGTATTCAGGATGATGCAATACGGCGTAAGTGTAGAAAAAGATATCCCACTTGGTGATCTTCTTGTTTTCATAATGTTCCCTGAACTGCTCCAGTCCCCAATCAGTAATATTTTCAACTCTATTCCCGTCTACGTCGTACCAGTAGTAAGCAAGGCAATTACAATCGCCATTCACATGGTAATCAGGGACAACATCAGCGGCAAGGACGTTAAAGGTCTTGGAACCTACGTTTACGCATATGACCGAATTCTCATATTCAGTACCGAATATGGATCTTTGCTGATACTGCATCTCATTAAGTTCCCTGGCAAAATACAACTTCCTCTTAACAAAAGGACGGTACAAACTATCTACAATCAAAGATCTGTCAAATTTATATTTCTTGCCCCTGGCGATATCATTCTTTACTGCCCGAGTCCATTTAATGGAATAATTAACCTCGTTGCGGATATCATCTGCTGACTTGCCTTTCAGCTTCTTTAAGTCCTGGTTGTAAATATCGATTAAATGGGATACTTTCTTTGCAAGATTATCTGTCCTCTCGTCATAAACCCATTCGTCCCTCGCAGTAACAACACCAAGGGAGAACATCCTGAAGACCGCGTTAGTTCCTTTGCCATGCTTCACATTCTTGTCAATAAGCGGTAACAAGTCTTCAAAATCTGAAAAGGCAATATCCAACCAGTTCCAGTGTTTATCGGGGTGTATGTGAGTGAAAGAAAAAGCTTCCAACTTGTTTGAACGAAGATAATCCTTCTTCTCTTCGGATTTCACATAATCTTCTATGGCATGGTAATAAATCTTACACCCTTGTTCTTTTTTAGACTTTACCAGGAAATATACGGCAACACCGACCCTGATAGCATTATCAAAGACATTACCGCCTTCGCGCCTGCGTTGCTCTCCACTGGTTCTAGCATCACCCTTAAGATCAACAATATATATTTCATTGAATTCCCGCTCTACGACTTTTCTGAATCCATCAAAAGCCCGCTTCTTCAAAAAGGAATTATTTGTAACAAAAGCAATAATACCGTTTTCATCTACACGGTCAGAAGCCCACCGCAGGAATCTTGTGTACATATCGTAAAGTTTTGTCTTCTGGGCGGTACTTTCTCTAATGTACGTATCCTTTATCCTGGCATCCACTTCGGGATAGACACGATTCTTATTGTTATCGTTTTCATTCATCTGGTTTGCGTTGTAAGGAGGATTGCCAAGGATAACCGATATCTTCTTCTTGTTCTGGGCCTTTATTCTCTCAGCATTCTCACTACTGAATCCAAACATCGTCGTCTGCTGCTGTGAATATTGAAGGCCGCCAACATTATCCAACGTATCAACAAAGCAGATGCTTTTGAACTCCTCATAACTCCCCATCTTCTGCTTGTAGGTATATTCTATGTTCAGGTTCGCAATGTAATATGGAAGAATCGCCACTTCGTTTGCATGGATTTCATTCTGATACTTAAAGGCCAAGTTCTGCTTTGGTAAATACTCAATCAAGTCACAAATAAAAGTCCCTGTTCCAGTCGCAGGATCCAAGATATCAACATTTTTATCGGCAAGCGTCTTCTTGAAGTGCTTATGTAATAAATGATCTGTGCTTTCAATGATAAAGTTAACTATCTCGTTTGGAGTATAAACAATCCCCAGTTTGTCAGCCCCTTTGGGATTATATGACTTATAGAAGTTTTCATAGATAATTTTAAGAAACTTCTGCTTCTCATGGTGGCTTACAATACTCGTAGCCTGTGCCTTGATCATATCGTAGTAATTCTTTACGACATCAAGGGTCTGGCGCTTCGTATTCCCTATGAAGAATGTTTGCTCAACCTTCTTTAACTCCTTGGCAATATTGTTTTCGTCATGAAACTGGGATTCACTGAAAATACTGATAAATATTTCTTCCGTAAGGATATGCTGTATAAGCATCTCACGGATATCAGCCTCGGTAATCGCAGGATTAATGGCATCCTTGCAGATCTCATGGAAGGCCGCCATTGCCTTTTGGTAAGGTTTGTTCTCTTTCCCCTGTTTTTCCATCATCTTGCGCAGGGTTTCAACTATGGTGGGTATATCCCGCTTAAAATGCTCTATCGCTTCATTAAAAGACTGCACTTCAGGACGTTCCAGGGAAATAAACTCGGTGAGTATCTGATCCAGCTCTTCAGGTACTCTCATGTTGACCCGCATTACTTCTACGTTCTGCTGGAATAATACCGCCTGAGAACCGTCTTCAAACAGGATATTTGAAGTGGGATATCCTTTTTTAAACTTCTTATTTATCTCTTCATCAATATCATCAGCTTCATCCTTGCTCTCCCAGTATCCGCAATCCAATCGCAAAGCATTCTTCAAAGTGCCATCAGGATAAACATTAGGTCCTTTGGTACCCTTACATGGTATCTCTGTAACCAGTTCAAGGTTTTTCTTGTGGGCATATTCATTCAGGAGGGCAATAAATGCTGTTCTTACCGCGGTTTCATTGCGAGATCCCCCGTATTGAATGATGCGGTCAAGTTTAGCGTAATACTGATTAACGAGCTGCACGGACATTCAAAATTATAATACTATTACCTTTAAAAGAGTAATATATTATGACTTCCTCCAGTTGTTTATAAGTTCCTGCAAAGGTATTTTCAAAGCCTTCGCTATCCGCATGGCCACATCCAGGGATATCCGCCTCTTGTTATTCTCTATCTGGGACAAGTAAGATCTATTTATCTCAGCTTTTTCAGCCAAAATCTCTTGGTTTATTCCCTTGGACTTTCTTTCCCGCTTTATTGCTACCCCTATGTCCTGCATGCTGCACATGTTGCCTCTGGTCAACAAAAAAAGCAAGCTATTGGGAAGAACTTGTTAACTTGAGTTAATAAGAAATCAGGGAAGGATTACCTGTTTTGTTTTGTCCATTTATGAATCTGAACTATGCTATCATCATAGTCATGGGGACAAATGATGATTTTTCAAACTATTTAGCAAAAATTAAAGAAAGTTTACCGCTCTTAATTTCTGCTGCCTTTCGCCAACTGCTTGAAAGTAAACACCTATACCAAAAAGTAGAAGTAGATGTAAAAGAACTGATGATACCAGCAAGCATTATGTTGAAAACTACTGGATCGGCTATAGCGGTATTACAGGATAATCTCCAAGCCACGCAATGTTTTGCGATACTGAATTGGGAATGGTTTCTTGAACCAGGCAACAAATCAGCAGAGATAACCGACTTTCGAGGGCCTAACCATTTGGTTATACCCTTACCTACAATTAAAATATTCTGCACGAACCAGCCTTGTGATCGTATTGAACCATTTAATCCTCTGTCAAAAGAACACTCGGCACTAACTCATCAGGCGACTGGAAAACGGCAACAGATTTTTGCCGTTGAATATGAATGTCAATCCTGCAAAGGACTTCCAACCGTTTTTCTGATTAGGCGTGATGGCATGAAACTTTTCCTTGAAGGACGTAGCCCAATAGAACACGTGGAAGTACCGAAAGAGATACCGAAGACTCAGAAAAGGTACTTTTCTGATGCAATCGTAGCTCACAATTCTGGACAAACCCTGGCTGGTCTCTTTCTTTTAAGGACTTTTATAGAACAATACACAAGAGAGGTTTCTCTTGATAAAGATCTTCTTGCTGATAAGTTAATAGAAAATTACATGAAACTGTTGCCTGATAACTTCAAGAATATATTCCCGTCACTCGCAAAGATATATTCTGATTTAAGCGCTGCAATCCATATTGCTGATGCATCCACGGAACTTTTTGATAAAACAATATCGGAATTAACTGAACACTTTGAAGCGAAGAGGTTGCATAAGATTCAGCATTAACTTAAGTTGACACTCGGACTGGTTTAAAGATAGAATTTTCAAAGATTAACGGGGAATAGGGGAAAATATGAAAGTTCAATGCATTACTCCATTTATCGTCACCATTTCAAACCGCTGTGATTTCTGCAAAGAAGTTAAACCTCTGGAATATCTTGTAACAACAGTATCACGAATAAACTACAGTATTTGTTCCTCGTGCAGGGCGAAAACGATGGACAATCTTGGTTTATCGCAGCATATTGAAGAATCTACCGTATGGATAGACAAAAGAGGTGCCGTACTTTAACCAGGTATAATTACCGCAATTATAGTAAACTGTAATACATTAAATTACTCAGGAGGAAATTATGGCAACACTGGATCAGTTAAAAAAGAAGTTGGCAGCAAAACAGGAAAAAATCGCAAAACTCACTATGCAGATCAAAGAAGAGAGATGCGCCGTCGCAGGAATCAAGGACGAGATGAAGGCTGCGAAGGCTCCTGCAGCTCCTGCAAAGCCAGTAAAGAAGGCTGCAAAAAAGAAGAAGTAATTTTCAGACTTAGGGGGATGTGAATTGAACCCTCCATCCCCTGAGCGTCTGAGAAGAAACAATGAGTATCGTCGGACCAAGTTGTCCCGCATGTGGATATAAGGACTGCCCCCGCCCTGGACTCACCAACAAGTCCATGGCCTTCGTCTGGTTAATAGCCGTGCCTGCATGGTGTGTTTTTTCGGCTGGCGCTTTCGCTATCTTCGGCAACACATTTGGCCTCATCGTAAGTGGTGCTGCTGGGGCATTTGCGGTGTGGATGCTTGGACATCGACATGAGGATACATATAAGTGTCCATCATGCGGAAAAACGTTTTACGTCCCGTTAGGGTGAAGGAACTATTTGCCGCCTGCAGATTGTATTTTAGCTAGATAATTTAATGCTTCCTTAGTATCCCGTTGTGCAAGTGCGTTTATACCATCTCTGGTTAAGTTTTCAATGATTTTTGCAGACTGCCGCAGTTCCTGACTGGTGAATTTGCCGCCGTTTCCTTTACTCATGACGAGTTCAAAAACGTATAAAACTGCTTCACGGACTTTCTTTAGATCATCTGACATTTCCTGCACACCTGAATACATTATTTGAATGTCCTTCATCATCATGCCCTGGTTTTCTACCACGTGTGCTTGCATGTCGACGAGTTCAGCCATCCTGTTGCGGTTAGCAGTGTTGTCTTTGGATAGTGCACCCAGAAGTTGTAATACTTGTGCAAACTTCTCGTCAGTGCTTAGATCTTTTTTTGTTCCCATGATATAACTACCTCCAACATAAAATCTCTCTCACTTACAACCAAAAATGCCTTGTCTTAACAGTAATATAGCGTGCTTCACCAAAAAATAAGCCCTACCAGAATTGGTAGGGCAAATGTTATCAACAGATTGTATGGATTACTTATCGTATGGTTTCTTCATGTAATTTTTCATGTATTCCCGTGAGGCGTTTACCGCAGATCCAGTTTCATGCGTCTTTCTTAAAATACTTTTACGCTGTTCGTCAGTCTTCTGCTGTAAATTCTCAGCAGCAGGGCGTATACTTGGCCTTGCTCCCATGGAAGCGATGCTTTTTTCAATGCTGGCCAGGCGACTATCCAAGTAGTCCTGCCCTTCTACGATAGCTGCAAGATGCCCTGACACTTTATCTATATAATCGCCTATACCAGCAATAGCATTTTCCACACGCGACATATCCCCTGCGGGGGCTGATTGTTTAATGTCTTTCACCTGTCTTTCAATCCCCCCCACCTGCTCGAGGATCTGCCCAAGTAGTTTCTTCATCTCAACATCTACTTTATCTGCCATGACACACCTCCAATCACATATTAAAGTAGCGTCAACGTCCAAGGGGGTTGGACTTGAGGATGTCAAAAACCCACTTACCGTCCTGTCCTTTGGTAAAAGACATATCCCCATCTATGGTTTTATTTGTAAACACAGCCTTAGTCTTAACCTTATAGGAAGTCTTGTCCGCGGAATATTCACCTGGGAGAACCTTCAAATCACCCAGAATGCCGTAATTACTCTCTTTTACCTTTTTATACTGGTAGTTAATAGAAACTACGGCATTCACTGTTTTGTCTTCTCCTTCTTTGGGCTTCTTCGCATCTTCCTTCTTGCTGCCAAGGAAACCACCAAGGAAATCACCGACACCCGTTACTGCAACAATCTTCTGTTTGTCCGCCTCCGTAAGGTATGTGGCAATCTTCTCATAACTTCCAGTGTTATAACACTCTGCCACTTTTACGGCTAACTTCGCGGGGTCCTTACGGGAGCTACCAAGGCATCCCGTAAGTGCCACAACAGCCAATAATGCAACGATTAAGCGTATATAAGTGTTCTTCATGACAATCCTCCTTCTTCCTGCATCAAAGATGTGTGATAATCAATCAAATCCTGCCTGAGTGCATCGCTCTTAGGGATATATAAAGGCTCAACGTCAAGGACAGACTTACGCCTGCAGTTACCCCAATTTATAATGGCAACACACTGCGTGTCTCCTAGTGAATCAAAGAATTCATTTCGTAACTCGCCCCTCTTCATACTGACGGTTGTACTCTTGCTTGTAGAATTGGACATACCTGGAAGGATTGCTTCCCATGCTCTTCCTCCGACTATTCCAGCTGCGTCGGCGGCAAACATTGTCCCCAAGTTAAGAGATGTACCCCTGGTTTTGCTTACAGAATAGGAATATTCAAAGGCATCACCCTCGGCAATAAGTTTCTTCATGTAACTTCTGGTTTCTTCATCGTCGGTGCTTAGAAACACCTTAGTTCTGAAGTTCGCAAGAACGGCATCGCAGTTGTCTTTGCCTTTCCAAGTCTTCAGGAGCTGGGCCCTGGACTGCGTAGCGGCTACAACACAAAGTTTGGCTGAACGAGACAATGCTGATTTTGCAAAAGACCGCTCGTTCGTGACTTCCTGGCATTCGTCAACATACATATGGATGTATCTCTGGTTAAGGCTTGGATCAAACAACCTCTTCAGCGCAGCATCATAAACTTGCCTGAAGATGAAGTACCTTACAAGTCTTCCAGCTAAACCGAGACTCTCAGGAACGTCAATAAGAAAGAAACTCTTTTTATTAACAATATCCATAATACTTACGTTGCTGTCTCCTGCAAAGTTATCCATGCTCGGAAATGCAAAATCGCTCATCCAGCTCATGACTGTTCCAATAACACTGGCTTTCGTATTATCAGACAGTTTGAATAACCCTTTATTGAAGCCATGTTCAATAGCTTGCATAAGGTCAGGTGTAACATTTCCTGCAAGTTTCACTTTTTCAATCATTGCCTTTGCAACATCTTCATCAGTAATAGTCATCAAGACTGTCCGCGGATTCCTCGGTATTTCTGCAGCATCCAGAAGATGGCAACCAGCTTTAACCAGATTTACTAAAGAGTTGTTCCAATATGCGTCCCCACCGCTACCGCCTTCAGTGGATATTGCATCGGATAACAAAGATGCTACTTGTTCAGGAGTGTTTATACTCCTGTCAAAGATGTTATAAGTGCATTGCCATGCGTCAGGACCAATAACCCTAAAATGATAATTACTGTCAGTCCCCTGCATGACGGCAAAGGCATCGTAGGAAAAGTCTCTTTTAACATCAAAGGCTACAACTGAATCATCACCACTCATCAGCGTTCTTGCTAATGCTGGAAGAAGTATAGACGTTGTTTTACCAGATCCAGTTCCGCCAAAAATAAACATTGAAGTTGTCATATCCTGGCGGGACATTGT
This sequence comes from uncultured Thermodesulfovibrio sp., assembly GCA_964499365.1. GTDB lineage: Bacteria > Nitrospirota > Thermodesulfovibrionia > Thermodesulfovibrionales > UBA6898 > PALSA-1316. The sequence continues at coordinate 23,070 of CAZCKU010000003.1, forward strand.
TATTGTTGTCCCCATGCCAGGTGCCGAAACAATGCCCTGGTTGCGTAAATGTCCAGACGCTACCCCAATGTCGATCGTAGGTGTCTTGTCATAACATGCTTTCCTCTTTATCGCCCTTGCCATGGAAATTGCGTGATTCATTTCTGTTGAATCAGCAGAACCTTTGATGTAACGCTCACCGAGTTTGCGGGGGTCTTTCCAAATCTGCGGTTTAGTCCACCCCATATACCAACTGAAAGCCTTAGACAGGTATTCGTCCCTATGGAATCTCCAGAACTCATAAAGAGCCTGCAAACCACCTGCGGCAAGTCCTGCAGAAAGGAAGTTGCCTTTTTGGAAGAGTACAATCACCGCCACTATTGCCGTAACAATGCCAACCCGCAAGAAGGCTTTGGCAATGTTTCTGATGCTTATCTCCTTACCAAAAGAGGGGAACTTAGCCCAGAGAGCCTCCATCCCAAAATCCTTGGCGTAACCGATACGCAATAACTTCTGCTTGAACTGGTAATTCACTAACAAATATCTCAGGTCTTCATCCCCTTCTTCGTTAACCATGTTAACCAATCTGGATTTGTCTTCCTGACTTGTAATCCCGAAGTCCTCTACTTTTGCAGGGGGGATATTCGGTAAAGCCCCCTGAATGGCATATTGTTCCGCCATCATCTTGAATTTAGGTATAAATCCAAACATGTTATTCGCCTCCTTTTATGGCAATATCTTCTTCATGCTCTATTTCCTTCTGTATTCTGTCTACAGCCTGGTCAAACTTGCGGCCGACGTACTGTTTCAGCCTCTTTCCAACTACAAGAGTGCGCCACAACCAGAATCCTGTGAAAACAATGAGTACATATACTGCAGTCATGAATCCAATGTTTATCAGGAATACCCGCAGTATGCTTTTTGAAAAGAGCCATACAAGCGCAATCATCAATATGTATGGCTTCAATCCCTCTGCGTATACTTCCCGCTGTTCCTGAACCAGTTTCTCTTCCACGTCACTAATTGTCATGTGTTCCTTTATCATTGTTTCCTCCTAATCCAGTAAATCGGCTAGTTTAGTCCAGCCTTTATCAATCAAAAATGCCGCAACAAGCATCACAATGCCTGCGAATAACAATGTTGCTGTTTTGAATCTGTTCACCATCACGCTTGGTACTGAAGCCTTCGGTTCTACATATTCTTCAGACTTGGCAACAGGCTTTGGTGCTGGTTTTGTTTGCGGCCTCTGCATCGGTGGCTTTGCCTCCACCTTTGCCTCCACCTTTGGCTCCTGCTTTGGCGCTTCCTGCGGTATAGGTGTGCCACAAGAAGTACAGAACTTACGCCCTGTAACATCAGCTTTGCATTTTGGACAGGTTGTCATGGTTATCACCCTTATCCCTGAATCTTAACGATGGTTGTTATCTTCTTCGTCTGGTTAAGTCCAATTACCTCTGTGATTAACTGGTACTCTCCAGGATCAATACCATCGGGAAGTTTCACTTTGTAGGCGGAAATTTTCGTCCCCTGTTCAACTTTTAAATTGCGGCTGCTCACTGGAAGCCTATCGTCGTCAACGACCAGAAACCTTTTTTCCGTGATATCAACTTTACTATCCGCGTACTGACTGATAACCGTGTACTGGACTGCAGTTGTGATTTCCCCGCCAACTTTTACAGGAAGAGGATTCACTTCGTTCTTCTCCAGTTCTAAAAGGTCTTTGCGAATATTCCCGTTATCAATATAAACCTTGCCGTCTGAAGCCTGTTTGCCTTCATACTGCGCCATCGCCGTCTTCCTGTCAGCCACCTGCTTGTCCAAGTATGCACCGACAGCAAGTCCTGTTACACCACCGATAGCGGCTCCTGCAATAATGCAATCTGTGCGTCCCTTGCAAATAATTGCACCAGCAATTCCACCCAGGGCAGCACCGATACCTGCACCCGTTCCTGCCTGTGTCGCGCATCCGAACGACCCTACCGCCATAACGACTACTAAAACCATTGAAACTAATCCTTTTGCTTTCATAACACTTCCTCCTTTTTAATGAAAAGTTATACAATCCAAACAATGGTCTATTAATTCGTATTGGCCATTGTTGTCTTTAAAAACTACTTGAAATGTAGTTCTTCCCCTTGTCCCAAAACTGTTTTGTGAATCCACATAACTACTGACAACCCAAAAGGTTCCTTTAAGGTTCTTTTTGCCTTTTTTGTATCCTTCTTGTTTATTTACAGAGCTTTCACTATGCGTTAGAAATACGGCACTTTCGGGATATTTAATAAGTGTTTTTATAAATCTTTCTGCTTTAAGGTATAGAGTCATTTTTATATCATCTGCTTTCATAGACTCCTTAACTTCAGGCGATGGTTCTATAAAAAATCCCATCGATGCTCCAAAAATGCCAATAACTATAAATCCCAAAATTAACTTTGTGGCGAGAGATGTTTTTAATTGTTTTCTGCAATGTGGACATATCTTTGCTTCACTTGGAACCATCATTGCGCAGTATTTACATTTCTTTTCCATTGCTATTCTCCTTATAAGTTCTAACTGAGTCTCAGTTAGTTTGTATCCACAACAATTAAGTCCCGAACAGGGACACCATAACTTTTCACTTTTGCCATAATCTTTGCTTTCTCTGCTGGCAAAACCGTACCCGTATCTATACCTTTCAGCACTAACTTGTTGTCTTTAACCGAGGCAACGACGTTATATCCATTACTTCTCAACCAGCTCTGAACCTCTCCCACTACGTGTCCTACGTCCTTGGTTTCGGCTGCTGTCTCAACTCTGACTGGTTCAGCCTTGGCAGGCATTGTGTCCCGCACTGCCTCAGTCTTTGGCTTCACAATAGGCTTTGTGGTTGCCATAATCGGCTTCTGTGCCTTTTTTGCCTCCACCTTTGGTGTTTCTACTGCCTTTGGCGGTTCAGGCTTCACAACAGGTTCCTGGGCTACTTCTGCCTTCGGCGGTTCTACTGTTGGCTCCACAGGCTTTGCAACCTCTTGGGGCGGTGTTACTGGTACCGCTACTACTGGTTGTGTTGTAGTTGTCGATTTTTGCCCCTGCCACAAGAAAAAGCCTCCGATTCCAGCTGAAATTATCAGGGTCCCCAAGACTATGCCAGCAATAACACCTTTGGACGGCATGGAGGACTTAGCGGGGAGAGCGGCATGTGTCTTGTGGGAGGCTTTATATTCTTCTAACTCCAGTTTTGCTTCAGCCTCCATCTTTGCGGTATAGTCGTCATATTCCTCTTTGGTAGGGATATGGACAACTTCTTCCTTCGTTGCCTTTGGTGTTTTGGTAAGATCAACACCGTTTTTGATATCCAGAATGCGCGTTTGTGTCACCTCTTCAGGAAACGGCACTGATTCAGCCAACGCCTGTCTTACAGCGGCCGCTGGACTTACTTTTACTTCAACAGGTTCTTCAGGTTTTGCCCAGCCACATTCCCCACAGAACTTTTCTGTTGCTGTCATCTTGTTTCCACACTGTTTACAAACAAATGAATCAGTCATATAACCTCCTATTTACCTGTCATTACCTTTTTCAAGGTCTTTTGCCATATTCTCTTCCAGCATCTTTGCTATATCGGTAAATCCTTTTCTTTTTGCAGTTTCAAGAATTGTCTCACCCAAGGAAAATGAATTTACAACTTCTTTTGGTTTTGCCCCATGCTTCAGGAGAGCCGACACGTTTTCCTGCTCCCCGAGGACAACTGCCTGCAGTAACAAACAGTTCTTGTCATTCTGGCTTACATGACGATTCTTACAGATAAGATCTATCATTTCGCCATTACCAGTGTTTGATACTGCAATCTCCAAAGCTGGAACAACGCGAGTGCATCCATCACTAAGAATTAGCTCAGCAGTCCTTGTATCCTTCTTCATCACCGCCATATCCAGCAAAGTGACTTCACAAGGTGTATCTATCTTGTTGGTCTTGGCTATCTCGTCAGTCAAAGTCTTTGGATACCGCAACAGTCTATCTTCGTTATCCAAGTGCCTTAAAACATCTTGTGCAGTTATGTAGTTACTCATTATCTTTCTACCCCCTTGCTGATTACTGGTGACTTTACCGCCTCTTTTTCCTTTGATTCTTTAATCTCCTGACACATTTTCATGAAGTCTGAGGTTGTTCTAACAGGTTGCTTTTGCTTTGCAGGATAGTCGTAATAATTTCTTTCTTTATCAGAGATTGACGCGGATTTTAGGAATATCCCCTTGTCGGTGGTTTCAAAAAGAGGCTTAATGACTGCGCAAGGACTATCTAATGGAATACCCGATAAACCCTCCTTGGACGCATAAAACGTCACAGGATTCTTTTCTTTACCGATGACATGCTCACCAGAGATTTTGTAGTGATTGTCTCCGTTATCAGCCACCTGCTCAATCTTTACAAAACCTTTGCCTGGCTGATCAAGTGGATTGCCATAATGTTTATTCCCCATCTCAACTCTGTTAATTTCATCTTTAAGCTTGTCGATGCCAAACTCTTTCTCTGCATCGTCTTCCCTGTCCTGCATATACCAATCTATGTCAGCCGTATACTGTTCCCCATCGTCGTGTTCGTAAGCATCAGGACTGAGATCTTTGGAAAAATCATTGCTGTATTGTTCGCAGCGCTCCTTGAAGCCTGCTTCCCACTCCGCAAGTTTCTGCATCTTTTCCGCTAATTCAGGTTTCACCTCAACAGTTTCAGTATTTTCAAAATATCTATCGGTACTCTGTTCGTATTTCCTGTCATTGGCTATATAATAGTCATCATTAGATTTCAAAAAGTCATCAACTCCAGCTTTGTTCATGAGTTTGTCATAAAATCTGACTGTATCTTTGTCGTCGTAATCATGAGCTGTAGTATGTCTCTGGCGTATTCTGTAACTATCCTCTTCCTGTGTGTGCTTGAATATCGCATACTCGTAGACGGTGAAGCGGTGAGCGTCTGGGCCTGTCCACCTATCGTCCATCGGTTGCGTTACATTTCCTTGTGAAATACCTTCCCATTTCTTTGTTTCCATCTTAAAGCCTCCTTGGTTAATTGTTTTTATCTTTCAGCCCCGTTTACTTCACGGGATATAGTTTGTTTAACAGGATCTTTGTCCCACTCAGGGCGATTGAATCTGGCGTTCACCAGTCTCTCCCCTGTAACTTCGTAATTTCTGCCCTCATTATCCTGCCAACGCTGTTTCTTCGGATTCTTTGCCACATAATCAGCGTCCTGGTGGTATGTTGCCCCGTTTGTTTCCCAAACCTTCTTCTCCCTGGTGTCAACCAAATATTCTTTAGGTTTGCCGTTGGAATCTTTTTCCAGCTCCCCAGTCCTGGTATCTCTGGCATTTCTGATGTATGCTTCCATCCCATCTTGTCCAACAACTCTGCCAGGCTCCTCGAGTTTGTATTCCTTACCATCTTTGGTAAAAGTTACACCTTCTTTTTCCATCTCTTTCTTTTCTTCCAACTTTTGCATACGCCGTTCTTCCACTTCCTTCAACAGAGCCTTCCAACTTTCCTGCTGTCTTTTTGCTTCCTGCCGCCTGTTTTCTTCCATGCGACGGTCTTCCATTGCCCTGTCTTCTTCCTGCAGGCGCTGTTCCCCCAACTCCTTGTCCTCCTGCAGTCTTGTTTCTTCCATCTTGTTTCTTTCGTTCAAGTCAGCCATTATCTGCTCCTCCTGTCATCTTGCGTATGTGGTTTAGGTATTTCCTGAGTCTGTGCCTGTTCTATTGCTGGTGTCCTGGTACTGTTATCCAGTTCAGCTTCCTGCGTAGGTATATACTCTCTGGTGCCGCCACCAGAACCGCGGTCTTTTTCTTCAAAATGCTTGCTTAATGATTCTTTACGAAACTGTCTTTGAAGGGATGTTTCCCCGTAACTTTGGTCTTCGAAGCGGTAAACAAACTGCCTATCCCCCTTTATTTCCACTCCCAGGGCTGACAGTTCTTCCTTATATTCGTTCAATGACTTGGATCTCATCCTTGTATCAGCAAGCATGGATATAAGTTCTCTTCTATCGTCCTGTGGTCTTACATCCCCAATAGACATCAAAGTATAGGAACCGTCCCTGGCCTGCAGATTAAGGTCGCGGAACTTTACTTCTTTGGGGAGCGATTCTATCTCACGTCGTGCAGCTTCAAAACCAACATCTAAAGTCCTTTTTAAACCATGTAACTGGAAGATCTTCCCCAAGCGTGATGCTGGAAAGTATCTGCTGTTATATTTATAAACAAGACCGCCTTCGTCGCCAGTCCTGGATAATTCAATACCGTGCTTTTCAAGTTCGCCTTGCAGCCCGTATAAAGTATTTGCCTTTGCCTGCTTCAGTATCTCCGCAACTTTCATCCTCAGTTGCGTTACTATAAGCATCCTTCCTTCTTCCTTGGCCCTATACTCTTCCTGGTTCAGACTCTTCATCGCAGTATGTTGCTTCGCCGTAATAATATTCAGCCCAAGCTCCTGTGCATACTTGTCCGATACTTCCCGTAGTCTCTCCTGAAGGTAATGAGTCTTCATCAAAGTACCGTCTGTTTTCATAATGTTTATACAGATATGCCAATGAGGATGTGGACGGTTCAGATGTAACCCACCGTCCCACTGACAGCCTTCAAATTCAGGGTCAGACATCACCATGTTTGCGTGTCTGCGGTAAAGTTCAGTTACTGTTATCCCCAATTTCTCCGCCGCTTTTATGCCGTCCCCCTTCAAATAACTTATCTCCACATGAACAGCCTGACGCTTGAAATCAGTCTTGTTTGGATAACTCTTCTTCAAATGAGCCATCTCCATCGCCATCTCTACAGGGGTATCGGACAGCAGGCAACCTATCTTCGGAATGGCATCATCCCTCTCGGAAACCAAAGTTTTCTTAGGACTGTGTATGTAATTAAGTAGGTTCAAAGGATTACATTTGGGCGTGGATATGTGTTTCACGTACGGCATGTTATTCCTCCTCCTTATGTAACTTTCTCGCAGCAGCTGATGTATTCATTTCCATAACTTTTATCCTGCTTTTAAGAACTTTCAACGCCATAGGTTCGTCTTCCTTATGCTGGTGAAAAGCCCTGGTCATTTGGTTGATGTTATTTGAAAGATTTGGCAGAACACCATGAATTTCTTTTATCTGTTTCTTTACTGTTGCGATATCTTCCAGTAAGTCTTCTGGTATCTGGAATAATGCGTAACGCATATACACAGATGGCTTCATCCCTATAACATTTGCCATCCTGAAAAGTTCATACTTCTCATCTTTTGTACAACGGAAACTGGTGCGTATAAGTTTGTTCTCAGACTTATGCCTGCCCCTTGGAACCTTCCTCATATCATTCTGTATTGGCATTGTTACCTCCTTATCCCATCGGATGCCGAAAAAGAATGCGAAACGCCAAGCGTCCGCCTGAATGCGGGCGTGAAACTACGCCGATTTGCGTCAGACAACATTGTTGTCGGACCGCAAAGACGGCTGGCTAAGAACGAAAAACAAAGAAAGGTCGGATTCGGCATCCGAAAGGCAGTGGAAAGTTTATCGTGTCGTATCGCCGAGTTATCGTGTCTCAATGTGGACTTCAGCGTGGAGCGCCGTGGCGAATGAGTAGCCAAGCCTATGTATGCAGGTGCAGGCATGATGGTTATGCAACCTTGTCTTTAAAAGCGTTGTAAGTATCTTCCAAGGCATTCCTTATAATAGAGGCGATTGAAGGTATCATCCCCTGGCTTACTGCCTTCGCTATTACCGTGTATTTGTCCTCGGGGTAATCAACTCCTACCCTGACTACTGGATTCAATGGTTTGCCTTTAGGCTTCCTATTAACGAACTTACGCGGTGTCTTCCGCTTCTTCTGGACAGGTGGTGCAGGCTTTATTGTGGAAGTATCTTTTACCGTCTCTTCCAAAGTCTCTTTTGCTTCTGCTGTCATAGTCATATTCCTCCTTTTTTATCAGATGGTTGTCGCCATCATGGGGACCATATCTCAAGATTGCTCTTAAGTCAAGCTAATTCAAAATATCAATTTAAATTGCCTCATCACTTGCAAAGCCGCCTGGATACTGTGTTTGCGTGGTGTCCACGTGGACACAAGAAAAGTTTTGGCGGGATAAAATAGGACTGGCAATAGTGTTTTCTTTGAGTTATGATGTGGTCCGCTGGGCTTATAAAAAGATGATAAAAACTCATTAAGAGACTGTGTAGAGAAAGACAATTTTAAGGAGGCAAGTATGTCAGAGAAGATTGTAGCGGTAGACGTTGGCTTCGGGTTCGTAAAGGCAATGGATTCAGAGGGCCATTCCATGAAGTTTATTTCTGAATTTGCCCTTTATGACCGCAGCGTGAAAGCGATGCAGGGGATTAAGGATATGGTTGAGCTTGACGGCAGCAAATATATTGTGGGCAATGAGATTGCAAAAAGGGAATTGGACGGGGAAAGGATTAACACTATGGATAGGTTGATTTACTATTCACCCCTGTTCGTAGAGGCAGTAAGCGATAAGATGCCTGTAAACGGCTGTCTTGCCGTAGGACTACCTTTGACAGAGATTAAACGTGCAGGGGAATTGAAGAGAAGACTTAAAGACTTCTACCCCAACACAGAAATTGTCGTCTGCGCCCAGGGACTAGGCGTTTTCTTTGATACACAGATCAGCGACGTTATCGTTCTGGACATCGGTTATAACACTTTGGATATCTATGTAGCAGCTGACGGCAAGGTAATTCCTGATGAATGTATCAGTATCGAGGGCAAGGGCATGATCTATGTGGTTAATAACATTTGGATGCATATTATCGAAAACCACAAGATGGATGACGTTACTGTTGGACAGGTAGAGGAAGCTATCAGGGGCAACAACAGGATTAAGAAACATGGTAAGCCTATTGATATCCAAAAGGATATTGATAACAGACTGGAATCATGGCAGAGGATGCTGCTATCCACTATTAAAAATGGTAAATGGGCCAGAAGATTGGACAAGGTTGAAAAGATTGTTATTGCAGGGGGTGGGGCTCATTACTTCGCTTTAGCAGATGTTGGTAAGGATAACCTTGCTGACAGAATCCTTAAACCAGATAAACCAGAATTTGCGAACGTAAGGGGCTTTCTGAAGAAAGCACAATCAATTATGGATAAAAGGAGATAATCATGGAAGCAGATGCAAAAGATACTTCAAAAGAAAATGCTGGTGCGACTGCAAAAGGCAAGAAGCCTCGGAAGTTCGTTACGCGTCCACCGAGAGAAGAAACTGGGATAAGGATTAATTTACGAATACGCAACAAGAGTGTAGCAGATTTCCTTAACTGCCTTGGTAAAACAGAGAGAACTGTACTTATAGAAGTTGCGTTGGTTGAATTCATGAAGAACAGTCAGGATAACTCCTTATTACAGGTCTTCCAGAGGGGAAGGGAAATAAACTTCGGATCATTGCAGTCAGAGCCTGTTATGGCAAAGGCTGCCCCTGTTTTCTATCAGCAGCCACAGCCTGCAAAAGAAATCGCTACGCAAAGACCCGTTACTGTTCCTGCGCCAGCAGTAGAAGAAATGGCTGATTCAGGTGAGTGTCCCGCTAGTTGGGCTGAATAATACTCATAATTACAAAATGGTAGGGAGGTTATGATGGGATACGGCGAAGAGTTTGAGAAACAGTTGAGAGAACGCATTCAGTATGTAATTGATGATAGACGAAAATACAATAAAACAGAAAAGAACATCTGTAGGAAGCAATGGATATTAGATATACGCACCGCCGAGGTTATTACTAAACTTGGCATAAATCTAATACGGCGAAGCAGATATATTCACCAGAACCTGATTGATGCAAGGACAGGAAAGACGATCCTTACTTACTGGTATTGATATTGTCCTTGAATTGGTTTCTATGGTAATCTTGTAACTAATAGTTACTTAGTATCAGGAGGTACCATGGCAACGAAGCGCAAAACAATACAGAGTTTAACGAAGGAAGACTTGCAGCAGATCCGCGCTACTGCCGAGTCCGACGATATGCAATGGCTGAAAAAAGACGTAAAATTTCTTATTTATATGTCTCCAGAACTTCACCAGGCTGCTAAACGCGCCGCCTTTGACAGCGAACTTTCCCTCCATGACTATATCCTTCAATGTATCAAAATAACTACTGACGTTATAAAGAAAAAATAGGTTTGGGGAGGTAGAGGAACCTCCCCATCGGTGTTGCTTCAAGATAGCGGTGGGCCACCGTCTTTACTGTGATTCGTGGATCATCTATAATGTGAATCACAACACGTAGTCGACAAATGGGGGTTTGTCGCGTCTATTTTTTTCCTGCCTTCTTTATCTTAGTAGCCGTTGTTTTGCTGTCTATATGCAAAACTGCATCGCTGTCCTTTTTGTAACTCATAAGCTTTGTAGGACTGCACTTAGGAATTGATATTATCTTATTTTGTGGCATTTGCTTTCCTCCTTGTTGTTATCTATCCATCCCCATGCTTCTGGTTCGCGTTACTTTCTCCGCCTCCTCAGATGGAGTCAGCTGAAATAAGTCGTCTTTGGCAATTCTACCTGTCTTTGATACAAACTCGTTTTTATCGTTTGTAACTGTGGCTAATGCCTTTTTCATGTTTATGCCAGCTTCATTATTCTCTTTGAATATCCCAGCACTTACGAAGCAGTCAAACTCGGCTTTAACAATCTCATTGAATTTACCAGGATCGTTTATTACTTTCTGGTAAACGTCTGGCTTGTAGCCTATGTGCTTGTCTGCTGTTATCATGAACCAGCTTTCCTTACCCAGGTAAACATGATTGTTTTTATCCTCCGTGTTCACTGCCTCATACTTATTGGCAAGCAAGGATTCCTTTTCTTGTTCCGTTAAATAACCATAAAGTGTAAGCCTTGCCCCTTTTTCCTGCCCTTCCTGGTTTGAAGTTTTCTCTACGAAAACCCATGGTTTTAGTTTGTCATGGAAGTCGGCCGCCATAGTATTGTTATATTTCATACTTGTCCACCAGTTTGGATCTGTCGGGAAGGCGGAAAAACGATTCACAACATAATACAGATGTTTTAAATCGTTTGCATCTATCGTATCTTTGTAAACAGAACTTAATTGTATGGAAAGCTGATTACGCCTTATTTCCATAGCATCTTTGTCGCCCAAGTCTGGCAAGTTGTAGTAGTTAAGGAAATCCGATACCAGTATACGGTCATTATCTGTCTTAAGAAACTCTTCTAAAGATGGTTTCTCAACTTCAAGTGATTTTGAATAAAGTATCTCTCTGGCAATTTCTTCTTCCTGTGGAATCCAATGCCCACCCTGATTACAGCACATAAGGTCATTAATCATCGTCGTATCATTATATTTTTCTATGTACATATCATTGTTCATTTTGACCCTACTTATTGTAAGTATTACTTCATCGGTGCGGTTATCTTCGCACTTGTCAGCATTGTGCAGAATTTCAATTGTCTTCTGCAAAAAAGCTCTCGCATCCGAAATTTCATCAAAATAACTGGTTCTGTTTTTCTCTGTGTTGTTTCCTGTAATAGACACAGAGAGACATTCCTTGTCCCCTACCGTTAAACCGTCTAACACTTCCGCTGCTTCCACCATGTTTTTCATCTTTTACTTCCTCCTGTTTAGTTTTTTATGCCGCAATGCCATGATGGTCCTATTATTATTTCTTCTTATGAATCAACATCCTGATATACGACGACATCGTCAGTCCTGCATCTTCGGCCTGCTGAGACAGTAATTCACGGTCTTTTGGACTCATGCGGATTACTAAACGTGTATCCGTCAATTTCGCTGCTTTCTTTTCTGTCATTACCTGCTCCTTCCAGACGTTGCGAACAAATCTGGCTGATCTACTGTCTCCTGAAAATAAGCGAGGTGCTTATGCCAACCTGTATCTCCGCTGCAGTATGCTACTAATCTTGCATTATCTATGTTGTCAAAGCGACTCAAGTGATATCGGAACATTTTCTTGTAACCTCCGCGATTGTTTATCCATGACTCTGCAGTGGCAAGTGCATCTGTATCGGTTTGAGCTTCAAAATAATCAGTAACAATCTGTTTATCCTGTTTACCTTCCGCATAATTGTTAAAACTTAAAATCTCGTATCTTGCCATCTTAAAGCTCCTTTTTAAGATTTTGCTTCTCATGACAGTTAATGCAAACGGCACGCCAACGTCCCTACATTGTTGCCACAAGAGGCAAAATCAATATGGAGTAATAGTACCAATGCGATTTCTCATTTTGCCCTTGTTGGTGCTTGGTTTGGGGGAATTACAACTGTGGTAAATTTGACAACAGATGTCAGTTAGTGACACATAAGTGTACGCTGAAATGGCTTAAACTAGCCATCTATCATACTTTTAATAAAATCTTGTCAAGAAATAAGTTGTCAACTCAAGTTAACAGGAGGTTGCATTATATACATATTGGAACAATCAGCGGATTACTTCATAAACTCTACTTTCGTGCGTCCACTGCATCCCTCTGTTGATATCTGCAGGACGTACCCATACTTTCTTTTTTTCTATGAATCTTTCGGCCCTCAGCCGCCGCCAATGACCCTTGCGCTCATGGGGCATAACATGTCTCTCTGTGGATCCTGGAGCCGAACTTCTTTGGATAATCTCTTTGACCTGCGAATGATCTAAAACGATATGCCGTGGTTTCTTGCCAAAATAAGGCATATTCCCTTTTTCTGCCCGTCTTCTTTCACTGCTGGTCATCTCGGGAGTTTCTTTAATTACATACATCTGGGGCTCGTTTATATACTCTACTGCTTTAATTATCAGTGATAGAAAGGCAGGAGTAACAGCTGAAAGTGACTCGCAATAGCTAGTAATATGCTCGCAGTTATTGCAAACCTTAAATGTATCGATCTTTACTATATCATCGTAGACAATGCTTCTTTCTTTATCACACTCATCATTATTCGCATTATTAAAGGTTATTTCCACTTGGGGATATAGCCTGAAGGCGAAGGAGCAAAGAACTGAGAGTGTTGATTGTACGGGGGACCAGTTTGAACCCATTTTCCGCTTATCCTGCTTTTGATACATTGTATAGTTAAGTACCTCTGCAAAATATCCAGTGTCCGTTGTAGTGAGATAAATGAGCGGGGATGTTCCCACTGATGCCGCGAGATAGTCAGCCTCTGGGAAATCAAGCAACATGGTTGGAAAAGGTAGATGAAATTCACTGTTCAGTTCTATATCTGGGGAAATTGACTTCTCCATTTCCTCCGAGCTGAACCCAACAAGAAACATGGGAGCTTTACCATAAACATCTATAAACTTACCAAGGCTCTCTTTTTCGGGACTGCCGTTGGGTAGTCCACTCCATTTTAGCGCAAGTTTACTGCCAATCCGTTCGTAGTTACTGTTATCCATATATGCCTCTTTCTCGGCGTAGCGCCAAAGGAATGTATAGATAATATCACCAGCAAAGATCGTCGATCAAATCATTTCTAAATTAACTCAAGTTAACAACCTTTCTTCTCTGCCAGCAATTCCTGAACTTCCCTGACTGTGATACTCTTGTAGTCTTCTTTCTTCAGGAATTCGCCCGCTGGCGAGTCGTTATCTTCATCTACAAAATCGTCTTCGTTAAAACATTCATCATTGTCAGCACCTGGCTCCCTGGTAGCCTCCGTGGGCGTCACATTTTGTCCCTGTGCCAAGAAGTCTTCAGAAGTCGGTATATCAACCGTCTCCAGGGAAACAGCGCCTGATACTTCAAATTCCGTTGCTTCCTCCACCTGCGTTTCTGGAGTAAGTCTGAAGCCAATTAACCATTCACCTTTAAGCATCACAACCTCCTTTTTGCCAAAAATCGTAACAATCGTAACAAACTGCCGCATAATCGTAACAACATATATATTTATAACTCATTAATATATATATGCTTTTTGGTAGTTGTTACGATTCTACGATTGTTACGACTACTTTTCTTCGCGTGTGAGTGAATTACAAATATTTTCAAATTCCCCCATTTCCAAAAAAATATATTTTTTCCCTATAGGAGCAAAAAAACGCCAAAAATCGTAACAAGGCTAAAAACTGCCACTTTACCCTTTTATATCCAAGAGTTACGTTGTTACGATTCTGAAAATGAAAATCGTAACAGTCGTAACAAACAATGCAAGGAATTTCGCATGTGTCAACTGTCTCCTGTAAAAATTGCGAAACTGTTCGCAAAATGGCAATATCAGTCAACTTGCTCATCTTCATTCACACCCTTCAGTAAGACATTCCTGAAGTAATAGCCTCTGGTTTCCACTCCGCAGAGGCGGTCAACGTATGTGTAGGATTTTCGTGTGCCGTCAGGGGAGCTCTTCATCCTGTCTTTGTCTGTGAGCGACTCAATAAGCTGCTTTTTTACAAAGCCACCATCTTTGCATAACTGTTTGAATACTGTTGAAAGGATAAAAACATCCCTTCCGTTTACTTTGCCCAGGACTCCGTTACGTTCCAGTTGCTCAAATGTAGCCATCCCCTCAAACTTGGTTTTGTTCATGATGACGTAATCAGCGAGTTTATGAATCATTGAAGTTCCGATATCTTTTTTCAGGTTTACCCTATCGGCATGCTCATGAGCGAGTTTGGTGATATATTTGCGCATTGGTTTTGTCTCGGAATCCGCAACAAAGCCGCCATCAATAAAAAGATCAAGGACAGCCAGCATAGTTGCGAAGACGCTTGCCATTTCCCCCATAGGAATATCACTAAGGTTTTCAAGTTCCCTGTTGTAATAATCCAGCACCTGTTCCCTGTTATTGTTAAGCATGGTTATCCACTGGGAGCCGACATAGCCATAGTTGCGGGAAATCTGCTGGTTTATGGATCCAAGTTCAGATTTATCGGTTATAGCGAAACTGCCGTCAAAAGCAGTCCAGAATTTAAGATTGGAATAAATCTCTACGACTCTGCGATACATGCCGCCTGGTGCAGATGCTCTGTCTTCAGTAACACTGTCAATAACCGTATCAAGATCCTTCTCTGCCGTAACAAGGCATACGCCACGCAGTTTGTTCCTTCCTTTGAATCCGCGGAGCGAACTCTTGGTCTTTCCATCCCTGCTTGTATATGAATAAAAGAAATCAACAACCTTGTTTAAATCTTTTCCTGCGGTGTTGAGTTCGTCTATCCATAACGGCATGTCGGTATACATAACAGCGATTTCTTCCATGCCAGCCCTGGTTGAATTCCAATTGCTCCTGATTGATTCAGGATCCCCGAAGATACTTGTGGCAACGGCGGCCGAGGTAGACTTGCCGATACCAAAGCCTCCAGATACTTTTAAGAAGAAGTTTTCAATGCCAATAATCCTGATAATCTGAGCCGTGCATGCGCCAATGATTACTACCCCAGCTGGAGCCTTCATTGCCTTCCTGAACATATCTACTTGCCATACATTATCCCCCACTACCTTATAACTGCTTGTAAGATGCTCGTTGGTCCAAACAACATTATCTTCAGTTTCCAATGTGGGGATGTAGAATTTATCGTCATGCCAACCTGTCCTGTTGATTCCGACGAGAGTAGGGATCCTGTCCTCGTTAGCCCTGTGGTATCCAATAACATACGACCTGAGGGCGTTAATATCGGAGTCGCCAAGAGGTTGCATAAGAAGGGATGCATAATCCTTTGAAAACTGGTTTCTATCAGACTGGCTTATGCTAACATTGGCTTCGCGGCCGTTAGCCGCCTTCACTGTAAGAGTTACCTCTTCCCCAGTAATGATTGAAGCGATGGCGAATGGTTTGCAGATTTTGGCGACAATCGGCTGCCCCTGGTGCGTGGCAAAGGAGGTAAGTTTACCGTCCATGATTGCAAAGTCTTTCGGCAGTATCGGATCGTAATCAAGAGAACATAATTGCCTGAGTTCATGACATACCATGCTTCTTTCCGATTCATGGTTCCCCTTTAACTGTTGCCTTTTAGCCTCAATTGCTTCCCTTAATGGGGCGATATTGTTCTTAAAGACTGTTTTAAATGTTTTCAAGATCTCATCGTAAGCCAGGGGGTCAAGGTCAACAGTAGCAACTGCCCGAATAATCTCTGGTTTATGGTCTGAATTAATGAAACTCATTAAGGGCTTCGCATCCCGTTCCACCTCATTGAGAATCAACTCCATGCTTTGACCCGTCTCTTTGCTCCTGTTTACCAGGTAATCGTCAATACCTTTTCCAATATTTGCGTCCCAGGTTGCAATCCTGACAAGTGCTCCCAAAGCATGAAGCTTAAAAGCCAGTTCGTAAAGTGCCATTCTTACGCTGGGATTAACCCATAGATCTGCGTCAAAATTCAGATATACGGTTCTGCCTCCCCAGGAAAAGGACTGCAATTCACACCAAAGACTTTTATCTTTATGCCAATCGCTGTTTTTCCCCGCCTTAAAGTTCCATACACCGCTTAACCCAATGGCATATCTGCCAAGTTGCGTGATGATAAGTGCCTTCTTTTCTCCTTCTTCTATGCTCAGTGGTTTGTGAACCTTATTCTTTACCGCCCAGGTGTCTTGGGGGATATATGGGACCGTAGCCGTCTCTTTTGGACCCAAATATGACACTCCATCAAGCGAGGGGATTAGTTTGAACCTGTAAAACATAACCTTGCCTGCGGGACCCAGGTAGGGGAACTCAATCAATTTGCAGGTTTGTGTAATGGAATGTCCATTGATTGATTGAAAGCCAAGTATATCTTTAAGATTCCCCTTCTTAAAACTGCTATACATCCTTACACCAGCATTATTTACTGTCTCAGGGGTAAGGCCACTTTTTTTAATATCCTCAATTGCCATCTTACAAAAACTCGGAAACATGACATCTTTGCCGTTTACGAATTGTTTCCAGGTTTCAAATTCAGCCTTCCACTCTGGCGAAATATCATCAACTGCAGTTTCCACTGGGCATAATTCTTCCTCTTCTGGAAGGTTATCATCATTGGCTACTGGGTTTGTGGACGGAGCTGAGGTGGGGAAACTATTGCAATTTTGCTGCTGATCGGCTAAATTAAGATCAGATATTTTGTCGTTCTCTTTACTTGAGCCCTCGCCGTCAACGAGGGCTTTGCCTTGTTCGGACATAATGTCCTCCTACTGCTTTTTAATGAGCGCATATTAATATTCGTCGCCCTCACATTGAAAGTCATTGTTTATATTCTTACTTTCGCCACTTTTATCTTTCCTTCACTTATCAACTGCTTGCGTATAAGTGTTTTCACCGCAGTTGAAGTCGGTGTCCCGAGTTCCTCTGTATACGCAACTAACGCTTCCATTAGATCTCGCTCACTATCCTTGTTCAGATTGATAAACACTCCAGACCGCTCGTAAAAATGTTTCTTCGGCATTTCTAATCACCTCGCAAATGGCGTATTTGCGGGCTTTTAACCCGCTTAAACACATCATTGCTGATCATCTAACGAGTTGTCAATAACAAATCATCATTTATTTTTAAAACTACCAGTTCTGGTAGGGAGATTCTTATTTATGCTGCTAAAACAGCGACTTATCTGGCATTTCTCCCTTGACTGGCCGCGTTTGGCGCTGTATAATAAAATCATAGTTACTTACTAAGTATCAGTAAGCAATACTCACCGAAATAAATAAAAATATAACGCAAGCAAGCAGGAGGCTGCGGTGAGAAAACCAGAAGAACTCATTTCTTTATGTAAAGAACTCTTTACTGTCACTGATGATGCCCGCATGCTTGTCCGCCTTTGTTCAAATACCATGGTATCAGTTGCTTTTATGGATTATTGGCGGCATAAAGACCAATTTGATGTTCCAACGCATTCTGATGAATCAATCAGAATCATTGAGGAAACGTCAGGATCTGATGATGACGAATATCCTCTTCAGGATGTTGTTAAGTTGGGTCCAGATGACCAGGGTCGCAGTTACTGGATTGATCGTGAAACAAACGAGATTATTAGAACATCCAGAACAGTTGTTGCACCCCAGGAAGAGGCTGAAACAGAACCAGATGACGTAATCCTTACAGAAGAAATCTGGATTGACATTATCAATGAGATTGGCCGCAAGTATCACAATCTTTCTACACAATTAGATAGAAATAATATGCTGGCGTTTGTCGAAGGTAGCAGCAACAAGGCGAACAAAAGCGTAATGCGCCAGTATCTGTCTATGCTCTGTGTTTTCGGATGTCTGGAGAAAAGCCATGTTGATGCAATCATGACTTCAAGAAGTAATACTTCGCAAAGTTCGGAGAAACAGACATTGTTTGTTGACACAATCTATGATCTTCCATATTCGTTATATTGCCCTATCAATAAAAATATTGAGTCAGTTAAGCGTGTTCTTGACGACAAACTGTTTGGACTTACAGAGGTTAAGTCACAGATTCTTGATTACGTCACATTAATGATTCATGGCAATGGGCAGGGAGCCCCTGTACCGATCCTCTTGGTAGGTGCACCAGGTACAGGTAAATCCAGTATCGCCAAAGCAGTTGCTACTGCATTGAAACTGCCGTTCTATAGTTTCTCCTTGGGGGGTTCAAGCGATAACGCAGTATTTCGCGGACATCACAGCAGTTGGTCTGAAAGCACCCCAGGCGGCATCGTAAGAATGCTGATGACAGTGGGATACTGTAATCCTGTTGTTTTACTGGACGAGATTGATAAGGCGGGGGAATCATCGCATGGGGCTATTCAGGATATTATTTCTGAACTGTTAGATCCACTGCAGTCCGTAAGATTCAAAGATAATTATTTGGGCTTTGAACTGGATTTATCGCGGTGTCTGTATATCTTGACTGCCAACGATAAACACAAGATTCCATCGTATCTTCTGGATCGATGCGAAGTTATTGAAATTGCACCTTATACGACAGACGAGCGAAAAGAAATTATTGAACAGCACTTAATCACTCAGGTTTGCCTCGAGAATTTCCTGAAGTGCCAGGTTCTGGTAGAAAAAGAGGCGGTTGAAAAACTGTCAAAAATGCAGTCACTACGGGATGTAAAGAGGGCTATCAGAACCGCCATTGCCAAGGCTTTAAGTAAACTGCCTCTTGGTGATGGATTAAAAGTCATCTTGTCGGGGGATACGGTGGAAATCAAAGGCAAGTCAGATAAACAGAAAATCGGCTTCTTGCCGAACAGATAACAGGAGGCTTCATGTACAACAAGACAATTTTGATTGGTAATTTAACCAAAGATGTAGAACTTAGATATACGGGCGGTGGCACTCCAGTAGCAACCTTGCGGCTTGCCTCATCAACAAAGTACAAAGGTAACGACGGCATGAAAGAGGAGACGCTCTTTATTGACTGCGTTGTTTGGGGCAAGCAGGCCGAAAGTTGCAACCAGTATCTGCATAAAGGTAATTCCGCATTGGTAGAAGGCCGTCTGCAGGAACGGCGGTGGGAGAAGGACGGCAACAAGCATAGCAAGATAGAGATAGTCGCACAGACGATTAGATTTTTAAATACAAAGAGTAAAACAGACAACGGCGGGGGTACACAAGAATTTGAAATCCCCGAGGAAGTGACAGGACAAGAACCCTTCTAACCAAAGGAGAACAAGATGAACAAAAAGAATACAGAAAAATTATATAAAGATTTTCCGAAGTTATATAAAGGACACGCAAAGAGTCCCAAAGAGAGTTCTATGAGTTGGGGATTCAGCTGCGGCGATGGATGGTTTAATCTCATCCATACATTGTCTGCCGCCCTTGAAAACCACATGTCTGAACAACCAGGACTGGATATTGAGGCCGTCCAGGTTAAGGAAAAGTTCGGCACCTTGCGGTTCTACATTGACGGTGGTGATGCTTATGCGGAGGAACTTATCAGTGAAGCCGCAAGACAATCATCCCTCATTTGCGAAGACTGTGGGGAACCAGCGAACCTGCAGAGGCATGGTGGTTGGTTTGCCACCTTGTGTAGGTTGTGTGCTTTCAAAAGAGGCTACGACGAGCCTCTGCAGCCAGAAGAGGAAGAAGATGTAATGGGGGACACAGAAGGAGAAACCCCAAACATCTTTGGCAGTCAGGTTAAATGCGTAAAATGCGGATGGGTGCATTTCGTAAACCTGGACAAAAAGTACATTGTACACGGTTATCGGTGTTTTCGTTGCGGCATCGAAGGCAAGGAGAACTTTGTGGAACCGCAACCAGAGGAATTACCGTATGGAAGCACTATTCAACAGGTAAACACGGTGGCACCAGGAAAATGAACTTCGCGATTCGCCAAGAGGTCTCCTTTGATAAGCCAGATTTTCAGCTATCAGGCTTATCTGGAATTAACATTGAGCTGGCGCTGCCATATAAATTAGAAATGTTTTTGCCAGTGCAGGAACTACTGCCATCCTGCGCTGCCTTCACCAGGGACTCAGGAGTGGTTGTCCAATCTGTGCATGCACCCCAAGGGCGGCTGACAGATCCTGACTTCCATTCCTGGGCCCTGGCTGCCACTAAGTTTGCTGAATCAGTGGCCGCAAAATACATTGTTTTTCATCCAGAAGAGGCAAGACAGGACATGCGGGTAAATAGACAGATTTTGGCAATGAGGCATATTCGTAGATTACAGCGTGAGACATCAGTAACCGTATGTATTGAATCTTTTGGTTCAAAGAAAAGGATTTTCCGTCCTGAAGAGATTTGTGATGAAGGATTGCAGTTGTGCCTTGATACAAGCCACTTGTTTGTAGATAGGACAATGCAACTCATTGATAAATGCCTTGAAAATATCGCTTATTTGCATCTTTCTGAAGCCAGGGACGGCAACCAGCACATGCCTGTGCAGGGAATTGGCTTTGAAATCCTGGATAAACTGCAGGACAAGGGATGGAATGGACTGGTGGTTCTGGAATACCTGTTTGAATACCATGACAGATTGATTCCAGACATGGTGATGTTAACCGAAAGATATGGAGGTTAGTCATGACAAAAGAAACCGATAGATGTCCCAACTGCCATCAGCAGTTTTATGAACACCTGGATGCGGATGCCTGTAACCGCAATAACGAAATTAATACTGTCGGCCGCAGCTTGTGTTATAACTGCGGGAAGGGTTGCTTTGAATACTCAGTCCAGGTTATCCACCCGTTCCATCTGGACGATATCAACTATTCCAGATGCTGCCACTGCGGCATCACGGGAAATGTAAGGATTGCACTGCATGGCTAACAAGAAATGTGGTAATTGTAGAACAAGGCTTGAGAACTTAATCGTCAAAAGCCTGCAGATGAATGTTCCTGATGGTGTCCGCGGTAGGGATATCTGTCCAAACTGTAACAAAGGATGCATTGCCTACGATATTTACATCTACCATAACGAGGCAGAGCAGCTAACTTACCGCAAAACCGAGGAACAGAAATACGGTTTGTGCTGCTCCTGTGGCAAGAGAGGCGACAGACGGTTGTGGGTGAAGCCTTCGCAGGAGGCGGAACCTCCATTATCTTCACATGAAGAAATGCTTGCGGATTATATGGACGCTACGCCAGAAGAAATTGAATTTGCAAAAGGTATTCTTGGCAAGGATCCGTTTGAAGAAGATCTACAAGTAAGGATGAGAAAGGCTTTTGAAGATAAGCCAGAAGAACCACCGATGTCTATAAAAGAGATTGATGCGGAGGTAAAGGCCTGTAGGAAAGAACAAAGAGAAAAAAAGAAGGGAAAATAATGTACAGTCCGAAGATCCGTGAAGAATACATTCCGACTCTTTATAAGATTGCCAAACAAAGAAAACAGCCTATGACATCCCTTGTCAATGCTATTATCAGTGATGCTTTATCAAAGATTCATGTGGAAGATACCGAAGATAAACAGGATAAACAGTAATTATTTATGAAAACTCTTGTAATTGGGGATATCCACGGCAACTACAAAGAACTGATGGAGGTTCTTGAACTGTCTGGATACGAGGATTCCGATAGATTAATCTCTTTGGGAGACTTCATTGACTATGGGCCACAGTCAAAAGAGGTTGTAGAATTTCTTTGTACGGCGCAAAAGAACAATCCAAATAACGTATATATCCGCGGTAATCATGAAAATCAGTTGATCTACAGTCTTGAGCATAATTCAGAGAAAAGTCTATATTCCTGGATGGACGCGTTGCTTGGAAGAACAACGCTGAAGTCGTATGGTTCTGAAGTATTTGATGCGGATGACGTAAGAGAGTATCTATACCGCGTATTTCCTCCTGAACATATCCAGCTCCTTGAGGAAACAAAGGAATTTTACGATGAAGGTGAGTACCACTTTACGCATATTCCTGAATATCGTGGCAGCCTGATTACCGTCCACGGACACGAGCATGAACATAAACCTATCGTGGGATTTCACCGCATCAGCCTTGCCGTCGACTACGGGGTTGCCGTCTGGGATATGGATAAAGGTGTGATCTACGACAGTGAAGGACGTGAATTTAAAGTAAGTCAAAAGAGACTGCATCACTGGCCCCACATATAGATTGACCCTGTTGCCGTCCTGCCTGTAAAATCAATGAAATTTACTGCAAAGGGGATTATCAAAATGCCAGAACCAAGACGTACGGGAACAAAGGAATGGGCCAAAACAAATATCAATATTAGTAATGGCTGTTCTAACGATTGCAAATATTGTTACGCGAGACAGATGGCAGAAAGGTTCAGACGGACAACGGAGGATACCTGGCATACCGAGATTATTGATGAAGCTAAAATCACGAAGAATTACCGCAAGGTAAATAATGATGATCCAAGTGTCTATGATGTGATGACACCTACTACCCACGACCTGACCGCAGCAACGATTGACGGCATGGTAATTGTATTAAAGAAGGTACTTGCCGCTGGTAATAGTGTCGTAATCGTTTCAAAGCCACGGCTGGAATATATTCAAAGACTTGTAGAAGAATTGCGTCCCTGGAAGGCGCAGATTGTCTTTAGGTTCACTATCACAAGCATTAACGATAATCTTATGGCTTATTGGGAACCAAACGCACCACGCTTAAACGAGAGGCTTCAGGCGCTACAATATGCTTTTGATAATGGATTCACCACAAGTGTTAGTGCAGAACCTTCCCTGTATCTTCCTGATTCGGTACGACTCGTGTTAATGTTTGAGCCGTTTGTTTCGGAAACAATCTGGATTGGTAAAATGAATCAAACTGGAACACGTGTTCATGTGCATAACGATGAAGACGTAATGATGCTTAATGATGTAAAAGCGGGGCAGACTGACGACATGGTTTATGAAGTCTACCAGGCACTGAAGAACCACCCCAAGGTTCGGTGGAAGGATAGCATCAAGGAAACACTGCAAAAGAAATTCAACATTACTGTGTAGAAAATAGTAGGGAGCAGTCCTGGGGATCGGGGAATGGACTGCTCCCTGTAAAAAAGTAGGCAGATGTTCAAAATGGGGATTTGGAGGGTATCCGCCTACCGTGTGTATTTTATCACATAGAGAACATTAATCTTCTATTTATATCTTCAAACATCCGTAGTACATTCTTCCTCATAATCACTGGCAAAAACAGCCCTGGTCAGTTAATGTGCCATCATGCCAAGTGTACATTCATTTTTAGACGACAAGTTAATTACCGCAAGAAAAGCCATGTCTTTTGGAAACCTTGCAGCAGGCCTATGGAAGTTTGGTAACGGCCGCGGTGACAAATATCCCGCTGATTATCCTGCAGCCTTATATCCTTTGTTCAAAGAATTCTGCACCAGGTATCCATTAAACAAGCTGGGGGAAGAAAACGTTATAGGGATTAACCAGGAAGGCGGTATCAACCTTCAGGACGATAAGAACCAGATTTCAATAAACCGTTTTTATAGCAATGGAAAGTATATCTGGAAAATCAGAGGCTGCGGTAAGACTTTCAGGGGTTCAACCAAGCAAGTGCTGGTGGATCTTCAAGCGTTGCCAGAATCATTGGCAATCAAAGAAGGCGCAACAACGATAATCCAATGGTTTGAATCCAATAAGAAATACTTCAAGAGGAAACCAATACGCAAGAAGAAGCAACATGTAATGGGGTATATGTAATGGCAAAGAATACGACAGTTTTAGATGATCCGAAGAGGTCCTATTATTCTACAGGGGAATACCTTGCAGCAAAAAAGGTTGAATTGTCCCCCAGGCTGGGGACTGCTTTTGGAAACCTTACAGGAACAATAGCGCACTTCATGGGAAAGCACTCTTGCAGGATAAGGGTTAAAAAGGAAAATATATTAAACCCGCCTGAACACCTTGAACACATAGTTGCCAAGGGTTATCAGATGGACACCCTGGATAACAGCTTGGTTGTGTGGAAAAAACTTACCAAGTCCTTCAAGAATCTTCAAGAATGGACGATTGCGCCGATCACTTTACAGGGCGTTAATTCCGATTCACAAGGAATGTATGTTTATTACAGGGCTGACGGCGAAGTTTCACTTAATGTCACTAAATACAGATTAGGCTTCTTCTTTAATCACTTCAAGCCAAACAGTAATTATCCCGCAAAGACTCGCGTAATCCCTGGACAGATAAGGAAACAACTTACGGAGATACTATCAGGAAACGCTACAGATGAAGAAATCAAGAATCTGTCTGTGGTCATTGAAGCAATTGCAAAGATTGTGGGAATGGAAGTAATTCTGGAAGAACCTACGATACAGCTTATTACTTCGTGGAAAACAAAATGTAAGAAATGCGGCGGTATTATCCCGCTAAATGAGGAGGTGAACTGGAAGCGTGGTTACGGCGTATGGCATATAACCTGTCCCGCAGAACCTCAACTAACACCGACGAAGAAATCCAAGAAAGACTACGTTTATCCCATGCCAATACGGAACAAAGTTATTTCCTTTGAGGAGATGAAGAAAATGCGGGCAGAACAGGAACAAAAGGCTGCCTACCAGAATTAGTAGGTTCTTTTTTACAAGCACTTGAGTTAATGTGCAGACAGCGTCTTAGAAGTAAGATTTACCGATCTTTAAAAAAGTAGAAGTACAATTTGATACCCAATAAGCGGGATGCCACGTTTTAAACGTCGACACCCGCTCAGCTACGAACTGAACGGGTGTCTAAAGGACTGTTTATATATGAACATCATACCAAATGAACCTCCAAAAAGCCAGTGCTATCAAGACAATTCTGAACTTTATTACACTGAAGAAGAGATACGTCAACAAGAGGAAGATTGGGCTGATTACGAAGAACCTGTTGATCCTCGCCTGCTGTTTATTGAAAGATATCACACCAAAAAGGATGTTTTCTTTGTTGGACTTAAAAGCCATAAATGGGGCAAGGGCTTTGACTGTGTAAAAAGATATAAAAAAGGCTTACTCGATAACGAATATTATTATAAGAACGGTTCCGAAGGAGCCGTTACTCATACAATTTTAAATAACTATCGTTGGGATGCAAGGACGCATGCCGAAGAATGGCTTCATACTATTGACGGCATACCAGTGGATATTGATACAGGGACATCACCCGAAGCCAAAAGAAGGGCTTTTGACAGGGTAATGAACATGCATATAAACCACGGGGTTGAAGTTGATTGCGTCAGCGAGAGTGTTCACGGGATTCATCCAGTTATCAGACCAGAAAAACCGATTTATTACTACCAGGACAAAAAACATACAAAAATAAACACAAAACCAGTAGAACTTATAAAAGACTTCAAACGCCTGCTTGTTGATTACCTTGGTGGCGATGTTTCACAGCCAGGCATTACCATGATGGTGGCAACTCCTTATGCCCACGACCTTATGTATGCAAACCCCAACAGGCGTGGAATCAATATTGGCAAAATGATATCTGTCGTCAAGTCACTATCAAAGACACAGCCACTTACACGGGCACAAAGACTGAAAGTAGAGGAATACACCGTATCGCGGAACTGCAAAGCCTTCACGCTGGCATTGCTTTGTTATGCTTACCACGAATGCAAAAAAGTGGACCCGTACAAGAGAACAAAGGAATTTGCCTTAGATCTTGTAACCCAAGAATGCCCTACGCTTACTTCCAGGGAAATCAACACTATTGTAAAATCTGCCTTTAGTGGCAATTATTATGGAGCCACAAATATTGCCATAAGGAATCAGTGTCTTGGGCGTAGCAGATCTGACGCTGCCAGACGGTTTAACATCATACCGACTTATACAAGAGAGGAATGTGCTGAAATAAGAAGAAAACAGGCTTTAATGTATTCCAAAGCAAAAAAGGAAGAAACCTCGGCCTTAATTAAGGCTGCCGTTGAAAGAATACACAACGATGGGTTAACTCCTTCCATTCGTCTCATATCCAAGTATGCATCCATTGGTGCACATACAGCGATGAGACATAAAGGAATATCATGGTAATAGTAAGATTTATAACATACACAGATATTAACCACCTATATGTATTCCATAACATCTCCTAATACCTCCATATACCACATACTAACCTCTATTCCTGTAAATACCGCACCGAACAGCTGCACCTGACGACATTTTTTTGCTTTTTTTGGCAGTTATTACGACTTAGCGCCTAATTCATGTATGGTGTTCCAGTACTGGACATATTCTTATATGGAACTGATCTGTGATATAAAAACACACACAGTTCACATACACAGAGGGCTCGTCAGTTCCATTGACGGTAATTACTATTTTGCGCGATAACTTCAGCCTTGTTCTAAGAACAATATATTGAGGCAGATCTTATTCCTGAACTAAAGACTGTGGTATACTTTTTATCAACTGAGGGTTATTTATAGCAAGTAGTACGCAAAAGTGTATTTATTGGGGGGAGTCAATAAATGAAGATCAATCGAAAGAGCGGCTTAATAGCACAAGTGATTTTAGTAATGTTGTTTGCGGTGAAGGGATTTGCCGCAGTTTCTAGTTGTGATATCGAAACCACGATGTCGTCTACCCCAAATCCTTCAACCTATGGGCAGAGTGTGACTATTTCAGCGACAGTTGTAGTCGTAACTTGCCTTGGTGGCGGAGGAGTAGTAGGTAGCAATCCTCCATTGACTGGAACCGTGACGTTTATAGATGGGGCTTCAGTACTCGGCACGAGCACTTTTGATAACACAGGGCAGGCGACTATTAATATATCATCTCTCGATGCAGGCACACATCCCATTACTGCAACATATGGTGGTCAGGCCAATTATACGATGAGTTCAGCGTCGACAATTAATCAGGTCGTAACTGCGGCTACTGTTGTACCCACCATGAATGAATGGGGCATGATGCTTTTCGCGGTTATGGCTGGGTTTGTCGCGATATCAATCTTGCGCAAGCAAAAGAAAGTGGTTTAAATATTAAGTGTTCTTTTTGTAAATCCTCGATTGCCGATTATGTCTATTTATAAGCCGAAACAAGTGGGATAAGACAAAGTATCCTGTCCTGGGATTTGAAGGCACTGTGACGGCACAGAACAACCGAGGGAGGCAATTCTGTTGAATACTGTATGGACTTCCAGACGGTTTATTTAAATGTTAAAATATTCACATGGGAAAAATGATTGAAACAGATAGATATGGCAGGATCACCGTATACCGAACCCTGGATGAACCCATGCGTAAAGGAGTTTGTAGAACCATAAAAGCAATCATAAGCCGTCTTATCCGTAAGAATTGAATCCAGTCCCAGTTTAACCGCCATTTTTCAGAAGAAAGCTCTTCATCGCCTCTGACAAAGGATGCTCACAGGCAAAATTCTTGAACCGTTCCCTGAATTGTGGCCACGCTGCCGCCAGTAAGCCCTTTCTTCTGTAATATGGATGAAACCATATCCAGTCTAAGACCCATATCGGTGTATCATCGGCATCGTTGCGCCAGCGGAAACACGCAGCTCCGACGCATGGCACCTTAAATTCTGTCGCTAATTCAACTGTCCACGGGTCTATCCATAAAAAGGCACTGTGCAGTTCATCCTTTTCATTCCCGTCGTACCCATACTGGACAAAATCATAATTGAATTCCTTCTTGAAGAACTGAGCAATTTTATACACTGCTTTTCGGTGTTGCTTGGGGGATTTGTAGGTTACTTCCAGTGGATTGGTTAAAGGCTCATCTACGGAGATTAATGGAGCAATTATGTCGAGTGCTCCCCTCTTTAACGCTAATTCTTTCACCATTCTGAAGAATACAATTCAAAAAGCAGCCGTGTCAATTTAAGAAGAATTAATTCCAGTCCCGCCTTGCGGTAATGTGGTGGAAGATTAAATTCAGTCTTCAGTCTGCTTTCCGTGATGCATGCTATAATAACGCGGGCATGGATTCTATCCAATTTGCGAGGGTAATATAACCGATGACGAAACTGAAAGTATTGTATGTCTTCTCCTTATTTCTGCTTCTAAGTTGTGCGACATCAAAGGTGTATGTTCCAGAAACTACCCCTTTGTCTCCGAGAACAGGGTTTCTTAACGGTGAAGAAGTTGATGTTGTTATATATGATGGTAGATTGGATAAAGAAGCATCATCAGAATTAGTTATGCGGATATCCGACGATTTTAGGAACTCCTTTCCCTCGGCAAAAATTAAGCTTCTTCCTGAGAGTGATTATTATAAAGAATCCTTACCTGGCAGAATTACGATTAAAGTTGGAATATCCTCTTATACGGCAGCATTTGGATCGCGTGTTTCATTATCTGTAGGGTCGTTTGGCGGAACCTTCTTTTATGGAATAATGCCCGAGGGGGTATGGAACGGTGTAACAGGATTCTCTGTTAACTTATTTGATAAGAGAAATAACCAGAATACCAAGTCGTCGCAAAATATCGGGAAAGTCGTCTCCATGTCTAATCTTATGGGGTATTCTACGGCAAAACAGGCGTTATTTCAGTCCTATGCCGTAGTTATGAATGAAACGGCGAATTTCATAGAAAATTCTCTAATGAAATAATTGTTGGAATTACTCCAGTCCCGCCTTGCGGTAATGTGGCTACAGATTGATTCCAGTCCTGCTTCGCAGAAAATTGATCATTTTTTTTGGGTAGATAAAGAATCCGCCGAAATAACCGTCTTTTTATTTGTTAAAAAGGTTTTTTGTTTGAGTGGTAGCAAGCAGTCCTGCGGTCGCAGTAACGCCAAAGACCTGAAAATCCGAAGACTTTATAAAGCAGTCCCGCGTTCGCGGCCTCGCCAAAGGCCTTAAAATACCAACAGCCATTGAATCCAGTCCCGCTACGCGGAATCTGTGATAAAGGATTGAAAGCAGTCCTGCTTCGCAGAGTCTTTAGTATAAGACCCTCTTTTTTGCCGTTTTTGTTAACTTGAGTTGACACCTATGCTGCTGAGTATGACCCGCACACAAGCAATTCTGGTTGTTCTGGGAGGTATTGTGGATGATAGTGCAGACTCCCAGTTGGGTCTGCTTTACTCTATATCTATAATCTCCCGCCACATATTATCTGTGGGTTTCTTTACATAATTGAACCATATTAGGCCATTATCGATTTCAGGTGAACCCTTCCGAAATTGCTCTTCTGCTTCTGGCCTGGATAACGGCTTGAAATTAACCAAGTCAGCAGTGAGTGTGTTATCTGATCTTCTCTTCACAGGAAACGGGGCTTTAACCCAGGCAAATGAATCCTTTGTTCCCTGAGCTTTAAACTTAAACTTCTTTATAGGACCCCTCCAGTTGCCTCCTGTATGGAGCACATATTCATAAAAAAAATGGACAATAGGGACTGGACCAAACATTTTACGAGCTTTATTCATTTCGTCTCCGTTCGACTGGCAATCATAACCAGTTGTTCCTGTTTCCTGAGGGTTGCAATGCCAGAACCCAGGACGCTGGTTATATGTGTGTTTTACTTTAGTTTTCTTCTTTGGAGGAAATTTCGCTTCCCACAGATATGTAGCCTGAGCATTCCATTGGGGTTGAAAGCATATCCCTTCTTCACCCAGTCCTATTATCAGCCCCTCCCTTAACAACAATTCCTGATCGTCTTTCTTAAGGCTATAGCTTAAGCATTCAGTGGGTCGTATATATTCGCCATCAAGAATCTGCTCTGTACCGTACAATGGTTGATAAACAGATATTCCAAGCCTTTCAAGAAGCTGGGCTTTGTCTACTCCTCCGACAAGTGCTCTCCATTGAAGCTTCACATTTCTATATTTCTTGTTATTTATATAAACACGGAAGTCCCATGTTTTCGGTTCTCCAAACCACATGCTATCCATGGATATCTCTGGCAATGGAAACGCCATATTAACGGAGACTTCTCTTTCGGTATGGTTATAAAATTCGTATTCTACTTTTACAGAACGCTTGCCGAGAAAGAGCGTTTCTTTTTCAATTGATATGTCATCATTCTTGACGAATTCAATACCAGTTGCTGTCGGATGATTAGTGCTGTCATTTGCAAAGGACTCGTTTACCGAGAGGAGGAGAAAGCATGCAATAATTAATGGCGTAATGATAGTAGTAGAAAATAATTTGTATCTCACCTAAACTCCTCCCCAATATCGACTTGCGCGACGCTAAATCTTAACCCTTCTAATTCAGGGTGTCAATATATGGAACTGTTTTCAGTGTTAACTTAAGTTGACAAGGCGGGCCACAAAGGATTACTTTTCAAGGGTATGAGTACTGATCTTCGTCAAAGTCTTGTTCAAGTGGCATTGGAATGGCAAAAGGCATACGGTGTTGCCCCTGCAATTACGTCAGCTATCTCGGAATATGATGCTGCGATACTTGTTGGGATGACAGAAGAGGAATATTCGGCCTATATGCAGGACAAAACCGCCGTCTGCAGGGGATACGACTTTCTGTATAAAGGCATCCGTTATCAAATAAAGGCTCACAGACCAAGCGGCAAGCCTGGTAGTTTCATCACAAACGCTGGTAAAGCCCGCAACTATGACTGGGATATCCTTATCTGGATCCGTTACAACACTGAATACGAGATTCAAGAGGCCTGGGCTTGGGAACGGGACAAATATATTGAAGCCTTTGACGCGATTACCAGAATATCCCCTGACCATATGAGGATGGGCAGGAAGTTGGCATAGTCATTCTTGATTGATGTTACGGGAATTAAAGCTGGTATCTGCGTGTTCCGCACTTACTAGTCTCACACGGTGGAATTCCGTTTTGAAGTATTTGAAGATTCTTAACAATATCGGGTAAGGGATGCTTAAATGAATTTGCTCCAACTGAAATTGGAGTATCAAAACAGTTGAATTGACTCTGCCAGTTACTGACATTAAGATCTCCAGCATATCCGCCGTGATGGGGTGCAACCAAGATACAATGCTGTTTTGTTGAGTAATTACTTTGGATAGCATTAAATACTTTCTCATAGTGATGATCCCCAGTCAAAATCGCAAATTTCTTTTTTCCATCGACGCATAAAACAATGCCAGTTTGATTGCGTGACCTGCCAGGGGTTGCACGATAGAAATGGTAAGGCCCAATTGTCATATCTGGCTGAAGTGTAATTTCCCGACTACCTGGTGGATTTTTTTGATGCTTGATAGCAATTGTTTTAATCCCGCTGAGTGAAAGTAATGTTTCCACTCGTTTATAGGTAGCAGTATCGGGAGTATTATCTGGGACAATCACTCCTTTTACCTTGCTGAAATCATTACTTCTAAACTCTAGAAGGGCCTGATAGTGATCAACGTCCCAGTGACTGATAATTATGTGTATAGTACGATTTTCGGTGTTCAGGGACCTGGAAACAACAAGTTTTCTGACTTCTGATGAGTTGTACTTTCTCGATGCACCTACATCGTAGATTATGCGATCATATTTTGATATCACTTCGTTCCAGTTTCCTTGTCCACAGTCCACAACTATCAGTTCCATTTTATCTGCGTTAGGGTTGAGATTCACATCAGGGGATTCTGGAATATTTGCGATTCGAGGACTACTAAGGGCCTTTGTGAAATTCATCACATTCGACTCGGGAATAGTCAATCTGGCTCTCATGAATACTCCCCCCGCTTGGTTCGTCTCCACGGGCTCATATAAAGCATCTTCAAAGTATCCCATCGGTATTTCATACCAGGAACCCTCTTTCAGCCCTTTATAGGAATCCGCCCAATATTTAATTGACAGCATTGAAGAGGGATTCTTTTCGCGGACATCTCCTTTTGTTAAAAGAGCTTCCAGCTCAAAATTATCGTGAATTTTATATGTGTCGACGAGAGCCTTCCGACAATTGCTTGAATCAGTGGGTTCATCTACTGTGTGCTCAACATAGATAAGCGTCTTCATCACATCCCCCTAGAATAGATCAAAGTGTTTTAACATCATGAAGCCAGTTGTTTTATGCAAATTTTCTTCTGGCAACTCCTGAACAAGGGTTTCTTCTTAAATAACGCAGCAAATCACTTGCTTGCAGTCCAGTATTTTTGTTTATATTCTTTGAAAGTTAGAGCTTTATTGGGATATGAATTTATTGTCCTAAGCCTATACGGGCAATCACGGCAATATTCATCACTGCCATTCTCCATACGCTTGAACGTCAATGAATATTTAATCCCATCCCATATATAATCACGGTGTATATACAGTGGCTCCCCATTGGTCCCAGGCACTATGTCAGGTTTGCCTGTCTCCATGTCCTTTGTGAAAACAATAAATACGTCGTCTGCTAAATCCCCTTTTCTGACGGTATAATCCCTGACTCTGACTGAATCTATGAGTTCCCCAGCGTCACGCTTTTCCCTATACCACTTTGCATTAAAGTTTTCCTCCTGCGTAGCCTCCCGATTCAATATATCCTTATGGAGGGCTTCAAAACCTTCTAAGTCTACCATCGCACTTTTATCCGCGGTCTCACTATTTAGGAATAGGGTGTCTTTGGATATATCTGGATGATAACTTACTTTCACAACCGTGGGAGTGATAAAATGGTCTATTGTCGTTCCTGATAAAGAGATCCCTTCTTCCAGCCAGTACGTCTTATTATTATATTTTTCTAAGGCACTGTTGGGTCGTTTGCTTAGATAGTTGTCTACCCCCATACCCATGAAAGCAATTACTATTACAAGCATGCTTATTGCCAATACAGTTTTATTCTTGTTCTTCGGGGGTGCAGGCTTTATTTCGGCTTTAACAGATGTGTCGTTATCTGGGACTTCATCTGAAGAACTATTTTCTTTTGCGGTTTTGCTTGTTTTCCATTTTTCGTATTCTTCTTTGTTTGCGAATTTAGCCATGATAATCCCCCCCGTAAGATTATGTGTATGCTTTCTGACAATCCCTGCATAGTAATTTCCCCTTAAAACGTTCTTTCTTCAGCCTGCAAAAGAATACTACTTTCCCTTCCAAAGCCGCCCCACAGTCCTGACAACCATCTTCCTTTGCCTTCGGTTTCTTAACCTCGGGTGCTGGTGACTCCACTTTCTGTGATACGTCGACACCAAACTTCGCCGCATAGTTTATCTTTATTGGATTATGAAGGTAAGCAAGTTTTTCCGCCACTTGCATAATAGTATCCGCGGATACAATCTTTGCCGCTTTATATATTTTCCAGTCTCCATCAATCTCTTTGTCTATCGCAGTTCTCAAGGTATCAGCCTTTATAACCCTGCTTGCGTCAAAACCTTTCTTTGGTCTGTCTATCCTGGACTGAGGAGATACGAGGACATAACTGTTATAAGCAAAAGGAATGGATATACCGAGTCGCCTTGGAAGAACGTCATTATCGTCTATGGCTTCCTTCAGTACGCTAAGATGCCTCTCGTTTTGTTCCAGGGGAGACGGTATCCCCATGTACGTCTTTCCAGTCCAGGCCAGGAACTCCCCGATGTCTGTTATCTTTATGCCGTAGTTGAAGTGTTTTGTCTCGAGGACGTACATTTCCATAAGGCGGTTTATGACTATATGGTCTATTTGAGCTATACGGCCGTTGTGTTCCAGGCGCAGATCGTGGATAACAGCCTGGTTATTGGAATGCCCGAAGTAGAAATCTATCTGATAAGCAGAATCTGTCTCACCTCTGATTCCCGCTTTGCAGATGTTGATTTCTTTTTCTATTGAAAACTTCTGTTGTAGGGAAATTTTACAGGTGAGGAGGCGATTAAGATCCTCAAGCTGGTAGTCCTTGTTGTCTGCTTCCTTTATAACCATAGGAAATTTTAGCAGAATACGTCAGGAAATTCCCCACTGCAGATATTTCTTGACCTTGACGCATGTTCTGTGATTTAATTGCAGCTGGGTAAAAGTAAGTTTCTTCAAAAAAGGGGACATCAATGAAAACTTCTCTGCGAATAATATTCGTATGCCTATTTTTTGCGTTCATTTCAGCCTCTCCCGTTTTTTCTGCCACATGGAACGGTGGTGGAGCCGATAACCTCGCATCAACTGCAGGCAACTGGGAGGGAAGCGTATTACCCCCCACTGGGGACACCATCCTTTTCAACAACACATCTTCAAAAGACTGCACATGGGACATTAGCCAGGAATATACTGTTCTCGTCATAGATGGTGGATATAATGGAGCGGTAGCCATAGATGCAACTGGCACCCTCACGCTTTCGGGAACCTATTTAGCACCTGCTGCACCAACTGGGCTTAGTGCTGTTGCAATTTCTTCAAGCAGAATAGATTTATCGTGGACTGACAATGCTGCAACCGAGGCAGGCTTTAGGATCGAGCGTAAAATTGGAATTGCTGGAACGTATAATCAAATAGGCACAGCAGCAATAGACGCCAATTCATATTCTGATACTGACCCTTCTTTATTGCCAGGAACTATTTATTATTATCAAGTAAAGTCATATGACATATTTGGAGAGTCTGCCCCGTCCCCTGAAGCCAATGCCACAACTTTTGCTATCGCCCCTACTGCTACTACGAATGCGGTAAGTAATAATGCTGGCACAACAGCGACTTTGAATGGAACGGTAAATCCTAATGGAGCAGAAACCACGGTTTCATTTGAATGGGGTGCAACTGCATCATATGGCAATACTACTTCTCCACAGATAATACCAGCAGGAACAATTGATGTTGCAGTATTGGCTGACATTACTGGTATTTCAGCAAGCACACCTTATCATTTCAGAGTTAAAGCAGTGAATTCCATCGGGACAACCTACGGCTTAGATGAATCCTTTTCAACACCAGTAATTGCTCCTTCAGCCACAACAAATGCGGTAAGCAACAATGTCGGTAAGACAGCGACTTTAAATGGAACGGTAAATCCTAATGGGGCAGATACTACAGTATCCTTTGAATGGGGAATTGATACTTCTTATGGAAACACTACTTCCTCCCAGGTTATCACTGCAGGAATAATTGCTGTCGCTAAATCGGCAAATATAAGCGGACTCACGCCAAACACGCCGTATCATTTCCGAGTCAAAGCAGTGAACTCCATAGGAACAACCTATGGTTTAGACGTTTCATTTACAACGCCTATAATTGCTCCTTCAGCTACGACGAACGCTGTCAGTAACAATACTACAGGTAATTCTGCCACATTAAACGGATCCATAAACCCTAATGGGGCAGAAACTACAGTATCTTTTGAATGGGGACTTGATACTTCCTATGGAAATACGACATCTCCACAAATAATACCTTCAGGAACCATAGATGTTGCGGTATTGGCAGACATTACGGGTCTTTCACCGAATACGATATATCACTATAAAGTCAAAGCCGTAAATTCCATAGGGACAACTTACGGGTTAGACGCATCCTTCACAACACCAGTAATGGTTCCTTCTGCTACAACGAATGCTGTTAGTAATAATACTACTGGCAACTCTGCCACTTTAAACGGTTCCATTAATCCAAATGGGGCGGCAACAGCTGTTTATTTCCAGTGGGGGACTGATACATCATATGGAAACACGACAACTACACAGAACATTCCTGCAGGGAATAATAATGTTGCAGTTACAGCGAATATTTCTGGACTTGCGGTAGGAACGCTTTTTCATTACAGGGTAGTTGCCGCGAATTCTGCAGGAACCACGAATGGCAATGATATTTTATTTACGACTCCTTCTCATGCTAAACCGTTTGCTACGACAAATTCTGCAACAAACAAGAATGGTAATTCTGCCACATTGAACGCAACGGTGAATCCTAATGACTTGATAACCTCTGTTCATTTTGAATGGGGAACAACTGCATCTTATGGACATACTACTACTCCATCTATATCATTGCCTGCAGGTCCTGACAATATTTTTGTTTCAGCAAATATTACAGGGCTAACACCAGGCCAGACATACCATTATAGGGTAGTGGCAACGAATGCCGATGGAACAACTAATGGCACAGATATGTCTTTTATATCACCACCCATAACTATAACCATTGTCTCCCCTGCTGATGGAAGTACCATCTACAGACCAGATACAATGGTGAAAGGCAGTTTTACCACAACGATACCAGGAAATGAAACAGGGGTTACGGTAAATGGAGTTGTAGGAATGGTATATAACAACCAATTTGCTGTGAATCATGTGCCTCTTGTAAATGGGGCTAATACAATATCGGTAACAGCAACTGATACGGCTGGAAATACAGCAACGACTGCAGTAACGGTAACCGCCGTTATTCCATATCCGTATGTAAAACTTACAGCCAACACAGAATCAGGGGTTTCTCCCCTCACTGTTAATTTCACGGCTTCAACGTCAATACCTAATGCCGTCACTACGTACAAGATAGATTATGATGGCAATGGTACAGATGATTATACTGGCTCAACTTTCACGAACATAAGCCATGCATATTCAGCACCAGGCATTTATTATGCAAGGTTGACTGTCTTGGATTCTGCAAGCGTTTCTTATACGGATACAATTGCAATAGTTGTATTGAATTCCGCAAGCCTTGACGGGTCGTTAAGAAATATTTGGAATTCAATGAAGGCGAGATTGACGAATAACGATCCTGTTGGTGCATCAGGATACTATAGTTCTGCATCAAAAGATAAATACCTCAGTACATTTTCTACGCTATCGGGACATCTTCCAGAGATAAGCACAAACATGCAGGACATAATCTTGAACTATATGGGAAGTGATACGGTCGAATACCGCATAATCAGAAATGAACTTGTAAATGGTCAGCCGACAGATGTCATGTATTATATCTATTTTATGAAGGATGATGATGGACTATGGAAAATTCAGGGGTTCTAGGCATAAATAGGTATTTGATTACCACAAGGAAACAATGATAAAGAGAGGCATGTTATGAAAAGGCATATATTCGTCACAATTCACCTCGTAACTATTCTTATAATCTCTTCGTATGCGGCATATGCAGATGGTTTTACATTGCCTGGGTTTCAGGGTTATGTCTTGGACAAAGAATCTGGCAAGCCGATAGAGAATGCGTATGTGGTTTGTTTTACTGATTATTATTCATTTGGACAGCAGATAAATCCAGGGGGAGGTAATGCCCACCCTGATGAACTGCAGGTTGCCATAACGGACAAGAAAGGCTTTTTCAAAATAAATCCATACAGGAGATATTCTGGTGGATGGGCTGAAACAAGGAATGTTTATATCTTCAAAGAGGGATATATTTATGCGTTACAATATTTTCAATCCTCCGAGAAAAAAAATGTGCTATGCAGGGGGTGTGATATCTTAAACCGATGCTGCGAAGAAACACCTCTAAAAGGTTCAATGAAAATTTATCTGAGCAATAAGGAAAACATAAATATTTACGACGCACCTCTCTCCAACGGCTATCTGGGTTTATTATATAACACTTCCTATTATCGCGATTATTTCAAGAACTCTAATAAGGTGGCATATAAGAAATATAAACCGTTTTTTTTGTACTTGTACAAAATAGCCGACAAATATTCTGGAGATATTCTAAAGACATTTTCTGACCCAAATGCAGTGCACAATTGGGAAAATAATCTTTCGCGGTATCGTGACAGTCTGCGGCTTAAGTCAATTAGCAAGGAGGGGGATAAATAGCGTGAGGAAATTACTATTGATACTACTCTCAGCATTAATTATCACTGCAGAGGCGCAAGGTTATGAAACAAATGTTCATCAGGCAATAACTACCACGGCTATTGCGGCAGCAGGCACCGAGACATACATAAAAACGAACTTGAATATAAATCCTATCGACCTGTTTAATGGAACAACTGCCACGGACTGGATGAAATCGGGTAGCATCTCAGAAGACAACTTCCCTCGCCCTTTAAATCATTTTTATGATCCAACTACAGGGCTGGGGCTATTTAACGGAAAGTCATCTCTGCAATGGGCTAAGGATGATTCTAATAACGAATGGGGTTGGGGCTGGGCAAGACATTCCTATTATTCAGCACTGACCAGTACGCAAACAACTGATAGATCAACTTGGTTTGCACATCTATTCCGTGGCTTAGGACAAATCATGCATTTAGTTCAAGATAAATCGGTGCCTGCCCATGTTAGAAATGATGCGCACTTCCCCTATTTGAATTCACAGCGTGATATGTATGAAAGATATACGCGAGATAATTTTGAACAACTGAATTACAGTGGATACTCACCTGTTGAACTTTCCATATTCAATAACCTTGATAAATTCTGGATTAATGGTGGCAAGGGACTTGCCGAGTATACAAACAGAAACTTCCTGAGCAGAGATACCAACATTGATGATGCACGATATGCATTGCCTGCCCCAATAGGTGACTGGATTACAACGGAAACTGTAGGGGGTAGTCAATATACCGTTAAATATCTACAGGGGTATGCAACAGATAGTTATCGTTCTTCCGCATCAACCCCGATATCAAGGCTGTCAGCCTATTCTTATATGGACTTTGAAATGAATAAATATGGCAATACACAGCGAGTGTATTCCTTGAATGATAAAATTCATAAGGAATATGCGGATCTTCTTGTTCCTCGTGCCGTTGGATATTCCGCTGGCTTTTTGAATTACTTCTTCCGAGGCACCATAGGTATAACCATACCGAGCAATGGTGTCTATTCCCTGATAGATGCAACGGGGGCTAACTTTGACCCTGCAACCGCAGTATTTACATCAATTAAACTTAAGGCTACAAATACAACAACCACTGGCGAGAGCATGACAAATGGAGCCATTCAACTGGTGGTGAAATACAAGGTGGCACATGCAGATCCTTTCCAAGCTGGTTCTGTCCCAACGGATACTGACTTTACCTACACAATAGTTCCTGAGCAGAACAATATTACAGCACTATACAGTGCCACTCCTACAGAACTTAATTTTGACTTAAGTCAAAAGCCAATTCCCCTGTGGGCTACAGATGTATATCTTCAAGTTGTTTTCAAGGGAACCCTCGGCAACGAAACCGATGCTGTTGCTGTTGGGTTCAATGATATCAGCGAACCCACACCATTAGACGTGTTCAATAATGCCGACAAGATTTGTCTGTTCAATAACTGGAAAAACGCTGGAAGCCAGGAGGCAGTGAACTTGGTTGATACAAACCCCCACGATGGCATTCCAGAGTGGGATATCTATGCCCATGATACGACAAATATCTACATAAGACTAATGCCTGCTGACGTTTTTGAATACGGTGCGCAGTTTACACACAATTTGACCATTCCTCGCCTGAATGCTGGCGAATATCGGCGCTCGGCATACATCCTGAGTGACTACCAGCTCAATCGTAGTTACTATTACACGGAAGTCAAAAAAGAAACAGCTGATACATTTACGTCTTATCACCACAACTGGTATGGATTTGATTCATCTGAGGCGATTAGAAGACAAAGTGATTACTCAGAAGAATGTGCATGTTACGTTGACAACAATCCAACATTCTTTATCTTCAAGGGTATTGAGGCATGGGCTGGTGTAAGCACTGTACTAAACAATATCGGATATCCTACGGGTTACATCTGTTATTACACAGAGCTGCCATGACATATTCAGTATGTTCAATGGATGCGTTATAGAGATTGCAGGAAGAAGACATACAATAAAAGTTTAGACGGCGAGACCTTCCAAATCCCCATTTGAAACTCGTCGTTTTATGGGGGTGCCCTAAACCCGATCCCGTGGGCACCACCGCTTTATTTCTTTGTTTCCATGCCACCCCTTACCTGACTACCTCCTACTCCGAGATAACGCATCAGGAACAAAACGTGGCAAGCACAGACCTAATTGGAAACTGCTTTCGGCGATTTAAGAATCCTTTGCCGCAAACTTGGCAACCTGGGTTACCAGGCTTCTTCCATCCTTGCTTTTGATGTCTCGGTACGTTTTCAGGAGTTTTAACTCTTCCTGACTTACGGGAACAGCCAGTTCTGGCTCCAAACCCTCAAAAAACTGCGTCACAGGCATATGAAGAATCATGGCTATAGCCTGAAGATTATCCACGTTCAGCTTGTTTGTGCCGTTCTCGTAGCGCTGCACCTGCTGATAAGTTACTCCAAGTTCTTCAGCCAGTGCCTCCTGAGACATCCCGAGGTCCTTCCGCCTTTTCTTGATGATTCCACCGAGTTCCTTGCCTGTAATTATCCTCCGTTTTTTCATCCCTGACTATACCAATGCAGCTTAAATCCTTACTACAACGCCATATGTGTATAACTGACCTTGATCAATACAATGTCACAGGTGTATTATTTAAGAGATTTGTACTACATAAATAAGGGAAATACGGGGGTAACACATGAGGAAAATTGTTTTATTATTAGTCCTTTTAGCCTATTCCAGCCTGTCTTTTGCCGCTGAATATCCACCTGTGCCGACCAATAGAAGTGAAGCCCTGGCTGAACTCAAAAAAGTGTTCCCATACCAGAAGGAGTTTAATACTGGATGGTTTCGGAATGTCTGCACTGACATAGGTAAGAAATCAAGCGGTTTGTCAGATGTTTCAAATCAATACACTATAAGGGTTGTAGATCTATACTTCGCACTTGGCAAAGAGTTCTCCCCTTCAGAATGTTTATATAATTATATGTCTATGAGGGGTAACTCCATGGATAGTTACACAACTGAAGAGGGGGCTCTTAATATTGTCAGTTTTCTCGTTAAAGGGCGGCATGCGGACCCCAACTACAAGCCCAAAGATAAAATATATTTTGGATCAGAATCTGACTTAACGCTAACAAAGTCTCTCATATACCCCTCGGTTTTCAAGTTTCTTGTTGAAAATGGGGCCAACATTAAAGAAGGAAGAACTTTTGTATCAACCACTAAGCAAAGATTCACTTTAAACGGTGGGGGCAACATAAAGAGTAAGAATTGGACGATTCTGCATGATCTTGCATTCTTTCCTCCCGAAACAAATGCGGCAGAGGTATTAGACATTGCCCTTGGAAAAGGAATCAACATAAACGCCAAGACTGAATGCGGCTTGACGCCCCTGGGGGCAGCTCTTTTGAACCTGAACCTCGACATGATGAAGTTGCTTATCGCCCGTGGTGCGAATGTGAACGCCACTATTGCGGCGAATAATACAAGTTATACAGTTCAAGGTGACGGCTGTGTTTTTGCTGGATCTATTCTTAATGTCGCTAAAACCATGGCGAACAAAGAAGCCGAGATAATACTCGAGGACGCTGGGGCAAAGGTAATAACTCCCAAGGAAGCCATGGCTGCAGAAAAAGGCAAAGAACAACCAGTGAAACCCAAGAAAAAAGGGAAATAGGCGCTTTCATGTGATGGAGACTCTATATTGCATGAAAATATACTGCAGGATAGTGGGGAGGTAGGAGGGGAATGCCTGATTCAGACAAGAGAAGGAAGGCCGAGGCGCTACGACAGGAAGGTGCCAAGAAGAAGGGATACGAAGCCTTTAAGTGTTTTCTTGCAGCATTGCAGGAAGATCCCCACAATGCTGCCGCCTGGAATGATCTTGGATGGTCAATAGTTTGGTATACGGAAGAAATCACCGCAATCGATGCAAAAGATTCCAATGTCCCATTAACCGACGCTGCGAGACTGCAAATGATGGAAACGGCGATACTGGCTTTTCAACAGGCGTATACATTAGATGAAAATTTAAAAGAATCTGCCTTTGTAGGCTTAGTCAAGCCAATGCTGGCTAAAGCTCTTTTGGGTAAGATTGAAGACAAAGGGGAGCACTGGGAGCTATTAACAGAAGGCACTAAAAATGAATCTGGCGAGCATGACTGGATAAAGAGAATTGAAGTTTTGCTCAACCCTGATATCATTATTTACGATTCCAAATTCGGCGGTGCTTTTCAATACTTCATGTGGGCCACCACGCAAGACGGGCTGAAGAATATAGCCGACACATGGTTTCACACGGCTTCTTTTGGATATCTGGTGAATTTAGAGCAAAAAGAAGTCGTCAATCCCTTGCATATTCTGAAATTCTTCCTCAAAGAAGCGTTGAGATGCGACCCTAAACACTTCCTGTCCTTAAATCTCATGCTATCCCTGGTGGAAGGGAATATTACACATTTCGAAGACAGCAACGTCGAAATTGAAGAGTTAGAGCGGCTCGTATATGAAGGCAAGGACCTTGCAGAACAGTGTTTACAGGTTATTGAATCTGACGTTGAGCAGTATATCGAAAATATGGAGGCTCTCGCCGCTCTAAAAATACCATTAATCGGGAAAGATCAGGATGACCTCTCTGAAGCCATAAGCAAATTTAACCAGATGGCGGAAATCTTTCAGAAGGCGAGAAATAGGAAGTGAGTAATAGCGACAGAACATGCCCATTTTGCGGCAAGGTAATTGACAGTCAATCCATATTATGCAAGCACTGCAAGAAACTACTTCCACCTGAAGCAAAGGAAAAAGTTGTCCCCGCCACACTGACGGAAGATGATTTAACTCTTAATGTCGGGGGGCGCAAGGTATCTTTTGCCGTCAACACAGGAACTGTGCTTGGGGAGAGGTCTTCATCCAAAACGCACGTGGAAAGTTATGGCGGTGGGGCATATGTAGGGCAATATGGCGGATATGTCGAAGCTCCCAGGATATACACCACTACTACAACAAAGCAGGAAATCTGGATCATGTACCCTGACGGCAGGGAAGTATGCAAGGATGTATATAATAGCGACGTTAAGGTACACGCTGGTCATAAAGTAAGTTTTGTGTATGCAAAGTTTGAGAACACAAAAGATTATTATTTACTAGGGGTACATAACCACAACATAAGCAAGAGCTTTTCGATCATGCCAGTAGCATATTTTCTTGCCACAGGAGGCTTTCTGACAAGAGAACAGGCAATGATGGGAATAAAGTTTCCTACCTGGTGGTGGCTTGGGTCGAGTATATTTCTCACTATTGCAATGCATGGCATTATTGGCCACGAAGCGGTAGCTCTTCTGCTATCAACTGTGTATGTCATTGGGTTCGTAATATGGTGGCAATCATGGAAAACGAAAAAGGAAAAAGATATCAAGGCCTATTCACAAGACATATATGACAGGATTTTTGATTTATTCCCCAAAGCATGAGGGGCTAATCACCAATACTGTTTGGCGGATCATCTCGTCCTCAAGAAAGG
The DNA here is from genome assembly GCA_964499365.1 of uncultured Thermodesulfovibrio sp. GTDB lineage: Bacteria > Nitrospirota > Thermodesulfovibrionia > Thermodesulfovibrionales > UBA6898 > PALSA-1316. Next base: position 66,396 of record CAZCKU010000003.1, read on the forward strand.
ACGGTAAGATGCCGTCCCTTTCCTTTCAGCCGTATCTATTCCGCTGGTTAGATTCCATTTTTGCCATTACGAAAATAAGTACAATACCCACCACCGTCAGGTAAAGGAAGGTTGTAACGATAGGGGCCCAACCCCACTTCTGGACGATCGCTGATAACACAAGGGCATGAACAGCTACTCCGAAGACGACAAAATACCATTCAAAATACTCAGGTTTCTTTGTGTTCACCAAAGATGCCGCTGATACTTGTGGCTGCTTCTTCTTGCCTTTCTTCAGCCTTTTTGCCTCTTCCTTCTGTACATATTCCATATTCTGCTGGTACCGCAACTCTGCCTGTTCTCGTGCTTTATGTTGGAAGACAAGAAAAATAGAAGATAAAGCCAGGGTTAACAGTAAGGAGCGTAGAAGCCATTTCTTTGTATCCCACATAGGCTAATCCTCCTCTGGCAGCATCAAGGTTAGTACAGGCCGTGGATCATCCCCAGGACCACAGATTCCTTTTACTGTCACAACCTTTGGATTACCGCATTTTGTGAGTTGAACCTGAAAAAGAAGAGTATCTGCGTCCCCCGACATTCCGCGGACTCCCACTTTCATCATCTGCAATAGGTCCGCAAGCCTGGATGCCGTCGTTTCGCCAGCCTCCTCAGCCAGGGTGTCTGCTTCCACAATACCCCACAGCGTTGCTGTGATTGCGCAGGGGAGGGTTATTCCAAGGGACTTAGCAAAGGTAGTCACATCAATCAGAACGCCGTCCTGGATTGCCTGAGAACGCGTATACATGGAGATAATCTCAAAGCCGTCCCAGGTGCCACCCTCAACGATATCGCCTTCTTTGTATTCTTTCCTCTCTTCGTTCATAACAGCCTCCCGTTCTATCTATTTTTTGGAATTAACTCAAGTTAACAGCATCTTTACCACTTGATGTTGTCCATGAAATGCCGTGAATCCCTGGCAAGAACTTTTGTGTATATAAGCGTATTCATGATATTCGCATGTCCAAGCCATTCCTGCAGAACTGTCACTGGAGTCCCCTGAATGATGCAATTTACGGCAAAGGAATGACGAAATGTATGCGGATGACAGCGTTCGTCTTCAATCCCAGCATATTTACACGCCTTGTGGATATGGTAATAAGCAGTTTTGCGATTGAAGTTAAACAACAGATCATCCCGTTTAAGTTCATTCTGCGCAATCCATAAGCCAAGTTCTGCGATAAATTCACCTGGGACTGGAACAACTCTTATCTTGTTCTTGTACTTAATCCCTTTCAGCGTCACAAGCCTAACAGTCTTGCCGTATAGGTCAATATCTTTGACTCGGCATCTTACAGCCTCTGTTGCCCTGGCTCCCGTATGCCACAAAAAGAGGCAAAGAAACCAGGATTTATAACTGTCATAGTTTGGATATTTCTCATCTTTAAGATCCTTTGAAAGAATCTGGTGAATTTCATCTGGTGAAAAATATTTTGGCAAGTCCTTCGCCATGACAGCTGCGACGGCACGTGCATTGTTTTTTATAGGTACTGGTAACATAGACATAATTGCCCCTTAATTATTTATTTTCGTTTCCAGCGTTATCTTTTCTAGTAAATTAAAAACAACTTTACATGCAGCGTTTTCATTACCAGTCGGCACAAACCATTGTGCTGGCGAGAAACATATGGCAGCAGCGAGCAAAAAGGTGGTAACAACCATGATAATTATTCTCTTTTTTTGAGTGTTCAAATTTGTATTCATAACAGTCTCCTTTTCTGTTCATTAATTTATGGAAGAACCCTGCACTGTGAAGGATAGGACAGAGATGGTGCAGGCCATGGTGTGTAATCTGCGTTTGTGATCTCCGCTCCTGGTTTTATACGACAATAAACATAATTACCGTACATTGCATCCGCAGCAACAGAACCAGCCCCATAAGTGCATTGTTTTTGGAACGCGGGAACGAGTTTGTACATGATGTCAGGCTGTAGATGATGCGATACAACAGCAATACCATGTATGCCAGGTGACGCATGGACATTGTTTTCGCAGCTAACGGCCCAGGATAAACCTAACGTAGCATATGGACTAGTGATATCGTTGCCTATGCTTGGAAGATGCCTATCTAGGACATTTGCAGGAATTGCAAGTGCTGGTGTTTGGATTGCTGGCGAAGCATTTGTTATTCCCGCAGTACCAGAAGGATAAGCGCTATATTTATCATAGTAAGATGCAATCGCTGTCTTTATAGCGTTCAATTCTTTTACATATTTCTGGACTTTAGAATCACCAACGCTTGACTGATATCTCATTACAACCACTCCCATAAGAAGCGACACTATCATGGTAGCAACAGTAATCTCTATAAGAGAAAAACCTAAGTTATTCTTTAAATGTCTCATATCGTTCGGCTCCTTTATCCCATGGGCAGCATGGACTGCCCATGGGATAATAAATTTACTGACAATCGGAATTTAAAGCAGTTAAATTACCATCAAAACTGTTTATACACGTTCCGCCGCCAGATGCTGGTGATGTCCCGCCAGTAAGCTCTGTCCCAGATATAAGGAAAGGGGCACCAGGTGAAGAATTGAAGATTGCATTCGTGTTTGCCCTTATCCATGAACTTGTTATTTTTGTATAATTTGCAAGTCCTGGGGTGTTTGTGTAGATTCCATACGAACTATCAAGATGGCTGTTGGTAACAAGGTAAACGCCGCGGTTAAGCAGATATACCGCAGAACTTGCTGCGTTACCAGTTGTTCCAACTGCTGAGTTGTTAAGAGTCCCTGTCCCTGTGTATATTCCATAGTTTGTGCCAGGAGATAAGGCAGTGATTGACGCATTATCAACATAAGCACCAGCGACGGCGTGTATTCCGTACTGTAAATTTCTTCCTATGTCACCGTTCTTAAACCTTACAACTCCGCCCCCTGTAGCATAGATTCCATAAGTTCCTGCAGTGATACTTGTATTTTGAATATCAACTGCAGTATTTGTACTTGTTTCAACTCCACGGCTATCAGAACCAGTAACAGTAATAGTGGAATTTGTAATCTTTGCTGGATTTAGCACTCCTATTCCATTGTCAGTACCAGCACTCACTTGAACAACTACGTTATCTAATTCCCCGTCGGGAACCATGCTTGGATTATCTGAAATGCTATTTACGATAGCTGCTCGCCAAGTACTACCTGGGACTATGCCTATGTTCTGAACTGTTACATTTTTAATCTTTTTGAATCCAGACAGAACACTGCCAAACGTTGATAGATTGGCTATAGTTGCAGTTGAAAGATCGCCACGTATAAAAGTATTTGTCGTGCCACTTCCTTCTATTTCAATCCTGTCAAAATCCCTTAATGTGCTTGTAAGCGCATAAGTTCCAGGCATCACGTAAATTTTGCATACGGGAGTCCACAGTGCATCATAAACACACCAAGTAGCTTTATCAGCCATCGCAAGATCTAAGTTCGTATAATTACCACCGCTGCCAGCGACAACAGTATAATTTTTATACGCAATAACACCGCTGCCAGCTGGTCCCTGTGGGCCTATGGGTCCAATAGCTCCTACTGCCCCTGCTGGGCCAATATTCCCTTGAGGACCTTGCGGCCCAATTGGGCCAGGTACGCCTTGAATACCCTGTAATCCTTGAGGTCCAATTGGGCCCTGTGGCCCTGGCGCTCCTTGTGCTGCCGCCGTTCCAGGGATACCTTGCGGCCCCTGAAGTCCCTGTGCACCAGCATCTCCCTTTTGTGCCAGTAAAGCCCACTGTGCGCTTATGTCAGGCTGATGTCCTACGTTTGCAGCAACGAGACTAACCCAGCTCGATCCTGCGTAGCTTACGCCGTCACCGATTATATAAGTTGTACCAATAGCCCAAGGCCCACGAAATGTAATAGGAGGGCCTGTTGGTCCTGCATTACCTTGTATGCCTTGAGAACCCTGCAGTCCTATGGGGCCAGGATTTCCCTGAATTCCCTGCGGCCCTGGTAAACCAATTGGTCCAACAGGCCCTGGTATGCCTGGAATACCTTGAATCCCAGGATCACCCTTGTCTCCCTTCGCTACCGCAGTCCCAGGAATACCTTGTGGGCCTGTTGCTCCAGTAGCCCCAGCGGGTCCCATGTCACCCCTGTCTCCTTTTGGGCCAGCAACACCCTGTGGACCTTGAACACCAGTTGCACCAACATCACCCTTGTCACCTTTAGGCCCTGGTGTCCCCGAAGACGGCGGTGGATCGTTTGGAATAGCGGTAAATACCCAGTCTTTTGTAGTTTCATCCTGAGTAACCTTAAAAGTTACATCGTAATACTGCGACTTATGCGGTAACTGGAAGGAATTGTAAGGATCATCAACAGTAATGTTCTGATTCCCGTTATCCACTGGATGCAGATTATTCGTGTCTGTGCTTGTATTTACAGGCAAAACCTTGAATACAACGACTCCAGTAATGAGTTTGCCAGTTTCTGGATTAAACTCCCCAGGAACCTCGGAAATCGTCGCGTACTGATCATTGACACTGGTCAGTGTAAAAATATCTGGCAAATTCGTGTCATCGCAAGCATTCCCAAGGTTGCAAGTAACGCCATCTTTTGCCTTCAGAATAACGTCTACCATGCCTCCCTTGGCAATATTAACGCCCTTAAGCGTTAGCGTCCTGCCGTTTACATCATAGATGTTTGCTGCATTGGCAGTACCGCAATATACGAATAACGCCAGAAACAATATTAAGATTTTCTTATGCATGATTAATTACCCCCCTGAAGATGATCACCAATAAAGACGAAATCATCCAAAGCTGTTATCGTAGTGCCTGCTGTAGCAGACTTTGAGGCCTTCGTCGGCATGACTAAAGACCAGATGTCCCATTCTTCAAAAGTAACCCCGTTTGTCGTAATGACTCCTGAGTAAGTCGAAATGGACTTATCAGTCTTGTTGTAAGTAAAGGAGATATCATGAATACCGTTGGATGTTGCTAGATGGATTGTTCCACCAGTTTGCTCTGTGTTCCAATCCACATAATAGCGATTATCTGACGTAAAGGTTGTGTTTCCGATTGTTACTGTCTGAACAATATCGTCCTTATATATGCTCATTTTTCCAAAAACCTTGATATCTTTTTCCGTTACTGTAAGCCCCGAACTGTATACAATCTTTGTAGCCGTAAGGGTGTAACCGTCCTGAATATCGGGGACAGTTACGATAGGTGGTGCAGGTGGATTACCTGGATCCGTTGGCGGTGGATTAGTTGTGTTGTTCGTAGTATCTCCGCCTCCACCGCATGCAAACAGCGAGAATACTATCAGTGATAAACATAGAATCTGAAGAAATCTATTCATTTTTTGTTACCTCCTTAACTTACTGACAATCAGTAAGTTTATCTGATCTGTTAATAGCCCGTCCTTGTGCTTGTGGATTCGCAAATCTCTCTCGTTTGCTCCCTTACAAGTTGTCCGTTGTCCCAAACCTTCTCTTTAACCTTCCTGCAATGCGTCCTTGCGTCATAATCTAAAGGTTCAGCGTAATATCTGCCTCTGCCGTCTTCAGATCTGTATTCCACAGGTCTTCCATATACTGCTGCTTCCTGTGCGCCACGAACACTTACATCTGTTACCGTATAACCTACTGTTCCACCTACTGCTGCCCCAATAGCAGCGCCTCTCCAGGGATTACGATGATCTGCCAAAGCACCGACGATAGCCCCAAGCCCTGCGCCGATACCTGTCCCTTGCTGGTGTTGTGCGTCCATACCAGCACATCCCGTCATTACAACCATTACTGCCAAAAGTAATACTGGTACTGTCTTCATTCCCTTTCACCTCCTTCCAATAAAGTTTTGAACTGCCAACCACACAATGTGATGAATATATCGTCTATAACCTCCTTCGTAGCCATATCTGCCTTTTCGTATGTATTAATCAACCTATCTGATTTCTTTCCCCAGTCCTCATCGTCGCTTTGGTAAGCCTCATCAAATTGATACATGATATTCATTTTTACCTACCTCACAATATAGAGCGACGTGATAAAAAGGGATGCACACAATATTGAGAAAGCAATGATGCAAATCTTATAGATTCTTAGCCTTGCGTCTATCATCTGTAGTTCTATGGCATCGTTATGCTCTATCATGTTCAGCCTCCTTTAAGCCTTTGCCAAAGTCTGTGGTTTTATGCGACAGCAATGCCGTATTCCTTAAGTAGCTTTTCTACTTCGGCAATATTCACCCCTATGCCTGCTTCCCTTATAGCCGAGATCATCGTAGCTACTGCCGAGGCAAGAGCATCGTCGAAGGTTGTAAAACCTTTACCATTGCCATAATTCCCCATCGCCGAGCTCTTATCCGACAGGAAACCTGGAAAATCATCTGGAATTACTTCAGGGAAATCGTCACCCATAGACTCAATGAGTTTGTAATCGGCATCTGTTTCCAGTTCCACATAATATTCGAAGGTATGTTTGTTGGCATCTTTGGTTACAATCATCGACAGTTCACCATGGGAAGGAACTTCAAATTCAAAACGATGATAGATGGGACGTTCATAAGTTATCATGTTTAGTCTCCCTATATAGTTACTGGTTATCAGTAAGTTTACGCCATTGCGTAAAGGCTGTTCAGATCTGCCTTAACCAGATTTTCCATGTTTGCCAAGAAAACTTCCTTGTCCACCGACCTGTCTGCAGAAGCCAGGCAGATATGAGGATTGATATGCCCCTGGATGTTCATAAGGTAAATGTCCCTGAGTTCTTCCAAGGGAGCCTGTTCCTGAACTGTTACTCGATGGAATCCGAGGGTAATGGCATCCTCGAGATTCTTTACACCTGTCAGCTCCTTAATCCAATGCATCACCGACTTGGCCTCTTCCTGATTCCTGATTTTCCTGCCCATCTTACTACCTCCTTCAGCTCTAACTCTCTGTTTCTATGAGACTTTTCAGCCTCTTATGTCTTATCATTGCTGATCGTTTGGACACAGTCAAGGGAAATAATTCATTATTTTTCAATGAAAACATTTTTGCAAAAGGGCGTAAAATCCGCGTCTATAGGACCTTATAGCACAAAATGTCTCATCGTATTGGTGTGCTTATATGATATTGATTTTGGTCTTTCGGAGATGCGTGGAACACTTCAAAAAGAGACTTAAAAAATATTTTTATTATTTTTTGCTGAATGATGGATAAAAGACATACATGGATAGTTTTACATGGATGGACAGACTGTGACTAACGTCCCGAACGTCCCAACACTCTTTGTACCACCTGTACGCAAAAATACCATGAGCTACCCCCTTATTCAAGAAAGCTCCTGTATTTTGCAATTGCTCTCATGGTTATGCCCGTCATTGCGGATATCCTCTTGGCAGAGACTATTCCTCCAGATGCTTTAATCTCGGAGGCAGCTTTCTGTATGGCTGAGAATGTATTTTCGCCTCGTATCTTGCTTGCTCTAATAATGAGGTTAGTTCTCATCTCATTGTATTCTTCATTTGACATCGTTCTTTTGTAAGTTTTATATACTGGGCGAACTTTAAGCCATCCAATCTTATAGGCAAAATCAGCCTCACTATAACCAAGGCAACAAGCCCTTACGAAATAGTTCTTTGGATGCCTGTTGCCATTGTAAGCAGAGGCTATCGTTTCGCTATGCCCGTCTATTTCAGAAACAGATATTAAAAAGTAGTTTTCAATGTCTTCTATTGCTTGGTCGCGGTCAATGCCGTATTTTTTCGCAATAAGCATCACTGTGTATAAGGAACTGTTCATCCACCCGTCCTGAAACGCCCCACTGCTTTTCCTTATCTTTCTGATTTGCTTGCTTATTGCTGAATCTTTAACTTTCTTGTCCTTTATTAATCTGAGGAGATCCACAACATTGTCTATCCTGTTTGCTGGTTCCGCATATAACAGATGCAGCGGGGTTTGTGGAATCGCCACAAGCATATTCAGGCCTGGCTGGCATGGATCACCGCCAAATATCTTTACTAACTTATGTTTAAGCTCGGCAATTATATTGAACTGCAGGAAGTCCGTTGCGGGGAAAAGTAATAACAGGATGGCATGAAGTCCTTTTCTTGTCCTTATCTTATATGCTGGCGGCCGCATGCCTATTTCTTCGCACTTTATATTTATCTCTTTTGAACATTCAATGTAATCGCCGTCAAAATCCATGGGGATGCCTAGAACAACCGCCAGGTTCTCCATAGCATGTGTATATGTCTTGTGCCTGAAGCAATTTATGGTGAAGTGTGTGTAGTCGCCATAACGCCATAGCGTAGCTTTCCAGTAGAGAGCTGGAGGTGTCATGGCGTAATCAATGTCGTTGTTGGCGAATTGTTTGAACTTCGTGGCTATATAGAATCTGCTTCTATATTTCTTTGGATGAAATCTTTCAATAAATTCTTGTCTAAACTCTTGCTGATCATCGGCAAAGCACGCTATATTATCCATGTATATAACCTCTATAGCCCGTCTAGGTCTGTCAACCTGGCGGGCGAAACCTCCCGCAAAAGGGCTATTAAGCACACACTAACTGAAACCTTTTTTGGATCGCAATACTTTTTACGTCATTTTTCGCATATTTAAAAATAGTTAGCTACGTTAACCTCACTTTTTTCAAATACTATACAGAAATTGAACACTCTAAACCTGGCTTTAGAGCGACAGTTTTGGTTGGTTTGAAACGTTCGTTTTTATGTGCCGATTTACATGACTGGATGTTACATAGACATGGATATGACTGTGAATTACCTGTGATTGTTCATGAGACTGCTGATATCCTGTACAGCAAAATACCGTGAGCTACTAACGTAAAAGTCACCTTATGTCAACTGCATCCACCTATGCCGACAACCTTTCCGTAGAGAAGCGAAGCTGGACCCGAAGGAAAGGGGAATGTCGGTTAAGGCGAAGCCGAAGCGGAATTGGAAGTAATGATAGCGACGAAGGAAGCGTTTGTTACGGCAAGGTTTTAAAGCAGCTTCTTTACAGTCGTACCGCTATAACATAGAAAAAACTTTTTGTATGCAGCATGTGCAGATAGTCCAATGTAAGATTCGTGAGGTATATGCTTTATATACTTCCCATTTTGCATAGCCCAGAAAGAAAGGCTGCTATCATACTGAAACATGTACTCAGGGTATCGTAAGGACAACGACCTGATAAACTTTTCCTTTCTATCTGGCACACGTTCCATTTCGTCATAAGATCCGACTTCAATTGTATAGTCAACTCTCAAGGCAATAACTGGTATGAATGTATCTTTCTCTATTTCATATTTGGATTTCTTCTTCACAATACGCTTTATTTCAATAAAAAAGTCTTTTTTGTTCTGCTCGTACTGTTCCGATTTGAGGTACTCAAGAATATCACGTTCGCAGTTACTATCAGTCTCGCCAACCATACAAAAGAAAAACTCGTAAGGTTCCTCTTTCCTCTTCGGTGCTTCTATCTTTTCACCAGGCTTCCTGGTTTTTTCAACCCATCTCATGAACTTACCAGGATCGAATGCAGCTGGTGCGGGCTCTGGTCTTACTGGTGGAGGTGGTGCAACTATGTTTGTTTTCTCTTCAATCTTTATTTCCTTTTTTTCACCGCGCCGCTTCTTAGGATCTGCCCCTGCCAGCTCCACATATCCATCTGGATACACAGCCCAAGCCTGATTTGCCCCATATGAGTAATCACCCTTGGCCCACAAGCAATCAATATAAGGCAAACCATTGAAGTTATCTCTGTTGTCTAAGGCGGTTTTCTTCTCTTCTTCACTCCAATCATCTTCGTAATCCTGCATTAGAGAGTCATAAGCATCCTGGAATGTCTTGAACCCCGAGTTACCATCACCGAATTCGTTATAGGTGAAATACTCTCTCCCTCTTTCCTTTTTGGGATTAAGCCCCATCATCTCGGCACATTCCATCCCAACTATGGCTGTTTCTTTTGTCTTTGTATTTTTTAAAGTAAACTTGGCTTTCCGCAGGCGGTTCACACCACAACATTCACATCTTATCTTTTCATTAATTGCTTCTGTTTTGGCAATCTTCCAGCCATCGGGGAAAAACCTGTATCCGTCTTTTTTGATCATGATTCATTATTAAAACAGACCGTAATCTGGAAGGTCAATAATAAAGAAGTATATTACGGCTTCGTAGAATTGTACAGGATGGGTTTAAAGAAAGGAAGGTTGCTGTAAGAATGATCGTGTCAAGATTATTTAAGATTCTTTTCAATAATTGCCCACTTGTCCTTGTAAGGCATCAAAGTTTGCTCCGAAATAGCACTATGTAACGAATCCCATTTCTGAGCACGCATTCCCCCGTGTTTCTGAAGGTAAGCCTTATGTCCCTTTACAAGTAGATCCCGCAAGGTGCGCCAAGTCAGAATATAGTACCTGTCAGCACCATCTGCATCAATCTTTACAAATACCACAACAAGGCGTAAAACGGGGCACCGCTTTAGAGATTCGACGATTTGACGCTTTCCATTAAACGAAATATCGCAGAACTTCGTGATGTCACCAAACTGCCAGGAATCGCCTCGGCTGGCCTTGACCTGAACTGAAACATGCTTGCCTTCTTCATTTGAGGCAATGATGTCGTAATGAGGCACGTTTCCAGTGAATGTGGTTGCTATTAACCCTCTTCGTGATAATTCAGCGGCAACGAGATATTCACCAGTTTGCCCGACAAGTTTATTATTGCGTCCTGATGCCATTGCTACATCCCCCGCTAACAAAATAATGAAGTTTGCAAAAGATCATTCTTATTCCTCGGTAAAATAGTCGGAATCGATCCTTCTTATGGCATATTGAGCCGCCATATTCGTCCCCAGGCCAGAATCTATCATCAAATCCGCCAGTTTGTTGCCGTCAATGAGGATAACCTTTGGATCAATGCTTTCTACATACTTCATGGCATCGTCGGAAAACCGCCCCGTGGTAATGAAAACGCCTTTCTTAGCCCTCTTCCCATGAAGAGCCCCAACGAACTTCTGAATCTCAGGCCTTCCCACAGTCCCTTCCCATCTTTTTGCCTGAAGGTAAATAACATCCAGTCCCAAGCGGTCTTCCTTGATGATTCCGTCAATCCCCTCGTCTCCAGACTGCCCGATAGATTTCCCAGCATCAGCCCTGGACCCACCGTAACCAAGTGCCACCATTACGTCCACAACGAGGCGTTCAAAGAATTCAGGTGTATTAGCTTTAACTCTCTGCAGGATTTCAACCGCAAGTTCACCACGCATCTGCAGATAAGCCCGCTGGAAGGTTTCTTCGGGCGTTTCAAGCGTTTCTGGTTCCACTTGTCCAGGGTCAACGGGCTGTTCACCCTTTGCCGAATGAAAAGCTACAAATTCGGGATATTGTTTAAGGATCTTCACATCAATACGATCGTGTCCCTGCTTCAAAAGTTCTCTACCGCGCTCAGTAATGCGGAAATACCCCCGCCTCGGGGTTTCAAGAACCATAGCCTGCACAAGAAAGCTTTTAGCCCAGGCAACACGGTTGTAGAATTTCGTCTGTGTGCCACTTGGAAGCATTTCGGCTAAATCTGATTCAGCAAGTTTCATGCGGGTTACAAGGATATCCCGAGCCTCTTTCAAGGAGTGTTCTGCTCCATCAGAGGCGACTTCAAGCATAGGCTTAAAAAAGGATTGAAAGTCAGGGATAGCCATAATCTAAATTTTACAACAAAGGAGATGTGCGGCGCTATAGTGATTTGCGCCCATTTCGAATTGAAGAATCTTAAGGCGTTAGTAGGAAGATATTAAGATAATTCCAAATTGCTAAATAGATCTGAAGTTACTTTTTTTTCTTTTGATCTGTATCAACAGAGATTCCGATGGGCCTCCGATTCGCGCCCATAAATCTCGCAACGCTAATGGCTCTTTTTAGAAGAGTAATCGCATTGTCAGCAGAAGAAAGAATGTCGTCAATATATAAATAAACTCCAGCCTTAAGGATATTCTTTTGATCATTTGAAATACCCGATATTGATGAGACGATAATATCGACTTCTTTAGCTGCCTTATTCTTAAGACTTGCCAGGTCATTAAGGAGTTCCTTCATCCCGCCCTTAAGCTGCGAGTAAGACGATAAGAGTTGTAATGATGCGACACCAAGACTAACCATACTTATAATAACCGCGAGCCAAGCTGGATCTGACAGGATACTAGTTTGAGGATCTGACTCTATACGAAAATATTGTATTTTATATGTCTTGCCACCCTTAAAAGAAGACTTATCGCCAAAGAAATCAGATTCTTCAAGCGTTCGATTTATCTGGCTGAGAGCTGAAGTGACAAAGCCAATGCCACCGAAGGTTTTAACCTCAACGGGAATTCGGATTGTGATCCTAAAAGGTTGCGGGAATTCTTCTCTATATCGTTCAATTGGATGCTTCATCTCGCAAGTTTATTACGGAAGCATTATAAATGTCAATGGAGGATCTTTCTGAAAGGCTGCCTATAATACAAAGTCGAGTTCTGCTGTTAAAATACTTCTATGATCCGAGTAGGCACATGTTCCTGGACAGAGAAGTCCCTTATAAAGAGCGGTGAATGGTATCCAAAGGCTGCCAGAACTGCCGAATCAAGGTTACATTACTATTCAGAACACTTCAATACAGTGGAAATAGATTCATCCTTTTATGCCATCCCATCGAAACAGAATGCTTACCTGTGGGCACAACGGTCGCCAGAAGGCTTTATCTTCCATGTAAAAGTTTACGCAGTGATGACAGGACATGCGGTGGATCCTCGGTCACTACCCCCTGATATTCGCAATGAACTTACTACCCAGGATAAGGAACAAAAGTATATATATGTAAAGAAACCTAAACTTATAAGAGCTATCTTTGAACAATTCATGGATTCTTTATATCCTCTGATTGGAGCTGGAAAGATAGGCGTTTTTGTATTTCAATTTCCACCCTGGTTCCAATACAAAGAAAAACATTTGGAATATATCCTATCTTGTAAACAACATATGGGAAGAAACGATATGGCAGTAGAATTTCGACATGGTAGCTGGTATTTGCCTGATGCTCGAGACAAGGTATTTCACTTCTTACGGAAAAACAACATCATTCATGTGGTGGCGGATGAACCACAGTATGGCACATTGGCAACAGTCCCTTTTGTGCCGCAGACAACGGCTGATATTGCTTACTACAGGCTTCACGGCCGTAATAAGGAAAACTGGTTAAAGAAGGGGATTGAAACGTCTCTTAGATACGCTTACGAGTATTCAGAAGAGGAACTGAAGGCGTTTATTCCACATGTGGAGATTTCTGCAAGGTCAGCAAAGACAACGTATGTGATGTTCAACAACTGTCATGGGGCTTCAGCAATGAGAAACGCGGATACAATGAAAGGGATGCTTACGACACTTCCTTGTAATCAATCAGAGAATAAATAGTTTTTTCTTTCCCCGTACTAACATCTGTTTCTAAGCGCTCTTCCAACTTAACCTTATACGTTTTGCCAATCGTAATGCCAGTGACTGTGCAGCCAGCATTTTCGGACAAAGTGCCCTTGTAAATCAAAGTTTTGTCATCCTCTTTTGCTTCAATAGCCCAAGTGTTTTTCTTCTCATTGGCATTAAATGCCCTGCCCTCAACATCAATAATTGTGCGAGATAATTCCTCTCTTTTATTTAATTCATCGTACATGGGAAGAGCCTGAGTAGTGGAGATAGAACGGTGAATTACACCTTCTTTTTTGGGTGTTGTCCACGAATAAGACACTGGCATGTCGGAATCAATGATAAATTTCAATAAATTTGTATAGCTGGAAACAAAATGTCCTCGGTTCTCTCTAATTATCTTTAAATTCTGTTCTACATCATCAGTCTTTAACGTGAGCTTATCAATAATATCCAAGGCTGACTCTATCGGGAAATTACCAAATAAATCAAAACTGGAAGTTATTTGATATTGAATTTTGAACGAGCCAGCGGGTGTCGCATTTACATCCAAAGTATAGTTTTCAGGTATATCTAATGATTTCTTAAGCTCTTTGGTTAAGTTTTTTAAGGAATTCTTAAAAGCATGCCTTACAACAGCCTGGAATAAGTGCAGGAACTGCATCAGATGCACAGAAGAAATCTTGTTTTCTATCCCTCGCGCTTCAGGTGGATTTAGTCTTGCCTCAATAATGCCAGCATTTTTTGTGCGTGAATCTTTGATGATTGATGCGTCCAATTCAACAGGATAGGCATTAAGTTTAAGCCCTTCATCTGGATACCATTCAGAAGAAATACTCTCTTCTGGAATATAAACAAGAGACATCGCATCTTTGTAGTTATTAACTTTAAGGATCGAAAAATATCTTATCTCGGGATTTTCATATATACTTCTCAAGTCAATCTGACCTGAATAGAACATCTCAAGTTTATGCTGAGAAATAGGCACACAGAAAAATTCATCAAAGCCATCTACTCTGTTTATTAATTCACAAATATAGGTTGTATCTACAGCATCAACTACTGTTATTAAGACAGGTCCGTCATAATAATCCAAAACATTCTTTAGTGTGACAGAGGAAGCCTTCATGATACCTTACCTACCGTTGTGCATTCGGAAATCGGATTAAAATTAGACGATAGCCACCAGTCATAATGATTGCGGCTCAAGGCAGAGGGAGTCCATTTAACTAAACCGCATTCTTCCTGTAAGGTAATTGAAACAATCAGGTGATTCCTAAAATAAACATGCTTCTTCAGTTGCTGGCAACCTTCTATTGTATTAAATACGGATAAAGCCCTGGAATTACATTCATTGTCAAAATGCCTGTCTGGTTGCAGCTTTTTTTGTGAGCAAAAATCATTTTCCGTTGGTGGGATTGTTTGCACAGCTCGGAAAAATACTTCGTTATCTGGAACGACTGCATCTTGCGGAGGACATTCCCCAGGTAAATCTTCAGCCCATTCCATGGCAAAATTCTAACATAATCATTTTAATAATTCACCCTGCTTCATGACTAATTCTCCGAAATCTCAATAGTGGGGTTGATATCCACATCTGGATTCTCCTCCTTAAATGCTTCCAGCACGTTTCGGATCTCCATGTCGGATAAAGCACCAAAATTCATGGAATCAACAACTTTCCCCGAATTATTGATAATTTCACCGACAACAGTACCGTTTGGCAGGCGGCGAAAGACTACCGTAGCCTGTCTTTGGTCTTTCATACGCATGTGTTTAGGCAGGAAAAAGGTGTTTTAAGCGGAAAACCTACGGTGTTATCCAGCAGGATACCTTTGGATAGTGCGCTAATTCCCTTAAATATTGAGCACTTGAGGAGTGAGCCAAATCCACACCATAGTACCCCCCGATGCGAAAGACTGACCTCTCCCGGCTTGGGGACCTGCCCTCCTGTATGAATAATAAGATATTCCAACCAAACATTCAGTATCCGTCGGATCATGACTTCAACAATAATTAGCAATATCAAGCAGTTAGAGTTAATGCCCTTTCTGTATCCTAAAGTGAAAAGATATATAAAATAAGCCAACTCTTACTTGATATAATCCAACAGTATCTCAATATTACAAAATATATTCCAACAGAATTGGGGAGGCTTGATAATATCCCTGTTGGAGCTATAATTATCTTATGGGGGCCAGAAAGATTCCCATAGGAATCCGAACGCTGACAGCTAACTTTTATAGCTATATAAACCGCTGTCACGTTCCTTGCGAGTCTCTCCTGGAGAGAGATTACTATCTCTCCCGTGAGTTCGAAAAGGATATCCTATCCTACAAGGCCCAGCCGGTCAAAATACGCAAGAAGGGTCGAAAACGGCCGATTTACCCGGATTGTCTTATTAACTTTACACCCGAATCCGGCCGCAGACCGCTTCTCGTGGAGGTCAAGGATACAAAAGATCTGAACGACCCCAATAAATCCTCCGAGATCGAGTTGAAGGTTGCGATATGCCGGGAATACGCTGAAGGTCAGGGGTGGGACTTTCAGCTTGTGACCGATAAGGATATTCGAGGCGTAAGACTGAAAAATTATACCTTCCTATACAAATACACCGACCCTTCGGCACTTCTCCCCCTCTACCGGGACGCCATCCTTCTCACGCTGAGGGAAAGCGGGCCAATGAGTGCCACAGTGCTCCTGGATAGGCTCTCACCTGACAAGATGGAGAGAGCACGAGCCTTACGGTGCGTGTGGCACCTGGTGCGTACAGGTTACATCGCCGCCGACTTAGACAAACCGCTAACAAATTCAAGTCTTCTGGAGGTTGTAAATGCCGATCCTTCAACTGGCTCCCGGTAATATAGTTTATAGAGGTAATCGCAAGCATGAAGTCATTCAGCATACGGACCTCACGTCAGTCCTCGTGAAAGACTTGGAGACTGGCAAAATCGAGGTGGTTCCCGTAGGACAGCTCAGGGCTGAGCCGGAGAAGGCTCGCAAAACGAAGGAGGAGTTGGATGCAAAGCCGGAACTCATAAGCGATGACCACTGGAATATTGCGAAGTTGCGATATGAGGTTATCAGCCCCCTGCTCTGGAGACGCCGCAGCAAGAAAGAGGTTATTGAAAGATCTCACGAGTTTGGGCTGAATGAAACAACTATTTATGACTGGCTCGGTAGATTTGAGACAACAGGGAGGATAGCTGAACTAGCCCCGAATTATAAAGAAAGAGGCGGAAAAGGAAAATCAAGATTGAAGCCGGCAGTGGAAGCAATAGTTGAGGCAACAATCAAGGAGATGATCGAAGAGGGAAAGCGCACAACGTTAGATGAAGTAACAAAAAAAAGCGATAAGCGATGCAAGGCGGCAGGCCTTATTGCTCCCCATAAGATGACAATCAGGCGAAGGCTTTTAGGCCGCTCGAAGAGAAAATTAAAGAAGATATTGAAAGGTGGAAAGATGAGTCGCCCGATAAGAGATCGACATGATGTTCCGGTCCCCCTTGAAGAGATCCAGGTGGACGAGAGCCCACTGGACGTTATGCTGGTGGACGAGAGGCACAGGCTCCCTATCGGAAGAGGATTTATGAGCGTGGCAACGGATGTTTGCGCAAGGGTAGTGTACGGCTTCAGCATTTATCTACAGCACCCCAGTTTCTTCACATTTGGGCAGTGTATGAGCATGGGTATACTGCCTAAGGAAGAATACCTTCGTCGTCTCGGGGTAAAAGGGAAATGGCCGGTATGGGGGTTACCTGGAGGCATAACAATTCACAGCGATAACGCGAAGTGGTACCGCGGAAAGGATTTAAAGAGATTTTCTGATAATTATCATCTTTCAACGACTTTTCGGCCGAAAAAGACACCTGAACCCGGGGGCCACGTCGAGCGGCTCATAAAGACCATCAACCACAAGCTTCATAATCTTCCCGGCTCTACTTACTCCAATCCTAAGGAAAGAGGGGACTACGACTCTGAGCGATGGGCAATTCTAACCCTGAAAGAACTCGAAAGATGGATCGTGGAATGGATAGTAAATATATACCACCAGGAGGAGCATAGCAGTCTCGAAGGCATGTCCCCGATCCAGCGGTGGGAGATAGGCATTATTGGAAGCGATACGGCACCTGGCATCGGGCTTCCCGACATTATCCAAGGCGATGACGCGGCCTACTTGCGGGTTAGTCTGCTTCCAACTGTCGAAAGGACAATCCAGAGGGGAAACGTAACTGTTGACCGTATCCCCTATTACCATGAGGCGCTTGTAGCTGTAAGCGAACAGAACTGGGAAAACCGGACCGCCCCTCACCGACTCAAGAGAGATCTCCGTGACATCAGTTTTCTGTACTACCTGGACGAAGAGCATAAAACCTTCTTCAAGGTTCCATACCATAATACGGGATGGCCACCCATGTCGGTATGGGAACTCAGGAGAGTCAGAAAGATGATGCGGGATAGGAATATCTCAGACCAAGATCCGGAGAAGATATTCGAGGCTTACGAGCATCTGAGTACCATGGAGGAACAGGCAGCTGAAAAGACGAAAAAAGCACGCAGGGTGCGGGAGATGAAGAGGCTGCACTCCGAGCAGTTGCAGCAGGAAGCAGCCGAAAATAATAGCGAGGAAAAAGATGATCGGGTTGACAGAATTCAAAAGATATTTTCAAATGCCAAGCCCGCTGAAAATATAAGGATCACCAGCAAATCAGGCGATAAGGAAGGAAACAAACCATGAACGACAAAAAATATTTCGAGATGCTGTTGCCTGAAACCCAGGCGGCGATAAACTTCGACCTTAAAGACAAGATCCAGTTTGTCTTAAGCGGCAAGTTCATCCCCTACAAGACGGCAGACAATATTCTTCAGACGATGGAGGATTTCCTGCAGGAGCCGAGGAAGTCGCGCATGCCCTCCCTGGTTGTCTACGGTGACAGTAACAATGGCAAAACAAGCATCATCGAGGAGTTCGTTAACCGGCATCCGCCGACAGACGGGCTGAATAGCGATCCATTGCCGGTGATCGATGTCGAGGCGCCCGCGGGACCCGACATTGCGATGTTATACAACAACATACTCGATAAGATTCTCATACCCTATAAGAAGAGCCACACGTTATCTCAAAAAGAGCACTTAATTAAACACCATGCCGCCAAGCTGGGGACAAGAATGTTGATCATCGACGAGATAAACAACATTCTTGCTGGCTCCGCGCCTAAACGGGCTTTCTTTATGAATGCCGTGAAGGGTCTGTCCAATCAGCTGAACTTGAATATCGTGGTGTTCGGCATCTCCACGGCTTTGCTTGCGACCAGCACTGATGAACAGATTCAGAGCCGGTTTAGGCCGATAAGGTTGCCCAAATGGCTGCTCGACGAGGAATATGCAAACCTGCTGGCGAGCCTTGAACTTACACTTCCATTCAGGAAACATCCGGAAATATCCACAAACGCAAAACTTGCCACAAAAATCTTCGACATGAGCGGAGGAGTACTCGGATATATCGTGGAGATTGTAAATAAATGTGCAGTGGAGGCCTTAAAAAAAGGCCAAGAGAGGGTCAGACTTGAAGATCTTAAGGAAATCGAGTTCATTGATCCGTCTGGGCGGCGGGCTCTCGCGCAGCTTTCAGCCGCCAAGTGAATTTGCTTACAAGGTCAAGGGGTATCGTTTCGAACTCGATAAGCAAAAGTTCAGATATCGAATAGAACCGCAGGCGGATGAACTGCTGAGCTCGTGGCTCGTTCGAGAAGCGCTTGCGCACCTTGCGGATCCTGCAACCTTCGTTAACCTATATCTGCCTGATTGGCGAAACCTGTTGTGGACGAGAGATATTGACACATCTTCGGACGATATTCTTCTCAATGCCCTCGCTGCGAAGAGCGGAATCAGTTATGAAGTGCTTTACAGCCACACGATACGGGCCTATGAAGGGTATCTGGCCGAAACGGTTAATCCGAATATCAGAAATCCATTCATTCAGCCACTGAAGAGTCGCAGCCGCGTTAAATTGGGCAATGGGTTGCGCTTCTGTCCGAAATGCCTTCAGGAAGATCGGGAACCATATTTCCGGAAGAAGTGGCGGCTTTCCTTCTCGACTGCGTGCATAGTGCATAATATTTTTCTTCTGGATAGGTGTCCCCGATGTGAAACGTCAATAACCTTATGTCGGAGTTACTGCGGAGGGGAATTCCCTGTCTGCTGTAAATGTTCCTTTGAATTGAGGAACGCTGGCTATGAGACAATTGAGCACAGCTCCTTTGGAATAGAAGCGATACGGAGGCTCTATGATATTCTGGATTCCGGAATCTTCATATTCGGGAATAGATACGCCTATTCATTTTTGTTCTTTAGGGTATTGAGGCATCTCACAAGAATAGTGAGGTGCCATGGTGCCATCAGGGATTTATTAGGACACGAGGTCATGGCTGATAAAATCACCCTCTCGGTCAGGAAGACGGGCAGTAATATGATCGATAGTATTCCTCATAAGGAACAATATCTGCTTTTTTCGGCGTTAATGGATCTTGTTGATAGTTTTCCTGACAGATTTATCGAGTTTTGCAAATCGCGTGGCCTCAGAAACACTGATCTCACAAGGGATATGCTCTGTGTCCCATATTTCTACTGGCAGGTCGCCAATATGTTCAAAAGTGATGTGCTCCCAATTAGCAGTGATGAGGTAATGAACGCAGCTCAGTACGTAATGAAGACACGAGGGTCCGTTTGCAGGGAGTGGGTGTCTGAACTCATGGGAGTGTGGATTGATAACCCTAATACAGAGGAACTTCGAAGACAATGCAACTTTTCGTGCACCGAAGACGGATAAAACTATGTACGCCATGCTCTCATGATTGACAAGCGGATAAAACTTCTCAGGCTGAAAAAGTCTTAGGCCGGTTGAAAGGGGCCGCAGTTGGCGGGCCCCGAAGATGGCGGTTGTAGCTTCGCCTTAGTCCTTTCTTATTAATCTTCAAGTTGTCTCATCAAGATATCCTTCCCATATGAGTTTGAAGAGGGCATTTATATCGCAGGAGTTAGAAGACCCAGGGGACTTAAGGATAACCAGTGCATTAAATTTGCAAAAAAGATTGAAATGATGTGTAGTAGTTTGAAAAAGCATTTGTCAAAAAATAAAGGATGTTAGTCTGGGGGGGGGTGACAACATCCACGATTCAATCAGGTGATGTGAAGATCAACAGTTGAATAAAAATTTGAAGAAAGATAGCCTTTTCAGTGTCGCATAAGGTAAGATTATAGCTCTTATTACAATGTATGTAAACCTTTCGGGGTCAGAGCATTATAACCAAGGGCGATTTTTGTTGTTTTTTTGTTGATTTTATTGGTATTTTATGATAACAGGTTTAAGAGATGACTGTATCAAAAATGCAATATTACATGGATATTTTTTTATTAAGTCATGATTTGACTGTACAATGTGATCGTGCAACGCATTGAAATTATTAGATTTATTTATTATAGATTGATGCCCAGTCCGGCATAAAAATTGCAGCATCTTATTCAAAGTTTAAAAAAGTCAAGGGGGTGATGAAATGAATCGTGAGGAAATCTTCAAAGAATTTGAGAATAAAATCTCAAGATTTCCTATTCCTAATCTTTCTCAAGAAGAAGATTTTTTCCAGTTCTGTGAAAAGCTAAGCCAAAAAACACGACCTGAGATGGAGGCAATGGATAGGCTGTTATCGACTTCATTAGCCAGCTCTAACAGTAAAATGTTTGGTTGATTTGACACTAATCTATAGACAAAAAAGGTAACATATAACTAATGTTGCCTTTTTTTTTGGAATAAAATACTAGGTAGAAAGAATGGGGATGGAATCGGTGAATCAATATCGCCTTATCTGCTTCACTAATGATGAAGACATACAATATCTCGATAAATTAGGTCGGCCTCATTTGGGGAATGATGTCTTCAGGAATATACTTAAATATGTCATGAACAGATTATCCTGTAAATGTATTCTGGAAGAAAAGAAGTATATTGATATTGATTACAGGAACGAATATTCGAACCTCTATTCAAAAACCTTTACTAAATTTGATAGCACGTCAACAAGACTGCATTTTTTTGGTAAAGAGATAAAAGATATTTCAGAAATTTTCGATTATGACCTGTCTTCGCTAAACTACTTAGGGTATGTGCTTCTTCGTCCAATCAATATTGGAAAGGTGGGTAGAACAATACTGAGATCTCACCGTGAATTTGATGACACATTCTACCCTCTATGCACAGAAAATTTTAGTGCTCACTTATTCGGACGAGAATTTATAATACATAATGGGACCCCTTTTATTTCACAGGATACAATGGTGATGGCTTGTGCCCAAGCCTCGATATGGACCGCTACTCATTACCTGCACAAGAAATTTAAATTCCCCAGAGTACTACCATTTGATATAACTGAAAATGCATCGAAATCCTTGGGGTGGGATCAACGCAAAATTCCTACTGTAGGGCTAACTGTTTTTCAAATGATGAACGCTCTGAATAACATGGGATATTCACCAGTATTATTTTCTAAACCTATGGCAAGGGATTATTTTGACAATGATGAGCCGGGCGGGGAATTCAAAAAGGATAGTAAGAATTGGATTCCGCTCAGGACTATTTATAGCTATGTAGAATCTGGAATACCAGTGTTAATATCAGTACCAAAACATGCAATGACCGTAATAGGACACACGTTTGATCCTAATCCCGCTATTCGACTGAAAAAAGAGATAGAAGATAAAATAAGGCAGTTTGATGATGAAATAAAGAAGGAAGGTAAAAGTGACGTTAAACTTATTTTACCCAGTTATCTATGGACAAATGGTTTCGTTATTCAGGATGATAATTGCGGTCCATTCAGAATTTTGCCCATAGAAGATGAGGACTTCAATACTTTGAAGGACTATAGCGATCTATTGCCAACTGAGAGGAACAGTTATAAAACAGTGCAGGACATCGAGCATGTCATCGTTCCACTTCCTGAGAAGGTATACTTATTGGGACATGATGCTTATAATGTTGCTGAAAAATTGCTTGCAATGACTGAAATAGAATCATTTCTTTTGAAATCATTCAAGGAATATCAGAATGAATCTGCGCGGGATCTCTGGTCATTTATGCAGCCGGAATATGAAGAAAAGAATCCAGTAATAATCAGATGTTATTTTATGGATTCTTCTGAGTATAAAAAGAAAATATTAAATGAAACAGATTCTGGTTTGCATGCAGCTGTTAAAGATGCCTACTTGAAAATGAACTTGCCCCATTATATATGGATTGCTGAAGTCACAACCGCTAATTTCTTATGTAACTCAAAGGAAAACGAAAGGCGTATATACGGAGAAATATTAATTGACTCCACAGCAAATAAATACGATTCTTCCAGAGCTTGTCTCTCTATGCATTTGCCAGGTTTATTGCTAGCAAACAATTTTGAGCCTGGTCAGTTTTTTATGGAACCATTTTTCTTCGACAAGGATTACCCTTATGCTCACATAAGTCGTAAAATATAACATTTGGATCGGGTTTATAAATTTGGAGGTGAATAGATACCATGTCTGATATTGCAAAACATTTATTTTCAACGATGTTCCCGCAGGGTTTGTTTGGTTTTTGCCTGAAGACTTTTATAATTTCAATGTTTGCCTTGATCTCGGATATCGCATACACAAAGATTACGGGAAAAAAGTCTCTTCTCGGTTTAACCTATGGTCAGTGTACAGGGGTATCACGAGTTGTGTTTTTTTGGGGACTCGGTGCTTTTTTTGTTGCTTATTTTGGAGGGCTGGTAAGTATTTTTCAATACAATATGCAAGCATGTATGGCTTTAGGGTTTGGTTGGCCTGCGATATTTCCTAGAGTAATTTCTAACATTCTTGAAAAAGAGCCCGCTCAGATGGGGATAGGAGTCGAATAATATGACAATGAAAAGATATGCTTTATCTTTGTTGGGACGTCGAGAGTTATTATCAAAAACAGAAATCATAGGCCTTGTACAGAAATATTGCAGGGAAAAAGGCTCATGCGAAGATTGGAGTGGCTCTGAGGCATTACTTTTTTTCTACAATTCAACTCAAAGAACTTGGCTTGTGGCAACAAGGGAGAATCTATATTGTGTGCTAGATGATAGTAGTAACGATACGGCCAGCATTGAAAAATCTTTTACTAAGGATGATCTTATTGCCGGGAGCGAAGTTAAGGTAACCATTAATGTTAGCGATAGGGATGATATTTTTGGATTCGTAGATATAGCCGCCCAAAAGAAGTGGTTATACAATAAGAAGTTGTTTAATGACATATCTATTAAGGCCGCCATACAAGAGCTAATCTCAAAGACAATGATTTGATTGCATATTCCGGCGAAACCGACCTGTCATTCCGCAGTGATAGCGGCCACATGTCCCGGACATTCCGACCACTTTGGACAGCATAGCGAAGCTGGACTTTTTTATCTTACGTGTGGTTATCCTGGCCTGAACTACCCATTGGCACTAAATATTGCACATCAAGAGTATGTATTATCTTTGTGACTGTTTAAGATCCCAAGAAAGTCAGCATCTCAGCCCTAAGCCTTTGGTCAAGCATGAAGGTCTCTTGGGAAAGCCCCTTTCCCTTTTCCACAAGCAGTCGAAGCGATGCAGGCATATCCAATGTATCCCATGGCTGCTTCAATTCATAGGCATTATCCATATACTCGTTAAAGAATGACGGCACAAAAAAAGAAAGTGGGCGGACTATCTGTGCAGCCAGCCGTTTTGCGATGTCTAACCCTTTAGGGTCAAGGTCCCCGAAATGTCGCCACTTCACCATTGGCAGGCTTTTCAAAAACTTGACGCAGGGAGCGATATCGTCGCCGGGGGATAACACAGCTGCAGCATTATCAGGAAGCGGCATATCAATATACGCGCCCTTATTCTCACATGTAAGAATCACTTCAGGTATAGAGCCGGAAAACCCTTCCATACTCAGCCATGCCCTTTCCGGTATGGTAAATTCACTCAGCATAATGGCATATTCATAAAGATTTAGTTCGTGTCCACCAAAACAGGCAATAAGCCCTTTGTTCGGCCGCAGGCGCAGCACCCAGTCACGTGTAAGCATTCCCTGAGCCTGAATTGGAGAGCGATGCTTTGGTCCGCGGCCTGAGGTCGCATACCAGTTTCTCCTATTGATACACCCCCATTTATGTTGCGGGGAGCGCCGTAATGCGGGAAGGAGCCCGATATGTTCAGGGACATATGGGCTTTTCTTTGAACATTCAAGTAGTGCAAGATCGGACTCCCACGAAGGCAGCAGCTCTCCCATCCTTGTCGTTAATGGCCAACTCGCGCCGTCTCTCACTATCCACTCGCCATACCTTTTGCCTGCCTTAAGCCATCCCGCTGCCCGATACCGCTTAATTAGAGGCATACAGCGCTGGACTTCCTTACACCTGCTCTCTAAAAGCAACCGATAAAGGAGTGCTATTTCGACAGTGTCTCTCACGCAGTTGCGGCTTCCTGATCACTAAGGCGAATCTTTCTTATAATAAGCCTATCATTTTTTCTTACGAGGCCGTATAGCGTGCAGGGGTATTCCTGCTCGGTGTCGAGCTTTTGAGCGGTAACAATCAGCTGAAAACCTTCTCTCTTTCCAAATTCGATCACGGTTTTCATCCCCGCCGAATCAAGACGCAGAATCTCATCGATGGCGAAAAGGGGGGTAATCTGTTCCGGTTTGAGCTCGCCGCGGGCGGAGAGCGATCGAACGAGCATAAGGACTATAGCCAAACCACACCCAATTGATTCGCCGCCCGACAATGTGGTAACACGCTCCCAATCGTTCCGCATTCGCCTTACTTCAATATAGAGGTCCATATATGTTCGGTAGTCCAAGAGGCTCTTCCCATCCATCTTGAGGTCCATCTGTGTAGAAAAATAATCCGCAAGCGCCATATCTACGGGACGTGAGCGATCTGAGAACATAAGTAACTGATCTGCAAAGCTTTCTAATGCCTTCAGCATAGACTGGTGGACCTGAACGCTTACACGCACCCCGGTTATATTCCCAAACTTAAGCGATTCACCAAATCTCCCCAATCTCCGGATCTTCTGTTTCTTATTATTTATTTCCGTATGGATATGGACATGTATATTTGTCGCTTCAATCTTAACCTCATTTTCGTAAAGGGCGAGGTCGGCATTCAGCTTGGAGCGCCTCTCTCGCATACCCTTCAATATGTCATCCCCCGCTACATCAAGTACTTCCGAGGGAATCTGCTCTGCCATGAGGTTATAAAGACGCGGCCAGAGTTTGGCGCAACTAACCTCATCGCCGGCGGCAGTCTCCTGGTCGGTAGCCGTCCGCCATGAAGATTGCGCTTCGAGCACCCTTTGGATATCCAGTATTCGCTTTGTCTGTTCTACCATATAGACCGAGTCGTCTTCTCGGTCCGCGCCTCCTGCTGCCTCCAAAAACTCATCATAATGAAGACCCAGGGCTGCTTGCATATTCAGGAGTTTTCTGCCCAAGACGTCGGTTTCCGCCGTTCTATCGGCCAGTAAATTCCCATCTTCTTCTATTTCTTCACGCAGCTCCGTTATCCTGGCTTCTATCTCATTACGCTGCACTTTCAATCTCACGATTTCTTCTTGATAAGGTCTCGTTACGTCGCTTAATTCCTTATCCAACCGCTTCTGCCGCTGTCTTGCGATCTGCAGCTCCCTGGAGGCAGAGTCTTTGTGCCCTTGCGCGGTTATCCAATCGCGCTTCATGGAATCTTCGTTTAATTTATTATCAAGGTAGAAGCGGATAATATCCTCGTTCTTCACGGCATCATGCTCAAGGTCTGTAGTCTTCTGTTCCTCTTCATCTTTCGCTTTTTTCCGGGCAAGCATCTGTGATATCTCCACTTCTATCTGAGACCTTCTCCTGGCTCTTGCCTCCTCACCCAGTATCGCTTGCCTTTGCCTGCTTGCAACTGTAAATCCTCCCCCTCCATGCGGCACTACGAGCCACTCACCAATTACTTTCGGCGCTTGTGCGGAAGGTGCCTTATCTCCCACCCAGAAAAGGTCGGGCAACATCTCGCTGGGAGTAATTTCCGTGAGCGCCTCCGGTGTAGTGCCGACGACGCCGGCTATCAGTCCGTTAAGGCTCATCTCGATTGCCGTAGCCTCAGTTTCAGTAACATTCTTATATGTCTCCTCTAAGGTGCGTGACTCAAGGAGCCCAGCCAGTGCCATCGTTCTTTTATCATCGGAAACACCAGACAGCGCGTTTTTCTCTTTCTGTAAGTTCTCTATATTGGCGTCTATATCGTGCAGTTCCCGCCCCATTCGCTTCCTCTCGCTTTTCAGCCATTCCAAAAGCCAGGAATGATCCTTATCGGCATAAACCCCGGCCACACTCGCCCATTTTTTTCTGCCGTTGGTTAATTGGGTATACCTTTGGTACACCGTTTCTTCGTGCAGCTTGGCAGCCGTCTCATCTTTGGCAAGCTGCAAAATTTGTTCCACCAACAGACTGCGCTCTGCCTCTTTATTGCCCTTTACAGTGTTCTCGGTTTCTTGAGTTGTCTTTATCTCTTTATCGAGCTCTGGCAATTTTTTCTCTGCAGCTTCAACAGCTGCAGTATTTTCGGAAAGCATTGCCTTGAGAATGCCGATCTTTTCCCGACCGTCAGAGATCTTCTGCGTTACTCTCGCAAGCGCGGCGATGATAACTTTCTTCCCATTTCCCAGAACGGTATCCAGGATTGCAAGCTGCTTGTCAGCATCCCGGGCTGCCATTCGGGTCCTTAGTACTTGGTCTGTGCACTCCTGCAGCTTGGTGATTGTCTCCGGTATACGTGCCGCCTCGGGCAGCAGGTAATCTCTCAATCGCGCAGCCACTTCACTGGATATTCCGCCTTTAAAAGTTGTTTCGATCAATTTGCCATATAGCTGCCGGTCGCTATTTGCTACAAGATCGGTCGGGAGTACTCCGGCTGCGTAAAGGGCCTGACCGTATTCCCCCACTTTTTTAAGAATCTTAAGGTCTATGCCTTGCTGCGACAGTTTCTTTGTGAGTTCGCCAATATCGGGGAAATATTCCAGATCGCCAGCTTCCTCCGCCCGCATAAGTTCCTTCAGGGGCATTTCTCTGGGAGAGTTTTCTATAATCCACCTTTTGAACTCAGCCCGGCCGTCACTGACACTGACATGTATCCCGGCGATCAGGCGTCCTTCCTGACGGGTAAGAATATCCAACACCACGTAAGCATACCCGTAGTTTGTGTCGATCAGATCAGCGATTACATCCACTCCCGCGCTATGAGGGTCTTTGACATCTGATATAGGGCGGATGTCAAGTATTTTTTTGTCGGGCAGCAATGCATAATTCAGACACATGATAAGCGATGACTTTCCGGCGCCATTTGGCCCAAGCAGCGCAGTGAGTGTTTCATCGTCAAGACTTATCTGTTCGAAGTCGATGCTTTTCCAGCCGATGAAGGCCGCTGTCTTAATTCTGCCCTTAATCATTGCGTTCCTCTTCATCATCAGTTGCAGAGCCTTCTTCGGCAGTATCCTTGAATAGAATTCCCTTGGCGATAGCCAGGTGGAGCCGGGCGGCTTCGTCCGGGTCATTGTCATACCGTGCAACGTCGGCAAAACGGTTGATCGCTTCAGTGGGGTAAATCACATCATCCTTCACCTTAATAAAGTATAGGTCCTCCAGCAAGCGCAACGCTTTCAATATTTCTTCTCTAATGGTTGCGTCTGAGCTGGCCTCCCTTTTCTTAGGGGCATAAACGTTCAAAAGCGTCTGCCGGGGAACGGTCGTTTCCATTGATACAAGAAGTCCCTTTATAGTAAGCTTGCCTGCTGTCGTTGTTATTTCGGGCTCTCTCATCTTGAGGCAAATAAACGTGCCCGTGTGTACACAAGACATTGGCATGAGCTTCGTCCTGATAGCGCTACCGTCAGAAATCAGAAAATAAAAGCCATCCTGGTGCTGCACCAGCGAACACCCGTAGCGCTCGTAGAACAATTTGAATTCGTCAAAGTTATCGGAGACGAAGTGATAGACATCAAGATCGGACCTGTTGATATGCCCGCCTCTTCTAAGGATCAGGTCTGCACTTACAAAATGCGCCTTCTCGTATATCAACGTTTTTTCACCACTGTCAGGTCCTCAATCTCAAGCGTTTCAGAAATCCTTTTCCACGGTCTCTCGCGGGACAACAGCTCGCCACGACAAAGAAGATTCTCCATAAGAAAAGGTAAATGATAGACAAGCCTGTTTTCCGCATTGCCCGAAGCGTGGGCAGTCAGCAGTACATCGGACATATGCATCTCTGCGCCTATAGGATATTCCTCTATAAATCGAGAGTATTGGTCCCGCAGGCCGTCTAGGACAATATTAACCACCTCGTGGCTATAGTCGCACTTAGGTTTACGAGGAGCCTTTTGGGGTTCTGACTTATAACGGTAATCCTCCCTCATGCGCATCAATTTCGGTTCATCAGTGAAGCTTAGTGACCAAGAAGGTTCTAGAGCCACGGATTTCTTGAGTGCCTCGGTAATGCGCCTTTGGCGATCGATATAGATAACGGTTCTGAGAAAACTGTGGACAACGTTGTGATGTTCAACCCAATCAGTCGCCCGTTGCGTAGTCCATTGTATGACGGCATTCAGCAGCCGCTCGATCTCGTTGCACACATCCTCGGTCTCATGGAATCCCCTAGAAACGCCCATGTCCTCAATTTTGTTAATAAGGGATAGTGCTGTACTGGCTGAAGCAAGGGTGACTTCCTGCAGGTCGCCAATGGTTCTTAAGACCTGCTTTAACTGCTCTTCGCAGAAGGTTATCGATGCTTCGGAACTCTCCGTTAGAAGCGAAGGAATAAAATTGCGGAGGTCTTGGTGTTGTCTGTCAAGCGCACGCTGATGCCTCTGGACGTTCACCAACATGTCTTTCAGCACAACCTGTATCTGCAACAGTACATCAGTATGCCACTGTTGTTCATCATGGATATTTCCTGCCTCCAAAGAGATGCTCAGTGTTTGACTGTTAAAAGCCTTCAAGATCACAGCAAGGGGCTCTCCTGAGAACTTGGAATGTTCGAAATGCCATGTAGCCACGCTTTCCCCCAGTGCCGTAACCTGGTATTCGGTGTCGTCGGAAGTCACAAGACGGCTCATGTCGGAACGCACAAGGCATTCTGCTCGGATCAGTCTATTGAGGGACTCGGTACGACGCTTCTCTGTCCCTTGAATATCGCTGGGGATTATACTATCAAGTCTCCCGGCAACAGTGCGTATTTCCGACTCTGTGATGGCAAAGCCCGCGTCTCCTCGCGCCTCTAGATATCTCCACAATAACACGAGAAGTGCTATATCGCGGGGACCAATAGCAATGTGCCGATCCTCCTCGATGACGGACTGAGCGGCACTTAATGCCTGAGCCGGATCGACGTTGTCACTACTGGGCGTCATTGTACATACCGTATGAAAGCGGGGTTCACCTTATAATGATAGGACAGCCCTACTTTTACCCCGCGCAGCAGGAACCCTTTCTCGCAAAACTGTTTCATGGTAAGAGTTATCCTTGGCCGAGTGATCCCCAGCTTAGCCTCGAGATCGGCCTTTGATACTATCTCTCCGGATGGCGGCAGTGTGATAATAAGATGCCAAAAAACCTTGCTTTGCATCATAGTCATCGGATGCCTTAAAAGAGCCATTGCGCCCTGGTTGGTTACTATAAATGATCTATCGGTTTTCATTCAGTTTGGATTAGTACCAAATTAGATAATATTACCTTTTTGGTAACTAATAGTCAAGACAGCACCTAAGTCATTGAAAATACTGAATAATAAGTGTGACTCATGTCCATCGGCATTGAAAATTGACCCACCTCAGGCAGTCAGTCTTTTGTTAGAGTTTCTGGTCTTGATTCTCCAAAAAAATACGGTACATTAGTAGCAACGGCTATTGGAGGTAAACGATTGATTAAATGGTAAGGCTGGAAGGCATCCGAGAACTGCATATTTTGAACCTGCTTACACTTTTTCTCAGTTTCAGCGGTGTTTGCCGCACGGGTTTGTGTCACAGACAGGAGATAACGGATTATATAAAGCGATCAGAACGCTTACGGGAAGGGCACCACATCCGATACGCCAGGTCTGGCCTTTACCAGTCCAAAGCATGCCAACCTGTAATCCAATGGCTCTTGACCGAAACCGGCGCACCTCACAGTGCGATCGATTACCGTTGAGGAAAACAAATCGGCGTACAGGTAATCCGTTTTGATCAGATTACTCTTGTAACCTATCTTTTGAAATGCATTCGTAATGTCTTTGAATATCGCGGCATCCATACATGTTCCCGATGTGGTTCGGGACAGTTTATACCCCTCGGGCTATCTCCCGGATGGACCTCATGCCCCTATGGTACGTACATCGAATCTTAAGGATTGTTTCCACTATCAGTATCTCCTTTCTTTTACTCTCCCTCCGGTTCCCTGAAGAGAGTGCACTATATGCTGAGCCGGGTCACTTTTGCATGCCGATTAACCTCGTAATCGGAGTCTTTATACTGAGTGTTCCTGTCAACCCTTCAACCTACCTTTGAATTCACTCTTCTGGCATTACTGAGCAGACCTACACTCGTCATATCGCTCGATCCTGGATAGCTCATATTTAGATGGCTCGCTGAACACTGGGCCGTCCAACTTCGCAGTGCAACTGTAGTCGAAAAGTACGATGCTTCCGCTTTGTGGATCCTTGGCAACAAGCAGATAATAGCTGCTCTTGGGAAATACCTTAATTGTGTATCGTCTCAGGGCGTCGTAGTAATCGTCAGGCACGCGTTCTTTGATAAACATCATGAAACTCTGCCCGTCAAAACTATCCGGAATGCTTGTCCCGAACTCCCCTATTACCTTGTCCGATGCAAACGTAACAGCGGATGACAGTATGCCGTAGTCACGTCTTTGTTCCTCGGAGAGCCCCACACAAGCCCCGGTACAGATCATGAGGACTAGAATAAGCGCGCCAAACAATTGCTTTGTCATGACTACCCCCAATAAGTGACGACTTTACCCGGCTGTTCCATGTCCTCACCGGTGTCGAGATTCCAGTTCCTGACAATATTGTTTACAGAGCTTGCCGTTATCAAGCCGGCGTAATATTTCTTCCACGCCTCAAGCACATTGTTTACCGCTCTCTCGAAGACATCGTCCCTGAACGAGCCCTTCGAACCATCGGGCAACAGCACCTTCCCGTAATACCTATGATAATGATCTTTATGATTTTCACGGATCTCCTCGCTGGTCTTATAAAGATATCCTTCGGCAATGCCTAGATGTCGGAACAGAGCGACTGTCTCTGAGCCCCCCTCGGCCGAATCGACTGCCTCCGTGTATGTTTTAAACCATAGCGAGGGATGCGGCTCTTCTTCTTTGTATCCGTAATTAGCTAGCGCCTGCTGCTGCCAGAACTCCATCAGCTGTCCGAAATATGCAGAATGTGCACAGAATTTAAGAGCCGAGGAGTACTCCGCGTAATAAACATCATTATTTTTGATTTCGCGAAAGAGCAGGGAGTCCTGAGTCATCTCGCAAAGTCGGTGCTCGTCCTTATTCTGCTCATATGGACCCACTATCGCCTGGACGACCGGATGTACGGTGGCATCAGCTACAAGGTGTGACACATACCCCATCAGCCATGCAAACTGAATAGCTTCCGCAGGAGAGTCGGCTTGGTAACGGGATTTGAGGTCCGAAAAGCCTGTTTTCACCATCCCGTTTGTATTTTCATAGTGCATAACGTCAGCCCAATTGACATTGCCGGTTTTAAAGCTGAGATACGGCAGATCCGGACTTGCAGCCCCCAGGAACAAAAACTCAGAATGCTTGTTTAGTAGCCGAAACAGATCGAAGGGAAGGTCCTTATACCTTCGCTTTGCCTCGTCGCATATCATGAAATGAGTGAAAGCTCCCGCCATGTTGTCTTTTTCCTCCCTATCCTTATTACGTGCTGTCTGATTGAGTTGGTACCGGAGCGGCGGGTTTTCCCTCAAATGTGGCCAATACCGCCATCTCAGCAACTCTTTTAGACAGTGCTTCCAAGAGGCTATCCGCTGTGTTCTGGAACTCGTTCTCGGTTAAGCTATCCATTCTTCGATCTCCTTTTCCCTTATGAGATGCCTTTTTCCTTCAGGTTGACCGCCTATAAAGAGTTTAGATCAGTCCGACAAAGCCAGCCCAGCTTGACGTCCCCTATGTTTTTGCATATTGGGAAGAACATCATGTTAACCGGTACATATCAGAGCTTTTGCTGTGGCGCTGGCCATTCCCCAGGGGTAATTCCTGGGGGGAGGGGCAGATGCCTCCTCAGGGCTGCATCCGCCAAGGCATATCCCCAGTTGATCAGAAGTCCCTGCTCTTCATCGGTGAATTTATTCAGCCTCGTCCTCATCGAGCATAATGAGGCAGTCAAAAAGTTGTCAGTGACCATGGCGTCGGGCAACTGGTAGTGGTTGATTTGGGTCTTGATTCCCCAGTAGGCGCCCTGGCGCTCTTTCCTTATGAAATCCTCGACCAACCGCCGCTTTCTCAGTGCTCTTGTCTGTTCGCTCATTATGCTTAGAGATCTGAGGAGCTGACTATGCCACAACGCGGATTGTTTCGTCTCAGGCCGTAAGGGTGCGCCAGCATCGCTGACGAGTACGGTTTTATAGTCGTTCCAAACCGCTTCGAGGCCGAGGTTATCATAGACTCCTCCATCGGTCAGGATCATCTCAGTCTGATACTTCTCCTCCTCGAACAGATCCGAGCCCTCGGTTTTCTCCCATGTCCCCACAGGACGCAATATGCATGGCGACAGAAACGGCGGAAAGGCACTGGAAGCCGTGATGGCTGAAGCCAAGCTAATTACAGGGTTCCTAATCATGCCGATCCTGTAGTCGGCCATGTACGGCCTGGACAGCCTCACACTGACTCCCGTCTGTAAACTCGTCGCGTAGATGACAAAGTGTGGGCCATCTGTATCATCTGGAAGATCCTGCAGCGTAGAGTCGCCGAAGAGATGCTCCCGGTACTTTGCGGCCACCATATCGCTGATGCTTTTGAACAAGGAGAGTATTCCCGCAACGCCCGCCGACACGTCAATGTTCAGCGAGCAAAAGTGGCGTAAGGGGTCGGCAATTTCGGAATCGAAGTTGGTAGCTACGTCTTTATCATCAAATGTTAGCTGGCGCCATCGGTGACCCAATACACCGGCTGTGATAGAGCCGCCTGAAACGCTGCATATTCTGGTGATCTTTCTGAGGAGCCCAAGTTCGTTGATCCTCCAGAGGGCACCCAGATGAAATAATGTTGCCCTGAAACCCCCTCCTGAGAGGGCCAACCCGATCCCTTCTTTTACTTGATCTTTATCTACCATTGCATCCCCTTTCCATTTGATATACGCTCCCTCTATGCATCAGGATCACGCATTCGTCTCCGGTTGCTTCCGCCGACTTTCGTTTGAAAACGTAGCAATGATCTTGTCCATAACTGAAAACAGCAGCTCTACCCCATATCCGGCAACAAAGGCCAGCGCAAACGGGGAAATTGTCTTCAACGATGCGTCGGTGCTGGGGCTGATGAACCATCCTATTGCGAGGCCTGAAAGTCCCCCCAAGAGAAAACGTGCCAGGTAGAGGACCTTGGATTCACGCGTATAGGTGACGTTTCTGATCTCGGTAGAGAGGGTCCGTAGAATATGGGCGCATGCTCCGACGAAGCCGTACAAAAGCGGCAGCAGATACGATTGCATTACAAGGAGTATGAAAGTGGAGTCCTGGAGCATGATGATCTGTCCCATTGCTTCTTTGTCATGCTTCTCCGGACCCTCGACCGGCTTTGAGGCCTCAGGCGTTGATGCCCTCATGCCCAGCCCGATTATGGCGAGCCACTTTTCCAAGATCTTGAAACTCGCACGGTATTTGCGCTCAAGCGATTCCTTCTTGCCAGAGAGCGCACCCAGTTCAGGGTTGGCCGCCGCCGTTGTCTCCTTGCCCGGCGTCTTCTTTATCTCGGCAAGAAGCTTCTGCTTGTCCACCTCCACCTGTGCGATTTTATCAGGAAGATGGTTTAATTCAGACACGACGGCCGTACCGTAAGAGAAAAGGATCTGGAACATAAGAAGCATAGTTATAAAAATGACAGTCAGCCGGCGATAGTAGTTGACTGACTTGTCGGCGTCCGAGACTTTCGGACTCTTAAGTAGTTTACGAAGAAATGGCAAGCCTCCCTCGTAAATCTTGCCGAGGGCCCTGAGGCTGTGTACGCTTACCGGTTGTACGGCCTTGGCGAGAGAGTCGTAGGCCAGCCAAAATGAGGTATCGACTTTATTGCTCCACTTATCAGGAGTAGCCGCAACGTGCTTAGCCTCGACGATATCAGTTACTACCTTCTCCGCAACAGTCAGACCCCGCTGGGCGGCAAACTCAAGGAGCAGTTCGGCCTGATTAATGGCGTCAACCGGGATGACTCCATGGTTATCATTTGCATTTCCTTTATTCATAGATCCCCTCGTTACTTAATTTCGTGTTATCGTCACTCGATCTCAATGACGTATTCGCAAGGCTTGTCTTCGCAAGATACCGGTTCACCGTCGGCATAAACCACTTTTACCTTCCACCATCCCGGGCGCAAGTTCTGTTTCGCGCTCCAGGTTCTCCATTCGAAGTAACCTTTTTCATGTATCTGCCAGCTTAATTTCTGTATTACCTCGTGTTTCCCCACGGCAAGTTTGACCGCATCGATCGGATCAAGCGTCTCGTCAAACTGGGGATAGGGGCCGAGGTAGATAAACCATTGATGGAAGATGGGAAGCTTACCTTTGGTCTGAAGGTAGTCGAGAGCTTCCTCAGTCCCCTGCACCTTAGTCCAAAGGTAAAGTTGTCGAGTTCCGTGAACGCTTTCCAGAAACCTTTTTGCTGGGTTTTTGTTCTTGTCGATGCCGTTGGTCCATGCAGTTTCGGCAATGGTTATGGATGGATACTCGCCTGTCGCTATCGATGTCCCAAAAAGAAAGCACGTGCATACCAGGACCAGGCGGATGATAGTCTTTCTGAGAAAGGTGCGTAGACCGCTTCTGCAACTGTAGATCATTGCTGCTCCCTCCTATTCGCTAAACTGATCACATGATTCATCATTGCCCGGCATTATGCCTTTGACAAAAGACCAGCCACCTCTTTGGCTATTGCCAGTCCCGCCTTTCCTACTTGCTGAAGACGGTCTTTAAGTTCGGCCAAGCTCATGTTCTGCTGTGTAGCCTCACTGACAATGGCTATGAGCTTGTCATATGTCTCTTGGTCGCTTATCTTCGGCCTCAGGGCAACCAGATCGGATTGAGAGGCGCTCTTGAGCGCCGAGAGTTCCTCAGACAGAAGTGCATCAGCCGCCGCTGCGGCGCCGCTTGAGGCCTTCTTAAGCTTGTTTTTCAGATCGTCCCTTCCCATGTTTCATTCCCCCTTTATTTTCTTCAGCAATTTCTGCTTCTGCTTGTCCACTTCTTTGATGGTCTGTTCTGCTTTCTTGATGTTTTCAATCGCCTGCGCTGCCCGCTCTGAAGCACCTATCAAGGCACTGTTCACCTGATCCCTTACGTCCTTGAGCTTCAGGGCCTGCAGGGCCTCGTCCTGGACTTCCTGCACTTTGCGGAGGCTGTTGAGGTGTGCGGTAATCATGGCATTGGCACGTGCCATCCGGGTAAAGGACTCATCGACATAGGAAAGGAGCTGTTTCTCATCCGTATCGATCGGGTCGAGGAGTTGCTTTTTCTTGTTATCGATCTCGTCCATGGCAACTTCGGTCCAGACGCTCACTCCCTCAAAGGCCTGAAGCGGCTCCGGATCCTGAGCCAGCCCGATAAGATTGCCACTTTTTATGAATTCTCTGAGATATGCCGGCATCCACCGGTCATGCAGAAATGTTGTAGCCTGCCCCCTGAGAGTTGCAAAGTGCCTTTGAATTAACGCCCGATACGAGACGTGGACAGCCTCCATATCTTGCCCGACGGTATAGGATAGTTCTACGACTTCCTTCGGTACTGTTGCGCACGCCGATACGAAAAATAATGATGACATAATGATGCAGCTAACGACATGTCGGATTATATTCCCCACTTGTTTACCCTCCATAAATGATTACACACCATGATTACTGCCACATTTCCGGACTGCTGATTTCGAGTCTGTCCTGTGTTCCCTTATCCAAAGCAGACAGAAAGTCGAGACCAGCAACCTGTTCGATGCTTCGAATTGACGTTATATATGTTGGAATAGTCCCCCTTCTGAGGTCTGTATTCGGCATAAGAAAACCGATGGCCTCGTCGGCACCGGGATCGTAGACGATCTTGTAGAAGTGCGTGGGTACCGCCACTTCGTTCGGGCCGATGGTTCTTATGTTGTCGGTCAAAAAGATGGGACCGACATATACGTAGAGTTCCTTTCGCTTTTTCGTCCACCCGCGGATAGTGTTTTCCAGTTCCTCCCATATCCCCCGGTTGAACTTCTCGCCAACCTGGGGAGCCATGTTCGAAAGATAGAATGATTGCTTCATGGCCTTGGCCTTCCACTTGGCATCGGCCGCCGGCATCATGTGACCCCTGTCATAGCCGCTTTTTGCATAGTCTTTCAGCTCGGCTCGCTGCCCCTTCGGGAGATCGGGGTCCGCAACGAATTTGTTAGACCGTTTAGTTGCCCCCTTCAGGTGACCGCTGGTAAGATGGTAGGCAACCCAGGTGGGAACTTTATAATTGGCATCGTGGCTTAACAGATATGCTTCGCGGCATAGGAGCACAGGGTCTTTACTGGGCACGCCATACTTGGCATGTTCGGCGCAGTCTTCAATCGGGCCTGCATAGGCGCTGACAGCAAAGAGGCTTATGATCAGCAACAGGAAAGTTGCTAAGACATGAAACGATGAGGGACGGGTCGCTCCCCTCCTCCCGGTAAAGATCAACGAATCGCAACTCCAACAATTGTTTTCCACAAGAAGTACTTTTTTCTTCCCCATAACTATTCCCCTTTCCTTAACGACAGTTTTTACGTATGATTCCGGAATCCCTCTTTTCGCACTACGGTGATCTCGCGGTGATCTCCTCTTGACAATTCGGCTATTGCTTGAACCGCGAACGACCTTCGCTTGGCACTGCCGGGACAATCACGTGGATCATCTTTTCAAGAAGATGCGGTTCAAAGGGTTTCCGCAGAAAGAAGTTTGCCCCCGCCTCAATGAAAGAGTTCTCGACGTCGTACGAGCCGCTCATCGCAATGATCGGGAAATCGCATTCTTCTTCCCGCACTCTCCTGATAAATTCAGGTCCTTGCATTTCAGGCATCTGAAAATCAACGATGGCGAGATCGCACGTTCCATTAAGCCGTATTAGATCCAGCGCCTCTGCGCCATTGCCTGCACATTCAGCGTGATAACCGTTTATCGTGCATAAGTCAGCCAGAAAGATCCTCATCTCGGGATTGTCGTCAACTATTAGGATCTTGAGGTCACTTGTTTTCATAGTCGCAGTCTGATCTTTCAGGAATTCTCATTCATGTCGATAGAGGAGTATTGACTTAGCGGATGAGTGCTTTTTAAGTACATAAAGAAATTCTGTTTTGTTGATATCCCCATGATCCCTCGTTCATATGGTAAATCACTGCCAGTATGGCACAATGCTCAACATGCAATACGCCGAGAAAGAGCTAATTCAAAGAGGTTTGTGTATGACTTCAGCTTATGGGATCCCCCAAAATAGCGTCCCTTCAACTATTGTAGATATGCTACACGTTCTTTTTCAAAAATGTAAAGAACAAAATATTGCTGAGTAACGCCAAAAATGATAATTCCCTAATATCCACAGTAGAAATATTCTGAACTTGGGAGATGCTCTATCTCACCCTGGATAGTCGGACGCCTTTTTGAGAACATCCTATCATCTGTTCCGGGCAGAATACCCAGCGCAACTGACGGCATGAGGGATGGTATATTAACCTCGCTATTTTTTTCTCGCACCAAGAAATTTTTGTCATCTATTATTTCTCAACAGTGGCAGGCTGAAAATATATTTCAAATCTGCCAAATCATGAAACATTTACTTGCTATCATTAAAAATCCTAAGAGGGAATTATTTCGGAATGGCTCCACGGAGAGAAAGATTACTGTATGCCATTCTGTTTGGAGGATTAATTAAGCCAGCTTTAAAGAAAGGCAGAAAGTTTATTCGTATTGTGAAGAAAAAAGAAAATATAAAGGCGCCCTTAAAGAATTCTGGTGGAACCCGCACAGCTTTTCTGCATGAGGAGCCATTTGTGAACATTGAGAAAGGAGGTGGGAACATGAACCGCAGACGCGAACCTATAAGGATTTCAGCCGAGATCCCAGGGGAAGTTGCCGTAAAAGTATTTCTTTTGTTGATTGTCAGCATTGTAGTAGTGATACGGCTTGTTTAAGGCCCTGGGGGCCTGCAGATTTTCTGCAGGCCTCTGGGAGTAATCCAGATCCGAGTAGTAATAAACCCCATCAGCAGGAGGGGTGTCCTGGACAGGGGAGCCGGAAACCGAGGAAATCACTTTAGTTGCCGAGGAGTCGGTTTCAGCACGACGGTAGATGCTGTAGGATGTCGCCGAGATGTTTCTTGCTGTCTAGATTCCTGGTTATTTTGTCCCAAAACGTGGCTTTATTTCTGAACTCCTTAGTATGATTATAAGATATGCGTTCGGTAATAATTATTTCAAAATCAGTTATCAGAATACTTGTCGCTCTCGTCATTATTATCACATTAGTATGGGTAATAGTAGCGCGACCTATTTCCCCTGTTACTTTCAAAACCAAATCCGAATTGAAGGTCAATTCCGACAGGCTGAAAAAGCACGTCGATATGATATCCGAACAGCTTAGTCCAAGAAGCCACGCACATACGGAAAACCTCAACAAGATAGCCGCCTATATATCGGGCGAGTTTAAGTCTTCCAACGCCATAATACATCAGCAAAACTTCGTGGTTAACGACAAGGAATATAAGAATGTTATAGCCGAATATGGGCCTGCTAGTGCGCAGGTCATAATTATTGGCGCGCACTACGATGCTGAGGGTAACAACCCTGGTGCTGATGATAATGCGAGCGGTATAGCAGGGTTACTGGAACTCGGACAGTTGCTCTCTAAAACCCGGGTAGGTTCACGGGTGATGTTAGTGGCCTATTCTTTAGAAGAACCACCATATTTCGGAACCGATTCAATGGGAAGTGCAATCCACGCCAAAACGTTACGTGAAAAGGGAGTTTCTGTGAAATTAATGATCTGTCTTGAGATGATCGGATATTTTACAGAAGAAAAAGGCACTCAGGGTTTTCCCATGCCGCTTATGAGAGTTTTCTATCCCTCAGTGGGCAACTTTGTAGCAGTAGTTGATCAAGTCTTTTCAAATCATGCCCAACAACTAAAAAAGACAATGAGTAACGTCATCTCCCTTCCTGTTTACTCAATTAATGCCCCAACCACAATTCCGGGAGTGGATTTCTCAGATCACAGGAACTATTGGAAATACGGGTATCCCGCCATAATGGTGACAGACACGGCTTTTTATAGAAACACAGCTTACCATTCTCCCAATGACAAAGCTGACCGCCTGGACTATGGTAAAATGTCTCAGGTTGTCGAAGGTATCTATAGTTACGTAAAACAAATAGCGAGCAATCAATAACTTCAGCTATGCATGAGGACTTCCTAATATTCGCTTCGTTACAGAATCACAAGTTATTATTGACCCATTGATTTACGTGTTCTATAGCTTTCAATTCCTTTGTGAATCAATATATGTCTACCAGGATCTCTCACCCATAATGTTATGGTAAATACAGATGCACCTTCCGGGTAAATATCGAAATCGTAACGACCATATGGTGGGTATGAGAAAGCCAGTTTAATTGCAGATGGGTCATAATGCTCCAAGAAGAAGCAATAATCATGCTCCACTTCTTTGTCCAATTGGACGTCGAAGTTATTATTAGCCTTAGATAAGAATAACCTTACTACATCATAGGCTCTTTTTTCGGATTTTTCAGCAAGCATTTTAATAGTTACCTTCGAGCCAATGGCCACTACGACAAGGCACAAGATCAATGCACTAGCCTTTCGCCATTGTTTATTCGCGGCCATCACGATTGCGTTAAATCCTATCCATATCCCTGCTGCGCTCAAGAGAATAATTGATAATAATGGCAGTGCTGGATGTGAATACATAAGAATTGTTTTATATCCACCATTTGCACGCACATAATCAAATAACAAAAGCACAACGGCGCAAAATAATAATATTTTCCCTGCTGTTACACCATATTTATGAGCAATAATCATTTACTACATGCTTCTGCTTGGCAGGTAGCAATCACCACATTGACCCATGTTATACAATTATAAGTACCTGAGCAATAATAATCACATCTACCCGCACTTGAAAGTCGGCTGACACAATTTGCAAATTTATTCTGATCACAGCAATTAGGGAGAACAACTTTATCGCATTGATTTTCGACAAAGATTGATCTCTGAACCATGCCGCCGCCAGGGCAAGAAGCACCTGCCGGCATCAAACCTGCACAACTATTAGTACCCACACAAAGACGGTCATGAGGAAAAGTGTCAACTATGCCAAAACAACGATATACTATTGGTGCATTGCAATAATTCGGACAGGCTGAAGTTGTTACTGTAGTGGGAATAGCAGCAATCAATCCACCTGTGGGCTGCCCCGGCGGCGGCGTAATATAAATCTGTGTCCCTCCTGGCAATGTATAGGTCGGCGGCGTGCCGGGCGTAATTGTTGTCGGACAATTATTGAACTTACTCAAAATATAGTTCGCTATCCTCTGAACCACTCTTGCAAAAGGCGAATTAGGACATATTATGCATTTGCTCTTTATCGTTATCTGGACATTCTGGACACAGTTCCCGCCGCCATAGCCCTGGACTTCCTCGCATAACTTTCTGGTCACAGCGGCTGTTTGAATTCGCCTCGTGATTCTGTACGGTACAGTCACCGACTTCATTGCACCTATCCTGGCT
This sequence comes from uncultured Thermodesulfovibrio sp., assembly GCA_964499365.1. Classification (GTDB taxonomy): domain Bacteria; phylum Nitrospirota; class Thermodesulfovibrionia; order Thermodesulfovibrionales; family UBA6898; genus PALSA-1316. The sequence continues at coordinate 107,881 of CAZCKU010000003.1, forward strand.
GGCATTACATTTGTAAACACCTCTATATCATAATCATCTATATTCGTCGGGAATTCAAGTGTTACGTCGTACACTTCTATTAAACCATAGTTCGTCACTTTAAACTCTCCATTAAACACCTGTCCGGGTAATAGATCGGGCAGGTTGATATTCGGTGGTTCGACCACCAGCACTGGTGTTGGCACGTTAGTCTCGAAGGTCTGTTTGATGACAATCTCGTATTTGTCCTGTATCGTTGTGGGCTCCACGCTCCACGTCACCGTGACCATGTTCATCTCAAGCGCGATGGGCACCGTTGTTGTCATCCCTGCTGTGATTATAAACGACCCTGAATAAGGCGTAATCCCCTGTGGAGGCGATATGTTAAAGCTATACCTTCCTTCAGGTATGTCATTCATCATGGCAGATCCGTCCGGGCCGGTCTTCAGCGTATAAAGCAGCTCAAGCAGGGTCTGATGTTGAAAGGTAATGGTGGCATTGGGAACCTTCTCCATCAGCTCGTTCATCAGGTCGAAATAGACGCTGCCCACGGCATCCGAGGTCACAGTCACCTGTATGTGGTAGGTATATGGGATGTGGTTGTCCGAATATATGACAATCTTGTCGTCGTATACGCCCTGTGTAACCGCATCCCCGGGGTTTAGCATGATCCCTATGTTCACAATGCCTCCGGGGGCAAGGTCCCCGAGGTTTCTTTCTGCCTCAAGGGTCATCCATGAGGTTGAAGGCCCTTCGAGGCGGGCATTTCTTAAAGAATCTTCTCCAACGTTTGCTATGGTAAAAGCAGCTATCTTCTGATTGCCCTTAACCATGCCGGTGTCTATGTATGAGGGGCTTGTGCTTATCACCGGAATCTGGCTCACAATGGTTATCGAGGCCTCAAGTTTTACAGACAGCCCCTCGGATGTGGTTACCGTAAGTGTGACGAAACCGCTATCTGCCGCTGTTGCGGAGGCGGTGATCCTCAGGGTCATGCCTGTCTTGACCCCTGCAGCAAGCACTGTGTCGAATGGGGTTATCACCTCTGCAGCTATGGCGGAACTGCTCTGTGTGTCAAGGACAAGGCCTGTCAGTTGTGCCCCACCGTAGTTGGTTATGCTCACGGGTATCTCCACGCTCTTGCCCTTAGCCAGCCTGATTGTGGCGGTGGATGGGGTTATCCCCAGCCCGCCTATAGCAAAGGTGGATTGCACAGTCCTGTCTTTGATATCCGGATGCACAGCCCATACGCTGTACAAACCGGCCTCGTTCACCCCGGGGGAAAAGGTGAAGGCGAAGTCTCCGTTTGCGTCTGTGGTAACCGTAAAGTATCTGTCGAAGCTCTGTACCGATATCGCCACCTTAACAGGCACAAAGGGCACTTTGAGGGGTTCAGAGTTCTGGGCTGATACCTCTGTATTGGATATCGCCGAGCCGGTTATAAGCACCGGCTGCGCGGAGGGGTAAAAGGTATGCTCGGGTGAGGCCATGGAACGGTATGCCGTCTCCGAGATTGTCGATTCTGCAGACTGTCTTATCCCCGGGGCTACCACCTGATCGGCCTTTGCGTAGTGGTAGTAGGTATTATCTATGCTTGCTTCTATATAGACCTTGTAAGGGGCTGAGGATGGCACCGCAAGCGTCACGGGCTCGGTCAGTATGTTCTCTCCGGGGTTCAGTCTAGCCACTGCATATGGCCCTGTATTTATTATGGCGTTGCCCACTCTCTGGTCAAGGTATCCGGTGGATAGGAGATTGCCGTCTTCGTCTTTAAGTTTGACAGAAACCTTTCTGGTCACTCCAGAGTTCTCGCTGGTCGGGAACTCCATCTGGGCCGTGCCAATGTTATTCACTTTAAGTTTTACCTTTGCGTCCGTGCCCCTGATAAGCGGGTCGTTGAATATCTCAAAGGCCGACCCGGAGGCTGCAACATCCGCCGAGGCCGTCTTTGTGATCCTGACTGTAGCGCCGGCGGATGGTGACCATTTGGCGGTCATCAACACCGCTAAAGTAGACGGCGCATCCGAGGTTGTGGCTATCACCTTCTCCACCTGATACGAGGAGTTCGCAGTAAGCACAAAGGGTCCTGCAAGAGTGCTGGCCGGGGACGCTCCGACTTTGACCTCAAGACTATCTATGGTCACCGCCTGATCCGAGGTGATAAGGACCCTTGCAGTCTCAATGAGCCCTCGCCTGAAGGTAGTGCCGGCATCAAGCCCCATGGTCATGTTAAAGAGTGTGACTTCCAGCACCGGGCTTTCGTTGCCAAGGGTATCTATGGCCGATATGCCGTAGGTGACTGTATCGCCGGAATAATAGCCGTCGGTATAGGCAAGGTCTATGACAGGTCCCCGGGTGATCAGTTTGCCGTTCCGGTAGATATGGTATCCGGTTATCGAGCCTTCCGAAGGTGGCTGCCAGCTCAGCACCGGGGCGGCATTATCGAGCCTCTCAAGCAGCAGGTTCCTTACCGGTGAGACCGGGAAGATTATCTCTTTGCTATCTGATAACGACCCTTCGTTCCCGAGGAGATCCACAGCCGCCACTGCGTAAAACCGCTTCGACTGGGTTGGTGCTGTATCCACCGCCATGGCATTTGCCGCCTTGGCTATAGGGGTCAATCCTGTTGTCGAGGTTATGGGACCATCCGAACGATAGAGGTTATAGCCCTTGACCTCTTCAGAGACCGCCTGCCATGAGGCGTTCACTCCGCTTCCGCCGAGGCTGAGTGTGAGGTTTAACGGGGCATCCGGGCCCATCCGATCGGAAGCACCCTGCACTTCCGCACACCTGGGGCTTTCAGACTGAAGCAGTCCCGAAGACGATACGGAGTAGTAATAAACCCCATCAGTAGGAGGAGTGTCCTGGACAGGGGAGCCGGGAACCGGGGAAATCACCTTGGTTGCCGAGGAATCGTTTTCAGCGCGGCGGTAGATGCTGTAGGAGGTCGCACCTTCCACCGGGTACCATGTAAGGGTCACGAGTCCGCCCTTTGCGGACTTCGCGGCAAGTCCCTGCGGCACATCCGGCGGGGGCACACTGTCTCTATAGATCAGTATATACCTGCCGGAGATTACGGTTGAGCCGGTATTGCCGAACTTGTCTTTGGCTTCGGCAAGCACGAATTCCGCCTGCCCTTCGGGCATGCTTGAAGGATCTAAACTGCCGCTCCAGTGTATGCCTGAGTCTGATGAGGCAAATCCGGTTATCCTGGCGGTTGACCCATTTAGGGCCTTGAGGTCCAGCACCGGAACGGTCACCGAGGGTTCATCAAAGACGATCGTTATCTGCGCAACGCCTGCGGTACTCTGGAGAACGGACAGCGGAGACTGTATAGAGACTACAGGGCCTTTTACGTCTATCGTTATACCCGTCCCCTGGGCGTTGCCGCGGTTGCCGGTGAGATCCTTGCCGGAGAACTTATAGGTGGTAGCTCCCTGAGGGCTCTGTCCGGTGACCGCAAAGGCTCCCTCATAATGGGTATCGTCTATCTTCTGCATGGATACGACTATGGGTGTACCTTCAGTGGGCTCTAAACTGAAGAAGGGCAATTCCCTAAGGACCTTGCTTACCGCAAGTGACACCTTGACGCTGCCCGGACCGGCGGTCTGTGCCTGCGAGGTTAGAACCCCGTTTATATCCGTATAGTTGTAGTCTACAGATGTGACCACGGGGGCCGTACGATCCGAGGATACCGCGACCACGTTTGACAGGCCGCTTTCGTTGCCCGAGCTGTCGAGCGCCGTAACCGCATAGTAACGTTTGATGTCGTCGCCGGGGGTGTACTCGAACAACGAATACTTGATGAGCGAGGTGTTGGCCTTGGATACTCCTGGGGCCGACTTATCGGCAAAGGTGGCGTTGCTGACATATAGGTTATAACCAAAGGGAATTTCCCCAGCTCCGTTGGACCACGTGAAACGCACCGGTCCGCCTGTCAGCACTTGGGATGCGAGATTCACCGGAGGTGATGGGGCACCACTATCTACCGGAATCTTGTAGTCAGGCGAGTAAGGGCTGTCTCCGCCTTTATGGGAGGCCTTGGCGGAAAGCAGATTATCTCCTTCCACAAGCTTTACCCCTGAGAAGGAAAACGCACCGGTATCGGTCGTAGCGGTCTGGGCGACGACTACTCCGTTTACCTTCAGGCTGACCGTTGTGTAAAGAGGCGCGGTCCCGGATATATTGACCAGATAATGGGGGCTTGTCTGCACCATGCTATGTCCTGTAATAACGGGCATTGCAGGAGGGGCAAGACTTACAATCACCTGCCTTGATTCCTCGGTAACATTGCCGAACTGATCGAAGGCCTTAAGCCCGACGGTATGGTTGCCGCCAGTGATGTCGACCACGTTCCAGTAAAACGATATGCCTCCCCCGGTCTGGGTTTTTGCCAGGACGTTGTCAACATAGAGCTCGATCCTGTCCATGGCGCTTTCGGTATCAGTTGCGGAGGCGGTCACGGTAACAGGGACCGTTATAATCTGGCCCTGAGAGATATTGAACGCAGTGATCTGGGGCCCTGTCTCGTCCATCCTTGGCTTTGCTGCCACGCTCGATACATCCGTTTTTTCGGCACCGAATGTGTTTACGGTTGTAACGGCGTACTGATACGTTGTCCCGTTTGTAATACCGGTATCGGTGTATGTCAATGTGGCCGGAGATATTGATTTGACGAGCTGCATCGATCTTGCACCAGTTTGTGCGGTTTCCGATGCCGTGCGGTATATATTGTACTGTTTGACATAGGTAGAGCTGTCCTGTCCGCCAAGCCCACCAACTGCGCCACTTACACTGTTCCAGGAAAGAGTTGTTTTGCCGTTTCCGGGCTTGACGGTCAATGCGGCGGGATTGCCAAGCCGTGTCACACCCTCTGTGTGAACTCCGGTGCTCTCATGGCCTGACGTGTCTTTGACCGTTATCCTGAATTTATACCTGGAGGCATCGTTAAGACCTGCCTTCGTATAACTTGAAAACGTTTTCCCTATAGAGGTGCCGGCATCATAACCAGCACCGCTATCAAAATACACGATCTGGTCAGCAAGATCGCCAGATGAGTTGACGGCAGGCGTCCACCTGAGTGTAATGAAGTTCCCGTTTGTCCCGTCATATCCGGCTGTAACCGAGGTGATAGTCACATCCTCGGGGGCAACCGTATCGGACGGCACACCCATAGCGGCATTGACTGCGGTGGTCAAATTGCCGCTCGCATCCACAGGCACAACCGCAAAGTAGTAACTTGAACCCTGCGTAAGGCCCGTCACCTTATAGGTCTTTACGCCCCTGTTCGTGGTCGCAACAGGTGTCATTCCGGCGCTGTCCGAGAAGTTGCCCGATGACATGAATATCTTGTAATAGGCGATATCTGCAGATTCGACATACAGCGACCAATCAAGTGTAACCTCGGTCCCTCTGCCTTTCCCGTCTGTTACCAGCACTCCCGGACCCAGAGCCGCAGGGGCGGATATATCGTATGTGATATCTATGGTCTTCGATGTTGTATTGCCCATCGCGTCTGATGCGGTAAAGGCAAAACGGTTCGTAATCCCCGCAGTAAGCGTTATATTGTAGGACCATATTGCTCCCTGATCCGTAACATCGAATATCGTTACACTGTTCATTTTGACGATGCAGCCCGGTTCCTTCTTCCCTGAGATGGTCTGAAGAGCTGAAGGCGACGGGCTCTTGAAGTTATCGACGGTAAATATCGGCGGGGTAGTATCAAGGATGATCGAAACGGCCATGGCTGCAGAGTCGTTACCTGCAGCGTCTCTCGCCGTAATATTAAGGTCGTTTCGGCCCTCTGAAAGCGGATAGAGATAGGTCCAGGTGGTCGAGGCATTCGGCGCGACTTTCTGAGAACCGTTAATCGCAATCCCGGTATTGGCCGGTTTGGTCCCTGAAAGGGTCTGATTCGACGTCCTGGTGGGCGTAGTCACCTGGCTTACAGTGGGCAAAACAGGCAGAGCGGTTACAAGGACGAAGCTCCCGGCATCCTGCATTGCCATAACATTGAGCGCCTTGTCCTTTGCGCCCGAAACCCTTACAGTATAACTTCCGTCCCCAGTTGCGGAGCTGAACAGATAGGAGGCCCTCCAGGTCTTTGCATCAAGCCACGAGCCTCCGGTAAGTGTATAGTCTGTAAACGGAGACGTTCTGCCGAATGTGACGGTTGGCTGAACACCCGTAGCCATCGCCTCGTTAAACACAAATGTAAATGAGACCGAGCCCGCCTTTACGGGACTCTGCGGGCTCATCGAAAAAGACTGCAGTACCGGAGGGGTTGTGTCCATTATAAAGCCAAATGAAACAGTGCCTTTGTTCCCAAGACTATCCGCAGGATAGAGTGTAACCATATAAGAGCCATCACCGAACCCAGCCGACGGAATAAAGACTACTTGCCCGTTTGAGGCAGACCACTCACCGGTTACCACAACTCCGGAGGCATTCTTAACCGTTGACCCAACAATAGATGCGGCCAGATCTACCAAGGAATAATCATCAGCGAGTGTTATCACAATGCTTCCCGTCTGGTTTGTGACGGAATTCGCTACGGGCGAAGAAGACGAAAGTCGCGGAGGTGTCGTATCCCTGATCACGTCAACGCTGACGGATTGGCTCTGGTTTCCGGCATCATCCCTGGCAAATATGGAGATTGTGTTTTTGCCTTCGATGGTAAGTGCTGCGGCATAGCTCCACGTGGTATCCACTGAAGGCGCTGAAGTCCTGCTGTTGTTTACATACAGATAGGATCCGGCCTCTTTTGTCCCGCTCAGGGTTATGGATAGGTCTTTCGTCGGCGAGACAAAGGTGTTTACGGTGAGGGCCGCAGGTGCGGTTATATCGTAGAGTATCACCGCGGTGCTGACATCGCTGTGGTTGCCGGCCGAGTCCTTTGCGTATGCGGTTATGCTGTTTGCTCCGGGCACAAGTCCCGATACGGTGACGGACCAGGTTGCGGCGCTTGGATAGGAGATTTGACCTATGACTGCCGTTGTTGAGGAAACGACAATTGCAGTTGAGTCTGTGGCCCTCGTTCCCGAGACGATTTGTGACTGCTGGTTTGTAGGAGATACGACAGGGTTTATTCCAGGCATTGCAGGCGCCTGCGTATCGCAGGTAAAGGATATCGATGTAGTGGCAGCATTGCCGAGGGTATCCGCAGGATGTACCGTCACCGTATATGTTCCATCTGCAAGCGGACTTGCGGCGGTAAATATCACCGTATCGGTTCCGGATGTGGACCACGACCCCGGGATATCCTGACCGGAGGAGTCTCTCACGGTAGCACCGCTTACCAAGGCAGCAAGATCGACATTCGAATAAGCATCGGCGATGACCAGTGCCACTGAGCTTACCGCGGTATTGACAATTGCTCCGTTTGCGGGATTCGATCCCGTAACCTGTGGCGCACCGTTATCATAAATAACATTGAGCGTCACAGACTGGCTGCGGTTGCCACTGGAATCGCGGCTTGAAATATTGATAGCATTTGCTCCTGACTGAAGAGTATAGGCCCCCTGCCAGGATGTCTGTCCATCCAGCGGATAGAATTCTGAACCGTTTAACAGGATTGACGTGTTAGCAGGCTTTGTGCCGGTAAAGGTTACTGTCTCGGTTGCGGTCGGAGAAGCAACCTGATCCACGGTCGGAGGTGCAATCGAGGCGGTCTGATAATGTGCAAGGACCTCTTCGGCGGACAGCTCACGATTATATATAGTCACTTCATCGATGAGTCCTTTGAAGGGCTGCCAGTATGTATCCAGCGTTCTTCCGAAGCGGAGCGGCTGGCCGCTGAATCCGAAGTTGCCAACGGGCCCTGATGATTTGAGCGCCCCATCGACGTAAAAGGCATAACTGACACCCTTGTTAAACACCGCGACCACATGGTGGAATTGATTATCGGCCACAGCGCCGCCATTAGCGTTAATAAGCACGCCGGATGAAGACTTTACAACAAAATAGATTCCGCCAAGATGTTCATATATCGTAATGCCGTTAAGCGATGACGTTGGGTCCGCTTTTGCCATAATACCGTAACCATTTCCGGTCGATGCGGCCGGGATCTTTACCCAAAATTCCCACGTTCCAGCGGGAATATTCAAAGAGGACGACTCCGTTATAGCTACGTAGTCGTTCACGCCGTCAAAGCTCCCCGAATGTGAACCGATCTTCGCATCCGGACTAAAGCCTGCATCGTTGTATGCCGTGCCGTTGTTTCCGACCACAGAGGAGTCCAGCCAGTCGTTATCCATATGCCATAAGCCCAGGACACCCGTCTTATTGATCTTTATAACGGATGACCTTGCCGTCTCCTGATTGCCGGCCTGGTCTATAGACCGGTAATACAGGGTCGTCATGCCGTCTTTATCAACAACAATCGGCCCTGAATAAGCAGTCCATGTGGACTGATCAGAGCTGTACTGCGTCACGGCAACTCCTGATCCGTCCGCACTGTCAATCGCTGTAAGCGTTGCTGTGACCGGCGTTGTGTACCAGCCATCGCTTCCCAGTGTACCGGCCAGAGAAATGGATGTGACGGGAGAAGTGATGTCGTGGTTTGTAAATACGATCTGCTGAACGCCGCTGTTGCCGAGGCTGTCGGTCGGATTTATAGTCACCGTGTACGTATCGGGTGCCAACAGACCTGAAGGAGTAAAGATAACCGTACTGCCGCCCGATGTCGCCCATGTCCCTGCGACAGACATGCTGGATACGTTTTTGACGGTAGCCGCGGCAACAGTGGCAGTAAGATCTATGGCTGAATAGAGATCGGCCAGATTGATCGTAACGTTGTTTACCACCGCTGCGGTCTCCGACCTGTCTGCCGGGTTCGAACCTGCTATATATGGAGGCTGGTTGTCATAGATGACGGTAATAATAGTCGGAGTGCTCTGGTTGTCCGAGGCATCCACAGATGTAATATTAAGCGTATTAACGCCCGGATTGAGATTATACGCACTCAGCCAGGTAGTCGCAGAGTCAATCGCCACCACCCTTGAGCTGTTTACCCAGATCGAAGAGTCCGCCTCCTTGGTCCCCGAAAGACTCAATATCGAAGAAGCCGTAGGCGAAGAAACCGGGTTGATAATAGGCGACGCGGGTGGAGTGATATCAAGCTTTCCGGACGTATAATGGGAAGCAATTTCGGTTGCTGAGAGCGGACGATTGAAGACAGCAAGTTCGTCTATGAGACCAGAGTAATAGCCGGCGCCCGAACTGCCCGGCCTGTAACCCATTCTGAAAGAATTCGCATACGTAATGATTCCTGTTGCCGGCGCCTCATTATCGAGTTGTCCGTTTAGGTATAGCTTTATTTTGCTGCCATCATAGGTCCCGGCGACATGGTACCAGATGCCGGGAGTTATGGTTGCACTGCTCGTGACGGCATTCCACGCCCCGTTTCCTTTCCTCATAAGTATCCGTCCGGAGTTATACTCAAGGGCATAGCCGGTCATGCCGGTTTCATCCGTATTGCCCGCAATAAACATTCTGCCTGCAGCGCCTGAACCGACTCTGATCCATGCCTCCATTGAAACAGCATATATCGGCCTCAATACCTGGGCTGATCCTGCATCCAGGTAAGCGCCTGTTCCGTTAAAGCTGCCGCAGGATGCCGACTTGCCGTTCGGGTCGAATACGGGATTCCCGGAGGCAGTGGCATGGTTGCCGTTGCCGGATGAATCCTGCCAGTCTCCGTCCATCGACCAGAAACCCAAAAACTGGTTCAAGACCACACTTGCGGGCTTCGATGCTATGGATCCGTCTATCCCCGTGGTTGTCGCTAAGGACACGCTTACCGGATCGGACACAATGGTTCCGCCGGCAAGGCTTTCGTCAGTATATGACACGCTTACCGGATCAGAAACGATAGTGCCGTCAACTATATTCGAGCCGGTAAATGTCACGCTCACGGGCTCGGAGACGATAGTACCGTCTATCATGTTCGACCCGGTGTAGGTCACACTGACGTCCGGCGAAAAAACGTCTATCGCCAGGGCCTGTGTAAAGCAAAGGAGCAGTGCAACCACCGATGCAAGAATAGATCTGGTTCTATTATTCATTTTGAGCAGGACCTTACCGGCGTTCTTTCATCAGATCCAAATCCATTCATTAACCCGCTTCATCACACTTGCCTTCATTTACATAACTTCCCGGACTTCACGTCCGGATTCCGTGATATATGTTGTCAAGGATTTCTTGCCGGGCGAAGATTCGACCCTTACCTTCACAACTTTTTCGCCATCGGCGAATATCGAAGGACGATTGGAAGCGGTAACTGTATAGGTAACAGAAGCCATCAATATGTTGACGTTCTTGCCGGACAAGGTTACGGAAACAGCCGCAGTTGAAAGAGCGTCCGTGCCTGACAGCACTCCTGTTCCGCTTGCAGTGGCCCCAAGCTCCGGCATAACCATAACAGTCACGGTAGTGCCTGGCGGTATGTTGCTCGCCTCAACATCTATGTTCACTGGATTAGCAATTGAAGAAGGCAGGACTATATCAGGAGTAGAAAAATCGCCTGTGGGGCTCTGGGGAACGGTCATGCCTCCTATCTTCGTTATATTAAGAGATGGTGATATGGCTGGAAAGATAACCGTTGGAGCGCCGCCGAAAGTATAAGACGGAGTAGTAATTGATGTCCTTGACATAGTGTTGGCCTCAAGTCTTATTCTGCCAGCACCACCTGCGCCGCCACTGGCGTAGTATGCACCGTACGAAAGACCGCCATAACCGCCTGAACCGCCTGTCGCCGTGATGCTTCCCTCGCCCTTGATAACATTGGCCATGAGACGAATCGCGCCTCCGCTGCCTCCACCGCCGCCGCCGGAAGCACTACTGCCTGTATAGGTGGCACCATTGCCTCCATTTGCGGTGATGGTGCCAGTCACGCTAAGCGTTCCAGAAGTGGCGATCAATAATGCTCCTGCTCCCCCCCCACCACCGCCCGACAATGCATTGGCATCCGAGGCACAACCTCCGCCGCCGCCAGACCCGCCGACAAGCGGGATAAGAGCGGCGTTGCCATAACTCCCTCCGGCGATGCCTCCGGTGGAATTAGCGGCGACCCAAGTGCCGCCTCCGCTGCCGGCCGCTCCATATCCTCCGCCGGCGCCGCCGGCTCCATATACCATCGAAGAAATAACCTTTGTCCCTGCCTTGCCTCCTCCTGGCCCGATGCCCGTTCCGCCGCAGGCGTTTTGAGTACCGCCAACGCCGCCATCAAAACCTCCGGGCCCGCCCCATCCTGGGGCTAGCGCGTTCCCAGCAAGACCGACGACGCTCATTGTCCCTGCAATGGTAACGTCTCCGGTGGCAAGTAGATAGACCGGAGTATTAGCATCGTTTTTCTTGAAGGTAACCGTAACACCGGAGGGAATGTTCACCGTAGTGTAATTGAGTTTTCCATCGGCAGGGAGCACCACCTCCGTATTTGCCGCTGGCGAGAATGCCCCGTCAGCACCCGTACTGCCGCTGCTGAATGAGTAGGCCATTTGCGCATGACATATCAAAAGAAATACAATCATGCCCCATCTGAATTTTAGTCTCATCTTATGCCTCCTTCTATATGTTTAATTTCTTTAATGACCTATGTTCCCAAGACTCTCGTCGAAATGAACGGCTCCCGCGCCGGTAATCGAGACCGAGCCTCCCACTATGGCTCCATATATATCACTGCTGCCTGATACGGTAGTGATCGCTTTTGGCGCATAAATGGCTCCATAGAGCGCACTGCTTCCGGAATAGTTTGCCGACGTGCATGTCGCAGTCCCGTAAATGGTAAGGGCACGGGGATTTAAGGTCTGGTTAACAATACCACCGCCACTGACATTCATACTTCCGCTGATATAAACAGTCAGTGACCCCCCTGGCAGTATCAAGATCTTTGCGGCTCCGGATATATTCATACTGCCTGTCACATACAAAATCACGTTGCCGCTGATTGTACCCACCCCCGCACCGCTTAAGTTCACTGCACTAATCCGGTACGTCCCGGAAGTAAGCGTGGTTCCACCTATGAAGCTTGCAGCGGTTCCCCCTCCCGGATCAGTCATAGGGGTCATACCTTTCGCAACTGTGAGGGCGCCCTTAGTACCCTTGACTGTAGCAGCTCCGCTTGTCTTGATCGCCTTTGTCGGATTTCCTCCGGGGCCCACCCATGCATTACCATAAACTTTTGCGGAGCCGCTGAGGTTTATCGCACCGGTTGCTGTTGAATTTGTACCTATCGAACCGTTGGTTCCATGGGTACCGTTGTACGCTCCTCTTGAAGAGTCATAACTGTCGACATACCCAGCCCCGGTCATCTTCACTCCGGTCGCACCGAATACTCCAAAATTTATCGATGTGTCGATGTTTGCAAAGCTCGCACTGATTGTATGGTTTTCAGTGACATTCGTAAACGCAAAGGACGTGATCGCACCCCGGGACACGCCGTCGACCGTCACGTCCGAGATCTTGTACCCGGCATTCGGCGCAACCATAAACGAAACGCTACTGTTATAGCTGACTGTCTGGAGAGCCGAGGGACTTATGGTACCGCCAGAGCCTGCCGATGGAGTAATGGTAAAGGTGATCAGCGTCCCTGTGAAGTTCTGCGCAACTGCATCGGCATTCAGGTCAAGTGAAATCCCTGCAGGTGCAAACGTATAACCGGTCTTAGAAGGCGCCACAATATAACTACCGCTTGTGAGGCCAGCAAACTCATAGCTGCCTGAAGAATCAGTAATTGTCGTTGCGGACGACACTCCGCTTAGGGCCACTGTTACGCCAGAGAGAGGGCTACCACCGGAAGCAACCTCGCCCTTAATCGAATAAACAGGGTCTGCGGTAAAGTTCCGGCCAGCTACATTACCGTTGCTTACAGTAACACTACTGTTTGCTGGCGTAAATACATACCCAGACATGGCCGGCGTTATCGTGAAGCTACCACTAGGCAGACCTGTAAATGTGTAGTTGCCCGAAGCATCAGTGGTTGTGGTAGCAGATGCCGAGCCCGTTAATGTCATCGTAACGCCTAACAAGGGGATGCCACCTGAGGTTACTGTTCCCGAGACAGAGGCTGTGGAGGTCGCAACAAGTCCAATTGTGACTGCCGAGGTAGCAGGATCATCGGACGATATAGTGACAGAAGCGCTCTTTGAACCAGCCGAAACAGGAGCAAATACCACCTGCAGGGTGCAGCTCTTTCCTGGGACAAGCGTGCGGTTAGAACAATAATCTTTCTGCTTTGAAAATTCAGAAGCATTCGGACCGGCGACTGTTATGGTACTTATGTAAAGATTATCCGCACCCGTATTCGAAACAGTAAGCGTCTGAGCTGAGGAATTGCTTCCCACAGCTACGATCCCAAAGTTTGCGGAATTCGGTGCAACCGTAATATGCGGTGCATTGTTGAGTCCGGCCCAAAGCTCCTGCAGAGTATAGTAGAGAGCCCTCGGCTCCATTACATCGGGGCCTGTGGAGCTGACTCTGGGGCGCATCAGTCCCCACCATTCCTGGTTATCGTAACCGTCGGGCGTGAAGTTGACAGCCTGACCGCAGATACCGTGAAGTGCAGGACTACTGTCACTACAGCTCGGATCTATTGCATACCTGCCCTTCCACCATTCGTCGGAGTATTCCATGATAGTACCGCCGATGCAGACATTCGAGTTTGAGCTGATCTCGTTCCAGAACGATGCTGTGTAGGTGGACTGATAGGGGCTGCCGATGTTTTCGTACTCGTCGTTGTTGACATTGTCAAAGGCATCTATCCCATATTCCAAAACAGCAAAAGGCTTGGAGCTTGCCAGCGCATAATCGCCAAACAGCGAGCCAAACGTATTGGACCGATAAACATTAGCACTCCATATGTCCAATGCCGGAACAGCCGCATCATAAGCAGCAATTGTGCTGATCAGATTCTCGTCCGACAACGAGGTGGTCACGGGATGATACCCGGCGCCTTCTTCCGTATGCGCTACATCCGACATCTCGTTTATCAAACTGAACAGATGAGGATTACTGCCGTAGATCGAGCCAGCGTTGAGGTCGTTACCTATCGCCCACATCAGGATGGCGGGATGGTTTTTGTGATTTGCAACCATCGCCCTGAAATCGGCCTTGAGCTGTGCCCTTACGTTACCGGATGAGCTGGGATCTATATCCATCCCGGCATTGATCCAGTAGCCGGCTATCACGTAGATGGGATTCACGCCGCCGTTATATGCCCTATCCAGAAAGTCATGGTGGTCGGCTCTGTCATCCCAGATGTTAAGTCTTACCGTATTTGCTCCCATCTGTCTTAAGATCGGAAGATCACGATTATAGATATCGCTGTAACCGGAAGTAAAATAATCCCCATACGGAACGGCAGATGTCGTATCGGCTCCAATCGGAACAGGTGAGTAGACCACGCCCTTGATCTGGAACGGACTGCCGTTTACCAGCAGTTGCCTGCCATTCACCAAGACGGAGGCGGGCTGTCTTCTGTATCCGGTTATCGACGTCCCGGAGACGGGAGCCTCAACGTTGCCGGCTATGTCCGTGGCCCTGGATTTGATCGTATAAAAGCCGTCCATCGGAACGAGCCAACTGTAACTCCAGGATGACGTTCCTGATGCCGCCAACCATGTAGAACCGCCGTCTGTAGACACCTCCACCTTCTGTACCCTCGAGCCTATATCGGATGCTGTACCGGTGATAACCAAAGTAGCTACAGTCATGGTCGCTCCGCTGACCGGAGATAGAATCGTTGAAGACGGCGGTTGAGTATCGATCATCCAAGTATAGCTTGCAGGCGTCTGGTCGGTATTGCCGACTGCATCCATTGCCCTCACCGAGAAGGTATGACCGCCTGTCGAAAGTCCGGAATAGCTGACAGGACTTGAACAAGAAGTATAGCCGCTACTGTCAAGCTGGCACTCGAAAGTCGAGCCCGCTTCGGTTGCAGCAAAGCTGATGATTGCAGAGGTGTTGTTGCTCGGATCCTGAGGGGTGGCTATGATCAGGCTATCCGGCGGTGTGGTGTCCACAGCTATTACTGCCGATACACTATTAGCCGATACGTTTCCTGCCTCATCCACTGCCGAAACCGTTATCGTGTTGTCACCTTCCTGCATGTCACTAATCTCTGCCGACCATGTCGTTATAGTTGGATAGCTAACGCCGCCAACGACCGCCGTCGGGCACGACACACTCACGGTGGAAGCCGCCTCCACCGTACCTGTGAGCAACTGTATCATCTGTTTTGTCGGGGTTATCACAGCATCAATAGTTACTATCGGGGCTGTGACGTCATAGACCACATTTCTCTGCACCAGGGTTTCGCTTCCAACCTCGTTTACAGCCTTCACGTATATTTGGTAAATCTTCTCCTCAGTAAAAATGACCGGTAGTTCGAATTTGCCATCGGTCACCAATGGGGCATATGTATTACTGTCAATGGTTACCGTAACTGCAACGGTGGTAATATCGGACGTTTCTCCTTTAATAATGAGGTTGCCCTGATTGGTCTTTATGTCCTGCGCCGGTATCGTAACCGCAAGTGACGGATTCCGATCATCGAAGGTCAAGGTCCTCTTAACAGAAGATGTATTGCCCGCACGGTCCGCTGCAGTCACCTCTATGGTGTTTATACCGTAAACCGGCGGAATCGAAAGGCTGAAGTTGTTTCCGTCCATCTGCACGGGCAGTGCGTCTGCGCCATTTATTTTCACCGTTACGGTTGATTGTTCATCCACACTGCCGGCAAGCTCAACCGGGGTCTGCTTTGTCTTGATATTATCGGCAGGGGAGGTTACCGCAAGGATAGGGGCAGTCCTGTCGAAGTTGACAGTCCTCGTATCAGTCGTTATGTTCCCCGCAAGGTCTGTTGCGATGACGGTGACAGTGTTAGCTCCGTCTTGCATAACCACGGCGTAACTGTATGTCCCGTCGGGATTCGCTGTTGTGTCTGTTCCGTTTATTGTAAATTGCTGCATTCCATAGTTATCCGTTACCCTTCCTGCCACATTCAGCACTTCACTCCTCGTCCAGCTTCCATCCGAAAGCGTCGACACAGCAAGATCGGGAGGGGTTGTATCAAGCGTTACTTCAGCGCTATAAGGCGTCGGCGTGATATTGCCGGCCTTATCCTGGTACCGTGCATAGACCGTTTTCTTCTCATCCCCTGGGGACAACTCCCATTGTTTGGTTCCCGCGAAGTCCTCCCAGGTACTGCATGTCGCACCATTACTTATACACATTTTCGACAGGCCGCTTCCGCCGTCGGAGGCGCTAAGCAGCAGGGTCACAGACGCGGTCTTTGCATATGCTCCCCCGCTTATCGCTATACTGCCCGTAGGAGGCACGTCGTCACCGGGGACAGCCGATACAAGTAACCCGGTGCTTTCGTTCCCGGATGTGTCGTAAGAGCTGATCTTAAGCTGTGATGTCCTGCCGTAAGGCAGTCCCGGGATTTCGGCTCCTGCGGCCGCGCCAGAGCTCAGGTCCATAAGCAAGTGTGCAGTCTCTGTGATAAGGTATATCCTGTAACCTGCTTTATCTGCAGACGAAGACGGTATCCAGGACAGGATTACAGCTCCGCTTTCATCGCCATACTTAGGAGATACGCTTGGGCTTCCGACCTCGGAAGGGGGAATATTTATTGCGAAATCGACAGGGGTATTGCATAAAAGAGCAGTGCCGGCTGAAGCCGATTGTGTAAGAACCTTGTTCAATGCGTATGCGCCGTTCCAGTTGCCAAGCTCCGTGGTGTTTCCAACAAGAAGCCTCGAGTTCCCAAGCACCAGACCGGCATCGCCCGGCGACATCCCCAGAATATTAGGTACCGTTGTCATGCATCTCAAATCCACGGTCGCCCCTGTGTTGCTGTCAAGTGCATACTGTTCACCTGATTCAAGCAGCATTACATCGGTCAGCGTTATATTGATGCTTTCGGCCACAGCATTTTTGCCTACGGAAATTACGAACCTTGCAATCGAGCCGCTACCGGAAGAAAGAACAGCCCCGTTCGTATGCCCATAGGTATAGAGGCCGGAGCCGCCGGTCAAGGGTTCATTGTCCATGGCAAGCACACCATTGGGGCCGGAGCTGCTACGGAAGAAATCCCCAAGCCCGGAGCGGGTTGCGGTCGCAGGACCGATAAGAAGGGGAGAGGAAACCGATATATCACCCACGCCAGCCTGCGAAGCATCCGAGACAGAAACAACAGGGCTTCCTGCCGCCGAGACATTAAGCCTGAACTGTACTGCGCCGAGCCCCGCAGAAGGTATGTTTTCAGCCACGACGTCGATATGGAATGTCTCCCCGGCGCTCACCTGGGCAATAGTGGGGATGACCTTGATATCTGCGGCTAGGGATACGCCGGAAAGGGCGACGGCAAAGGCGGCAGTCAACATAACAATGGCCAGTGAGACGAAACGCACCCGTGCTGTATAAATGAGTTTACTGGACATCTGCTCTCCCGTATTCCTTCGCAAATTTCGAGAATTCCCGGGCATCCACCGCTCCATCCGGATCAGCGACAAAATCGAAGTCGGGATTATAGTGAACGTCCTCGGGCATCGACCTGTATTGTTTTCGGAATTCTGCAAAGTCCTGCTCGTCCACCCTGCCATCGAGATTGATATCCGCAAAAAAACCCTTTAAGGGCTCAAGGACATAGCCTAGTCCGCTATTTGCAGGAACGATCCTGTAATGTTTGAGCACAGAGAGCGCCTCGCCGCGATAGACGGTAAGCATGGCTCGATCCCCTCCGGCTACAAAGAGACTCGTTCCGTCAGAAGCGAAGATATTGTTGAGGTCGAGTACCCCCTCGGGCGCAACCACGCCGTCACCGACAAATGCGCTTATCGGATACCTCGCCTGTCCGCTCTCCATAATTATCAGATCTCCGATCCGGGGTATTTCACCTGCCTCAGACGGTCGCACGTATACACGAAAATCAGCAAGGTCGTTAGAGAACCCTTGGGCTACATTTCCCATGTATCTATAGGGCAACACCAGCGTGGAAGTCACGACTTCATAAAGAGGAGAGTAGCCGACATTCGAGGGGTTAGAGGAGTCCGTTGTAACCGCCTTCGCGTAATATCTGGTTGCGGCCGAAAGACCCGAGACTCGCACCTTCATAATACCCTTGCCTATGGCGGCTGTCGCTATTGCGTTCTTCCCCGCGGGCATGACAGTTACGGTGAGGCTGTCTGTTAAACGGTTGGTCATGGCCAAATCGGTATAGACCTCGACCCCGGGGTTCGCCGGCGCATCGGTCATCCATACTATCGAAAACGAGCTTGTCGTCACATCCGTAATGCGTGCCGAAGATACGTCTGGGACTGCATGGCAATACGATACGAGACCCAACAGAAGCGCAAAAGGCGATATCACCTTCGACAGTAATCCTGCCATGCCTCTTCGTCCCTTGACTGAAGCGCTATTTATCATTTGTCGGGGCATGTCTTACAGCCTCCCCTCTTCTCGGCCTTATTAGCAGTAAGCGACTCATGTCCGCCTATGAGGTATCTGATGTCTTCCCTTGAGCCAGGAAATGCCTTCTCTATGATTCCGCCTGCATCCTCGGATGCCGAAAAGATAAGTACTGTGGTCTTATGTCTTCCCAGACTCCTTTGCAGTTCATTGCGTTTTTCGTCCGACAGCATCGCCCTGAGGTTGCGAAGCTTCTCCTCCAGGTCCTTGCCCTCGGGCCGATCAACGCTTGGCAGGCTGCTGAGAATCGGGGCTGCATTCGTTCTTAAATCGAATATCCGCAGGGGAACCTTTCTCTCAATCGCCGATTTCAGATCTCCCGCAGTCACACCCGTAGCACGATCTGGCCTTCTGCCGGCGACCGGGAGCCCTTCAGCGCGCCAGCCGGCAATCCCGCCTTGGAGAAGATATACACGTTCATGGCCCGATTTCGCAAGAGCGTCCGCAGCCTGAAGGGCGGCATCCGAGCCAAGCGAATCATCTACGATCACAATAGTCTTTCCGGAGGGAAATTTCTTATGAGGCAGTGCGTTTGCAGGAATATTCACTGCACCTTCTATATGGCAATCATCGTATGTCAGCGCGCTCCTTATATCGATAAGCCATAACCCCATCCCTTGCGCCTGCATCTCTCTAAGCCTTGCGGGATCTATCCACCGTCCCCCCATATCCGAAGAGAAAGCCACAGAGCATAGGAGCGTCACAAAGATCGCAGCCATTGATAGATTTCTTCCCGACCTCAGGGCTTCCATCCGTCGACCCTCTTTTCCATGGTGATGATCAGTCCGTCTCCCTGTCTTATCACAAAATTTACGCCTACCGGGACTTTGCCCGAAGGAGTGTCTTTTAAGGCCGCCGTCTCCCACAAGCCGGTCTGCGAGTTAAACCTCCGGACGCTTCTTGCGTTATCGGTCCCGATGGAAGCCAGAAGATCGTATGACGTGAACCCGAAGGGCACAGACAACAAGCCCGCATAGTTGGTGCCTGGAAGCAACGTGTATTGGGCATTCTCTCCGCTGTTGCCAAGATCCAGCACCCCGGCCGACGTTGCATATACACCTATTGCCATGCCTTTGCTGAGGATGAAATCATTATCCGGAGTGGATTCCGCGAATATCCCGTTTAATGCGTTATATGTAACCACCTTGGTTATGCCAAGCCCCTGCGGGTTCTGTGCAACCAGATCGGAGGCTTGCGGATAGTCACCTACAAGCCTGTCGCCTACAGCTATGAGGTTGAATCCTGTCCTGATCTCGGCCTGTATCGGCATCTCTTCGACCTGGAAGTTGGCCCAGTAGATCTGGTATACACCTTCCCTGTCGTCCTGCCAGGTCACCATACCGTTTCCGAGGGCGGGCTCTTCCTGATGAGCAGGATCGGAGGTGAGCCTGCCGCCCGCACCCGTCCTGATATTGAAGAAGGAAAGGTTCGGGTCGTCCGGACCTGATTCGTAATCGGTATAGACGACCATATCGTTCAGGACTGATGCCTGCGAATGGTCGCCCCGACCGTATGTGACTCTTGTTTCGCTTACGGCTGGAGTCGTATAGAATATATCGCGCTGCCCGGTCCTGCGGTCGGTCCACACAACAGTACTGCCCGAGATCGAAGGAAGCGTTTGATTGTCCATATCGATTGTCTGACGCGTCTCGGTCCTTGAGATCGTGTCGTATTTGTAAATGTCACCCAGCCCATGGCGGTAGTCTTCCCATGTAAGGGTATTGCCCGATATGGCAGGATGCATCTGGTCACGCTCGTGAGTGGTGACCCTGATCTTTTCGGAAGTTGCGATGTTGTAAAGATAGATATCCCAGTTGCCGGCCCTGTTGTCCTGCCAGGAAACCCAGTCTCCGGATATCACCGGCAGTTCCTGGTCGCCCGGGTCGGCACAGATAACGAACTCGGTCCCGCTTGACAGATCATACCCGTAGATGTCCCAGTTTCCGTTTCTCATATCCTGCCATACAGCTGTATTGCCGCTTATGGAGGGACGGATTTGATCGGCTGCATTGGTTGTAAGTGCCATGGAGGCCCCGCCTGCAGCGTCTTTTGTATAGATATCCCAATTCCCGTTTCTCTTGTCCTGCCAAACAATCCTGGTACCCGAGACCTTCGGGTACTGCTGCGGACCGGAGAGGTTGTGGTCCAGGGGCTCCCCTTTGAACCATTCCGCAAGCGTAACCTGCGCTTCTTTCGTCGAGGTATGACTTACAGTGCCGCCATTGAGCCCATCCGACACCTTGATCCGGGCGGAATATATCCCGGAAGCGAGCTGCTGAGCGTTTTTGTCTTTACCATCCCAGGATATCCTGACCTCCGTCCCTGAGGTTATCGTCTGGGTAAAGGTCTTAACAATGCTTGTTTCGCTGAATGTGCTTCCTCGCGAGATGTCGATAGTAGCATCCATCGTATTTATGTCGTCGGAAGCCTTCACCACGAAGTTCATCGACCGCGCCGCCGAGATGCCTCCCGGGGCCTGAGGCATAATGACAGAGGGATTCGCATTGAAGGTGAGGATCTGCGGAGCCGCATTGTCAACATACAGATCCGTTGTCTTTGCGACCTCCTTGTTGCCGGCCCTGTCGGCGCTATAGTATTCGAGGGAGACAGCGCCCGGGATATCGATGTTCAACGGGTAGGCCGGCTCGAAATTGGCATCTCTGCCGACGAGCCTCTTCATGATATAGTCGACACCGCTGCCTCCCGCATTATCGGACGGGTTAAAGAGGATCTTCGTCTCGGGCGTGATGTAAACCGGATTAGAACCCTTCGATGGACCGCTGAAGATCAGACTCGTACTTGGCTGAACAAGGTCCTCGGCAGGCCTGGAATAAACAAGCGTATATGTGCCGGCAACTGATCCATTCCCCCGATAATCCAGAATGTTAAACGTGAATATCCTTTGATAGTCCTTGTCGAGCCCCTCTTCTACCCAGAAGTTATTCGGATCGAGATGGATGCCGTCCGCTCTTACGACATCAACTATCTTGAGAAGCCCCTTAGCCGGATCAGCCAGTCTTGCAAAAACCCATCCGCTGTCGCCTGTTGCTATTTTTAGCTCAACAGAAGGCTGAAGCGCAGTGGGGCGGACAGGCACCGAGATGACCGAAACCGTTTTGACTGGTGACCGGCTGTCTGCGACGCTTCCCGTATTACCGGGTATCTCAGATTCGAATATGGCATCAGGGAGGTGTTCGGGATCGCGATCGGTATCGGCGAGAATATCCAGGTGATTGTCCCTTCCGGGGATATTGACCTTCACCCTGTGCACAAAATAATAGGTGTTCGTCTGCGTAAGAATCGACGTCAGGTCTCCGCCAAGGTCGGACGCGTGCGAAAATGTAGCCTTGAACTCCACAAACCGTCCGCTCAGGGTCGATATCATCTCCCAGTAGGCCGTAGCTATCTTTTTGCTTTCGAGATTGCCGATGGATACTGTCAGAGACGGCATCACGGCACTGTCGTTTACGGACGCACCGAGCAATCTGAAATCCACCAGCAAACCTTGGTCATTGGTCACGATCTTGGGTTGCGCTGAGTCTATCTTCAGGTTCCTCGCCGCGCCAAAACCGGAGTTAACCACCCTTACCGCAAGAGGGAAGGGCACCGGGGCTTCGACCTGAGGTGTAAAGGGATTGTCGCCAAGCACCTGATAGGGAATGAAGTAATCAAGGATAAGCTGGGCCTCGGGCCTCACTGTAATCCTGGCCGGATTTACGGAGACCACTTCCTGCTTCCCGTCGACTGTGTAGGTAAGCGTGGCTCCAACCCAGTAGGCAAGACCACTGGGGTTAAAGCCGCCAGCCCCTGGAGAGGGGATAATAAGCCAGTGGACCTCGGAGGAGGTTGCGGATCTTACTATGCCGGAGCCTTCGACCGAGCTAATGTTATTCATCGAAGATACTCTTTTGAAAAATATATCGTTTTTGGTATTGCCATCGGCGTCCTTAATGGTCACATCCACCCTCACATCAGTAAGATCCTTGTCGGGGATGTTGTTTGTTATGACCATCCGGGCATCAAACGCTACCCTTTCCAAAGTCAACTCCTGGAGTATCTCGATGGTTACGCTTGAGCAGGCCGCCCATGAAGACGATGGGATTGCCAGTGACAGAACGAGCACCATGCATAAGAGGATCGTCCGGAGGCGCATGCTCACGACCCCTCCCCAGTCAGAATCTTAAGAAGCTCGGCTATACCCTGTTTTGGCAGAATGTCAGCGCCCGGAACATTGATCATATATGCAAAGGCCGTGAGCTCGTTTTGCCTTCCTTCGATATAGCCGGCAATGCAGCAGGCGTCTCTTAGCTTTCCGGTTTTCGCCCTGACACGCTCGCTTGAAAAACCTATGTCTTTAAGGGTCCCGTCCATACCCGCTCTGGGCAGGCTATCGTAAAAAGTCTTAAACCATGGCTTTGTGGTTATCTTTTGCAGAAACGTCGCAACCTGAGCCGATGTTAGCCTGTTGTCTATCGATATGCCGCTGCCGTCCGCAATAACCATACCTTCGGAAGGGACACCAAGATCGTGCAAGAATACATTTATTGCCTGAAGACCTTTTTCGGTCGTCCCAGGCGCACCGTATTTCATCATACCTATGGTCAGAAGCAGATTTTCGGCAGCTACGTTAAGGCTATAGGTATTTACATCTTTCACGATTGACGCGAGCCCTTTTGATCTGATTTTATAAAGCTCAAAAGCAGACGAAGGCTGGGGACCCAACGTCACGGAACCCTTAACGTCAATGCCCTTTTCCTTCAGCACGGAGACGAACACCGCTCCAGCATATAAAGCCGGAGACTGCAAGGAGAACCTAGCCCTGAGAGTTCCCTCCCCTCGATAGCCGCTGACTCGATAGTTCAGATCATCGAGCTGATGGATTCCCGCACTACCTTCCGATGAGACAACGACTTTGACCAATTCATTGGGAGGGTCTATCTTCGCTACAGGCGGATAACCCGATACCGAAATGGATACCGTGTGCAGATCCAGACCAAGTCCCGCGGGTGGAGCATAGGCTGGCCCGGTGTATCCCCTATGACCTTTTGTATCGAAGATTGTTTCATCCACAGTCAGGCCGCCTGCTATTTCTCGTATGCCTTTTTTCACAAGTGCATCCGCTGCAGCCCGAAAATCCTCCGTCGAGAGAAAAGCGTTGCCTGAGCCCCTCAGATATATATTCCCTTTTAGCGAGCTTGATGAGACCATGGCGTCCGTCGCGAGGATCGTGTCGAAGGTCAATTCAGTATCAGCTTCGATGTCAAGCAGCGCTGCGGTAACCAACATCTTTTCGAGGGAGCCCGGCATGAGAGGCGTATTGCTGGCATTACCTGTTTCAAGTACAGACCCGCCGGTTTTAGTATTGACTGCAGAGAAGGACCATTTGGCATTAGACGGAAGCTGCAATGCAGAAATCTGATAAATGGGGTAGAGGCTTAGTTGTGCGCTGGATTCAGTTGAGTTGGAGATAGAAGGAGCGGAGGTAACAAGGAACAATGATAAGACAAGAAAAAACCATTTGCGCCCCGACCCCGCCATCAGTATTTTCGATCCCCCTTCGTAGGATTTGGCTGAACTCCAAACATGTTTGATGCAGATAAAAAAATCCCTCCACTGCATCACCCTCTCTTAAGGCCTCTCCGTGAGCCAGTCCGCGTTAACCCGACATTAGACAAAGCGGACAAATTGACTTTACCGATAACGGGTGCTAAATGTCTAATCAGATAATATAATCTACCTATTAGTTTTTCTTATTATTGTCAAGAATGTTACCGAAGCGCTAGTTACCAACACCTGCTACCGAAGAGGGCTCGCTGTCCGGCCTTCAACAAATCGAACCGTTCTTTGCAGACTTGTACCACGTCCCGGAGCGGTACAAGGATAAGATCGGGTCGGCTCTTTTCAAGCCGCTCAACCCTATGTTATGATGTTGCCACAGGGGGTACCCAAAATGGTTGGAGACCTTGGGGATGCCAACATATTTTTGAATCGACTATCGACGTATGTATCGCGTCCCGGCAAGTTTCGATGCCGGCTGACGCCTATGGGGAAATACAGAATGGCGTACATCTTTG
Source organism: uncultured Thermodesulfovibrio sp. (assembly GCA_964499365.1). GTDB lineage: Bacteria > Nitrospirota > Thermodesulfovibrionia > Thermodesulfovibrionales > UBA6898 > PALSA-1316. The sequence continues at coordinate 132,402 of CAZCKU010000003.1, forward strand.
TTCGCATGGGGGGGAGCTATGAGATCGTCTATATCACGTCCGTCCGATAAGTCTGAGAAGTTGGATCCGCTTAGATTCGTGGTCGCGCCTCATATCGTTCAAGATTTGGGGTTGAATCTCTATACGGATCTTCCTCGCGTTCTGGTTGAGTTCGTTGCAAACGCCTACGACGCCGATGCCAAAACGGCTCAAATAACGATGGATATAGATAAGATTCACGAGCTTCGGAAGCAAATCGGGCGGGATTGGGACGAAGAAAAGAAGGCTGCGAAATACAGCGGAAAAGAGCCTTCAAGGCTGGCCGAAAAGACGCTGCCCGAGGGGACAACAATTGTCATAAAAGACAACGGCTGCGGCATGTCTCGGCTTGACCTCCAGAAGAAATTCCTTATCGCCGGCCGGCGGCGAAGGGAGGAGGACGATTCCAAGTATAGAACGCCCGGGGGAAGGATAATCATGGGGAGAAAGGGGCTAGGAAAACTCGCCGGTTTCGGTGTTGCCCAGGTGATCACCATAATTTCCAAAACCGCCGACGAGACACACGCGACGAAGATAATCCTCGATTACAACTCCCTGATAAAAGTGAGCAACACGAATGAAATACCTATTTCCGAGGAGCTGCTGGAAGACGGTGGAGGCATTGATGGGTCCGGGACAACGATCATATTGTCCAAGTTGCTGTACGAACCAATGAAGTCCCGGCTGGAGACCATCGCGAATCATGTTGCCGACCACTTTTCGCTCATCGAGCAAGAGGACTTCAGAGTGGAACTTAACGGCGATGTGATCAATCCGACCCCGAGAGAATTTGTTTATGCATGGCCGAATCCCGAAAAGGCGATCGGCCAACTAGTCGAAGGGTCATATCGAACGGAGGACGACAGACTGGTCGAATTTTCCTATAGACTTCGTTTTACCAAGGAAGGACAAGCGCTCATGGCCGGGGAACGCGGCGTGCGGGTATACGCCCATAAACGGCTGGCTGCGGCGCCCTCATTGCTGAATGCGACTACGAATATGCACGGATTTCGGATGACGGACTACTTAGATGGAGTTGTTTTCGCCGATTTTATAGACGATCAGCCCGAGGATTATATTGCAACCGATCGCCAGACGCTTCGTTGGGATTCGCCATTGTTGCGTCAGCTATACGACTTCCTAAGCGAGCAGATCAAGGAGGCGTGCAAAAACAGACAGAAAAAACGGGACGAGGACAACAATAAGGCGGTGGAAAAACATGAATTCACTCTGAACGAAATTGAAAAAGCCGAACTGACCCGGAAGGAAACAGCGGCTGCTCTTAAAATGGCCGCTGCGCTGAGCGGACTGTACAAAAAAGGGCTTGAGGACGAGGGGTATCGGCACACCTTTAAACAGGTTTTACACGGATTCGGCCAAGGCGAGATTCTCACAGCTCTCTCTCGTCTCTCGGAGGAAAATGATCCCGCACTAGACAGGGTTATCGCAGAGGTTACGAAACTCACATCCGAGGAACTGGCCGGGTTTATCCGATTCGCGAAGGGTAGACTGAACGGCATAAAGGCTTTGAGGACAATCGTGCGAAACGTCAACTTCGCTGCCAAGAGGAACGAAAACAAGCTTCACAAACTGTTCAACGAGAATCCTTGGCTGATAGATCCCACCTACTTCCAATTCTTGACTTCCAATCAACCTCAAGAGACAGTTTTTATGCAGCTTGCGAAGGAATTGAAGATCGGCAGCTTCGTCGATAAGAAATACGATAGAACCGCTGCCGAGGAAACAAAGAAGGGCGGAAAGAATCTGCGCCCCGATTTGGTGTTTTTGCTCGGCAACCACCCGCTGAACAGGCTGGTGATAGTCGAACTCAAGGCTCCAAATACGCCTCTTTACGGGGCTCACTATCGCCAACTGCAGGGGTACGTCAGGGATGCCAAGGCCTGGCTGGAGCGCCATAACGTACTAGCCAAAGTTGAAGGCATCCTTATCGGGTCTTATGCGGAAATAGACAATCAGGCTAGGGATGTGGAATGGCTGCACGAGGAGATAAGAAGAACGCAAAATCAGGGCGAATACAGAGTTTTCGGCATAGACGAACTATTGCGAAATACGGAACTCGTTCACAAGGATCTGATCGATCGCCACAAAGCGAGATCAGTTAAATAACTCCCTTATTCCCCTGGCAATCGTTCTGCCGAGCCGCGGCGGCACGCTGTTTCCTATCTGACGCGATATTTGAGTCGGCAGCCCGCAAAACCTCCACGAATCTTCTATGCTGTGCAGCCGGGCGGCTTCTCGAAGAGAGATCACTCTGTTTTGCTCCGGATGGATATATCTTCCCTTGGAAGGATTTTGAAAACACGTTCTTAGGGTGTTGGACGGTTTGTTCCACTCCATACGCCCCCAGACGTCCGTCACCTCCCGATGGACGGACCACCAGGAGATCGGCACTAGCCCGGGATCGGAACTCATTATGTTGCTTTTGTTTCCCCCCTCGGGAATAAGCCTCATTCTGCTCAATGCCAGTTCAGACGGCTTGGGGGCATAGTGGTGGTTTCTGCCATCCGGAACCGAAGAAAGACCGCTCCAGGCTTCTCGCACCGTTCTCGTTTTCTTCTTGATAAGCGGGCGGATGGTTGGAAGACCCACCTTCGAGGCAATGACAAAAGCCCTCTTTCTCAGTTGCGGCACTCCGAAGTCGTAGGCATTCAAAATATGTGTTGCCACGTCGTATTCGAGCTTACGGAAACCGGCCTCGATGAGAGGCCAGATCTGGGAGTCGAGAAATGCGGGAACGTTTTCGATTACCACCACTCGCGGAGAAGCAATTTCGGCCCACTTTAATACTTCCAGACTTAGAAAGTTGCGCCTATCAAGCCTATTCCTCTTTCCAATTGTTGAAAACCCCTGGCACGGCGGCCCGGCAATCAATAGATCGCACCTTTTTGAAGGAACCGCCTTTGCGACGTCTCCATTCTCGACGTGATCGCCGAGATTCTCCCGATAGGTCGCACATGCAACCGAATCCAACTCGATCGCCCGAACCGGTCTAAATCCCTCCTTGAGGAAAGCTCCGCCGAAAAATCCGCCGCCGGCGAAGAGCTCCACGACCGTGGGGCCCGAATCTTTAACTCTGGCCTTTTTTATCTTTGGGCCTCCTTGCGGACATCGCTGTCCTCAAATATCTGTCAATTGCTATTCTGATGAATTCAGAGTAACCGGACCGCCCCCCCCTTTGAACGAGTCTAACGAGTTCCCTGTGCTGATCCTCTCCTATGTAAATATTGATGCGTTTCATGTATTAATATACAGATATTATCTGTATATTAATACAATTCAAAAAAAGTCGCAACATCTATTTTGGTCTCTCATATAGAGAACATATAAACTGTCAGTATCTGTGGCACATAACTGTCCGAGTGAGATTGAATGGCACGGAGGCGCCATTCATGAAGAGGGCAGCACTACTAAAGGAGATACGGAAGACGAGATTCGAGGAAGCATACAGGGGATGCCGGAGGGGACGATTTACTCAGCAGAAGTCCACAAGGTTGCTTGGAGAATGCGATCGAACCTATCATCGGTATCTGTACTGATGTGAAGAGCAGGGGATGGATCGACTTGTGGGCCAGCGTTCTGGGCAGGTATCACACCGCAGCCCCTCTAGATGAGATTATAGCCTTGACAGTTTATACAATTATCGGTATCAGGGCTTTAATGTTAATTCGTTTTTACAGTAGGTACTGAAGCGACATGAAGGCCTCAGAGAGCGCCGGCCTTGACGAGGTTCCCTTTCCTTTGATATTATGCCCCGTGGTTCGGACAAACAGGGGAAGAAGCAAAGCTGTCAAAATTTACCGTTCCTTCAGGGGAGGGATTTCATCATGAACATATGCAATACCATTTGGCTGATCATTGTCGCGATGCTCCTTCCGCCATGCCTTCGTCCGTTGTCCGCCTCGGCGGCTTCCCTCGACATCTGGCACGTGAGGAGCAGATGAATAATCATTCCGTCCACGCCAACGACCACTCGTGCGTCACCATTCTAAAAAGGTTTAAATCGCCGATAACTGATTACTACAAAGAATTAATAAAACTCTGCAAAGGACCATCAACTCATAGCATTGACAACAACATCGATTTTTATCTGCGCTTCTTCTTCCCCAAGAATTATGCGACTACCCCTCACGCGAGACCTGAACGATTAATAATAATGTTTAATGGGTTGAATGAAATTTACCCTCGACATTTGTCGTTTTACGATAGACTTGGCCACTCTTTCGCATCACGTGGAATAGCCTCAGTTCTGTTGCCTACTCCTTTTCATCTTAATAGGGCGGCAGTCTCTAAGAAGGCAATTTCTGAATTTGGCAGCTATGATAAAATTCCGGAATCAACCCGATACTTCAAGATTCCAAGCAATCAACTGCTCAGGAATCCGTTTTATATGTACATGAATTTTATCCAAGTCCTGCATGAATATCATATATTGCGTAAACTTATAGCCTGCGAGTTCGATCAAATTGTGTCGACCATACATTACGATGTTAATAGTCCAGACGAGAATGATAGGTCATTCTATGAACAATTTACAAAATCGGACAACCTTCAGGTTTCCGTCCTAGGGTATTCTCTTGGTGGTCTTATGGCTCTCATGTGTTTTGCTGATTGTCCGGACATTGTGAAGTCTTGCGTCTTACTCAATTCCGGAGCTCCGTTGAATCGGATGAAATTGAAGGGTATGATAGACGACAACGCATGGGAGGGGGTAACCGAGAGACTCAAAAATTTAGAGAAAGAGAAAAATAACCGCCTATTGATAAAGTTTATTCATCATGATCCCTTATTTGCGCAAATTACAGATATCTTTTTCGGCGACCCTTTGTTCAGTAGCGATACCATTGAGCGAATAGGCAGAAAACTTATTCTAATAATCGGCGGAAAGGACAAGATTATTCCGCCAGCAGGCATCAGACGCTTAGAACCGGAAGGATATGGTCTAAACACTCTGCAAATTGCAGAACTTGGACATTTTATCAGCGAGGATGTTGCTTTTAATGTATGGTATCCGAGGGTTATTAGAATTTTGACGGATTTTCTACAAGAGTCGGATAAATCCGCTATATCTAGCAGCGAAGCCTTAAATGGATTACTGTTATTTCATGGCTTATGCGGTTGCCAGCTTCTGAGTCTTGACGCGCATCCCACTCAGCCATTCAACATGGTGGAACTCAAGAATATTCTTAAGCGATGTTTGACGTCCGTCATACCCAGTGATACTCTGGCCAAAATCATTATCGTATTCAAGGAGGTGCTCAAGATAGCACGCATATATGCTCATACCGATGATTGTCTGATTAGCAAGCTTAGATCCCTTCGAAATAGACAACGTCTTTTGTTCGGTGCATTATTGTTGGAAAATTTGTCGGATGTTGTCGTCAAGGAAGAAATATCGTATGTTCTGGAAAAGGCGCCATATGACGACAAAGTGGGAGATGTATTGGTAAAGAATAAACTTATCCCAAACCGGCTGAGGGATCACATTTTGCTCGTTCAGCTGACCAACTATCAGAAACTGTTGGAAGTAGCACCACATCTAAAGAATGATTTGGATCCCGCCTATAACGCTGTCCTCGGGAAGGCAATAAAGAATTTTGGTTTTTTCCAATGAGCGAGATCCCGACGAGTATCTGCGAGGCATCCGAACGCCGATGTATGCCCCGGTGCCACTGGAACCGCAAAAACAATGGTACTACGCCAAGCTCGGACGGTGGCTCCAGTAACTTTCTGAGAGAGGATGGCGGCTTCTGTTATACTTAAATCAGAGGCATGCCGAAATTACGGAGTAGATGAACGGCTGGAACACCTAGGGATAGGAAAATTTGGTTGACACCGTCGATGAAGCGAAAAGAAGCTGGATCATGTCCCGCGTTAGAAGCAAGGGTACACTGCCGGAATTATACGTGCGACGGCTGGTGTTCGCCTCTGGTTACAGATATCGCTTGCATGTGGCTTTCTTGCCCGGGAAGCCAGATCTCGTCTTCAAAGGACGTCGAAAGGTTATATTCGTGCACGGATGTTTCTGGCATTTGCATAAAGGATGCTCACGCGGACGCTTACCAAAATCTAGACTCGGTTTCTGGGTGCCGAAGCTCGCGGGGAACCGACGGCGCGACAGGAGAAATGTCATGGCCCTAAGAAAGAAAGGATGGGGAGTTTTGACTGTCTGGGAATGTGAACTGGGCAACATGAGGACGCTTGAAAAGAAGATAAGGACGTTTCTAGATGCGTAGCGTCGCTCGCTTTCGCTCGGCTACAGTAAACACTTTTGTCCTTGAGGCCTGCTACATTAAACGAAGTTATCCCCTCCGCTATATTGCCTGCGACTATGAGATCCGATGAATCAAACGTCGCTGCCGTATCAACCTCGAACTTATAGGTAAGAACAGGCGAATCGGGATCGATGGAATAGGAGACCAAGTTGGAGTGGTCAGGTTACTTAGAACGAGTGGATCGGTCAACTGGTGTCAATCAGTCCGCTGCATAATGAATTAATTTAGCGTACCTGTCAATAGTTCTATCCTCTTCAGAAGATTCTTTCGCCAACCTCGATAATACTCATCTATTTTCTTCTCGGGGTGTTTCTTAGCATAAAGGACATATCCCCGGCTCAAGAATTTTGCGGAGATGGCTTCAATTATCTCGCGGTTGACAACCATCTCGAGAAATTCCCAAACCTCTTGCAACGACATCTGTGCGCTGGCTGATGATATAAAAACATAAGTTGCCGTTGGCGAGGGAAGGCCGTTTTGGTCTATCTCAATGAGGCACACATGTATCGACTTGAAGACTAACGTCATAGCAAGGTATTTTCTGCTAATCGTATGCTCCTTGTCCGTATATTCCCAAAGCGACCCCTTTAAATGGTCTCCTGTACGCCTAGGCATGGCAACCGGCCCAATCATCTTAAAGTCCTCGACGTCATCTTCTCTGACTAGCGGGATGATCATGTCATGAAAATCTTTCAACGTGAAACATTCTTTGTAATGAACCTCTTTCTTGGCTAGCTCTGGAGGCATTATTTCTCCGTGGCGTGCGCCGGCATCGCCATCTGGCGACGTATCCCTAAGGCTTATGTCTGTTTTGCCGTCAGCATGCACTTTACGGGGAGCGTTCGGCCCTATTCTTTCCGAATCTTCTTCGTACTGATTTTCAATAGTCATAGCACGCTTGTTAATGTTCTTCACAGGCTCAGGATTCCGCAACTCGACGCTTGTGAGGTCCGGGGAGGGGACTCTAACCGTAAGGACATTCGATGTTCGCCGTCGTGTTGACATCTGCTGCACCTCTTCTTTTATCAGAAGCGATCCGATGGTTCGTATCCTTGTATACTTGTCGAAATCAAATGGACTGTTTTCCTCTTCGATGTCCAGTACGAGGATCATATGTTTATTCTTTACAAAATCGAAACGGCTAACTGCCCGGACGATGAGGGAAAGTTTTGCGGCAACCGGGAAGTCAACTACTATAGGGAAATTAGTATCAACCCTTTCTTTCATTTTTTCTATTCTGCGCTGTGGTTGAAGTTTTCTCAGACGATTGACGATTGCAAGCCACTGTTTGTTTGCATTGGCGTTTGTTTCGAACCTAATAATATCAGCAGCATCAGAATCGGCGGCGTTTGGCTTGAGATGAATCTTTGCTCTCCTTGTAATTGGATTAACATGGATACTATTGGGCTCGTAAAGACCTTCTAGTGACTGGGCGAACAATTGTCGACGCATTGATGCGGAAGAGAAGTAAAACACAGCCCCGAGAAGGAAGCAGGGGAAGATGAATTCCGCGTCTTCCGTCTCGATAACGACGCAATATTGGGATCTACTATAGGTGACGCTGCTGTGCCGAAGATCATAAAGGTCGTCGGTAAAGGCATGGCTTACAAGCTTAAGGGGATTACGCTGGAAGGTCTCTAGTGAAATGCGAATGCTTTCTCCCATGGCAAGAGGATATTCGAGGCGTTGACCGTTTAGATAGTATGCGCCTGGGGTATATAGAGATATGTGTTCTGGTGCGACTTTAGTTGTGACGTATCTGCCGTTTGGCTCATCAAGCTTAAATAGAACCCAAAATTGATAATCACTGAGGTCTAGGTTTTGGATCCAGATGAGCCGGAAGATTTTGTCTCTATTTTTGCCTTCCTGCAGCTTCTCGATAGTGATTGATGATAAATCAGTTTCTATCATCGTGCCAAATCCTTTCGAAATTATAACGTTTTTTTATTGCACGGATCGCCTTAGGCAGAGAGGGTATTATAGACCGAATAGAGGGCGGAGATGGGGTTTTAGTTGAGTTATATTGGTTACAGTTGGAATATCTTAGAAATCCTACACCTCCGCCGATCAGGGCTACATCAGAGATTGTGTGATGCGGCGATCGGAAAGGGCGTGTCGCCAGCAGGGCCTGCTCGTTCTTCAACAGGCCGGCGATGCTGTGGATTCTTGTCGTCTCGAGCGCCTCCTCGAATGTCATCGGCGGGAGGATCGTCAGAAGCCGTTTTGAGAGCATCGTCTTCCCTGATCCCGGCGGCCCGACCATAACGATGTTATGTCCCCCTGCAGCAGAAACCTCAAGGGCTCGTTTCGCGTGCTCCTGCCCCTTAACCTCGCTGAAGTCATCCTCATACATTGAATGGGTCTCCATCGCCCTGGCGACATCAAAGACAACCGGGGAAAGCGTCTGTTCGCCGCGGATGAAGTCGATCAGCTCCGGCAGAGTGCCCACGCCATAGACCTTGACGCCGTGGACAACAGCGGCCTCCTGGGCATTTTCTGCCGGAAGGATGATGCCCCGCCGTCCGGCGTTCCTGACCATGAGCGCCATCGAAAGGGCTCCGCGCACCGGCTTGATCCTGCCATCGAGCGACAGCTCCCCGGTAAAGACATACCCCTCAAAGGATTCCGGGGGAATAAGTCCTTCCGAGGCGATGATGCCGACCGCAATCGGGAGGTCGAAGGAAGAGCCTTCCTTCTTGAGATCCGCGGGGGCCATGTTGACGGTGATCTGTTTGAGCGGAAAATTAAAGCCGACGTTCTTGAGCGAGGCCCTTACCCTGTCTCGACTCTCTTTTACCGCAGCGTCGGGAAGGCCGACCATCGAGAAATGCGGCAGTCCTTTTGCTGATATGTCTACCTCTACCTCGACCGGAAATGCCTCGATGCCGATGACGCTCGCGCTGAGCACTTTTGAAAGCATGGATCCCCCTTGTCTTCCGCATGCCGTAGTGGGCTCTTCTGTAATCCCCGGCTAAAGGATATCACGGATCTAAAGCTGCTGGCAATGCATTTCTTTCGCTGTTAAATTTCCTTCATACTGTTGCCGAAAGCACGGATATCGGTTATCATAAGGAAAGACCAAGGGAGCGGTAATGATCAACAGATTCCTCCAGACAATTCACGGAAACAGAAACTATCTTCTCTTTATCAGCACGGCACTTTTTCTTTTTCTGCTCGTTGGCGTCAGCCCGGTTTTTACCGAACAGTATGACGGCAGAGGATATTTCAGGAAGGGGAAGCTCGAGCTTGACAAAGGCAGGTATGAGGATGCCATCCAGAGCCTCCTGATAGCCCGGAAGGAATTTCCCCTCCTCGGTGATTATGCTTCCCTCTACCTTGCGGATGCCTATCACCGGCAGGGAGATCACGCCAGGGCGCTTGAGGCCGTCAGAGGCCTGCTGAGCCTCTACCCGGAATCAACTCTCCTGAAAAAAGCCCGCGCTGCCGAGATCAGGGAGGCGAAGGATGGCGCAGACGTTTCCATGCGGAAATTATACGAGGAGTATCTCCGGGACTACCCTGACGACGAGGATATGGCGATGGCCTTTGCACGTTCCCTGAAGCAGCAGGGGGAAACGGCGAGGGCTGCAGCGATCTTCAGGAAAATCTATATCAGGGGGGGGGCAGGAGCTGTCACTGCCCTTGCCGAACTTGACCCCCGCGAGATAAAGGTTACCGACCTGATCGAGCGGGCCTCGAATCTCATGAAACGCTATGAGTTCAGCGAGGCCGAAAAAGACCTCCGCAGGGCCCTCCAGATGGATGACGGCAGAAGGAAGGAAGAGATCTTCAGGAATCTTGGCCAGGCGCTCTTCAGGCAGAAGGAATACAAGGAGGCGGCTGCCATATATGACAACGGACGCGATCTTTACTCAAAGGCACGCTCGCTGTACCGGGCCGGGGACAGGACCGGATTTGAAAAAACTCTTGCCGTGCTTCTCGAGAGAAATGATAAAAGGGCCGGAGGTCTTGTGATGGCGGGTGCCGGCGACAGGAGACGCGCCGGAGACTATCACGAGGCCATAAAACTTTATAGTGAGGTTCTTGCGAAATTCCCTGCAGACGAAGAAGAGGCACTCTGGGGAGTCGGCTGGACCTCCTACCTCTCCGGCGACTACCAGAAGGCTAAAGAGGCCTTTGCAAAACTGGCGGCAAGATACGATGACCCGAAATACCGTTATTGGCAGGCGCGGAGCCTGGAGGCCCTCGGCCAGGACGCGGAGGTTCTTTTCGGGCAGCTCGCGCGCGAGGACAACAATTACTACGCGTTCATGTCCCAGTTGCGGGGAAAAGGGGGGCTCAAGCACGTATCCCTCTCAGAACCTTCCTCTGATGTGCCTGCCAGCCGGCCGTGGATGCGGCGCATCGAAGCCCTGCTGGAACTTGAGATGCCGAGGGAAGCGACCTTTGAGCTGACCTCCTCGGCAAAGAATATCGAGAGCCAGGCAGACCTGCAGTTTATCATTGCGCAGCTCTATGAACTCGGCGAGTACCGGAAGGCGGTCGGGCTCGCGACGAAAATGCCCTACTCAGCGGGGCTGCACCGTTACTGGTACCCTCTCGCCTATTGGGAGCAGGTGAGCAGCGCAGCCAGGAAGCATGACCTGGACCCGCTGGTCGCGCTTTCGGTGATGAGAGAGGAGAGCCGCTTCGATGCAGACGCCAGGTCCGTCGCCGGGGCCCGCGGTCTGATGCAACTGATGCCGCAGACCGCTTACCGCCTCGACAAAAGCCTGAAACTCGGGTTGCGCAGGGACTCCCAGATCCATGATGCAGGGATAAATATCAACCTCGGGGTCTTCTATCTGAAATCCCTGACTTCAGAATTCAGGACTGTTGCGCATGCCCTTGCAGCCTATAATGCAGGGGAGGCTGCGGTCCGGAGATGGGATCAGGGCGGCAGCTACAAGAATGTCGATGAGTTTATTGAGGACATCCCGTACGGGGAAACGCGGAATTACGTGAAAAAGGTGCTGACATCGTACTTCCAGTACAGAAAAGCGTCCCCCGTCCAAGTGCGTGACCTCACACTCGGCAAGCTCTGAACGACCGGAGAAGTCTCCGAACTGCTTCAAAAAACAGGGCCGCATCCTGTATCCTACAACAGGCTCTTTATTAAGGAAGACCCAATAAGTACCTGTGTTCCTGGTAATGACAGGCAGGAGCCATCCGGTGTCCGGCTGATAAATCAACGGGAGGAAGAACGATGAATATACCATCATACGTACTTGAAAAGGCAAAGGAGGCCAGGGAGGGCGCCCGGTCTCTGGCCAAGGCCTCATCCGCAAGAAAAAACGCCGCACTCCTCAGAATGGCTGATGCCGTCCAAAAGCGTGCGAAGGAGCTGATAAAGGAAAACGCAAAGGATGTTGCCTTTGCACAGAAAAAAGGACTTTCAAAGGCAATGATCGACCGTTTGACACTGAACAACAAGAGGATCGACGAAATGGCCGCAGGGCTCAGGGAGGTGGCAGCCCTTCCGGACCCTGCCGGCGAAATAGTCAAGATGTGGCAGCGGCCGAACGGCATGAGCGTTGGCCGCATGCGGGTCCCGATCGGCGTCATCGGCATCATCTATGAATCCCGGCCGAATGTTACCGCAGACGCAACCAGCCTCTGCCTCAAGGCGGGCAATGCCGTTGTCCTGCGCGGAGGATCAGAGGCGATCCACTCGAACAAGGCAATCGTGAAGCTTCTGAGGGAAGCGGTCAGGGCAGAGGGTATTGCCGAAGGTGCAGTCACGTTTATCGACATACCCGACCGGGAGGCGATCATGGAACTGCTGAAGCTCGAAGGCATCGTTGACCTGATCATCCCCCGCGGAGGAGAAGGCCTGATCAGGGCAGTGACCGAAAATTCGCGGATTCCGGTCCTGAAGCATTACAAGGGGGTCTGCCATGTCTTCGTCGATCGCGACGCCGACCTGGCGATGGCTTCAGATATCTGCTTCAACGCAAAGGTCCAGAGGCCCGGCACCTGCAATGCGATGGAGACAATGCTCGTCGACAAAAAAATAGCGAAGAGTTTCCTCCCTGGCATGGCCTCCCGGTTTGTCAAGGCAGGGGTTGCGATGAAGGGATGTGCTGACACCAGAAAGATCGTCCCGGGAATGGAGGCTGTTCAGGCCGGGGATTTCCATGCTGAATACAACGACCTTATTCTGAATATTAAAATCGTTAGGGATATTGATGAGGCAATGGACCACATCGCTGCATACAGCTCGGCCCATACCGACACGATCGTCACGAACGACTATGCAAAGGGCATGCGCTTTATCCGCGAGGTGGATTCCTCGGCGGTGATGGTCAATGCCTCGACTCGTCTCAATGACGGGTTCCAGTTCGGCCTCGGCGCCGAGATCGGCATCTCGACCGACAAGATCCACGCGCGCGGCCCCATGGGACTCGAAGAGCTAACCTGCACCAAGTTCATCGTCTTCGGCAACGGGCAACTGAGGGAGTAGCAGGAACGGGTGAAGATCGGGGTCTTCGGCGGGACGTTTAATCCGATACACTTCGGCCATCTCCGGGCGGCGGAAGAGTCCAGGGAGGCGCTTGGTCTTGACAGGGTCCTGTTCATCCCCGCCGGAAATCCCCCGCTGAAGGCTGACAACATCGCAGACGCCGGGAAGAGATACGCGATGGCCAGGATCGCGACAGAGGGAAACAGGTTTTTTGAGGTCCTGGATATCGAATGCGGAAGCCACGGAAAATCGTATACCGTGGAGACGCTTGAGAAGCTGGCAAGCCGCTATGGAGACGCAGAACTCTACTTCATGCTCGGCATTGATGCCTTTCTGGACATACCGAACTGGTGCAGGCCCGGCCAGCTCACGTCGATGACTGACTTCATCATCTTCTCAAGACCCGGGCAGGTGTTTGCAGGACTCCGGGCTTCACCCTATCTTGATGCCTCCCCGGATGCTCTGGCCCCCCTGGATAGCGGCAGGAGCGATCGTGCAACGGTCAACCTTAAATCCGGGCGAAAGGCGGTCCTGATGAGCATCATGCCGTTTGCGATCTCATCGACCGACATCCGAACACGGTTACGTGAGGGCCGAAGCGCAAAATACCTGTTGCCAGAGCAGGTCGAATCCTTTATAATTTCTAATGGCTTATATAATGCGGACAAATAGACATGGCAGGTAAAGGCAGCGTCACGGCAGTATTGCCCGGAAGCAGGGAGTTGGCCGTCTCTGCAGCTGAAGCGGCCCTGGAAAAAAAGGCCGAAAACCCGGTTGTCCTCGAACTGGAAGGACTGACGATCGTCGCCGACTATTTCGTCATCTGCTCCGGCGAGAGCACGACACAGGTCAGGGCGATCTCGGAACATATTGAAGAGGAACTCCGCAAGGCCGGAGTGCGGCCGATAGGGATTGAGGGACGCAACTACAGTCACTGGGTGCTCCTTGATTACGGGGATGTTATTATCCATGTCTTCGAGAAAGAGACACGCACCTTCTACGACCTTGAAAAGCTCTGGATGGATGCAAAGACCATAGACCTTGATGAAGATAAATCTGATATGGGTCGGAAAGACAAAAGAGCAGTTCATTCGTGACGGCATTGGAAAGTATCTGAAGCTGGTGGGTCATCATGCAGATGTTGCCGTTGTTGAAGTGAAGGAAGAAAAAGGCAGCAACGTCCTGATGACGACCGAACGTGAAGGTGAAAGGATCCTGAAGCTCGGCATGCCTTATGTTCTGCTGGATGAAAAAGGCCCTGATCTGACGTCGGTAAAATTCGCGGAATATATCGGACAGCATGCGCCGCGGATCAATTTTGTCATCGGCGGGGCTTTTGGTGTTTCGGAGAAGGTCAGGGCCGGAGCACAGGACATGCTTTCTTTATCACGGATGACCTTTACGCACGAGATGGCCAGGGTCTTTCTGCTTGAGCAGCTCTACCGCGCCTTCTCGATCATAAACAGGAAGGGATACCACCACTGATGGGCAAACTGTCGATCTTCATCTTTGTTCTTTTTCTCGCAGGCCTCGCTGTGTTTGCGATCTTCAACCAGGAAGTGACTACAATCAAGATCCCGTTCAGCGACGTCTATGAGATCCCGAAGTTCGCACTCATCCTCCTGTCAATCGTTGTCGGAGCCCTGGTCATGCTGATCGTCTTTGCGATCAGGGACACCAAGAAATTCATCGATAACTGGCAATACCAGAAAAGGCAGCGGCAGGATATCAAGGTCCAGGAGCTTTACGCCAAGGCATTGAACGCAATCCTCGCCCTGAATGAGGACACGGCGCGGGAAGCCCTGGAGGGCATACTGGCTGAAGAGCCCGACCATATCGATGCGCTGCTCAGACTTGGTGAGATCTATGCCTCGAGGGCTGACTTCCAGAAGGCGAATTCCTACTATCAGAAGGCCCGTGCCGTGGCGCCCCAGAACCTCCAGACACTTTTTGCGATAGAAGGGGTCCTTGAAAAGCAGGGCCGGTGGTCGGAGGCGCTGAAATATGTTGAGGACATTCTGGATATTGACGAAGACAACCTGACCGCCCTGTATCGCAAGAGGAGCATGCTCGAAAAACAGGGCCGCTGGGATGACCTCGTCCTGCTCCAGAAGGCGATCATCAAGCATGTGCAGGGCGAAAAGGAGAAGAAGGAAGAGCACGACCGCCTGGTCGGCTATAAGTATGAGTACGGAAGGGACAGCCTCGAAAATAACCAGCTCGAAAAGGCCAGGAAGGCCTTCAAGACCGTACTGAGGCTGAACAAGGACTTTATTCCGGCGACTCTCGGCATGGCCGAGGTAATGCTCCGCGAGGGCGAAAGCGAAGAGGCGGTAAACCTCCTCGAAAAGTCCTACGAGAGCACCATATCCAAGATCATCCTGGCCAGGCTCGAAGACCTGCTGATAAGCCTCGGCGAGCCAGGGCGCCTGATCAGCATTTACAAAAACAGTATTTCGAAGAATCCGAATGACCTGGCTATCCGTTTCTTTCTCGGGAAGGTCTTCTATCGTCTCGAGATGATCGACGATGCCTTCGAGACCCTCTCTGAAATGGAGGCTCTCGGGATATCCTATCCTGAAATGCACCACCTGCTCGGGAATATACTCCTGAGGAGAAATCAGCCCGAGAAGGCTGCACGGGAATACCTCAGGGTCATCGAGGCAAAGAAATCGCTCCGCCTCCCCTACTGCTGCAGCCAGTGCGGGTACAACTCTGACGAATGGTCCGGCCGGTGCCCTGACTGCATGCAGTGGGACACGTTCCTGCTGAATCTCGACGGCACCTGCTCGGTTATGGCATCCGCGGCAGGAGTCTGATCCCTGCCCATGAAAGGTCTGCCGCTCATCAAACTCGTTTCCTTTCTCGACCGCGAACTCGCGCTCGCCGAATTTCCGAAGGATGAAAGCGCCAACGGTCTTCAGATCGAGGGCAGTCCCGAGGTCAGAAAGGTCGGGGTTGCGGTTGACGCCTGTGATTTTGTCTTCAGAAAGGCTGCCGAACAGGGGGTGGACTTCCTGCTCGTTCACCACGGGCTGATATGGGGGGGCATCAGGTCGGTTACCGGCCTCCTCGGCAAGCGGATCAAGATCCTGATGGACCATGGCATCTCTCTGTACGCCTGCCACCTGCCTCTTGACTGGCATCCGGAATACGGCAACAATGCCCAGCTCCTCAGGAGGCTCGGGCTCAGCAAGACCGGGGAGTTTGGGGAATACCACGGCAAGAGGATCGGCTATCGGGGAAGGCTCAAAAAGGAACTCTCCCTGGCTGATTTCAGCCTTCGCGTTGACAAAGAACTGGCGGTCCGGTCTCAGACGATCGGGTTCAGCAGCAGAGTGAAACATATCGGCATCGTCTCGGGGGGCGGCTGGTCGGCACTCCATGACGCGCAACAGTATGATATCGACACGTTTCTGACCGGAGAACCCTCCCACAGTGCGTACACCCTTGCAGAGGAACTGAAGATCAACCTGATATTCGCGGGACATTATGCGACCGAAACATTCGGGGTCAGGGCAACAGGGGAGATGCTCAGCAGAAAGTTTTCTGTTGAGGCGATCTTTATCGATCACCCTACCGGGTTATGACAGGGGGATTCCATGACTGATTATGACCAGGCGCTGAAACTTTCGGAGATGGCCCTTGATACGGCCGAAAAAGGCGGGGATATGGCCGAAGTGGCAAAGTGTTATAGCCAGCTCGGCATAATCCACCAGAAGCGTGGAGACTACGACCAGGCCTTCGAATACCACCAGAAGGCCCTCGCCATCGCAGAGCAGACAGGGGACCAGGCAGCCATTTCAAGGAGCTGTCACCAGACCGGCATCGTCCACCAGAAACGCGGCAACTACGACCAGGCCTTCGAATACCACCAGAAGGCCCTCGCCATCGCAGAGCAGAC
>CAZCKU010000003.1:149179-271487 GCA_964499365.1 uncultured Thermodesulfovibrio sp.
AGGGGACCAGGCGGCCATTTCAAGGAGCTACAACCAGATCGGCATCGTCTACCAAAACCGCGGTGATTACGACCTCGCCCTCGAGTACCACCAGAAGGCGCTCGAGATAGCCGGCAGCATGGGCGATGTCTCGATGGAGTCGGTCAGCTATCAGAATATCGGCATTGTCTACCAGAAACGCGGCGACTACGACCGTGCGCTGGACCTGTCGCACAAGGCGCTCGAGATCAAGCAGAATTCAGCCGACTCCTACGGCATTCTCAGGATTTACGGCCAGATGGGCCTCCTTTACAAGCTCAAGGGCGATTACGAAAGAGCGCTCGAGTTCTCCGAAAAGGCCCTGGATATCGCCACCAGGCTCGGCGACCAGGCAGGCATCTCGATGAGCCGCAACCAGCTTGGCCTGCTCTATCAGGACAAGGGGGACTATGATCGGGCCCTGGAACTGTCCGGCAAGGCACTGGAGGTTGCAGAGAAGATCGGGGACATGTCTGAAGTGGCAAAGAGTTATAGCCAGCTCGGCATAATCCACCAGAAGCGCGGCGACTACGACCGTGCGTTCGAATATCATCAGAAGGCCCTCGCCATCGCGGAAAAGACAGGGGACCAGGCAGGCACCTCCAGGAGCTTCCACCAGACCGGCATCGTCCACCAAAAGCGCGGCGACTACGATCAGGCGTTCGAGTACCATCAGAAGGCCCTCGCCATAGCCGAGAGGATCGGGGACGTGGCAGCCGTATCAAGGAGCTACAACCAGATCGGCATCGTCTACCAAAACCGCGGTGATTACGACTTCGCCCTTGAGTATCACCAGAAGGCGCTCGAGATAGCCGGCACCATGGGCGATATCTCGATGGAGTCGGTCAGCTATCAGAATATCGGCATCGTCTACCAGAAACGCGGCGACTACGACCGTGCGCTGGACCTTTCGCACAAGGCGCTCGAAATCAAGCAGAATTCAGCCGACTTCTACGGCATTCTCAGGATCTACGGCCAGATGGGCCTCCTCCACAAACTCAAGGGCGATTATGAACGGGCGCTTGAACTCTCAGAAAAGGCCCTGGATATTGCAACCAAACTGAAAGACGATGCCGGCATTGCCAGAAGCTGCAACCAGATCGGCATCATATATCAGAGCAGAGGGGTCAACGACCGTGCACTGGAGTATCACCAGAACGCGCTCGAAATTGCCGGACGGATCGGGGACAAATCAGAAGTCGCGATGAGCTGCCACAACATGGGCATCGTCCATCAGAGCAAAGGCGATTACGACCAGGCACTTGCATTCTATGAGAGGGCCCTCGAGATCGCCTGCAAGATAGGAGATATCTCGGGCATCTCCAAGAGCTACCACCAGATCGGCATGGTCCACCAGAACAAGGGGGATTTTCAGGATGCGCTGGAACACTTCCAGAGGGCCGGTGAGATAGCCGGGAAGATCGGCGATATCGCCGGGGTCTCGAAGAGCTATCATCAGATCGGCATTGTCCATCAGAGCAGGTGCGATTATGATCAGGCGCTCGAATTTTATCAGAAGGCCCTTGATATCGCCAGGAAGGTCGGGGATATTTCAGGTATCGGCAGCAGCATCGGCATGGTCGGCAGGGTCATGCAGCTCAAGAGGAACTATGTCGATGCCTTTATCGACTACCTCGTCGCACTCGACATATTCGAAAAGCTCGGGTCGCCGAATGTGAATATCGTCCATAGCCTGATCACCGACCTGACGAAAGAGATGGGGGAAGAAGATTTCAACAAACTCGTCGAGGAGTTCAAACCCTCGCGATAGCAGCCTGTCCAGGAGGCAAAACTGCCATGCCGTACGTCAATATCAGAATCACAAAGGATGGAGCAACCTCAGAGCAGAAGGCACGGGTAATCAGCGGGGTAACCGACCTCCTCCGCGACATCCTGGGAAAGAACCCTGCGACAACGGTTGTGGTGATCGACGAGGTCGATACAGACAACTGGGGAATAGGCGGGGAAACAGTAACCAGCAGGAGAAAGCAGGGGAATTAAACGAGAAAGCGGGGGCAGGGACCTCTATAGGGGCCGCCGCTGCCTCAGGGCCTCGTAGATGCAGACTGCGGCTGCGGTGGCGACATTCAGGCTTTCGGCCCTGCCGGGGACCGGCACACTGAAGGCAAAGTCCGCAGCCTTACGCACCTCACTGCTCACACCCTGGGCCTCGTTGCCGAATACAAGGGCAACGGGCACCTTCATGTCTGTGTCAAAAAGCGCGGTTCGTGCATCCGGGGATGCTATGCCCAGCTGCACTCCCGAGATCCGGAGAAAGGCGGTCAGCTCATCCAGATCCGTCTGAATCACCGGGATGTTGAAGATGCTCCCTGCGGTCGACCTGATCGTCTTCTGCATAAAGGCATCGCAGGTGGAAGGCAGCAGCAGGACGGCATCTGCAGACGCTGCATCAGACGTCCTGATGATGGTGCCGAGATTGCCGGGGTCCTGAATCCTGTCGAGTACTACCAGCAGAGGCGCACTGCGCAGCCTCAGATCACCGAGCCGTATTGCCTGATGCCTCACAACGGCCGCGATTCCCTGGGGGGTTTCGGTATCGGTAAGTCTGCTCATGATCTGACCGGTAACCTCGACCAGTCTGGTTCCCGTGGCTGCGATCCTGTTAAGCATCCTCACCCCCTCCTCCCTCGAGTCAAACTGCGCAGTAAAGAAGACTTCCTTTATCGCAGCGCCGGCTTCAAGTGCCATCTCGACCAGGTGGATACCTTCGATCAAAAAAAACCGGTCCCCGGTGTCGGGCCGTCGTCTGAGGATCGACTGCATCTCCCTGATATGCGGATTAGCGGGGCTGGTTATCCTGAGACATTTCATCGTGGTATTAACTTTACCAGAAACAGAACTGTCCTGACAAAGCAATGGCAGCCTGATGACTTTTGGTTGAGGGTCCTATTATGCGGTATACTGGAAGCTGGATCATGAACAATACACAGCCACAGAAGGATTCTCCGGGATCACACATTGTCTTCCAGACAAAAGGCCTGACAAAGATTTACGAGATGGGGGCGGTAAAGGTGCATGCCCTGCGGGGAATCGATCTTGCATTCTACGCCGGAGAGCTGGTCGTGCTGTTGGGCCCCTCCGGCAGCGGGAAATCAACACTCCTGAATATCCTTGGCGGGCTGGATACGGCAACAGGTGGCCAGGTCACCTACCTCGGCAAGGACCTTACACAGGCGGACGAAAAGGCGCTGACCGAATACCGGCGGTACCATGTGGGGTTTGTCTTCCAGTTCTACAATCTCATCCCAAGCCTCACCGCCCGCGAAAACGTGGAGGTCGTCACCGAAATCGCCCAAAGACCGATGAGGCCCGAAGATGCACTTGCGGTGGTCGGTCTGGCTGACCGGCTGGACCATTTCCCTGCGCAGCTCTCGGGGGGTGAGCAGCAGCGTGTTGCCATAGCGCGGGCGATATCGAAAAACCCTGACGTCCTGCTCTGCGACGAACCGACCGGCGCGCTCGATTCAGCCACAGGGATTGTCGTGCTTGAGGCGCTGGAGCGCGTCAACAGGGAGCTCGGGACAACAACAGTCATCATCACCCACAACGTGGATATCGCCGGCATGGCAGACCGGGTGATCCATCTCAGCAACGGCCTGGTCGCAACCATCGGCAGCAACATTGAGAAGAAGTCCCCGCGGGACCTCCATTGGTGAAGCCATGAGGGCACTCGACCACAAGCTCTGGCGCGACCTCTGGAAGATGAAGGGGCAGGTGCTGGCGATCTGCCTGGTCATAGCCAGCGGTGTCTGCACCTATGTCCTGCTCATCAGCACCATGCAGTCCCTGAACCAGACGAGAGACCGCTTCTATGAGGATTATGGCTTTGCAGAGGTCTTTGCATCCCTGAAAAGGGCCCCTGAGAGCGTCAGGCTGAGGGTGGGCGAGATCCCGGGGGTGAACCAGGTCGAGACCAGGGTCGTGGCCCAGGTAAAGCTCGATATCAAGGGCTTTCCCGAACCGGTGACCGCAAAGCTGATCTCAGTGCCCGATTACAGCAGTCCGGTGCTCAACAGGCTTTTTATCAGGCGCGGCAGGCCTGTCGACCCTGACAAAGACAACGAAGTGGTCGTAAGCGAGGCCTTTGCCGATGCCCACAAGTTCTCGCCGGGCGACACCCTCGGGGCGGTGATCAACGGAAGGTGGAAGACCCTGGTTATCACCGGCATAGCCCTCTCCCCGGAATTCGTCCTGCAATCGAGACCAGGCGCGCTCAGTCCTGATTATAAACGCTATGCCATACTCTGGATGGCCCGCACCCCCCTGTCAACCGCGTATGACATGAAAGGGGCCTTCAACGATATTGCACTCACCCTGGCGGCCGGAACCCAGAGGCAGGAAGTCATCACCCGCCTCGATTCCCTTCTGGAGCATTATGGAGGACTCGGCTCGTACAGCAGGAAGGACCAGATGTCGAACCGGTTCCTGACCGAGGAATTCAAACAGCTCCAGAGGTCTGCGGGCATATTCCCGATGATCTTCATCGCCGTGGCAGGCTTTCTCCTGAATGTGGTGATCAGCAGGACAGTCAGCACCCAGCGGGACCAGATCGCCGCACTGAAGGCCTTCGGGTATGACAATGTCAGCATCGGCCTCCACTATATGAAGATGGTCATCATGATCGTCCTTGCGGGCATCGTTATCGGCACCGGAGCCGGGATCTGGCTCGGCAGGGGGCTGGGCAGGATCTACATGGAATTTTACCGGTTCCCGTACCTCATGTATGAACTGAGGCCGTCTGTTGTTATCAGCGCAAGCCTTATCAGCCTTCTCTCTGCCCTTGCCGGAACCTACTATGCGGTACGCAAGGCAGCCCTCCTGCCCCCTGCCGAGGCAATGCGGCCGGAAAACCCGGCCCAGTATCGCAGGACAGTCCTCGAACATCTCGGGCTTGGCAGATTCCTTTCACAACCAACGCGCATCATCCTGCGCAATATTGAACGCAAACCGGTTAAGACCCTGCTCTCGGTCCTTGGTATTGCCCTCGCATCGGCGGTCATGGTGGCCGGGATGTTCTCGAAGGATGCGGTTGATTTTATGGTGGACGTCCAGTTCAGACTTCATCACCGGGAGGACATGACCGTTACCTTTGTCGAACCGACATCCAGGAAGGCGCTCTTCGAGCTGAGGCGGCTCAGCGGCATCGAGTATGCCGAACCCTTCAGGTCGGTTCCGGCACAACTGAGATTCGGCCACAGGAGTTATAGAACAACAATAGAAGGGACTGAGCCGGGAAGCCGCCTCTACCGGCTCCTGGATATGCACCTGCAGGCGGTCGATATGCCGCAATCAGGGGTTCTCCTGACCGACTACCTGGGGGCGATGCTCGGCATAAAAGAGGGCGATATGCTGACGGTCGAGGTGCTTGAAGGCAGCCGGCCCTCTCTTGAGGTCCCTGTTGTCGGCCTCGTAAAGCAGTATATCGGGCTGATGGGTTTCATGGATCTCAATGCGTTGAACCGGCTGATGAAAGAGGGGAACGCCATTTCGGGGGCCTATCTGTCGACCGATCCGCTTTTTCAGGCCAGGATTTACCGCAAACTGGTAGAGGCGCCCCGCGTCGCGGGTGCCGTCGTACGCAGGGACGAGATTCAGAACTTTTACGAGACACAGGCAGAAGCCCTCCTCTTCTTTACGTTCATCGCGACCATACTGGGGGGAATCATCGCCTTCGGGGTTGTCTACAATACCGCGCGGATCTCTCTGGCTGAACGCAGCCGTGAACTTGCGAGCCTCAGGGTCCTCGGTTACACCCGGGCCGAGATTTCGTACATCTTCCTTGGTGAGCTGGCCTTTCTCACCCTCGTCTCCGTCCCCCCGGGGTTCCTTATCGGGAGGGGCATCTGCACCTACATCGCCCGCGCACTTGAGTCCGACCTCTTCAGGATACCGGTGGTTATCCAGGCGGACACCTACACCCTTGCGGCAACGGTCGTGCTCATCTCGGCCTGTCTTTCCGGACTTATCGTCAGACATAGACTCGATCACCTGGACCTGGTGGAGGTCCTTAAGACAAAGGAGTAGAATAGATACATGCAGGCAGCGACACGCAGAAGGATATTTGTCATCACCGTCGTGACGGCAGTCATTATCGCGGTCATCTACGGCTTTCTCCCGAAACCGGTTCCCGTTGACGTGGCCCAGGCGTCCCGTGCTCCGATGACCGTAACGATCGAGGAAGAGGGCAAGACAAGGGTCAGGGACAGGTTCGTCATCTCTTCGCCGGTCACCGGATTTATGAGAAGGATCCTGCTGAAGGTCGGCGACATCGTCGGAAAAGGACAGCAGGTTGCCGTCATCGAACCTGTTCAGTCCAGCGCACTCGACCCGCGGAGCCGCGCGGCAGCCGAGGCAGCCGCAGCCGTGGCGCAGTCATCGATAAGTTCTGCCGAGGAACGGGAGAGGGCTGCTGAGGCCGAGGCAGTCTACAGCCGCAAAACCCTTGAGCGCCAGAAGCAGCTTCATGCTTCGGGCTATATTTCCAGGGATGTCTACGAGCAGGCGGATGCCGACGCAAAAAAGGCTGCTGCGAATCACCTGGCAGCAGTGGCAGCGGTAAAGACCGCCCGGCTCGAATACAGCAGGGCGCGGGCAGCACTTGGATATTCAGCAGCAGACCGTGCCGCTGACCGCCACCGGACAACCACCGTAAGCACCCCTGTGGCAGGCCGCGTTCTGAGGCTGCAGAGGGAGAGTGAGGGAGTCGTGAACGCCGGAGATCCCCTCCTCGACATCGGGGACCCGGGACAGATCGAGGTGAAGGTCGAGGTGCTTTCGGCCGATGCAGTCTCCCTAAAACCGGGGATGACCGTGCTGTTTGAGCGCTGGGGCGGCAGCACCCCGCTCTCCGGAATCGTACGTCTTGTCGAGCCGGCAGCCTTCACCAAGATTTCAAGCCTCGGCGTCGAGGAGCAGCGTGTGCTTGTCATTGCCGATATAACCTCTGTCCCCGAGGAGATGCAGCGCCTCGGGGACGGCTACCGGGTCGAGGCAAAGTTCGTGATATGGGAGCAGAAGGATGTGCTCCAGGTGCCGGTCAGCGCACTCTTCAGAAAAGGCGATGGCTGGGGTGTTTTTGTGAGTGAAGCGGGCCGGGCAAAATTCAGGGGGGTTACGGTCGGCCACCGCAACGGGGCGACCGCAGAGGTGCTGAAGGGCATAGCTGAAGGCGAGCGGGTGATCATCCACCCCGACGATACCGTCAGGGATGGCGTCCGGATAAAGCCAAGGCAGGGGAAATAATTCTGAAATCGGAAAGAGCAGTCAGACCTGAAGGCCCCATCGCAGCAGGCGAAAACACCTCGTACTGAGGTGTTCATAAGCATGAAGACATTAAACGGAAATTTCCTCCTATCCTCCCTGCCTTTCATATTTTCTTCACTAATGCGAGCTACCATAAGGTATGAAAAAATTATTGTTCATCATTGCGGTGGTGATAGCAATCGGAGGTTTTGCCATGATGCTTCATGCAAAGGCTGACAATAAAACCGCGGACACGAACAGAGGCAAGTCTTCGGCGGCTTTTCAGAAGGCAACCTTTGCCGGCGGCTGTTTCTGGTGCATGACCCCTCCCTTCAGGAATCTGGCAGGGGTTAAAGAGGTTGTTGCCGGCTACACCGGCGGCAGCACGAAGAAGCCGACATACGAAGAGGTCTCCGGGGGAACGACGGGACACCTTGAAGCCGTCGAGGTGACGTATGACCCTGAGGAAATTTCGTACGAACGGCTGCTTGAGGCGTTCTGGAAGAACATCGACCCAACGGATGCGGGGGGACAGTTTGCTGACCGGGGAACCCAGTATCATACTGCCATCTATTACCATAGTGATGAGCAGCGACGGCTGGCAGAGACATCGAAGGCAGAACTCGCTAAATCGGGAAAGTTCAGCAGGCCGGTTGTCACGGCTATTCTGCCGGCAGCCGACTTCCACCCTGCAGAGGAGTATCACCAGGACTATGACCGGAAGAATCCGGTCAGATACAGGCTTTACAAATCCGGGTCAGGAAGGGAGCAGTTTATCGAGAAGACATGGAAGGGCGAAGAACACATGAAAGGATCGCAACCGACTGCGGGCACGCATGCAAAGCCCTCAACCGAAGAGCTGAAGAAAAAGCTGACGCCGCTTGAATATCAGGTCACCCAGCAATGCAGCACGGAACCTGCGTTCAACAACCAATACTGGGACAATAAAAGAGAGGGCATCTATGTCGATGTCGTCTCCGGGGAGCCCCTTTTCAGTTCGGTGGACAAATACGACTCAGGCACAGGCTGGCCGAGCTTCAGGGAGGCCCTTGAGCCCGGCAACCTTGTCGCCAGGGAAGATAACAGCCACTTCATGACGAGGACCGAGGTCAGGAGCAGGCAGGGAGACTCCCACCTCGGCCACCTCTTTGATGACGGACCGTCGCCAACCGGCAAGAGATATTGCATGAACTCGGCCGCGCTCCGGTTCATTCCGAAAGAGAACCTTGAAAAAGAAGGCTACGGGAAATATTTGAGGCTGTTTAATAGGTAAAGGGTTTGCATAACGCCGGATGTCTGTGATAGCATGAAGAACAAAGGGCCACGAAGGCTTTTTCTTAAGGGATAGTAATCCGTCAAGAGGCCTTTGTGGCCTCTTAATTTGTGCTTCAGGAGATTCTTTCTGGATCTGACTCTGCCCGTGCGGCTCTTGCCTTGGGCTGCCATGCTGTCGACGGTCCGGAAACAAATGCTATCATGGCCTTTGACAGGGAATTCTTTAACCTCGGGTATCTTGACGCCCTCTCCTATCAGAACACCCCCATCCACCGTCTCGACCCCCGGGTAAAGCTTCTGGTTACCTTCGCGTATATTTTTACGGTCATCTCGTTTCCGAAGTATGACCTCTCGGGGCTCATACCGCTGCTCTTTTTCCCTGTCGTCCTTCTGATAGCCGGCGATATCCCCGCCGGGTTTATACTCAGAAAGATCCTGCTCGTCTCTCCTTTTGCGGTCTTTATCGGGATCTTCAATCCGCTCCTCGACCGGGCTCCGCTCCTGCATCTTTCAGGACTCCCTGTCTCCGGGGGCTGGCTGTCGTTCGCCTCGGTGATCATGAAGTTCCTTTTGACAATAAGCGCAGCACTGCTTCTCATCGCAACCACCTCGTTCCCCGGCGTCTGCCATGCCCTCCGCAGGCTCGGACTCCCCGAGGTCTTCGTGGCACAGCTGATGTTCCTTTACCGCTATATCTTCGTCCTGATGGAGGAGACGATGAAGATCGTCAGGGCACGGGATATCCGCTCATTCGGAAACAGGGGGAGGGACATGAAGACCTTCACCAGTCTCATCAGCATGATGTTTCTCCGCACCATGGACCGTTCTGAACGGATATATCAGGCCATGCTCTCACGGGGCTTCAGCGGGGACCTCGTATCTGCCAGAAAATACGCACTGTCCCCCGGTGATATTTTTTTTGCTATCGGGGCCGTCTCGGTTTTTCTGTTCCTCAGGAATTATAATATTTCTGTGATAATCGGGAAACTGGCAACGGGGATCTTCCGGCCATGAGCCACCACATCGTCGAATTCCGGGATGTGTATTTCCAGTATCCTGACGGCACCGAACCGCTCAGCGGTCTCTCCTTCAGGATCACACACGGAGAATCCGTCGGTATCGTCGGCGCCAACGGAGCCGGGAAGTCCACTCTCCTGCTGCATATGAACGGCTGCCTCCTGCCTTCAAAGGGGACCATACAAATCGGGGACGACCAGATGACCAAAGAGTCGCGCCGGGAGATACGCAAGAAGGTGGGCTTGATATTTCAGAATCCCGACGACCAGCTCTTTATGCCGACGGTCTTTGACGATGTGGCCTTCGGCCCGCTGAACCTGGGGCTTTCCCCCGCACAGGTGAAGGAACGGGTGGAGGCCTCGCTCGGGCGGGTCGGCTGCCTGGACCTTATGAACAAGCCGCCGCACCATCTGTCAGGCGGCCAGAAGAGCGCAGTGGCGATCGCCTCGGTCATCGCCATGCAGCCGGATATCCTGGTCATGGACGAGCCTGCCTCCAGCCTTGACCCGCGGGCCCGGCGGGCCCTGATCGGCCTGCTGAATGATTTTGAGCATACCAAGATTATCGCCTCGCACGACCTTGACCTGATCCTCGATGTCTGCGAACGGTGCATTGTTATCAAGAACGGGAAGGTCATGGCTGACGGGCCTGCGCAGCAGATCCTGTCAGACAGGCCGTTGCTCGAAGAAAACCACCTGGAACTGCCACTGTCCCTTCAGGGACGCACAAAAACAAAACGAGGAGGAACCATGAACGAAATGGACAAACTGCATCACCTGATCGGCCACTGGCTTGAGCATAACCGCGAGCACGCCGCGACCTATAGCGGGTGGGGAGAAAAGGCTGCCGAGGCCGGCAAGCCTGAACTCGCGGCCATCCTCAGGGAAATAGCCCAAAAGACGGCTGATATGGACGCGCTCTTCCAGAAGGCCGCCGGGGCCTGCAGGTAAGCCCGGGGTTATGAGGGTCGTCAACAGGAAAACGCTTTGGGAAGGGCATTACCTGCGGAGTGTCCTTGTCGAATACATTGATGAGCGGGATCATGATCCGTCTCCTGACCCATCGCCCGACAGACCACAGAAGATCCGGAACTGGGAAACGATAGAGAGGATCGGCTGCAGCGGGGTCGTCGTTATCGTCCCGTTCACGGAAGATGGAGCGGTTGTCCTGATCAGACAGTACCGGCCCCCGGTTGACGGCTACGTCATAGAACTTCCTGCCGGGCTGATTGACATCGGGGAGGAACCCGAGGCCTCGGCCCGCCGGGAACTGATCGAGGAGACCGGCTATGCAGCCCGGGATATGGATTTCCTGATTTCCGGGCCCGCGTCTTCGGGGTCATCATCCGAGATACTCGACGTTTTTGTCGCCTCGGGCTTATCCTTTGTCGGCATCGGCACACGGGACGAGGCAGAAAACATGGAGACGATCAACGTGCCGATGGGACTGCTTGATGCTGAGATCTCCCGCCTGGAACAGGAGGGGAATTACATCGACCTGAAGGTCCACGGCATGATCAGACTGGCTAAGAATTTCCTGGAGAAAAAGTCAGCTCGAAATCTCTAGTTTTTTTGCGCCGGGAAGCCCGGTCACATCGTTGATAATATCCCTCATCCTGACCCCGCTTTTGGCAGTGACCGTAAAGATATAGGTCTTTTCCTGTTCAGGCACCTTGACCTTGTAATCCATCTTGACGATCTCAAAGCCCCTCTCTTTAAAGAGGGTCGCGATCGCCCTCTCATCGCCCTTCTCATCCGTGACCAGGGTGACGTATTTGTAGATCATCGTCGGGATCCGGGACTCAAACAGCCGCAGGATCCACAGGGAAAAAAACGTTATCACAAAGCCCGCTATCCCGGCCAGGTACTGCCCTGCGCCAATGGCCAGTCCGATTGCAGAGACGATCCAGATACAGGCGGCGGTCGTGAGGCCCTGGATGGAGACCCCGGTCTTGAGTATCACCCCGGCCCCGAGGAAGCCAACCCCGGTCATGGCTCCGGCAGCAAGCCTCGTCGGATCGATCCTTGTAAAATTCGGGTTCGTGAGGTCCTTGCTGTAATAGCTCTCCGAAATCATCATGATCAACACGCACGCGACACAGACCAGGAGCTGCGTCCTGAACCCGGCGGGCCTGCCGTGGGTCTGGCGCTCGAACCCGATGATGCCCCCAAGCAGTGTGCCCAGGAGCAGTTTGAAAATAATTTCATAGGGTGGGATCATGTTGCATTATAACAGATGCAGGGAGGATTGACATAGACATGGGGCGTTGCTCCATCCCCCGTCAATTTGGCAGAAGTTCGCAGAAATGGAATCTGTTGTCCCGGACAACAACCTCGCCTTTTTCGTAGCTTACCGGTCTGCTGAACAGAGGCCCGTCAAAGACAAAGGAATGAAATTCTCCGTTTTCGCCGCAGGGGTCAACGTGCGGAGGAAGGTCTGACAGGAACTGCTCATCATAGATCCTGCCAGAAAATTCTCCGGCAAGCACCCCCGCATCAACACACGTGATGACCGCCCTGAACCCCTGCGCGATAAACGAACGGGCAAGTTTCCCGGTATCCAGCCTCCAGAGGGGAAAGAGCCCGGCCATGCCGACTTCGGCAAGCTTTTTCTCCCGGTAAACCTTCAGGTCTTCGAGAAAGAGGTCGCCGAATGCGACACCGGTCACGTTCTCCGCCTTATGCCTGACAAGGGCGTCCCTCATGGCTGTTTCGTAGCTTTCGTTCGATGACTCCATCGGTATGTATACCTTCTCAAGCGGAAGCCCGATAGCCGCAGCCTGCTGCTCAACGAGCGCGATCCTGACGCCGTGCATGCTGACCCTCTCGTAGCCCGCGGTCACGGTTGTCAGGAGGCTCACCACATCATGCCGTCCGGCCCGCCTGATCTCGTAAAGCGCCCGCGCACTGTCCTTCCCGCTCGACCACGCAAAAAGCACTTTCTCCCTCACGCTCTCTCCTTTGCCACCGTCAATGTTCCCGGCGTCCATCTTTCTACTGTAACAGATTCAGGAGCGTCACAACCCAACGGCAAAGTACATTCTGCGCAATCAAACAATCAGCAGATTGGTGCCGTTTCGGGAGAAAGTTCCTGCCTGAAAGGAGGGGAAGACACAGGCGTTAAACCGCAAAGGCTAGGAGACGATAACCCTCAGAATCCTGTTCTTGCCGATGCGGACAATATGCTCTCCCTCCGGAAGGACCGTATCAGGGCTTTCGACGACCTGATCGTTCAGTTTGACCCCCCGCTGTTTGATCAGCCGGATCGCCTCGCCTGAGCTCTTTGCCAGGCCGTTTTCCTTCATCACATGGGGAAGCCAGTTGTTTCTCTCCGCAGCTGAAATCTTTATCGCGACTGTTGCAATTGCATCAAGATTTACCTTCCTGTTTTCCAGAAAATCCACATATTCTTTCCTGGCCCTCTCAGCGGCCTCCGGCCCGTGATACCTCGTCACCAGCTCCATCGCGAGTTCCTTCTTTATGTCCCGCGGGTCTCTCGTGCCGTCCTTCAGACCTTCTTTCAGGACATTGAACTCGTCCACGGAGAGATGACTGATGAGTTCGAAATAGCGTTCGATCATGCTGTCGGGGATGCTCATCACCTTCTTGAACATGCCGGTCAGTTCGCCGTTCACATATTCGAAGGCGGGCTCGTTGATACCGATATAGTTGCCGAGGCTCTTCGACATCTTGTTCACGCCATCAAGCCCTTCCAGCAGAGGCATCATGAGGACTACCTGCTCTTCCATCGCCATCGCTTTCTGCATCGACCTGCCCATGAGGAGATTGAACTTCTGGTCCGTGCCCCCGAGCTCCACGTCGGCCCTGAGCGCAACTGAATCATAGCCCTGGAAGAGCGGGTAGTAGAATTCAAGAATGCTGATAGGCTGCTGGTTTTTGAACCTCTTTTTGAAGTCCTCCCGCTCGAGCATGCGGGCGACCGTCTCGAAGGCCCCGAGCTGGGCAACCTCGATCGCCGTCATCTTCCCGAGCCACTCGCTGTTAAAACGCACCTGGGTTTTGGCCGGATCAAGGATCTTGAATACCTGGGTCTTGTAGGTTTCGGCATTCTGGAGCACCGCCTCGCTGGTCAGTATCTTGCGGGTCTCGCTCTTGCCTGTCGGGTCGCCGATCATACCGGTAAAGTCGCCGATCAGGAATATCACCTCGTGGCCGAGTTTCTGGAACTGACGCATCTTTTCGAGCAGGACGGTATGACCGACGTGAATGTCCGGCGCTGTGGGGTCAAAGCCTGCCTTGATACGCAGAGGCCTGCCTTCCGCGACAGACTTCTCGAGCTTCTTCAGGAGCGCCTCTTCGCTGATGATCTCGACAGCGCCGCGCCTGATGACCTCCATCTGTTTTCCGGGTGACAGCATAGGGTTTATGATAACCCTGAAGCGAGCGGCCAGTCAATTTCGCGTGCCGCCCCCGGCAGGCGCACCTTGTTGTATTGATCAGGAGCTGGTATTATTACTCCCATGAAGAGTTTTCGAAAAGAATTATGGTTCACTAT
The DNA here is from genome assembly GCA_964499365.1 of uncultured Thermodesulfovibrio sp. Lineage (GTDB taxonomy): Bacteria > Nitrospirota > Thermodesulfovibrionia > Thermodesulfovibrionales > UBA6898 > PALSA-1316. Next base: position 163,268 of record CAZCKU010000003.1, read on the forward strand.
CCCGACACGCCGGGCATTTGTCAACATCACGCCGGAGGTGAACACCTGCCTGAAAGAAAGCGGGGTGCAGGAGGGTCTCGTGCTGGTGAATGCGATGCATATCACCGCGTCGGTCTTTATCAATGACGACGAACCAGGCCTCCATCACGATTATGAGGTCTGGCTCGAAAAACTGGCCCCTCATGAGCCTGTCTCGTCCTACCACCATAATCGCGGGGAAGATAATGCCGATGCGCACCTCAAGCGGCAGATCATGGGTCGCGAGGTGGTGGTCGCGATCACGGGAGGCAAGCTCGACCTTGGTCCCTGGGAGCAGATCTTCTATGGGGAGTTCGACGGCAGACGGAAGAAACGGGCTCTGGTCAAGATCATCGGCCAATGAAAAAAATAGCCATCACCATGGGCGACCCTGCCGGGGTCGGACCTGAGATCATCGCAAGGACGCTCTCCCAGAATACTATCTACGACCTATGCGAGCCGATCGTCATCGGTGACAGCCGCGTACTGCAGGAGGCGCTTGAACTTATCGGTTCCCGCCTGAAGCTGAACCCGATCACGTCACCCGGTGAGGCAAAGGCCTCTCCTGAATATCTCGACCTGATCGATCTCTCCGATGACACGGCATTCGTAAAGAACAGGGCAACGGCAGAGGCCGGGAAGGCATCTGCCGGATACATACAGAAGGCGGTCGATCTTGTCATGGCACACGAGGCCGGCGCGGTCGTCACCGCTCCCATCACCAAGGAATCCCTGCTGCGTGCCGGCCTGCACTGGCCGGGCCATACCGAGATGATCGCCGAGATGACCCGGACAAAGGACTACGCCATGATGCTTGCGGGCGGGCCTCTGCGGGTGATACTCGTCACCATTCATACTTCCATACAGAGCGTCCCTGCCCTGATAACGAAAGAAAATGTCCTGAAGACCATACGGCTTGCAAAGAAGGCATGCGACATGATGGGCATCGATACACCGCGAATCGCTGTGGCAGGATTGAACCCCCATGCAGGCGAGGCGGGCATGTTCGGCGGCGAGGAAGACAGCGCGATCATCCCGGCGATGGAAGTGGCCAGGGCGTCGGGCATCGCATGCACGGGTCCCCATCCGCCTGACACCCTTTTTCACAAGGCCTATAACGGAGGCGTGGATATCGTGGTCTGCATGTACCACGACCAGGGTCTGATCCCCCTGAAGATGATCGCCTTTGACAAAGGGGTGAATGCAACCATCGGGCTTCCGATCATCAGGACATCTCCCGACCACGGCACTGCATACGATATCGCATGGAAGGGCATTGCAGACCCGTCGAGCATGATCGAGGCTGTCGCCTTTGCCTGCAGGCTGAGGATCTGAATGGCGAAGAAGAGCCTCGGACAGAATTTCCTTTATGACCGCGCAATACTCAGTGAAATCATTGATGCCTCGGGAGTAGGACACGAGGACACCGTCGTCGAGATCGGACCCGGCCACGGCACCATGACAAAGCTGCTGGCAGAAAAGGCGCGGAAGCTGATCGCCATCGAACTCGACCATGAGCTGTGCGTAAGGCTTATTGCAGAGCTGAGGGGGTTCAACAACATAGACCTCATCGAGGGCGATGCGATGAAGTTCACCTATGAGGAGATCGGCAGGTTCAGGGTCGTTGCCAACATCCCCTACTACATCACGACCCCGGTCATCTTCAGGCTGCTTGAGGCAAAAGAAAACCTTCAATCCATGACCCTGACGATCCAGAAAGAGGTTGCCGAGAGGATCGTCGCCCCGCCCGGCGGCAAGGATTACGGAGTGCTCTCGATCGCGATCCAGTGCTTTGCGATACCGCTGTTGAAATTCATCGTCCCGAAAGAGGCCTTTCATCCGGTGCCGAAGGTCGACTCGGCAGTGGTGCATATCTCCCTGAGAAAAGAACCGCTTGTTTCGGCAAAAGATGAGGAGCTCTTCTTCAGGGTGGTCAGGACCGCGTTTTCACAGAGGAGAAAGACGCTTTCAAACTCCCTGAAACCCTTCGGCCCTGCAGTCAGGGACGTGCTGGCACGGGCAGAAATCGACCCGCAGAGAAGACCGGAGACATTAAGCATAGAAGAGTTTAAAAAAATTGCGGGGCTGCTTTCGGAGAGTCAATAGACTTAAGCCTCCCAACCCCTCCCTGCCTCCCCTTGTCAAGGGAGGAGCAAGATAGCCTCTACCAGGCCGACTCATATCGCGGCAATCGTACCAGGTCTTTCAACTCCCCTGATAAGGGGGGACACAGGGGGGTTGATGTTGCCTCTGAATCTGCCGCATAAGATCTTCGCTGACAGCCTCAATATTTTCCAGTACATCGTGGTTGGTATATCTGATAACATTCAGGCCTAAAGCATTCAGAACTTTCGTGCGTTCTGCATCGTATTCGATTGTTTCAGCATGACTGTCTCCATCAATTTCGATCACAAGGCAAAGCTCGGCACAATAGAAATCTACAATATAGCCTGCAATCGGCTTCTGCCGAAGAAACTTGTGTTGTGAGAACTGTCTCATACGAAGGACGCTATTCCAGATTCTGCTTTCTGCCCTGCTGGGATTCCTGCGGTTCTTGCGGGCAAGTTCAGTAAGCGCTTTGTTGTAGGGCAAATATTTGGGTGTTTGTTCTTTCATCCCAACCCCTCCCAACCTCCCCTTATCAAGGGAGGAGAAAGCAACCTTGCCACCGCCGGGATTTATCCCCCTTGAAAAGGGGGGATACAGGGGGGTTGCCGTTGCCTCGCGGCTTCACAAGGCCCCCGCAACACAGACCTGTGATGGAAGCGATCTGAGGGGTAACCAGAACGCGGAGTTGGTTGTGTTATGCGGCATGCCTAACCACCTGTCCCTTTTTCCGCTAATCACGGGAAATACAGCGATGTCATAATTTGCTGTTGTATACTCCTTTCCTTAAAGAGATGAAGTCGGCCAGCATGTCGCCGCCAACTCCGGCTTTCTTTCGATTCATCGAGCCATAGGCCCCTGTATGATAAAGAGGATATAGGATAACATTGTCTTTTGTCCTGAAGGCTTCGGGATTTGATTTGACCATAGCAACGATATCGGCAAACTTCTTATACCGATATCTGATATCGAGCTTTTCATTAAGCACGTCAAAGACCAACTGACCCAATGCCGCAATTACCACAGGCTTAATAATCTCGATCTGCACCTTCAGATAATCAAAACATTTCGAGAAAGACGCTTTGTCGATTGATTTGTTGCCTGTCATTTTACCTGTGCGCGCGCACAGAAGCGCATTCGTCAGATAAATATCCCCTCCATGCAAATTGAAACCGGCATATTCTAAGTTCCGCATGAGATTCTCCCATGTAGGATTCCCTTTTTCTCTGTACGCTTTATACTCGTCAGGAAATTTACCGAACCTACTAACATACTCTTCATTTCCCCAGTCTTGGCCAACTATCATAAGTTTAGCGTTAAAGTACGGGAAGGCATCACTCCAATATCCTATGCCCTTGGCCGCGTTTTCAGGCCTCCCTGCGATTATGTTGCTCATATGCTTGCACTCATTCGGACAGGTTTTGATCTTCTCTATTAGTTTGTTTATACATGCTTCTTTCCCACAATCACCGCGCATGGAAGTTGTTTTGACCCCCTTATCTTGCTGTTTAATGATTAAGATATTTCGTGTGTATTCATCTGCTGTTCAAGGGAGGCAAGTCTTGATTCGCAGAATGACCTCAAGCCGGTGTCTTTAATGGCGATTGCATAAGAAAGCACCTCATGGTGATAAGCATTATGCACAGATTTTGCACACAGCTGCATCAGACGTTTAGAGAAATCAATGGGCCGCTTCCGTTTGCCGTTGAGCTGATGTATTCGCTCCAGCTTCTTTCGATCAGCTTGCAGCAGGTATTGCTCTGACATAAGGCGAATAACAACTCCTTCAAACAGATTTTTGGGCAGCGACTCCAGCTTAGCCCAAATAAGTCGGTTAAGGAGCGGCATCCCACTATTCCATGTCTGCTCCAAAATATTTACCGGAATAGATAGGTATGCGTCAACAAATTGCCGTACAAGTAGAGGTTTTTGGTTATCTCCTTTTTGGGCAAAAAGGGCCTGAATAGTGCGACAGCGGTGCTGCTCCAGTTTGGCCGCCTCCCAGAGTTCCACCTTCTTCTGGTTCACCCGTAAACCGTAGCGGTCCAAGTTTCTGGTAAGAAGCAGCAATAGTCCGTCTATTTTAGCGCAATCGTTCATCAAGATCATCTGATCGTCAGCGTAACGAAAGTACAGTGCATCTGCCTTGGAGCAGACGGTTGCTGCAAAATGATCATACTTCTGCAGATAGTAATTGGAAAGAATACGAGAGCAATCGGCGAGGGCATCCTGAGGTAATCCAACTGCCTGGGGATGTAATCCAGTGTTTCGACGATTCCACTGATTCAGCAGATAAAACAAGAGCGTAATAACCCAACCCTTTTCTTTGTTTGCCTCTTCACGAATCCAGCGTTCGAGCATATCGAGGCGGACGGAGTCGTAAAAGTTCGAAAGGTCAAACTGCAAAATATGAGAGTAGTTTCCCTGATCGAGCTGAGAGAAAAGCAGAGAGTTGAACTCCCCAAAGGCCTGTGTCCATGCTTGTGGATTAAAAGAATAGCGCCCATACTCGGTAAGCTCACATTCAATTTCAGTTTGCTCCCGCTTCCGGAGCTTACCCCCCAGCTTCCAACCGCCAAAGGTATTGTCCGTGCGATTTCCGCAAAGAACATCTTCGAGTTCCTTAATGCAGAAATAATAAACACAGTAGTCCTGAATACAGAAAACAGGGACAGTACGTGCAACGCCATGTCCCTTGTTCATAACAATTTCAGCTTCCGGAATACTTGGTGCATAGCGAGCAGAGGAGATGGACGCATAGACATTTTCTACAAGTTCATCCTTCTCCTGTTTTGTTTGGGGGATTTTGATAGGGAACGCCCCAGTTTTAAATGCTCTCCAAAAATCGCTGTTAAACCAGCGCTTGAAATTATCCCGCGTAATCATGCAGTTTGAGTGCAGCCGACAAACGTCTCTTGCAGCGTTGCCTCAAGAAGTTTCCGGCTGGTCGTTGTGTTGGTCGTGATCCGGCTTTCCATCTCATCACACAGCGCCATCAGTTCGTCAACCTTCGCCACGATCCGGTGTTGTTCGGCAAATGGTGGAACAGGAATGAGCAGCTCTCTTGCCTTTTTAATTCCGAAAACAGCATGTGTGCTATCAGTTTTAACTTTTCTCAAAACACGCTCCGCCACAGGACTAGAAATAAATGTCATCAAATATGAGGGTTCTACAAGATGAGCATGGGGCTGAACAAGTATTATGTTTGCCGATAATGTGTAGTCAAATGGTTCAGTAAGCAATACTGGCTGGCCTATTGTTCCTATTTTGCCAATAATGAAATCGCCTTTTTTAAGCGTGTATCTCTGACGATGTTCGACAAATACACTAGGCGCTACCTTTCGAGCATTGATAAAATCAATTTGACCAGAACTGGTTATGTCCGAATAGCCAATATATGCCACTCCACTCGGGAACACCGGAGGAGTACGATGACTTGGTTGTGGATCAATGAAGTCAGCAATTTGATAGCCCTTTAACCATGCCCATCCATTTGGCACAAAATAACTCTCGCCAAGATTTGATACCTCATCATTTGCATTTATTTCTTTTTGACTTGGTTTCTGATCCGCAAACTTCTTAATAGACTTGGCGATCGGTTCATCCTCCGGATTCTGCTCCACCAGCCTCCCCCTTACAGCCAGATTAAGAATAGTCTGTCGAAGTTGCTGGATATGTTCGGTCCGGGTAGTGAGGCCTGGGAGGTGGTTGAAGTAGAACCGGGCACTGTCTTCGAAACTTATGTCACTCCGGCTTGTCCGGAGTCTTTCTTCAGAAGGATTCCCGACAAGCGGGAATGACAAATTAACACCATTCATCCCGTGCAACGTCGCGGCCACCAGCCGATCACGCCGCCTTTCGCGCTTTGCCTGCGCCGCCTCCAGTTCATCGCACAGTTTCATCAGTTCATCCACCTTCGCCACAATCCGGTGTTGTTCGGCAAGGGGCGGGAGAGGAAAAGGGAAATTGAGTAATTCCTCAACCTTAATCCCTTTAACCGTGAGCCCACTTCCCTCATAGCTTGCTGTCTTGAAGAAAATATAATAGAAATCGATAGATGCAAAACTCGAAAGAATAAGGGCACGCAAGTCTTGATTTATAGCCATAGGAACTTGATTAATTGATACTTTACCGAGTCCCATTCGTGTAACGACAATGAGATTGCCTGGTGGAATAAGATTTGATGAACTGTTTTTTAGCCCATCTTCTGATATCCGATCAATAGTCTGAACAACATATTTGGTCTTTCCGATGTCTTTTACGCTCGCCCAGAAGATGTCGCCGTCCCAATAGGCGAAATTACTTTTGGATGGTGTTCCTCCTCCAAAATGGTTATTCACCGTTGCTCCAAGTCTAGTCCATTTCCATCCTGATGGCGGATCAAATGGAGTTGTTGCAATATCAATCGGGGTTAACGGCTTCTGCTCTTTGATGGTGCCAGCTTTCACCAACCGCTTCTTCTCCCCCTCAATCCTCTTCAACAACTCCCCCGCCGGCTCATCCTCCGGGTCCTGCTCTACCAGCTTCCCCCGCACAGCCAGATCCAGAATAAACCTCCGCAGCCGCGGCACGGCATCTGGCGTATCGATAAGCCGGTCAAAGTTCTGCAATAGCCGTTCGGGGTTCACGGATTGCACCTCTTACTCAATAGTTGCTGCCAGATTGGGCGCGACTGCCAATCACTCGGGAACCCCATATGCAGGACAAGTTCAGGAGAAAGACGCTGAATATGATTCACCAACCGCAGCGGCCAGCAACTCTCGGGCTCTATGACATAAAGCATGTGAATAAGCAGGACCAGCGAGTTATAGAGATTTCTGTTCCGTTCCGTGTGAAAGTTCGGGATAAGCGGGCCGGGCTTCGATGAGGGTAACGCCACTGTAACAGTGAAGCGGCGGTTCCACAGCCGTGAATGATGGGCGCAGAGATTACGCAGATAGACAGTGTGTTCCAGCAGTGACTTCAGCCCGTCGATGGAAAGCCGATACGTTTGGGCAATACGTTTTTTATCCCTGTCATGGCGAATATTCGTATAGAAACGACTCAAGAGACCGAATGACATAACCTCACACGTGGCCCAGATCGGCGGTCGGTGCATGCCGTATTTGCTCTGATAGTGACTCACAAATACCTCGTCGCTACGGCTCAGTTCATCATCAAGAACAGAGAGATGCCTGGCATGCTGGTGGCTAATGCGGAAGTTGGCCGGGTCTTCATATGCCTGGGGACCATAGGCGTGCCCAAGCACATATGCCCAACGTGCACGGACAGAGATTTCAATACGCTTACACGCTTCGCTGACCAGAAGGCGCAGCCCTCGATCAAAACAGTAGAGTCGCCAAAGCGCCTCGAAGGTTGCGCCCGGGAGATATTTATCCGGATTGCCATGCTCGGTAAACGGAAAGCGGTAGGCCGAGAGACGATAATAGTTATGGTGTTCAAGGATATGGAGAGCTTTTGGCTCATCCTCAACGCCAAGACCTCGATCCTTGAGAATTTGAAGCTGTTCAAGATAGGTCTTTGGGGGCTTGTTCGCGTTCACGAACACCCCTGGAAATGAGTAACCCGCCAATTTGAGCATCGTTGAGAGGCTTGGCGGGTATTGTTAGTCATAGTATGCTGCATTTGTACTGTTGCGTCAAGAGCAAATTTGGCCACTGGCCGTGGCCGTATTTGAAGTGATTCTGTTTTTGCCACGGCCTGTGGCCAAATTTTAGTTACAGTTGGTTCTCCGAGCAATTCCGCAACGGGCCGTTGCAAAATTGAGAACCGCTCGCTGTACTCTTCTTGGACCCGTTTCATCTCAGCAGCGCCTCTGCCAGAATGGCCTTCAGCTTATCCCGGAGCTTGGCTGTCTCAGCCTCGCTCTGCTCCAGTTTGGCAAGCAGCTCGGCCGGGTCGCCGTGGTCTTCATCGACGACATGCGGGTTTTTGAAATCGAGGTTGTAGTTGCGCGCCTTTATTTCATCTATCGTGACCTTCCAGGCAACTTCGCTCTCCTGACGTCCCGCCCTTTCAGCACCTCCCCACCAGTCGATGCAGGGCTTCATATGTTCGAAGCGGATCGGCCTTGTCATGGAATATGCCTTCTGGCCTTCGGGAACCCGGTGCTCGTAATACCAGATCTCCTTTGTGGGTGTGCCTTTCTCGAAAAAGAGCAGGTTCGTACCGATAGAGGCGTAAGGCTTAAAGACACTGTTCGGCAGACGGACGATTGTATGGAGGTTGCACTCTTCCAGCAGATGCTCCTTAAGCCGCGTTTTCACCCCTTCGCCGAACAATGTCCCGTCCGGCAGGACCACGGCGGCACGGCCATGAGTCTTCAGCAGGCGAACGATTAGCGCAAGAAAGAGGTCTGCTGTCTCACGGGTCTGAAAGTGCTTCGGAAAGTTTGTTTCAATGCCGTCTTCCTCTCTTCCTCCGAAAGGCGGATTCGTCAGCACAATCTCCACACGGTCGGATTGGGTATAGCTGATATAAGGTCTCGCAAGCGTGTTGTCGTGGCGGACAAAAGACGGATCATCGATGCCATGCAAAAGCATATTGGTCACACAGAGCATATGCGGGAGCTGTTTCTTTTCCGTTGCCCTCAGACCCTTCTGCATCTTCTGTTCATCTGCCGGTGTCTTCACATAGCGGTCGCGCATATGACGAATCGCGCAGGTGAGAAAGCCGCCGGTGCCGCAGGCCGGATCAAAGAGTATCTCTCCGGGCTTCGGATCAATGCGATGGGCCATGAAGGTGGTGACAGCCCGAGGCGTATAATATTCCCCTGCATTCCCGGCACTCTGCAGGTCGTTCAGGATCTGCTCATAAATGTCGCCGAAGTGCTGCCGCTCCGAGAGGTTGTTAAAATCAATGGCAGTAATCTTATTGATCACCTGACGCATCAACTGGCCGGACTTCATATAGTTGTAGGCATCCTCGAAAACGTCGCGCACAACACGCTTGCGTCCGTCCTTTGCCGTGCCCGGCAGTTCCTTGAGCGTCGGGAAGAGCTCATCGTTCACAAAGGTCATCAGATCGTCGCCGGTAATACCCTCGGGGTCTGCTGCCCACGCGCGCCACTGAAACTTGTCGGGGATCGGAGACCGGTAGCGGTCCTGCATCAGCTCAAGCTCCTGGTCCTGGTCGTCGATGATCTTGAGAAAGAACATCCAGCAGAGCTGCGAGATACGCTGAGCGTCTCCGTCAACGCCGACGTCCTGGCGCATGATGTCCTGGATTGATTTAACCGTGGTGCGTACGTTCATAAATAATTAGGCTGCCTTTCCATAAAGGGCGGACTGGAGTTCGTGGACGGCCTTTTCAAAGCCATCTCTTCCGCCGAAGGTTTTGAGAAGTTCCAGGGGTGTACCCATAGTGTCAAACGGCGTCACCTTCAGAATGCGCAGGTCGTCAAGAGCGGTGACGCCTTCATCCTGATATTTCTGGAGCAGGGCTTCGAGCACCGCGCGGGCCTGCGCGCCGTATTTGGTAAAGACATCGCGCTTGCGGACATTTTCGGCACGCTCCCGGCGGGTGAGCGGAGGCTGATCAAAGGCAACGTGGCATATCAGGTCGAAAGGGTCGAGGTTTTTGCCCACTTCTTCAGCCAGCGGATCGAGCAGAAGACCTTCATTTTCGAGTTCCTCTATGATCGCCTGCTTGCGCTCGGTATCATTCCAGCGTTTAAGAAACTCATCCAGACTCGCAAAGCGCTTGCGAAGAGCTTTTTTTGAATAGTCGCGCAGACTTTCGGTGACCAGCTTACCGTATTCGTCAAGGTATTCGATGCGCTCGGCGACGATCCATACTTCCTTTCCATGTATGTAGAACTTTTTGGGCGTATCGTCTCCTACGGGAATAGCAAGATTAGGTGTTCCGGGGTCAACAATTATTTCCTCGTCGTCGCCCCGCTGGAGAGGGATGGGGTCTTCTTCATCGCCTGAAGGTGGAACATCCTCCGGCGGACTCATCGGATCCTGCTCAGTGGGCTGATGGATCTGGACCGGCTCACCATCGAAATCTTTATCAGCAAAGTGATTAGTCGCCTTCCGGAAGTCGATCAGAGTGAAATAGTATTTTTTTGCATCCTCATGGACCCGTGTACCCCGGCCAACAATCTGCTTGAACTCGATCATCGAACCTACCTCGCGGTCGATAACGATCAAACGGCAGGTCTGGGCATCAACCCCTGTGGAGAGAAGGCGCGAAGTCGTAACAATGACCGGATATTTTGATTCCGGATCGATGAAGTTGCCGACCTGGACAACGCCATCGGCATCGTTACCTGTGATGCGCATGACATAGCGTTCATTCTGCTGAAACAGGTCAGCGTTTTCGTTTATCAGGGCCTGGCGCATGCGGCTGGCGTGTTCCGTATCCACGCAAAAGACGATCGTTTTTTGAAATCGGTCTCCGCTTTCTTTCAGAAACTCCGTGATCTTCCGGGCAACGCATTTCGTCCTTTCGTCAATTACCATGTTTTTATCAAAGTCTTTTTGGTTGTAAATACGGTCTTCGATCTCATATCCATGCTTGTCTTTTTCACCTGGGTCCGGCCGGTAACCTTCGATGTCGACATCGAGATGCACCTTTATGACCTTGTATGGGGCAAGGAATCCGTCGCGTATCCCCTGTTTAAGAGAGTAGCTGTAGATGGGGTCGCCAAAGTAATGGATATTCGAGACATACTCTGTCTCCTTTGGTGTAGCGGTCATGCCGATTTGGGTGGCTGAGGAGAAATACTCCAGAATCTCCCGCCAGGCAGAATCCTCTGCTGCACTGCCGCGATGGCACTCATCGACCACTATAAGGTCGAAGAATTCCGGCGAGAGTTCGCGGTAGAGTTTTTGACGCTCATCCGGACCTGTGATGGCCTGGTAGAGTGCAAGATACACTTCATAAGAAGTATCAATGCGGCGATGTTTGGGGTCAATTGCTGTGGGCAGTGAGATTTCTGTTCCATCATTGCGCTCGATCGTCTTTGAAGAGGTCGAGAGTTTGGCCATTACATTGCCGAAGGGGCGAAAGTCGTTGACCATCGTCTGGTCTATCAATACATTTCTGTCGGACAGATAAAGGATGCGCCTTTTCCGTTTGGCCTTCCATAGGCGCCAGATGATCTGAAAGGCGGTATAGGTCTTGCCGGTGCCGGTGGCCATGACGAGAAGGATACGGGGCTTGCCTTTTGCAATTGCTTCCGTAGCCAGGTTAATGGCAATGCGCTGATAGTAACGAGGTTCCCTGGAACTCCTGTCCTCAAAGTAGCTTTGCAGGATCACATCTGACAGATATGGCTCCAGACCTTTCCATCCCCGGTATTTGTTCCAAAGACTCTCCGGGCTGGGGAAGGCGGTCAGGGACAGCTCTGTTTCCAGATGACCTCCCAGGCCTGTTTTGTCATGAAAAAGAAAGGCGTCACCATTCGATGAGAAGACGAAGGGAATATCGAGCGTGGCGGCATACTCCAGTGCCTGCTGCATGCCATCGCCCACCGCGTGGTTATTATCTTTAGCCTCGATCAGTGCAATGGGGATATTCGGCCTGTAGTAGAGGATATAGTCAGCAAACCTGGCCTTGCCGCGAGTGACCAGCTTTCCGCGAACGATGATGCGACCCTTGGTAAAATAACACTCTTCGCGAATCTGCGTATGGACATCCCAGCCCGCCTTCTCGACCGCCGGTGTAATGAACTTGGTACAGATGTCCCTCTCGCTGAGGTCTTTTTTATTCATTCCTGTCGTTGTGTTAGAAATAACGGAGCCATCCCTTTAGCTCCTCCGGAAAGCCGTCAAATTCAAGGCATGCATTATCACTTTCTGTTTCGTCCCCATACATAAAAAAGTGCTTAATGATAATCTGTAATCCCCGTCAAAGACAAGAAATATTAATCAAAAAAACCACCTTTTCCAGTTCCAGAAGTGGATCAGCCTGTGGCTGAAGGCAACGTCGTCGACCTGCTGGGCAAGCTCCCTGAGTTCCTGCCGGTTCTGCTCGATCTCCCTGAACTGCTCCTTTTCGAGCCCGCCGTCGAGGATAAAGTGCCTGATCTTTTCGAGTTCACCGTTGTCGAGCCAGACCCCGTGGCTGCCGCACTCGTCTATGACCACGCCTGATATGCGGCCGAAATTCTTTCTGATCATCAGCTTTCCGCACCGTACGCAGGGAACGTATGCAATCTTCTCCGGGAGGATCGGGCGGCTGTATTCATTGCTGAGCTGTTCCTCGCGGTAGACAGTGGACTCTGCCGTAATCACGTTAAATTCACCGCGGTCAAGCCAGAGCCCCTTGCACCGGGGACAGGCATCAATCTCAACCTCCTTCTTTTTTTGACACTCCAGCGCAACCCCGCACCTCGGGCAGAGGGGATTGGCAATGATCTGTCCGCTCTGAACCGTGCCTCCGCAAAAGGGACAATACCTGCTCTTCGGATTCACCTTCTTTCCGCACACCGGGCATTTTACAAGATCGGTCATCGTTCCTCCGTGTGTCCTCCGTTGTACTATAACATGACCTAACAATCCGACCGTGATGGTATAATCACTCATGGACATCTACCTGATCGACGGAAACTCCTATGTCTACCGGGCCTTTTACGCGGTAAAGGGCCTGACGAACTCAGCCGGCCTGCCGACAAACGCAGTCTTCGGCTTTACGAATATGCTGATGAAGATCATCAGAGACAAAAAGCCCGACTGCGTCGTCATGGCCTTTGACACCCCGGAGCCGACGGAACGGCATATGCTCTATGCCGACTATAAGGCCCACCGCAAAGAAACACCGGACGAGCTGGTCCGGCAGCTCCCGTATATCAGAAGGCTGGTCTCTGCCTTCAACATCAAGACCTTCGAGATCCCCGGATACGAGGCCGATGACATCATCGGCACCCTGGCAAAACATTTCACCGGGAAGGACAACAGGGTCTTTATCGTGACCGCAGACAAGGACATGCTGCAGCTCGTCGATGACAAGATCCGGATATTCGACCCGATTAAGGACAGGGTGCTCGATGAGGCCTATGTCAGGGAGAAGTTCGGCGTCGGGCCGGAGCGGGTGACCGAGTTCATGGCTTTGACCGGGGATGCCTCAGACAATATCCCCGGGGTGAAGGGGATCGGAGAAAAGACCGCACGGGAGCTCCTCACCTCCTTCAGCAGCCTCGATGAGATCATTGAGCACCCCGAGAGGATACAGAAGGAACGCTTCAGAAAGATGATATCAGAGAATCTCGACAATGTCCGCCTGAGCCGCACCCTGGCAACGATTGATGTCGCAGTGCCTCTTGAGCTGAACCCGGAGGAGCTCACTCTCAGGGAGCCTGACTGGCTTGCCCTGCTCTCGGTCTTCAGGGAGCTTGAGTTCACGAGCATGATGCGCATGCTGCCTGCGTCTGCCTTATCAGACCGCCGTCACGAAACGATCCTTTCCCCGGAGAAACTGCAGGGGTTCATGAACACGGTACAGGGCGAGATTGCCTTCGATGTCGAGACGACCGGGCGGAATGCCCGGGCAGACAGTCTGGTCGGCATCTCACTCTGCACGACAGGGGACCTCTCCGTCTATATCCCCCTGACGCATGCCCCGACCCTCAAGGACGCAGGGAATCAGATCGGAAAGAAGCCGGCGCTGCAGAGCATAGGGACGGCGCTGCATGACAAAAATATCGCCAAGATCGGGCATAACCTGAAGTTCGACATAATGGTGCTGGAGCAGGAGCATGTCAGGGTCGAAGGCATGCTCTATGACACCATGCTTGCCGCCTATCTCCTGAACCCGAACAAGGCGAATCACAGCCTTGACGAGGTCTCCTTCGAATACCTCTCGAAGCGCAAGCGGCCTTTTGCCGAGGTACTCAGGAAGAGGACGACATTCGCCGAGGTTCCGCTCGACGAGGCGACCGACTATGCTGCCGAAGACGCTGCCCTGGCCTTTGAACTGAAGGATATCCTGTTTGGAAAACTGAGGGAACAGGGACTCGACGCCGTCTATTTTAACGTAGAAATGCCACTGATCCCGGTGCTTGCAGAAATGGAGAAGGCCGGGATAAAGATTGATGCCGGCAAGCTCAACAGGCTTTCAAAGACTATTACCGAGGAGATCATGAGCATCCAGCAGAGGATATATTTCCTTGCCGGCGAAGAGTTCAATATCAACTCGCCAAAGCAGCTCAGCTCCATCCTCTTCCATAGCCTCGGGCTGACACCGTCAAAAAAGACCAAGACCGGTTTTTCGACCAATGTAGACGTACTGGAAGAACTGGCTTCCCAGCATGAGCTGCCGAGAGAGGTCCTCCATTACCGGACCCTTACAAAACTCAAAACAACCTATCTGGACGTCCTGCCTGCCATTGCAGACCCTGATACCGGCCGCATCCATACCTCATTCAACCAGACGGTGACGGCAACCGGAAGGCTGAGCAGCAGTGACCCGAACCTTCAGAATATCCCGGTGAGGGGTGAATGGGGCAGGCCGATCCGGGAAGCCTTCATCGCGGAGGAAGGCAAGCTCCTCCTTTCCGCCGACTACTCCCAGATTGAACTCAGGATCCTGGCGCATCTCAGCCAGGACCAGGGGCTGGTCGATGCCTTCAGGACCGGACTCGATATCCATACGCGCACGGCAGCGGAAATCTACGGCGTTCCCTTTGAAAAGGTCACCACCGATATGCGAAGGGTTGCCAAAACCGTCAACTTCGGGGTTATTTACGGCATCTCCGCCTTCGGCCTCTCAGGCACGCTGAACATCGACACCCGTGAGGCCGATCGTTTTATCAAGCAATATTTCGAGCGTCATCCGGGCGTCAGGAATTATATCGATACGATCATCAGTGCGACGAAGGAAAAGGGTTATGTCTGCACCCTCCTCGGCAGAAGACGGCCGATACCCGAGCTCCGGCATCAGAACAGGACCGTCAGGCAGCTGGGCGAAAGGCTTGCCGTAAACTCACCCATCCAGGGGACCGCAGCGGACATCATAAAGATTGCTATGATCAATACCCGGAAGCGGCTCAAAAGGGAGCACCTCGGCGCCCGTATGATCCTGCAGATCCACGACGAACTTCTCCTCGAATTTTCGGAGAAAGAGCTCCACCCCGTCATGAAACTCGTGAAAGAGGAGATGGAGTCAGCCGTCGAGCTGTCAGTTCCCGTCCGGGTCGACATCGGTTACGGCAGCAACTGGGCCGAGGCCCATTAAAGGGGCAGGCATTAATTAATTTGGATACACCGAAAAATCTGATACAATATAGCCCAAGGGGGCAGCGAACAATGAAAAAAGCAACAAAATCATCGACGAAAAAAGAGACGAAGACCAAGACAAAAACAACGGTGAAGGCTGCGGCGAAACCAAAGGCAAAACAGAAGATAAAGACATCGGGCGAATCCAAGGCAAAAAAAGTGACGAAAACCAGGACCGTACCTGCGGGCACATCCGGGACTGGTATCAAGTCACCGGCCAAACCGAAGCCCACACTCGCGGCCAAACCGGCAACCAGGACCGTGACCGCAGCCAAAGCAAAGACTGCCATAAAAAAGACAGAGACAAGGCCTCCGGCAAAGGCAAAACCTGTTGTCAGGAAAAAAGAGGCGGCAAAAACAGCGCCCACAAAGTCAGCTGCAGCCAGACCCAAGGCTGCGGCCAAGACGAAGATCGCGAAGAGGCCTCTCAAGGCTGCCCCCGTGAAAAAGACCCCCGCAAAGGCTACCGTGAAAAGTCCGGCAAAAAAAGTCGTGGGCCCTGAAAAAAAGCCCGTTGCATTAACAAAGAATAAAGCGGTTTCTGCAAAGAAACCTGCGGCTACAGCAGCGTCAACAAAGAAGAAGGCTGTCGCCTCTCTGCCGAAAAAGGCCCCGCAGCCGACTCCGGCAAAAGCTGCCGTACAGACCGCTGCGCCTTCGAAAAAACCGAAGGTTAGCCCGGTTAAGACCCTGATTAAGCCGGCAGGAAAACCAACGACAGTCACGGCAAAGGCAACAAAACTGCCGTTGAAGAAGATTGTCCCGGCTCAACCCCCCGCACGTACGACCAGGGAATTGAAGCCGGGCAAACCCCTCGCAGCCATCAGGCCCGGGCCGAAGTCCGCGACAGCAATCGGGGCCGTGAAGCCGAAGGAGAAGCCAGTGAAGAAAGTCGTAAAGAAAACACCAAAGCCGATGGCGGAGGCTTCAGAGAAACCGGCCGCAACGAAAAGAACCAGTACCCCGGGTGAGCCGAAAGAGCCGGCCAGGATCAGGCAGGTCAAGGCAGTTTCGCAGGCTGTACCGGCGGCGAAAAAAAATCGCATCGCCGCCCCGCCGGTACCCGAAGCAGCATTAGAGGCAGAAGAAGAACTGCTGTCTGTGGCCGAAATCGAGGCCCGGGAGGGACGGATCATTAAGCCGAGGCTGAAGATATTCCTGCCCAGGGAAGAAATCAGGGACGAAGCAGGGGAAGAGGCACTCGCAGACACGGGGAATATAGCCGGGACAGGGCGTGAAGCCCTCCCTCAGGAATATGGCGAAAGCGAATTTTTCCTGATCGTCATCGACCCCACCCTCATCTTCCTGGACTGGGAAATCATCCCGGGGGACCTTCCTTCGTCAGGTCTGCCACTCTGCGTCCGGATCTATGACGTTACCGGAATTGTCTTCGATGGAAACAATGCCCATGGTTTTATCGATATCGACCTTGTAGGTCTCACCGGCAGCGGATATTGCGAGATAGGGATGCAGGGAAAAGAGATTGTAGCAGAGATTGGTTTTATTGATGCGCAGGGGCTGTTCATCGCGCTTATGAGATCGGGAAGGGCATCGGTCCCACCCCTGCTGCAGTATGACGACCTCGGCATTGTCCGCAAGATGCAGGAGGCAGGCCTCCCTGTCGGATACTGACCCTTTGTTTTCGTTCCTCGCCTGATGGCGTGCAGACGGGCAGTCGTTCAGCAGTCCCGGCGACACGCTGCAGCTGAAATCTGACGGACTGCTCACAAAAGGGACGGTCAGCAGGATATGCCCGTCGCATGTGCGGGCGGGGAATTTCCGCGAGCAAAATTCACATCAAAAATCATGCTGAAATTGTGTTTTTACCGTGTATCATGTAATATTTCTATATATGCAGAGCTCTCATACCGCCCTGCAGGGACATGTAATTATCTGAATGAACGAATTGATAAAGAAAGAAATTCAGCGACATGCAGTCGACGGCAGGATCGTTTGTGCTATTGCCAGGAAGATAGCGGAGGACCTTGGGGTCCCCTATAAAGAGGTCGGACAGGCAGCCAATGAACTTGGGATAAGAATCAAAGACTGTCAGCTCGGTTGTTTCTGATGGAACTGATCCTCTTTGAAATAGCCCTTACCTTCTATTTTGCCGCGGCTATCGTCGGCGTCCTTGAACTCTTTAAGGGGACCAAGACCACATCAAAGATCATGCTGGGCCTTACGGTCCTGGGATTTGCCATCCATACCGCAAATATCGTCACCCGGTATGTCATGGCGGGTCATATTCCGATATCGAACCTTCATGAGGCGTCCTCGTTTTTTTCGTGGTGTATTATCCTGCTCTTTTTCTTTATCGAATCCCGCTACAGGGTAGGGTTGCTCGGCTCGTTCATCATGCCGGTGGTGTTTATCCTGATGCTCTCATCCTCGGTCCTCCCCCGGGCGATCAAACCTCTGAGCCCTGTTCTTCAGAGTTACTGGTTCGGGATACACACGGTCCTGGCTTTTACCGGAGACGCCGCGTTTGCTCTCGCCTTCGGCATAGGCATCATGTATCTCGTCCAGGAACACCAGGTCAAATCAAAACATCTGGGAGGACTCTTCCAGAGACTGCCGAGTCTTCAAATGCTCGACGAGATCAACTACCGGCTGATCACGACCGGATGGATGCTCCTGACGCTTGCGATCATCACCGGGGTTATCTGGGCCGAAAGTGCCTGGGGCCGTTACTGGCGATGGGATCCAAAGGAAGTCTGGTCACTCATCACGTGGTTCATCTATGCTGCCGTGCTTCATGTCCGTCTGATCGCCGGATGGCGGGGCAGGAGGGCTGCCATACTCTCTGTCATCGGTTTCTTCGTGGTGCTCTTCACCTTCTTCGGGGTGAATCTGATCCTCAAGGGCCTGCATGCGTTCGTATGAAGATACTCGTACTCGGCGTTAATCATAAAACGGCAAGTGTCGACATCCGCGAGCGCCTGGCATTCGGCGGCACCAAGCTCGACGAGGGGATACTCGGGCTGCATGCACTGCCCAACGTCAAAGAGGTGGCGGTGCTGTCGACCTGCAACAGGGTCGAGCTCTATGCGTGTGTTGACAATGTCCTGTCGGCAGCGGGCCAGATCAAGGACTACCTCTCCGGCCTGCACGGGCTGGCGCGGTCGGAATTCGAACATGCGCTGTTTACCGTGGACGGACCTGATGCGGTGAGGCATGTATTCAGGGTCGCATCGAGCCTGGACTCGATGGTCCTTGGGGAACCCCAGATCCTCGGACAGATCAAGGACGCCTTTGACCTATCCCTCAGCAAGAAGACCACGGGGGTCCTCCTGAACAAGCTGATGAAAAAGGCCATATCGACGGCAAAACGGGTCAGGACCGAGACCCGCATTGCAGAGAATGCCGTATCGATCAGCTTCGCTGCAGTCGAGCTGGCGAAGAAGATCTTTACAAACCTTGCCGGCAAGTCGGTCATGCTTATGGGCGCCGGAGAAATGGCGGAGCTCGCTGCCCGTCACCTTCTGAACAACGGCGTAACCGGGATTATGGTGGTAAACCGGACCTATGAACGCGGCTGTGAACTTGCATCAGAGTTTAACGGCAGGCCGGTCCGCTTCGAAAATTTTCTCCAGGAACTCGTTAACGCGGATATCATCATCTGCTCGACCGGAGCCCCGACCTATGTCCTCCAGCGCGAACAGATGCAGAAGGTGATGAAGGAAAGAAAACAGAGACCTGTTTTCATCATTGATATCTCGGTCCCGAGGAATATCGATCCCGAGATCAACCGGCTGGACAACGTCTACCTCTACGACGTCGATAACCTTCAGGACGTGGTGGACACCAATCTGCAGGGCAGGCGGGCAGAGGCTGACAAGGCCGAAGGTATTATCGGCGAAGAAGTGGAGAAATTCGGCAGGTGGATGTCGACCCTTGATTCTGTCCCGACAATCGTTGCCCTCCGACAGAAGGCGGATGAGATTCGGAGAGAAGAACTGGAGAAATTCCAGAACAGGTTCCCGGCCATGGACGAGACGCAGCTGAAGGCGATTGACTATCTTGCGACCGCCATCGTCAATAAGCTGATACACCCGCCGACCGTGGCCCTGAAGGAAGATTCTGAAGACCGGGATGAACTGATCGCACTTATTACCCGACTGTACGGCATAAACGGGGATGATGAATAAAATACATTGTTCGATGGAGGCTTGGATGAAAGGGATTGTTCGCATCGTTTTCTTTCTGCTGGTCGTGATTATAACGGGGAACACCGCTATGGCCGCCGGATCAAACAGTGATTATGAAACTGCCCGCAAGTATTACTTCAGCGGCAGGTACACAGAGGCGGTGAGACATCTGGAGGATTATATCGCCCAGAAGCCTGATGCTGCCGCGTATTATATGATGGGGTACGCCCTGTACAAGCTGAAGCGGTTCGATGAGGCGAATGAGTATTTCCGGGATGCCTACCTCCTTAATCCGTCGTTCTCGCCCATAAAGGAAGCCCCCGGCGACGGACTGTCGAAGAAGGCAGCAAGGTCCCGCGTGAAAAAGGCAGCTCCTGCCGGGCCCCCACCCCCTGCAGCGGAAAAGCCCTCAGGAACAGCAGGTGACAAGCAGGCTGCGGTGCAGCCGCAATCAGCATCTGCGCCGGCAGTGAAGCCTGCAGATGCTGCCAGCCCTTCCCAGGGAAAAGCCGAACCGGCCAAGCCTGCAATGAAGCCGGGGGAAACCGCAGGTCAGACCGCAACAACCCCGACGGGGGCTCCCGCAGCTCCGCAGCCCCCGGTGACTGGCGCAAAACAGCCTGCAGCCCCCCCTGCTCCTGTTGTACCGCAGCCGCAGGCCCCGTTGCCTCCGCTGCCTAAGCCTGGTGGAACGATTCCTGCCGGCGGTGGTGCGCTTTTTGCCGTCCCGATGCTGATGGGTGGCCTCTTTGCCGGTTTTACGCTTGTGTTTCTCGGCATAGCGCTGGCGATCTATCTCTTCTTCAGCTACTGCATGTACAGAATCGCAACGCGGCTCAACTGTCCTGCAGCCTGGACCGCGTGGGTGCCGATCCTGAATATGTGGCCCATCGTCGGATCTGCAGGAAAACCCTGGTGGTGGGTAATCCTGCTGTTTGTACCTCTCGTTGGTTTCTTTGTCTGGGTCTACCTCTGGATGTGCATTGTCGAGAACCTCGGCAGGAATAAATGGCTGGGGCTGCTCATGCTCGTCCCTGTCGTCAATATTGTCTACATGGTTGTGCTGGCTTTTTCAGGGAGCACCACCCCTTCGTCTTCCTCCGGAGGAGAGCTCGAGTAGCCCCCTCTGCCGGGATACCATAAAAAAAGCCCCGCAATGCTGCGGGGCTTTTTTTATCACGTCTTACCGATGCTTATCTTACCTTTTCGAAGGCATCCTTCTCGGCATTGCATACCGGACATTTCCAGTCGTCGGGCAGGCTCTCAAAGGACGCACCCTCCGCTGCTTCGTCATATTCATAACCACAGACAGAACACTTCCACATACTCAGACAACCTCCTCGAATTTCTTATGGTATTCCCTGACGCTCAGGGCAAACGCCCGGCCGAACTCATAGCACTTCTCCTCGTCCTCAGGCGATGGCTTATAGAGGACCTGGATGCCGGGCTCGAAGATCTCGAGACCCATCCTCCTGAACTCCTCGTAGGCATCCTTCACCGCACCGCCTCCCCAGCCATAGCTGCCGAATGCTCCGGCTATGCGGTTCTTCGGCCGTAATCCCCGCACATGCGTCAGGAATTCAGCCACCGTCGGATACATGATATTATTCAGCGTGGGGGTCCCGATGAGACAGCCCCGGGACTTCCAGAACTCCTTGATCGCCGCGCTCATGGGGGTCGCACGCAGCTTGATCACCTTGCAGTCGATTCCTTCGTCCCTGATTCCCTGCATGATCGGCAGGGTCATCGACTCGGTGCTGTGCCACATGGTGTCATATATGATCGAAACACTCAGATTCGCCTTGCCCTGCGCCAACGCCAGATACTCCTGGACAACTCTCTGTGGATGAGACCGCCAGATGATCCCGTGGTCGGGGGCTATCATATCTATCTCGAGGCCGAGTTTCTGGATCTCGCCTATCTTGTTCTTTATGATCGGCCCGAACGGCATGAGGATATTGGCATAGTAGTCAACAACCGCGTCGTCGAGGTCTGCCATCGATTCGCAGGTTATCAGTTCATCGTCAAAGCGGGTGGAAGACGCTATATGCTGTCCAAACCCGTCCTGGCTGAAGAGGACCTTGTCCTCCTTCACATAGGTCATCATCGAGTCCGGCCAGTGGAGCATCGGCGTCTCAAGAAACATCAGGGTCCTCTTGCCGATAGAGAGCGTTTCGCCGGTCTTTACGACCTTGATGTTCCACTTCGATATATCGAAAAAGCGGGCAAGTCCCTTTTTGCCTTTGTCCGTAATATAAATGGTCGCATTCGGGGCAAGAGACATGATGTCGTCCAGACTGGTCACGTGGTCATTTTCAATATGGTTGACAATGACATTTTTGATCTTTGCCGGATCAACGATACTCCTGATATTCTTGATGGTGGTATCCGAGAAATCATACTTGACCGTATCGACCAGGGTGATCTCCTCGTCCATGATCAGGTAGTTATTGTAGGTCGTACCTCGAGGCGTGGCGTACCCGTGAAAATCACGCACAGCCCAGTCAATCGCTCCAACCCAATATATGCCGTTAATCAGTTCTGCTGCCTTCATTCAGCCTCCAGGATAGATAGTGTGTACTTGCCTCGTCACCGCCGCGGGACTTATCCAGCCTGCTCCATCGGCTTGCCGCAGCAGAAGAGGGCGCCAGCCCCCTCATGGGTGACGGCTACTTCATTGCCGCAGATATTGCATCTGTATTTCTGTCCTACTTTTGTCATGGTATAACTCCTTTAGCCAATTTTTTCAAAAACATTCTTCCCGGCCTTGCAGATGGCGCAGCGCCAGTCAGCGGGCAGGTCCTCAAATTTTACCTTCTCAACCGCCTCCTTGTACAGCCATTTACAGGCCGCACACCTCCAGAGACCGAAGTCCTCCCGGACACCGTCTTTTGATGCAACCTCCCAGCCCCTGGCTTCCCAGTCCTCAAGGGGCGGGGGATAATAGCCGGAGAAGATCTTCTTGTCCCGCGCATCCTCCATCAGGACTTCAATGACGACATCTCCCTTTCTAACCGTGTACCCCCAGGAAAAGGTATCCGTTGTTTCGGGCGTGGTTGCCTTACTTGTATGTGTGAATACATTACCATTTCTTTTCAGTTTTGACCAACTGTGGCAGCAGGGAAGGACCGAGGTACAGCCGCACTTGGCGCCCTTGAGCTCCAATCCATCCACCCGAAATCCGCCTGGTATTTTTTCTATTGCGATCTCCACATCACGCTCCCCCTTTAGTGTATTTTTCTGCTGTTCTTTCTATTCTTCTGCCGCAGGAATGGCAGGAGGCGTCCTCCTCGTCCGACCATATCTCGGTCTCGGCCTTGCAGTCAGGACAGACAATACTTTCGGGTGTCGGCAATTTTTTTGTGCTGCAGGGGCTTGTCCGGCTTTCTGTCATGTCACTCTGTCTCACGGGCCTTCCGCCATCCTTCCTTTTCGAGTCTGGACATACGCTCAACACCCCATTTTTTGAATGCCTCGAGATATTGGCGCTGGTTGATTTTTGCCAGTTTAACGAGTTCCTCCCGCTCCTTCAGAGAATCGATATGGTCGCTCGGGTAGACACCCCGCCAGGTGCAATAACCCTCATCAAACAGGTACTCGGGACTTAATGCCGACGCGGGCAGGCGCTGTCCCATAAAGCGGGCAACATCCATATCAAAGTCGATTATCCAGTTATTGTCCTTCAGCATTGAGGCCGGCTCAAATGCTACATCTGTTGAGCATTTGGGGCAATAGAGGCCGTTGACGACCTCAACCGGCATCAGCTCATCCTTGAAATTGAAGCTTGCGGCGCTCCAGCCGCATTTGCAGTTCATCGTATGGTCCACGCACATAGTTAAGATTCCTCCTTGTAGTAACGGTTGTTATTTCTGCAATCGGGGCAGATGCCAAAGAATTCAACATGACTCCCGGTTATCAGGAAATCACATGCAGCAGCCTCCGGCAGTGCCACGTTAAATTCTATCGGGATATCGACCACTTTTTTACAGGTGGTACAGATCAGATGGTTATGGTCCGAGGTATTCGGATCAAAGCGTTTCTTGCCGGAATCAATCGTGATCTCGGAAAGCCAGCCTTTCTGCTTCAGTGTTGACAGTGTTGTGTAGACCGTAGCGAACGACATGGTCGGATATTTCATCTGCAGGGCCTGATAGATCTCCTCTGCAGAGGGGTGATCCGTGTTCCCCTCCAGATACCCGAGCACCGCCAGGCGTTGCGGCGTCAATTTAATACCTATGTCTTTGAATTTATGCATAGCAATAATTATTATTGAATAATGTAAAATATCATATAATAATTATTATTGTCAAGAGTTTTTTTTGAAAAAAGGTTAGGATACAGGCAGAGGTCTCCCCCTTAAACGGAAGACTTAAGGAGAACAATGAAGATAACTATTGTCAGCGGTATGCTGGGTTCAGGAAAAACCACCTTCATACAGCATATTGCTTCAGTCAAATCTCTGAAGACCGTTGTCCTGGTGAATGACTTCGGCAAGGCCGGAATCGATGGAGAGATTTTTTCGTCCTCCGGGGTTGACTCGATTGAATTGCCCAGCGGGTGCATCTGCTGCACCCTGAAATTCGACCTGATAGCCACTATCCGGAAGATCATCAGCGACCATGCACCTGAACACCTCATCATCGAACCCAGCGGCATCGCCTCGCCGTCGGGAGTTATCGATGCCCTCGCAGAACTTGAGCTTCAGCAGTTCACCGTTGTCGGCATCGTCGATGCGTCGGAGTTCGTCGAACTCTATGAAGCCGAGATGTACGGAAAATTCTTTGAGGAGCAGGTCTCCATCGCTGACATCGTCCTGATCAACAAGATAGATCTTGTCGACGATACCCTGCGGCAGAAGACTGCTGCCCTCGTCACCAGCCTGAATCCGCGTGCCATAGCATACGAGACTGTCAAGGCTGCCATTGACGGACCGCTTCCGGATTCCGGCCATGGAGACCATTCGCCAAGAGAAAGGGCGCCGCTGCTCTGCTTTGAAACACTCTCGTTGACTCTCAGGAGCGGGATCAGCTTCGGGTCGGTTGAAGAATTTCTGAAGGAGCTGTCGACGGGGGTGTTCGGGAAGATCGTCAGGGCAAAGGCACTGGCCGAAACAGACAGGGGGCCGGCAAAATTCGACCTGGCATTCGGGAGTATATCTTCTGAACTCTTCGGAAGGAACGTGGTTGAAAACCGGATCGTGATCATCGGAGAAACCCTGGAACGCAAGCGGATCCTGCATGAGGCCTCAGTCCGTTGGGGTAGCGGCATGTCTTTTCTTTAAATGGGGCCCCGCCTGCCCGGCGCAAGAAAACGACTCGTCCTGACTGAACATTCCGCAATCACCCTGCAGGCGCCTGCAGGGTGATTGCGGACAAAATCTACCTTATGCCGATTCCGCCTGCTTCTCGTAGATCAGGATCGGTTTCTCCTTCTTGACAACGGTATCCT
The DNA here is from genome assembly GCA_964499365.1 of uncultured Thermodesulfovibrio sp. Taxonomy (GTDB): domain Bacteria; phylum Nitrospirota; class Thermodesulfovibrionia; order Thermodesulfovibrionales; family UBA6898; genus PALSA-1316. The sequence goes on from CAZCKU010000003.1 coordinate 188,208, forward strand.
CGGTGATCAGGCACTCCTTGATCCCTTTCTGGGACGGGATCTCATACATCACCTCGAGCATGATCTCCTCGAGGATCGCCCTCAGTCCGCGCGCGCCAGACTTGCGCTGAACCGCCTTGCGGGCGATTGCCGAAAGTGCGCTGTCGGTAAACTTCAGCCGCACGTTGTCGAAGGAGAGCAGCTTCTGGTACTGCTTCACCAGGGCATTTTTCGGCTCGACCAGAATCCTGACCAGCGAAGGCTCGTCGAGTTCCTCAAGGGAGGTAAATACGGGAAGCCTTCCGACAAACTCCGGGATTAGGCCGTATTTAATAAGGTCTTCCGGTTCGGTCATACTCAGGACATCCCCGATCTTCCTTTCGATCTTGCTGACCACCTTCGAACCGAAGCCGACTGCATTCTTGCCGCTCCGCTGTTCGATCATCGCATCCAGACCGATGAAGGCGCCGCCGCAGATGAAGAGGATATTCGTCGTGTCGACCTGGATGAAATCCTGCTGAGGATGCTTTCTGCCGCCCTGGGGAGGGATGTTGGCAATAGTCCCCTCGACGATCTTCAGCAGGGCCTGCTGAACACCCTCGCCCGAGACATCACGGGTTATTGAGGGATTGTCCGACTTCCTGCTGATCTTGTCGATCTCGTCGATATAGACGATCCCGCGCTGGGCCTTTTCAACGTCATATTCAGAGGCCTGCAGGAGCTTCAGGATTATGTTTTCAACATCCTCACCGACATAGCCTGCCTCAGTCAGTGTCGTGGCATCAGCAATCGTAAAAGGCACGTCAAGGATCCTTGCCAGAGTCTGGGCCAGGAGGGTCTTGCCGGTACCGGTCGGCCCGATAAGCAATATATTGCTCTTCTGGAGTTCGACGTCAGACTCCGAGGGATTATAGATCCTTTTATAGTGGTTATGGACAGCGACGGAAAGGATTTTTTTAGCCCTCTCCTGCCCTATGACAAAATCGTTCAGAACATTATGTATTTCCTTGGGGGTCGGCAGCTTCGGCAGAACGTCCTTGCCCGAATCAATATACAGCTCGTCGGCTATTATCTCGTTGCAGAGCTCAATACACTCGTTGCAGATATACACCGTCGGTCCTGCGATCAGCTTTTTGACTTCCTCCTGCCCTTTGCCACAGAAGGAACATTTAAGCACTTCATCATCTTTCTTAGCCATTTGAAACCTCCATCACTCCTCTTTGAGGAGAGAAAGGCCGGGGGGAACCCGGCCTAAGCTATCTTCTTTGCTGAATGGATAACCTCATCAACAACACCATATTCCTTTGCCTCATCGCTCGACATGAAGAAATCCCGGTCTGTATCAGTCTGTATCTGATCGAGAGACCTCCCGGTATGCGTGGCGATAATGCCGTTCAGCATATCCTTGAGTCTCAGGATCTCCCTGGCGTGAATCTCGATATCTGTCGCCTGTCCCTGGAAGCCTCCCATGGGCTGATGCAGCATGATGCGCGAATGCGGAAGTGCAAACCGCTTACCCTTCGCACCTGCAGTAAGCAGCAGGGCGCCCATACTGGCCGCCTGGCCGATGCAATAGGTGCAGATATCCGGCTTCACGTACTGCATCGTATCGTATATCGCCAGCCCTGAGGAGACGACGCCTCCCGGGGAGTTTATATAGATATGGATATCTTTGTCCGGATCCTCGGTCTGGAGAAAAAGTATCTGCGCGATAATCGTATTGGCGACATAGTCATCAATGGCGCTGCCCAGGAAGATGATCCTGTCCTTCAGCAGCCGTGAATAGATGTCATAGGCCCTCTCGGTCCTTCCGGTCTGTTCAATAACGATAGGGATAACACTCATGCCGAAGCTCCTTTGCCGATTTCGGCCTTTGCCAGGACCAGGGCAAGCACTTTCTCCTCCCGGAGAGACCTGCTGAGGCCTTCAAGGGACCCGTCCCGTGTCATAAAGAGGTTAACAACCGCATCCGGTGTCGACTGAAAATGCCTGGCGAGCAGGGCTATCCGCTTCTTGATCTCATCTTCGGACACCGTAATGTTTTCCTTTTCCGCGATCACCTCAAGCAGCAGCGAAGACTTCACATTGCGTATGGCCTTCGGCCTCAGCTCGGCAGTGATCTTTTCCGGGTCAGGGGCATTCTCTGCGGACCCTGACTTCGAGGGATCAGCCGACTGTCTCGCATGCATCTCGTTAAGGACAAGGGTCTCGAGTTCGCGCGCAAGGAGAGACTCGGGGATATCAAAGGTGTGCCTCTCAATCAACTGCTCGAGGAGCTGTTCCTTCTGTTTGCTCTCGGCCCCGTCTTTCTTGTTGCGGAGCAGGCCGTCCATCACCTTGGTGCGCAGTGCCTCAAGGCTGTCGTGACCGAAGTCCTTCGCAAGTTCATCGTCAATCGCAGGGACCTTCTTCTCCTTCACCTCTTTGATCGTGATCTTCAGACGGTTGCCCTTCTCGTCTCCACCCGTCTCCTTTATCTGTCCTTCCTCGACCTCCGGAAGGGTTATTTCGACGACATCCCCCTTCTTCCTGCCGATCAGGGCATCAGAAATTCCCTTCGGGACGAGGTTATTTCCAAGGTTCATCACCTGGTCTTTTGCCGAGGTAATCTCCTTCTCACCTGCAGGGTCGAGCTTGAGGTAATCGAGCACCAGGAGGTCGTCTGCCCTCACCTCACGGTCTACGACCTCATACATCGCCCTTCCGTCCTGCAGCCCCTTGATCGTCTCTTCGACCTCTGCTTCGGTCACGCTGACCGGGATATCGTCTGCCTTGAGACCTGCATACGCAAGGTCAGTGATCTCCGGCCTGACCTCAACCGTCAGCGAAAAGACGAGCGGCTCATTCCGCCTGATCTCGAGTGTCCCCTCGATATCCGGCATCCCGACCGGGGAAAGGTTCGACGACTTCATCGTCTTTGAATAATAGTCAGGGACGAGCTTATCCAGTATATCGGAGCGGATATCTCCACCAAATTTTTTCTCGATCAGGCTTGCCGGGGCCTTGCCCTGCCTGAAGCCCGGAATTTTTGCCTTCTGCAGTATATTGTTCAGAGAGCGGCTGTACTCCTTTTCGATGACGTCAGCCGGTATCTCAATCGTAAGACGTTTTTTTGTACTGCTTAAATCCTCTACTCCTGTTGCCAAAATCGCCTCCTTGGATGTTTATCTACTGTAAAATATAAATTCTTCAATAGTCAATTTCAAGCGCAACTCCGGAGCGCACTCACGCGCCCTCCCGGCCCCTGCCGGCAAGCCTTTTCCTGACCGCATCATACAGGTAGTGCATCTCCTCGACCCCGAGCAGATAACTGACCGCCGCATAGACCGCAAGGCAGCCGGCCACGGAAATCGAAAGATAGACTGCCTTGACGCCGGTGTCCCCGCTCCCCTGCCAGAACTCGCCGTGAAGCATCGCCCACCCCGCCAGGCCCATCGCCGCAGACGCAGCCGCTATCCGCAGGAGGGAACGTACGATCCTGCGTGCATCGACCCGGCCGAGTTTCTTCCTGAGAAAGTAACTGAGCAGCACAAAATTAATACCCGACGCCAGGGCATTCGCAAGGGCAAGCCCGGAATGCCTCATCGGCCCCATAAGGATGAGGCTCAACAACAGATTTGAGGCCATGCCGACTACCGCAATCCTGACCGGGGTCTTTGTGTCCTGCATGGCGTAGAAAGTCGAAGTCACGACCCTGACGCCGACGATCGACCAGATTCCTACTGAATAGAAAAGCAGGGCCTCGGCCGTCCCCTGTGTCGCCGCATAGTCAAACGCGCCGCGCTGAAACAGGAGATTGACAATAGGTTCCCGCAAGGCAATAAGCCCCGCCATCGAAGGGACCGAGATAAAGAAAAGGAGGCGGAGCGCAAAGGAGAAGTCATCCCTCAGCCTGTCGAAATCCCCCCTGACCGCGTGCTCGGAAAGGGCGGGCAGAACAGCCATTCCCATCGCAACGCCGAAGATGCCTATCGGGAACTGGATCAGCCGCATCGCATAATAGAGATAGGTGATGCTGCCGTCGGGAAGATACGACGCGAGGACGTTGCTCACAATGATATTAATCTGGTTCACTGCCAGGGCCATGGTCGCCGGTACCAGCAGTATCGCCATCCGCCTGAGGCCCGGATGCCTGAATAATGGGGTGAACCCCAGGCTGTAGCCGTGCCTGAAAAAAGAGGGCAGCTGAAATGCAAACTGGACAAATCCTCCGAGGGCAACACCCGCAGCAACCGCAAGGATCGGATGACTGAACAGCCCGGCGCAAAAAAGAACGACCACAATGATCGTTATGTTGAGCATGGCAGGCGCGAGGGTCGGGATAAAGAAGACCCTTTTGGTGTTCAGGGCCCCCATAACCAGGGAGGCCAGGCTGATAAAGAGGAGAAACGGAAACATGATCCGGGTCAGAAGCACGGTCATGGCAAATTTCTCCGGTGATTTCAGGAAGCCCGGGGCGATCGCTGCAACAATGGCAGGGGAAAAGACAATGCCGGCCAGGCAGACGAGGCCGACGACTATGAGAATAAATGTATAGGTCACCCTGACGAGCGTCCGGGCCTCTTCCTCACCCTGCCTCTGCCGGTACTCCGTCAGCACCGGGATAAAGGCCGAAGACATAGAGCCTTCGGCGAACAGCTCACGCAGCAGGTTGGGGATCCTGAAGGCTGCAAAGAAGGTATCAGAAAGCCCGGTCGCACCGAAAAAACCCGCGAGGATCATGTCCTTGACATAGCCCAGGACCCGGCTTATGAATGTGGCGGCAGACATGATGCCCGCCGCCCTGGCGATCTTCCCCTGCTGGTCGCTCGTTTTACCCATCACCGGTAATTATATCAAATGGCTGCTGTTTTGATGGGATTCGATGTATGCGGAAGGGCCTGTTGACAAGAATTTCCGTAACAACATATAATTCCAGACATACGATGAGCGCGAATCTTCAGGAACTCTATGATCTGGGCAACAAGCTTTACGACGAGGGCAAACTCGAGGCAGCCGAGCCTGTGCTCCGGGAGGTAATTACGCTCAACCCCCGGTATGCCGATGTCCATAACAAGCTGGGCATCATCTACAACCTGCGGCGTGAGATGAAAAAGGCTGCCGAACATTTCGAAAAGGCACTGGAGCTGAACCCCCGCTACACAGAGGTCTCGCTGAACCTTGCCGTCACCTATAACGACATGGGAGAATTCAAGAAGGCTCAGGAGGTCTTTGCGATGGCAGCCCAGATTGCCCATCCGGACCCGAATACCCTCGACCCTTTTATTGCCGGAAAGCTTGCGAACGAACACCTCAGGGTCGGGAACATTTATCTCGAATTCAATATGAACGACGAGGCAATCGAGGAGTTCAAAAAGGCGATCAAACTGCACCCGAAGCTGGCCGACGTCCATACGCGCCTTGGCATAGCACTCAGGAACAAGGGGCTGGTCGAAGAGGCGATTGTCCATTTCGTTAAGGCAAAGCTGATAAACCAGCATTACGGTCCGGCCTGGGTCCAGCTCGGTCTGAGCTATTACATGGAAGGACTCACCGGCCTGGCCTTTGAGGAGTGGCAAAAGGCACTCGAAATAAATCCGGATCTCAAAGAAGCAGAATCTTACCTGCGGTTCCTGAAAAAAGAGGATAAGACATAGACAGTGTCCCTGCTTGAGGTAAGGGATCTTTCGGTAACCTTCCGCACCGACGGCTCAAACATTCATGCAGTAACAGACCTCAGCCTCTCGGTTCCAGAATCCCAGATATTCGGCCTGGCCGGCGAAAGCGGCTGCGGCAAGAGCATGACGGCCCTCTCGATCATGGGACTTCTCCCCCAGAATGCCGCTGCCTCAGGATCGATTCTCTTCAGGGGCAGGGACCTGCTGACGCTCGACCGCGAGTCACTCAGGCGGCTGAGGGGCAGGGAGATCTCGATGATATTCCAGGAGCCGATGACCTCGCTCAACCCGGTCATGACCATCGGGTACCAGATAGCCGAGGTGCTGACAACCCACCTGAATCTTTCAAAGTCGGATGCGATGGGGCAGTCGGTTGAGCTGCTCAGGGCGGTAAAGATCCCGTCTCCCGAGATACGGGTCCGCGAGTATCCCCACCAGATGTCGGGCGGCATGAGGCAGCGGGTGATGATCGCCATGGCGATTGCATGCAACCCGTCTCTGATCATCGCTGACGAACCGACGACCGCGCTCGACGTCACCATTCAGGCACAGATCCTCGAACTCATCCAGCGGCTCCGCGACGAGCGGAAGATGTCGATACTCCTGATCACCCATGACCTGGGGATCATAGCCGAAAATGCCGCAAGGGTCGGGATCATGTATGCCGGCCGTCTGATGGAATCGGCCGGGACAAAAGAGCTTTTCAGCGACCCGCGCCATCCGTATACCATCGGCCTGCTTGAATCCATACCCCAGGGAAGGGGAGTACGGCTGAACCCGATCCCCGGGACCGTCCCGCGCATGGACGAACTCCCGGCAGGATGCGTCTATTCGGACCGCTGCAGCTATGTCCTTCCTGAATGCAGGCTGAAAGAGCCCGGACTGCTGCCGGTCGGCCAGGACCATCTCAGCCGGTGCATCCGTGCAGGTGAAATCAGATGGAACTCCTGAAGGTATCCGGTCTCACCAAACACTACCGGGTGAAGGGAGGATACGGAGGAACAGACTCCCTCCTGAAGGCTGTAGACGGCGTTGATTTTTCGATCGACAAAAACAGGGTCCTCGCCCTGGTCGGGGAGAGCGGTTGCGGGAAATCGACCCTTGCGCGGCTGGTCCTCAGGCTCATAGCGCCGACGTCGGGATCTGTCTCGTTCAAGGGACAGGACGTCCTCGCACTCAGGGGCGACGCACTGAAGGCCTTCAGAAAATCTTCGCAAATCATCTTTCAGGACCCCTTCGCATCCCTGAACCCCCGCAGGACGGTCTTCGACACCATCACCGAGCCGCTTATCATCCACCGGCTTGCAGCAAGACAGGCGCTGAAGGAGACTGCGACCGGCATTCTCTTCCAGGTCGGGCTCGGCCCTGAGGTCCTGAACCGCTATCCCCACGAATTCAGCGGCGGGCAGCGCCAGAGGATCTGCATCGCGCGAGCCCTTGCCGTGTCTCCGGAGCTGATCATCGCGGACGAACCCCTGTCTGCTCTGGATGTATCGATCCAGGCCCAGATCATTAACCTCCTGATGGACCTGAAGCTGAAGACCGGAATCTCCTTTCTTTTTATCAGCCACGACCTGCGGGTGGTGCACTACCTGAGCGATATGGTGGGCGTGATGTACCTTGGCAAGATTGTAGAATATGCAGCAACTGCCGACCTCTTTGACCGGCCGCTCCATCCCTATGCCGTCATGCTGCTCGAATCAGCACCGAAAATCTCGGCCGCGCAGGGAGGTGAGGGCAGGACAGGACCGGTGAAGGGCGAGGCCCCGAGCCCGATACATCTTCCGCAAGGGTGCCCGTTCCATCCGCGCTGTCCGAGAAAGTTTGATCCGTGTGACCGTGATGTTCCTGATCTGCGGGAATATCAGGGCAGAAAAGTTGCCTGTCATCTCTGGCGCTGAAAGCTGACGGCTAAAGAAGCTTTTCGATCTTCCCCCGGATCTCTTTATCGGTCCAGTCGTATTCTCCGAAGAACTTTTCGACAATGATCCCGTTCTTATCAACAAGAAAGGTCGTGGGGAGGGAAAAGACCTTGAACTTCCGGGCGACAGCCTTGCTGCCATCTATCAGACTGAACAGATCCGGTGCTTTTTTCCTGAGCAGGCCCTTCGCATCTGCAGGAGACTGATCCACTGAAACGGCAATGACCTGGAACCCCTTTGCTCTGAGCACCGTATCTTTCGAGAGGATCTGGAGCGACGGCAGCTCCTCGATGCAGGCCGGGCACCAGGGGGCCCAAAAGTTCAGGAGGTAGACTTTCCCCTTCAAAGAGGATGAGAGAAACCTGGCACCGTTGAGATCCTTCAGTTCAAACTCCGGAGCCTTCCCCAGCTTGTCGATCTCAAACGGCGAGACCGGCTTTTCAGCGGCATAAACCGCTGCGTGCCCGGGCAGCAGAAGGAGCAGAAACAACAGCATAACGGCAGCAATACGTGAGTGTTTCGGATTCATGGTCAGTATTTTAGCGGGAAACAGGCAGGAGAGGCAAACAGACAAAAAAGCCCTGCCGTCTGCGCCGCGATTTGTGATAGACTTGATATGATACAATATCTACGATTGGTCAATTTTTTAGGAGGTAGCGCGTGCCCAAGGTATTAATCAGCAGGCTGAAGCCGGGAATGAAGCTCGCCAAGCCGGTCAGGAACGAAAGCGGCATGATCCTCCTGGGAGAGAACACCGAACTCACCGAAGCCCTGATACAGCGGCTCGAAAAGATGAATATCGAGAACGTCAGCATCGTTGCCGAGGCCCAGAACGAAAAATCTCCGGAAGAGCAGCTCGCTGAGCTCTCCGCACGCTTCAGGAAAACCGAAAACGAACCGCATATGGCCCTGCTCAAACGTCTGTTCGAAGAACATATCAAAGGGGCGGCCTCATAGATGGACGCAAGCGAACTGCGCGGACAGCTTGAGAGTATCGACACCCTGCCGACAATTCCGAGCGTTCTGAAGGGCATTTTGAAGGTGATAGAAAACCCCCGGGTCTCCCTCAATGAAATCGGGGCCTTTGTCGCAACCGACCCGGTGCTCACGTCGCGGGTGCTGAAGGTGGTCAACTCTCCCATCTATGGTTTTTCAGGAAGAATATCCTCTGTCAGCCAGGCACTCCTGCTGCTGGGCCTCAACGTCGTACGCGGCATGCTCTTTGGGGTATCGGTTTTTGAAATCATGGAAAAATCGATGGTGGGGCTCTGGGGTCACTCGATGGGCTGCGCGGTCACTGCCCGTATCATCGCAAAGAAAAAGGGACTCGAAGAGCCGGAGGAAGTCTCGGTCGCCGCACTGTTGCATGACATCGGCAAAGTTGCCCTGAGCCTGAAGTTTCCTGAGGACTATGAGAAGATCCTTGCCGATGCTGCAGCCAGGGACACCTTCATCTTTGAGGCAGAGGATTCCCGCTACGGTCTGACCCACGCTACCGCGGGGGCATGGATAGCCCAGAAATGGAATTTCCCGAAGGGGCTGGTAGAGATTATCGGGTACCACCACAAACCCCACCTCTCGAAAAATCTGCCGGTAGAGGCTGCCGTTGTCCATCTGGCAGATATCCTTATCCGGGGGAAGGGTTTCGGGTTCCCGGGTGACAATCACGTACCGGCCGTGCACCCGGAGGCCTGGAAAATTCTCGACCTATCCGAAAAAGATATAAAAGAGATCCTCACCGAAATGGACGACAGCCTTATGAATTCCGACGATTTTCTTTTCCAGGATGAATAGCCTTAAAGCCATCGTCCTGATAACCGGGGATATTGCCCATAAAACGGTTATCGGGAAGCTCCTCGGGAGCGCCTTCCGGGTGGCCGGTTTTTCGAACATACAGTCCTCCCTCGACTTCATCTATAATGCAATCCCAGACCTGATGATCATCACCCTTGATGCGGCGGATGAAATGACGATCGGCCTGCTGAACGGTCTCAAGAGCGACCCGATCTTCGGCCAGCTGCCGGTCCTCGCAATCCTTGACGATGATCACCCCTTCACCTCCTGGGAACAGCTCCTGGTTGATGATTACCTGAACAGCTCCCGCGTCGAGACCGATCTCCTGATGCGCGTATCTCTCTGCCTCAACAGGGCCGAGAGGGTCGTCGACATAAACCCCCTGACACGCCTGCCCGGCAACATCGCGATCATGAAACAGGTCCAGGCCCGCCTGAACAGGCATGATTCGTTTGCACTTGCCTATGCCGATCTGGACTTTTTCAAGCCCTTCAATGACAAGTACGGGTTCAGCAGGGGCGACGAAGTCCTGAAGATGGTCGGACGGCTGATACTGAATATCGTCAAAACGAAACAGCCTCTCGACAGCTTTGTCGGGCATATCGGCGGAGACGATTTCGTCTTCATGATCGCCTCGGACCTGCTGGAAGAAACTGCTGCCGAGATCCTCAGGAATTTCGACCATATCATCCCTACCTTTTACGACCCCGCAGACAGGGCCGAGCGGGGTATCGAGTCGGTCGACCGCGGAGGAAACCGGCAGGTATTTCCTTTCATTTCCCTGTCGGTGGGTGTGGCCCTGAACGCGGCACGGCCATTTTCGCATTACGGAGAGATGACCGAGGTTGCCAGCGAGATGAAAAAGTATGCAAAGCAGTTCACCGGAAGCGTGTGCAAGATCGACCGGAGGCGGGGATGAGTACAACGGCGCATCAACACGATCGCCTGACAACGGGCGAAGCAGCAGAGCACCCTTCACCGCAGGGGCTCAGGGCCTGATATGAAGAAACGGCTTGAATTCAAGATTCTCGCCGTTGTCGGCGCAATTCTGATCGCCGGCATTACCATAGCCGGCATCATGTCGGTAGCGATACAGAAGGAGACACTTTACAGTGTCGCCGAGTTCGGGACTGAAAAAACCGCGAATATCATTTTCCGGAACATAGAGACGACGATGGTCGAGGGGAGAAAAGATATCACGGTGAAGGTTATCGAGGACATGGGCAGGAGCAGCGGGATCGAGCATATCGCAGTCTTTGACTCGGAAGGGCGCACGGCATTCAACAAGGATTCCCCGGCTCAGGCAGCAGCAGTGCTGAACGAGTTCAAATCAGGAAAAGCGCGGCTGATGATACGGGAGAAGTCCCGGATTACCTGCTATCTTCCCCTGAAGAACGTCCCGTCGTGCCATGCGTGCCACGGGGCGGAGAAGCCAATCCTCGGCGCCGTCAAGGTCGCGGTCACAATCGAGAAGGAGTACCGGAAGGCGATGGCGCTCATTACCCTGGTGATCGTTATAACCATTGCGGCGTCTCTTTGCTTCAGCATCCTCCTCTGGATAATGCTCCGGAAGATGGTTATCGCGCCGGTTAGAGCCATCGAGGCGGCCTCCACCAGAATCGCATCCGGCGACCTTTCGTTCGATGTTCCGATAACGGCTGATGATGAAATAGGACGGCTCAGCACGCAGCTCAAAGAATCCTTCGTCGCCCTTGAGGTCGTCCTTCAGCGGATCAAGGAGCTGTCAGGGAGGATCGTAACGGTTGTGGCAGAGGTCGAGCAGGAGGCCGAAAAGGTGCGCAAGGGGGCCGAGGCCGAGGCTGGGGCGACCGACAGCATCGCGAGTTCGGTTGAAGAGCTCAATGCAACCGCAACGGAGATCGCCTCGAGCACCGACGAACTGGCGTCTTCGGCAGAGGACGCCTCCGCTTCGATCGAGCAGATGGTATCCAGCATCAAGAATATCAATGAGAGCATCCACCGCCTCGACAGTACGGTTGAGTCCGCATCCGCCTCGATAGAGGAACTCTCCGCCTCGATCAGGGAAGTGGCAGAAAGCTCTGAAAAGCTGTCGGGAGACTCCGAGGAGACAGTAACAGCGATCTCTGAAATAGCGGCGTCAATAAAGGAAGTGGAGGCCAATGCGAAGGAGTCCGCACTTCTTTCGGAAAAGGTGACGAGTGATGCTGCCACCCTGGGAATGGACTCGATCGCCAGAACGATCGAGGGGATGAAGGAAATAGAATCCTCTGTCCAGAACACGGCCGAGTGCATCAGGGCGCTGGGGAAACGATCGTCAGAGATCGGGAAGATATTGCGTGTCATTCAGTCGGTTAACGACGAGACGAACCTTCTTTCGCTGAATGCCACCATCCTGGCCTCGAAGGCAGGAGAGCACGGCAGGGGCTTTTCGGTGGTCGCCGCTGAAATGCGGGACCTTTCAGAGAGGACCGGCGCCTCGGCAGGGGAGATCGCCCAGCTGATACAGGCGGTCCAGAAGGAAGTAGAAAATGCCCAGGCAACCATGAAGAAAGGCATTAAGACCGTCGAGAGCGGACTCAGCCTTGCGAGCGAAGCCGAGAAAGTCTTCGGGAAGGTCCTGAGCAGTTCCCAAAAATCCACGGAGATGACCCTCTCAATAAAAAGGGCCACCGGCGAGCAGGCGCGGGCTGCGGTCCAGATCAGCGAGGCGACCGGACGGGTCAGGGCAGTGATCGGCAAGATTGCGCGGGCCACCGGCGAGCAGGCAAAGGGCGTCTCGCTCATCAGGCAGACAGCCGAAGAGATGAGAAAACTTTCCCGCTCGGTCAGCAAAGCGACCAGTGAACAGGCGACCAGCAGCGGCCAGATCGCCGGGGCCACGGAACTCGTCTCGGAGAAGAGCCGCCAGATCTCACGCGCCCTGGGCGAGCACCGGAAGGGCTCAGGGAATATCCTGAAGAATGTCGAAGCGGTCAAGGAAATCCCGGTCGAAAACAGGAAGCTTGCCTACCGCATAAGCGCGGAACTCGTGAACCTGCAAAAGGACGCTGAACTTCTGAGTGCAGAGATGGAGCGTTTCCGGTTCTCCGCCAGGCAGGACCATTCGCTCAGGCTCGGGGTTGTCCCCCTGCAGGAGCCCTCGGTCATGTTCAGGAAGTTTGCGCCGCTCTCCCGTCATCTCAGCAGGATACTGGGAAGAAAGGTGGACCTCAGGGTCGCCATTGACATGAACAGCGCCGTCAGAGACCTTGGAGAAAATGTAACGCAGCTCTGCGCCATGGGACCGGCCGACTATATCTACGCCAATGCAACGTACGGGGTGAAGGTCATTGCCAGGGCCCTCAGGAAGGGCAAGCCGTTCCACCGGGCGGCTATCGTTGTACGGGCCGGCTCAGGCCTGAAGTCCCTTTCCGACCTGAAGGGAACGTCCGTCGCCTTCACCAGCCCTAATTCTGCAACAGGTCATATCGTCCCCCTTGCCATGCTCAGGGAAGCAGGGGTCGCTGCCGGAGATCTCAGCAAACACGAGTTTCTGGGGAACCACGCCCGGGTCGCAGAGGGAGTACGCAAGGGCGATTTTGATGCCGGGGCAATGATGGAGGAAACAGCCGATACTTACCGGGAACAGGGGCTTGAGATTCTCGAGCTGTCTGCAGCGATCCCCGAGTTCAACATCTGCTGCAACTCCTCAATCGACGCAGCAACGATAGCGATCATCAGGGATGCCCTTCTCTCTCTCGATATCTCCAGGGAGGACGACCTCGCTGTACTGAAGGCCATGGGAAAGGACTGCACCGGGTTTGTCGCTTCCACTGAAAAAGATTATGATGCGTTCAGGGCAATCATAAGAAGCCAGGAAGGCGAGTCAGGTGCCTCCTGATCCCCCGGGGGACAGAAGACGAAACTGATCAAACAACAAGGACGCGCCGGCCTTCGAATTCCACGACCTGCCCTTTACGTATCTTGCAGCGCTTTCGCAATTCTACCACGCCATCGACCCTGACACTGCCCCCGGCGATGACCATCTTCGCGCTTCCGCCGCTTTCACAAAGCTGCATGACCTTCAGCAGGCTGTGAAGTTCTATGTATTCGCTATTTTCGAGCCTGAACTCTTCCACAATGTATCCTTTCTCTATTATACGGAGTTGCGCTCCTTTTTTTTCAAGACTGCCGCAGGCTCGGATAAGGGGTGCCGGAATGTGTCGGCCTCTTGACAGATCCCCCGTCTTCCTGTTTAATACAGGGCAGGTGGGACAAGCACAGTGACGACAAGGAATATCTCCGGGATCTTTCTCCCTTTCTATGTCATCGTTGCGATTTCGATATCGCTCTCGTATATCCATATCGAAGGCAGGGGCGGTGCATGCTCCCTGGTTAACAGCACCGCACCCCGTGAAAGCAGCCCCCACCTGATGCTTCATGAACTCCTCTTTTCTCATTGCACGAATAAATCTGATCATGCCATCTCGCCGGCCGCTGAAAGGGCCCGTGATATCATTGACAGGAACTGCCCGGACACGTCCCGGGCCGACGCAGCATCACAGAAATACCGGGAAGCGTCACGTTCGCTGAGGCCCCTGAACCTTCACGTTGTTGCACGCTTTGATCCCGGGCCTGACAACACTATTTTTGCCGCGGGATACAATCCCCGGCTTTTTGCTCAACCTCCACCCTCGATCTGAACCTCGTCAGCATTTGCCACATAGAGCAGTCTGCCGTATACCTGGCACTAAGCAGTGCGACAGACCGGGACAGACCCCATACATGCAGGAGGGACTCAGGAATGAAACAGAATTGTTGGGAATTCAAGAAATGCGGAAGGGACGGCAGCAATAAGCTCGACGTCTGTCCGGCGGTAACCGAAGGCAGCGCCGATGGGACTAACGGAGGCCGAAACGGGGGCAGGGTCTGCTGGGCCGTCGCCTGGACTTACTGCGGGGGAGAAAAACAGGGCACCTATGCCCAGAAGGTGATTATGTGCCGCGACTGCGATTTCCGGTGGGCAGTTCACGAAGAAGAGGGCTCGTCCTTCCAGCCCATATTCTTCAGAGCCGCACCGGCGGAGGCTGCCGCCTCCTGAGGACAGCCGCAATGCACAGTACCTGCAGGGACTGTGCTTCACCCTGATGCTATATAATGCTCAAGATCCCTGATCTTCTCTTCCTTCTCGGAAATGATCATCTTGACCACATCGCGGACACTGACCAGTCCGACGAGATGACCGCCTGACAGAACAGGCAGGTGACGCACATGCTTTGCGTCCATGAGCGCCATGCACTGCTCTGTCGTATCCTCCGGGGTGACGCAATAGACCGACGTTGTCATAAGCTCCCCAACCGGAGTCTCTCTGGACGATCTCCCTTTCAGGACGACCTTCCGCGAATAATCCCTTTCGGTGAAGATACCCAACAACCTGCTGCCCCTGACAACCATCACGGCGCCAACATCCCTTTCGGCCATGATCTGAAGCGCTTCATAGGCGGTAGTCTCCGCTATGACGGTCCAGAAGCCCTTTTCTTTCTTTTCGAGGAGCATTTTTACCGTGGCCATGTTTTCTCCGTTTCTGGGTGAGCGGAATCAGGCAGTCCGGTCTCCACCGTTCCCTGTCTAGTTTCTTTTTATCAGAATGCTGCGTTTCTGTCAATGTGAATTTGCAATCATGATATAACCCTATAATTCAAACAGGAACAGGCACAGCGTGCTCGTCCGGGATCAGCGTCAGCCCCATGACCTCCCTCGCAGCAGTCTCAATCGGCTGCAGCCATAACAACTGGCCGGCAAAGGGTTCCCTGATGCACTTTGCTATTCAGTCACTTTCAGCTATAATGAGATGTACCAGCCCGGCATGCGGCTCCTGGAATGATCGACGGATGAGGGAAGAGCATATGGGATATTGCTATCAGCCACGGACACCAAAAAGGACAGTTCCCCGGTGACGAGAATCGCCTATCTGCTTGATCTGGCAATCGTTTCGCTCCTTGGATATCTGACGTATCAGATCTTCTCGCCGTTCCTGACTGCCATCGCCTGGGCAACGGTATTCTGCGTTGTTTTTTACCCCGTTTACCTCTATGCCCTCAGATATGTCCGTTATGAGGCCCTTGCCTCTGGTATCACCATACTGCTGATCGTGGCAATCATCATCGGCCCTCTTTCCTACATCTCCTTCGCCCTGGTTTCCGAGGTTACCGAACTTGTCACAAAGACCGGCAAAGGGGATGGGACCGGGTTCGATCAAATCATCGCTGATCCACGGATAGGGGGCGTCATCAAGCGCATCGGTCCCCATGTCGGGGTCAGCGAGGAATCTGCACGGACATTCCTGGTCGAAAGCGGCAAAAAGCTTGGCCAGAGTTCGCTCGAATACCTGTCGGCAGGACTGACGAATATGGTCACGGTGGCGGTGAATTTTGTCCTCATGCTCTTCACCCTCTTCTTCCTCTTCAGGGACGGCAACCGCCTGGTCGGCAGGATAAAGGAATATCTGCCGTTTGCTGATCCGGCAAAGGAGCGGCTTGAAAATCAGACGAGGGACATGATCGTCTCGACCATATACGGCGGGGTGATTGTCGCGATCAGCCAGGGAGCCCTGGGGGGCCTTGCCTTTGGTCTCTTCGGGGTGAGCGCTCCGGTCCTCTGGGGGAGCGTCATGGCTCTCTGCTCATTTCTTCCTGCAGTCGGAACAGCCATCGTCTGGGGACCGGTGAGTCTCATCTTTGCTGCACAGGGAGAATACCTGAAGGCCGGGGGACTGGCCCTCGTCGGCATCCTCGTCATCGGTATGGTCGATAACATCCTGAGGCCCCTGATCATCGGCGGACGCACCAAGATGCCGACCATCATTATATTTTTTACGGTACTGGGGGGGATTAAATTCTTCGGACTGCTCGGTCTCATCATGGGCCCTCTCGTCTTTGCCCTGTTTTTCACCATCTTCGACATCATGAGGACCGGGGACGAGAGAGGAGACGCCTGAACCTGTCACGATCCTGCCGGCCCCGGCTTCAGGTCTGGATAAGGGGGAAGAGGAGGATAACTGAAGTGCCTTTTCCTTCTATGCTCTCGATGCTGATCGTCCCTCCTTCCTCCTCAACTATATTCTTCGCTATCGGCAGGTCAAGGCCGGTCCCCTTCCGGACCCCGCCGGACGAATAAAAGGGCTCAAACACCTTCCCGACTTTTTCCGCAGGTATGCCGGCACCGGTATCCTGCACGCTAATCCTGGCATAGGGAACTCCCCTGATCATTTCCCGGTCGGAAAGGACGGAGAGTGTCCCCCCTACAGGCATGGCGTCGAGAGAGGTCGAGACGATGCGTTCGAGGGCCTCCCGGAGCTGCTCCTTGTCCACCCGGACAACGGCATCGTGGTCAAAATCGGCTCTGACACCAACCGACTGCTCCCGGCATCTCTCCTCCCAGGTCTTGAGCGCCTCAGCAAGAATCCCGGCAAGGCCATGATCGCCGAGGAGGGGACTTCTTGTACGGGAATAGGCAAGTACGTCACGCAGAATAATTTCGAGCTTGCTGACTTCGGCGATGATATATTCCGCATACTCCCGCTCTTTTTCGCTGTCCGCGATCCGGACGAGTCTCCGGGCGAACCCTCCAACCGACGTCAGGGGGTTTCTTATTTCGTCGGCAACATTCGCAGCGATCCGGCCAAGCGCAGAAAGCTTTTCTGCCTGGGCAAGCCGCTCCATCAGCCGGTGCCGCTCATCCTCTGTCTTCTTTCTCTCGGTAATGTCTCTGACCGCAGCAACGGCAACGATGCCGTCTTCGGTTTGGAGAGGGCTCAGGCTGATATCAGCGGGGAATTCAGATCCGTCTTTTCTCAAGCCGAAAATGATAAGCTCCGCCCCCATGCCGCGGACCTGGGGATTCGCAAAATACTTCTGCACCCTTTCGCGGTGTCCGTCGCGGTAGCGTTCAGGGATGAGTGAGTCCAGATTCCTGCCGATCAGTTCCTCTTCGGTATAGCCGAAAAGACTTGCAAGCTGGGCATTGAGGAGAACGATTCTGGCCTGCCTGTCAACAAAGACCATCGCGTCAGGTGTCGACTGGAGCAGCTGCTCGTACCTCTTCTGGACGCTCTGGAATTCCAGCCGGCACTCCTGCAGCTCAAAAAATTTCTGGCGCATCTCTGCCAGTTCTCTCTCAAACTCTTCACGCGATTTGTAGCCCGGCATGACAAAGGCCTCTCTTTCTTCTTCTATTCCGGATTCCACTCCGGGTCAGATCCATCGCACTGCCGCTATCCTCTTCAATATTAACAGAAAAGACCGGGACTGTTCTTGCCGTACAGGGGGGCCGTACAGGGGAGAAGGCAGTTCCCGGGCGTGGTATAATAATATAAGAGGATAGCAGGAATGACCATGAAAGAATGCCCGCGATGCGGAAAAAAGTTCAATATACTGCAGCGTGCCATAGGCGAAGCGAAGGAGCACATACGTACCTGCACGAGTCCGGAAACAAAGAAGGACCTTTCGTACCTGGCCGGCACATGCCGCGGCTGTCCTGCAGGCTGCTACGATAAAGGGGAGTTCAAGGAAAAGGCATAACCGGGCTCCTGATCATGATTGCGGCGGGTCAGGACAATAAAAAAAGTGGTGCCTGCTTCCCTTCGGCTCTCAGCGGTTTGTACATCTTGAGACATACAGCTAAAGACTATTACGTCTACACCTTACATCCTAGACTTCTCAACCTTTCTGCTGAGTGAAAGGAGCAGGGCATCCACTTTTGGTAAGCCCTTTATTCTCTGATTTCATTAAGCTCTTTTTTCAATTGTTTGTCAAGATATTTTTCACACCAGATTTTTTTGCAGCACAGAAATTGACAGCAACCGTTATCGATGGTAGTCTTTTGCATGTTCTGCAGTTTACTTTCGGCACGGGTGGCGGACTTATCCACGTCACCCGGGAGAAAATATTCCCGCAGGGATAGACAAAAAGCGGAACAACATTAGTCTTGTGTCCCGGCGTTTCAGGATAGGTGATGCAGTTTGTGTCCCAGCCGCCGGTTGCACCTGAAAGGAGCTGGCTGATGGCGGTCAAGGAGAACCATGAAGTTATTATTATCGGAGGGGGCCCCGCAGGTCTTGCGGCGGGGCTTTACTGCCAGAGAGCCGCACTCAGAACAGTCCTCTTCGAGAGGGGATTGCCCGGCGGCCAGATTGCCATATCGAAGGACGTTGAAAATTATCCCGGGGTCGAAGGCATAACCGGATTTGAGCTTGCAGAAAAAATGCTTCATCATGCAGAGTCTTTTGGCCTGAATATTATCCGGGAGGAGGTTGTCGCGGTTAGGGCAGGACAGGACAGACACTCGGTCGAGCTTGCCAGCGGAGACCTGTACATTGCCGACGTCCTGATCCTCGCGGCAGGGGGTTCTGCGCGAAAGCTGGGGGTCCCCGGGGAGGCAGAGTACCTGGGCAGCGGGGTATCGTACTGCGCAACCTGCGACGGTTTTTTCTTCAGGGACAAAACCACGGTCGTCGTGGGGGGCGGCGATACGGCGGCCGAGGAGGCACTCTTTCTTTCGAAAATTGCCAGGAAGGTACTGCTCGTCTGCAGGGGGGCTGAGCTAAAGGCCAGCAGGATACTCCAGGACCGCGTCAGCACCGAAACGGGAATCCGGATCATCCGCAACACCGTTATTACCGAGATCAGGGGAGACGGGAAAACTGTCACCTCTGTGGTATTTCATAATACCGAAACCGGCGACAGAGGCGAAATTCCTGCAGAGGGGGTCTTTATTTTTATCGGATATTCCCCGAACAATCAGTTAATCCCGCCGGGCGTCCGCATGAACGAACAGGGATTTGTCCTCACGGATGAGAAGTGTGAAACGAATATTCCCGGCATCTTCGCTGCTGGCGACCTCCGCCGGAAATTTGCCAACCAGATCGTCATTGCAGCGGCCGATGGAAGCATTGCGGCACTGGGGGCAGCTCATTATCTTGAACAGAGAAAGACAGGTGGCGGGGCGTCAGACCGATGATATCAATCCGGCGCCTCTGCGCTCATCTAGCCCCGCCACAAATACAAATGAGGGGAGTCGTTTGCCCGCACCCTCTGCCTGCCGGCGTTCTTTATTGCATACCCTCCTTCTGCTGCCTCCTGAGGTAGCGCAGAGACGCTATCCCTGCCAAAACCGTAAAGACGACCATGCCCCATTCGTTCAGTGTCGGCACAACCGTTGATGCGCCTTCATCGGCAGCAAGGCTCCAGTTCGGGACAACGGGCAGAGTATTGATGACCTCCCCGGTATTGGGGTTCACCTCAAAGATAGTCTTCCCACCCCCACCCGTGTCTCCGATAAAGAGCGTTCCTCGTGCTGTGGAATAGCCAAGGCCAAAGATATCACTGACCGGCGCAACAAATGAATTCAGGACAGCCCCGGTTCCTGCATCCAGCTCATATACGGTGCCGTTGACGGAGTCGGAGTCTGTCACAAACAGTGACTTTCTTCCGCCGGCATAGGTGAGTCCGCCCACCAGTGGGATTCCAGGGGCAAGGGTCCTGATGAGGGCACCGGTATTCGGGTCGACGACATGAATAGCTGCTGTACCGGGCGCAACCGCATTGATTGGCGTTGCAGTGACCGCAGCAGCATACGCGGCAGCAGCGCCGGTATTTTGTGCCGGCACATTAAGGGGTGCGGAGAAGTAGTCGAGGACAAAAAGTTCAGTGCCCGAAAACCCAAGGGCGTCGGCATTTTCAGGTGACGGATTAGGGATCGTGTTGACCACTGCGCCGGTGGCAGGATTCAGCTCATAGATTGATGACCCGCAATTCTGGAAAAAAAGCCTGTTGTTGGCAAACCCAAGTCCGCTGCAACCGGCGTCCAGAGATGTCGGGGCCGGATAGCTGTTGATGACCGCCCCGGTGTCGGGGTTCAGTTCCTCGATCGTGCCGTCAGGTTCGTTCGTGTGGAACAGCCTGCCCCTGGCCGAGGCATCGGAAACCTGGGAGAGAAAGATGCATGCTGCGAGACAGACGAATAAGATTTTTTTCATTGAGGCTCCCCTGTGTGCATTGATGTACTGCCTGTGATTATAGGCAGATTGGCGAGAAAAGTAAAGTGTCATTGCGGGCTGTTCTCCGGAGGACCAATGGGCATGGAGAGCAGAGTCCGGGACAGGAACCAGGTATGATTATCCGACGTGTTCCATGCTGAAATTATTGTCAGCATATTCATCTTTTTTCTTGATCAGGAGCCATTCCTTCTCTTTTCCCGACATGCGGACCAGGGCAAACAAACCTTTCAGTTTCCTGCCGTTAAAAACAAGCTCGATCCGGCCCGACCCAGTCCCCGGATCAGGGCCCCCGGACTTCATCTCAAAGGAGCCGCTGTCCCATATGAAGACCTCTCCCGCGCCGTACTCGCCTTCGGGGATCGTCCCCTCAAAACCCCCGTATGCAAGCTCGTGGTCATCGACCATAATCGCCAGTCTTTTATCAGCGGGATTCATAGAAGGACCTTTCGGCACTGCCCAGGATTTCAGAACACCCCCCATCTCAAGCCTCAGATCATAGTGGAGCCTTGTGGCATGATGCTCATGGACAACAAACCGCGCCATCGTCTATCCCTGAGGGGCTTCCCGCCTGATCTTCAGCAGCAGGAGCGTAGTCATGCCGGCCAAAAAGAGAATGCCGCCGATGAGCGCATACAAGGCTCCAGGGTCCCTGCTCACCTGGATGAGCGCCATCGCGTGCGGCTCGAATTTCACCGTCTTTATATACAGGCCGAATCCTCCGTAAAGCACCGGCTCGTTCGGCCGGATGGTTCCGGCGTATGCAGCCTGATCCCCCCTGAGACAGCGGACGTCCACTGACCAGTCATTGATATAACCCCGGGGATCGATACCGGTATGTATGCGATCAACAACCATGGTGATGCCATTCGGCAGCGGCAGTTGCTCACCCTCTCTGACCATGGCCATGCCCTGGAAACTGTCGTACGAACTCAAAAGGTGGGCAAGCAGGACAAAGAGAAAACCGACATGGATCACCTGGGGGGAAATCGTCAGCAGCCAGGTACGTCCGGAGCTCTTCCTGATCAGTGATTCGATACTGCATACAAGCGTGTTGGCTGCCAGCAGCGAGAGGACGGCAAGCGCTCCATAGAGCCACCAGGTAACCCCTGCGTCATTCTCTCCCAGCCAGGCAAAAAGGGGGGTTGTATGCAGTGACTGGAACTCCTGGCGTGCCGGCATGATGAATCCTCCGGCAAACAGGAAAAAGACCAGGCCGAACGAAAGCCAGATCGTTGTCCTGAGCGATATGAAAAAATCCAGGATGGCCCTGAGGCTCTTCATACTCAGAAGGAGTGTGAGCTCTTCATGAACAGGCTCACCCCGAGATAGGTAAACATGACAATCGCAAAACCCGCGATACCGAGGATGACCGCGGGCTTTCCTGCCCATGAGGGTCGAAGCCTGGCATGCAGGTAGAGGCTGTAGAAGAGCCAGAGGATGACCGTAAAGAGCTCCTTGGGGGTCCAGAGCCAATAGGTACCCCATGCATAGAAGGCCCAGATGCCCCCGAAAATCATGGCTGCAGAGAAGAAGCAGTATCCCACCAGTACGGCCTTATACTGAAGCACCTCGACCTGAGGCTCCTTCACCACCAGGAAGACGCAGCCGAGCACCGCGGCAATACCGAACAATGCATAGGAAAAGAAAGAAAGGGCCACATGAGACTCGAACCAGAAGGTCTTTAACACCGGCGGCAGGGGCGTATCATGGGGGGGATAGGCAAGAGACAGGCCCGTGAAGAGCACCGCGAGGACAAGCATCGGATAGAGCATTCTCATCCGGTTCCCCTGCTTATAGGTGATAGAAACTGCAAACAGGGCGGTGGACAGCGACATAAAAAAGAGGGTATCGTGGGGTCCGATAATCGGCAGCCGTCCGATCTCAAGACCCCGGTAGGCCATCGCACCTCCCTGACAGGCCAGGCCGGCATAGACAGGGGCCATCCTCCGGTAACCTGCCAGGTAGAATAAGACAGAAAGCAGTGCTATGGACAGCACGGTCTCTCTAGGTCTCCAATCTTTCGCCGAGATACGAAAGCAGGGATGCCCGGGTCCTGCGAAGATTCTCGTCCCGGGGGAGCAGGGCCGTCAGCCGGTTGATATAATCCTGCTCAGTCAGCATCCGCAGGGACGTACTGAAATTTATGTCATAGACCCATGACATCAGCATCAGCTTGAAATCGTTCAGGGTCTTGAGGTGTGTCATTGACGCCGTATGCCGGCAGGCGATATCCCTGAGGACCTCGTCGGAGTATTCCGGAAGGTCAGGCAGTCCCATACCGGCCTCCGAGGGGATGCCAGCGCTGTCTCCTTCATAAAGCCCGACAAATATCCGCCATATATCGAGCTTGTCGGCGTCCCTCACCATCCTGAGAAGCTGAAGCTGCCGCCGGCTGTCATGTTCAGGGATCGTATAGGCATTGTGGAACTGCACCGCATTGATGATCGCGGCCTGCTCCTCTTCGGAAAGCCGATCAAGGACCTGAGCGTCCCTGAGAACTTCAGCCCCAAGCCTGCCGTGGTTGATCGAGATGCTGTCCCGGAAGGTGCGGTATTGCCGGTACTGAGAAAATCTGCCGACGTCATGAAAGAGGGCAGCAGCCTCGGCGATCAGGGTCTCCTGTTTTCCAAGAGACTCGCCTTCTGCAATGCGGACGATGAGTCCGCAGACCCGGGTCGTGTGCGCGATCTTAAGGTCAATGTTCTTCTGCCCTTCAGGGTCATCAAGGATAAAAGTCCCGGTATATTCCCCGAACCAGCTTTTGAAGCAGACCAGATCAGCCGGCGTCACCGCCTGAACTTCCCGCTCTTTCCGCCGCTCTTTTCAATGAGCATGATATCGGTTATGGTCATCTCCCGGTCGACCGCCTTGCACATGTCATAAATAGTAAGCGCCGCTGCTGCTACTGCGGTAAGCGCCTCCATTTCGACACCGGTCTGTCCGGTGGTCTTCACCCTGGCCTCGATCACAATACTGCAGGTTTTTGCCTTCGGCAGAAAGTCGATCTGGGCAGATGTAATGCTGAGGGGGTGGCACATCGGGATGATTCCTGAGGTCTTCTTGGCTGCCATGATCCCCGCTACTCTTGCAACGCCAAGCACATCGCCCTTTTCTATCCCGTTGCTGCGGATCAGCCCCAACGTCTCCTTCTTCATCTGGACGGTCCCCCGGGCAACAGCCTCACGCAGCGTTGCGGACTTCTGCGACACGTCGACCATACGGGCATTGCCTTTTTCGTCAATATGGGTAAGGACCAGCCGCTTCATCCGCCAATCCTCGACATCGGTCTCCTGCCCGCGCGGGGCTGAGGGCCTGAGACCGGAATTGAAGCAGGATCACTTCCCTCCGCACCCTGTCCCTGCAGGTTATGCTCTTTGGGTTTAATCTCGACGGACAATCTCAGAAGCCTCTCAATCTCCTCGTCCGCAGCCCCGCTCCGGAGCGAGGACCGCAGGTCGATCTCGGTTTCAGAAAAAAGACACGGTCTCAATTTGCCTTCGGCAGTCAGGCGAAGCCGGTTGCACTCGCTGCAGAAGTGATGGGTCAGGGCGCTGATAAAACCGACAACCCCCCGTGCCCCTTCAATTCGGAAATACTTGGACGGGCCGTTCTTCCTGACGCGGACCGGCAAGAGAGGCCCGATGCCCTGGATGATCTCTTTCATCTCGCAGGTCGAAATATACTTTTCGGGGCCCCAGAGTCCCTGGGAGCCTGCCGGCATGAATTCGATAAACCTGACATCGCAATCGGACTCCATGGTCATCCGTGCAAAATCCACTATCTCGTCGTCATTGATGCCGCGGACCGGGACCATGTTGATCTTGACCGGGGAGAGCCCCGCCTTCCGGGCTGCCTCAAGCCCCCTGAGCACGGCATCCAGGTCACCGCCCCTGGTGATCTCCCTGAACCTCTCCGGCCTGAAGGAGTCTATGCTGACGTTCACCCTGTCAAGGCCTGCATCGGCAAGCGTTGCGGCCTGCTGCACAAGGAGCACCCCGTTGGTCGTCAGGCTGAGGTCCTCGATCCCGCTGATCTTCCGGATCCCGGCGATGAGAAAGGCGATATTCTTCCTGGTGAGGGGCTCCCCGCCGGTCAGACGCACCTTTCTGACACCGAGACCTGCCGCAATGCGGACAATGCGGATAATCTCTTCATAACTGAGGATGTCTTCATGATGAAATTGCTCTACCCCTGCGGACGGCATGCAGTAGACACACCGGAGGTTGCAGCGATCAGTGACCGAGACCCTCAGGTAATCGATCACCCTGAAGAAGTTATCCTTCAGGCTGATCATTTCTTCCGCGCAGGTTTTTTGTCCAACTCCGCCATCCTTTTCTTGGCAAGAGCTGCCTCCTTGGAGTCCGGATGCTTCTGGACCAGCTTCTCCAGAATCACCCTGGCAGTCTTCTTGTCCCCGATCTCGGCAAAGGCAAAACCCTGCTTCAACAGGGCGCCTCCCGTCTTCTCGTTGTCAGGGTATTTCTTCAGAAGCGTTTCATACGCGAGAATCGCACTTTCGTAGTCCTTTTCGGCATAATACGTCTCCGCTATCCAGAACTGGGCATTGCCGGCCAGCTTATGCTTCGGAGATTCCTTGAGAAACGACTCGAATTTCCCGCGGGCCTCTTTGTACTTCCTGTCCCTGAAAAGCTGGTATGCTGCATCATACGCGCTGCCCTGTTCAACCGGAGCTGTTTTGACGTCCTTATCCTTGTCGCCGCCATTTTCAGGCCGTGGTTCATCCGGTTTTGCCTGTTCCGGGGCCGGTTTCTTTTCTTCATCGGTCTTTTCGGCCTCTGCAGCCCTGTTCTTGCCAGCCTCCTCAAGCAGGGCAAGCCTCTCCTTCAGCGTCCTGACCTGGATTTCGAGCCCTGATATCTGCGCCTTCAGAAGGTCTTTCTCTGCAGCAGAATCCTTGAGGATCTTCTCCTGGTAATATCTGCCCTCTTCAAACCTGCCCCGCAGTTCCTGCAGGCCGCTGGTGATATCCGAGATCCGTGTGTTGAGCTCCCCCTGGCTCTCGCGCAGGGCGTTAAAGGACTCCTCCTTCACAACCCCCGCCGTCTTTTCCCTGAGGCCGTCGATCTCTTTCTTCGATTCGATTGTGTCCCGCTTCAGATTATCGACATCGCGCCTGAGCAGGTCCATGTCACTGTTTGTTGCGCAGGCAACAAACGTCAGAAGGAGTAAGAACCCGGCGATGACCCGCAACATTGTTACTTGCCTGCCTTCGTCAGGACGACAAAATGCGCCCTCCGGTTCTTTGCCCAGCAATCCTCTGTCTGCTCCGTACATACGGGCTTTTCCTCTCCGTAGCTTATGAGATCAATTTTCGACGACGCCACGCCGAGGGCAACCAGTGCATCCCTGACTGCCTTTGCGCGCCGGTCCCCGAGCGCAAGGTTGTACTCGTTCGTCCCCCGCTCATCGCAATGCCCCTCGACCGAAAGCCGGGCCCCGTTGTTCTTTGTCATCCAGGTGGCAATCGCCTTCATCGCAGGCTGATAGGTCTCCTTGACGTCATATTTATCAAAATCAAAGAGCACATCGCTGAAAATGCCTTCCTTCTCGTCCATCTTCTGGGAGGAACCGTCCTTTGAGTCGATGGACTCTACCTTTGACGGGACCTGGCGGTCGGTTACCGTGTCCGCGGCATCTTTCTTTGCCCTGTCTGCATCCGACATCTTTTGCGTCTGGTCGTCTGTCCTGGTTGCGGCCTTCTGTGCACAACCGGCTGCCACCAGTGACAGCAGGATTAAAGCAAGCGCGAATCTCTTCATGAAATCCTCCTCGTTAATAAAATTAGTTGGGAGACCATCTCGGACCAAAGGCCTTCAGATCTCTTGGTGTTATTCTTTTCTGCGCCTCGCCGTTCGCCCTCATTATATAGACCGCCTTTGACCTGTCACGGTCTGAGGTAAAGGACAGGTAGCGGCCGTCCGGCGAAAAGGACGGGTCTTCGTTGTTCCCCTGGTCAGTAAGACGCATGAGTTCAGTCCCATCCGGCTTGATGGTAAATATCTGGTTCTTCCCGCCATACCTGCCTGAAAAGGTTATCCTGTCCCCAAGCGGTGACCATCCCGGCGAAGTGTTATACGTGCCCTCAAAGGTAAGCCTGCGGATGTCCCCGCCATCGGCCCGCATGACGTAGATCTGGGGAGACCCTCCCCTGTCAGAGACAAAGGCAATCGAATTTCCGTCCGGCGATACGGCCGGCGATACGTCAATCCCTGGCGTTGACGTGATCTTCCTGAGGGCCCCGCTGTCGATCTGGTATGAAAAAATATCCGGGGTTCCCTCCTTCGATGAGGAGAAGACAAACGCATTTCCGTTCGGGAAAAAATCCCCGACCATGTTGACTCCCTTGGCAGAGAACACCCTCTTTTCGGTCATTTTCTGAAAGTCTAACAAATATATACCCCACAGTCTACCGCGCTCGGACGAGTAGATGATCTTCGTCCCGTCAGTTGACCAATGCGGCGTGAGCATCAGGGCCCCCTTGAGTCCGAGTTTCCTGATCCTCTGCCCGTCCCAATCCATAACGTACATCCCCTTTGCCCCGTCATCGTCGCCGACAAAGACGATCCTGGTCCTGAAGATGCCCTGTCTGCCGGTCAGCGCCTGATAAATATCATTGGCGATGCTATGGCCCAGCTGCCGCGCAAGGTCCCTGTCTGCCTGATATTGCTTATTGAGGATCTCCCTGCCGTCAGCGGTATCATAAAGGAGCACTGACACCGAAAGATTCCGGTCTCCGGATACCGATCCCTTGACGACCGCCTCGATACCAAGGGGCAGCCAGTTCTTCTGGTTGAAAGGCTGGGTTGCTGACTCAATATATGACGACTTGTCGATATACATAAAAAGACCGGTAAATCCAAGGTCATCCCTGATGATATCGGCTATCTCGGCACCATGGGGGCCCTGGAGATCAAAGATCGCCAGGGGCAGCTTCTTTATCGACGGAGAGGTTATGTCAATATAGATCTTCGCAAAAGAGGATGCAGGGAACAGCACAGCAGCAACCAGGAGCAGCAGTACCATAAAGACAGAACGGGATAGTACAACAGGTGTTCTCACGGCGTGAACCTGATCCCGAACTCAATTTCGTACGGCGGCGGCGTAACCGGAGATGCCAGCTCAATCGCCTTGAGCACCGACTTATCGAAGATCCGGTCGCCTGATCTCTTTTCGATATCCTGCACCTTTATCGCGCCATCCTTCAGAATTCTGACCGCGATGACCGCTTCAAGATTCCTCCCGATGCTGTCAGGATAGGACCACTGCTTATGTATCTCGGCCCTGATTCTGTCGGCATAGGTCATCTCGCCGCCCTGGCTGCCGGCCTTTCCGCGAAGCCCGGCCCTCCCCGATGTCTTAGCAGCGGCCCCCGTCTGCTCACTGCCCTTGACAGAGAGCATCGCCTTTCTGAGATTGGCCAATTTCGCAAGCCGGTTTTTTGCTTCCAGAGCATGGAGCGAATCCTCAAGCCGCCGCTGGTCTGCCATGGCCTCGCGGGGGCTTTTCCCGACTGACTGCGGAGCCTCAACCGCAACAGGCTCCGGAGATTCAGAAATATTATTTTCAGCAACAGCACCTGCTGACCCGCTGCCCGAAGAGACCAGGGTGACAACATACGGCGACGGCATGATCATCCTGCCAGAATTTCTCAGGACGACCAGGGTGATGAGGAAGAGCGTTGCGTGCAGTGCCGCAGAGACGGCGGCGGTCTTCTGGAGGCTCGGCCCCTTCATTTTAATCCGAGCTTCGGTTCGGTGATCATCCCGAGTTTTTCGATCCCCGCATCCTTGATCTCACCCATCACCTCGACAACCAGGCCATAGGGGACATCCTTGTCTGCCTTGAGGAAAACGTTCGGGCTCAGCTTACTCACCCGCTCAAGCTTCCTGCGCATCTCGGCAACCGAGATCTGTTCGTCGTTCATCGAGAGCGTCCCGTCTTTCTTCAGCACAAGGCTTATCCGCTCTTCGGGCGGAAGCTCCTTGCCCTTTGCCTTCGGCAGGTTTACATCAACCCCCTGCTGCATAAGCGGGGCGGTCACCATAAAGATAACAAGCAGTACGAGCATGACATCGACGAGCGGCGTCACGTTGATCTCGGAGAGGACATTTCTGTCCCGCTGGGTCTTCAATCCTGAACTCCGCTGAAGAGCTCCAGGAGGTCCTCGGAAAAGTCCTCCATATCAATGATCATCTGCCGGGCACGGCTGAGGTAGTAGTTGTAGGCAATGACCGCCGGAATCGCCGCTGCAAGGCCGACAGCCGTTGCGATAAGGGCCTCGGCAATGCCCGGCGCAACAACAGCAAGAGACGCCGAACCCGCTGTCCCAATGCCATGGAAGGAATTCATGATGCCCCAGACCGTTCCAAACAGACCGATAAAGGGCGACGTCGAACCGGTCGTCGCGAGGAAATTCAGATATTTCTCGAGTTTCACCGACTCGAGCGTCTCATACCGCCTGAGCTGACGCTTCACTTCTCCCTTGTCGCGCCGCGTTTCATCGGAATAGACCGCCTTGAAGACATTGGCGATTGGGCTTAAGGACATATTCTTTGTTGCCTTGAAAAGACTCTTCGGGTCCCGGTTTGACCTGTATGCCCGCTGGAACTGTTCCGACTCCCTGTTTGCCCTGGTAAAATACCGCTGTTTGAAAAAGATGATCGCCCAGGAAACAACCGAGAAAAAAAGGAGTATAAGGAGCACGCCTTTTACAACGAGACCTGCATTGAGTATCAGCTGAAGAACGGAATTATTCATGTAAGCATCCTCTTAACCGCCTTGAATTTAAATAATTTTCATCAAAAAGTCAAATTAACTTTATTTACTTTATTCAGCATGAAAAGGGTATGGCCATTGTACCCGCTTATTATATAATAATTGGCTGAATAAAATATTTTTCTGGTATAATAGGCGGCAGACCCGGAGGGGTGGCTGAGCGGTTGAAGGCGACGGTCTTGAAAATCGTTGTAGGGGTAACTCTACCGTGAGTTCGAATCTCACCCCCTCCGCCATTTAACCTCTTGATTCTGTTATCTGCTTTGAGCAGGCAAGCAGTGCTCTCATAAAAAAAGGCATCCCGCCGCGTGGCGGGATGCCTTTTTCGAGAATCCGGTCAGGTCTTATCTTCTTTCTTCTCCGCTGCCTTCTCTTCCCGTGCCTTTTTATTCCGGTGCTTTCTGCCTGCCAGGAAGGACGCCGCAGGGCTCCAGTTGAAGGTCGAGACCTTCGCCACTTCACCGACCGTCACGGCAAAGATCTTCGTCAGGACCAGCTGCATCACCATCGCTATCCCGATAAAGGGCAGGAACGCTGCATACAGAAGCCCCAGGACCGGGCCGGCCGCCAGGATGATAAGCGGATTGGCCTTGTAATACGTTGCCGTGGCGTCACCCGGCAGTGTTTCCTCGCTGCGGACTATGACCCTCTGACCGTTCGTCAGATTCCAGTAATTCCCTTTGGAGACCTTCTCTCCTCCCGTATGTCTGATCGTTAACATGTTCGTGTCCTCCTTCTTCATTTTTTCTCTGCTCCTGATTTCATGGTATCAGAACCACCAAAAGTATGTAATTGGGAATAGTGCCTATATTCCAGGAAAAGATGTCTTAGCTCACGTGCCTGCCTCAACAGGCAGCGCCTGCCCGGATTTGTGTATACTTCATTATCAATAACCGTGGAGGTAATACATCGTGGCAATTGCAGCAAAGGCTAAGCAGCTCAGCTTTGAAGTGCCGAACAAGGTCGGCCTGGTGCATGAAATAGGCGCGGCCCTGAATACGGCTAAAATCAACATCCTATCTCTCTTCGGCATAGAGACCGGGGATACCGCCATTATCATGCTGATAACCAGCGATAATGCAGCGGCAAAGAAACTCCTCAAAAAGATGGGGGCAGATGCAGGCGCCATCGACGTCGTGACCATAGAGATCCCGAATAAGCCCGGGGAGTTCACGAAGATTTCAGGCGTGATTGCCCGGGCCGGCATAGACATTCTTACTGTTTTTGGTACTGCCGGGTCTGCCAGGAGTTCCATGATCGTGCTGAAGACCTCGGATGACAAAAAGGTGCTGAAGCTGCTCAATAAATAATGAAAAGGCAGACCCTGAAGAAAGGCCACAGGTGCACGGCCGGGCATCGGCCTTCCTGTAAATGACATGAAATTCATTCTATTAATATTTCTTATCGGTGTCATAGGCTATTTTGTATTCCGCATCATGAAAAGCATATTTCAGCAGTCTGCCTCTCCGAAATCGCCGGAGGTATTGCAACCGGCCAGAAACAGCATAGATATCAGCATAGCGGATGCAGGGCGGAAGGGAATGCCTGTTATTACTCTCCGGTCAGCCGGGGCAACGCTGCATATCGGGTCGGTGAAACAGGAGTCCGGCAATTACATCATATCGGCGGAAAAGAAGGCCGACAATGTTGCCGTTATTTATCTGGATGAGAAGGCATAGACCGGAAGAACAGGGCAGGGACTGCAGGCCGGTGTCTGCCGCTGCCTGCAGTCCCTGCCGCGATCCCTTTTGCGGGGGCCCGCCATGAGCTTCGAACTGATTGATTATTCGGGACACTATTTCACCGGGCGTGCCATGCGTCCGGTTCCTGAGCAGCGGGGAGGGAAATTTGTCCAGATCAGGGATGAAGAAAGCGGCAGGGAGTTTCTCGTGCTTTCTCCCGCTGAACTCTCGGTCTATCATGCAAACATCGTCGAGAGATTCTGCACGCTGCAGGGGCTTGACGGTCACTGGACGTCAGGGCGGACCTCCTACAGGATTGTCGATCCATCCTGGACCGTGGTTGGAGGTGGAAGATGGGCAATCGACGAGCGGGAAAAGTTGCTGGAACTGGGAAGCAGCTCACAGGCATACGGCAGATTTGATCCGGCGGGACTGGAGGAGAAAATACGGTCGCTGGATTCCATGAAGGGGTACGTGATCAGATTGGGGCCATAAAATCCCCGTATCCTCATACAGGGTGCAGGTGCCCTATGGGGCGGCCACCAGAAAGCGAAGCCGCCCCATAACAAAGGCAGAGTTATTTTTTCTTCTTTTCGTCTTTCTTCTTTTCTTCGCCCTTCACCTCAACACCCGTCGCCTTCATCGTGTAGTGGATCGTCACCTTGGCACCTTTTTTCAGGTCACCGGTTATCTTGGTGTCCTTGTCACGGGCTATCTCCCACTTCTCATCACCCTTCTGGACCGTAATGGAATCGTCCTTGACATCCAGCACCGGACCCGTAACCTGGTATGCCTTTGACCCGGCAAACGCAAAGGAAGCAAACAGCAGAAGTGTCATACAGCAGATCGCGAAACGTTTCATGACTCTCTTTCCCCCTGACTCATCTTTCGTTCGTGCTCCCAGGAGCACGGTGCCGTCATACGACAGCTATTGAATACAAAACGTCATCCCTTTCTCATCTCCTTGAACGCATTGATCAGGCCGTTCGTGGATGAGTCATGTGTGGTCACGACCCCGTCGTCCCGGATTTCTGAAAGAATCCTGCCTGCGAGCTGCTTTCCGAGCTCGACCCCCCACTGGTCAAAGCTGAAGATGTTCCAGATCACCCCCTGCACAAAGATCTTGTGCTCGTAAAGGGCTACCAGGCTGCCGAAGGTCCGCGGTGTTATTTTTTTCAGAAGTATAGAGTTGGTCGGCCGGTTCCCTTCAAACACCCTGAAAGGCGCGAGCCTCCTGATCTCCCGGGGACTCATGCCGGCAGCCCTTAATTCTCCGGCGACCTCTTCACAGGTCTTCCCTCTCATCAGTGCCTCGGTCTGCGCAAAAAAGTTTGAAAGCAGGATGGGGTGATGTTCTCCCACCGGGTTATGACTGATCGCCGGAGCGATGAAGTCACAGGGAGTCATCTTTGTCCCCTGATGGATATGCTGGTAAAAGGCGTGCTGGCCATTAGTGCCGGGCTCCCCCCAGATCACCGGCCCTGTCTGATAACGCACTTTTTTTGCCCGGCGGTCGACATTCTTTCCATTGCTTTCCATGTCTCCCTGCTGAAAGTAGGCGGCAAACCGGTGCAGGTATTGATCATAGGGGAGCAGCGCATGGGTGGCAGCTCCGAAAAAATTGTTATACCAGATGCCCAGGAGGGCAAGGATGACCGGAATATTCCGCTCGGGAGGCGCTTCCAGAAAATGCCTGTCTGCAGCATGGGCACCCTCGAGAAGTTCCCTGAAATGGTCGAACCCTATGGCACAGGCGATCGAGAGTCCAACGGCAGACCAGAGTGAATACCGTCCGCCGACCCAGTCCCAGAATGTGAACATATTTTCAGGTGAGATGCCGAAGGACTTCACCGCCGCCTCGTTCGTCGATATGGCCACGAAATGATTTTTTACGAATGCCGTGTCCCTGGCAGCATCGAGAAACCAGGTTCTTGCGGTATAGGCATTGGTCATCGTCTCCTGTGTGGTAAATGTCTTTGAGGCGACCATGAAAAGCGTTGTTTCGGGAGACAGCCCCCTCAGCGTCTCAACGATATGGGTGCCGTCGATATTCGAGACAAAATGGACCCGGATCCGGTTACAGTAAGGCTTCAGAGCCTCGGTGGCCATCACGGGCCCCAGGTCTGACCCGCCGATGCCGATATTGACAATGTCGGTCACCGGCCTGCCGGTGTATCCCTTCCATGCGCCCGTGGCAACGCTGGAAGAAAAGGCCTCGACCTTGCCGAGCACCGCGTTCACTTCAGGCATCACGTCCCTGCCATCGAGGTATACCGGGGTGTTCGAGCGGTTTCTCAGGGCAATGTGCAGCACTGCCCGGCCTTCAGTCTCATTGATCCTCTGTCCCGAGAACATCTTCCCGGCTGCCTCCGCCACGCGGGTTTCACGGGCAAGTTCGAGGAGGAGGCGCATCGTCTCTTCCGTAATAATATTTTTTGAGTAATCCAGGAGAATATCTTCAAACCTGAGCGAGAACTTCGAATACCGCGCAGGGTCCTCGCTGAAGAGGTCCTGCATCCGTATTCTCTTCATCTCCGCAAAGTGGCTCTTCAGCTCGCGCCACGCGCGCGTCTTAACCGGACTTATCTTCTCAAGCATACGCTCCTCCCTTCTCGTACTCCAATGAAGATAGTACCAGATATTCTCCGGCTAGTCAGCAGAAAAAATTGCCGGCATTACAGACCGTTCTTTTTGTCCGCGACGCGGCCAATCTTCTATACTAGAGAGCAATGAATACAACAATTCTTCTTGTCCTTGTCTTCATCCTCGGGTTCCTGGTGGCGATCCCTGCCGGTCCCGTCCAGGTCGAGGTGATCAGGCGGTCGGTCCATGGCCATCTGAAACCGGCACTTATGGTTATCCTGGGGGCCTTTCTGATTGACATGCTGTACGGGCTTGTCGCCTTCTTCGGCATCGCGCCTTTTCTGGAGCATCCGACGGTCCAGGCGGTCTTCTGGTTCGGAGGCAGCCTGATCCTTGCGATTCTGGGAGTTCTAACGGTTCGTCACAGCAGAAAGGGGCATGATTTCAGCAGGCCATCCCGCCTTCTCAGCAGAAAACGCTGGTCTCTGCTGAGCGGCGCTTCGCTCTCGGTAACCAATCCGGTCATGATCCTCTGGTGGCTTTCGAGCCTGAATATCTTCAGGGATATCGGCCTGGTGCCCGTCTTTACCACCACCATAGCCGTGGCATACCTTCTCGCCGGGAGCCTCGGCCTTGCCGCGTACCTCCTGCTCCTGTCTCTCGCCCTGCACCGGGCCAGAAGCTTCATCTCCTTCAGGCGGATGCGCCAGATCAATACCGCGCTCGGTATTTTTCTTCTGCTGCTGTCAGGCTATTTTTTCGTACAGGCAGCCCGGGTCTTCTTCAAATAAACGTCTAGTGCCTCGGCAGTTCTTTATTCTTCATATCCCCGTGCGTCAGTCCACCGGCCCCCGCGTCTTTCTGCTGCGGGACTGCCCTGGCGACACAGCATTCCTGCTTTTCTGTGCAGTCGATAAACGCCCCCTCGGCCGGCTCTTCTCCGGACGCGCAGGCATCCCTGCAGACGCCGTTGTATTGGGTGGCACAGTTCTCACTGGCAGCCGCCAGCACAGGGAGCAGCACAAAAACCAGCAACCATTTCATTGACATTCCTCACCTCCGCGGCCGACATTAGGGCTATTGATATTCTGAAAATTGAATAGCCATTTTTCAAAAAATCTCCCCTCACCCCTCTTTTCCTAAGAGGGGCTGATCCCTACCTATAGAAAAGGGAGATTAGGAGGGATTTCCAGATTGATATCCCCATTATTTTGAGGCCGTTATAATGTTCAGCCATCGATCATGACCATGCAGCACATCATCGCTACTGCCCAGACAATATCAGAGAGCGCAAGTTGAAACTCGCAGGTCGAATCGAAAAAAATGTCCACCCGTTCGGGGAACTCTTCATCTGCAATCCATAAGATCATCGTTACCGGCACCCGGGGAAGGGGATAGAACCTGACAGCCGCATCACCGAGCCCCTCGACAATCTCCGCCCCGTATTTCCGGCCCTTCCCGATAAAACCCTCTTTGTCGCGGCTGAACATCCCGGCTATCACCTCCACCGGAAGCAGATGCGTGCCGGTGGTGAACCGGTGGCCTCCCTTGACGTCCACCGGACGGATAAGTCTCCCGGTAGGGGGTATGTCCTTGGCATGAGACATGTACCACAGAACCGAGATCCTGAAAAAATCCCTGAGTTTCCCCAAAAAAAGGTCCCCTTGTCCTGACGGGCAGGCAATCAGCATCTCACAGGGGTTCACCTGAAAGTCGATACCGAAGGAGCGGAGCAGGTAGGCCCCGGCCTTTTCATCAAAAATCGCCTGGGTCCGGGATGAAACGTCTGCACGTGAAAGGCCGCAGACCTGTTCCCAGGCCTTCTCTTCGCCGTGCTGGATCTTAATGGGTATCAGGTCCATGGTTCATTATAGAACAACGGCAGGAAAAGTACATGCCCGGCTTCTCTTCCCTCCGCACGGACACGGAACCCGCAGCACGTTCAGAATCATTCGGAGAGCTCCCGGATTATACCTTCGAGAAGAGCAGCAATTACCGTCAGGTCAGAATCCCGGTCAAAGTGGGGCAGTATATCAGGCTCAGGCAGCTCGCCCCGTATCTCCTTGTCGAGGACCCGGCAGAAGGCAAGCAGGATCCGGTTGTCGAACTGGGTATCCAGGCATTTTTTCAGCTCTGCAAGCGCATCCTGTATATCCATCTTGTCCCTGTATGCCCTCCGCGAGGTCATGGCGTCGAAGGCGTCGGCCAGGGTGAGTATCCTGACACCGTCATTCAGCTCCTCGTGGGTGAGCGCATCAGGATAGCCGCTGCCGTCCAGTCTTTCGTGGTGATGCCTGATCATCTTCCCGACATCCTTCCAGGGGAAGTTAATCTTGGATATGATCGTATGGGAGAGGGTCGAATGAGTCTTGATCTGATCGACCTCCTCCGGGGTAAAAGGCTTTTTCTTGTTCAGCAGTTCGTTGCTGATCACAAGCTTCCCGACGTCGTGGAGATACCCGGCGACATAGATACCCTCGATATCGTGTTCGTTCCAACCCAGCTCCCGCGCAATCGCAACTGAATATTTTGCAACCCTCTGGGAGTGGTGCTTTGTATAGGCATCCTTCGCGTCGATTGCCGCAGCAAAGGCCTGGAGGGTATCGTGGTAGATACGGCGCATCTCCTCGTAGAGCCTCCGGTTCTCGTCAAGCTGGGCCGAGAGGTCCCTGAAGAGGGCATGATTGTTCAGGGCGACGGCGATCTGGGCTGCGATGATGCGGAGGAGTTCAAAGTCTTCGGCAGTGTACGGCTCTGCCGTAAACTTTTCTCCAAGCAGCACGAGACCGGCAAACTCGTCCCTGACCCATAGCGGCGTCAGGACCCCTGACCCTGCATCGGCACCGACAGCAGTACCAACAGCAGCACCGGGACCTGCAGGGAAGAGACAGGGCTCGTTCCGGGCAAGGGACTGGAGCACCCCGGTGTCGGCACGACCGGGGTCGAACTGGTCAAAACCCCTCTGGGCAAGAATGTGCATCTCGCCGTCGTCTCTGTTGCATGCCAGCACCGCGCCCCTATTGGTCAGGAATGTCCCGGTGATCACGTAGAGGACAGACTGGATCTTTTCCCGGAAATTGTTCCCGCCTGCGGTAATCTCCTGGCCGAGGTCGGCCAGGGCCGAGATGTTATACAGTGCCCTTTTGAGTTCTGTGCCCATGCGGGTTCATGCCGTGCCGGCGCCGAGGTACTGAAGCGCTTCGCTTTCAGCAGAGAAGATGCGCAGATGCTTCAGCAGTCCAAGCATGTCGAGCGTATCGACCTGGAACTTGGACATATTCGAAAAACAGACGGTGCCCTCGACCGTCCTGAGGTCCTCGATTATCTGCAGGAGCAGGGATATGCCGATGGAGTTGATCAGGCCCGTACCGCCGAAGTTGAGCACGATCTTTCTGATGCCCCTGCCGGTGTATCTGCCGCATTCGGCAACGAGGCTTTCTCCGGCAAGGTTGTTCAGATATCCCTTCGGGTAGATGACCGCAGTGTCTCCGTCAAGCCTGGAGTCAACGGTGAATTGAGCAGGATTCATTGAAGCACCTCTTTGCGCTGTATATTTTTTTTGAGAATCACCCTCGTCCGGTCGCCTACCCTTTCGACCCTGACGCTGTCCATGATCCCTGAGACAAGTCTGAAGCCCCAACCCCTTTTCTGGCCACTGCGGAGCTTCTCGTCAACAGGCAGAGCCTGGAGCGACTCCAGCGTAAACGGCCTGCCTGCGCTTTCAACAGCTATCTCGATATCCCCGGGCCGGGAGATGAACCTGATCAGAATCCGCCGGTCATGGCTGCCGCTGTGTTCGATCGCGTTGATGCAGACCTCGATCAGCGCCAGCTGAAGGAAGCTCAGGAAATCGCTGTCAAGGCCAAGGTTCCTGCCGAACTGCTCTCCCGCACCGGCAGCCACGAGCTCGGCATCTGCATCCATCGGGATAGTGAGTTCGTAACACGATTCAGCCTCCTCCCGGGCATATTTGCTTTCGATCGCCTGACGCACCTGCTCAGCGGGTCTGCCCTCGATCTCCCGGAGAAAGAGCCCGCGGACAACGTCCTGAAGCAGGGGCTCGCGGTCACGCAGCATGCCCGACGCCTGCAGTTCATCCAGGGCCGGGGCTGTGTCCACGTCCCGCAGTCCGAGCACCTTCGAAAGTCTTTCTCCCTCCATCCCCCCGCCCTCAACCGCATGCATAAGAAGCTTAATCACCGCCTTCTTCAGGGCTGCATTTCCGGTGTGCCGGCTCAACACGGAAGACCAGTAACGGGCAGTCTCCCCTTCCGAGACATCCATACTGTAACACTCGACCAGGTCTCGTTCGGTCAGGTTATCCTTCTGCATCTTGCGGGCTGCCGCTGCCAGATTCCTGATATACAGCGGATTGCCGCGCAGGATATTCAGGAACTGGAGGGTTTCGCCTTCAGCACAGGACAACTGCGCCTTGGCGAGAAGAGCCCTGAAGAGCTGCCTGCCAAGGTCTTCAGGAAGGGCCCCGAGCCGCAGCCTTTCAATCCCTCCGATGAAGGCCTGGTCCGAGAAAATGGCTTCAAGGGCAGAGGAAGCCCCGGTGATCACATGAGGACAAAGGCTGCTGGTCATCGGTTCACTGAAAAGGCTCGCCAGTCCGTGCGCGTCACCACGCACCGATTCATAGAGGTTCTCAGCTGCATCGAAGTCATCAAGCATCACAAAAACCTGTCGCCCGCTTCTCCGTGCCGCGGTGACCGGGGCTGATATCGCCGCCATCACCTGCCAGTACAGATCATTATTGTCCAGGTGGACCTGGAAATCCGAGATGCAGTCCAGCAGCCATTCCAGGCCTGGGGAAGAGATGAGCGGCATGAGTTTCTGGAGCGGTTCAGCAACATGCTCTGCAAGGGAAGGCTCCTTCCTGAGGAAGGCGAGATACTGTCTGACGAATCTCGTAAAGTAGTCCCGCGCAAAATAATTGCCCCTGAGGTTTGCGGTTCTGAACGAATAGTAAAAGGGGACGCAGCCCTCCTCCCAGAAGAGTCTGCGGTACAGCTGCCGGAGGAGCTCTGTCTTGCCGATGCCCCGGCCACCGTCGAGGATAACGTTGCCGGTGAGGCCGTCCGACTTCATATCTGGCAGGCGCCTCAGGTAAGCAAGTTCACTTTCCCTGTTTAAAAAATCTTTTGCAGGAATAGAATTAAACAGCACCGTGACCTTTCATGCATCGTGTCTGTTGCCCTGTCGGATTATTTGTCATTATAACAAATCTGTCCGCCTGAAAAATAATGGATTCACAACGGCCTGGCTACAGAACTTCTACTGCCCCAGCAATGAATGTTCTTACCGCACGGTCGAAGAGTATAGAGGCATGATTGACCGGGAAATCCCGGTGCTCATCCGCATACGAAAGGCGGGAGCTCAATGCGGTCACCAGGCCGTCCCCCAGCCCCTCCCTCATTTCCGCCGGAATGATCCGCTCAGGCAGAACCCGTGACAGCAGGTCGGGAAGCGAGGGGAGGAGGGGCCTCAGCAGGTCAGGGTTTGTACCGCCGATCGA
Organism: uncultured Thermodesulfovibrio sp.; assembly: GCA_964499365.1. Taxonomy (GTDB): domain Bacteria; phylum Nitrospirota; class Thermodesulfovibrionia; order Thermodesulfovibrionales; family UBA6898; genus PALSA-1316. The sequence goes on from CAZCKU010000003.1 coordinate 227,159, forward strand.
TATAGTTCGCAGGCCATCCTGTTTTTCATCCTTCAGTTCAGCAAAGAACGCCGACTCCGGAAGGAGTTCACGAAGCCCGCTGCTGCTCAAAAAGCCGAGGATCCTCTGGAAGACCGTGTCGATTTCTGTCCTGCTGACCCCTTTCACAAGCTGATACAGAAGGGTCGTGACCGGAGAGACGTAGGCCGGCCAGCGGGCCAGCGAGGTGCCGTGATGAGGCGTTGCCAGGGTGATGATACCCCTGACCGTCCCCTGGTGACGCTCGAGATACTTTCGTGCGATCAGACCGCCCCTGCTGTGGCAGATAAAGACAACGCCATTCCCGGCTGATGCCGAATGCTCTCTCATCAGGTCCGTCAGCTCCTCAACCGCTGTATGCATCGGCCCCACGGGCCGGGACTGCGTCCAGGCAAGCACGCTGAAGCCCATGCCTCTGAGGTCGTCAAACGAGGTGACGAGTTCATTATCACCATAGAGCAGAATCCGCAACGGATATTTCCCGCCGAGGATCTTCGCCTCTGACGGATTGCTCCAGGCCTTCATATTCATCCCCATGCCGTGGATGAAAACTGCCAGGGGTCTGCGGCCCCCGCCTTTATGAAATATCGTGTCGAGCTTCATACACTACCCGCAAGGGAATAATAGCATGAGACAGACTCTTCTGCACCGGACCGGCCGATTTCGGCGTATTGCTGTACCCATGTGCAGAGTTCGTATGGCGCGGTATAATAATACAGGTACCTGAAAATACGGAAGAGGTGAACATTGAGGTGAAATGTCCTGGATGCGGCAGGGAAGTGAGAACCGGAGAATGCTGTTCGGAATGCGCGAAGAAGGCAGTTCCTGATGACATAAAGGTGGAATACAAGGACTTCAAGGGCGCAGAGCTTCTGGACATACAGATGCCGGGGCCCCGGCCCCTGACTCCTGCAAAGGAACGCCGGGAACCTCTCCCGAAGGCCGCCGCCGAGCCAGGGCCGGCCGCACCGGATAAGGTGAAGAGACCCGCGCGCAGGGCGCTTCTCGCGGGTCTTGCCGCTGTCATCGCGCTGCTTGTTTGCTATCTGCTGCTCAGGCTCTTCTTCCGGTAGTGCCCCGGGCCGCTTTCTCTCAGTGCTCCCTGTTAATATCGATCACGGTTACCTCCGGCGGTGACAGGACCCGGATCGGGGGCCCCCAGGTGCCTGTCCCCCTGCTGACATACAGGGTGCTCCCGGAGCCCACGTCGGCAAGGCCTGCCTGCACCGGATAGTAAAGCCAGGTCAGGATGCTGAACGGGAAGATCTGTCCTTTATGTACATGCCCCGAGAGCTGGAGATCAAAAAGCCCGATGGCCGCCTTGTCAACGAGCGGGCGGTGCTTCAGCAGGAGCCTGAACCTCTCCGGGGACAGACCCGACAGCAGGTCGTTCTCGTTCGCAGAGGGGCCAAGCTTCATCTGCCGCGCTGTCGGGTCATCGACCCCGGCGATGGCAATGATATCTCCGATGTTCACCCGCTGCCCCCTGAGCAGGGTAAACCCTGCGTCCTCGTGGAAACACTTCGCTTCTTTAAGCCCTGCATAGAATTCATGGTTGCCGGTTACCGCAAACTTGCCGTACCTCGGGGTAATCCCGCTCAGTATCGCAGCATACCCATTGTAGACACAGACCTGCCCGTCGACAAGGTCTCCGGTCGAAACCAGTATATCCGGCTCTGCCTTTCTGACTGCTTCAGCGATCCTGAGCAGATGTCCATCCCTGTTGAGCAGCCCGACATGCACATCTGAGATCTGCACGATCCTGAGACGATTGATCCCGCGGGGGAGCTTTGTTGATGCCAGCTGCACATATTCAGTCCGGATATGCCTGGCCTCGACGTAGCCGTAGGCAGCCGTGGCTGCCGACAGTACAAACAGCACAAGCAGGACACTCCGCGGCCCTGCAATCAGTGAAGACAGGTCCTGGCGCGAGATCTTCCCGAACACCATCACCCCGGCCCGGAAGAGATCAAATGCCATGGCCCAGGCACAGAAGAGGAGTATCCAGCCCATCCATACAAAGCCTGTCCAGGCAGCGATGCGGCCAAAGGAATGATATCCCTGCTGTTCAGCATAGCGGACGATCACCGGCATGAAGACCATCAGCAGGAGCAGAAGGATGAACGGAAACGTCATAGACGCCGGAAGAACAGCTGCAGCCCTTACCCGTGCAAAGAGATATGCATGCATCCCTCCATAGATGAGGAGGAACACCGCAAGGAAGAGGATCATGCCTTCTTTTTCCCCTGGAAGAACTGGCTGCCCTGACCGGGGTAGGCCCGGTACTGAGTCAGGTGAGTCGTGCGCTTCACCGCTGGCCATTCCTCCGGCCGGGGGTCTGCCCCTTCACGGGCGATGGCCGAAGGAGCAGAATCCAGCAGCGCAGGGCTCGCGTGTATATCGATCCCGCTGACATTCCAGCTGAACTCGATCGGGATGCCGTTGGGATCAAAGGCATAAATGGAGTGTATGAAACCGTGATCGATCACCTCGGACACCCAAAAGCCGGCTGCATCGATCCGGTCTTTCAGCTCCAGGAGAATCTCCCGCGTTTCAACGCCGAAGGAGACATGATCAAAGGCGACCGGACCGGAGATCCTCCTGCCATGTTCCTTCTCTTCAACCGGGGCAACGCCGGGCCATTCGAAAAAGGCTATCATGTCGCGTTCTGAAATCTCGAAAAAATAATGACGGTACCCGGGCTCGCCGAGTCCGGCTATCAGCCTCATGCCGAGGAGGTCACGCCAGTAACGGATGGTCCGGTCCATATCTCCGGTCACCATCGCAAGATGATTGACCCCGGTGTATCTGATCATTATAGAGAGCCCCTTCCCTTCTGTCCGCATCGTCCCCGGGAGATTGAACACCTCCGGTACGTGCTCATGTATAATTATATAATGACCGATGCAGGATTTCCCAGACTGATTCTCCGCAGCAGCCTTCTTCAGGCGAATGACCATGCCTAACCCTCTGGGGAACGCTGTCCTCCCCCTGGTCATCGCGATAGGCGCTACCGGCATCCTCCTGGCCGTCAGGGCAGCGGCCTTCAGGCTGCTGAGACGCTGGGGCGGCAGAACGACCGCGCGGCTGGACGACATCATCATTACGGTGATCGAAACCCCATCGGTATACTGGTGCCTTGCGATCGGGCTGTACCTCGGCATTGCCCTCTCCGACCTGCCTGAGAAATATGTCTTCTACACCAGCAAGATCATCCATATCATCATCATTCTGTCGATCACTGTTGCAGCGGCAAACCTTGCCGGGAAGATCTTCCGCGACTATGTCAGGCGGTCAAGCCTGCCGGTGCCGACCACCGGGCTTGCCTATGGCATTATGTATGGATCTATCCTGGTCATCGGTGTCCTGGTCATGCTGAGCGTCCTCGGCATCTCAATCGCCCCGCTGATCACCGCCCTGGGCGTCGGCGGTCTTGCCGTTGCCCTCGCACTTCAGGATACCCTCTCGAACCTCTTCGCGGGCATTCATATCCTGGTCGAAAAATCCGTCCGTGTCGGAGATTTCATACGGCTCGAAAACGGGCTCGAGGGCTATATCGACGACATAACCTGGAGGACGACCAGGATACGGATGCCTGCAAACAATATGATCGTGATCCCGAACAACAAACTCTCGCAGAGTATCGTGACGAACTATCACCTCCCGGAAAAAAGGCTCATGACGCAGATTCAGGTAAGTGTCGGCTATGACGCCGACCCCGACCGTGTTGAGGCGGCACTGCTTGAGGAGGCGCGCAAGGCTGCGGCAGACCTGGAATGTATCCTCCGCGAACCAGCTCCGGTCGTCCATCTTTCGCCTGGGTTCGGGGAGGCCTCACTCGAATTTACCCTGTCAGTCCAGATCAGGGAATTCAGCGATCAGACCCCTGCGCAGCATGAACTTCGCAAGAGGGTCCTGAAGCGGTTCAGGGAAGAGGGAATCATGATGCCATTCCCGAGGACGGTCTTCATGCGGGAGCATAACGCATGAGCCGGGACATCGAAATGAAAGGCAGCGTTGACCCCCTCGCCCTGATCATGAAATATTATCCTCCGGAATCCCTTGCCTATGAGATCCTGGTCGAGCATTCAAAACTGGTCGCACAAAAAGCCCTTGCCGCGGCCGGCGCGGTCAGTCATCTCTCGCCCGACCTGAGGTTCATTGAAGAGGCAGCCATGCTGCATGACATCGGGATATTCCTCACCGATGCCCCCGGGCTTGGCTGCTTCGGGGACGAGGAGTATATCTGCCACGGATATCTCGGCCGGGAACTGCTCGAAAAGGAAGGACTCGATGTCCACGCCCTTGTCTGTGAACGGCATACCGGGGTCGGGCTGACCATCGGGGACATCGAAAAATACGATCTCCCGCTGCCGCGCAGGGACATGCTCCCCGTATCTCTCGAAGAAAAGATAATCTGCTATGCAGACAAGTTTTTCTCAAAGAAGATCGAATCTCTGTCGGTTGAAAAGTCCCTGGAGAAGGTAAGAGCAGAGATCGGCAGATACGGGGCGGAGAACCTCGGGAGGTTCGAGGAGCTGCACCGGCTTCTTAGTAAATAAGCCTCTCCAGAAACAGCCCCTGGGGCGGAGCGGTGGGCCCGGCCTGGGTCCTGTCGCAGGACAGAAGGATCCGGGAGAAATTTTCGGCGGAGGTCTTGCCGCTGCCAACGTCAGCAAGCGTCCCGACAATATTTCTGACCATATGCCGCAGAAACGCGTCCGCCTCAATCCTGATCCTGATGAAATCCCCCGGAATGGTTGCGGTCATAAAGGCGATCTCCCCCGTTCGTGCTATGTCGAGTGAATTGACATGCCGGACGGTCGTCTTCGCGCCGCAGCCCGAACCCCTGAAGGCCGAAAAGTCATGTTCTCCCAACAGGGATGTTGCGGCAGCACGCATCAGCTCAAGATCGAGGTCCGATGCGATATACCAGAGATACGGGTACAGAAAGGCTGAGCGCACCCGCGTGGTCGAGATGAGGTAGAAATAGCTCTTTCTGATTGCATCGTACCGGGGGTGAAATTCTTCAGAGGTTTCTTCAGCAGACAGGATGCGGATGTCGGGAGGCAGCTTTGCGTTCAGGGCACGCCGGAGTATCGCAGGTGGAAGCCCGGATTTCGTGCTGAATGCGGCAACCTGCCCAAGCGCGTGGACACCGGCGTCTGTCCTGCTGGCCCCGGTCAGCCTGGTATCCTCGCCCGTAATGGATGCAACGGCCGCTCGCAGGACATCCTGGACCGTCCTTCCCGTCTTCTGGGTTTGCCAGCCCTGGTATCGCGAGCCGTTATACTCAATCAGAAGTTTTATGAAACGCACGGGACAGGGGCCGGCATCTGCTAATGGACCGAGCAGGATATGCAGGGATCGTACGACCTGACGAGCATTTCTGCCAGCAGCTCAAGATTTCTGTCCTGCATTCCGTCAGAGGCGAACTTCGTGGCAAGGGCTTCCAGATCATGCTGGATATTCGCATGGTTCTGGCTCGTGGGAATGACACAGTCGCATTTGACAATATGCCCGGTCCGGTCAAATTCATAACAATGATAGAGAATGCCCCGCGGCACCTCGACTGCGCCGACCCCGATGCCCGGCCGGGGGGTGACCGGCTGTCGGGGCCCGGCCCATGCAGATCCCAGCAGGTCGTCGATCAGGCGGATGGATTCCATAACAACATGGACCGCCTCTGCCAGTTGGGCAATGTTGTTCATATAGGGATTATGCGTGACCGGCGCGAGCCCGAAGGCCGTTGCGACCTCCCGGGCTGCAGGATGAAGAAAGGCGAAATTGTTGTTCACCCGGGCAAGGGCTCCGACGGCAAAGGACTCCCTTGAGAGTCTGCTCCACTTGGATGTTGATTGTTCAACAAGATATTCGTTTGTCATCTGCCGGTATTCATGCTCTTTCCTGATAATACCATCGGTCGACACCAGATCGCCACCAATAAACGGATAATCATTATCGCCCTTGAGTGAAACAAATTCGGTCTCCCTCGCAAAATCAGGGAACCTGAATGTCCTGAAAATGTCTGCCGTGGCGTACAGGTCCTTCGCGGAATCAAGCAGCCGGGACCGGAACTTTTCGAGCTCGTCCTTTTCCGGCAGCATCGTAAAGCCTCCGACAACCGTCCTCGTTGGATGGAGCCGCCGGCCGCCGATGCAGTCGCACATATCATTGGCAAGAAGCTTCAGCCGTGCAGCCATCCTGACGACATCAGGGTGAGACTGAATCAGAGGAAATACACTCCCCACATTCAGAAAATCGGGAGCAGAGAGAAAATAGAGATGCAGCACGTGGCTCTGAAGTGTCTCCATGTGTTTCAGCAGAGTGCGAAGCTTCCCGGTCTGTTCTGAGGGGACCAGGCCAAAGGCATGTTCTATGGCCCGTATGCTGGCAAGGGTATGTCCGATCGAGCAGATTCCGCAGATCCTGCCGCAGATCCAGGGGGCATTGTCCCATTTCTTCCCGACGAGCAGCGCCTCAAAAAACCGCGGGGTCTCAACAACCTCCCAGGTGGCCTGCAGAAGCCTTCCGTCCTTTATGGTGATCTTAATGTTGCCATGTCCCTCAACCCGGGTAAGGTGATGGACATCGATATTGCATGCGACCTTCATGTCTTTACCCCCTTGTCCCGGTCATCAGCGGCAGTGCGAAACGCATCAATATGAGCTGAGAATCCGCCAAAACATTCGAGCCGGTCTATAATGGTCTCCTTCGCAAATCCGTATTTTTCCATTATGCCGACCATCTGTTTGATATTCATGTCATCCGAAGGGCCCCGGCACCCCCAGCAGCCCGCCCGGTTGTTCGGACACCATGAATCGCATCCTGCCCGGGTGATCGGGCCAAGACATGGCTCCCCGAGATCGAAGAGACAGACATTGCCGTTAGCCTTGCATTCCATGCACACAGGATAATGGGGATAACAGACCTCTTTTCCGATGGCAACCTGAGTAACGATCTTTTCTACCTCTTCCTTCTTGACCGGACAGCCATAGATCCTCAGATCTACCGGGACAACGGCCTCAAGCGGGCGGGCAGGAGCAGTATCAACAGGATGTTCGCCGTATACTTCCTTCTTCACCCAATCGATGCTGAACCGGTTTTTCAGCTGGTTCACCCCGCCAAAGCAGGCGCATGAGCCGAACGCCACTAGGATCTTCGCCGACTCCCTGATCTTTTTGAGCCTCCCGACCTCGTCCTGACGGGTAATGCTGCCTTCTACAAAGGCGATCTCATAATCGTCAGTCCCTCCGGTCATCCCCTCCCTGAACCTGACGACCTCAACGAGAGCGAGGAAGTCAAGAAGGGTTGCCTCATTATTGAGAAGCTGCAGCTGACACCCCTCGCACGAGGAGAGCTCAAAAAAGGCAACCTTCGGCCGCCGGACCGGAACGCCCAGATACGTCGCCGGTCTTGCCGGCAGATCCGCCATGATTATATCGCCTCTTTCAGGTTCATGACGGTCCAGTAATCAAAGACCGGCCCGCTGAGGCAGGTATAGGTCGAGCCGACATTGCAGCGGCAGCACTTTCCCATGCCGCAGTGCATGCGCCGTTCAAGCGACACAAACATCTTCTGCATCGGGAGATCCTTTGTATTCAGCATGCCGCAGACGAACGTGAACATGACCGGCGGGCCGCAGATAATCGCATAGGTATTCTGGTAGAAGTCATCTCCCCGCTCAGCAAACATATCCTCAAGGACCTTCGTGATCATGCCAACCCGGCCGGTCCATGCAGCGTCAGCCTTATCGACAATGACACTGAGCCGTATATCATCAGCCCGCCACATATCATACTGATAGGTGAACAGCAGGTGTGAGGGGTCTTTTGTCCCGTAGATGATGTCCACGTTATTAAAACGGCTTCTGTTTTCCTGCACATGGGCTATCGGCGCCCGCAGCGGGGCGATTCCGAGACCTCCGGCAATTAACAGAATGTTCTGTCCGTGCATCTTTTCCATCGGGAAGCTGGTTCCAAAGGGCCCCCGCAGGCCAACGTGCGTGCCCCGATCCACCCGCGAAAGAAAAGAAGTGAGACTCCCGGCATTTCTGATACAGAGCTCGACATCACCTCGCCGGGACGGGGATGAGGATATTGAAAACGGGGCCTCACCAATCCCGGGCAGTTCAAGCATAAGGAACTGGCCCGGCCGGAATTCAAAGCGCTCACGTTCATGAGGGTCGATGATCTGGATCCGGTAGAGGTTCTCAAGATCGGTCAGCCGGTGGATGCTCGTGATCTCGGCCTTAAAGGTATGCTCAAAGGCTCCGAGATCGTGGCGCCGGTGCTGCTTTTGATCAACAACCCCTGTTAAGGCAAGCTTAGTGCCCATCCTGCACCTTCCCCCCGCGGACACTTGAGACGACTTCCGGCACGGTTATGCCGGCCAGGCAGGATACGCCGCATCTGCCACAGCCGACGCAGAGCGATTCTTCATAGGCCTCGACAAAGCCGCGATGCTTGTGATAGTAGCGGTATTTCAGGCGGCTGTGTCGTTCAGACCTGAAGTTATGGCCGCCTGCAACCTGCGCAAAATCGATAATGTTGCAGGAATAGAGCACCTTGGTCTTTCGGGCATTCAGGAGATCCGGGGCAATACTCTCCTCAATGCTGTAGCAGTAGCAGGTCGGACAGACCTGCGCACAGGTGCCGCAGGCAAGACATCTGTCCCCCCAGTATTTCCATACGTCCGACTGAAACTCCATATCCAGAATCTTTGTCAGATCGGTCGTATCGACCGATGCCGTGAACCGCTTACTCTTCTCTTCACCGATCTGCATAAACCTGACATGATCGGCCTCGACCGGGTCTGAGGATTTAAGCTTCCGTATAAAATTATAGGCGGTATCTGACAGTATCTCGACAAAATACCGGTCTCCGAGATCGGTGATGAACATGTCAAAGCCATGCAGCGCAGTATCCGACTCCATTGAACGGCAGAAGCAATGCGGCTGCGGCTCGCAGCCAAGCCCGATGATGAAGACATTCCTTCGCTTTGCGGCGTAATAGGGCATGGGGTAGACACTGCCCATAAGAACCTTGTCGAGCTTGTTCAGGGCGTTGATGTCGCATGCATGCATGCCGAAGAAGACGAGCGGGGCGTCCATATTGTAGTCAACCGTCTTTTCCCAGTCCCGGCCGTTGATGCGGAAGGTGGCCATGTCCTCTCTGTACGGAAGAAAATATCTCTTTGCCGGCAGGGACGTCGTCGTGTAGTCCAGCGCAATCCGGCCAAAGTCAGTAACATCCCCGAACCCGTAGATCGGCTTGCTGTCGCGGTCGCGGTCGAGCATGACCGGGCCGACCACCCGGTTCTCGGCCGAGAGGAGATCGAACAGGACCCGCAGCTCAGATCTTTCGATGACCCTGAAGATCACAGAGGTACCTCGTATATCGATGCCGGCATGGACCTGTCATCATGTCTAAAGCATATCAGTATTCACGACAATGTCAAAGCGCTGTTTGCCGCGTTGATCCGGTCCTGCTGTCCTGCTCCCTGTCCGGCTAGCACATTTTGGCGGGAATTTAAGGTATAATATCGGACATCCGGAGCCCCCTTAGCTCAGTAGGATAGAGCACAGGTTTCCTAAACCTGGGGCCGCATGTTCGAATCATGCAGGGGGCACCATAAAAATCAAGGAGTTACGGCAACCGCTGTAGCTCCTTTTTTCGCCACTGTCGTAGAATTGTCGTAGTTTTCCAACAAATCCACAACACCCCTCAAACTTTCTGGGCAGTGATGTGCATACCGCTGAGTCGTGCTGATGTCGTTATGCCCAAGCAGCTTTGCTATTCGATAGAGGTCCACTCCTGCCTGCGCAAGGCGAGTTGCGAAAGTGTGCCTGAGATCATGAAAGTGAAAGTCCTCAAGCTTTGCATCCTTAACAGCCTTGCTGAAAGCCCTCTCCAGCCGCCGCCTTAGAATCTTGGTGCCAGTAGAACTCGGGAAAATCAAATCGCTGTGAATATGCCGGGTCCTTAACCTGAACTTAAGAATGTCGAGCGCTGCCGTATTGAGCGGAATGGTTCGTACCTTGCCGCCCTTACCTTTTACCGTGATAGTTCGCCTGAAAAGGTCTACGTTTAACCGAACAAGGCTAAGCACCTCATCTTGGCGAAACCCTGTATTCAGCACAAGCCTGACGATTTCATTCAGGCGGCCCCTGCAATGCGAGAGCAAGGCCTTTTCGTCGTCGATGGTCAACCAGCGGTCCCGGACGTTGTTTTCTTTGTCGAACTTGACCGAAGACACTGGATTCAGGGCACACCACCTATAATGCTTAATGGCGACGTTATAGGCGTTTTTTATGAACGTCAGCTCTCTGTTCACGGTAGCTACAGACTTTTTGGCTGCATACCTCATACGCCGGTAATCGGAAACCATTTCCGGCGTTACTTCAGCAATAAGACACGAGCCGAAATAAGCACTGATATGCCCTTTCAGAGTTTTGTCCCTGTCCAATGTAGTGCTGGATTTAGTTGTCTTGCGCTCGTCCATATAACGCTCAATCAGATACGTCACAGTGAAATCCTTGGGCTTCTGGAAATATGAACCGTCAATAATGTCGGCGACAATCTTGGCGTATCTTTCCTCTGCCTGACGTTTGATGCTTGTGTCAAGGCTTCTCTCAACACGCTTGCCCCTGTGCTGCTTTATCATCCAATAAATATCACCTCGTTTAAATATGCCCATAATTATTTCCCTCCTTTCCTGGGCTCCGAGGCAACGGTTTCAGCAGTTCTATGGTACCCGGTTTCTGGACCCTTTTTCCACAATTCCATCCATAACTGAATTTCGTCAAGACTGAAACGAACAGGAGCTTTACGGCCTTTCCCAAATTTGTAGCAAGGTACTTTATTCAACTCAGCCCAGGACAGGATTGTTTTGTAAGACACCCCCATGATTTTACCTACTTCAGCTGCCGTTACCAGTTGCAGCTGACTCGCTGAAAATGTCGTCGTATCGGATACAGCATCGTCGTACTTCTTCATTACAATAAGTCCTTACTACCCAGTTCATATCTCTATTTCTACCGCCCCTTATCACAACTGAAGCAATATGCTGTAAAACAGTTTATCGCTTTCAGAAAATATCCTCTATGAATTAAGTGCTTGACTTGCCGCATGCTTTTCGAATTTGGCAGCTATACGCTCACAGGCAGCAATAAATTTTGCACTCGCTATTTTTTGGGCTATGTCAATTATCTCTTCAGCTCGTAATTTTAAATCATCAGCTGGCCATGAAGGATTTTCTTTTTTTGCCATGTCGTAAGCTACGGTATTGCCATTAAAATCAGACAGCTTCAATATAGGGTAGTCTGTAAATTTGTATCCTCTACGCGCCATGAAGTGGGCCACTGTGCTACCATCTGTAAATGCTGTTTTGCTTATATCTGCGCCTTCTTCGAAGAGAGCAATAACGCATTTCATTTTTTTGTCAACTTTCATTTTTTCGTCAACGCAAAGTTTATCAATTATGGGAATCCGTTTAACTGTCGCATTTATATTCCCGGTTTCTTTTATCTCATCAAGCCAAGGACGATATGAGTTGATATCAAGTCCCAGTAAAAACAAAACCATTAGCACTTCATCTACTTCCGCTTTTTTATTAAAAATCATTTAATCCCCTTTTCTTTTTTATAAAATTCCGCTCAGCGGAAAAATCATAGTTCATTTCACCCTGTTCTATTTTTTTATTTGCAATCCAGTTGTAAAATTCTTTTAGCTGTTGAAGATCTTCAGCAGTTAAAGGCTGGGAAAAAACTTTCTCGGCAACAGAAACGATTCTTTTTTTAACAGTTCTTACGACACCTTTGATACTGACGCTGACCCGCTGTCTGATTGTGGTGCTCTCGTAGTCGAGATTGTCAGCGAGGTATTTAACAGCTCCTGACAGCTTTTCCATTGGCTGTATATCCTGCTGGTCTCTGTCAGCGGTCGGTATATATTCCAGCCACAGTTTTTTTATTAATTTTATTGTGTCTTCTGCGTCAGTCAACAACAAAAAATGTATGTGTTCATGTCCTGATTTGTGCTGCCCCCAAACTTTGAGTATTTTGCATTTGCTGGAATGACGTTTTTTGTTTCCATCAATCAAACCTCGTTTACATAATTGAGAAACACGTTTTTCGAACGAAGACCACTGTTCTCTGATGTGCTCAGCTCCGAGACCTGCCGGGGCTGTGAGTGTGCCGAAAAGACATAAATCAATACGCTTCCTGTAACCGTGAGGAAATATCTCTGCAAACCACGCATCACATAAGTTCTGAGCGTTCTGCCTGAAGCGTATTATTTTTTTGACGCGGTCCTGGGGGTTATTCCATCCATGTATTTTCACGGCGGTTCCTTTCGTAGCGTGCACGGTCCAGTGCGTGTTTCTGTTTTACTGCGTTTATTTTTTGAGTTAACGTAAGGGGCTTTAGAGTAAGGGGTAAATCTAAGCTGTGGTTAGGTCTCCTATTGTTATTACCCTGAGTGAAAGATGGTATCTCCTCATCGAAAGGCATAGCGGAAAGTTGCATCATATCGTTAAAGTCTTGTTCGTGCACTTCGTAATAATCTTTGTGTGTAATTTTATTAATCATTTTCGTCCTCCAGGTCTAATTCGTTTTCAAGGTCTAATTTATTTGCTATGTTTTTCAGCTCGTCAATTTCAATGCTTTTGTCTTGATGCCAGTGCCATTTTGTTCCTATTGAAAATATCCTGAAAAATTTGAGACCGCTATTGCTGATACACACACCGTAAAATTCGTCACCGTCGTGTGTGTCCCATATTTGCAACAGTCCGCTGACTGTTGTTATTTCTGTTGTCAACAACTCCATTACAGCCTGCGGGATTATCTTCTTTATTCCTCTCATCCTCTTCATTTTTTTATCTCCTTTTTTGTGGCAACTGAGCGTAATAGATCTGACACTGTTGTTTGCAGTCTCCATGCTTTGTGTTTCAGCGTTTTCAGTTCCGCTGGTGTTATGCGTATTGTTAAGGTTGTTGTCTTTTTCATTTTCTTTTCTCTCCTTATATCTATCTAATAGCGTCATCGTAATTACTGTGACTACTGTTATTACATGCATCAACTGTGCCATAATATCCTTTAATATCAATGACTTAGTTGACATTATCATGTAGAATATGTTATAGTGCTCTGTAGAATGGCTCTGGGCTTGGGTTTTCAGGCTTTGAAGGAAAGAGAAAAAGAAAAAAAGAAGGTGTCGTCTATAACTTAGATTTAGGTAAATGTCAAGGAATATTCAATTATAACAATGAGTTACAGCTATTTTATTGACATTTTGAGGAAGTCTTCTTCCGCAATTTGTCAATGCTCTAAAAAAGCCCTTTAGAATATCGAAAAATGCTTTTCAAAATTTCCTGATTTCATCTATACCAATTTTTGATATAGACAGTTATCTGCTGGGACCGCTGAAAATATCGTTGTCAAATATGTCTTTGGGTTTAACATCTTGCTGTCCGCCTCCGCTGCTGCTGCCTGTGCTTCCTGTGCCTGCATCATCTCCAGCGCTGGCTTGCTTGGGCAGATAACGAGCCCGCCTTTTTGCGTTGCCTGTGAAAACTTTGTCTATCATATACGTTAGAATACCGTTCCCTTTGTGACCGTTGCGAACGAATCTTGTGTGCTCGCCATCGGTTGATATTCTTATATATCTCACGAGGCAAAAAAGATAAAACTCATCCCAGGAATTGCATTTTTCTAAGCCTTTCGCAACATCGAATTCAACGGCTTTTGCATACTCTCTATTCAGATCCTCGTCTCTCATTTCCTTTCTCCTTTATTGTCTGTTGTTATCTGCTGGGGCTATGTGATGTTCTCTGCATTGCCCGACGAGCCCGTATCTGGTCACGTTCCCACTGTTGCATCCAAGACTTTTCCTCTTCATTCACTTGTCCAACTATTAGCGGTTGCGCTGTTTTCCTGATTGGCAGTTTTGGGATATCCACTCTGCTTTGCTGGGTGCTTGGAGTATGAATAGTTAGCCTTGCATCATGCTGGGGGCTCGCCTCAAGCAACGTTTCAATGTCTCGTCTACATTTGACGCCTGCAAATAGCTTGTTTATCCTGCACCGATTACCAGCACTATCCTGCAACGTTAGTGTTTTGCTCGTCTCTCTACAAATCGTCACACCCTGCTTTCCTAATGAGTTCTGCCAATCGCTGAAGGCCTTAGATCCTTTTGTTGCACTATTGCAAGCAATCCGCATTGCTGTTTTCCAGCTATCTTCCCCTCTCTGACAAAGATGAATTTCAGCTTGTGTCACTGTTCTATGTCCAGTCTTGGGAACAGGGATAAGCTCATTATTCAACGCCCGTTGCAAATTATAAATTTCGCTCGGCCTGTCAAAATTCTGCTTTCTATTGCCAGTATTGATTACAGTGCAATGAAAATGAACATTGCTGGTGTTGCTATGCTCTGCAAGAGTGAAAGCATCATAACGCCCCGACAGCTCCTGTAACATCTCTTGCCTGATTAGGTTAATTTCAGCTTCTGACAGGCCTGATGGTAGAGAAATAATGAGACGGTCTGAAACTGTCTTATGTTGCCAGTTATACTTTTGCAAGGCTTCGTTGAGCGGTATGATACTCCCAGCCTCATCTTGAAGCCCATGCCTGCATGCCTCAGCCCTGCCGATATATCTAAGATGCGCCACCTCACCAGACTTCCCAGCGCGACCAAATGAAGATAATTTGACGATAATCATCCTGCTATTTTTTTTCTTCATTTGCCACCGACCTAAAGCGCTCAATCATATTCCTGAATTCTATAATGATTTCTTTGAGCGATGAATACATTGAGGCATCGTGACCTGACTGGTTAGCCTGTCGTGCTAATTGATTGCAGTTACATCCGATGGCATTAATGCTCCTTCGGAGGGACCTCAACTCTTCCACAGAGACGGCACGCCCTGAAGATAGCACCTGTCTGATTGTGTCGCTTCTGCATGCTCCTGACGACAAAGCGAGTTCATCAATCCGCTTATATAGCTCATCGCTCACCCTCGCTCTTAAAACCTTCTCTCTCTTAGTTCTCATGTGTCAATCCTCCAATAAAGGGACCCTGCGGCAGCAAGGGAATAATCAGGGCTTCCGTGTAGCACAGGAAGCGGTATCCTGCCTTATCCTTTGAATCTGCCTTATCCTTTGAATCTGCCTCTGGGGGTTAAACGGTCTCATGGCCTTATATAGTTGGTCCAGTAATAACGGGACCAGTGGTTATTGCTTGTTTCTTGGCCTTGCTGGGCTTCTGCTGTTTTCCAGCATCGAGCACGGATCTCTTCTTGCTCGCCTGCACTGGTTTCTGTTGTGTGGGTTTCTGCGGCTGCCTTGCAATGTTAAGGGATAGAGCACCTTTTGCCACACTGGACAAAGCTTTAAAAATGTCTCCATCATGTGCTGTAACGATCACAGCTCCTGCTATTTCTCCTGCTCCTTGAAGTTGTGAAGGGGAGTTTAACGGGGGTTTAATGGGCTTTTTCTCTTCTTTTTTCTGTTCCATACCAGTCTCCTTCTTGTTTTTCCGCTCGGCGGAATTTTGGCTATATATCTACTAATAGCATCAGCAACAATTGTGCCACAAAAAGCGGCAATTTCTCTGTAGATTGGCTTTGGTATTGGGTTTATGACAGTTGCTTATATAAGGAATTGATAGCGAAGTTGTTTCAAACAACTTTTCTTGCCTTTTGTGTAAATAGAGTGCGACTTTGGTTAGTAAAAAGTAAAATAAGGGCACCCGATAACCGCAACGCCCGGCGGAAGGAACTGAAGCCAGTGAGGACGCGTGTGCTTACTGAAAATGTGGTCTCAGCAAATAATAGATAACTGTGTCGGCACCCGATAACCGCAACGACCATTGAAGGGGAACGGAAATAGTGAGGACGCGTGTGCTCTCAATATCGCCTCGCTGTGGCTGTGTGCGAAATCCAAGCTGATTATTGCCTGGATGAGCGGGGGAGCCGTCACGAAGTGAAAAATAGTCTATTCCCTGCAGCGAAGCGAAACGGGGATAGTCTATGTTAGGCGGGATAGGGATTACAGGCGAAGGGGAGGAGTAGCGGTCATAGTCATAACGCAATGGAGCCACGGAATGAAGTGGAGCGCTGTGACGGCTGCAGGGGGCAATTTAGACTTATCGTCGTGCGGTTTGCTTGAGTTCACGATATCTATGCATGGAAGCAGTCTGTAGGGCATGATCAGCTGCTATTCGTTCATGAAAAGTATCCACAGAAATCTTGAATGCGGCGAAAAAGTGCCGAAGGCCAAGCACAATTGTGCCGTTTATTTCAGTAATCGGCTCATTGCCAGGCAACATGGCGGCTTCAAAAAGATTCCAGCTATGGGTGATAGAATTGCGATATAAATGATAAAGTCTATCCGCAAATGGTTGATACTCCGGAGGGAAAAACTCTCCGATATACTTCTTATACCGAGGCCCGACACTGTCAGTTCTCCTACACGAGACGCACATATCTCTACTAAGGTCTCGCAAAGCATAAGAAGACACGGTGTCGATTGCACAAAAAATGGATAAAGCTATGACATGCCCTCGGTGTTCCAGAGTCGGTGCATCCGTTATTACATGCTCAATTTCGTCAAGCAGCGAATCCTTAAATATTGTTCTAAGTGTGGTCCTGAAATTCTCATTAAATGATTGGGGTGGGTCTGGCCATGTGCTCGGCTGCCATGCATAGAAGCCTTGACCTCGTATGCTATTAAGTGACTCCGGGTATTTCATCTGCCAGAGTCGCTCTCATCAGCCGCTAATTCTAACGATTTCACCTTCAATGAAGTTATCCTCCCAGCCTTATCTTTCTTTGCCGAGCCTGCAACTCTTACCCTCTCTCCAAGAGCAGACTTTGCTTCTTCAATCATTTCCTCGCCAACAGAACAGTGCAGCGGTTGTTCATTGTTTGGACGTTCCCTGAGATAGAATTTCCTATAGTCAAGGTCGATTTCTCTGATAGTGCCGACAGCCTCTATATATTCAGCTCCGGGCTCTTTTGCTATTGCATGCCGTAAACGTGCGCGGGCTCCCCTCGTAAGCAGTGGGGCCTCCCCCGAGTGAACAAGTGTGCCGGAAAATTCAATAGTTTCAACCGGCAGCTTATTTGAAGGTGCCATATTCATTACCTGCCGGAGTATATAGTCCCTGGATGGCGAATCTGAAATTGAAGCAGGCAGTGTTGACGGTGGCTCAGGTGTTGAAGCCCATGAGGCAACTTCCATAAAGGTGTCGATTGCCTTCAGAACCGGATCTTCCTGTGAATCAAACATATTGATTTGACGTTCAGGCGGAAGTCCCAATCCAACACGCAAACTGCCGGTTTTCAATCCTATGATTACCAAATCGGAAGAAGTTTCCACATCCTTGCTGATTCCACCTTTTCTATAAGGCAATTCGCCTTTCATTATGGACGTAATAGATCTTATGCTCTTTCGGAAATTTTCGATTGAGCTTGTGAGTATTGAAGCAGATGCCGACCCTAAATGAATTGATGGGCCTATCAGCCGCAGCCAAACACCCTGAAGTTTATCCTGATATGCCTTGACTCCAATATATTCATCGATCTGAGTGCGCAATTCGATAATATGGTCAACATATGCCTCTGCCATTAAATGAAAACGCTCAGGATTGATGGAATAAACTTCTCGCTGAAGGGATATCAAGTCTTCTTCAAGCCGTGTAAGCTCTTCACGAGTCTGCTTTAATTGTCTGTCGTCCGTAATCATAGTTTTATCCTAAGGAGCCCTTTTGAAAGGTCGGGATTTTCCTTAACACGATGGAAAAACCTCAGACGATTATCAAACCGCTCCGATCCCACTTTCTCAACAAACACATCAAAGCCATATTTGCGCTTCACGGCCTTATTAGATGCCAGATTGTACTCATACGGATTAACAGGGGCCGAATAATCAAGCTCCTGTTCAAGTCCCAAGATTAAATCGATATCGCTGGGATTATCCTTCCGAGTAGCATAGCTTCCGTCTATGATCAACTCAGTGCCGAGTCCAGTTCGTTGCAACTCTTGAATATATTCCTTCAATTTCCTTGTCAGGTTTATGCGGCAATCCGTGCGCTGAAATCTACCAAACACTCCTTCCAGCTCTTCAAGAGAGCAGTCATGAATGCTATTCGGCAGCAGTCCATCTTCTGTGAATTCAGGTATTGGCATTATTCTTCATGTCCTCATCCATCTAATAGATCAGCAAATAGAGATTTGAATTCTGGATAGGTCTTCGTTGCCCCAAAGAGTTGAGCAATCTGAACATCACGCTCATTAAGAGCCGCGCCAATATTTTTCCACTCTGTTGGTCTGCCATTCCTCGAAACGCTCTGTCCGGTAATAAGTGCTGTCATTTTGTCTGCGAGCTCCCGGCTAATTCCCACGGCTCGTTTCGTATATAAAAATTCTTCACCTGTCATTGTTAATACCGTAGCTTCTTTTTCATGGATTACCCTCATTGGGTATGGCATTGAAAACCTATCTATCGAGCTCATTTCTTCATGCTCCGACCATGTCGCAGTTACAAATGAGTCCTCACAGCCAGCCAATAAATTTGATTTTATGCTGGAATATGAAACAATAAGTGACAATTTGGCTCGTGTCATTGCAACATAAAACTTACATATCTCACGATACCATTCCGCAGGAGGAGATACGGGATTTGGAATCACATCATCGTTACAATTAATAATTGCCATCACATCGAATTCAAAACCCTTGGTCTGCTCGAGATCAGAGAGAAATATATTATTATTATCGATACTTGTATTACCATCCAATACAGGTAGGTCAAGTCTCTCTCCTATAACTTTAAGATCATTAACAGAGTAGCCACACAGGGCAATGCATGCCTTCTGATGAGGATTGAGATTCTCCTTTAAATAGTTATAGCATGATCCAAATTCAGCATCCATGGAATCCGCCTTCAGAATCAAGGGCTTAGGAGAAGAGAAATTTGCATATTCAGGTTCAAGTATTTCAAAGTCCTCGCTTCTAAGCTTTTCGAAATCAACATTTTTCTGGAGAATAGCATGTGCCGCGCCAAGTATTTCGCGGCTATTTCGGTAATTTTTGCGAATAGATAATGAGCGACCGGCGACCGAAATCCCGGCCTGCGATAATTTGTGATGCTTCGAATAAACCTGTTGCGCAACGTCACCACACAAGAAAAGGTCATTTTCGCGTTCCGATACCAGATGTCTAATGATTTTTAATTCGAGTGTGCCAAAATCTTGGACCTCATCAACCAAAATAGATCTATAAAGTGGTTTTAGCTGCCTCACATGGTGATACAAGGCGTTCGACAACCCTATGTAATCAGTAACGCCGACGAACGCCATCATATCCTCCCAAGCCTTTAGTCCCTTAAGAATATGTTTACGAAAGTCCTGCGTAAATGGTTCTGATCTCCCTTCCCGATCTATATCAAGATATTCGTTTCGTTCTTTCTCAGAAAAGGTACTTCTTATCCAGTCGAACTCCTGCCTTATATAGTCTTTAGGAAAGATACCTCTGACAAGGAGCGACCTATTGACGGCAGCAAGAACTCTGGCGTCATGATTATTATTATGACCTTCAAAAAACTCATCCCAGACCTCATCGACATGCTCATTTAGCTTCCAAGTTATGTCGTTGTATAGCTTTTGATTAGCAGGCTCATATTTGAGAAGTTGCTGTTGACAAAACTTCCAGAAAGAATAGACTTCAATACGGCTACGAATTCCATCCATACAGACATAGTTCATTAGAGTTTCAATTAGATTCGCCAATGAGGGATTGAGAGTAAGCACGAGAATCTTTTGATCCGGATATTGTTCAGCAAGATATACAGCACGTTTAACAATAATGCAGGTTTTTCCTGAGCCACTGACCCCTACAAGCTTGGCGGCACCATTAAAATTTCGCTCAACAATCTTGCGCTGATCAGGATGCATGAAAAGCATCCATTTTTGGAAAGGAGCAGTTTTAACAAAATGTTCAAATAAGTCAGGTGGCAAATCATCTATATCTATAAAGCTGTCACCGGCTTCGACCTTACTAATGACATCAGGCGTCGCAGAAGATACAGGGAAAAGACTATCAAGATACATTTCTATACTTCTTTTAGCCCCGTCAATGTCATCATTCCGCAATTTACAAAAGACATCAAAAAACAGTATTTTCTTTTCTTCATCTGGTATCTCATCAGCAATTTGTTCGATTTCATATTCCGTAGCAGTTGATTTAAGCGCAGTAAATTTGTTGAGCAACGACCAAGGTACATCGGCGGATATCTTATTAAGATGCCTCTCAGATATCTTCTTTATTAACAACTCAGTGGATCGTCCTGCGTCAGTATTGATTCGTCTATCTTCAACAGTGATATCTTCCGAACAAAAAACCTCTGTAAGTTGATTCTTTTCATTTAGAGTTAGGCTTAGTCCGCGATTCTTATCAAGCCATAAATCAGTGTCTTCATGTTTGCCAGCGTAGCAAAGTACATGTATGCCATTATCGCAAATAGTGACAAGCCTGCAACCGCCACCCAATTCATATTTCAAACAGTGCTTTATTCGAGTTTCACCATGATCAGTCAAACTAAGCCCATGCATGGGGTCGGAATCCACTATTTTTTTGTCTATCTTCCCCAGCACCGCGTAGACCTTATCTGCAGCCTTCTGATATATACCACTCTTTTGATATAGAATGGCCACAGCATCACGAAAATCCTTGTAAATAAAGTATTTCATTTGCGCCTCAACAAGTTACCGTTTCGTTCTAGTATGTCCTGACGAAGCAAACCGTTTATGACAGACTTGAATGCCTCTTGAATTACAGAGCCTGTACGACGAAAGCCAAGGTGTCGAGCTACGGTCTTTATCGCGTCATCCTGATCCCACCAGGTTGACCCCATTGCAGTAAGTAGATATTCTTTTAACAGGTCGCGAGGGTAGTCCTTTATTGTTCTGCAATCAAGTTTCAGCACGCCCTTTTCATTCAATAATATTCCTCTTCTTACAGCAGCAATTAGATCCCCGCCCAGCGCCTCTTTTATTCGAGGCCCGGTGCGCTCAAAGCCTAAGGCTCTTGATATTTCACGGATAGCATCATCACGCTCCAAGCCATTGCCATTGTCGGGCAATGTAAACATCTCGCGAATTACAGCCATTATATCTGCCCGCGTAACATCGTCAATTCTATCGTATAAACGCTCTTTAGCGTCGTTCTCTGTGCCACTCACAGTTTTTGCTTTCTGCAAATTAATTTCGTCATTTTCTTCATTACATTCATCAGGCAGGTCATCTACAATTTCACCTTTTGGACTAACATTCTCAGAATTCTCATATGGAGTGGGCTCCTCGGCAGCCTTTAGTAAAGACTCTTCATACTCGTTGTAGGTATCCTTCTTCTCGTCCTGTTGTCCAGCAAAGGCATCTGGCCAGCCGCCGTGGGCTTCGATTACATTGTCGATCTCGGCCATTATGCGGATTGTTTCGCTGAGAGCAACGACAATGCGGTGATAATGATTTATGTCATCAGCGGCTAAAGTTCGCCCTTTGCGGTCCTTTAGCCATTTCTCACAAACCTGATAGCCGCCGATGTGGAAGTTCCAGACATTCTCCGGCACGCCCTGAAAGCCCTGTGATTTTGCCTTATCAATCCATACTGTGTCATCTGAATAGGAAATCTTCTCGACTTCAGGCGTGTCTTTCCCGATAAAACGCGTAATGTGTTTCTCCAACTTCGGCGAGTCCATCAGATGAAGGGCAACAAGCTCACTACCGAACTTTACAAGCTCCCTGAAAAGTTCCAAGTTGCTTGTAAATGGCAAGCGGGGGAAATCGCTTTTCAAAAACTCAGCATAGCGGATTCTATAGGTCGGACAGTAAAGCAGCCCATAAATGTATTTAACTATTAGAGCAGGCAGTGCTTTGTAATCAATAAGTCCCATTCTTTGGGCTAATGTCTCAATAATTTCCTTAGAAAGATTAGTCTGCCGGTCACCTGCTGCAAGTAAGTCCTGTTGAACGCTGGTGCTATTATTCTTGAGATATAGGGGAAAAACATACGTGCATTCGCGAGAATTAAGGGAAACTGCACATCTTTCAATTAGATGTTCAGTGCAAAAAGCATGTTTAAAGCCTGTAACTCCTTGTTGCCTACTACACAGTATCGCCAGGTTTGGCTCCATCAAGTGTTGCATGATATCGAAGGCTGGGCGACTAGTAAGATCGGGGTCATAGTAAAGAAATCGAAAATCAAAAGGACGATAGAGACATGTCTTGATATTCTGCGCGTCATATCTCGTTTTGGCTAATCGTTTTTCAATAGCAAAGCTGGAAGATGCATAAACTCGATAGCGTGCTTTGAAATCCTTATCATAATGTTTACTGAAAAGTAACTGCATTCTTCTATGCAACACATTATTATCAAAATCGAAAAATAAATCGTCACGGTCAGTCTGAATACCATTTTTCCAGATACAGAATATCTCGGTCATGCTATGCCAAGCATTGTATTCATCACTACCGGAAAGATTTTTTGGAACGAAAAAAAAGAATGGTTCGTGAGGTTTCAGTGGGGTGCCGCATAATGAAGAAAATGTGTTTTTTGACAGGGTATCGTACTTCGTGTGTCTCGGTCCCCACAGCTCCACGTGTTGAACTCGCGGGGCAAAGGCGCCTATATGCTTCACGAGTAGAGCTACAGATACACCAATTGTAATGTCGAAGACATTTTCGTCAACTCCCCCACCGGGAACTTGCTCATCTTTCTTAGTGCTACCATGCAAATCAAGGAAAGTGCAAAAGTCGAAAGAAGCCATTAATGCAGATCGCATCTGTCGATGAGTAATGCCTTCAAGGTAAGTATGGTTTGTTATAAATCCCAACACACCACAACCCGTATTGTCAATCAAGCGCTGAGAAAGGCGAATGAACTTTATGAAGTCGTCGTCGAGATTAAGCTTTTTCTCGGCGAGCCCACGCTTGTAGTCATCCAGCAGGTTAAGAATAAACGGGACCTTATTTAGTCGACCAAAATTTGAATAAGGTGGATTACCAATAACAACTGTAAAGCGTTTATTACGCTTAACCATATTCACCGCTTTTCCCTCATGTGCAAGCGCAGGCGCCATCTCCTCAAATTGAGGCTGTTCAGCCACATCTGTTGGCGGCTCAAGACTGTTTGTCAGATAGATATGCGCACGCTCATTGCTGCCAAACCGATATCCGGTTTCGGCCAGCTTGAGACCGATTTTCATATGGGCAATGGCATATGGCGCCATCATCAGTTCATAGCCATATAAACGAGGAAGAAGATGCTTAGGCACGTATTCATTCCAGAGCTTCGGCATCTCCATTGCCATATACCCTTCCCTATTCCACTTCTCCTCCATGGCGTTATGAATCACCTCGATAACCTCAACAAGGAAGGTTGCTGTACCGGTTGCGATATCGAGGATCAAAACAAAAGGTTCATCAGAAGAGACGCCTTCAGGTATCTTTATCTCAGACTTCCTCTTGACCATCTCACCCCATGTGACTGTAGAGGCAAGACCATCTTCGATGCCGAATTCTGTCTTCAGCAGCTCATGAACACTCCTGACAATATAGGAAACGACCGGCTGAGGCGTATAGAAGACACCGCGCTCAACTTTCTTCTTCTTGTCGTATTCCTTCAGGAAGAGTTCGTAGAAGTGAACAACCGGATCTTCCTGCATGGTGCGCTTTCCGAAGTCGCGCAGGACTGCTTCTACATTGGTATCAGGACTGTTGAGCAAGTCAACGACTTCCTGTATCCCAAGCTCGTCAAAATCAATCTTCCCTTTCCGTCCGCCGACTGTCAGGAATGTGCCTAACATCTCCTTCAGGAAGGGGTTAGTAATGGGCACCATGTCTGCGAGGTTATCGGCAACAATTCCGACAGGGCGTGAAACACGGGCTGCGAGCAGACCATAGGCGATGGTCTGGGCGTACATATCTGCAAAGTCATCTTCATTGAGGTCATGGATCAGGGCAGTCTGGAATGCCTTGTGCAACTTACGCAGAGGACCACGCTCTGACTCAACATCAAGAATGAGATTTGCACGCTGCCGTATGCTTTTTGCAAGAGCTGCAAGGAGTATTGCGAGTTCTTTGGAAGTGGTGATTACCTGACGTGGTCTTAACTCAAAAGCATCAGACCACTTGTTGCGCCATTCTTCGGCATTATTTTCATCCGCAGGCCAACGCAACTTTGCCGACAGTATATGCACAACATGATCTATCTTCAGCTTCGTGTCGTCGTCATCCCAGCCGAGGACTCTCAAAGTCGGTAAGTCGCCAAAGAGCCGGTCAGTCGGCTCGCTAAAATGGGCAAAGGTGAGCTCTCGATGGGCGTCTTCGCCGTAAGAGGAGATGAAGAGGAGGTCATGGAGCTGCCACGCTGCCTGCTGCGCCCTGTTCGCTGAGGCGCGTTTCTTAATAACGAGAGACCTGAGAATACGTCTGAGCACGACAATTGGCAGTTGCTTTGGCTCAAAGTTAATAAAGAAGATACCCCAGGGCTGTTTAGAAGAAAGTGGACGGAGCTGTTTGATCTCCTTTATCTTTGCCGCTGTCTTTGCATCTATGCCGAGTTCATCGGCTTCATATTCATAGGTAAGTTCTTCAAAGTCTTCAGATTCTATTGGCCAGTCGAGTTCGTCGCGGAGATATTTTACAAGAGAAGGAAATGACTTGATCTCTTTGATACGTTGAACATTAAGAGAATTCAATTAGTCCTCCTCATGATAGTTCCATCCATGCCTTCAGCACAGCCTTTACACCAACCGGAGCCTGAACCTTCTTAAAATATGAGTTCTTAATGTGTTTTTCGACTGTGCCCCTTATTTCTGTCAGAGTCTCGTCTGAGACAACTTTCTGTCGCGGAGTCTCAGGAGTGCTCCTGATGAAATCTATAATCTCGGTAGGCTCTTCTATTATCTTTTTAGCCTCCATGTTATAGAGATACCAACGAGTAGAGCCAATCTCTTCTGCCCATTCTTCACCTGAGGGTCCTTCATTGTCTTTAACAATCCGAGGCGCCGGAAGCCCATAGCAGAAGAACACTCCTTTTGCCCCAGCCTTTGGATGTTGCTTTCCGCTGAACACTCTGCCAGGAAGCCCCCGGATCAGGGAACTTAACTCAGGGTTATCTTTTAAGAATTGCTGATATTCAAGGTGCATACCTTCCAGTATTGTTGTTGTGCCTTCGTAACTATGATTAAACTCCTTAAGTGCTTCATAATCATCGTCAGGCTTCAGAAGCTTTTTACCTTCTATACCGAATGTTTTTGATATCCTCAAGGTCTTGTGTGAAACCTTACCATAAAGTTTAAGCAGGTCATCTAATTCATCCGGAGGCAGAAAGTTCCAATAGGAAACTGTACCTCGTATATCCTTTTGTTCAGGATGATCTGCAAGCAGCCTTGCCTCTATCTCGGGGTTCAGCCTTCTGTCCACACGTCCGATCCTCTGCATGAGCCTAACAGGGTTCCAGTGGAGGTCATAGTTGATAAGCCGGGTCGCATCCTGAAGATTGAGTCCTTCAGAGAGCACATCAGTAGCAATCAGCACTCTGGTTTCGCTTAAGCTCGCGCTCTGAAGCGCTGCGCTGGAAGCATCATTGTAGTAAGGTGCAAACTGCCTTATAATCTCACCTCTGTCTCTTTTTACAGCACTGTCAACTTCGTCTATCCCTGTGATGCCGGCCTTGGCAAGCTCTGCCTTAAGATATCGGGCTGTGGCCATATATTCGCTGAATATCATGACCTTGTGCTTTTTGAGCACCGGATCTGTCTTCAGCAATTTGATCAGTGCCTTCAGCTTATCGTCGTGGCTTGGCTTAAACTTCTGCAGCTCTTTCAGAAAGTCCGCAATCTGGTTAAGGTCCAGAATTGTCTCATCAAGCATCTCTTCGACCCTATATTCGTCGCGAGAAAGCTCTTCTGTGGATTCAAGCATCTCAGCTGTGATAATGTCTTCCTCTTCATCATCGTCGCTACCTTCATCGCCTGTAAGCTCAAGCTGATGTTTTTGAATGGCGGAAATGAGCTCCTCGTGTTGTGCTTTCCATCGCTCCAGAATACGTTTTTCTGCATCTAATTTGCTGTTTTTAGTCGCAAAGAGTAGGAGTTTCAGCAATAGTGCTTCGCAGGACATCATAAATGCCTGGGCAGAACTCTCAAATCGCTTAAGAAACTGAATCCTTATCAGGGATACGACTTCCTTCTGACGGCCTTCGGACATAGGATCTATGGATGTATCTGACCCTTTATAGAATGCAAGTGGGTAGTACATAGCCAGAGAAAAAAGAGGCTTCTGTTTGGAGAATGCCTTATCAATCATCCAGAGCAGCATGCCATAGGTCTTCTTAATAGAATATTCGGCAACCTTAGGATCATCGCGTTTAGGGAATATAGCCTGCATTCCGCCATGCTGCTTCTGACTTGCCTTTACATAGGCACGACTCCGCTGCACTACCAATGCTTTGAAAAGTTCATCATTAAAAAGAACATCTTCTGCCTCAGTCTGGTTTGTCTCAATGCCGTCATCCTGCTCCTTGCCGAGCACCTGCTTTTCGAGGGCCTTTTCCATTTTTCGGAAATGACCTGGGAGTGAATGAATGCCTAACGGTGCGGCGCTAAAATAGTCCGCCTTGCGACGGGAAAAGAGTTCTATCATATGCTGCAGGTCTATGAGCCGGTTGTTGATAGGGGTTGCTGTTAAGAGATACAGGCACTTGCCGTCAATAAGGTCGTATAGCTGCCAGTAACGAGACTTCTTGTCCGATATTTCGCCCTTTACGCCAGGATTGCGGAAATGGTGGGCTTCATCAATTACAACTGCATCTGCCTTTTGCTTGATCTGCTCAAGGCGCTCATGCCAGCCTGCCCTGAGTAAATCTGTATGATTCAAGATAACCAGATTACTGAAATCGCCACCGAGATGCGGAAGGTAGCGCTTTATTGCAATTTCCCATACCGGTTTTCTACCTGCTTTGGGAACGATAAGAACAACTCGTTTCCTTTCGTGCTCAACAAGCCGTTCTATGACCATGAGACCAATAAAGGTCTTCCCAAGACCTACGCCATCGCAGAGAAAAGCCCCGTTGTATTGCCTTGAGACCTTCATGAGTGCCTGATAGCCTTCCTTCTGATACTGGTCAAGGACTGGATACATACGTGATCCTGAACTTTCCCATTCCCCTGCGGTCATCTCATGCCCCTTAAAAAACTCAAAGAGCGCCTTTGCATAAACTTCAAATGGGGTATATTCGCGGGTGTGGCGCTCTATCACTTTAAGGATTTCGGCGCTGATTTCTTCCGCTTCGTTCCAGTGCCGCTCATACCATTCCTGAAGGATTTCTACCTCGCGCCTGATCTGAATATTCAGCTCAACATTGTCAGTCAGGCCGGGATAGGTGAAATTACTTGAACCAACAAGAGCTGTGGAACCAACCACGGCAAGTTTGCCATGAGTAATATAGGCCTTTGCGTGAAACTTCTCTTTGGTATAAATGCGGCAGTCTATTTGCTTTTGCTTGATCGCCTCTACGATAGCAGGAACACCTTTTAAAAAGTCATTCTTCTCTTTTTCTTTTTCTATACTGTTGTCAAGAATGCCTTTGACTGTTTCGATACCTGCAAGAAGGGCTTTCTTGGTACGCTTCGTAACTTCATCCCCCATGAGGATGCGGAGTTTTTCGAGCTTTTGCCACTGACCGTCGAGAGCAAGGAGAGCACCTATTTCAAAATAACCTGTAGCTATATCAAAGGACTTGGCAATCTCGGCCCATTCATGGAGGTAGTTGCGCACCTTCCAGTCGGAGTCGCTGTTATCGACAATAAAAAGGTCAGACCCTTTTGGTTTTTCTGTACCTTTCATGAAATGTCGCTGGATTTCGCCAACTATTCCCCCCTCTAATAAAGAATACCAACGTAGTGAGATATTTTATACTAAAGCAAATTGGTTTTACATCGTAAAAGGGTAGAGCATTGCAGGGGGAAAGGTATTATTTGGGAAATATTTTCTGGAGGGCATTGAATCAACCTCGAATAGAATCGTTAATGCATTATCAGGAAGGCTGCCGGGCCACAATGCCGAACTGATCAAAATGCGAATCAAAAGCAAATGCACCCTGAACATTAGACCGTTTTATATATACATAACTGGTGCAATCGGTTAAGCTCCAGTCTTTATCATCATAGCTATCGAATATTGTCCAAGCATTATTAAAATCGCTTTCTGAGATCTTTTCTATGGACATCATCGACATTGAGAAAAGACTTCTGATTTTTCTACTTATCTCTAATGCGAAATGCTTGTTTCCTTTTGAAATAGCAAGAGTCAAAAGCTCATCTACTATATAATCAGTTAGCACGAGTCTTGGGCGATTCTCTTTAAACCACTCTAATGCTTTGTTGTGGCAATCATCCTTAGGATTGAATAGGGCAATAAGCGCGGAAGTGTCCGCAAATATCATCCCTTTGCCCCTGATAAATACTGGTCATGCCTTGTAGATAAATCACCAGGAAGATCATCGGGACACGCACTCCATATTTCCTCAAGGGCGATCATAACTTTTCTGAAATCATCATCGGACATTTTTTCCCCTGCCGCATCACTATAAATCTGGTTTAAGGTCTCGGGTTGAGTTTCTTCTATAATCGCTGAGGGAGTCGATTTAATCTTAAAAATGAGCTCGTCCGTTGGAACAGTATAAGCTAATGCCATTATGGCCAATATCGAAACGCCTGCTTCTCTTAACTCTCGAAACATATCAAATTGAAAAGCTGTATTGTTCGTTTCCCCCAGCATATGAGCGCAAGATGAAGAACTGCGGGTCTCTTCCCCGTCAATAATAATGCTAAGGTCAGTTCTTTCCATTTTACTCAAACCTCCGTTCAAGATCACCCTCGATCAATTTAAAAAACCAATCCTCTACAATATCGTGAGATTTGGTCGCCCAAGTTTCAAAACCGTGAGGCATTAATGGAACGTCTTTGCCAGCAGACTGAATCAACAGTTCTAAAATAAGTGCATGAGCCTCTGCCCTCTTGCCCGTAGCATATTTTAGTTGCACTACACCTTGCGGGTCTTTAATAGGGAAGATAGACTGACAATTAAACCCAATAGGTGTTTTCGATATTTGTTTGTCAGCAAACAAGGCCTCTGGCAATGAAGTGGTAATCTTCATTTTCTCTCTCAAGAAACTGATAATATCTTCTTTACCGTAATCGAATTCAATCGCATTAATATACCGAAGCATCATATTATTAATCCGAAGGGAATCCCTATCAGGATACAACGCATATAACTCAGATACGAGCTGCTTGGCTCGTAATTCAAAATCATCCCAAGAATATGCAGAAGTGTCGTTCAACGTAAGTATACCTGGTCCTATCTGCACAAGTGGCCACGCATTATCACTCACTCTGAATTGATGTTGCACAACGTATCCTGCCATCTCGTCTGGTATGGATGCAGTAGGGAGCGGACTATGTTTACTGTATGTCGAAGATAGACGATCAAATAATCGCCCCAAAAGGATTTTATAATGAGGATCAACCTGCATATTCTGAGGCCCCTGCAGGTCCCATCTTATCTCGAAGATCGCTTCAACAAGTGGTTTATTATTTAAATGTCTCTTGCCCATAATATTATCCTATGGAACTAAGTATAGCATTTTATTATTGAGTCCCGAAATCGTTTTTATCAGTCATTTTGAGCAGTGTTTTGTAAATATATCAATATGTATCACTGTCGTAGAATTGTCGTAGTCTTATGCGTTTTATGCGGATTTCCGTAGAATATGCGGAATATACGGAATTGCCTTTTCTCTTTTAAAATCGGCTGGTTTTGCTGAAACCGTTGCCTGGAGCCGATTTGTAAAAAATACCTGTAAAGGTTTCCTAAACCTGGGGCCGCATGTTCGAATCATGCAGGGGGCACCACTTTTTTCCTTTGCACATCAGGAATTACGCAGAACCCTGATCATGTTCACCTCCTCTTTTTGCCATCCCCGGGTAGACGCTCAGTTTTTGTCTGAGCGAAACCGGATTGACCGTGAGCTCTGGCCGGACCGTTGAACATTGGCATTGACGGGTTCTCCGGCCATCCTTTGATAGTGTCGGCAACTGTCTCCTGCTTCGGGCAGACGCACCCCTTTCCCAAACATATAGAGTGATTCTGATATAATGGGTTGACTTCGGTTTTATGATCGTTGCCTTAGCCCAGGAGCATAAGAAAGAGCGTCCGAGATCATGACAGAGAAAATGATGTCCTATGGAATCACCGGCAGATGCAGGTACCGGGGCTGCAGCCATGCGGCGCACCTGCTTATGCTGACTGTATTCATGATGCTTCTCAGCGCTGGTTGCGCGCACTATCCGGTAAATCAGCCCCTCAAGGAATACAACCCTGATATAGGATACAGGGGCAAGAACATGAGGAACCCGGGCAAGTCAGACGACCTGCTCTTCTTCGTCAGTTTCTCGGGAGGCGGAACACGTGCCGCTGCATTGTCGTACGGCGTGCTTGAGGAAATGGCCAGGGCAGAAATTGTCCTGGACGGAAGGAAGCGGCGGCTTCTGGATGAAATGGACCTCATATCAGGGGTATCGGGAGGGAGTTTCACCGCCGCCTACTACGGTCTTTTTGGCGATCGCATTTTCCGGGATTTCGAATCCAGTTTTCTCAGGAAGAATATTCAGGGAGATCTTACTGCAAGAATATTCTTTAACCCTCTCAACTGGGTGCGGCTCCTTTCGCCCTATTTTGACCGCAGCGACCTTGCAGCCGAATATTATGATACGCATATTTTTGAAGGCGGCACTTTTGGCGACATCGCCTCCGGAAAAGGTCCCATGATTATGATCAATGCCACGGATATGACCTATGGCCTGCGCGTGGGTTTCTCGCAGGATATGTTTGACGTGATCTGCTCGGACCTGTCCCGTTTCCCCGTGGCAAGGGCAGTGACTGCTTCCTCTGCGGTCCCCCTGCTTCTCACCCCTGTTACTGTCAGAAATTATGCCGGCTCATGCAAGTACCGGATGCCTGAGGTCCTGCAGACCGTCTTCAAGGAACGTGAGCTTACCGAGCGGCAGTTTTTTCTTGCCAACAACATTGAACCGTATCTCGATGCCGGAAAAAAGCCGTATCTGCACCTGCTCGATGGCGGGATTTCGGACAATCTGGGCCTGAGGGCTATTCTGGACCGGATCATCTTCAGGGGCGACTACTGGAAGACCGTGAAGGGAACGCACCACGAAAACGTGCATAAAGTGGTCTTTCTCGTGGTGAATGCCGAGACACAACCGGACTCCTTCTGGGACAGGGTCGAAGAGCCCCCTGCCTTTGCCGCCATGCTGGAATCCTATTCATCCATAGCGATTGAACGCTACAATGTAGAAACCCTGGCATTGCTGAAGGATAGCCTGAAGACCTGGGCCGGGCAGGTCCGGACGCAGCGGTGCCCTGCAGGAGAAATATCTTCTGGTCCCGGGTCCTGCGGCGATATACAGTTCTACGTCATCGAGGTCAAGTTTGACGCTCTCAGGGATGAAACCGAGCGCGACTATTTCAAGCGGCTTCCCACCTCATTCAGGCTGAGCAACGAGGAGGTGGACAAACTTCGCAATGCAGCCCGCAGCATACTTGCCGAGTCTCCGGAATTTCAGAGGCTGTTAAGAGATTTGAAGCAGTAAGAGCGGGAGGCTGTTCCCTTGTTATCCGCGCCATGCAGGCTTTATTGACGTATTCTGCAACCGCAGACACTGCCTTTGTGTCCTTGTGATACTATAGGCCAGCATGGAGATGGGCAGAGCAGGCTGACAGTTCATGGAAAAGAAAATACATATACAAGTCGCATGCGCGATTATCGAGGGCAGGGGGAAGGTGCTCTGCACGCAGCGCAGCGCGACGATGAGCCTGCCGCTGAAATGGGAGTTCCCGGGAGGGAAGATCGATGAGGGCGAAAGCCCGGAGGCCTGTCTCAGGCGTGAGTTGCAAGAAGAACTCGGGATAGAGGCCTCTGTCGGTGAGGCACTGACGGTGACAACCCACACGTACACCCTGTTTTCTGTGACACTCTATCCCTTTATCTGTGAAATCAGATCAGGCGAAATAACGCTGCATGAGCACCACGCAATGGTCTGGCTGCCGCCGGAGGAGCTGCACACACTCGATTGGGCCGAGGCTGACCTGCCAATCATCAGGGAGTACCAGACCAGGTGCAGGGCGGATAAGAAGGCACCCTGAACCCGGGGCAGAAGGGAATACGCCTCCGAGCTATCGCTATACGGATTCTACGCGCACGTCGGGAAAACTTTTTTTCAGCTCAGCCTCGACACCGCCCTTCAGCGTCATCGTGGACATCGGGCAGCTTCCGCAGGCCCCGGTGAGTTTCACCCTGATAACATTGTCTTCGGTCACGTCCACGAGCTGAACGTTTCCTCCATCCCGCCGGAGAAAGGGCCTTACCCTGTCAAGGGCCTCTTCTATCTGTGTTCTATCGAGCATATCAAACCTCCACAATATAGTATGTAGCTTCATTGTATCTCTTTTTATACAGTATTGACATGATCTGCATCATAAAAAAAAGCGCCGGGGAAACAGCGGAACGCCACGGAGGTACAGCACGGAGAGCATTCGCCTCAGGATCAGGTCAGGATATCGGCCAAGGCATCAGAATTCAAAAGGAGGGGACCAGTAATTCAGGTAGTTCCTGCATTTAATCCGGATGCGGCACCGGCTGCAGACATTGATGAATTTATAGCATTCATAGTGTATGCACCATATCTTGTCCACCAGAGCCGCCCGGCCCTGGCCGTCAGCAGCCGTCATTATCAGAGCAGATCCATTCTCCATGCCCTGTATTATGACATGTACCTATATGGCCGGATCAATACCAAAGGTTCAGCTCATGCAGCAGGAGCCGTCTCCGCGCCATCTGCGACGCCAGGAACCCCTTCCTCCGGCTTCTGCCGCGGGGCTGCAAGGGACTCGATGATACCGGCAATGACCGCAATTCCCATAATCCCGGCAAGCAAACAGATTCTGTATCTCATGACTTCATGGTACCAGCTTGCGGCTGTGAGGTCAACCCAATGACCCCTTCAATGGTATAATATACGTCGCAAAGCAATGCCGTCAGGAGGGATCGACCATGAAAAAAACATTTGCCGTAATGCTGCTCTGCATGCTTGCAGCCTGCGCTGACAAAGCCGCCGAGATATACGAAACTGCCCGGTTCGAGGAGCTGCAGAACAACAGGGAGCACGCTGCAAAGCTTTACAGGGAAATCATCGAAAAACATCCTGATTCTGCGGAGGCAAAAGAGGCTGCAAAACGTCTCAGCGAACTCGGGAAATAGGTTGGCCTGTGCTGATGCAGCGCCGGCGTCCGGCGACAGGCAGCAGGCATGGGAATTCCGAAAGGACCGGCTGCGGTATATTCTGGAGCGCTGACGAGACAACCTGTTGATTTCAAGGAAGAAAATGGTGCCGAAGGCGGGACTCGAACCCGCATGGTCGCCCACACGCCCCTCAAACGTGCGTGTCTACCAGTTCCACCACTTCGGCACTGTGAGGTGAGTAGAATATTACTATAATTTTGCCGGAGTTTGCAAGCTGTGGGGGGGAAAAATATATTGGCAGGATGGGGGCGCCTGAAAAACAGGCACCCCCGCAATGCTTAAAAATCAACTGACACTCTGGAGTTTCGGAATGAGGGGGGTCATTCCCTCGCTCAGAATATCGCCCTTAATGCCGATGATGACCTCGCTATAGGGAATATCCTTGCCCGATGCCTCGATAGCCTTCTTGGCCACAAAGGAGAGCCCGCCGCAGCAGGGGACTTCCATTCTCACAACCGTAAGGCTCTTGATGGTGTTTGCCCGGAACATTTCAGTAAGTTTTTCCAAATAGGCCTGTGCATCATCAAGCTTCGGGCATCCGATGACCAGCTTTTTCCCTTTAATGAACCTGCCGTGGAAATTGGTAGCTGAAAAAGCGGTGCAATCCGCTGCCAGCAGGAGATCGGCATTGTTCAGATACGGGGCGGTGGTCGCAATAAGCTTCAGCTGCACCGGCCAGTTCGTCAGTTCAGGGGTCTCGGCTGCCCCCTGGCTGACTGTCTGCTTCTCAGTCTTCTCCGAAAAATCGACCGGCTTTGTTCCCGGACATCCGCAGGGTGTCTCTGCCATCTTCTTTGTCTCCTTGATATGAATTTCTGTAGCGGCCTCATCAAAGGGCGCTGCCTCCCGCTGCACAACCTTCAGTGCCCCTGTCGGACAGGCACCGAGACAGGCACCAAGCCCGTCACAGTAAATCTCTTTGACAAGTTTCGCCTTGCCGTTGACAATCTGCAGGGCTGCCTCGGCACAGTCCGTCACACAGTTGCCGCACCCGTCGCATTTTGACTCGTCGATCTCGATAATATTTCTTAAAGCCATGGTAACCTCCGTTTCATGTTCTTGATAAAAGTATAAATGATTTACCCAGCCGGCGGTATGATATAGATCACCATGCCGGACTGAACCATTGGCACCGTTGATTACCCTGATGCTATAATGAATGCATGAAATGCCATTCAGATAATCATGATCAGGACAACCATCCCTGCAGCGGGGAAAAGGCCTTTCTCTCGCGGACCGCTGAGGAGATCGACAGGATCTATTCGGAAGAGTTCGACAGGCTCCGCAATGAGCTGATCGGCCAGGGGATCGACGTGACTCAGGGAGAAGGGCTGAAGACCTTCGTCCGCGCCGTAAGAAAGCTCAACGAACGCTTCAGGTAGTTTCCTGCTTTGCTCATGGACATCCTTGAGATCATCACAACACGGCGGAGCATCCGGAAGTTCGGACCTGAACCGGTCTCCCCGGAGTTGATCGAGAGAATCCTTGAGGCGGGACGGTGGGCACCGTCGGGGTTAAACAATCAGCCGTGGCGCTTTGCTGTCATATCCAACAGGAGCACGATCTCCGCAGTATCCAGGCTCACCCATTATACGAAGGTAGTTGCTGCAAGCCAGGTACTCATCCCCGTTTTTCTCGATATCGAAAAGAGCTATCACCGCGAAAAGGATATCCAGGCAATAGGGGCGTGCCTCCAGAACATGCTCCTTGAGGCTCATGCACTGGGACTGGGCGCGGTATGGCTGGGGGAGATCATTAAGAGCGATCGGGAGATTCGTGAACTGCTCGGACTTGCCGGTTCGCTCGAACTGATGGCCGTGCTTGCGGTCGGATTTCCTGACGAACAGCCCCGGCCGGCAAAGAGAAAAAACCTGAAGGAACTTATCATTTTTCAGGATCAATAATCAGCTGTTAACGGCCGCAAGGTCAAATTTCTTCCCCTGCCAGGACTGCCTGAGTTCCAGGTGCCTTTCTATATCCTGCAGTATCTGATGCCTGTTTCTGCCCCACTCGGGTGCGATCAGTATGGCGTCAGGGGCGGTTGCATAGAGCCTCTGAAAAACGATCTCCGGAGAAGTCCGTTCGATAAAGTCAACTATAAAGTCCAGGTATTCACGGTACTCAAACGTATGAAACGGGTGCTCCTGATACATGGCGGCTAGCGGCGTCTCCCTGACGATCTGGAGCTGGTGGACTTTCAGGAACTGCACCGGCAGCCTCGAGATGGTATCGGCCATGGCAAGCGTCTCCTCCCTTGACTCGGTCGGGAACCCGGCAATGAGGTGCGCCCCGATGGCGATATTTCTGTCCCTCGTCATTTCGAGAGCATCGAGAAAGGCCTGATAATTATGGCCGCGGTTTATATACTCGAGACTTCTGTCGTAGATCGACTGCAGGCCGTATTCAATCAGAATGTAGTATCGGGAGGCAAGCTCCTGCAGCATCGCAATCTTCTCCTCATCCACCGCATCAGGCCGGGTGCCGATGGCAAGGCCAAGCACGTCGGGATGGTCCAGGGCCTCGTTATACATCTTTTCCAGCTCAGACACCGGTGCGTAGGTATTGGTATAGGCCTGAAAGTAGACAAGAAATTTACCGGCCTTGTATCGCTTTTTCACATGACCGATGCCCGACTGCACCTGCTCGCTTATCGAAAGCGACGGCTTGCAGGAGTTCGGCCGGAAGCTGTCGTTGTTGCAGTAGATGCAGCCCGTAACCCCCAGCGTACCGTCCCGGTTCGGACAGGTAAATCCGGCGTCCACATTGACTTTATAGACTCTTGTCCCGAATTGTTTTTTCATGAAGGGACCGAAGGAGTTATAGCGCTGCATGTTTAATTATCGATGTTCGGTCGCCGGCATGTCAAATGAGAGGGGTGGGACGAAGGGAAAAAGTAAGGCGGGGCATTCGCCCCGCCTCCAGAAAAACTAAGCCTTATTTCAGTTGCCAGCCGAGCCTCGCGGCTGTTGCCTCGTTAAGCGTGCCATCCTGATTAAGAATACCATTGGAAATAAGCAGTGTGCGCATTGCCGCCAGCGTCATGTCGGAGGTGTTGGAGTAGCGTTTCTCGAACTCCTCCCTTGTTGCATTATCCGCAGTAAAATGGGTGTTCTTCTGGATTGGCTCGTGGGCCTCGAACCCTGCCCTCTTTGCGGTGATAAAGTAGTCAAAGGAATAACTGCCGTTGCCGGATGCGAGTTCGCCGACCTTGATAGCGTCGCGCGTAACCTCATAGGCGGCCAATCCCTTCGAGTCGAGGGATTTTGGCGTAAGCTGGACTGTAATCCCCGCGCTTCCGGCAACGACCCTGAAAGACTCAGGCGTTTCGATCACCGCCCTGCCGTTGACCAGCGTTGCGGTGCCACGCAGGAAGATGGCGTGTTCAGGTCCTTCGAAGAAGTTGTAGACTACTTCCTTGGAAGGATCTGAGGGATGAGGCTGAACAAACGAGCCGGACCCCTTGGTAATGGACCCGGTTATGTTGACATTACCCTCGAAGTAGCCGGCAAGGGGCGTGGCGTTTGTCGACTTGCCATGAATGGCGTAGCCGGTGCCGTTCGTCTCAGCGTGGAGGGCATGAGCCGAGCTGGCAGCGTTGGTGATCAAGAACAGACCGGCCTCACCTGTCCCTGCGGTTCCTGCGAAGATCGTAGCGGAAGCATTGCCAGAATATGCTGTCGAGAACAACCCAGTCGAACCTGCCGCGCTATTATTGACGACATAAATCGTCGGAGGATTGCCAAGGACGCCATTATTTTCAAAATAACCTGCAGTGCCTATAACGCCTGAAGAGCCGGAGCTTACTGCGTGAATGGCGTAACCGCTGCCATTTGTCTCTGCGTGCAGGACGTGGGCCGTGCTGGATGAGTTAGTAATCGTAAACTTGGCTGCCTCGCCGGTACCACTGGTGGAAGCAAGCAAAGCGGCTGAAGTGCTGGCAGGGTTGGTTATCGCAAAAGACCCCGCGTTGCCAGTCGAGCTGCTACCGTAAACACCAACACTCGTGCCATTCCCGAGAACGCCGGTGACGCCTGTTCCAAGTACAGCGGCTGCGGCTGCACTGTTAGCAGATATACCGGTGCCGGATGTGTTGACCGTTAGTGTCCCGGTCATCGTGTCGCCGCCGACGTTTACATAGGCTGCATCATGGTTGTGAGATGCGGCTGCAAAAGCGGTAGAATCCAGTCCGTCCAGCAGATCTGCGTCGAGAGTGGATGTTGTGCCATCGTTAGCGAGCACGATGGACATAACCTCGCTGTCACGGGTAATCGCAGCATCTATCCGGGCATCTGCCACGGTGCCGGTGGTGATGTCTGCTCCGGAATGAACATGCGCCGTCGGTGTGCCAGTAACGCCTGTCAGCCCCGAGCCATCACCCACAAACCCGGTTGCTGTCACAGTCCCCGCGATGATCGCCTGTGTCTGGCCGTTGCCTATTCTTGTGATATTTGATTCTCCGGCAACGCCCTGAACATCATACCCGATATATATATTGTTGTTACCGGTTGTCTGGTTATATCCGGCATTAAAGCCTATAGCGGTGTTCTGGGAGCCGGTGGTGTTTTGCGTCAGGCTCGAAACACCACTTGCGGTATTGCTGCTCCCCGTCGTATTAAACCCCAGGCTTCCGACCCCTGCTGCCGTGTTATCGCTTCCGGATGTGTTCGATGTAAGACTGGCCCGTCCGAGTCCAGTATTTGTGCCGCCGGTCATGGTGAAATTGCCGGCATAGGCGCCGATGAAGGTATTCCACGGAACATTGCCCACTTGGGTCGGCCCGTATGCGTGAATAAACGGATTGCCGGCAATTTTTATCTGGCTCGTTGTTGCTGAAACTGGAGGAAACAGCAGATTGTCGGTTGAGATGTCCCCCGTTAACTTTGAACCCGCAAGCGAGGTGATCCAGGCAGGGTCAGCGTAGCTGCCGGTCGTATAGACGCCGTTCGTCACAGAAGACGCCGTAGTCGCCGTCGCGGCATTGCCCGAGATATCGGCGGTAATCGCGCTTGAGAAGGTCTTTGTACCTCCGATAATCTGGTTGCCTGTGAGGTCAACAAAGTTCTGAGTGCTCGATCCGGTTCCGCCATTTGCTATCGGCAGGATACCGGTCACGTCCGTAGTGAGATCAACTGAGCCACCGCTGGAGGCAGCCGTCAGCCGGCCCTGTGCATCAACGGTGATGTTTGCACGGGTGTAAGACCCTGCAGTAACCGCGGTGTTTGCAAGGCTGATCGTCCCGGTTGAGGTAATAGGACCACCGGTAAGACCGGTGCCGGTGCCGACGCTTGTTACAACGCCGCCGGTGATGTCTCCGACAGGATGCGTGTGCGCTGTCGGGGTGCCGGTAACCCCGGTCAGGCCGGAGCCGTCGCCCACAAACCCGGTTGCAGTCACAGTTCCCGCGATGATCGCCTGCGTCTGGCCATTGCCAATTCTGGTGACATTCGATTCACCGGCGACACCCATTACGCTTGCACCAATATAAATGTTGTTGCTTCCTGTTGTCTGGTTATAACCTGCATTGCTGCCAAGCGCTGTATTGGAGTTGCCGGAAATATTCGAAGCGAGACTCTGAAACCCGTGTGCTGTGTTGTTTGCGCCTGCAGTATTGACCAGGAGGCTGCTGACTCCGGTTGCTGTGTTCTGGAACCCTGTCGTGTTGAATGCCATGCTGCCGGAGCCGCTTGCTGTGTTGTAATAGCCGGTGGTGTTGGCAAGGAGACTATTGATTCCGCTTGCTGTGTTGTCGTTGCCTGTCATTGTCAGGTTGCCTGCATTATTACCGATGAACGTATTGGCTGTACCGAAAGAGTGAGCAAACCGATTACCCCCCAGCATTATCTGCCCCACTGTTGCCGTGGTGGCAGGAAGCAGGAGGTTCTTCGAACCTGCGATATCTTCGCTGAAGGTCTTTGCACCGCCGACGGTCTGGGTCGTGGTCAGATTCACATATGCTGCATCATGGTTATGACCGGCTGCTGCGAAGGCGGTCGAGTCGAGTCCGTCAAGCAGGTCTGCGTCGAGCGTGGATCCCGCGCCGTCATTTAAGGTAACTATGGACATAACTTCTGTGTCGCGGGTAATTGCAGCATCGATCCGGGCATCGGCGACCGTACCGCTTGTGATGTCCTCGCCAGCATGTGCATGAACCGCGGCAGCAGCGCCGACCTGGGCGGCGGTGACAGAATGGGGATTCGAGGTGTTTGACGTATGTGCGGTCAGTGCACTTACCCGTGCAATAGCAACGTCGATCCGGGCATCGGCGACCGTACCGGTGGTGATGTCAGCACCGGCATGGGAATGGGCTGAAGCTGCAACTCCAGTGAGCCCCGCCCCGCTGCCGGTGAAGGATGTTGCGGTGACGCTTCCTTCGACAACAAGGTTTGCCACCTGCCCCAGATCAGGGTTTTGAATCGTCACTGTTGTTGGCGCTGCAGCATCCAGCGCATCAACCGTCAAACTCCCCGGCCTCGATAACCCTTCTTCATTGATGCTCAGATCACCGTTTACCCCGGTGTTGAGTATCAAAGCACCGGTTATCGTACCGCCGGCTGTCTGCATGAATGTCGTTGAGTCCAGGCCATCGAGGGTATCGGCATCGAGACCGGACCCTGCACCGTCAGCAGCAAGAACCGCCGCAACCGCCTCCGGGTCGGTATATCTTGTGTGATGTGCCGAGGGATTGGCCGTATGAGTTGATATGGCTGATGTGACTTCCGTGTCTCTGGCAACAGCCGCGTCTATGTAAGTCTCTCCGACGGTGCCGCTTGTGATGTCAGCGCCGGAATGAGCGTGCACCGCCGATGCCGCGCCAACCTGGGCGGCTGTCACCGAATGGGGGTTAGATGTATTGGATGTGTGGGCCGAGAGGGCTGATGTCCTTGCAATTGCCACATCAATCCTGGCCTCTGCGACCGTACCGGTGGTGATGTCAGCACCGGCATGGGAATGGGCTGAAGCTGCAACTCCAGTGAGCCCCGCCCCGCTGCCGGTGAAGGATGTTGCGGTGACGCTTCCTTCGACAACAAGGTTTGCCACCTGCCCCAGATCAGGGTTTTGAATCGTAACTGTTGTTGCCGCTGCAGCATCCAAGGCATCGACCGTAATATCCCCCGGCCGGCTGAAACCGTCCTCAGTTGCCGTGAGATCGCCGTTTACACCAGTGTTCAGCACCAGCGCTCCCGTCATCGTATCCCCGGCTATGTTCACATACGCCGCGTCATGGTTGTGCCCGGCAGCAGAAAAGCCTGTCGAATCAACTCCGTCAAGTGTGTCGGCATTCAGACCGGCTGAATCTATCTTTGTCCCGCTTATAGGTCCGGTGATCTTTGCGTCAGTAACCGCGCCATTGACGATCATCGTCGTCGTGATCGAGTTTGGCTCGCCTTCGCCGATGTAGAATGCATCGTGATTATGGTCGCTTCTTGATGCAGTGCTGGCAGCACCGTTTCCGGCAAAGTTGATGCTGAGGGTAGCATCTCCTGAGGCAGCCCCGCCAGACAACCCGGCACCGGCGATCACTGAGGTAATATCCCCGTTGGCAGCGCCGCAGCCCCATCCCCCGGCATACTGCAGGAATAACCCATCAGGACAGGAAAACCCGAGTTTCGAGATCGTGACAGCCCCGTCAACTATCTTGGTGCTGCTGATAGCATTGTCGATAATGTTGTCTGCCCAGCCGCAGCTGTCGGCATAACCAACCCTGCAGCCGCTGCTGTCGCAGAGAAGATTTGCATAACCGAAAGCAGATCCTCCCGTGATTTCCATGATCCCGATGATACACAGCAGCAA
This sequence comes from uncultured Thermodesulfovibrio sp., assembly GCA_964499365.1. Lineage (GTDB taxonomy): Bacteria > Nitrospirota > Thermodesulfovibrionia > Thermodesulfovibrionales > UBA6898 > PALSA-1316. Next base: position 268,406 of record CAZCKU010000003.1, read on the forward strand.
GAACCCTGCCTTTACCTGCCTCATTATGCCCCTCCTCCAGATAGTCGCCCCGCACATGCAGAGACGTATGTTTTCGGACCACCGCACAAGCGCCGGACCGGCAGGCAACCTTTTCCCGCCATCTGCGGCTACTCTCGACCCGGCGTTACGCCTTAAATATACTTAATTGATTCTGAGAAATATGTAGGGTCCCATTTCATTTTCTGTAGGAATTTCCTGACACGGCAGCATAAGCGCAGGCTTGCGATCCTTGACATGGCTGCGACGGGAGGAATGCGCGGATAGGGCCTGCAGGCCTTTTGAACCTGCACATGAGCAGTTTCTCATAGCGTAATCATGTGGAAACGTCTATAATAATCTTGACAGTTTTTTTTGGCTCGGGTATTTTTTAGGTAGGAAAACTCATACGTGAAGGAGATGCTCATGCTCTATCGGGGAGTGATATGTTTATGTTTATTGATAGTCGTACTGGTGCCGTCTCTGTCTTCGGCGCAGACTGAGGATATCAAAGAGTATACCGTCCACGGGGGAGACACCCTGTGGGGGATTTCCGGCAAGGAATTGAGCGACACCTTTCTCTGGCCCAAGGTCTGGAAGGAAAATCCCGGGATAACGAACCCCGACAGGATATTCCCCGGACAGAAGATCAGAATTCCCCTCTATCTGCTCCACAAGGAGGCCTCGGACGAGTCCTCCACAACCACGATATCTGAACGCAGGGAGCCGGTCGTGCAGGATAAGCAGGCAGCGCCGCCGGCAGTATCCGGGTCCGCAACCCCGGAACCTGAGCGCATTGTCCTGAAACCCCTGGTCGGCAGAAGTCTGCTGATGTCGAGTGGCTATATATCGGATTCAGTCGATGGCGTCGGCAGGATTTACGGTTCGCCGGATGACAGGAGCCTCTTCGGCAATAATGATATCGTTTACGTGAAGACGGACCGCCCTGCAAAGGTGGGAGAGAGATTTTACGTCGTCAGGCGCGGAACGCTGGTCAAACATCCGACCTCTGGCAGGACGCTTGGTTATGTTGTAGAAATCCGCGGTGTTGCCGAGATTTTGAAATTCGAATACGGCGAGACACAGGCCAGGATAGTCCAGGTGTTTGATGAAATCCTTCTCAATGATCTGCTCGAACCCTATTACGAGATCAATCCTCCGCTGACAACCGGTGCTTATAGAAAGCCTGATATCAGGGGAACCGTTGTCGCCTCACAGATTCTGAAGAATATCAACGGCAACCATGATATCGTCTATATAGACAAAGGGCAGAAGGACGGCATAGAAATCGGGGATATGCTGCAGACGCTGATAATCGGAGAACATACAGTCCCGAACAGCCTTATTCAGGTTATTAATTATAGGGATGCTACGGCTACAGCGATCGTTCGAACCTTTACAAGGCCGGTGGCAGCGGGCAACACATTCGTCAAGGCTGACTAGCCGGGCAGCTCGGCGGTAGTTATGCTGAGGTAAGGACTTTGAGGGCCCGAAGCCGGCTTGGATGCTTTAGTTTCCTGAGGGCCTTTGCCTCGATCTGCCTCACCCGTTCGCGGGTGATTGAGAGGTGCCTGCCGACTTCTTCCAGCGTATGATCCCTGTCAACGCCTATGCCGAACCGCATCCTGATCACCTTCTGTTCCTTCTCGGTGAGCGTCTTCAGGATCATCAGGATCTGGTCGGATATCTCGTTCCGCTCGGCATCTGAATATGGGGAGGGGCTGTTTTTGTCCCCGATGAAGTCTTCGAGTTCCGTGTCTTCATCGCCCACCGGGGTCTGAAGTGCGATGGGGTCCTGGATGGCCCTGAAGACCTCCTCGACCTTTCGCGTCGGTACCACCAGTTTTTTTGCAATCTCTTCGTTGCTCGGTTCACGTCCGAGCTGCTGGGTGAGCTCCCGCGATGCCTTGGTCACCCTGTTGTAAAATTCCATCATGTGGACAGGGACTCTGATCGTCTTGGTCTGATCGATCAGGGCTCTGGTAATCGCCTGGCGTATCCACCATGTTGCATAGGTCGAGAACTTGAACCCCTTCTCGTATTTGAACTTGTCAACTGCCTTCATGAGACCGATATTCCCCTCCTGGATCAGGTCCAGCAGCGGAAGACCCCGCCCGACATAGTTCTTAGCTATATTGACAACCAGCCTCAGGTTGCGGGTAATCAGCTCATTCTTGGCGTCAGTGACAAGAGTACGCGCATTCGTGATCTTGTCCCATTTGATCTTGAGGTCTTCAATCTTGATGCCGACTTCAGTTTCTACCCGCCGGTACTCGCTCTTCACCTCTTTTTCGAGGACGGCAAGCTTCAGGGGATTTATGTTCTTCTTCTTTTTATCGTTGACAAGCCTTCTGATCTCCTTGAGGGATCCGTACCGGGCAATTTTTCTGTCGGTAGCCTCAAGCTTTGTCATCAAATCATCGAGCACTTTCAGCGAGAGGATAAACGCTTCGTCCGGCTTCTCTTCTTCAACTTCCTCGAGCTCCTCTTCTGCGACTTCATCTACTGCCTCAACCTGAGCGGCCAGGGTGGTCTCCATTTTCCTGTAGAGCGGGAGGTCAACAACGATAGCCGTTATAATATTTCTTCCCTCTTCAAGCCTCTTGGCGAGTTCAGTCTCCTCGTCCTTTGTCAGGATCGAGATATCTCCCATCGAGTGGAAATAGGCCTGGACAAGGTCTTCTGTTTTTTCGTATTCCCCGATCTCCTCTTCTTCGGCGGTCTCTTCCTCGGGGGCGGCTGCTTCTTCTGCGTCGGTGACCTTGACACCCATATCCTGAAGGAGGTCCATAAGGTCTTCTAATTCGTCGGGGGAAAAAAATTCGGAGGGGAGGGCATCGTTAATCTCGTCATAGGTGAGAGTTCCCCGTCTCTTGCCTATGTCTATGATCTCTTCGAAAATATCCCGTTCTCTCATACTACTCCTTAGTGCAGCAGCATAGATACTATAATAAAAAAGGCCGAGCGGCCCTTTACATATTGTACACGTTTTTTTAAATTTGACAACAAGGGATTTTCGATCACATGACGACTGATCGTTGACGACAGGAGGGAAGAGGGAAGTAAGGGTCAAGACACACGGCCA